>CAZAER010000006.1:0-222523 GCA_964484195.1 uncultured Bdellovibrionales bacterium | reverse complement strand
TCGGTCATCGGTCATCGGTCATCGGTCATCGGTCATCGGTCATCGGTCATCGGTCCGCTATCGCAATTCGCTAACCGTCACCACTTGCTCGCTGTAAACTCGCCTCGATGGTCCGGCCACTCGCTCTCCTCCTGCTCGGGGCCTTGATTGCGCGCCCTGGATTTCCCTGCTCACCGCTCGAGGACCTGGGCCCCACGGACGCTTTTGGGGCGGCCACCTTCGCTACTCGGGAATCCAGCACGCATCAGGATCCTGTCGCGACCATCGGTAACCGTCCCGCGTTCTTCGACGCTTACGCGCAGCTTCAACGACTGACGCCAAGCGGCTTTCAGAACGTCGAGATCACGCTAGCCAGCGAAGAGTCGACCCTCTGTCGCATCTACCGGCCCGTGACTCCGCTCCCCGACGGCGACTACCGTCGAGGGACGAACCCCGTCATTCGCGTCTCGAGTAGTGTCGACGCGCCGCCGGCCGTTCCCCCCCGTGCGAGAGCTCGACGTGACTTTCGTGAAGCCGCGCGACACCACCGGCGGTTCTTGCGGCGCCGCGGCGCTGAAGTGTGGAACGCAGCAGCCTTATCTGGCGCTCGAAGTCACTCTCTCGGGCATCGAAGAAGCCGCATTGCTGGAGAACTACGCGCTGTACATCAGTGACGGCCTCGCCCTGAACACGACGCGCTTGCTCGGCTCCAGCTTCGTCGCGGTCGGAACGTCACGTGTGCAGACACAGATCAACACTGGCGAGCTCTCCCCGGCGGCGAGCCAACTCTGTGTCGACATCGCCAGCGTTTCGTGGAGCGGAGCTCCGGGTGAGCGGGTGAGCATGGGCTGTCGTGAGTGGTGATGCTTGCCGCCGGCGGGCTAGAAAATGGTGACTGCCACCATTTAGCTCAGCGCGTCAGGAAAATGGTGACAGTCACCATTTAGCTCAGCGCGTCAAAGGTCGCTGGTTTGGGAACTCGGTCACTCACTCGTGAGCCGTTGCCGCGTTGCAATTCGTAGCGTGGGTGGTTTGGCACCGAGGGGGTTGAGAAGACCCGGGCCTTTGTGTTGTCCGCTATAGCGCCCCCCCCCCCCGGAGCGCGTCGCGTACTTTCTTCGGGTCGATTTCTGAGTTTTTGTTTACGTGTTTTGCAGGCACCTCGCCTTCAGCTGCGTGCGGGCGTTTGAGAATGGCCTTCGGATGCGTTGCGGTGGACGCTGGTGCGTTTTCGCGGACGTCTGGAGTGTTTTCGTATTCGCGGTCGTTTGCGGCGCACCACGGGCTCGGGACCTCCGCACCGACAAGCCGAAGCAGCTGCCCATCGAAGCGGTGAGCACCGAGCGTGCGCCCGACCCCAGCCGCGCGCCAAGTGCTGCGACCCGACGCGAGGTCTCCGAGCGCGACCATGACCAATGCGCCAAGGGAGGCGACCCAAGACCACCAACCTGCGGCTCTACTGCCGCGTCCACAACGCGGCCCGCAACTACACGACGCGCCCCGGGGCGCATCCTCAATAGCAGACGAACAACGACGGCCGAGCACAGCAGCAAAGACACCCACAGAAGCAACACAGCCTAAGCCGGCGGAAGAGCCCGGGGCGCGCAGCCCCCCGCGAGTGACGCCAAACCGCTAACCCCTCTATCGCCCGTCACCCGCCTCCTGCTCCACCACCCCCCTCAACTCCCCTCCCAACTCCTTCAATCTCTCCCGCGCCGCCATCGCCCGATTGCTCCCCACCCGCGTAAACAACCTGCGATGCGCATTCTTCTGCACCGCATCCGCTATAGACGACACGGTCTGCTGCGCCGCCCCAGCCGCCATCGCGGACCGAACCAGACCCAAGACTCCCATCCTCGTGATCGACTCGGCATCCGCGACCAGCTTTTCCTCGATGGTCTGCGCCTTGTCCGGCAGTCGTTCCAATGCCCTCATCAGCTCCCGTGAGCGCACAGCGGTCCACCCCTGGCTCACGAAAAACGCCTCGACGGACGCTCGGACCCGTGTCGTCGGGACGACTTTGTGGCGCACGTGGAAGACTAGCGCGAGGCCCGCAACCATTTGAATATCCGCGTCTTTCGTCTCGGCGGAGTCCGCTTCGACGAACGAAAGGGCGAGGCGGGCTATGCGTAGGGCTTGTTCCCAGCGCTCCGACGCGTCGTTCGAACCGTAAAGCGAAGCTAGCAAGTCGCGCAGCTGTGGAATGTCGAGCTTCGTCTGTGCGTAGAAATCTTGCGACATGTTTTCACGTGGTTACACTCAATGAAGGTGCGTGTCACACCCGCGTGAGTCGCGCCGAGCAACCTTCCTGGATGCTCTGCCGATGCACGATCATAGAGGGTTGAGTTCAACCTTTCTATGAAGGGAGTCGTAGGATCGGGCATGCGGCAGTCCGGCGTGATTCTAAGCGGCGACCTGACTGAGTTCTTCCGTGGTGAAGTTACGACCGCGAGAGATGAGCTCGGTATGCAACTCGATGACATCATCGAGTACTACCTCGTACGGCTCTTGTGCGATTACTCCCGTCCCGGGACTCCAGCTCCCAACGGCGAAGAGCCTCTCGCGCTCATGTACAAGCGCGCGATGGATGCGCCTCCTGGCGAACGCGTTCAGATCCTCAAGACGCTGGGCGACGGCGCTCTCTACGTCTCGGGCTTCTTCGTGGAGTTCGTCGAGAAGTCGCTGGTCGACATCGACTACTACATCGCCATGGGCGGCAACGCTTACGGTTCGCTCTCCGAGACCATCGGCGGGCAGAAGAACGGCGAGACCGTCGCCGAGCTCTACGCCAAGCTCGCCAAGAAGTTCAACGAGCTCGTCGACCTCTTGAACGAAGTCGCGAGCAAGGGTGCTAAAGCGGACGCGCTTTCCGATCAAGACTTGCTCAAGATGTACGATCGCTGGACGCGCACCGGTAACCATCGCATCCAGAAGAAGCTCGCTGATGTCGGCATGTTTCCCGTTGGCCGCAAGCCCAAGGACTTCAATCAATAGCGAGGACTCCCATCTCTAAGCCCAAGTCTGCTATCGCGGATCTGCAGCGCAGCATCGAAGATCTGCACGCGGTCGACACCGGACTCGACGTCAGTGAGTACCTGGTCGACGACGACACGCGGCGCGAGATTCCGGGCAGTCGAGAGGGTATTCCCGAGCAGCTCTTCATCCGCGAGAGCGAGCACGACGTCGACCTCGCTCTCTACATCGCGCCCAGCGTCACCGAGACCCTTGAGAAACATCCGCCGTCGCAGGGGCTCACTCCGGAGAACTTCGAGGCCTACTGCATCGCTCTCGAAGGCGTGAGCCACTTCGTGCTTTACGCGTTCCGCGCCTCGCACGAGCTATCGGTGAGCGCGCTCGAGCTCGAGCTCCAGGCCGAGGTCGACAAGTTCGTGAGCTCTTGGCTGCTCCTCGAAGAGCAGGGGCTCGCGCGCGAGTCAGGCGCCAACCAGCTCGCCAAACGCATCTTCGACGAGTACGTGCTCAGGCCCGAGGTCGCCGACGACGAAGTCGAGCGCTACCACACGGCGAGCCGGGCGGCGCGTGGGTACTGCACCAAGTTGGTCAAGCGCTATGCCCGCGATAGCGGACGCAATAGGCTGACAACCGACGTGCGCCGCTACTATCGGCAGGGTCTGGCGGAGAAGCTACGGGCGGCCTGAGCAGGCCGCGCCAGGACTAGCTCTTGCTGGCGGCGTTCTTGGCGGCTTGCTCGGCAAGCACGTCGACGAGATCGCGGTCGGCGTAGACGTTGCCGGCGGCGATTTCGCGCAGCGAGAGGACGGCGGCCTTGTTCTTCGAGTGCTCGACCGTGGGCTTCGCGCCCTTGAGCAGCTGACGCGCACGCTGCGCGCTGAGCAGGACCAGGGCGAAGCGGTTGTCGACGTTATCCAAGCAATCTTCGACGGTTACGCGAGCCATTGAGACCTCGGGAGAGAAACCTTAGATACGGCGGGGGTGTATACCTACTGGGCCTGGGTTCGGCAAGAGAGCGGGGCGATCGCCTTGAAAAACCGATAGCCGACTACCGAAAGTCGACCGCCGTCTCCGTAAGCACCTTCTGGTAAAACCGAATCGCCCCTCCGAGGTTCTCCACGCTCAATTTCTCATTGGTCGCGTGGATGGTCCCGATGTCCTCCCGGCTCAGCTTGTACGGCGAGAACCGGTAGGCATCCTTGGCCACCTCGTCGAAGTAGCGCGAATCGGTCGCCCCGATGGCGAGGGTTGGCACCATGACGACGTCATCGCCGAAAGCCGCGCGGATGGCCGCGCCCATGGCAACGAAGCCGGCGCTGGTCGGGGAAGAGACGGGGGAGGCCGGGTGCGCGTTCTCGATGAGCTCGAGAGTCACCTTGTCGTCTCCAATGGCTTCCTTGACCCGTGCGACCACGTCTTCGACCGATTCGCCGGGCAGGGTCCGGAAGTTCACCGTGGCCTTCGCGGTCTCGGGAACGACGTTGTCCTTGATGCCGCCGTGAATGATCGTCGGCGTGCTGATGGTTCGTACCATCGCGGCCGTCGTCGGGTTCGCGAGCAATTGGCGCATGAACAGCCATTCGCCGACCGCTCCCGCCTGCAGCGCGAGGCGCTTGGCGAGGGGGAGCTCCTTGGCGATCGCTTGCAGCATGTGCCGGACTGGGTCCGTCATGCGTGGCGCCGGCTGGCTGTCTTGCAGGCGACCGATGACGCGGGCCAAGACCTCGATGGCCGTGTTTGGCACCGGGATCGAGGAGTGGCCGGCGGGGCCCTTCGCGGTCAGCTCGACCGACACGAACCCCTTCTCAGAGAGGCTGACGACCGCCGCGGGCTTGGTGATCCCCACGTTGGCGCCGTCGACGATGGGTGAGCCTTCGTCGATCGCGAACTCGACTTTGACGCCACGTTCCTTGAGGGTCTTGGCGATGCGGGCCGCACCGGTGAGCCCGAGCACTTCCTCGTCGGCTCCGAAGGCCACGTGCACGACGCGGTTCGGCTCACCACCGGCGGCGAGCAGGCTCTCGAGAGCCTCGAGGACCGCGCACAGCGTGCCTTTGGCATCGATGGCACCGCGCCCCCAGACCTTGCCGTCGGCGATGACGCCGGCGAACGGCGGATGTGTCCACTTGCCCTCGGTGCCTGGTTCGACTGGCACGACGTCCAAGTGCGACATCAGGAGCATCGGTTCCTTGGAAACCTTGCCCTTCGGCTCCCATGTGTAGAGCAAGCTCTCGCCGACTTGCTCGAGCTTGAGATGCTTGTGAACGAGTGGATAGGTCTGGGCGATGTAGTCGCGAAGGCCCTTGAGCTCGGCGGTGGGCGCGGGACCTCGGTGGTCTGGCCACACGGTCTTGAAGCGCAGCATGGCAGCGAGGTGCTCCGCGGCGGAGCTGACGTCGATGGCGGGGGCCGCCGGAGATTGCTGGGCGGCAACCGAGGTGTGCGCAGAAATAGAAAGCATGCCTTCGGATCGGCGCCGAAAGGCACGATGTTGCCCCGACAGGCCGTGGCGGCGTGGCACACGCTACCCCGGCAAGATCATTACGCTCCGCGCATGGCGGCGATCGGTGGGACGCGGGCTGCGCGAACGGCCGGGAAGAACCCGCCGATGACCCCCATGATGCCGCCGAAGACCACTGAAAATACGAGGATCTCGGGCGTTGGATTGAACGAGAAGGTCACCTCGGACCAGCTCGCGAAGTTCATCATCGAGAACTTCACGAAGCCGAGGGCGAGGGCGGCGGCCACCCCGAGGATGCCTCCGGCGACCGCGAGCATCAGCGATTCCATCAAGAACGAGCTGAGGATCGCAACCTTGGAGAACCCCAATGCCCGCAGGGTGCCAATCTCTTTGCGACGCTGCGCGACCGAGGCGTACATCGTGATGAGTGCGCCGATCATCGCGCCGATCGAGAAGAACACCGCGATGGTAATGCCGAGACCGTTCACGAAAGCGGACGTGCCCTCGGAGGTCTTCTCGAAGTAGGTCTGCTCGGGGAATACCTCGAGCTGCAGTTGCTTGTCGCTCTCCACCGCGGCCTTGAAAGCGTCCATCTTGTCGGCGCTCGTGAGCTGCACGCGTACCGACGACACACCGTCTTCGCGGCCGAAGCCACGCCGCACGGTCTCGAGATCGCCCCACACCTCGGACTCGTAGGACGAGCCTTCGTCTTCGAAGATGCCGACCACCTGCACCGGTAGGTTCTTCTTGAGCTCGAACGACTGGTTCAAATCGACACCCTTGAAGCGTCCAGCGACGCGCCTGCCAACGACGACTTCGTCGGTGCCGGGACGCGCCGGGCGCCCTTCGACCACGTGGACGCTCGGGCGGAAGGTGTAGACGTTCTCGGGGACGCCGCGAATCATGACGTTCGAGATGCCACCCTGGCCGCCGAGCTTCTCCTGGGTGATGACGACCACGACTTCGCCGACGCTCATCGGGGCGCCGCTGGCGTCGCGCGCGACTTCTTCCCGGGCCGAGATCAGCGCCACGTGGGCCTTCTCGACGCCGCTCGCGAGCTCGGCATCGCTACCCTTGCGCAACACGATGCCGACGTTGGCTCGACCCGATTGGGTCATCGTTCTCTTGATGCCCGACGAGAGCATCAGCGAGGCGGCCAACACGAAAACGACCAGCGCCATGCCGAGCGCCGCGGCGATGGTGGTGGCGCGGCGGCGAACCAGGCTGCGTGCGTTATAGCGGAGAGGGATCATGGGTTAGCCCACCTGCCGAAGTGCGTCGATGGTGCGCAGGCGGCTTGCCTGCCACGCGGGAATGACCGAGCCGACGAGCGCCAAGAGCACCGCCAAGATCATCGCGGTGATCGCCGTGTCCGGCAGGATGCGGAAGTAGGGGAAGAACGCGCCCATGTTCTCTTCGATGGCCGCGCCTACGCCGTGGTTGATGAACGGGTACGCTATCGCGAGCCCGAGCGCCCCGCCCGCGATGCCGAGCGTAAACGCCTCGCTGAGCACGAAGGTCGCGATGTGCCGCGGCGAGAAGCCGAGCGCTCGCATGACGCCGTACTCCGTGGTTCGCTCGCGCACACCCATGGCGATGGTGTTGCCCAGGATGAGCCCCATGATCACCAAGATGACGACCGAGACGATATCGAGAGCGCCGAGCACCGCTGACATCATGCCGAGGAACGAGTTGTTGAGGTCGCGCTCCGACTGACTCAGTGTCTGGATGTCGCGGGAGTCGAAGGTGTTGTCGATAGCGGACTGGATCGCGGCGCTCTTTCCCGGATCATCGATGCGGCTGACGATCCAGCCCACTCGGTCACGACGCGCTTCGGGTAGGGACTCGTTCAAGTAGTCCCAGTGGAAGAACACGGTCGAGCGGTCGATGGACTTGCGCGCCGCGGAGTAGATGGCGTCGACGGTGAATTGCCAATCGCCGGGATAGATCGTGCCGCTGAGATTCACGCGGTCGCCGACCTTCCAGCCGAACTTCCTGGCGATCACGTCACCGGCCAAGATGCCCTGGCGATCCTCGAGCCAAGCTCTCTTCTGGTCTTCTGGGACCACGAGCTCATCGTAGACGTCGAGCGTCGTCTTGGCATCGACGGCGAGGGTCGCGAAAAACTCGCCCTCGTGGTTCGGTTCTTTGCCGCCGAACCACTGCGCCCACGTCGTCGCTTGCACGCCGGGCACCTGCCGAACCGTCTCGGCGTAGTGCTTCGGCAGCTGCATGATGAAGGACACCTTGTGGCGCGTGGCGATGCGGTCTTTGGACGCCGCGTCGACGCCGACGTACCAAGCCGCGACCACGGTGCGGATGAGCAAGAAGGTGAGCACGGTGACCGCGACGCCGAGCGTCGTGAGCACGGTACGCAGCTTGTTGCGCGTGACGTTACGCGCCGCGAGCATCGGAATGTTCACGAGAGCTGGCCCTTGTTGAGGCGGCGGGTCACGTTGGCGCGCTCGGCGGCGGCCGGGTCGTGGGTGACCATGACGATGGTCTTGCCGAACTCGGTGTTGAGCTTGGTGAGCAGCGTCAGAATATCGTCGGCGCTTTGGCGATCGAGATCACCGGTGGGCTCGTCGGCGACGATGAGGCTCGGGTCGTTGACGATGGCGCGCGCGATGGCAACGCGCTGTTCCTGACCACCGGAGAGCTGACGCGGATAGTGCGTGCTGCGGTCCTCGAGGCCGACGACGCGCAACGCCGTCTGCGCGCGCTTCTTGCGCTCGGCGCCGGAGAGCTTGGTGAGCAGCAGCGGCAGCTCGACGTTCTCGATGGCGGTGAGCACCGGCATCAAGTTGTAGGTCTGGAAGATGAAGCCGACGTTCTGCGAGCGCCACTTGGCGAGCTCGCTGTCCGCCATATTGGACACCGACGACTGACCGACCTGGACCGACCCTTGTGACGGGCGATCGAGACCGGCGATGAGATTGAGCAGCGTCGACTTGCCCGAGCCCGACGGTCCCATCAGCGCCACGAACTGGCCGGCCGTGACCTCGAGGTTGAGCTTGTTCAGAACGGTGAGCGGCTCCTTGCCGCGATAGAAAACCTTGGTGACGTCGCGCACGGTGATGCCGGCGGAGGCGTGGGCGCTGGAAGCTGCGGTGCTCATGGTGTCCTTGGTGGGCGCTATTTCTGTTTGATCTTCTGACCGTCGACTAGATCCGAGCTGGGGTTGCGAACGAGCTTGGTGCCGGCGGCCAAGCCTCCGGCGATCTCGAAGCCGTCACCGAAGGCGGCACCGAGGGTCACCGGTTGCATGCGCACCACGGCGTCTTGCACTGTGAAGACGACGTCGGCGCCATCGCGTTTGGCGACGGCGGCCTTGGGCACCACCAGCTTCGCGAGCTGCTTCATGCTCTCCGGATCGGGCATCTGCGACAGGAAGGAGACGCGGCCGGCCATCTCGGGCAGGACCCCGGTGGTATCATCGACGAACTTCACCCGGACCATCACGGTGGCCTTGGCGCGATTCACCTTGGAGCCGATCTCGACGACTTCACCGCGCCGGCGTTGACCGGCATAGGCGTCGAGCACGATCTCGGCGGGCGCACCGATTTTCACCATGCCGAGGCGCGCCTCGGGCACGTCCACCTCGATGACCAGCGAATTCATGTCGGCGAGCTCGAGGAGCGATTGCTCGATGACGCGCTCGCCAACTTGCACCGGGCGGGTGATGACCCGACCAGAGATCGGCGCGGTGATGGTGAAGTAGCTCAAGGCGACTGCCGTGGCCTCGGCGGTTGCTTTGGCGGCTTCGAGCTCGGCGGCGGCGGCGTGAGCCATCTGACGCGCCGCCAGGGCCTTTTGCTCGCTCTCGTCGACGATCGACTGATTGATGGCGCCGGTCTCGACCAGAGCGCGGTTACGTTTCGCCTGTGTCTCCAGATCGGTAGCGGTCGCTTTAGCGGACTCGAGCTTGGCCACGGTCATGGCGATGCGCGCCTTGTCGGCCGCGAGCTCACGACGTTTGTCGGCGGACTCGAGCTCCATCAAGACGTCGCCGGCTTTGACGACGCTGCCTTCGGCCACGTTGAGCTTCGCGACCACGCCGACGATCTTCACGCCGATCTCGGTGCGGTTCAGCGCCTGCACGTAGCCGGTAGCGGTGACGAGCGTCGAAGCGCTCATCGGCGACACCAAGGCCACTTCGGTGAGCGTGACCTCGGTCTTGAAGATGACGCTCTGCAGCTTGCTGTAGGCGACAGCGCCGGCGGCGACCGCTAGAGCGGCCACGACGGCGATGACCACCCAGCGACGTCCGGTTTTCGGGGCGTCGTCGAAACCCGAGCGGTCGATACGCAGGGAGCTGAGGTCGTTACTGAGCTGATCAGCCATCCGCGCCGCTCCTTATAAGAGTGGCGGATCCTCTGACAACCTCGTCATTTGCCCCAAATATCCCCGACACTGACGTCGACCGTCAGCGGGATGGTCTTCAAGACCTGCGACCCCGCCGCGACCATCTCCTCGCGCATGGCTGTGGCCACGTCGTCGGCTTCGACTCGGGCGCATTCACAGACGATTTCGTCGTGCACCACATTAACGAGACGGTTCGTTCCCAAACGGGCGCGGAGGCGGGCGAGCGCGATCTTGGTGATGTCCGCGTTGGTCCCTTGGATGGGCATGTTCTTGGCGATGCGCTCGAGCTGCGAGCGCTCGCCTTCGAGATAGAGGCGGCGGCCGGTCATGGTGCGGGCAAAGCCGCGCGACAGACCTTCGCTCGCCGAGCGCTCGAGGAAGCTGCGGATGCGCGGGAAGCTGCGGAAGTACTTCTCGAGGAGCTGGCGCGCCTGATCGACGTCGGTGTCGATGGCGCGCGCGAGACCTTGAGCGCCCATGCCGTAAGCGAGACCGAAGTTCACCGCCTTGGCGCGCTGGCGAAGCTCGGGGTTCTCGTTCTTCGATACCGGCTTGCCGAAGACTGCTGTCGCGACCCGAGCGTGCAGATCTTCGCCACGCGCGAACGCTTCGGCGAACACCGGATCGCCGGAGAGCTCGGCGATGATGCGGAGCTCGCAGGCACCGTAGTCGGCGGTGACCAGGGCTCGGCCTTCGTCGACGCGAAAGCAGGTGCGGTGCGGCGAGTCCTTCACCATCGATTGCAGGTTCGGCGAGTGACACGCCATGCGGCCAGTATTGGCGCCGATCTGGGTGAAGGTCGGATGCAACCGCCCGTCCGCTCCGACGAACTCGAGGAAGGTCTCGCCGTAGGCGCTGACGAGCTTCATGACCTCGCGATAGCGTGCGAGCAGCGGGCCGAGCGGCTCGGGTAAGCGTTGCAGAGTTTCGCGCTTGGCGTTCTCGACGCGGTGACCGATGGCGGCGAGCGCCTTCTTGAGCTCGTTGTCGTTGTCGAGGTTCAAGGTGGCGCCACCGAACAGGTCGTTGCCGGTCACCTTGGCGAAGTGCGGCAGGATCTTCGCGCGCAGGTCTTTTTGTTCGGCACGCACGTCGGCGTCGATGGCCTTCCAGCGCTGGGCGTCGAACGGCATGCCGTTGGCTTCCATCTCGGCGATGGGAGCAACCGCAGCCGCTTCGAGACGCGACACCGTGACCAGCTCCTCGTCACGCAGGCGCGGGATCTGCGCGGCGACCAAGCGTGCGATAGCGGACGCACGAGCTTTCAAGGCTTCGAGGCCGGTCTCCGCAGAAGGCAGGGGCTCACGCAGGTGGCGCACGGCGACTGCGTCCGGGTCGACCGACCCCTCGCGGCCGCCCAGGAGGAGCTGCTCGGCGATCACCGCGTCGGCCCAGCGGGCGGGTAGGGGGCCTTCGCCGAGGCGTAAGAGGACGCGATGCAGAGCCTTGGCGTGCACTGCGCCGAACGGGCGATCATGCGCGCCGAGCAAGGCGGCGATCCCGGGCGTTCCCGCGACGTCGATCACCAGGGCTTCGTTCGCCGTGCCCAGGGCGATGACTCGTGGCGGTGCGCCACGGCTGTCGCGATCGGCCTCGACGCCGACGATCGCCTTGGGGTCGTGGAATAGGGAGCGGGCGCGCTCGAGCGCGTCACCACCGCGGAGCAGCGCCATGGGAACCACTGTACGTGGCAGGTCCGTCGGCGGTACACAATGGGTGTGGGCGCCGAGCACATCTTAGTCGTCGACGACGAGCCGGGGATCCGCGACTCGCTGCAGAAGATCCTCGAGCGCGAGGGTTTCACGGTGACCATCACCGACAGCGGCACCGAAGCGCTCGACAAGGTGCGCAGCGAGCACATCGATCTCATCCTCTCGGACGTCATGATGCCGAAGATGAGCGGCATCGAGCTGCTCCGCGCCGTCAAGGCGATCTCACCGGCCATCGAGGTGGTCATGATGACCGCGTTCGGCACCGTCGAGAACGCCGTCGAGTGCATGCGCGAGGGTGCCTACGACTTCATTCCCAAGCCCCTGAAGCGTGCGGTCGTGGTTAGCTCGGTACAGCGTGCTCTGGAGCGCCAGGGACTCGTCCGCGAAAACAGAGTTTTGCGCGAAGCGGTGCAAGCGAACGCCGATTCGGAGATCGTCGGATCGTCGGTGGCTCTCAAGGCGACCATCGAGATGTTGTCGCAAGCCGCCCCCTCGCGAGCGACCATCCTGTTGGTCGGCGAAAGCGGCACCGGAAAAGAGCTTCTCGCACGCCGCGTCCACAAGCTCTCCGACCGCTCGAGCGGACCATACGTCGCTGTCAACTGCGGCGCGCTTCCAGAAGGCTTGCTCGAGAGCGAGCTGTTCGGTCACGAAAAGGGCGCGTTTACGGGCGCCGCGGCTCGCCGGGCCGGGCGCTTCGAGCGTGCTAGCGGCGGCACCATCGTTCTCGACGAGATTGGCGAGACCACACCCGCGGTTCAGGTGCGTCTCCTGCGCGTCTTGCAAGAGGGCGAAATCGAGCGCGTCGGCGGCAACGATACGCTCAAGGTCGACGTCCGCGTCATCGCCGCGACCAACCGCAATCTCGAAGACGACGTCCGCGAAGGCCGCTTCCGCGAAGACCTCTACTATCGCTTGAACGTCATCCGCGTCGCCGTGCCACCGTTGCGACACCGCTATGGCGATGTGCCACTCTTGGCTCAGCACTTCCTCACCAAGTTCGCTAGCAAGAACAAGAAGTCACTGCGGGGCTTCTCCGAGGCTGCCATGAAGGCCCTCGACGCGTACGGCTGGCCCGGCAACGTGCGCGAGCTCGAGAACACCATGGAGCGAGCGGTGGTGCTCGCGAAGAGCGAAGTGATTGGCATCGACGATCTGCCGGAGAGCGTCCGCAATGCGGTGAGCGCTCAGCGTCGCGACGACTCCAAGGGCATGTACGTGCCTTTCGGCACCCCGCTCGAAGACATCGAGCGCCGATTGATCAAAGAAACCCTCGAGCGCTGTGGCGGCGACAAGAGCACTGCCGCCCGTCTCCTGGGCATTGCGACGCGCACCATCTATCGCAAGCTCGACGAACCGGATTCCTGAGAATAGGGTGGGCGTGGCTGCTCCGGTGTAGCGATTGCCTTGATGCCCACCGCCGAGGTGCGCAGGTTACCCCGCGAGGGGGAACGGTCATGAGCTACATCGACGGATTCGTGATCGCGGTGCCGACCGCGAACAAGCAGAGGTTCATCGAGCACGCGCGCAAGGCGGACGCCGTGTTTCTCGAGCACGGCGCGATCAGCGTGCGTGAGTGTTGGGAGAACGACGTCAAGGACGGGAAGGTCACCGACTTTCGCCGTGCCGTCCAAGCGACCGAAGAGGAGTCAGTGGTCTTCTCTTGGATCGAGTGGCCTGACCGCGAGACTCGTGAGGCCGCGATGAAGTGGATGATGGGCGAAGGGATGAAAGATCCGCGGATGGATCAGGAAAAGAACCCGATGCCCTTCGATGGCAAGAGGATGATCTTCGGCGGCTTCATGCCGGTCGTCGAGCTCTAGCCTAAAGACACGAACGCCCCAGAAAACGCCGAGCGGTCTGGGGCGTCCGATCGAAAACGTGTGCTCTAGAGAATCTTCAGCAGCTCGATGTCGAACACCAAGAGGCCGCTCGGGCGGCCGCCGCCGGCGTTTTCGCCGTAGGCCATGTTCGCCGGGATCCAGAAGCGGGTTTTCTCACCCTCGACCATCAGCTGCACGCCCTCGGTCCAGCCCTTGATGACGCCGTTGAGCGGGAAGGTGGCGGGCTTGCCGCGGGTGACCGAGCTGTCGAACATTTTTCCGTCGGTGGTCCAGCCGGTGTAGTGGACCTGCACCTGGTCGGTCGCCTGCGGCTTGCGCGTGCCGGTGCCGGCGGTGATCACCTTGTAGGCGAGGCCCGATGCGGTTTTCTTCGCGTCTTTCGGAGCCGCCGCGACGTCCGCTGGAGCGGTCGGGGCCTTGAGGATGCCGAGGAGCTCGACATCGAACACCAGCATGCCGGCCGGTGCTCCCGGGCGGCGGGGCGTCGTACCGTAGGCGAGCTCGGCGGGGATCCAGAAGCGGCGCTTCTCGCCGACGCTCATCAGCTGCAGACCCTCGGTCCAGCCCTTGATGACGCGGTCGAGCGGGAACACCGCGGGGTCGTTGCGCGCGACCGAGCTGTCGAACATGTGACCGTCAGTGGTCCAGCCGGTGTAGTGGACGCGGACGGTATCTTTCTCGCCGGGCTTCTCCATGCCCCCGCCAGGGGTCATGACCTTCGATGCCAAACCCGACGCGGTTTTCTCCGCGTCCGCCGGAGCGGCCGCGACATCGGACGGGGCGGGAATGGCGTTGGGATCGTTAGCGGGCATGGCGGCCTTGCTTTCGCTGTTGGTTTGCTTGTCGGTGGTCGAGCTGTCTTTGGTGCAGGCGGCAGCGGCGGTGCAGAGCGCCGCCATCACGAGGAGCTTTTTCATGGCGGCGCACCTTAGCTGCTGTGGCCCTTGAAGCAAAGCGCGATGGCGTCGTCCACGTCGATTGCATCGCCCAGGAGATCGGCGGCGCGCTCCCGGTGGCGCGTGGCGCGTTCTTCGTCCTTCTGGAGCTTGGCGATGACGTGAGCTTCTACATGCAGGGCCGCGAGCTCCGGGAAAGCCGCGATAGCGCTTTGTAGGCTCGCGCTCGCTTCCGTGAGCGCCTTCGAAGCGCGCTGAGCGCGGGCTGTCAGCAGGTGGACCTGCGGCCGCGCGGCGCCGTGAGCATGAATCTCGGCGAGGAGCTCCAGCGCTTGCGCCGGGTCGTGGCGGCAGTAGGCGAGCGTGGCTAGGACGAAGGTTGCGCCGTCATGATGGGGCTCGAGCTCGAGCGCGCGTCGGGCGAGGGTTTCAGCGTCGCGCATGGCCTCGTGATCACCATGCAAGAGCACGAGCTGAGCGAGCGCGATATGGGCCTCGGCGCTCCCGGGCGCGAGCGCGAGCGCCTCCTCTGCGAGGCCAAAGGCACGCTCGAGCGGTGCGTCGATCTCCTCGAGCGCCGCGGGAAAATGCTCGGCGAGCATGGCCAACGCTTGCGATCCCTGCGCCAACACGAAAGCACGCACCCCGGCGTCGGCTGACTCGTCGACCTGAGCTGCTGCGGTCATGCCCGCGAGCAAGCCATCGCGATTGGCCTCCTGCATGGCTTCGTCGAGGGTCACGCCGGCACGCAGACCGGCGGCGTCGGCCTCATGGTCGGGGATCTGCTCGAGCTGAGCGCAGAGGCCTAGCGCCCGTGAACGACCGCCCCGTGAGCCTCTGACTGCGTAGCTCGCGCAGAACGCCAAAGCGGACTTAGCGGCTTCGGCGCGCGCCAAGGTTTTTTTTGCGAGAGCGAGCTCGAGCTCGGCGAAGCGCTGCTCGAGCTTCGAGGCACCGCCGCGCTCGAGCTTGGGCATCTGGCGCTCCACCGACTCCTTCTGCTTCGTGGCGACGCGAGCTGCTTCGAGGTCCGGTGTGGTGAGCTGTTGCGCCGGCCGATCTTTCACCGGCACGTCGATGCGGCTCTCGCCGATCGGGGCGGTGGGTAGCTGGGGCCCAATCTTGGTGATTTTCGGGTCGAAGCTCACGAAACCTCAACGGCGAGCGTACGTCGGCAGGCAGGCTTTGAGAAGACGTACCCGTCGTGTAATAGCTCTGACCCTCACGCGGTCAGGACTCGATGACCTTGCTCACGCTGTTACTTTTCTCGTTGATCACCGCACCCGCGGATGAGGCGCAAGCACGGCTCGACGCCGCGCAAGTCGCCTATGCTCAGGGTGATCTCGACGCGGCCCGTGCCGAGGTCGCCGCGGCGCTGTCCGTCGACGCGGATAATCCGGACGCGTTGCTGGCGGCGGCACGCTTGGCTCGCAAGGCGGGTGACCCCGACACCGCGGTGACGCACCTCGGGCGCCTCTTGCAGCTCGACCCAGACGACGACGATGCGCGCTACGAGCTTGCTCTCGCGCAAGCGGAGGTCGGCGCGCGTGATGCTGCGAGCTCGACGCTCGAGGCGTTGGTCGCTCGTGATCCGCAACGTGCCGAGGCGCTCGACGCCCGGGCTCGCTTGTCGTCGGGCGACGACATTCGCGGGACCGACACGGGTGGCGTGAAGCCGCTCGCGCGTCTCGGGCTCGGCATGACCTACGACTCGAACGTGCAGCTCGCCTCGAGCCAAGTTCCCTCGAACGTCGATCGCAGCACGCCCACCATCGACGTCGAAGCCGTCGGTGGCATCACGTACGGGCGCGCCGACCAGTTGCAAGGCGCGCGTCCCTTCACCCTGCTTGCGCGCATCACCAACCAGACGAGCACGGACGGTGACGACGCGCTGCAAGGCGTCGTGCCTTCGACTATCGGCCTCATTGCGCAGGGGCAGCACCGCTTCGGCGCTTTCCAACTGGCGCTCGACATGCGCTACACCGAGATCTTCGTCGACAGCTTCGGTCAGCACGTGCAGCGCTTGCTGGCGCCGAGCGTCTGGGCCGCGCGAGCAATGGGCCGCCACGTCTTCCGCCTTCTCGGTGGCGTCGAGTACCGCGACACCGAGCGCGACGTGACAATCGCGGGTCCCGACAACGTCACCTACGAGCTGGCGGTCCGTGACACCATGCGCCTGGCTGCCCTGCAGCTCGTCCTCGACCTGCGCGGAGCCATTAACAAGGCCAGTGACAACGACGTGCAGGCCCTGGTCGACTTCAAGGAAATCGCTGGTCTCGCATATGCGTGGGTGCCCGTGGTGGGAAGTCTGTCCGCCTTTGGCCTTGCGGAGATGGCTGGTCGCACCTTCGACACCGGTGACGTTGGCGAGGTGACGTACCGAACCGAGCTCGGCGCCCGCTATGGCTTCGATGTTTTCGAGCTTCACGCCGAATACGGCTTCATGCGGAACGTCTCAGATCGTGAGGCTCGGACTTTCAACCGCCACGTGGTGAGCGCAGGCGTGCGCTTCTGGTACCAATAGGGGGCGAGCGACCATGAACACGCTGATTCTCCTCACCCATCTCGTGCTCGCTCAGGCGCCGGTCACTGCCCGTGTCGTCCAGGTCATCGGCAAGGTCGAGTTGATTTCCGGCCAGGCCGCCGCGCCGCTCGACCGCTTCGGCGAGGTGCCCATGGGCACCATCATCGCCACCGGCGACGATGGCCGTTGCAGCTTGCGCCTGCCGAGCGGAACGCTCATTCGGCTCGGTTCCAACACCCGCGTCGAGGTGGCGTCGCTAACGCGCGGTGATCCCGCCGCGGCTCGCAAAGAATCGATCAAGGTGTCGGTCGGCCGTTTGTGGGCCAAGGTCACCAAGCTTTTCGGTGACGAGTCGCGGTTCGAGGTTCAGACCGACAACGCCGTCGCCGGTGTTCGCGGGACCGCCTTCTTCGTCGAGACCAACGGAAAGCACGATCAGTTCGTGGTGGACCATGGTGCCATCAGCTTGACCGGCTCTGGCGGCTCGCTCGATCTCGACGGGCCGGGCGCCTCGGGCGCGTTCGACGGTGGTACGCTATCGCCGACCAAGCCCTTGAGCTCGGGGCAGCTCGCCGCCATGCGCGCCGACGTCGGTGGTGCGGTGACCAACCTCCTGGTTGCGACCGATCCCACTGCCGAGACGAGTCGTGAGCCGTTCCGCAATACTCTCGTGGGGCCGGATGATCCCGTGGACGATCTCCAGCCAGCGGCGCGTCCGACCGATAGCTTCGGCGGCGACGCCAGCGTCACGGTGCGCTTGATCGTTCCGAACCTTTGACCGACGCGCGACGTCGCGCCGAGCGGAGCGCGCGAATGGCGCGGGGCGTGTCGTCGAGCCCTCCGCGAACCAGGCCGAAGCGCTGGCGCTCGTAGACCGCGAGCGCCATGACGAGGGCATGCGCTAGCTCGTGCCCGTCACCGAGCTGCCGCGTCGCTTGCGTGACACCGTCGCGCAAGGTGCGGGTCGCGGCTAGCGGCTCGCCGAGCACCTGCGTAAGCGTCCGCTGAAGCGCAACGGCGAGAGGGTGGACGCGCCGCCGGTGGACGCGTCCCCGCCGCCGCCACAGCCAAGCTGCCGTGACGACGGCGACGCAACAGGCGAAGATGCCGGCGAGAGTCTTCTTGTCGGCGAGTCGTGGGAGCTCGAGAGGCAGGCTGCGAACACCCTGTGTGACCTGGGAGAAGATCTGGAACTGCTGTGACAGGCCGTAGTCCAAGACGTAGTCGTCCCAGTTACGACGCAGCTTCTCGAGCATGGCGCCGATGCCGGAGAGCTGGGCGCTGCCGCGGTCACCTGGCGGGGTGGCATCGTCGAGGATCCAACCGACGCCTTCGGCATACCACTCGACCCACGCATGCGCGTTGTCGGCGGTGAAGACGGCGACTTGGGCTTCGGCGTCCCAGACCCCACCTTGAAAGCCACCGACGACGCGTGCCGGAACTCCGGAAGCGCGCAACAAAGCGGCGAAGGCGGTCGCGAAGTACTCGCAGTGTCCTCGACGATCCTCGAACAAGAACGCGGTCAGCGGATCGTCGGCACGACCGTTGGGGAGCTCGAGGGTATAGGTGAAGCTACGCAGCAGTCTTCTCAGTGCGGACGCTTTAGCGGACGACGACGCAGTGCCTCGTGTCGTCGCGCGTGCGAGCTCTTGAACGCGTGGGTCGAGGTCGTCGGGTAACGCTAGCCATGCGGAGAGCGCCTGGGTGTCGAGTGGTTGCTCGGCGAGCTCACCGGCGTCGAGCGCGCTCAAGTTCGTCGAGCCGGCGACGGCGTAGCGGATAGGGCCGCTGGTGATGGCGTCGACCTCACCGTTCGGCCGTAGGCTGATGGTGCGCGTGGCCATCGATGGGTTGGCGCCGCCGCCGCCGAGCAGGGTCAAGCTCTGAACCGGTCCGAGGACCAAGAGTCGGTTGTCGGCGACCGGCTGCATGAACACCTCGTACATGCGGGTGTCGGCCCGATGAGCCATCTGCGTCACCGGTGGCGCGCCCATCACCACCAAGCCTTCGTTGCGGGCGAAGCCGTCTCGGTTCATGCGGTCGTAGGTCGCGGCCCTCAAGTACAGACCCTGCTCGAACTGCGCGAGCGTGATGCCTTTGACGCGGGCCACGACGGCGCCGGTTCCACGCGCCATGGGCGCGCCGCGTAGCGACACCGTCGACGGCAGACCACCTTGTTGGCCGAGCCGAAAGCTTCCCAGGCCGACGCGCGGAAACAAGACGAACAGGAGCGTCGTCGACAGCAAGACGACGAGACTGACCATGGCGCTGGCGCCGAAAAAGACGGGTGTGACGATGTCGCGGCGCGCGAGCGTCACCTCGAGACGCGCACCGAAGGGCAAAGCCGCTTCGCGCTCCGCACCTTCGACGAGCTGCCGCGTGACTAGCGCCCAGACGATGCTCACTGCATAGGCGACGAAGGCGAGACCGTAGCTCACGCCGTTGTTCATGCCGGCGCCGGCGATGACCACGAGGAGCGAGACGAGCAGCGCTTGCAAGTCGTGCTTCAAGGTGCGGCGCGTGATGATACGCGCGAGGAAGATGCCGACGAGCGCACCCGACGACGCGGGGAGGAGCGCCTCGAGGCCAAGACCCTGCAGCGTGACCGCCGCGTAAACGATGGCTAGTCCACCCACCAAGGTGCCGGCCCAGGTCGGCACGCTACGACCGCGCGCCTGCTGCGAGGCGGAGGCGGCGGGGACGACGACGGCAAGCCACATCCACATGGGCAGCTGATTGGCGGAGAGTAGGGTGAGGAGCGCGGTGGTCGCCGCCAGAACGAAACCGATGGCATATGCGACGCCGAGGGTCACGCCACTTGCTCCTCGGGCGATCCGCCGACGCGGACAATGTGATCGGCGTGCACGGAGATGTCGCCCGCGCATACGGCCACCAGCGTCGTGCTGCGGCCAACGACGCCACCGGTCACCGGCTGCTGCGGGTCGAGGGCTGCGAGCGCCCGCAGGATGGTCCAAGCGTGCCCCGGTCCGACCTCGCTCGTGACCATCGTGCCTGGTCCGCGTAAGCCGACACGGGTGCCGAGCTCCAGCAGCGCTTCGGCGAGGCTGCCGGCGGTCGCGATGGCGAGCTCGACATCGTCGACCGCGGCGCGGCGGCCAATGGCCAGCTCGATGATCACGTCGTGACCAGCGATGGCCTCGGTTTCGGCGACCAACCAGCGGCCCACTTTCGCGGAACGGCGCCATTTGATGCGGCGTAGATCGTCTCCGGTGCGAAAGGCACGCATGGCGAAGTAGTCCTCGCCGGCGCCCGCGACGTTGGCCGCCGCGCTGCCTCGCCGCCCTGCAACCTCGACCGCGAGCTCGCGAACGTCGACGGCACGCGGTGCCACCCAGAACGCCGGTGGTGGGATCCGCTTGAACGGACGTGCCTTAACGAAGAAGCCGAACGGGTACATGGTCTCGACCACGATCTCGTCGACCGTGTATTTTCCACGCCGCTCGAGGTTGGCGCGCGCGAGGGCTTCGTGGGACGCACCCGCCGAGAGGCGCAAGACGAACGGAGCCGCGGCAACCTCTTGCCCACCGCCTGGCGCGACCAGACGCGCACGGACATCGAGACCCAACGCCGCGAACCGTCGCGCTCCGTTGCTGAGCCGCACTGGCAACGCGAAGGGCACGTGAGCGCGGGCGTCTTTGGGTAGCAGGGCGTCCACGGACAAGCCGCGTAAAGCGAGCTCGGAAAGGACGCCCGAGACCACGATGCCGGAGAGCACGAGGCCCCAGGCGAGGAACAGCAGGTTGTTGCCGGTGTTGATGGCAGCAAAGCCGGTCGCGAGGGCGAGACCAACGACGACTCGCCCCGCGCGAGTGAAGCGCAGCTGCCGGGGCGCGTTACGCCACAGGCGTCGCCACAGCGCGGTGAGCTTCACCGCGGTACGGGGACCTGTGACACCAGCTCGTCGATCACGGTGACGGCCTGATGACGGGTCCGCGAGGCGCCACGAGCGCCCGAGACCATGATGCGGTGAGCAAGCACCGACGCGGCGATGGTCTTTACGTCGTCGGGAATGACGTAGTCGCGCCCGCGGACGAAAGCCCAGGCCCGCGACGCGGCCGCGAAGGCGAGGGCGCCGCGCGGCGAGCACCCGAGGACGATGTCGGGGTGCACTCGCGTGGTTTGCACCAAAGCCAAGATGTAGTCCGCGATGGCGGGCGAGAGCACGACACTGTCCACGTGCTCCTGCGCTTGCACGACGCGGGCAGGGTCGAAGAGAGGCTGCAGGTGTTGCATCGCGGTTTCCGGCGAACGAGGCGACAGGAGCAGCGCACGCTCGTCGGCCGCCGGGGGATAGCCGAGCCCCGTGCACACGAGGAAGCGGTCGAGCTGGCTTTCGGGAAGTGGATAGGCGCCGTGGTGCTCGGTGGGATTCTGCGTGGCCAAAACGATGAACGGCGCGTCGAGCTGGTAGCTCTGATCGTCGATGGTCACCTGGCGGTCCGCCATCGCCTCGAGCATCGCCGATTGCGTCTTTGGCGATGCACGGTTGATCTCGTCCGCTAAAACGACCTGCGCGAACACCGGGCCGCGCTTGAAAGTGAAGGTGCCGCGTGTCTGATCGAGCACCTGCACGCCGAGAACGTCGCTCGGCAGCAAGTCGGAGGTGAACTGGATGCGCGAGAACGAGGACCCCAATACCTTGGCGAGGGCTCGAGCCAAGGTCGTCTTGCCGACGCCGGGCACGTCTTCGAGCAGCACGTGACCGCGCGCGAGCAGCGCCGCCATGCTGAGCTCGATGGCTTGATTGTTACCCTTCAAGACCGTCGCCACCGCATCGATCGCGGCGGTCACCCGTGCGCGTACCTGCGCCCACTCCGCGGAGCGAGAGCCCTTGCTTCCGCCTCGAACACTGGCGGCCCGCGCTTCGCTATTTTCTGGTTCTTGCGCGACGGGGCGGAGCGGAGAGATGGCCATGAAACCTCTATGGGAGAGTGTGGCCGCTCGATTCGCCGATGTCGAGCCGACCTACGCCGGGTCTAGAAGCCTCGCCATCGCGCTCTCCTCGGTGAGGAGCTTCGCCACGGCTCGGGCAACGGAGCTGTCGCTGTTTTCGACGGTTACTTCGTGGAGCGGTACCCAGTGAGCCCCCTGGATGCCTTCTTCGAGCTTCAGATCTCGGGTCCCGGCTCGGAAGAGGAAACGCACGTCGAAGTGCCGATGTTCCGGCTCGTCCTTGCGGGCGGGGATGACGTGGACATCGACGTCGAAAATGCCATCGCCGATGAGCGCCATGTTGGCGATGCCGGTCTCTTCGATGGCTTCGCGTCGGGCGGCATCCATGAGGTCGCCGTCGCGCGCTTCCACGTGACCACCCGGCTGCAGCCAGCGGTCGAGCTTGGGGTGATGAACGAGCAGCATGGCGTCACCGCTGGGCGAGACCACGAAGGCGCTGGCAGTGAAATGACCGGGCTCGTAGTGCGAGCGCGTGAAGATCTCGGGTCCGGCCGCGGCCAGGCGGTGCATGGCCTGGAGGTGCTTGGCCTCGTTGTCGTCGAAAGGCGCGTGCTTCCCGAGCATGTCGCGCGTCGATTTCAGCAGGGGTGAGCTCATGACGGGGGCGTTGTCGCACGCCCCGCGTCATCTAACAATCAGGGAGAACCCGTCGATCATCCGCCAGTGAACGGACAGCCGAAGACGATGACAGGCTCGCGGCTACCCGACCGGATCTCGGCGCAGGCGGTGCCGAAGAACTCGATCTGGTTGGTGCTCTGGTCGTACGTCCAGTTACTGCCGCGGAAGACCTCGTTGCGGTCGTTCGGATCACCGACGTCCTGCAGATACACGAACATGCGCGTGAAGTCGGGCGGCGTGTCCGTGAGGCTGAAGCGGCACGACGACACCTGCTGGATGATGTCGTTGAAAGCCGTCTGCAGCGCACCGGCATTGGCTGCGTCGTAGTAGCACGTCGGAGCTCCACCATCGTCGCAGGTGTCGCGCGTCAGCTCGTCGCAACCATTGACGGCTCGGTTCGCGGTCTTGCCGTGCACCGCGTGGCAATTGAGGTTCGAGCTGCCCGAGAGCTGGAAGCCGACGACGTAGGTCTTGATGCGCGGGTCGGCCGCGTACAGGCGATCGATGGCGGCGTTGACGCGGCATCCCTGACCAGTCGCACAATCGGTGCAAGTGTTGCTCACGCAGTCGCTCGCCGCGGCGCAGGTCTTGGCGCCACCGCAATCGGGGCAGGCGCCGCCACCGCAATCGATGTCGGTCTCGGTGCCGTTCTGCACGCCGTCAGTGCACTGGGTCGTGCACGGCTTGCAGCTACCGCCGCAGTCGACGCCGGTCTCGTCGCCGTTCTGGGTGGTGCTGTTGCAGTGGACGGGACGGCAGACATTGGTGATGCCGTCGCAGAAGGTGCTGGTGCAATCGTCCGCAGCGACGCACGCCGTGCCGTCCGCGCAGCCCGTGGTGCAAGCACCACCGCAGTCGATGCCGGTCTCGGATCCGTTTTGCAGGGCGTCGCTGCAGCTCGCCGCCGTGCAGAGACCACCGGTACAGATGCCGCTCCCGCAATCGCCATCGACGTTGCACTCGAGACCTTCGGTGCAGCGCTGGCAGGAGCCACCGCAGTCGGTCGCGGTCTCGTTACCGTCGAGAGCTTCGTTGGCGCAGCTCGGCAATCGGCACTGACCATCACGGCAGACGTGCGAGAGGCAGTCATCGGCGCTCACGCACGACGGCGCTTCGCAACCAACGCCGGCTCCGTTGCACTGGCCGCTTTCGCACTGTGGGTTGGTCGTGCAGCTCTCGCCGCCCGTGTCGAAGCAGGGCGGGCATTGTCCGCCGCAGTCGACACCGGTCTCATCGCCATTCTTGATGCCGTCGCCGCAGGGCGGCTCGCAGGTGCGAACGTTACCCGTGAGGTCACCGGTAGGCTCGCCGTCGGTTACGAGCATCACGGCGTTCGGACGATCGGCATCGTTGAGGCCGCCGTGGTCGGGGAGCGCGAGGATGGAGCGCAACGTCGGACCGGTCGGCGTCGAGCCGCCTGGCTCGGCCGCGGTCAGGGCATTCTCGATGGCCGTGCGCGTGTTCAAGGCGACGGCAACGTCGATGTCACCGGCGGTGATGTTGCCGCCGTTGGCGCAGCTAAACCAGTTGCAGTCGATGGCGCACGCGTCCCCACCCATCTGATTGGGATAGATGGCGAGGCCGAAGGACACCTGATTGTTGTAGGTGTCGATGAGCCCTTGAGCGCCGCCGCTGCCCGGCGCGCCCATGATTGCATTGAGCGCTTCCGCCCAGCGCGAGGTGGTGCTGGTTTGCGAGCACGTCGGAGGGTTGGCGCAACCGAAGTTGCAATCGTCGTCGGTGCAGACGTTGCCGGCGCCGAAGTTCAAGCACTCCATGTTGCCGTCGATGGCCACGCCGTCGAAGCCGTTGCACGCAGCTTCGCTCGCGCACGTGCCGTAGTTGTAGCCGCAGTGACCGCGGGTCGGATCGCCGGCGCCGCAGATGTTCATACTGCCGGACTTGTCGAAGACGATGAGCACGTTCGGCGGCACGAAGCTGCCGGTGGTGAGCTGCTCGGCACCGCACGACGCGTCGGGCTCGCACTCGTATTCGGCGTTGCAGCGCTGACCAGCAGGGCAGCCGGCGTTGCTCGCGCACTTGGTGTCGGGGATGCAGCCGGATTGGCCAAGGACCGTGGCGCATCGCTCGCCGGCGCCGCACGGACATGGATCGCTGCCGGCAGGCACGCACTGGAAGCGCTCGCAGCGGAAGCCGGTGACGCAGTCGCCGTCGCCCACGCACTTGCCGAAGTCGATGCAGCGACCAACGGTGCTGCAGAGGTCACCGGCATCGCAGCAATCGCCGCCGGCGGTGCAGCACGAGACGACGCCCGGCGTGCAGTCGGCCGTGAAGTCGTTGCTGTCGCAGATCTCGCCGGTGATTTCGCAAAGCGAGGTACCGGTGTTGCAGGTGTATGAGGGCGGGCAGTCACTCTGCTGCGCGCAGCTACCCACGTCGATGCAGGTGTCGCAGGTGCCGCGCTCGACGCACAGGCGCCCGGCGCCGCAATCCGCGTTGACACCGCAGCACGCATTCGCGAGGCACTCGCCGTTGCCCGAGCAATACTCGCTGGCCGAGTTGCAGTCGGCATCGCCGTCGCACTTGGGTAGCGCGAGGCAGTTGCCCAGCGACGAGCAGTACTTGTCTTCGACGCACTCACTGTCGTTAGCGCAGGTGGTGCGTTCGACGCAGGCGTTGCTGGTGCACAGGTAGCCTTGACCGAGCTGCAGATCGCAATCGCCGTTCGAGGTGCACGTACCGGTGTTGCGGCAAAGGTCGTCGGCGCCGCAGAACTCGTTGAGGTTGCAGTCGCCGTTGGCGCCGCAGGTGTCGTTGGGTCTGCATGCGCCAATGACGCTGCAGAAGCCGGTTTCGCAGAAGCCGTCGTCGTGGCCGGGAGAGCACGGGAGATCCACGCAGCCGTCGACGGTGCAGATCTCGTCTTGCGGGCAGCTTCCGGCGACGCCCGCGCGGCAGGTCTGCGCCACACAGGCGCCGTTGGTGCATGTCGCGCCGTCGGCGCAGCAGCCGCGGTCGTTGGACGGCGAGCAGGCGCATTGTTCGAGAGGCTCGCAACGGCCGTTCGAGCAGCCGAGGCCGGGGCCGCACCACCCGGTCGTCTCCGCTGGTGAGCACGGGCGTTGATTGGGGACACACTCGCCGCCGACGCAAACGTCGCCCGCGATGCAGCACGAGCCGCCACAGCAGGCGGCGTTGTCGGCGCAAAGGCCATCGGGCCGCGCCGGCGTGCATGAGTTCGCCCCAGGACCGTCGGTCACGATGTCGACGCAGGCGCCGTCGTCGCAACCTTGGCTGGGGGTGCAGTCGCACCAGGTCGACAAGCAAACGCCATCGCAGACGCAGAGGGTCGCGTTGGTGCAAAGACAGATGCCGTCACTACAGGTCTGGCCCGGGCCGCAGTCGCCGTCGGGCAGCGCCGCCGAGCACGGACCATTCGATTGCACGCATAAACCAGTGCGTGGATCGCACTCCCGGTTGTACCCGCAATCAGCGGAGGAGGTGCACGCCTGGCGGCCGGGGTCATCGATGAACAGCGCGCCGCTACAACCGCTTGCGAACAATGCCGCCGCGGCCACGACGACGCGCGCGACCATGGGCAGTGACAACCGCCCCCCTAGAACAAGGTGCATGTACCCGCCAGGCAAAGTAGCGGCGCGCAGCACTGTGAGCTGTCGGTGCAGGCGCCGCAGGTGCCACCAACACATGCTTGGTTATTGCAGTCGCGGCAGTCGTTGCAACCGCCCGTGCAAGTCGACGTGTCCAGCGTGCATGCCGAGGTGCAGCTCACGGTTCCGCTACCGGCCGAGCAAGCGGGCGGGGTGGGCTGCTCGCCGGGCGCAGTGTCGAAGTCGTCGCCGTCGCACTCTTCGGTTCCGTTGCGCAGACCATCGCCGCAATAGCTGCAAGCAGAGGAGTCGATCTTGCAGTCGGCAGCGCAGGACAGGCTGCCGACCGCAGGTAGGCCGAGCACCTCGGTGCAGGTGTCTCGGGAGGTGGGGAATACATCGGGGTCTGTCTCGGGATTGCCGCGGTCGCACTCTTCGCCTGCTCCGGAATTGATCGAACCGTCGTGGGTGCACGCGGCCGCGGTGCATCCCGCGAAGGTGCACGCAGGGCTGCAGGTGAGCGTCCCGGTTTGACCCGCGGGGCAGCCGGTCTGGCCGTTGAGGTCGGTGCCGTCGCACTGCTCGGCACCACCGCGGACGCCGTCACCACAGCAAGCGCGGGTGTCGAACTGACAAGCGTTGTTGCAGACGAGCGGGCCTCCGCTATAGCCGAGCGATTCGCAGGTAGCGCCGCCGAGCGAGGTGCCGTCACACTCTTCACCCGCGTCGACCACGCCATTGCCGCACTTCTCGCAGGTCTCACCCGCGTTCACGATGCCGCTGTCGTAGTGGAAGGTTGCATCCTGCACGATGCGCGCGCGGCCGGCGAAGATGCTGCCGTACAAGGTGAAGGTCTGCGGCATGTAGACTTCGCCGTAGGGCGCGTAGAGGTTCGCGGCGCCGATGATCGACTTGAGCGCCATCGAGCGCGTGTTGTTGGTCGCGCAGGTGGTGCCGCTGCCGCCGGGGCGTAAGGTGCCGCCACCCGCGTAGAAGCGAACGCGCGCCGGGTAGGCGGGCGACCCCACGTACAACGTGTCGTTATTGCAGACACCACCGTGCACGAAGACGTCGAGCTCGGCGGAGTCGCTGAGGGTGATGTTGAGGACCTTCGGGATGTCCATGTTGCCGCCGATGTGGATGGCGGTGCGGCCGTGGACGACCATCGAGACCGTCGTGTTGCTGCCGGCGGTGATGTTGGTGAAGTAGTACTGGCCGCACGGTAGGTCGATGCGGATGTCGCCGTTGCGATTCGCGAGGAGCCGCGGGTCGAGGCCGATGTCGCTGTTGTTGTTGTTGCTCGTCGTGCAGCAGTTTGCCCCGCTGCAGCCGGCGGTGCCTTGCGGCAAGCAGGCATGACCCGCGACGATCGCTGGCACGTCGACGAGCTTGCTCGGGGCGCAATCGCAGGCTTCGGGAACGACCAGAGGATTCGCAGTGCGATTGATTGTGCCCGCCGCCATCGTGCTGGTGCGGCCGGAGCTCTGGAAGAGCGTGTCGGCGAACGAGCCGCTGGCGTTGATGTTGTTCACGACGTAGCCATCGCCGCGGACGCGGATGGCGCCGCCGCCTAGCGTGTTCCCGATGTGCAGGTCTTGCTCGATGGTGGTGACCGGCAGGGACTGCGGCGGGTAGCTCGCGCTGGCGCCGTTCGATAGCCACATGGTGCCCCACACCGTGGTGGTCTGGCTGTTGTCGAAGGTGCCGTTGGCGCCGATGCCCGCGCCCTTGCCGTCGGCACAGGTGGCCATGTTGTCACCGTTGGTGTCAGAGGAGCAGGCGCCGTTGTTGGTACCGGGGTTGGTGCAGGTCGCGCCGTTCTCGCAGTGGGGATCGTACGGGCCCTGCGAGCTGTTGAAGCCATCGACGAAGAGCGGGTGTGAGGTGTCGATGTCGTCGCACGAGCAGAGCGCGTAGCGGAAGGTGACCGAAGCAAGACCGCCGGTGCAGCCGAGGACCGGTGGCACGGGGCAATCGGGATCGTTGGGGTCGTTCGGGTCGCAGTTGAAGACGCCGGTGTTCAAGTCGAGGACCGGACCACCGCCCAGGCAGCGGGTCGGGGCGTCGCCGGCCTGCGTATAGTCACCGCCGCTGGAAGCGGCGCACTGTCCGTTCAAGCAGCTCTGCGAAGCATTGCAGTCGGTGCCGTCATTCCCGCCGGTGCACGTGCCGCTGGCGCCGCAGAAGTCGTTGTCGGTGCGCGGGTCGATGCAGCGACTGCCGCACTTGAGCAGCGGTGGCGTGCACGTCGCATGGCACTCGCCGCCGATGCAGGCGGTGCCGGCGGTGCAAACATGGCCGCAGCTACCGCAGTTGTTTGGATCGTTGAGCATGCTGGTGCAAGCAGGGCCGCACGCCGTCTGATATAGCGGACACTTGCACAGGAAGTCGGTGTCGGCATTGCAGTAGCCGCCGGCAGGGCAGCCACCACCCGGACAGGCCGAGCTCGAGCAGCCCGAGACATCGAAGCTGCAGTTGTTGTCGCAGGCGAGGCCCGGACCGGCGTCGTAACCCAGGCCGGCGCAGGTCTGACCATTCAGGGCACTGCCGTCGCACTGCTCGCCACCGTCGACGACGTTGTTGCCGCAGCCGCCGGTGCAGGTGTTGGTCGAGACGAGGCAGCCGCCGGTGCAGGTGAGCGTACCGCCGCTGAAGAAGAGGCTCGCGCAGGTGAGGCCACCGAAGTCGGTGGTGTCGCACTCTTCGCCCGGGCCCTTGATGCCGTCGCCGCAGCTCATGACCGCGCAGTGATTGGTGCCGTCGCAGTAGCCCGAGGCGCAGTCGGTGCCGGCGGTGCAGGTGCCGCCGATGCCGCAGCCGGCGCAGTCAGGACCGCCGCAGTCGATGTCGCTCTCGAAGCCGTTCTTGATGCTGTCCGGAGGGGTGCACGACGACGCCTGGCAGGTGCTGTTGCAGAAGCCGCTCGAGCACTCAGCCGGGGTATCGCAAGGCGTTCCCGGGGGACAGGTGTTGCCCTGCACCAAGCAACTACCGGCGCAGTCGACCCCGCGCTCGTCCTGGTTCTGGACTCCGTCGGTGCAGCTCGGATCCTGGCAAGCACAAGGAGGCGCGTCGCAGACGCCGCCAACACCGCAGACGCCCGAGCTGCAGTCCGCTCCAGCGGTGCAGCCGCCACCCGAGCCGCAAGCCGGGCAGCCAGCGCCGCCGCAGTCGACGCCGGTCTCGGTGCCATTTTGAACGCCGTCGGGAGGAACGCAGGAGGGCGTTTGGCAGGTGAGGTTGCAGACTTCGCTGGTGCAGTCGGTGTTGCCGGCGCAGGGATCGCCGGGGTCGCAGGTGTAGCCTTCGGCAACGCAGCTGCCACCACAGTCGACGCCGGTCTCGTCGCCGTTCTTGGCGCCGTCGGTACAGCTCGGGTCCTGACAGGTGCACAAGGCCGGGCCCGGACAGACGTCGCCGACGCCGCAGATTCCGCTATCGCAGTCATTGCCGCTGGCGCAGCCGCCGCCGGTCGCGCAGTCTTGGCAACCGCCGCCACCGCAGTCGACGCCGGTCTCGCCGCCATCGGTCACGCCATTGGTGCAGTGTGACGCCGGAGGCTGGCAGGTGGCGTTGCAGATCTCGCTCGCGCAGTCATCGTCGATTTCGCAGTCGGCACCGTTGGGGCAGGTGCCGCCGGTCAGCGAGCAAGCGCCGCCGCAGTCGACGTCGGTTTCTGCGCCGTTCTGGATCCCGTCGGTGCAGCTCGGGTCGGCGCACTGGCCGCCCGACAAGCAAACACCGCTCGCGCAATCGGCTGGGCCGGTGCAACCACCACCTGGGCAAGCGCCGCAGGTGCCGCCACAGTCGACGCCGGTCTCGCCGCTGTCGACGATGTGATTGACGCAGTGGTCGTCGCGGCAGACATCGCCCGAGCAATTGGTCGTCGTGCAGTCGTCGTCGTTGCTGCACACCGAGCCGGGCGGACACGCCGGGCAGCTCCCGCCGCAGGTGCTCGCGCAAGCGTCCTCTTCTTGGACGATGCAGACACCGTCGACACACACGCGACCACCGGTGCAGGTGCCGGTCGGGTTTGCGGCCGAGCAAACCGTTTCGTCGTCGTCATCACCGGGGATGCCGCCGGAGACTTTGTTGGAGCACGCTGATGAGAAGAGGAGCGCTGCGGCGAACAACGAGAGGCCGCAGGTCGACGACGGCGAGCGACGAGAGCGGAGGAGTTGCACAGTGACGCCCTACGGGCGGTGCAGCTGGCGTGGATCGCCCTCGGTCGCCGAAATTGTCAGTGGGCGCGAAGGGTTGCGTGTGGGCAAAAATGAAAATGCCCGGTCGACGCGAGCGCTGACCGGGCATTAACGAAACCGATTATGGAGCGGGACACGAGATTCGAACTCGCGACTTCAACCTTGGCAAGGTTGCACTCTACCACTGAGTTAGTCCCGCTCAGCGGGGGCGTGAATGTCACGGCGCTGGTTGTGTTGTCAACTGCGAACATTCGCGCTGGACAGCTAGAAATATAGTTCGTATATTCTGAACTACCGAATCACGGGAGTTTGGAAATGAACGCGAAATTGAGTGGTAAGTTGCTCTGATTACAGGCGCCTCCAAAGGTATCGGGGCCGCCATCGCAAAGGCCCTCGCCGCCGAGGGCGCGGCAATGGTGGTGAACTATGCAAGCGCCGGCGAAGACGCCGGGCGTGTCGTCGCCGAGATCGTGCAGCGCGACGGCAAGGCCGTGGCGGTGCAAGCCGATATGGCAAAGCCGGATGACGTGAAGCGTCTCTTCGCGGAAACGAAGCGGCATTTCGGTCGGCTCGACGTCTTGGTCAACAACGCCGGCGTCTACAACTTCGACCCGCTCGAAGCAGTGACCGTCAACGAGTTCCACCGCCAGTACAACATCAACGTCCTGGGTCCCATCCTCGCTACACAGCAGGCCTTGCAGTACTTCGGTCCGGAAGGCGGCAGCGTCATCAACGTCAGCTCGGTGGTCAGCGATCACGCTCTGCCCAACACGGTGGTCTACTCGTCCACCAAGGGAGCGCTCGACACGGTGACCAAGGTGCTCGCGAAAGAGCTCGGCCCGCGCGGCATCCGCGTCAACACGCTCGCGCCCGGAGCCATCGACACCGAAGGTGCCAGAGCCGCTGGGGTCATTGGCAGCGACTGGGAGAAGCGGATCATCACCGAGACGCCGTTGGGCCGCATGGGCCAGGTGCACGACGTCGCTCCAGTCGCGGTGTTTCTCGCGAGCGATGCCTCGCGCTGGCTCACGGGTGAGCGTCTCGCCGTCGCCGGCGGCTATGCATGAGCGCCTCGGCGCATGGACGCAACGGCGGCCCGTTGCTAGGTTGTAAGAGCATGAGGCCGCTGTTTCATCCCGCGCTCGCGGACATCACGGTCGAGGGCATTTTGCACGCCCTCTCCGATCCGGTGCGCTTTCGCATCTTCGTCGATCTCGCCAAAGACGAGACGACGAAGACGTGCTCCGCCTATCTCGAGGTGAGCAACCAGCCGGTGCCGAAGTCGACCTTGTCGCAACATTTCAAGGTGCTGCGCGAGGCGGGCCTCGTGCGCAGCGAGCGGCGCGGCGTCGAAATGCACAACGTGTCGCGCTGCGCGGAAATCCAGACACGCTTTCCCGGTCTCATCGCCGCCATCATCGAAGCGCACAAGACGCAGAACGATCAGAAGAACCGCGGCAAGAAGCGCACCGCATGATGCCGACGGCCTTGGCGCTCGATCGCGCAACCACGGCGCTCGCCGTCATCGATGTCCAAGAGAAGCTCGCACCGGCGATGGACCCAGCGCTCATGAAGCAAGCGGTGACCAACATCGGCCGGCTGCTGACCGCTGCGAAGCTTTTGCACCTGCCGATGCTGGTGAGCGAGCAATATCCCGAAGGCTTGGGACCGACGCTTGCCGCTATAGCGGAACACGCGGGCGACGTGCCGCGGCTTGCCAAAGTCGAGTTCGACGCCATGAAGAACGCGGCGTTTGCCGCCAAGCTCGCCGCCACCAAGGCGAAAGCGGTGATCGTCGCCGGCATCGAAGCGCACATCTGCGTGGTCCAGACGGCGGCGTCACTTTTGGCGCGCGGCTACGACGTCTGGGTGGCACGCGACGCGGTCGCTTCGCGTACGCCGGCCAACATGGAAGCGGGCCTCACCCTCATGCACGACGCGGGCGCCAAGCTCGCGCCGACCGAGACGATTCTCTTCTGGCTGCTCGAGCGTGCAGGCACGCCGGAGTTCAAGGTCGTCAGCAAGCTGGTGCGTTAGCTTTGCGTATCTCGTCGAGCAACGCGTTGAGTAGGCGCTGCTGGTCGGCGTAATCCGCTCGGAAACGCGGCGTGCCATCCTTGTGGAAATACCGAGCATAGGCGCGCTCGGCTCCGACCACGCGGTCGCAAGGCAGGAGCTCGTCGATCGCCTTGAGGATGAGCGATACGGCCGAGCTGCCCAAGCTGGTGGGCTTCTGCATGTCGAGCGTGCTGCGATAGCGGTCGATGCGCGCGATCTGATCGCGCAGCCCCGGTGCGATTCGCTCGCCGGCTTTCGCGAGCTCCGCGAGACTCTGCCGCGCCGCGTAGCCGTAGAGCTGCTTCTCGTCGAGCTCTTGCAAGAAGCGCTTGGTTCGAACGCTCAACGCCACGAGCTCGACCGGTGTGCGTTCCGACGCGCGAGCGATGGCGAGGGCCGGCGCGATGTCGTCCGCTGTGACGCTCCGTTGTTGCTGTAGGCAGGGCTGCAGCGCTGCTTCGAAAGCCGCCGCCGTGGCGTCGAGCGAGGCAATCGTCGTCCAACGCGCTACGGCTTGTGATGGCTCATCGGTTGGCTCGCTCGGGATCGCTTCGGCACTTTCTTCTGTTGGTGGATCCGCTGGCAGGCCTTGGCTGACCCGATAGATCTGCGAGTACAGCTTGTAGCCTTCGTGGAACTGCCAGCCTTTCTTGAGCGGCGCTTCGCGCTCGAAGACTTTGGTCAACACCGTCGGCGCGAGCTCCTGCTGTTCGTCGGTCGGGAGCACCTGGAACGCCTCACGAATCGTGAGCAGCATGCGGTGGTCCACGTAGTAACCGTCCGTGTAGGCCGCGATGGCGGACCGGAGGCGGCTCCACCGGCGCGCGCGATCGACATCGTCCGCGGGGATGCTGGCGCGGCGAGCCGTCAGGTCACTCAGGATTTGCTGCGCTTCGAAGCCGAAGACCTTGCGATTGGTGAGGACGTGCTGCCATGCATCGGCTGCTTCTCCGAGCGCAGCCTGCTCGAGGATCGAGACCTTCTCCGCCGCGATTTCGCGGACGCCGGCGAGCTCCTTCGCGTTCGGGGGGCGCGCCGCGCCGTTAGCCTCCGCGCGCTTGCTGTAGACGTGCCACCCGCCCGCAGCGAGGAGACCGGTGAAGAAAGCGCCTGTGAACGCCGCGCCCGCTGCGTCGCTTGGCGCCCATCCCAAACCGAGCGCGAGAGCGACGCCGGTGACGACAGCTCCCACGGCGGCCACGCCGGCGATCGCATTGTATCCCCGCGAGCGCGCTTGGGCGTAATACGGCGCGTAGGTGCCCACCTTCTGGGTCGCGACCGTCATCGCGCGTTCGAGTCTGCCCATCGCGGCATCGACGTGGCCGTAGAGGTCAGGCGTTGCGACCGACGGTTGCACTGGGACCGGCAGCTGTCCGACCGGCTGCACGATCAGTCCCGAGTGAATCGCGGTTTCAGGCTCACGCAACGCAACGTTCACGAGGGACTCCATGGTCGCTTCGACATTGCGAATATCGACCCGACCGGTCTCTCGGTGTGGCTTTGGCCGGTGCCTGCCTGGCACCCGCTCGTTTGCCTTCGCTCGCTAGAGGTCGTCGGTCGACGGAATGGTCCAGCTTTCGGCGACACCCGCCTGTTCCCACTCACGAAAAGCCGGATCGGCGAGCATGAGGTCGACGTAGGCTCGAGCCCGACCTTCGAGCTTCACGCCATAGGTGCGAAAGCGGGTGCAAACCGGGGCGTACATGGCGTCGGCGAGGGTGCGACCGCCGAACAGGTACGGACCGCTCTTCTCGAAGCTCGTGAGCAGCTCGTCCCAGCGTGAGATGACGAGGGCGATGTCGTTCTGGGTGTCGGCCGCGAAGGTGCGTGGCTCGGCGCGCCGGCGGATGTTCATCGACAGATCGCGCCGCAGAGCGCCGAAACCCGAGTGCATTTCCGCGGCAGCCGACCGGCAAACGGCGCGCGTGCTCGGGTCACTCGGCCAAAGCGCTCGATTCTGCTCCGCCGCCCATTCGCAGATGGCGAGCGAGTCCCAGATAACCGTGCCGCTGATGTGTAGCGCCGGGACGCGGCCGCTGGGGCTGACAGCCAGGATCTCGGGTTTTTTCGCCGAGCCGTAGCCGTCGCCACCGAGCGGAATGATCTTCTCGTCGAAGTCGATGCCGCCCCATTTCAAGGCGAGCCAGGGACGCAGTGACCACGACGAGTAGTTCTTGTTGCCGATGAACAGGGTCGGCTTCACGTCACACCCAGGCGGTCGAGCAGCTTGTCGTGCTCGTCCCAAAGCTCCTTGGGCAGGCGGTCACCGAACTCTTCGTAAGCGGGGCCAATCTGCGCCGCTTCTTCTTTCCATACCTCGATGTCGACCGACAACAAGATGTCGAGCTGCTCGGGCGTGAGGCCAAGGCCGTCGAGATCTAGCGCCGTCTTCGTAGGCAAGAGACCAATTTGCGTCTTCTGTGCTTCGGCGCTGCCTTCGAGACGTCCGACGATCCACTTCAAGACGCGGCTGTTGTCTCCAAAGCCCGGCCAAACGTACTTGCCGCGTCCGTCTTTGCGGAACCAATTTACGAAGTAGATCTTCGGCAGCTTCTTGGCGTCGTGGTCACGGCCGATCTTCAGCCAGTGCGCGAAGTAGTCCGCCATGTTGTAGCCACAGAAGGGCAACATCGCGAACGGGTCGCGGCGGAGAGCGCCGACTTTGTTCTCGGCGGCTGCGGTACCTTCGGACGCGATGTTCGACGCCAGAAACACGCCGTGTTGCCAATCGAAGGCCTCGGTCACGAGCGGCACGGCGGAGGCGCGTCGTCCGCCAAAGAGGATTGCCGAGATCGGCACGCCCTTGGGGTCCTGCCACTCGGGAGCCATGGTGGGGCACTGCGACGCCGGTGCGGTGAAGCGCGCATTCGGATGAGCCGCGGTCTCGCGCGAGCCTGGGGTCCAGTCGCGGCCTTTCCAGTCTTTCAAGTGCTGGGGCGGCGTGTCGCTGAGGCCCTCCCACCAGACGTCGCCGTCGTCCGTCAAAGCGACGTTCGTGAACACGGTGTCGTGCTCGAGGGTCGCGATGGCGTTCTTGTTGCTCTGCGGATTGGTGCCGGGCGCGACGCCGAAGAACCCGAACTCGGGGTTGATGGCGTAGAGGCGCCCGTCGTCGCCGAAGCGCATCCAGGCGATGTCGTCGCCGATGGTCTCGGCCTTCCAGCCCGGAATCGTCGGCTGCAGCATGGCGAGGTTGGTCTTGCCGCAGGCGCTAGGGAACGCGGCCGCTATGAAGCGCGCTTCCCCTTTGGGGGGCGTGAGCTTCAAGATCAGCATGTGCTCGGCGAGCCAACCCTCGTCGCGTGCCATCACCGACGCGATGCGCAGCGCGAAGCACTTCTTGCCGAGGAGGGCGTTACCGCCGTAGCCCGAGCCGTACGACCAGATCTCGCGCGTCTCGGGGTAGTGGACGATGTATTTGGTCTCGTTGCATGGCCACGGGACGTCTTGTTGGCCGGCGCTGAGCGGTGCGCCGACGGTGTGCACGCAGGGCACGAAGAAGCCATCGCTGCCCAGCTGGTCGAGAGCGGGCTTTCCCATGCGCGTCATGATGCGCATCGACGCCGCGACGTACGGTGAGTCGGTGAGCTCGACGCCGATGGCGCTGATGCGCGAGCCGAGAGGACCCATGCAGAAGGGCACGACGTACATCGTCCGCCCGCGCATGCAGCCGTCGAAGAGCGGCTTCAGCGTCGTGCGCATGTCGTTCGGCGCCATCCAGTTGTTGGTCGGGCCGGCGTCGCTCTCTTTTTCAGAGCAGATAAAGGTGCGGCTCTCGACGCGGGCGACGTCACGTGGATCGGAGAGGATGTAATAGCTGTTGGGCCGCTTTTCCGGATTGAGCTGGCGCGCGGTACCAGCGGCGACCAGCGTCGCGATGAGCTCCTTGTTCTCGGACTCGGAGCCATCGCACCAGTGAACCCTGTCGGGCTTGGTAAGCGCGGCAATGGTGCGCACCCACTCGGCGAGCTTCGCGTGCTTGGTCGGAGCCTGCGAATCACCCGCTGCTAACGCGGTGGTCATTGCGTATCGTCCTTCAATTTGCGCCGTAAGGCAGCGAAAAGCCGCGGTACCGGGCGCCCACGGCGCGCAAAATCATCAAACCGACGCCCCGTGTCAACATAGGTACGTTTGACTCGGAATAGAAGCCGAAGGGCGTAGCAAAGTGCGCGCCGGCCAGATACCATTCCCCGGTCATGACACGCTGTAATTCAAGCCTACGGTTGGCCGTGGTGCTCCTCGTTGGAGCGCTCGGCGGATGTAATGGTCTCCTCAACGTCAGCCCGGGCAATGGTCAGCGGCCATGCACGACATCGTCCGAATGCGACACCGGCGATCTTTGCATCGGCGGCATTTGTTCGTTCGGCAACAACGGCGCCTGCTGGGTCTACAACGAACAAGGCTCGTGTCCGGCTGGCAAGCAGTGCGTCGATGGCGTTTGCACGGGCCGGGCGCTCGGCGGCTGGTGCGACTGCGAGCCCACGAGAGGCTGCTTGAACGGACAATGCGTCGAGCTCTCCGAAGACACCCTCTGCTCCGATGTCCGCCCTAACGGAGCCTGCATCGACGGCTCCGTCTGCGTCGCAGGCACCTGCGTCGAGATTACTCCCGGCAACATCTGCAGCTCCAACCGCTTGAACGGACTATGCCCCTCGGGCGCCGCCTGCTTGCGTGGTCAATGCGTGCCGATTGCGGAAGATCCATGCGGCCCGACCAATACCGATGGTCTTTGTTCCTCGGGCTCGCGTTGCAATTCGCAGGGCGAGTGCGAGCTGGTGCCCTGCTCGTCGGTGGCGCCGAACGGCGCGTGCACGGTCGCGGGCACGTATTGCGATGACGGCAGCTGCGTCGTGATCCCGTGTAGCCGGCAGAACCCGAACGGCCCGTGCGAAGACTCGGCCAATTTCTTCTGCAGCAGCGAAGGCATTTGCATTCCCAGAGGGACTTGCGCGGGCGACGGCGACTGCGACACCGGCAACTATTGCGGCGCTGCTGGGGTGTGCCGGCCCAACGGTACGTGCGTCGAGCCCGCCGATTGCGGCGCGTTTTCGACGTGCAACAACAACACCTGCGTGCGCGACCTCACGTGCGTCGACGACACCGATTGTCCGTCCGGCGAGCACTGCTTGAACTATCCGGGTGGCGGTCAATGCGGACCTGTCTTTGCCTGCATCGATGCCAGCGATTGCCCGGAAGGGTACTGCAGCGCGATCGGCGAATGCGCGTCCACTGACCAGTGCTTCAATAACGCCGACTGTGTTGGCGATCGTTGTGACTACCCCTCCTGTCGCTGCAGCGCGGTGAACACGTGCATCGACACCGACGGCTGCGCGGTCAATGCCGACTGCGGGCTCGGCGAACGCTGCGGTAGCGGCACCTGCTTGCCCATCGCGACCTGTGGTCAGGCAGCCTGCGGCGGCGGCACCTGCTGCACGGACGTCGACCAGCGTTGCTCCACCGACCCCGGCACCGACCTGTGTCTGCCAGTTGGTCGTTGCCGTACCGATGCGGACTGCGGTCATGGCGTGGACTGCAACGTCACCGACGGCACCTGCAGCGTCGGCACCGCGTGTACCCGAGCAACCGAGGCCACGGCGTGCCCTGGCGGGTTCTGCAACTCTTACGGTGTTTGCGCCACGGGATCGCGCGCGGCCAACGACTGCACCACCCCCTTCGATTGCGATGCCGGCGAGGTTTGCGACGCGACCTTCAAGTGCGCGCTGGGCGACAACTGCGGCGGCGAAGAGTTTTCGACCACCGAGATTGCGCCGAACATGCTCATCTTGCTCGACCGCTCGGGCAGCATGAATTGGAATACCACCGACAACAACAATCACGACCTCGGAACCAACGAGTGCCCGGCTCAGAACGTGAAGCGCTGGCCGGTCGCGGTAGGCGCCATTCAGGCTGTTCTCGACGAGTACAATGACGGAGAGATTCGCTTCGGGCTCTCGACCTACCCAAGCGAGAATCTCTGCGGTGGCCCGTCCCCGTGCCCCGCCCGTTGCACCAATGAGTGCATCAACGTGTGCAACGTTCCCACTGCCCAGGTGCCGTCGGGAAGCTGCAACGACGACAGGTTCAGCCAATGTGGCAACTGCGAGCCAGGCTACGTCGACGAGCCGATGGGAGCTTCAACCGCCGCCATCATGGCGGATCTCAACGCCAACGGGCCCGGTGGCCGCACACCGACGGCCCGCGCCTTGCGCGTTATCGCGGACAGCCCGGCGACCTACGGCTTACCGCCGACCAACGATCCGGTGGAGCGCGATAACTACGTGCTGCTGATCACGGACGGTGATCCGAACTGCCCCACTGCCGGTGCTAGCTGCGCCCAGGCCTGCCGCGTAGGACAGAACGGCTGCGATGCAAATTGCATGGTGAACATCGAGCTCAACCGTCTCAGGGGTCTGCCGAAGCCAATCAAGACCTTCACGGTCGGCTTTGCCTTCTCCAGCATCCGCCCGAACCTGAACTGCAATGCGGTCAACGGCGGCACGTCATTGTGTGGCGGTGGTGTCACGGCCGCCAACTGCAGCGGCTATGACGATACGGCGTGTTACTACAACGCGAGTAGCCCGGCGGCGCTGGTGACGGCGCTGTCGACGATCAGCCGCCAGATTTCCGGCTGCACCTTCGACATGGACCAGGCCCCGCCGGATATCGAGCGTCTGTACGTGTTCACGCGCCAGCTCGTCGGCGGTGCCCCGACCGGCGCTTACCTACCGGTGTCGAACAACACCAGCGATCCCGACGGCTACTACACGCTCGTCGGCTTGCGCATTCAGCTGTTCGGCGAGGTCTGCGATCGCGTACGCGACGGCCTCGAGAAGCCGGTCGTCATTTACGGCTGCCCGCAGCCGGGCGGTTGATTCAAGAGAGGTTCGGCTCGCAGCGCAGGATCTCGAAGGCCTCAGCGGCCTTCGAGCGTCCCGACATGACTCCGCGATAGCGGGCGAGACCTTCGCTCGCGGCGCGGTAGTCGATGGTGGACATCTGCGAGGCGTGGCAGCCGAGCATCTCGAGCTTGCGGCCGAGGGTCGACGTGATGTCGACCACCCAGCCCGGGTTACGCAGCGGGTCCCAGACTTCGTAGCCGAACACGCTGCGCACACGGTGTGGCGCGCCGCAGCCCGCATGCCAGGGCCCGGCGGCGGCCGTGACCGCATCGACCACCATGGCGTGGACCTCCTGGTGGTCGCGCATACGGTCGTCGGCGCTGTGCACGAACACCATCTCCGGCCGGACCCGGCGCACCAAAGCGATGAGGCGACGCTGAATCTCTTGTGAGCTGCGCACGTGGCCGTCGGGCAGGCCCCAGAGCTCGATCGCCGCGCCGATCATGGTCGCCGCTTCTTTGGCCTCGCGTTCGCGCACGACCCGCAGGTCGCTCGCGCTGATGACGTCGCTGCCGGCTTCACCTGAGGTCAAACACACGTGCGTGATGGCGTAACCGGCGTTGCGCAAAAGCAGCTCGGTGCCGCCACAGCCCAGCTCGATGTCATCGGGATGGGCGCCGAAGGAGAGGACTGACTTGTTCACGCGGCCTGCCTTTCGAGGATGAGCTGGACGATGCGGCGCGATGGACTCTCGGCCGCCATTGCGATGGGCTCGGGCGCCGAGGCGAGCATCTCGTCGAGCACCACCGGCAGAATCGACGGGTCGTTGCCCACCAGGCGAACCCGCCCGGTCGCGATGCCGTCGCGGCGCTCCGTGCGCTCACGCAACAACACCACCGGCTTCTTGAGGAACGCCGCTTCTTCCTGCACGCCGCCCGAGTCGGTCAGCACGCACGACGATTCGCGCAAGAGCCCGATGAAATCGGAGTAGCCGAGCGGTGGCGACAGCGCGATGCGGGGATGATCCGCGAAAGCGGTGACGAGCTCCTCGCGAATCGCCGGTTGCAAATGTAGCGGGCAGGTGAGGGCGGTCGCGGGGTGCGCGTCGAGATATCCGCGCAAGGTACGCAACAGAGCGCGTGTCTGGCCCGTGTCGCGCTCACGGCGATGCATGGTGAGCACCAAGCGTCGCATGGGGTCCGCTACCGCGCTCGAGGTGCGCTGAATCGCTTGGGCGAGCGCGTCCACCATGGTGTTGCCGGTGACGTGGATGCGCTCGGCCGGCACGCCTTCGCGGAGGAGGTTCTGGCGCTCGTGCTCGGTGGGCGCGAAGTGCATCGCCGCGATGGTGGCGATGAAACGCCGGTGCGCTTCCTCGGGGAAGGGAGAGTCCAAGGAGAAGCTGCGCAGACCAGCCTCGACGTGGGCTACCGGGACGCCCGCGTAGAAGCTCGCGAGCGCCGCCGCGAATGCCGTCGTCGTGTCGCCGTGGGTGACCACCAGGCTCGGTCGTTCGCGCTCGATCACACCGGTTACGCCGGAGACGATGCGTGCCGACAAGCGCGCGAGATCCTGCCCGGGCTGCATGACCGCGAGGTCGATGTCGGGCGTGAGATCGAACTCGGCGAGCGCCTGGCTCAAGAGCTCGCGGTGCTGGCCAGTGCTGAGCAAACGCAGGGATTCGCGCGGCAGAGCCGCCGCCAGGGAACGATAGATGGGTGCGAGCTTGATGGCGTCGGGACGCGTGCCGCAAACCACGATGATCTTCATGGCGACAGCAGGTATCTACCCGCGATGCCAAGGTCATTCTGAACCTTCGAGGTATCGCCAAATGATACCGAAGTGCGCTAAGAGCCGCGGCGCATGGTTCCCAGCCTCGAGAGTCGCCGTATCCGCGCCGCCGTGAAGCGGCTCATGAAGAACAACGGCTATCGCTACGCCGATTTGGCCCGGGTCCTCGATGTCTCGCTGCCCACCGTGAAGCGGCTGATGACCAAAGACGACCTCTCACTCGAGCGGCTCATCACCATCTGCGACTGGCTGGCCGTGCCGCTGCACGAGCTCGTCGCCGTGGCCAGTCAGGAGCAGGGCGGGGCGAGCGTGCTCACCGACGCCCAAGAGCGGCTGCTCGCGAGCGATGCGACGGTCTACATCTACTACCACGCGCTCCTCGTCGGCAGGCCGCTCGACGAGCTACGCAAGCGCTGGAGCCTCACCGCCAAAGAAGAGCGGCGCGCGCAGAGCGTGCTCGATGACGTAGGTCTCATCGAGATCTGGCCCGGCGACCGCATGCGACTGCGCGTCCGCGGGCCGTTCAACATGCAACCCGATGGTCCGCTTCAGCGTACGTATTTCGCCAAGGTCGCGCGCGCCATCGCCAACCGATTCACGCCTCATGCTGGCAGCTATCACGATGCAGCGAGTCTCGCGGAGCCCGTGTTGTTCAGACCATTCGAGATGGTGCTCCGCCCCGAGGTCTACCTCGAGATGGCGCGGGAGCTTCGCGAGGTCGTCACCAAATATCGCCTGCGCTCGCGCTCGGAGATGACGCTCGAAGCGCGCGAGAACCTGCGCCACGTCTCCGGCTTGATCGCCGCCGACCTCTATTACCCGTGGGATGACGCGCTCGCCCCGCTGGCGAAACGCTGACGTCTCACCGCGCGTCGAAGATGCCGAAACCCGGTGGCGCGCTACGGTGCTCGCGCAGCGTCTTGCGCAAATCGATCATGCCGATGATTTCGGTGCGGTGGTTGGGGTCGACGTTGATGACCACGTTGCTCAGGCTCTCGAGCATGATGCGGAAGCCCAGCTTGGCGCTCGGCGCCCCCTCCGGAATGCCTTCCCGCTGGTGACGCATCGCCGTCGAGAGACCTTCGAAGACCGAGCGCGGGTCGAGCAAGCCGTGCTCGTCGATCACGCCAGCCGCGAGGATGCGGCCATCGGCGCCGCACTCGACGCCGACCGGTCGTGTCTCGCTCGGGCCGCCGGTGCGGTAGAGCGCGTTGATGATCATCTCGTCGAGCGCCGCCAGGAGCAGGTCCATGATGCGGGGATGCGAGCCGATGTCGACGCCGAAGCGTTTCACGCCTTCGAGCACCGCGTCTTTCTGCTCGGTGTTGGTGATGATCCAACGTTGGACGTCCGCGGCGGGCAAGAGATAGCGGGTGACGCCGAAGATGCGGCCGCTGAGGAGCTTGTTCAGCGTCGCAAACAAGCCCTCCTCGGAGTTTCCGTCCGAGGGTACGAAATAGCGGACTTGTTTCTCGGCGATGGTTTGCAGCACGTCTTGCCGTGTCGAGTCTTCGTGGACGACGACGACGCGCATCGGATTGGGGCGGCGGCTGTTCTCGTCGATGAGCGCGATGGTGATCGGGTCGCCCAACATCGACTCGCCGATGATGACGAGGGAGGCTTTGTCACGCTGGTGCGCATCCGGCGGCTGCTTTACGCCGTCGATGATCTCGACGTCGTGCCGATAGGAGAGGAGCACGCGCCGGGCGACGTTCAGCGTCTCGGGACGGCTGGTCAGCACGATGACCGATTCGAGGTCGGGGTGGCCGGAGGGGCTCAACGCACCGGTGTCGCGCACGAACTCGACTCCGGCGAAGGCGCGGATACCGACGCGGCGGCTCCAAGCGACGCGCGCGAGATACGGTGATTGCCGCTCGTCGAGGAAGACGAGCCCGTAGCTGTTGCGCGTGAGGTGCGTGACCCCGGTGGTCAGAGCCGCGCCACCGGCGCTGACGTCGATCGTGTTGATGCGCATCTTGCTGTCGAGGTTGAAATCGCGCAGCGGCACGAAGGTCGCCGGCAGCTCACAGCGCATGCGCGGCGCGCGTCGCTGCTCCGGTCCGTCGGTCAACGGCTCTTCGGTTGATGCGTTCGCCACTTCGATGCGGCCGCGGCCGTTGCGCTTGGCGCGGAGCAGGGCTTCGTCGGCCTGGGCGATGAGCTCCTCACCGGTGGTGTTGCCTTGCGACGGCATGGCGGCGATGCCACCGCTGAAGTCGATGCTGAGCACGTCGCTGCTGCGCGGCTTGATGGGGTCGGTGCGCAGGCTGAGACGAATACGCTCCATGAGGTTCATGGCGCCGCGCAGGTCGGTCTCGGGCAAAATGAACAGGAACTCTTCGCCACCGAACCGGCAGAGCACGTCGGTGCGGCGCAGATGCTGCTGCATCCGTTCGCTAAAACGGATGAGGACCTCGTCGCCGACGAGGTGGCCGAGCGAGTCGTTGATCCGTTTGAAGAAGTCGATGTCGACGATGCAAACGGTCAGGTTCAAGTTGTAGCGGCGCGCCCGCGCCTGTTCGGTAGCGAGCGCCGTCGTCATGTGGCGGCGGTTGACGAGGCCGGTGAGGGGATCGCGGTTCGACGCCGCACGCAAGGTAGCGACCACCTGCGAGTGGCGCAGGGAGGTGGCGACGTGCTGGGCCACGACCAGAAGCTTTTCGCGGATGTCGGCCAGGACCTTTGGGTCGCTTGCAGGCGTCAGCACGCCCAAGCAGCCGACGAGCTCGCCGCAGAACAGCAGCGGTACCACGATGGCATCGGTGCGCGTGTGCGCTACGACGGACGACGACTTGGTGTCGCCGCGGGTGATCGGAGCCAGCTCGACGAACTTGAGCTTGTGGACCTCGATGGTGTCGCGCGTGACGCTATTGGCGACTCGGCACATCTCCTGAGCGCACATCCACATGGTCTCGTGGCTCACGGGATTTTGCTGGAAGGTGTAGAAGTGCGGGGCGTGCGGCGTGATGATCAGCGCCGTCAGGACTTCGTAGTCGATGAAGCCCGGCAGACGCCGCTGTAGCTCGCGCAGGATGCCGTCGATGTCGTCGTGATTGGCGAGCGCGGTGCCGAGGCTCATGAGAGCGTGCATCGCCTTCTGTGCCGGCTCGAGCGTCCCGTCGCCGAAACGCGGCAGAGAGGCGCGCGTCATCACTTCGGCCCAAGCCTGGCGGAGCGCCGGGCGCACCACCTCCATCGGCTTCACGCGAGAGACGAAGAAATCGAGCAGGCCGGCCGACCACAAGCGATGGCCCAGACGGATACGCGGGTTGTCGTCGCCGTAAGTCACGACCAAGGCAGCCTCGGGCGCGACGGTGCGCAGCGTGCGCAGGAGCTTCTGCGGATCGGGCTTGAGCGCATCGAAAGAAATCAGCGCCACAGGGGTGCCGGCGCGCAGCGCTTCGACGACGGCACCGAAGTCTTCGACCACGCGTGGAATCAGGCCGGCGCTCGAGCTGACCTCACTGAGCTCCGAGGTCTCACCGTAGGTCGTGCCCATGATGACGACTGTATGACTGCGATTGACGGCTGGCTTCAGGATGCACTCCGACCCAGGAACGAGAGGTACTCCTCGAGCTCGTCGAATTCGAGCGCGCCCGAACAGGTCGGGCAGGACTTGGCGGGTGGCTGACCCACGTCGCGGTATTCTTTGGCGGTCACCTCGAGCGTCGGCGTGGCGTTGCACTTCGAGCAGTAGTAGGGCGCGAGGCAACTGACGATCTCCGCTGTAGCGAACAGGTCGACGATGCTCGACGCCTGAAGGCTCGCGGCATACGAGAGGCGAACGACGCGCACGCTGCGCTTCGCGGCGAGCTCGCGCATGATGGGCAGCCAGCGGTTGATGCCGACGGAGTTGATGCGCTCGACAGCGGTCATGTCGATCACGATCTTGGTGGCGTCGATCTTGGGCAGACTGTCGAGCTCCGCGTTCTCATCGATTGCGCCGTGCAGCGTGAGAGTGGTGACGCCGTCGTGATTACTTCGCTCGATCCGCAGGCTCATGTCGAAAGACCTCGTCGGGGTTGGCCGGATACTGGCCTGCCTCGGACTGGGAGTCACGCGCCGTGTTTTGGCGCCATGTGGGCGTCCCAGGCCGCCAGCGATCGCGCCGACTGGACACTGACTAAATCGACGCGGATTAACGCATCGCGCGTTGACGAGTCCGTGCGTGACAGCTACATCGCCGGGCCCATGAGCGACACCACCTACGCCGTTTTCGAAGAGCTCTCCAAACGCGGTCACGAGCAGGTCGTTTTCTGCTCCGATGAGGCTTCGGGTCTCAAGGCCATCATCGCCATTCACGACACCATCCTCGGACCGGCCCTCGGCGGCTGCCGTATGTTCCCCTACGCCTCCGAGAAGGAAGCGCTCACCGACGTTCTGCGCCTGTCGCGCGGCATGACCTACAAGGCGGCGGTCAGCGGTCTCGACCTCGGCGGCGGCAAGTCGGTCATCATCGGCGATCCCAAGAAGCAGAAGTCGGAGCTCCTGTTCCGCGCTCTCGGCCGCTTCATCGAAGGCCTGGGCGGCCGCTACATCACCGCCGAAGACTCCGGCACGACCATGCAAGACATGGAGTACATGCGTAAGGAGACGAGCCACGTCGTCGGCATCTCGCGCTCCTTCGGTGGCTCGGGTGACCCGTCGCCGGTTACCGCGCTCGGCGTCTTCAGCGGTATCCAGGCAGCCGTGGAAGAGCACCTCGGCAAGAGCACGCTCGCCGGTTTGCGCGTCGCGGTTCAGGGCGTCGGCCACGTTGGCTACCACCTCGTGGGGCACTTGGTGCGCGCAGGCTGCAAGGTCATCGTCGCGGACGTCGACGCCGATTCGCTCAAGAAGACCTGCGCCGATCACAAAGTCGAGTCCGTTGCAGTGGACAAGATCTACGACGTCGACTGCGACATCTTCGCGCCGTGCGCCATGGGGGCTTCGATCAACGAGGGCACCATCCCGCGCCTGAAGTGCTCGATCATCGCGGGTGCGGCCAACAACCAGCTCCTCAACGAGAAGACCGACGCCGCGATGCTGGCGACGAAGGGCATCCTCTACGCGCCCGACTACGTCATCAATGCCGGCGGTCTCATCAACGTGTCGAACGAGCTCCAGGGTTACAACCAGGAGTACGCTCTCCAGCAGGCCGAGGGCATCTACGACATCTTGAAGAACGTCTTCGTCGTGGCGAAGCGCGAGAACATCCCGACCTTCCGCGCCGCGGATGACCTCGCCATGCAGCGCATCGAGGCGATCCAGCGTGTGCGTCGCACCTACACGGGTATGAAGCCGACGCTCGAGCGCACCCGCCTGCGCGGCGCGTAACACGCCTAAAGAGATGTAAGAGTTTTGTGCTGGGGGGGCGCGATCGCGCAACCCCGCGAAAACATGACTGCGCGTCGCCTGTTCAGGGAGATGCACGCCCACACTCTCATTTGAAAGTGTATGTCTCGTCGGCTACCCCAAAGGGTACCCTTCCCCGAGGCGTGCGTGCAGAAGTTGTTCGTTGGGCTTGTGCTGGCGGCGGCGTCGTTTTCGCTCTCTGCTCGGGCCGCAGAAGGTGAAGCCGAAGACTCGGCCACCGAAGAGAAAGCCGCGGAAGCCCCAGCGGGAGAGGGTGGCCTACTCGAGTTCCAGCCCAAGGCATCGCCCACGCAAGAGACCGAAACACCGCCGCCTTCGGCGGACGGGACCATTCAGCAGAGCGCGACTCCCACCGATACCAGCGTTCAAAGCACCACCGCGCCGCGTAAGGGCTTGAACGACGCGGCCACCTCGACGCTCACGAAGAACGTCCTCTTGCAGCGCGAGCAGGCAGTGCGCACCAAGCGCTTTGGCTTGCTCGCGGCGCTCTCGACGTATTCGGGCTCGGGCACCTTCCTCGCGAACGACGCCCTCCGTCATCAGAACGACTACATTGCGCAGATCCTCGATATTCGCCCGACCTTCGGTTTCAACCTCGCTGATCACCGAATGCGTCTTTCGGCGCGCTTCGCCTTCGAGACCGAATTAACCCAGCCCAACACCAATCCTTCGCGTCGGTGGAAGCCGTTCGATTCGAGTCTCGCCATCGCCGACGACACCCTGTTCAAAGAGCCGGTGACCGGCATCCTCTTCAACGCCGCGCTGCGCTTCATCTTCCCAACGTCTTACGAGAGCATTCGTGTGCGCGAGCAGTGGCTCGGAACCGGCCTCTCGCTGGGTGCACGCCGGCTGATCGGAGACTTTCAGCTTTCGTTCAACACCAGCGTCACGAAGTACTTCAATGGGTCGAAGACCGCGATTCGGCGACTCGACAATGCTCGACCCGAAGACACGCAGGATGCGGACGAGACCGCGGACTTCGCGCGCTCGCCCTCGGCGTCGTTCACGTCGGATATCCAGAGCGGCCCGGTCAACACCTCCTGGTTGTTCGCGAACACCGTGGGTGTGACCTGGCTCGCGAGCGACCGCTTGGCGGTGAGCTACAGCTTGGGCCTGCTCTCTTTCATCCGCTATTCCGTACAAGGCGAGCGCGACGCGTTCACCAGCCCCAACGCCGATCCGGGGAACCCGACGGCGCAGCGCTTCAATTCGTCGCTCGAAGTTTCGTACGACTGGTCGCACGTCACCAAAGACGAATGGGGGCTCCCGTTCAGCTTCACGATGGCGCTCGGCATCGCCGCGGTCCACCCGGTGCAAGAGAACAACAACGAAGGTTGGATCGCGCCGCTCATCGTCAACAATTTCACCAATCGCGCGGCCAATAACTACGGCTCTATCTACCTCGACCTCGTGGCTATCTATTGAGGACTGACATGGCAGCTACACGTTACATCGCCCATCTCGTACTGACCGTCATAGCGGTCAGCACGCTCGCCGCGTGTGCCGGCGACAAGGGCGAAGTCAACTTCGTCCAGCCCGGCTACGTCCGTAAGTCGGAGCTTCTCGGCAAGAGCTGGTACTACCGGCGCACCGTCGTCGATACGCCCGAAGGCGACCAAGACATCGGTTGGGCCACCGTCGGCTCCGGCGACATCTTCACCATGGAGCGCGTGAAGTTCGTCGTCCAAGAGAACTTTCTCATCGCCTATCGCGACTACGAGTACATCCCGGGTAGCGAAGGCATCGCCCCCGAGGATCAGCAGTATCAGGGCGGCCCCGTTGTCGCGTTCCCGATCACCAGCCACTTCGACATCGTACGCCGCTACAACCCGGCGACCGGCGAGACCACCAACGTCACCGAAGAGAACACCACCGACCGCGAGTGGTTCGACCGTGAGTACATGCGCGTCGACTGGGCGCGCACCGAGCTGTCGTCACAGGACTACTACATCATCGCGGTCGACTATCTCGACAACGATGGCCGCGATGGCGGAGAACTCTACTACCACGAGAACGACGCCACGAATCCTTGGCGCGCTCGTATCAAGCCGACCAGCGGTTACTTCGACTTCGTGGTCATGCACCGTCTCATGCCGCAGTACTACGCTTGCTACTACGCGTTCGACGGCATCGGCTGCGGCTCGGGTGAAGTGCGCGTCCGCCATGCCTTCATGGAGATCGACCCGCAGCTCAACGCCGGCTACGAGCCGCTCTACTATCCCGACAGCTTACCAGTCGTCGACAATAACGGACGCGAGGTTCCCGATCCGGTTACCGGCGAGGTGCAGCGCGAGAACATCTTCGACCGCTTCGGCTACTACCGTCTCGAGCGCCTGACCTACGACGACGAGCGTGGTCTCACCGAGAGCGGTCGCCTCTACCGCATCATGCGCTTCGACATCTGGGACCGCAGCGTCGACGAGAACGGCGCCCAGATCCCGTACGCCGACCGCGGCATCCGGCCCATCGTTTACTATCTGAATTACGACTTCCCCGAGGAGCTCAAGGCCGCTGCCTTCGAGGTCGCCGCCGAGTGGAACGACACCTTCCGCGAGACCGTCGCCGCCTTGCAGGGGCGCCCAGTGGCGGACATCGGCACCGTCTTCGAGCTGCGCGAGAACGACTGCTCGCAAGCGAACGTCACCGCTTACCTCGATGGCCACGACGAGGTCGGCGACCGGGTTCGTGCCGGCGTCAACGCCGCGCTCGATGCCGAGACGCTCGACAACTACTGCGCCGCCGCCGAGTACCACTCCGACGGCGACTTCCATTGGCAGCAGAACGGCGACCCCCGTTACAACATGCTCGTCTGGCTGACCGAAGTCCTGCAGACCGGCTGGTCGGGCTACGGCCCGATGCTCGCCGATCCGGTGACCGGCCGCATCATGCTGTCGACCTCGTACATCTCGGGGTGGACCATCGACTCCGCCGCGACGCGGGCGCTGCAATACATCGACTACATGAACGACGAGCTGACGCTGAGCGAGCTGCTCATGGGCGCCGACGTCCCGTCACTCGTCAATCAGAACACGCAGACCTACGACGCGCGTGAGCGGACCGTGTCGGTCGCCAACGCTCAGGCCCGCGCCATCGAGCATCGCGCAACCGGCGAGCACGTCGCGAGCCTCGAGAGTCGCTTCTCGATGGCCGAGGCGGCAAAGCCCTTGCTCACGCCGCTCGATAATCCGTCGTACTTCGAGGAGCGCCTGGCGCGTGTTCAAGACACCGACATCGAGAAGAACTGGCTCACCCGTGTCGAGGACCTGATGGTGGCGGGGCAGGGCACGTGGAAGCAGGGGGACGTCGCCTCCGACCAGCTCTACCACGACGCTTCGGTGATCACGCGGACGCGCGACGGCATCGAGCGCATGCGTTACCAGGAGCAGCTCTTCTCGGAGCACATGCATTGCAATCTCGACGCGGCGCTCGACGATGGCCTCGTCGGCTTGGCGCGCGAGCTCCGTGACCTACCGCGTGACGAGCGTCGCGCCCGCATCCGCGAGCGCATCTTCAAGGCGGTGGCGCTGCACGAGATTGGCCACAACATCGGCCTGCGTCACAACTTCGAGGGGTCGTACGACGCGCTCAATTACAATCGTACGTTCTGGGATCTCGAGACCACGATAGCGGACGAGCAGCAGAAGCTCGAAGCCAAGCAGCCCGAGTACAAGTACAGCTCGATCATGGACTACCACGGCAAGGTCAACGCCGACTTTGCCGGTCTCGGTCTCTACGACAAAGCCGCCGTGAAGTTCGGTTACGGGCAGCTGGTCGAGACCTTCAATGGCGCGGCTGCCGCGGGTGGCCCAGCGCTCAAGACCTTCCGCGAGGCCAACGACTACCGCGACCTGCCGGCGCATCTCGGCTCGGTCGGCGCCATGTACGACCGCGGCACGCGCAGCTGGGATTGGCGTGATCCCGCGCAGCGCAGTCCGTCCGCTTTGGCGTCCCTGCACCAAGTGGAAGTGCCGTACGCCTTCTGCTCCGACGAGTTCGCCGGCTGGATGCCAACCTGCCGCCGCTTCGACTTCGGCGCCTCGGCGGGCGAGCAAGTCGAAGCCTCGTACATCCGTTACAAGAACTACTTCTTGTTCAACAATTATCTGCGCAACCGGCTGTTCCTGAACACCCGCGCCATCACCAACCGCGGATACTCCGTCTACTACGACGTGCTGAACACGTATCAGTACATGGTCCTTTACCGCAGCCGGGATCCGAACTTCTTCAACACCGATCGCGGCGTCGACATGGCATCGGCGACGGCGCGCGGCCTGAACGCGATGGCGGAGCTGATCGCGACGCCCGAGCCCGCCACCTACTACGCGTGCACACCGACCGTGGGGCCGGTGATGTACTACCCGCCGGGCTTCATCATCTACGATCCCATCGTCGACGTCGACTACGGCCGCGGTCCAAACGGCGAGAACTGCTTGATGACGGCGCCCTCGGCGCTCGGCTTGGGCGACAGCCAGCCGCTCTTCCTCGGGTTCACGGAGGACTACGTCGACTGGACCTTCTCCTTCCTCGGCACCTACTGGGACAAGGAGAACGCCATCTTCCTGCTGACGCAGCCCAACGTCCGCTATGTCCGCGTCAACGGAGCGGAAGACTTCCGCAACTACTCGGTGAGTTTGTTCCGCGTCTATCGGCCGGAGGTCCTCGGCGTGCTCGAGGGCCTCATCCGCTATAGCTACGGGCAGATCGCGAGCCGCATCACCGACAACGCTGGTACCGCGACGTTGTCGCCGCTCGCCATCGTCGATCCGACACGTCCCCTGGACGACGTCGGATATCCAGGCGGAGGGCCGGGCTCGCCACCCGGACAGAGCGTCCTGCCGTCGGTCGCGCGCAACCTCCAGCGCGAGGCGCTACTCTTCGGCGTCGCACGGCTATCGTCGCCGCTCGACCAAGAGCTCGACTTCGGCAAGTACTCGCGTGTCTGGGTTCGCGGTGCCGTCGATGACCTCTTCACCGAGACGCAATGGACGGCGTTCCCCGCGGGTGACCGCGCCGAGTGCCAACCCGAGAGCAGCGCCTTGACCTATCGTGCGCTGCGCGCTTCGGAGGGTGTCGGGGCAGGGGCGCATGACATCGGCTGGCAGCTCGTCACCGACTGCGCCACCCGCAAGACGCAGCTGGCCGACGCCCAGCAAGACCTCGACGATGCCATCAACGCCCCGACTCCGGATCCGCGCGTCATCGACGATGCGCAGCGCCAGGTCGACATCGCGGAGATCAACCTCGGAGCCGCGGCTCAGATGCTGCAGTACGTGCGGCTCGTGCATTCGCTCTACGAGCATGGAGTGGAGCTATGAGGGGCGCCATGAAACACCTCGCCAATGCACTGGCGCTGACCCTGCTTGCAACCGCTATCGCGGCCTGCGACGGCAACGTCAAAGACATCGACCGTACTCAAGCCAACAAGGTCGACAAGGCCTTGTTCGACGGCGAGTGGTACTACGTGCCGACGGTCGTCGAGGCCCAGTACAACCAAGGCATCCTGTTCCAGGGCGTGCAGGGGGACGGCGAGAAGGTGCGCTGGGAGGTCCAAGAGAACCAGGTCATCGCCTACCGAACCTACGCCTACCTCGAGAACCAGGAGCAATCGAACAACGGCGCCGGTAACACGTTCAAGGGCTCGCCGGTCGCGGCATTCCGCATCACTAGCCATTTCGACGTGCGTCGCGAGTACAATCCGGCCACCGGCGACCAGAACAACGTCATCGTCGAGAACACGACGGACCGGCCGTGGTTCGAGCGGCAGTTCATGCGCGTCGACTGGTCGGTGAACTTGGTCACCGACGGTTGGCAGAGCATCGACTACGCGGTCTGGCTGTACCCGTCGACGCCGTACTACACGCAAGAGCACGAGATCGATAATCCGAATCGCGCGGAGATTACGCGCGAGGCGATCAACGTCGTCGGCAACTACAGCATGTGGACCGACGCCCGCGTCTGCGCCGCCTTGCAGGACTACTTCTGCGGCAAGGCCGAGGTGAAAGTGAAGCTCTCGTTCATGCGGGCGCAACGCCGAGACTACGAGCCGCTGTATTATCCCGACGAGGCCATCGTCTACGACGCTAGCGGCGTCGCCATCAGCGACTGCGACGGCGACAATGACGGCCAGGTCGACGGCGCTTGCCAGCGCATTGGCGTGCCGATGTTCGAGCGCTTCGGCTTTTTCCGTACCGAACGCCTCGCCTACGACAACGAGTATCAGTGGACGCGCGACGGTCGTATCTTCCTCGCGAATCGCTGGAACATCTGGGAGCAGAACTACGACGCGCAGGGCGGGCTCATCCCCCTCGAGCAGCGCAAGGCACGGCAGCTCACCTACTACACGAACGTCGACTTTCCCGATGACCCCGAGATTTGGGACGCAACCCACCAGGTGTTCGGCGAGTGGGATCTCGCGATGCGCAAGTCCGTCGCGGTCCTCAAGAACATGCAGGGCCAGAATCTCAACATCCAGCCGTCGAACATCGCGACCATGTTCGCGGTCGCTCAGAACGGCTGCAACGTCGACAACGCCACCACGTTCGCGCAGCAACACGACCTCATCGACACGCTCGCGTCCTGGGGCATCGTGACCATCACCCGCGCCAACGTGAAGCGCGCGTGCTCCGTCTTGGAAGCCGCTACGGCGGACAGACAGGGCGACGACCGATTCGTCTGGCAGAAGCCGGGCGATCTCCGCTGGAGCTCGTTGTCCTGGCACGACACGCCGAACAGCTACGGCGGCATCTTGGGCTACGGCCCGTCGGTTGCCGACCCCGAGACCGGCGAGATCATCGCGGCCAACGCCAACGTCTATGGCGCCTATATGTCGATCTATGCCGCTTCGGCGGCGGACGCGGTCGCCCTCATGAACGGTGACATGTCGGTGGGCGAGGTGAGCTCTGGCGAGTTCGCGCGCACCCGCATCCAGGCGAACCGCGGCTTCGGTGCGCAAGCAAGCGTCTCGGGAGCGCACTCGACCACCAAGCTCCAAGCCTTGCGGGGCCGCACCTCGAATTTCGAGACCATGCTGCGTCGCGGCCCGTCGCCCGCCTCACGCGATGACCTCGCCACGGCGCAAGGCTCGTTGACTGGCCTTGGCCACCCGACGGCCAAGCAGTACGCCACCCAACGCGCCAACGCCCGCTTGAACAAGCTGACCGGCTCACCGCTCGATCGTGAGCTCCTGGCAAACGACGAAATCGCCCGCGGATTGCTCGGCGACGAGAGCTCGCTCCCGGCGCTCTCCGGCACCTTGGCGCGCGACACCATGATCAGCTCGTCGGGCACCATCTTGGGCGCGCTCGAACAGGCGGAAGGGGAGACCTCACCGCTCGCGGCGCTGCGCGATCTGACGATGGGCTCGCAAGAAGCGCACATGAAGCTCGCACGCGGCGGCTGCGCCATGGAGGCCGCGTTCGCGGATGAAGGCCTCTTGCACATCGCCGAGGAGCTGCGCGGTCTTCCCTACGAAGAAGTCTACAAGCGCGCCCGCGCCATGGTCTTCGAGGCGATTGCTCTGCACGAGGTCGGTCACACGCTCGGCCTGCGCCACAACTTCGAGGGCTCGTTCGACGCCCTGAACTATCACGACGAATTCTGGCAGCACTACGACGCAGCGACCGAGACCGTGAAGCGCACCGATGGTGCGGGCAACAGCACCAAGGCCGATCGCTACCAATACTCGTCGATCATGGACTACTCGGCGCGCGCCTTCGATGACGTGGCCGGCGTTGGTCCCTACGATGAGGCCGCTATCGCGTTCGGTTACGCGGGCCTCGTGCAGCTGTGGAATCCGGGCATCGCGCCATTCGACCAGGGTGACCTGCTCTATCTCTATGACTACACGCAGATCCCCAAGATCTTGGGCGGTGGCCTGTCATGCACCACCAGCATCAACTGCGACCCGGCGCTGCTCACCGCCATCGAGCACTTCGACGCCTACACCAACGCGCAGGATCCGGCGACCCGGCAGCGTGAGTACGAGCTCTACAATCGCGGACTGCTCTCGTATCTCAAGCAGGCGCTCGATACTCAGACGCCGCGCGTTCAGAACATCCGCGCGCGCCGCTACATCGCGTTCGACCGCTTGTACGAGGCGACCACCAACTACTATCAAGACCGCGACTTCGAGCTCTTCGACTACGACGAAGTGCCGTACAAGTTCTGCCCCGACGACTACGTCTTCGACTCGAACGTCACCTGCCAACCCTACGACAAGGGAGCGAACTACCGCGAGCTCGTCGCCGACCGCTGGGAGCGTTACTCGCAGTACTACGTGTTCCAGGCGTTCAAGCGCGACCGCGCGAATTTCGCATTCCGCTACACCAACCTGCGGCGCTACGCGGCGCAGCTCATCCGGGCGTACTTCGGCCCGATGTCATCGGTGTACCGCTACTATCTCTACGGCAACGACGGCCTCGGCTACGACCTCGACGGCCAATGGGTGACGCTGAACGACTTCCCACTCGGTGACGACTGGCAGGCGGCGAGCATCGACGGCCTCAACGACCTGGCATCGGTGCTCATGATGCCCGAGCCCGGCGACTACTGTTTGGACACGGTCGCAAACCTCTACGAGCCACTCGCGACTGGTGGTACCTGCGCCTCTGGCACGACCATGGCGGTCGACCCCGGTGTGGGCCGCTATCTGAACACCACGTGGAGCCAGGAGTACGACTACGAGCCGACGCGCATCGGCGCGTTCTGGGACAAGTACGCGGCAATCTCCGCGATCACGAGCAACGAAGGCTTCTTCTACCGCAACTTCAACGACTACTTGGACTCGGGCGCATTCTCGCTGTCGTACTGGCGCGGCCTGCACCCCGAGCTCCTCCAGTTGTTCACGAGCGCGTTCAAGCAAGACTTCCAGGGCGTCGCCTGGCGCTACGACGCGACCGCGCCCGAGGCGAATCGCTTCCAGCCCTCGCCACTGGTCGATGCCTACCAGACGCCGCCGGCGCCGGGCCTGCCTGGCATTCAGCCGTCGACGAGCTGGACGCTCCGCTATTACAGCGTGGTGCTGCCGATGGCGCGCTACGACTCGATGTTCGACTACACCGAGGACTTCTTGAACTACAGCCGTGTCTGCCTCGAAGGCTACGAGGACTGCCTCACCTTCGGTGTGACGACGGAGACCTACGAGGACCCGCTCACGCACTACCGCTACATTGCGCCGATCACGGTGACGCAACCGTCACCGGGTGAGAATCCGCCGCAGAACCTGGGCGCCTTGGCGGTGCAGGAAGCGCAGACCTACGTCGACGACGTGTACACGCCTGCGAAGACGCTCTACGACACCGAGCTTGCGAACGACCCCGCGTCGGCGGCGACCGCCGCGGCGGAGCTCGAGCTGCGGCGCGCAGAACGTGGTGTGAACGAGCGCTCGAGCTTCCTCGATATCGTCCGGCAGCTGAGCGATGTCTTCGAGAAGTGACCAACTGAAACGCTGGATGGAGGCGCTCGTCGAGCGCTTCCGCCATCTGTCGATCTACGGACAGATCAAGGTCATCGTCGTCGGCATCTACATTTTCTTGTGTATGGCCACGGTCGTCGTGGCCGCTCCGGCGGACGACAAGACCAACCAAATCGAAGCACGCATCATGGTGCTCGAGGGCGACATGGTCGTCGGTCGCTATTTCGTCGTCCAGAACGAGGGCAGGGCGCACTGGTACGACGTGGTCTTCGAGATCGACGGCGGGTTCGCCGTGAAGCGCGACCTCGTGCACTCCGGCGAGAAGGTCACGCTCTTCTTGAAGGACTTCCAACGCGAGGAGGTCATCGAGCGCGTCGGCAAGTCGGTCACGAAGCGCCAATCCGCGCCCGTCGACATGCAGGTCAGCGCCATCACGGTACGTACGCGTGACGGTAAGTCGCGAGAGCTCGTGAGCCGCGGCGCGAAATGACCGTCCGCCGATTCGACCTGCGGGTCATGGCGCGCGCCGTTGGCGTCGAGCTCGACGACGCGTTCGAGGGGCTACGAGCTTTGTACGCTCACGTGGACGAGCGCAACGCAGCCAACACCAAAGACCTCGACCTGCCGTGTCACCGGGGCTGCTCGCATTGTTGCAAAGAGTCGGTGTTCATGACGCCGCTCGAGTTCTTCTTCGCCTGGGACTGGCTGCAGACCAACGCCAGCGACGAGGTGCTGGAACGCATCGTCTCGCGCGGGCTGGCGCTGTACGAGGAGCACAAGGCGCTGATTGACGCGCTCGATGGCGAGCACACGCCCGAGCACGACGCCATCGCGGCGAAGCTCAAGTTCGTGTGCCCGATCCTCGGCGATGACGGCGCTTGCGAGGCCTATCCGGGGCGCGAGCTTTATGCCCGACTCTTCGGCTCGTCGTTCAACGAGGATGGCGGCGTCTACGGTTGCCACCTCGTGGGCGCCCACCTTGGCGGCAAGTCGGTGACGCTATTGCGGGCACGGCCCCTCGCCAAGATGCTCGAGAGCCTGCCGCTCACGTTCAAGCGACAGGTGTACCCGTATTACATTCAGTGGATGTACGCTCAGAGGATGTAGCGGCTCAGATCTTCCTGCGTGAGGAACTCGGCGAGCTGCTTTTGCACGAAGGCGCGGTCGACGACCACTTGCGCCCCATTCTTCTCCGGCGCGCTGAACGATACGTCTTCGAGCAAGCGCTCGAACACCGTGTGCAAGCGTCGCGCCCCGATGTTCTCGGCCCGGCCGTTCACGAAAGCCGCGATGCGCGCGAGCTCCTGGAGCCCGTCGTCGGTGAACGACAGCGTGACGCCCTCGGTTTGCAGTAGCGCGCTGTACTGCACCGGCAGCGCGTTCTTCGGCTCGCGGAGGATGCGGAGCAGCTCCGGCTCGCCCAGCGAATCGAGCTCGACGCGGATTGGGAAACGGCCTTGCAGCTCGGGAATGAGATCGCTCACCTTGCTGACGTGGAAGGCGCCGGCGGCGATGAACAAGATGTGGTCGGTGCGGACGATGCCGTATTTGGTGGTGACCGCTGACCCTTCGACGATTGGCAAGATGTCGCGTTGCACGCCTTCGCGCGAGACGTCGGGACCGTGCGAAGAGCCGCCTTCGCGCCGGGCGATCTTGTCGATCTCGTCGAGGAAGACGATGCCGTGATTCTCGCAGCGGCTGATGCTTTCCTTGATGACCGTGTCCTGGTCGATGAGCTTGTTGGCCTCTTCGGCGGCGAAAATCTCGATCGCCTCCGGCACCTTGACCCTCCGCTTTCGCGTACGGCCCTTGCCGGTGAGCTGGCCCATCATGTCCTGGAGGTTGAGCCCCATCTCTTCGAGGCCGGCGTTCGAAAAGACCTGCATCGTCGGAATGGTCTTCTCCTGAGCGTCGATCTGCACCTCGCGGTCGTTCAGCTCGCCGGCACGCAACATGCCGCGGAGGCGCTCGCGTGACGAATCGTCCATCGGCGTCGCGGTGGCCGTGGTGTTGACGCTGAAGCCGACCTGCTCGTACTTCGGCTTGGGCAGCAGGACGTCGAGCACGCGGTCCTCGGCGTGAGCGCGTGCCTGCACCATGACGCGCTCTTTCTCTTCCTCTCGCACCAGCTGGACGGCGCTCTCGATGAGGTCGCGGATCATCGAGTCGACGTCGCGGCCGACATAGCCGACCTCGGTGAACTTGCTGGCTTCGATTTTGATGAACGGGGCCTGGGAGAGCTTCGCTAGGCGGCGGGCGATCTCGGTCTTGCCGACACCCGTCGAGCCGATGAGGATGATGTTCTTCGGCGCGATCTCGTCGCGAAGATGCTCGGGGACGCGCTTGCGGCGCCAACGGTTGCGCAGGGCGATGGCGACGGCGCGCTTCGCCTTGTGCTGGCCGACGATGTATTTGTCGAGCTCGCTGACGATTTCGCGCGGTGTGAAAGAGCGCTCGGTCGGTGCCGTGCTCATTTGAGCTCCTCGAAGGCCACACTGGCGTTGGTGTAAATGCAGAGATCGGAGGCAATCTTCATCGCCGACTCCGCGATAGCGCGCGCGTTCATGTCGGTGTGGTCGATCAAGGCGCGGGCGGCCGAGAGAGCGAAGTTGCCGCCGCTGCCGATGGCGATGGCGCTGCCTTTGTCGGTCTTTTGGTCGGGCTCGATGACGTCGCCGGTGCCCGAGAGCACGAAGATGCGCTCACGGTCGGCGACCACGAGCAGAGCCTCGAGGCGGCGCAACATGCGATCGGTCCGCCAATCTTTGGTGAGCTCGACCGCGGCGCGTGTGACGTTGCCGCTGTAGTCCTTGAGCTTGGCTTCGAAACGCTCGAAGAGAGTGAACGCGTCGGCCGTGGCACCGGCGAAGCCGGCGAGCACTTGGTCGTTGTACATGCGGCGGAGCTTCTTGGCCGAGTGCTTCACCACGGTGTTTGCCATGGTGACTTGGCCGTCGGCGGCCATCACCATGTGCCCGTTTTTGCGGACAGCGAGGACTGTTGTCATGGGGTTTTCACGTAGCGGGTCGGGTCGGGCACGCCCGCCGCGGCAAAGCCGGAAGCCCTGATGCGACACGAGTCGCAGTGGCCGCAGGCGAGATCGTCGACCGGATCGTAACACGAGTGCGTGAGGGCGTAATCGACGCCCAAGCGCACCCCCTCGCGAATGATCTCGGCCTTCTTCATGGTGATGAGGGGCGCGTGCATGGTGAACCGGCCGCGGGCGCTGGCGGCGGTCGCCACGTTGGCCAACGCTTCGAACGCGGCGATGAATTCCGGGCGGCAATCGGGATAGCCGCTGTAGTCGACGGCGTTCACCCCGGTGAACACGTCGTAGGAACCGATGACCTCGGCGAAACCCAAGGCGTAGCTCAAGAAGATGGTGTTGCGTGCGGGCACGTAGGTCACCGGCACGCCGTCGGCCATGTCGGCGTCGCTGCGATCTTTCGGTACCGCGATGTCGTCCGTGAGAGCGGACCCACCGAATGCGCGGAGGTCGATGTTGACGACGCGGTGGTCGTGGACCTTCATGGCGGTGGCCACGCGGCGGGCGGCTCTGGTCTCGACCGCATGGCGCTGGCCATAGGCCACCGTCAGGCAATGGGCGTCGAAGCCTTGGGCCTGTGCCATGGCGAGGACGGTCGCTGAATCGAGCCCGCCAGACAGTAATACGACGCACGCCTTGGCCACGGCGCTGACATAGGAAGGGCGGGGTGGGGAGTCAACCGGGCGCGGGACCGATGAAGTCGATGCGCTCGACGGGCTGCCAGGGGCCCCCCATGTAGCGCCACATCTCGATCCCCATGAAGGCGACGTCGAAGGGCGCGTGCCGGACCTGCATGGTCTCGAAGAGGACGCGTGCCTCGGCAGGCGGGAGACGGTTCGCGATGGTGACGTGCGGCTTGTAGGGCAGGCGATCTTGCGCCGTGCACCAGCCTCCGAAGGCTTCTTTGAGCTTGAACTGCAGCAGGGTGAGCTCGGCGGCCTCCAGCTCGAAGGCCACCCCCTCATTGAGCTTTCGCGGCCGGGTCGCCTGCCCTGCGAGGACTGGGGTGCGGTCGCAGAAGTGGACGAGAATGTCGCGGATGCGCGGCTCGTGGTTGGTCGGCAGCGCGTGGAACAGCGTGACGTGCGCCGGCACCACGTTGCGCTCCTTGGGATAATACCGCTGACGCAGCTCGTCGAAGTGCGCGAAGGATTGCTCGTCGAGAGCTGCGGTGAGGATGAGAGCGGCGTTCACGCGAAATCGTCCAACCTGCGTCTTCCACGGCCGCGATGAGGCGTCAACGGCGCGGATGGGCTTGGTCGTACACCGCGAACAAGCGCTCCACGGCGACATCCGTATAACGCTGCGTCGTCGATAGATTGCTGTGCCCCAACAGCGCTTGGATTTCGCGCAGGTTCGCCCCGCCCGCCAGCATGTGCGTGGCGAAGCTGTGCCGCAGCTGATGCGGCGAGACATGGCGGCCGAAGGCGCTCAAAGCTTTCCTGTCGATGATACGCGTGAGCGTACGCGTCGAGATCGCCTTGCCGCCGCGGCCAACCAGGAACGCCCCGTCCGCTGAAGCGGGTCGCACGCTGCGATAGCCGGCGAGCGCCTCGACGCACTGCTCGGGCACGGGCACGATGCGCTGCTTGCCGCCTTTGCCGTGGACGAGCGCCGTGCGGTCTTCGAGATCGAGGTCGGCGTCTTTCAGAGAGGCGACCTCGCTCACGCGCAGGCCCATTCCGTACATGAGCAGCACCGCACAGAGATCGCGGGCGCCGTCACTCGAGCTGCTTTCGCGGACCATCGCCATGGCGCTGTCGGCGTCGAGCGCTCGCGGCAGCCGCTTCGGTAGCTTGGGAGTAACCAGCTTTTCGGTTGGATCTTTCTCCACCGCCCGTTCGCGCTTGAGCCAGGCGAAGAAGGCGCGGAGGGCGCTCTGTTTGCGTGCAAGGGTCGCGGCGCTGGCGCGGCCGGTCTCACCCTGGCAACGGGCGAGGTGCGAGCGCAGGAGGTCGTGTGTCCATTTCGACGGGTGCGGCGCCTTGCGCTCCACCGCGAAAGCGGACACGGACCGGAGGTCCGCGACGTAGGCGCGTGCCGTATTCTCGGAGAAACGGCGCTCGCCCCGCAGGTAGGCGGCAAAACCATCGATCAGGGTGTCCACGCGACCGCGATCTTAGCTCGCCGGGGTGCTCACGGGGTAGTTTCCGGGCGTTAGCGTCTCGCCGCGCTCGTTCGCCCAGCGCTCGAAGTCGGCGATGGCACGGCTCACGCGGGCCGCCTTGCTGTCTTTCTTCTTCACGCGCTCGGCGAGTCCCGGGAACATGCCCCAGTTGACGTTCTGGGGCTCGTGCGGCCGGCCGGCGATGCGGTGAGCGCCAGTGACGTGGGCGAACAAGGCTCCGAGAGCGGTGGTCTCGGGTGGCACCTCGAAGGGGCGGGCGCCCAGATCGGCGGCGACCAGACGACCCACCAACAGGCCATGGGCCGAGCTTTCCACGTAACCCTCGACGCCGGTGATTTGTCCGCTAAAGCGAATATGCTCGCGGCCTCGCACGCGCATGCGGCCGTCGAGCAACCGCGGGCTGTCCAGGTAGGTGTTCCGGTGGATGGCGCCCAGACGGTAGAACTCGGCGTTCGCAAGGCCCGGGACGCTTTTGAAGACGCGCTGCTGCTCGGGGTACTTCATCTTCGTTTGGAAGCCGACGATGTTGTACGCGCGGCCTTCCACGTCTTCTTTGCGGAGCTGCACCACCGCGTACGGCCAGCGGCCGGTCTTCGGATTCGTGAGGCCGACCGGCTTCATGGTGCCGTAGCGCAGCGTTTCGGGCCCGCTCGCCGCCATCACCTCGATGGGAAGGCAGCCTTGAAAGTACTTGGGCTCCTCGAAGTCGTGCATCGGCATGCACTCCGCGGAGGTGAGTGCTTGCACGAACGCTTCGTACTGCTCCTTGTCGAGCGGGCAATTCAGATAGTCGTCACCGTCGCCCTTGTCGTAGCGCGACGCCGCGAAGACGATGTCGCGGTCGATGCTGTCGCCGCTGATGATCGGCGCGATCGCGTCGTAGAAGTACATGCGCTCGCCGAGCTCTTTGACGATGTCTTGAGCGAGCTCGTCGGCGGTCAGCGGACCCGTGGCGATGATGGTGTCGCCGCTCGCCGGGAGCTTGGTGACCACCTCGCTCACGCGCTCGATGTTCGCCTGACTCTTGAGCTTCGTGTCGATGGCGGCCGCGAAGGCCACGCGGTCGACTGCAAGTGCGTCGCCGGCGGGAACGCGTGTCGCTAAAGCGCACTCCATGATGAGCGAGCCCAGACGTCGCATCTCTTCTTTGATGAGGCCGACGGCGTTCTGCGGGTTCGACGAACGAAACGAGTTCGAGCACACCAGCTCGGCGGTCGAGTCGGTGACTTGTGCGGGGGTTCGCCGCAGCGGTTTCATCTCGATCAGACGCACCCGGCAGCCGGCCCGAGCGAGCTGCCAGGCGGCCTCGCAACCGGCGAGGCCGGCCCCGACGACGGTGACTTGGGGAGGTGCGTGCATGTGGGCGCGGACCATGCCGTAGCCCACCTGCATTCGGCAAGCCACCGGCCCGCGAGCCGCATATACTTCTGACGGCGCATGGCAATTCACGGTGACCTCAAGACTTTTCCCCTGGCTGACCTGCTGTCGTACCTGCGTAGCTCGTCTCGAACTGGGACACTGTCGGTGCAACGGGACGGTGGTGAGTGGGAGGTGGCCCTCGCGGCCGGCCGGGTCACGGGCTACGCGGGGCCCGAGCTACGCGAGAATTTGGGCCAGATTGCCGTGTTGAGCGGCCTGACCACCGAGGCCGACTTGCGCACGGCGATTGCCCACGCCAAGGAGCACGGTGTGTCGCTGCAGCGCGCTTTGGCCGATCTCGCCATCATCGCGCCCCGCCAGCTCCATGAGTGTCTCACCGAGCTCGCGACCGAGTCGCTCTATGACCTGTTTCTCGATCTGCCGGGCACGTTCGTGTTCAGCGACGCTGCCGATCACGCCATCGGTATCGATCTCGCGGACGAAGAAGATCGTCTGCCCCTCGACGTCGACATCAACCACCTGTTGATGGAGGGCGCGCGACGCCAGGACGAGTGGACGCACATCCGCGAGCGCTTCCCTCAAGACGACGTGCGCGTGAACATCATCCACGAGCGTCTGCCACCGCTCGAAGCACTGGGTGTACGCGAGCGGCGCGTCTTGGCTTCGTTGTCGGCCGGTCAGTCGGTGAGCGATATCTGCCTGGAGCTGCGGGCTCCGGTACCGTCGGTTCTGCGCACTCTGGCGCAGCTCGAAGCCGACGGCGCGGTGCAGATCGTTCGCAGCGAGGTCGGCGCCCCGCCTGACCGCGATCGCTTCGAGGAGCTGCTCAGCCAGGCGGTGACGCTTCGGACAGCGCAACAGTTCGACGAAGCCGTCGCCATCCTCGAGGTCGCGGTGCGCATGCGGCCCGACAGTGAGCCGGCCCGCGAAGCGCTGAAAGAAGCGCTCGAAGATCAGCTGAAGGATCTCTATGCGATCTTGCCACCACTCAAGGTCCCGCAGGTCGTCGACGAGGCGCGGCTGCGTCGCATGACTTTGAAAGCCGAGGAACGTTTCGTGGTCGACCGACTTGGCGCCAACATGGACGTCGGCAGTCTCATCATGGTGAGCTCGCTCAACGAGCGCGATACCCTGAAGATGCTGCGTAAGCTCATGCACGGCGGCATCGTGACGTTGCGTTAGTAGCCGACGAGCCCACGCAAGAACCGAACGAAGCGGTTTCCGGTCTGGGGCGGCGGAGCCGGCGCGTCGCCGCGAGGCATCGTCCACGATTGCGGACGGCAGTCCTTCGGCCAAAGGAGGGTCACGGCTTCGACACGTGCGCCCGGCGGCATCGCCATGCAGGCCTCGCTACTCGCCTCCATCGGCTCTTCCACCGTGTCCGGGAGGTCGCGGAAGAGGTCGTGACCCGTCAGCAGCTGGATGTCGCGCACACTGCGGCGGCTCGCATGCAAGAGCTCACGGATCCCGTCGCGGGTCGTCGGCACGTCGTCGCGATTGGGCACGATGAAGCCAACCAACGTCATCGCGCCGTTGGGCTGCTCGAAGAGCACCACCTTGAAGCAATGGGTCGGGATCGCGACGCGCTGCTCGATCGAGCCATGCAGACGCCGCGAGAGAAAGCGCACGCGCTCACGGGAAATTGGCTGACCCCGCTCGTCGAGAAAGAGGGTGCCGGTGAAGACCGTGGCGCGGCCGTTGCTCGCGCGTACGACCTCGCGCACCGCGTCCTCGAGCTGCCGCCAAACCTGGCGGTTCAAGTTCGGCGCTTGCGGAGCGATGTTCGACATGCGGAAGCTCTCGGCCATCGCTTCCGTGGTCGCGGAGTCGCCGGCGGGGCGCATGTGACCCAAGTCGTAGCCCTGCTTGCGGTAGTCGGCGGCGCGCGACTGGGCTGCTTGCGGTAGGGCGCTATCGGTCGTGAAGTGACCGTCGCGCTCCACGACGTCTTCGCGGAGGTCGGCGGCGCTCAGCACGTAACCGACGATGCTCGGGAGTCTGAGCTGCGGATCGTAAACGATGCGCGCGTAGCGCTGCAGTAGCTCGACGCCCTTGGGCTTGCTGCCGTTCGGTGTGGTGACGCGCAAGGTATCGGACTCTCGCGTGTCGTCGGCGATTCGGCTGCGCAACGCGGCCAAGGCTTGCTCGCTCACGCGCCGCGTCCCCACGGGTTCCGTGCCACCGCGGGCGAGGAGCTCGTCGAGCTCGATCTCGCTCACGGCACCATCGCCGTTCGAGCGGCTATCGGCACGCTCGGCGATGAGCCGTTGCCAAGGCTCGGGGAAGCTCGAGACCGACCGCACTTGGACGCCGACCTTGGATGGAGCGAGGAGCTCGGCCCGCATGCGGCGGACGGCCCCTGCGCTCACGAAGCGGCCATCGCGGGGGCCTTCGACGTAGGCGTCGAGCTCGGCGACGTTGGCTTGCCCGTCCTTGTTGCCCGCGGCGTCGGCGGCACGAAGCAGCTGGATTTCCCAGCTGTTTTCGTCGAGGCCGGCGTCGGTTTTGAGGGCGTCGATGGTGGTCATGCGGCTGTCTGGAGACACTCCGGCCTAGCTTCGGTTCTCGTGGCTAGTTTCGGCTGGGCGGGCCGCTTCGTTGCGTCGGACGCTTTTCTTCGCAACGACGTCGGGTTATCCGACGAACGTCTAGGGGCATGACGGCACAGCCACTGGAGCGTTGTGGCAGTTTCACCGTGGAGCGCAGCGGTGAGCTGACGATCGAGCAACTGACCGCGTTGGCCCGTCCGGTCGAGGCCGAGCTCCAGCGCATCACCAGCGCGGTCGAGCGGCGCCTGGTCGTCGTGGAAGCGGCGCGGGTCGTCGTGAATGGCCTCGAACGCGACCTCTTTGCCCTCGAGCATGGCCGGCCGGCCGGCACACCGCAGCAGATCGCGGCCCTCAAGCAGCGCTTGGCTCGCGCGACGACCGCGCTCGAACGCTTGGCGACGCCATTCCAGGCCGACGCGGACGCTCGTCTTGCGCCGCTACGCCCGACCATCGATCGCATCGTGCGCGAGGCGCAGGCCGACTACGCAGGGGCGAATACCGGACCCGATCGCGACCTCGACCGCTGGCTCGGACCCTCCGGCCCGGTGCGACGCTTTCACGAGGCTTTCCAAGGCGACTGCGTGAACACCAACCACCTCGCGAGCTTCTTGGCTCACGAGGAGGAGGCGCGAGTCTCGGTTACGACCTACCAGCGCGTCCGCAAAGCCTACGAACGGCTGCGTCCCAATGTTCCCGCCGCGCAGCGGCTACCGCGCGAGCCCATCTGGGGCGACGACTAGAGATAGCCGCTACGCCTGCGCAGGGCCCAGTCGGCCGCGAAGATTGCCACCAGCGCCACTAGCGCCCAGGCGTTGTCCCACAGCTCGATGTTGCGACGACGGTCGACCTCGACGACCTCGGGGTCGATGGTCGCGAGCTGCTCGAAGACATTGGCGGTGACGTCGAGGGCGTTGCCCGAGGTGCTGTCCGCCATCGCCTTCAAGAGGTCGGGGCGGGGGGCGGCGCGGCTGAGCTCGAGCGAGCGGGACTCGATGACGAAGACCGCCTGGCCGCTGCCGAGGTCGCGTCCCTGCTGCGTCGCTTTGGCGCGAATACGATAGGCACCGCCCGGCAAGCTCTTGAAGGTGAAGCGAGCCGCGCCTTGCTCGTTGGTGAGCAAGCGCTCGGCTTGTGCCTGGCCACGATCGTTCTCGACGACGACATCCAGGTCGCCGTACGGCACCGGCTGATAGTCGCTTTCGCGGACGGTGAACGAAACGCTCACGTCGTCACCCACCTCGAAGCGGCGCTTCTCCGGCAACACCTGCACGCGCGAGTGCTCGGGATCGCGAACGAGCCAGCGCAAGGCGTTCGACCAGAAACGATGGAAAGCGCGCTGTGATGCTCCGCCATCGCGGAAGCTCGAGAGGCGCCAACGCCACATTGCGTCGGTGGCGATCGCCATGCTGCGGCCTTCGCCGACCTCCATGACCGCGACCACCGGTTGTGGGCCACTCTTGGTGCCTTCGGTGGTGACCAAGGTCGTCGCCGACTGCACGATGCCGCTGACGCGGTTGATGCTGAGCCATGGCGGCAGGGCCGACCAGATACGTTCGTTCGAGGCGCCGCCGCGACCGAGGTCGGTGATTGGGTGCCGTCGGCCCGCTTCGGTGAGCGCGGCCTGGGCCCGCTCGTGGACGATGGTGGCCTGGGTGTCGAGGCGCACCGGCACGATGCCCTCGATGGGAGTGCGGGCGTAGCCGCCGTTGCCGAAGCTTTGCTCGCCACCGATCATCACGAAGCCGAGACCGTTCTTCACGGCGGCGGCGATGTTCGGCAGGTAGCGCTCCATCTGGTACGGCCGGTAGTCGAAGTTCTGGAAGATGACGACGTCGAAGCTCGACAGCTCGCTGGTGAAGAGGCGCTCCACGGGGAACGGGATGAGCGACATCTCGCTCTCGTCCGCCATCGGGATGTCCGTGGGAGTTCGCAAGATGAAGAAGGAGATGAGATCGACGTTCGGGTTCTCCTTGAGGTGCTGGCGCAGGAAGCGCTCGTCCCAGCTCGGGCGGCCGGCGACCTGCAACACACGAATCTTGTCGCGAATGACTTGGAGCACGAAAGAGCGCTCGTTGTTCGCTGTAACGGACTCACCGGCGATCACCGGGACGCTGACCGAGTAGACGAACTCGCCAATCTTGTCCGGCTTGGTCTTGAACGTCGCGACCTGCGGCTTGCCGGGAGTGAGCACGACCTCTTGGGTGGCGAGGATGTCACCTTCGCGCTTCAAGGTCAGGGGCACGGTCGTCCCGGCGATGCCGGTGACCTCGACTTGGACCTCGATGCTGATGGTGTTATGGACGAAAGCGAACTCGTCGGCGATGACGTCGACGATGGCGATATCTACGAAGGCGCTACCCGCAGCGACGTTCACCGTGTTCACGGGGACGCCGATGCCTTCGAGTCGCTCGACGGCCGCTTTGCCGAGCTTGCCCGGCTCTCCCTCGAGACCGGCATTGTCGGCGCCATCCGAGAACAACACCATGCCGGCGAGCGGTCGTCCGTTACCGCGGCCTACGGCAGCCTCGATGCCGCGCAAGAGATCGCTGCGGTCACCGCGAGGTGGCGTCGACAGCTGCGCGTCGCTCAGCGGGCCGTTCAAGTCGTACCATTCCAGCGTGTGCTGCTCGCCCAGGGCTTTCAGCTGCGAGGCGCTCCGGTTCACGAGGCCCAGCAGCTGGTCGTAGCGCGAAGTACCGGACGCGGAGGGCAGGGTCATGCTCGCCGAGCGGTCGACGATGACCGCGAGACGGTTCTTGATCTTGCGCACGGCGCGCAGCTGGATGGCGGGCTCGACGAGCACTCCGAGCACGCAGAGCGCAGCCAACAAGCGGGTGCTGATGAGCCAGACGCGGCGGCTCGACCCGCGATAGCTCGCGACCAACACGCCGACGGCTATGACGACCGCAAGGCAAGCGACGACTCGCCAAGCCAGCGGCAAAGGCGACAGCGAGACCAGGCTCCATGCGTTGTAAGTCTCTTGCATGGGGCGTCAGCGCCGGCGCTCGAGGATGAAGGGGATGTGCACCTGGTCTTCTTTGTAGTCGAGACACAGCGCGTACATCACGAGGTTGACGCCGAGACGGAAGCTCACTTCGCGAACCGCGTCGCCCCCGATGCCGACGTCGTAGTCCCACTCGCCGTACTCATCGCGCGCCATGGCGCCCGCGAGGTCGTTGCTCGAGAAGATGACCGCGAGTCGTCCCTCGACGAGGATGCCTTCCAAATACGGGTGCACCGGCGAGCGTCCGCCATGGCGGTCGACGAGATAGAACGACTTGTAGATGACGTGATCGGGAGCGACTCGGGTGAGTGATTGGTCGGGAAAGATGCGGCGTAGCTCGCGACGCACGGCTTGCTCGAAGCCACCGCCTTCGCCGCCGTCGGACGCGTCGACGAGTAAGGTGCCGCCCGAGCTCAGGTGATGGCGCAGGTTGTTGACCGCCGCTTCGGAGAGACCGGCGAAAGAGCGCGTCCCTTGCCAGACGATGAAGGGATGATTGAACAGCTCTTCGCCTTCGGGGTCGACCTGCGCGGTGGCGAGGTCGACGGCAATGCTGGTTCGCCGCCGCACTTCCCAGGCGAGTCGGGGCAACCCGTGTGGCCGCGGATTCCAGTCGCCCGGATACTTGAGCAACGCGAACTGGAAGTCGGTGTCACGCGGCTCGGCCGGCATCGCGGGCTGCGCGGCTGCCTGGCTGCTCACCACGAGGCATGCGAGAGCGACCGCTTTAGCAAACAACTTCACCCACGCCTCAACGCCTTGGCCACTTCGACGGCAGCATAGGTGAGAATTCCGCAGGCGCCGGCCCGCTTGAAAGCGAGCAGGCTCTCGAGAATGACCCGCTCACCGTCGAGCCAACCACGCTCGGCGGCGCCCTTGAGCATCGCGTATTCACCGCTCACTTGGTAAACGAGCGTCGGCACGGCGAAGGTCTCGTGCACGCGGCGCACGATGTCGAGGTACGGCATGCCCGGCTTCACCATGACCATGTCGGCGCCCTCGTCGAGGTCGAGCGCGACTTCGCGCAGGGCTTCGTCGGTGTTTGCCGGGTCCATCTGGTAGGTGCGCTTGTCACCTTGGCCGAGGTTCGCCTTCGAGCCGATGGCGTCGCGGAAGGGACCGTAGAAAGCGCTCGCGTACTTGGCGGCGTAGCTGAGCAGGCGCGTGTGGGAGAGCTTTGCCTCGTCGAGCGCGTCGCGGATGGCGCCGATGCGACCGTCCATCATGTCGGACGGGGCAACGATGTCGCAGCCCGCCTGCGCCTGCAGCACCGCTTGCTTGCGGAGCACCTCGACGGTCTCGTCGTTGACGATGTGCCCGTCTTTGATGAGCCCGTCGTGCCCATGGCTCGTGTAGGGGTCGAGCGCGACGTCACCGACGATACCGATGTCGCCGGTCGCCTTCTTGATGGCGCGCATGGTCCGGCACATTAGGTTTTCGGGATTGAGCGCCTCGCGGGCATCGTCGGTTTTCCACTTGGGGTCGGTCACCGGAAATAGGGCGATCGCCGGGATGCCGAGCTCACGCGCCGCCTGCGCCTCTTCGACCGCGAGATCCACGGAGAGACGAAACACGCCGGGCATCGACGGTATTTCGCTGCGCTGCGCTTTTCCCTCGGTGACGAAGACCGGCCAGATGAGATCGGTCACGCTGAGCGCGTGCTCGGAGACCAACGCGCGTGACCAGGCGTCGCGCCGATTGCGACGCATGCGAGTGCGCGGGAATTTGCCGTGAAAGCTCACGGCTCAGTCGTACAAGCGCGTTAGTTGGCGAGCAAGCGCTCGCGCTCGGCCTCGAAGGCAGCGATGCTGATTTCGCCGGTGACCAGCTGGGCGCAGATGCGGGCGAGAGCGTCTCGCGTTTCCTTGGGCAGGTCACGAAACGTATAGGCGCGGAGCACCGCGCGCGGGCTCTGGTCTGCCTTGTGGGAGAAGAGCGCCGCGACCGCCATGATCGCGCCGATCGTGGCCCATGCCGCATTGCCGGTACCGACGAAGTAGGGATCCGGCGAGTACAGGGCCGCCGGGTCGCCGGCGCTCACGAAGAAGCCGTCGGCTCCGAGGCGATCCGCCTCGAGCTGCAGGAACGCGGTCGCTTTCTTACGTGAGCCGAGCTCGTGAGTCGTGACGATGGGGCCGAGGTCGACGTAGGCCCGGACCGGCTCTGGTCCGAGCAACGCCGCTTTGAAAGGTCGGGGCTGCGGGGCAAGAAGCGCCACCGCCACCAAGAGTGCGATCACGCCCGAGCCGCCTCACGCGGCGCCTCGACCGGCGCCTTCATCAAGCGCGGCTTCGGCACGATCTTCACCAACCCATCCTCGTCGACGTTGTCGATGAGCTCTGGCGGCAAGAACTTGCTCGCGTAGTCGCGATAACAACCCGAGCGCACGAAGAGATCGAAGAGCTCCGGGTCGAGGTGATTGTCGGCCTTCATCATGCCCATGATCTTCATGGCATCGGAGAGCTTCTTGCCGCTCTTGTAGGGGCGGTCTTGCGCGGTCAGGGCCTCGAAGACGTCCGCGATAGCCATCATGCGTGCCGGGATCGACATCTGTTCTCGCGTGAGCCCACGTGGATAACCCGTGCCGTCCATCTTCTCGTGGTGGCCACCCGCGTATTCGGGGACGCGCTCGAGGTGCTTGGGGAAGGGGAGCTTCTCGAGCATCTCGATGGTGATGACGATGTGGTCGTTGATGATCTTACGCTCTTCGTTGTTGAGCGTGCCGCGGCGGATCGAAAGGTTGTAGATCTCTTCCTTCGAGAGCAGCGGACGCTCGACGCCGGCGACCTTGATCAAACGCGCGCCGATTTTCTCCACCCGCGCGATGCTGGCGTCGTCCATGAACTCGCCGCCGATGTTCGCCTTGCGCAGAAACTCCATGTCCGCATCGAGCTCGGCGAGCTGGGCATCGAGCACCTCGCGCTTGGGCTTGTTCTTGCCGCGCGCCTTGCGCCATTCGATTTCCAGGTCGCGCTTCAGCACTTCGACGCGCAGTGCGACCTCGTTGATGCGGTCGTAGATCGTCTCGAGCTTGGTGGCCTTGTCCATCACGTGGACCGGCGTCACGATCTTGCCACAGTCGTGCAAGAAGCACGCGATGTGCAGCTCGTACCACTCCTCTTCGTCGAGGTCGAACGAAGCGAAGGGACCTTCCTTGGCGTCGCATGCAGCGCGCGCGAGCATCTCGGTGAGTAGGGGCACGCGTTTGCAGTGGCCACCGGTGTAAGGTGACTTCTTGTCGATGGCGTCGGCGATGAGCCTGATGAACGCGTCGAGCAAGTCGCGCTGCGCGGCGATCAGGCGCTGGTTGTCGAGAGCTACCGCGGCTTGCGAAGCAAGAGACTCGACGACCTCTTGCACCTCGGTGTTGAACGGAATCGGATCGGCGTGTTCGCGATCGCGGGCATTCAAGAGCTGCAGGACGCCGATGACCTCGCCCTTGTTGTTCTTCATCGGCACCGTGAGGAACGACATCGAACGGTAGCCGTTCGCCTGGTCGAACTTCTTGGTGCCGGAGAAGTCGAAGCCTGCGGCGTGGTAGGCGTCGGGGATGTTGAGCGACACGCCCTGCAGCGCGGCGTAGGTCGCGACGTTGTGATGATTGGGCTCGCGCGTCGCCGCATCGAATAACGGCAACCGCGGTAGCTTGATTTCTTTGCCGGTGGTGCCACCGAGCGCGATGCCGAGCGACGTCGTGCGCATGATCGCAAACTCGAGATGGTCGTCTTTGGTGCGCAGGTAGATCGTGCCGCCGTCCGCGTTAGCGATCTCTTTGGCTTCGAGCAGAATCAGCTCGAGCAGCTTCGCGTGATTCTTCTCCGTCGAGAGCGCGACACCGATGTGCGTCAGTTGACGCAAACGCGTGAGATAGTCGGACGCACTATCGACCATGGGAGCTTCACCTTGCGAGCGGCTGACTGAATGGAACCACACCGCGGGGCCTTCTTCCATCTCTCGTGGCGCAGTTGATAGACCTACGTGCACCTACGTGAGGGGGATCGTCGTGGCAGGGATCGACCAGAGCCGGCAGCTCGAGCCGGTGACTATCGCGGTTTTGACGATTTCCGACACGCGGACCGCGGCGGACGACCGATCCGGGGCGACCCTCGTCGAGCTGATCGAGCGCGACGGCCACACCGTCGGGGCCCGGGCGATCGTCAAGGACGGTCTCGAGTCGATCCGCGACAGCGTACGAGCGTGGGCAGCGGACCCGAAGATTCAGGTCGTGATCACGACTGGCGGCACCGGGCTCACCGCCCGTGACCAGACGCCCGAGGCCCTCGAGCCACTCTTCGACAAGCGCATCGACGGCTTCGGCGAGCTCTTCCGCATGCTCAGCTACGAGAGCGTCGGGGTTTCCACGCTGCAATCGCGGGCAGTGGGGGGCATCGTCCATGGCACCTACGTGTTCGCCCTCCCTGGGTCACCGTCGGCGTGTCGCGATGGTTGGGAAAAGATCCTGAAGTTCCAGCTCGATAGCCGCTACCGGCCCTGCAACCTCGTGGAGCTGTTACCGCGCCTCGTGTGATGCACGGGTGTCACTGGACCCGCGAGAACATCGGTTGTGAGGCGCCGATGATGGACGTCAATGAACGTCCTCACCCGCACCATCGTTACCGTTCCGCCGCTCGACCAGCCAACCAACCAGCTGCCGGTCGCGGCCCTGACCGTCGAGGACCTCAAGCAGGAGCTCAAAGCGACTGCCGCGGAGCTTACTCTCCAGGCCCGGGAGCTCGACGTCCTCAAGCGCAACCCGCCGATGGAGCGCCACCGCCGCTTTCAGAAGCTTGCGACCCGGTTGAGTGACGGACAGTTCAACAGCGGCGGCGCGTTCTTCACGTTGTCGGTCATGGGCGCGATTGCCGGCGCGGCCGTTGGATTCGGCGTCTCGGAGCTCATGGGCTCCAAGTTCCTCGGCTGGAGCGTTTTCTGGGCCTGTACCGGCGCGGGAGCGGCGATCGCCCCGGTAGCCGACGGCATCATTACCCTGGCCGAACGCCAAACTCCGCCGCCGCCGCGGATGGTGGAGCTCGGTGACCTCGCTGGTGCGCTCGGGCGTTTCCGCGGCTCTGAGGGCGTTGGCAAAGTGCAAATCACGAGCGGCCTCGAAGCCATGCGTTCTAACCTCGAGGCCGAGAAGCTCCTCTCTCCCGAAGCACGGCATGCGCTTCGTCAGGCAGTCGAGGAGGGCAACGCGCTAGGGGGTCCAGCAGCGAGCCGAGCGCGACCGTTGGCCGTGCTCGCCCGCCTGCTCGCCGAGCCACTCGACGCGGAGCTCGTCGAGAGCACGAGGCTCGCCCTGGCCCAGGTCCCCGAAGCCGAGCGCGCAACGCTCGCTGAAGCGACGCGCCAGCTCGTCTTCAACGACCGCAAGCGCGTCGCCAGCATGCCCTATCAGGCCCGCAACGACTTGCACGACCTCTTGACCGGCACCTCCGACGCCGCGTCAGCCCCGGGAAAAGCCGAGAAGTAGAGGGGTTCGCGCAACATTGGGGCTCGCCCCGCCGATGCTAGAAGAACGATGACCTCCGACGTTGGGGCAGCTCTACGCTTACTTGGCCGTACGCAAGTGCGCAGCGGCGACTCGTTCACCAAGGTCGCCGACGCTCCTGGTTTCGTGCAGCAGCGCTCCGGGCTCGTCGTTCCTGATCGGTTCGCCCGCGGCGTCGACACCCCAACCCGCCGCAAGGGCGAAGACGTAGCCATCAAATTCTACTACCCAGTGGGCCACCCGCGCCTGCACGTCGTCGACCATTTGAACCTCGACGCCATCGGACCCGTGGGCCGCACCGACGAGGTCTCCACACTCCGCACCTGCATCCTCGTGCCCCCGACCGCTTTGGCGGGCGAGTTCACCGACTCACCAGGAGCCGGCGAGCAGCGCATCAACACGCACCGCGCGTTTTGCAATCATGCGTGGCGGGTGCGCGAGCTGCTCAAACGCGGCACGACCGTCTACCTGTTGCGCCAGCCGGTGCATGCGACCGAGGGCTCGTTTGCGACCGACATCGCCACCGCGATTGGCAACGACATGGTGCTGTCGAGCCCGCTTCTCGACGTGCGACGCGCAGAGCTCGCGGCGTACAGCGGCGGACAACGCATCGACGACGATGGACGCGATGACGGACCGATCGAATGGGGTGACGTGCTGCAAGCGACGCGCGACGGCGTGCATTACGTCATGCAAGGCTGGAACAGCATGCGCGGCACCGAGCAGTCACTCGAGCGGCTCGAACGCTACCTGTTCTCGCGTCGAAAAGAGGGCAAGGAGTCCGTCCACGTCCCCATTCATCTCGATGGAGCGGACACCCTGCATCACGATTACGCCGCTGGTGTTGCCGGCAAGCCCGAGGACGGCACGCGCTGCCTCCTCGTTGCCCCGCACGCTTTCGCAGACAAGAACGAGCTCGCGTTCTTGCAGTGGATCTTCGAAGCCAGTGACCAGAACGTGAAGACCGTGACGAAGGAAGAGATGCTCGCGGGCGCGTGCAATATCTCGTGTCTGAACCCTCGCGAAGTGTTCCAAGCCGAGCACCGGCTCACCGAGGGGACCGGCGAGTTCATGCGATCGCGCAACATCAATGTCCTGCGCCATCCTTACGAGCACGGCAAAAAAAGCGGGAATGACCACTGCGGCATGGGGCAAGCTCTGCGCGCAGAATGATCCGCGCCGCGCTCTCGACCGTCTACAAATCGCTGCCGAAGCGCCTGGTGTGGCGAGCCGTTTGGCTCAAGTCACCCAAGTTCAACGTCGGTGTCGCCGGTGTGCTCTTCGATGAAGCGGGCAGGGTGCTGCTCGTCGAGCACGTCTTTCGCCAGACCTATCCTTGGGGCCTGCCCTCGGGTTGGATCGAGCCGGGTGAGACCGCCGCTCAGGCGCTGGTGCGCGAGGTGCGCGAAGAAACTGGCCTCGCCTGTGACGTCGCCGGCCTCTTGGGGTTCGAGTCGGGCTTCCAGAGTCGCTGCACGGTCGTGCTCATCGGCCGCTCCTCCGGTGTGCCGGGAGCGCCGAGCCTCGAGACCAAGAGCGCGGCTTTCTTCGACCCCAGTGAGCTGCCCGACGGCCTGTTGCCTGCGAGTCGCGCCAATATCGAGCGCGCGGTGCTCGCCCGCAATAACGGACTGGAAGAATCGGGCGGACCTTGGCTCGACGGACCGTTGGGCGACCCTCGAGCCTGAAGCGCTACTCCTCCGCCGGCTCTTCCACTTTCGCCTTCTTCTTCGCCGGAGCCTTCTTCTTGGCGGCGGCCTTTTTCTTCGTCGGCTTTGCGTCCGTCTCGGTGTCCGCGGCAGCGGCCTTGGCCGCACCACCACCTCTACGACCCTTCGCGCCCTTCTTGGCGGCGCGCTCCGCGAGGAGCTCGATGGCGCGCTCCATGGAGAGCTCTTCGGGCGCGAGACCTTCGGGGAGCGAGGCGTTCACCTTGTTCCACTTGAGGTACGGACCGTACTTGCCCTTCACCACCAGGACGGCTTTCTGGTCCTCGGGGTGCTGGCCCATCTCGCGAAGGACTTCCTGGCTCTGGCCGAAGCGGTCCTTCTTTTCCTTGATGAGCTGAACCGCCCGGTCGAGCGACACGGTGAGCACGTCGTCTTCGGGCTTGAGCGAGGCATACTTGCCTTCGTGGAGCACGTAGGGCCCGAACATGCCGATGCCGGCGCGGACCACCTTGCCGGTCTCCGGGTGCTCGCCCAGCGCCCGCGGTAGCTCCATCAGCTTCTGCGCGACCGCGAGATCGATGTTGCGCGGATCCATGTTCTTCGGGATCGACACGCGCTTGGGCTTCTTCTTGCCGTCGACGAACTCGCCGAGCTGCATGTAGTGACCGAAGCGGCCGTGCATCACGTAGATCTGCTCGCCGGTCTCGGGGAAGGTGCCGACCGGTTTGTTGTTGAGCGAAGCACGACCGATGAGGTCGTCGATCATCTCTTTGGTGACGTCCGCTGGAGCGGTGTCATCGGTGAGCGAGACGGTCTTCTTCTCTTCGGGGTTCGTGCTGTAGTCGACGTAGGCGCCGTAGCGGCCAACCCGGATAAGGTAGGGCGCGGCGCGCGGCGAGTCGATGGTGCACATCTCGCGGGCGTCCAACGCGGCGCCACCTTCGACACCACCGAGCAGCTCCTTCTTGTAGAAGTCGTCGAGGTACTGGAGGGCGCTCTTGCCTTCGGCGATCTCATCGAGGCGCGACTCCATGTCGGCGGTGAACGTGAGGTCGACGACGTGCTTGAGCGCCTCTTCGAGCAAGCGCGTCACCGCCATACCGATGAAGGTCGGGATGAGCTGCTTGTTCTTGGCGACGACGTAGCCGCGGTACTGGATGGTGTCGATGATCGATGCGTAGGTCGAAGGACGGCCGATGCCTTCCTTCTCGAGAGCCTTCACCAGAGTCGCTTCAGTATAACGCGCAGGTGGCTTGGTCTCGTGGCCGAGCGCTTCGAGCGACTGGCAGTTGGCGCCGTCGCCTTCTTTCATCGTCGGCAGGTGCGAGCCCTGATCGTCGAGCGCCTCGTCCGGATCGTCCGACCCTTCGACGTAGGCACGGAAGAAGCCGGGGAAGACGACTTCCTTGCCGCTGGCGCGGAACTCGGCGACGTCGCTGTTCGTCCCTTGCGGCCGCTGATACGGACCGGGGACCGTGACCTCGAGCTTCACCGTGGTGAACGAGAGCTTGGCTTCGGCCATCTGGGTGGCGACGGTGCGCTTCCAGATCATCTCGTAGAGCTTGGCCTCGGGGCCGTCGAGCTTGAGCTCCTCGGCGGTGGCCATGCCCGAGCCGGCGGGGCGGATGGCTTCGTGCGCTTCCTGCGCGCCCTTGCTCTTGGTGTTGTACTGGCGCGGCTTCTCGGAGAGGTACTCGTCGCCGTACTTGCGCGACACCAGCGCCCGCGAAGCGTTGATCGCTTCCTCGGACAGGTTGGTCGAGTCGGTACGCATATAGGTGATGAAGCCGTTCTCGTAGAGTCGCTGCGCCACTTGCATGGTGCGGCGAGCCGAGAGGCCGAGCTTGCGGTTCGACTCTTGTTGCAGTGTCGAGGTGGTGAACGGCGGTGACGGCGAGCGCGTCTGCGAGCGCGTCTCGACGCTTACGACCTTGAAGTCGCGGCCACGGAGCTTGGCTTCGAGCTCGCGTGCTTGCTGCTCCGAGAGCAGGAGGACGTTCGAGCCCGCCGAGATCTTACCGGTCGACTCGTCGAAGTCCTTGCCGGTGGCGAGACGGACGCCGCCCAGCGAGATGAGCTGCGACTCGAAGGGCGTCTTGCTCTTCTCGAGCATCGCCTTGACGTCCCAGTAGGTACCGGAGACGAACGCCATGCGCTCGCGCTCGCGCAGCACCAAGAGACGCACCGCCACCGATTGGACACGGCCGGCGGAGAGCTTGGGCTTGACCTTCTTCCACAATAGCGGACTGACGGTGTAGCCCACCAAGCGATCGAGGATGCGGCGGGTTTCCTGCGCCTGCACCAGCTGCTCGTCGATGGCGCGCGGGCTGGCTAACGCCTTCTTGATCGCCTCCTGGGTGATCTCGTGGAACACCATGCGGCGGATCGGCACCTTCGGCTTCAAGACCTGCACGAGGTGCCAGCCGATCGATTCGCCTTCGCGGTCTTCGTCGGTTGCGACGAACAGCTCGTCGGCATCGTCCAGAGCTTTCTTGAGGTCGGCGACGACCTTCTTCTTCTCGGGCTGCACGATGTAGACGGGCGCGTAACCGTTATCGACATCGACCCCGATGCGCGCCCAAGGCTGCGACTTCACCTCTTTGGGGATCTGGTCGGCCGAGGCCGGCAAGTCGCGGACGTGACCCATCGAGGCCTCGACGCGGTACTCCTTGCCGAGGAACTTGCGGATGGTTTTCGCCTTGGTGGGCGACTCGACGATGACAAGCTTTTGACTTACCGCCATTTAGGACAACCCGTTGAGCACGACTTTACGGACCGTTGCAAGGGGAGGGCCTGTAGGCGTCAGCCGTCCGAGGCCTTCTTGAGGTACCCGAGAGCGGTCAGCGTCTCGATGATCTTGTCGACGCTTTGGCGCACGGTTTCCTCGCCGGTGCGCACGACCACCTCGGCCTTTTCGGGGGCCTCGTAGGGGTCGTCGATGCCGGTGAAACCCTTGAGCTCGCCAGCCCGGGCTTTCTTGTAAAGTCCCTTCACATCGCGGGCTTCGCAGACTTCGAGGGGGGCGTCGACGAAGACCTCGACGAAGTTGCCGACGCTCTTTCGGACCTCGTCACGGACCGCCTTGTAAGGTGAGATCACCGCCGCGATGACGGTGCCGCCATGACGGGTGATTTGAGAGGCGACGTAGCCGACGCGGCGAATATTGGCGTCACGATCTTCTTTGCTGAACCCGAGGCCCTTCGAGAGGTGAGTACGGATTTCGTCACCGTCGAGGATGGTGACGTCACGTCCCACCGCGAGCAGGCGCTGCTCGAGCCCGTGGGTGATGGTGCTCTTGCCCGCACCCGATAGACCCGTGAGCCAGATGGTGACGCCCTGCGCGTACTTCGGCGGGCTTGCTTCCGCCAAGACGGCGGCGACCTCGGGACGCGTGAACCAGGTCGGCAACGCACGGCCCTTCGCGAGATAGTCATCGCGCACCTGGGTGCCGCTGATGTCGGCGGTGGGCTCGCCCTTGGGCACTTCGTTCACCGGAACGTAGGTGTCCTTGTTGGGCAGGTAGACCATCATCTGGAACGGCACGATGCCGACGCCGAGATCCTTCTCGTGCTTCTGCGCGAGCTCCTGGGCGTCGTACGGTCCGTAGAACGGCTTGCCGTTGCTGTCGTTACCGGGACCCGCGTGATCGCGGCCGACGATGAAGTGGGTCGCGCCGTGGTTGCGGCGGATGATGGCGTGCCAGAGGGCTTCACGCGGGCCGGCCATCCGCATCGCCAGGGGCAAGAGCCCGAGAACGATCTCGCGCGCCGCGTAGTGGTGTTGCGCGAGCGCCTTGTAGCAGCGAACGCGCGTGTAGTGATCGACGTCGCCCGGCTTCGTCACCCCGACGGTTGGATGCAATAGCAGACCAGCGCCGAGCTCGCGGGCAGCGCGCTTGGTGATCTCCTCATGGGCGCGGTGCAGCGGATTGCGTGTCTGGAAGGCGACGGTCTTGGTCCATCCGCGCTGGGCAATGGCGGCGCGCACGTCTTTGGGAGTCAGGCGCAGGTCGGTGAAGTCGAAGTGGGCCGGCGTCTGCATGACTGTGAGCGGCCCGCTGATGTAGCGGCTGCCCTGGCGCCCGAGCGCCTGCACCCCGGGATGTTTCTCGTCGGTGGTCCCGAGCACGGCGCGGGCCTCGGCGAGCGGATCGTAGTCGTAGATCTCGCGTACGTTGATGACGGCGAGGGCGTTGCCGACGTGGTCGCAGAGCGCGACGTCTTCGCCTTCCTTCAACGCGAAGTCGCGACTCACCGGCAGCGTGATCGGCATCGGCCAGAAGGTGCCGTCGGCGAGGCGCATTTCGGCGCAGACGCGCTCATAGTCCTTCTTCCCCATGAAGGTCGTGAGGGGAGAGAAGCCACCGGTCGCCAGGAGCTCGAGGTCGCACAAGGCGCGCTCACCCAAGGTGAGACGCTTCATGCCGCGCGTGTCCTTGGTTTCGGGTGTCAGGAGGGAGACGAGTTTTCCACCGTACGGCTCAATCATGGCGCCGTGCTTATCGCGAGCGGCGGTCTTTGCAAAGGCACTGCTTGCCTCATGCGCGGTTTCGCCCCCATCTTCCGAACTGCATGATCTTCGACACGCTGATCCGAGGCGGCACCGTCGTCACTCCGAACGGCTCCGCTATAGCGACCATCGGCATTCGCGCGGGCAAGATCGCGGCCATTGGTGATTTCAAGGCTGCGGCCGCGAGCACCGTCGTCGAGGCCCGTGGTCTGCACGTGCTGCCGGGCGTCATCGACTCGCAGGTGCACTTCCGTGAGCCTGGGCTCGAGCACAAAGAAGACCTCGAGACCGGCACCCGCGGCGCGATTCTCGGCGGCGTCACCGCCATCTGCGAGATGCCGAACACCAAGCCCCTCACGCTTTCGAAGGCAGACCTCGAGGACAAGCTGAATCGCGCCAAGGGGAGAGCATGGTGCGACTACGCCTTCTTCATCGGCGGCTCGGCGGCCAACGTGAACGAGCTGCGGCGCCTCGAGGTGCTCCCCGGTTGTGCCGGCGTGAAGGTGTTCATGGGGAGCTCGACCGGTGACCTCCTGGTCCCAGACGACGAGACCTTGGGGCGCATTCTGCACAATGGCTATCGGCGCGTCGCTATCCACGCCGAAGACGAGCCACGGCTCACGATGCTCAAGAAGTCCGTCAAAGCGGGCACCCACGTGCGCGAGCACTGCAACGTGCGCGACGTCGAGACCGGACGCCTCGCGGTGGAGCGCCTCATGCGCCTCGCGGTGCAGTTCAACCGCCGCGTGCACGTCTTGCACATCAGCAGCGCCGAAGAGCTCGAGCTCCTGGTGCAACGCCGCGATCTCGCGACGGTCGAGGTGACTCCGCAACACCTGACGTTCACCGCGCCCGAGGCCTACGACACGCTCGGCACCTACGCGCAGATGAACCCGCCCATTCGCGAGCTGCGCCATCGCGAAGCGCTGTGGCAGGCGGTGAACAGCGGCCTTGCCGACGTGCTCGGCTCCGACCACGCGCCGCACACCAAAGACGAGAAGGCCAAGCCCTACCCGGAGAGCCCGTCGGGCATGACCGGCGTCCAGACTCTGGTGCCGGTGATGCTCGACCACGTGGCGGCGGGGCGGCTCACGCTGCAGCGCTTCGTCGACTTGGCCTGCGAAGGGCCGTGCCGAACCCTCGGCATCATGAACAAGGGCCGCATTGCCCGGGGCTATGACGCCGACTTCACCCTGGTCGATCTCAAGGCCAAGCGCACCATCGAGGCCAAGGACATCGCCAGCCGCTCGGGGTGGACCCCCTATGACGGAAAACGCGTGGTGGGATGGCCGGTTGCGACGATGATCCGGGGCCAAGAGGTGATGCGGGATGGGGCTGTCATTGGGTCACCCAGTGGCGCTGCGTTGCGCTTCTAGGCCGGCAGCCAACTCGCGCGAGGACGTGTAGGTTGAACGAGGCACGTGGTGGCCGCCAGCAGTGCCGCGTCGAGGTTACGGAAATGTCGAAGATTTTAGGTATTCCGGCGGACGAGAAGCGCGATAGCCCCATCGTCGACAACCTGCGCGCCAGCTACAACACCATCACCGGCAAAGACGACAACCAGGCTTCCCAGGAAGCGCGTGTCGCCGACATGTCGAAGGCTCGCGTCGATGGCTCCATCAGCGCCGAGCGCGATCAGCTGGCCCGTCGTGGCAAAGCGGTCCCGGCGCATCTCACCCGTGCCCCCAGCGAGCCCGCCGTCGCCGATGCCGGCACACCGAGCATTCCGGTGAGCCAGCTCGACAAGCGCCGCGTATAATCACAGCCCGAGGTTCCACCATGGCCATCGAGCGTCTCCATCGACCCGAGCAAGAATCCTCCGAGCGCCGGCTCTCGGAAGAAGATCGCCACGAGCTGCTCGCGTTCGAGAGCAAGGAGACACGTGAGCTCGCCGTTCGTCGAATGAACGAGAGCAAGCAGGCCGAGTCGGGCGAAGAGCGCACGACCCAGGCGGTCGACGAGGCAAGCCGCACCAACGCGCGACGCGGCGCCGAGTGGCAGGAGTACGCCGAGCGCAACGCTCAGACCGTACCGGTGAGCGTCAATCAGCTAGCGGCGCAGCAAGCGAATCGCGTCGAGCAAGACACCAACGTCGAGCGCGTCGGCGCCTCGTCCGAGAGCAATGCGGCTCGTCACGACGCCCAGCGCGAGGCCATCCGCCGGCAGGCCGAGCAGCAGATGACCATCGCCGACATCCAGGCCGAGATGATGCGTCGCTCGGGCCTGGTTCGAGGCTAGCGCAGGGTCGACCAGGCGAGCGCGAGCCAGCCCACGAGAAACGCCACGCCGCCGATCGGGGTGATGGCGCCGAGAACGCGCACGCCCGTGAGCGCGAGCGCATAGAGACTGCCGGAGAACAGGACGAACCCGACGGTGAACGCCCAGCCCGAGGCGATGAGGGCGCCGTTGGGGTTACGATCGGCGAGGATGCCGACCGCCAGGACCGCTAAAGCGTGCACCAGGTGGTAAAGGACGCCGGTCTGGTAGACGCCCTGCATCTCGGGTGCCAGGCGTTCGCGAAGGGCGTGCGCGCCAAAAGCACCAAAAGCGACAGCAAGTAAGCCAGCGAGAGCACCAACGCGTATGAAAATCATCGACGTACGCTTTGCACGTCCCGATAGGGGCGTGTCCACCGCAGGTGGGGAGCAGCCGCAATGACCGCCATCCATGGAAAGCCCCAAGGGAATCTCACCTCGGGAGCATTGGACAAATCCGCGCAGAGCAGCAGCAGCGGTAGTCCCAATGCAGCTGTGACCAAGGGCAAAGCCGACGAGAGCCGCAATCAAGACACGGTCACCCGGCGCGCTCGCACCGAAGACAAGGCCTTCCGAACGATTGGTGAAACCAACCGCTACGACAACGTCGACAGGAACCGCACCGAAGGCCAAGATGAGGACCGGAGGCGACTCTCCACCACGGAGCTCCTGCGGGGACAGAGCGCCATTCGCATTTGACCGAAGCGTCCGACGTCGTCCGAAAGTTACGCGCCGTTTCCGAGCCGGCGGCGCGCGTCGCTTTGCTTGCCGAGATGGCCGCGACCGCTTCAGCGGACGTCGCGGTTCGCGTGCTCCAAGACATCGGGCTGGGTGCGCTCGCGCGTGAGCCGGTCGCCAGCGAGCTCGTGTTGAGCCTGATGCGGCCAGCAAACGTGCTCACCGACGAGGTGCGTTGCTCTCTGCTTGCGGACCTGGCGCGGGAGAGCGAGGCCATCGTCGCCTTGCAGTGGTTGTGGGCCGCCAATGAGGCGCGCGCGGCCGCCAAGCGTCGCGACAGCGCCGACACGCAGGGCTTGGTCGATCGAACCCTCGCCTCGATGACTCTGGGTGACCGCCGGGCTCTCGCGCGGCGGGCCACACGCGATCAGATCATGCGACTCGTCGGCGATCCCGACCCCGTCGTGGTGACTCACGTTCTCAACAATCCGCGCGTCACCGAATCGAACGTGCTCGCCATGTGCAGCAAACGGCCGACGGTCACGGCCGCGCTCGAGACCGTCATCGAAGCGCCGGCATGGAGTCGGCGGCTCACGGTGCGCGTCGCGCTGGCGCACAATCCACATCTCGCCGTGCACGCGGCGGTGCCTTTGCTCGCCACTTTACCGGTCGGAGCCATCGGCAAGCTGCGCGACGACGAAGCGCTTTCTCCGTCACTGCGACTTGCGGCAAGCCGACTGTGTGAAGCCGCGCGAGCGACTACTTCGCAGTCGGAGACTTCGTAACGCTCAACGTCGCGACCGCGCCGTCCGCTTCAGCGAACCGCTTGTCGAGACGAGCGCGCGTCTTGGCGAACGCCGGCTGCTGCTCCTTGCCGAGCTTGACCGTGAAGGTGCCGTGGATCTTGTCCGGCTCGAGCGGATGGTCGCCGGAGTCGCGGATTTCGTAGTGCAAGTGCGGGGCGCTCGAGCGTCCGGTATTGCCGACCGTGCCGATGGCCGCGCCCACCGCGAGCTGCGTGCCGGGCTTCACGTTCTTGGCGATGCTGTCGAGATGGAGGAAGCGCACCAGGCGTCCGCCGCCGACCGCGACCTCGACGCAGCGACCGTTCACGCGATTCCAGTTCACGCGGTTGACGCGGCCGGCGAAGGGGAGGCGCACCGGCGAGCCGGTCGGGGCCTTGAAGTCCATGCCGGCATGGCGGCGGTTGCCACGACCTGGATCGACGCGCTCGGTGATCTGCGTGTAACGCGCGACCGGACTGTTCTTGATGCCCGGCTCGATGAGAGTGCCGTTCTCGTCGTAGAAGCGCGGCACGCCGTTCTCGTCGTCGTAGCGATAGGCGGTGAGCTTGATCTCTTGTCCGCGATAGGCGAGCGCCACCAGCTCTTGCTGGGTTTCGCCCTGCTCGTAGAGCAAGGTCATGGCGTCGCCTTTCTGGGCGTGGCGGATGTAATCACCGCGCCAGCGCATGAGGCGGGCGACTTGAGCGGCGAGCTCGGAAGCATCCTTCGAGGGGAGGGCGCGAGCCAGGGTCGCCTCGATAGAGCCCTCCACCGTGAGCGTCAGGCTGGTTGGCGCAGGAATCGCCGCGGCCAGCGTCGAGCATGCAAAAAGGACGGCCAACATCCTCGGGATCCTATCAGGCGCGATCAGCGCTTCGCGAGTAAACGGCCCGTCTTCAGACACGAATTCCTACCCGGTTGACAACCCGCCGCGGATATTGCGAGGTCCCGCCGCATGCTCTTGGCGCTCGTGCGCTTCATCATCGCGGCTTGGTGGACCGGCTTCTGGAGCAGCCTCTGCCTCGTCCTGTCTCCGTTTGGAGCGCGCAAGGCGTGGATGTTCGTGCGCATCCGCTGGGGCCGCAGGGTCATGCGGACGCTGCGCATCGATTGGCAGATTCAAAATCCCGAGCGCATCACCAGACCGGCCATCTATGTGAGCAATCACCAGAGCTTTCTCGACGTGGTGCTCCTGCCGGCGATGTTGCCGCCCGAGACCGTCTTCATCGCCAAGAAGGAAATCCGCCGCGTTCCTCTTTTCGGACCTGGCTTTGCCGCGGGTGGCGCGGTGCTCATCGATCGCAAGAACCCGCGTGGAGCCATCGAGAGCATTCGCGAAGGCATCAAGAAGCTGCCGGCGGGGTGGGCCATCGTCATTTTTCCCGAGGGCACGCGCTCCCTGACCGGTGAGCTGCGCAGGTTCAAGAAGGGCTGCATCCATGTTGCCCTCGCCACCAAGTTCCCGATCGTTCCCATGGCGGTGCACGGCGTCCGCGAGCTGACTGACAATCCTCAGTGGAAGCCACGCTGGCTGCCGCGCCCGGGCACCGTGCAAATCGCAGTCGGCGAACCGATCCCGACCGAGCACTGGACCTCTGAGACCCTCGACGACCATCTTGCGGAGGTCACGAACGCCGTCGCGGCGCAGCTTTCCCGAGCCCGCGAGGCCTGGACACCGCCGGCCGAAAAGAATCGACCGATACCCTCCCACATCATGGAAACTCAGGGCGGCCCCGAGTAGAGTTTCGGGGTGCTAGCAACATTGGCGTTTTTGGCCGTCTCGCAGACGGTCTCCCTCCCGCCCGTCATGCCGGTCGCCGACGTGAAGGCGGGCCAAAAAGGTGTCTGCCTCACCGTCTTCCAAGGCGATCAGGTCGAGCCGTTCCCGTTCACGGTGCGCGGCACCATGACCAACTTCTTGGGCCCCGAGCGCGACGTCGTGCTCATTCGCCTCGAGGGTGAAAAGGCCGAGTTTACCGGCGTCGTCGCCGGCATGAGCGGCAGTCCGTGCTCGATCGACGGCAAGCTGGTGGGCGCCCTGGCGTATTCGTTTTCCACGTTCGCCAAAGAGCCCATCGCCGGCATCACGCCCATCGGCGACATGCTCAACGTCATGAAGCTGAAGCAGCAAGACCGGCCGTGGCGCCTGGAGGGCGAGCCGGTGCGTGCAGCCGAGTGGAAGGCGATGCGCGACGGTACCGCTGTGGCCGCTAAAACGAACAAGACGGTCGAGCTCGAACCTATTGCCACGCCCTTGTCGATCTCGGGCGCGCCGCAAGCGGTGATCGATCACTTCGAGCCGTGGCTCGCGAGCGCAGGCTTCATGGCGATGGCCGGCGGCTCGGCCGGGAAGAACGCGAAAGCGGTGCCGCTGGTGCCGGGCGGGGCGGTCGCTGCCATTCTCGTGCGTGGCGCTGTGAACATTGCGGCAACTGGCACGGTGACATCGGTCGAAGGCAACGAAGTGCTCGCCTTCGGTCACCCATTCTTCGGCGCCGGCGCGGTATCGATCCCGATGGCCAACGCGTTCATCGTCAACACCATGGCCTCGCAGCAACGGTCGTTCAAAATGGCAATCCCCGGAGCGACACTGGGTGAGGTCACCCAAGACCGCCTGACCGCGATCGGTGGTTACATGGGCGGCGTTCCCTCGATGGTTCCGGTGACCGGTGCCATCGCTACCCCGCAGGGCCCGGCGAAGTTCGATCTCGAGGTGGCGCGTGACGTCGAGCTGACTCCACGCTTCGTCGCCATGGGCATCGCCGCGGCGCTCGGTGGTCGAGTCGACGCGAGCGAGCGCGGCACCATGCGCTTCAACGGCAAGATCGATATCGAAGGCATGCAGCCGATCGTCGTGAAGAACGTCTACTCGGCGCAGCGCGACGGCTCCTTGATGACGTCGCCGGCGATCGACATGGCCATCGCGTTCGCCAGCATGTGGCAGACGCCGTTTGGCCCGCCGCCGAAAATGAAGCTGTCCATCGACGCCCAGCTCAATCCCGAGCCCATCGAAGAGACCATCGAAGACATCAGCCTGGGCGCGCAGTCGATCGAAGCCGGCAAGCCGGTCGAAATCGCGGTACGCCTACGCCGCTTCAACGGACCGGTTACCTACGAGAAGTTCGTCGTCAACGTGCCGCGGTCGTGGGTCGGCGACGAGGTGGACATCATCGCCTGCGGTGCCGATCTCGCCGAGCGCGTGAGCGACGAGATCTCGGGCGACCCGCGCCCGAATCGTCTGCAAGACATCGCCAAGGCCCTGAACTCGCGACGCACCGACGGCAACGTGTACCTGATGGCGGTGCGCGATGGCGCCGGCTTGCGCGCCGACGTCGAGGTCATGCCGTTCTTGCCGCCTTCGGCCGTCGCGACTCTGTCGGGCGACCCGAATGTCCAGCGGCGCTCGCGCGGTCTCGCGTGGGAAGAGCGCCGTGCCCGCCCCGGCACGGTCAGCGGCGGCGCCATCACTCAGCTCAAAGTCGTTGCACCATAGCAAAGGCACCCCCATGAAAATGAAGGTTCTCGCGGCCGCAGCCGCTATCGCGTACGCAGGCACGGCGCGCGCCGAAGGCACACGTTTCTACAACCTCGAAGGCTTCGGTAGCTTCCTCGACGGTAATCCCGAGACCACCGCGGTGACCGAGGACGGCCTCATCACCTTGCCGCCGATTGCGCGCGAGCGCTTTGCCGACGCGGCGGTGAGCTTCACCGCGGCTACCGCCAAAGACGATGACGTCATCGTCGCGAAATCGGGTGGTGGCGTGATCGTGGCGATCGACAAGGCAGGCAAGTCGCGGGAGATCGCGAAGCTCGAGGGGGGCGTCGTTACCTCGCTAGCGAGCACCGACGACGGTCTGTTCGCGGCGACCGGCCCCGGCGCCAAGATCCACAAGCTCGACGGCAAGGGAAAGTCGACCGTCTACTATAGCGGAGAGGTCGGCTACGTCTGGGGCATGACCCAGGCGCCCGGCGGCGGCCTGTACGTGGTGACCGGCGACCCCGGCAAGGTCCTCAAGATCAAGGACGGCAAGGCCACCGAGCTATTCGCATCCGAGCAGTCGCATCTGCGTTCGATCGCCTTCCAAAAGGGCTTGGGCATCTTCGTCGGCGGTGGTGAGCGTGGCATCCTCTTCCGCAGCGCCGATGGCGAGAAAGACTTCCGCGCCCTCTTCGATAGCGGACACCCCGAGATCACCGCCATCGTCGTGCGTGACGGGTTCGCCTACGCCGCGGCGGTGAGCGGCGCCGAAGCGTTGGCCTCGGACGACGGCGACGGTCCCCGCAAGGGCAAAGGCCCGACGGTGCGCAGCCAGCTCGTGCGCGTCGGTATGAACGGCGCCTCCGAGACGCTCGCCGGCTCGAACGACGAAGCGATCTTCGCTTTGGCGGTCGATGGTCAAGGCAATGTGCTGGTCGCGACCGGTGCTTCGGGGCGTGATGATCCGCGCGGCCGTCTCTACTCGGTGGCGCCCAAGAACCGCGAGATCAGCATGATCTACCAGGCGAAGTCGCGTCGCATCACGCATCTGGTCGACGTGGGCAAGGGCAGCATCGCCGCGGTGGCGAGCGCTGGTGGTCGCGTCATTCAAGTGACTGGGCCGACCGCGCAGAAGGGTGAGTTCTTCACCGTGGCCTACGACGCCGGCATCAATTCGAGCTTCGGCACCGTGCAGCTCTTCGGCATCGTACCCGACAAGACGAAGGCCACTGTCGCGGTGCGCACCGGCCAGACCGCGACGCCCGATGCCACCTGGTCGGCGTGGAGCGCCGAGATCCCGTACCCGGGTGGCCAGCGCGCCGACGTGCCCAACGGGCGTTTCGTGCAGCTGCGCCTCACGCTGTCGGGCGAGGGCAAGGAAGCGCCGCGCATCAACCGCATGCGCATCGCCTATCTGCGTCAGAATCTGCGGCCGTTCGTGCGCGAGGTCGTCGCCCTGCGCAAGGGCGTGGCGCTGATCGGCGTGCCCCGCGAGGAACAGAAGTCGAAGACCGTGTCGCTCGCCGAGAAAGCCTCCGAGGAGATGCGCCGCGGTGAGCAGAACGAGGGGACGCGCAATTCGGCTTCACGCGCTCGTCAGATCGAGCAGCGTGGCGCCTTGACCGTGCGCTGGGTCGCCGAGGACCCGAACGGTGACGAGCTCAAGTACGACCTCGAGTTCCGCCCAGAAGGACGCGCCGAGTGGCGCACGCTCCACCACGACCTCGACGAGCCGTTCTACACCGTGCAGTCGGCGCAGCTCCCCGACGGTCACTACCAGTTCCGCGTCCGCGCGACGGACGAGCCGTCGAACCCGCGTGGGGCCGAGCTCGAAGATCGCCGCGAATCGACGTCGGTGCTGGTCGACAACAGTCAGCCGCGCGTCGACAGCGTGAAGGTCTCGGTCGACGGCAAGAAAGCGACCGCCAAGGTGAACGTCGCGGACAATGTGGGGCCGATCGTCGGTGCGGAGTACGCGGTGGATGGCGGCGAGTTCCGGCCGATGGCGCCCACCGACGGCGTGCTCGATGGCGCCAAGGAGGCCTTCGAGGTGAAGCTCGAGGACCTCGACAAGGGGCCGCATACGTTCACGGTGCGGGTCATCGACGAGGCCGAGAACGAAGGCTTCGGTGAAAGCAGCTTCCAGGTGAAATAGGCCGCGTCACGGGCAGGTGACCCTCGCGCGATCGCCGCTCGATGGTATCGAGTTCCGTAAGGGCGACGGCTTGTGGCGCCCCACCGGGATGCGCTGAGCGTTACGCTCGGGCTTCGGGGGCTTTGAACCGACCTCGGAGAATGGGGTAGCGTCCGCGGTCGTCTTATTAGGACACCCGGAGCCATCCCTACATGAAACGTCTTGCCGCCGTTCTTCTCTGCAGCGCCGCTATCGCCTGCGGCAGTTCCAAAGGTGCCAGCAAAGGGTCTGCGAAAGCGGACAACGTCAACTCGGACCGCGATGTCGCAGCGTTCGAGGACCGCGCCAAAGACGACGGCGAGCCTGGCTGGGTCAATCGCGGTAGCGCCGCCATCAACGCCGACGGCAAGCGCGTGTTCTACGGCGTCGGCTCGGCGTCGGGCATCAAGAACCCGTCGCTCTTGCGCTCGACCACCGACAACCGCGCTCGCGCCGAGATCGCCAAGGTCATCGAGGTCTTCAGCGCCTCGTTGATGAAGGACTACCAGTCGTCGTCGAACGGCAAGGAGACCCAAGAGGTCGAGCAGGCCATCAAGACGGCGGCCTCGGCTTCGCTGCGTGGCGTCGAGATCGTCGACCGCTACATCGCCAACGACGGCACCATGTACGCTTTGGCGGCCTTGGACCTGAAGAAGGCGGCCGAGCTCATTCAAGCCGCCGAGATGTCGGGTGCGGCCAAGAGCTACGTCACCAAGGTCGACACCGACGACATCTTCGACAAACATGGCAAGAAGGCCGAGGCTCCCAAGCCCCCGCCGAAGGTCGCGGCCACCGAGCAGAGCGGGCAGCCCGAGAACAAACCGGCCCAGACCTCGAGCGACGTGAAAGCGCGCCGTGGTGGCGATGCGCCCGCGTGGGTGGATGGCGAAGACTCGCGCTGGCCGTACCGCGAGTATCTCTGCGGCGTCGGCAGCGGCCCGTCGCGTCCCATCGCCGAGAACGGCTCGTACGCGTCGCTGTCGCGCATCTTCGTGGCGCGCGTTCAAGCGGTCAGCAAGGATTTCATGGGTGCTTACAGCTCGACCGGCGCAAAGCCCTTGGAAGTGCAGTCGAGCGAGCAGACCACCAAGATCTCGACCGGCAAAGTCTTCAGCGACGTGAAGCTCTATGAGCTCTGGGAAGGCAAAGGCTCGACGTACGCCCTGGCGTGCATGGAGCGCGCGAAGGCGTCGGCGTCGTTGCGTGACCAGATCTCGCAGCTCGATCAGGCCATCGGCAAACACATGGACTCCGCCAAAACGAACGACAAGCAAGTGCAGCTCAAGGAGCTGTCACGCTCGCTCGACACCATGGTGCAACGCGAGGCGCTGAACGGCGAGCTGCGCATCGTCGACACCGACGGCGTCGGCGTCGCGGGCGAATACTCGCACGCGGATGTCGCAGCAGCCCTCGAGGAAGTGCAGACCGCGCTCAAGGTCGGCGTTGCCGCTGACGGCCCCTACGCGTCGGACTTCCGGACCGCGCTCGTGCAGGGTTTGACCCAGCGTGGTTACGAGGTCAGCGAAGTCGAAGGCGACGGCAGCGGCCTCGACGTGATGATCAGCGCGAACATCCGCATCGAGGATGGCGGCAAGGGCACCGGCAGTGCTTCGGCCATCTCCTTCGCGCGCGGCGTGGTGCAGCTCGACGTGAAGAACGTCGCCAAGAAGAAGTCGATCGCCGCCATGAACGAGAGCCGCAAGGAAGGGCATCGCTCGCGCGAAGAGGCCGAGCGCCGCGTCGTGCGTCAGCTCGGTAGCGAGTTGGTCAATAAGGTCGGCGCGAAGATCGACGACGCCATGAAGGGGCGCTAGATCGCGCGGAGTGCCGGAATGACGCGGCGCGGCAGTTGATCCGCGCCGCTGGTTCACCGTATAGGGTGCGGGAAAGGACGGGTGCGATGAAGCAGGTCGGACAGGGTCAGGTTGCAGTTCCGAAGAACTGGGAGATGCGGGTTCAGCTGACGTACATCGAGCCTGCCGACACCCTCAAGGTTCCGCTCGCGCTCCAGACCACCCAGGCCAAGCCCCGCGCCAACATCGTCGTCTCGCGCGTCCCGGCGACCAGCCCTAGCCCCGAAGCGGCAATGAACGAGTTCTACCAGCAGACGGCCCAGGCGGTTCCGGGCTTGAAGCGGATGAACCAAGAGAACTTCAAGTTCGTCGACGGCGGTGACGGCATCGCGCTGACCGTGAGCTTCCACGCGACCCCCCAAGTGCGCTTGGTGCAGAAACATGTCTTCCGCATCGACGACGAAGTGCTCACGCAGCTCGTCGCCACTGTCGATGAGCCGCGCATCAGCGAGCTGGAGTCGACGCTGGGCGATATTATGAAGAGCTTTAAGCCGTAAGTCGGCAATCGGCTTTCGGCCATCGGCCATCGGCTTTCGGCAATCGGACGTCGGTAATCGCCCATCGGCATTCAGCCGCGTTCTGACGCGGCCCTTTGTCATACCCCCATGCTACCTTCGCACCATGGGGTTGCCTGCCCGCACCACGACCTTACGCATCTTTCCCTCGCGGGCGGCTCTCGAGCACGCCCTCGTGGCGGCTGCGGGCAACGACGTCCTCGTCGCCGAGGGCTACGTCACCTTCTCGGGCCTCGCTGACCTCCTCGCCGGAGGGGCGCGGCTCGCCGCGGGTAGCGTCGTCATCCGCATGCTCGTCCGCGAGGTCATGCGCAATGGGCCCGAGCACTTCCGCCGCTTCGCGCACGATCCCATCGCCGTTCGTGCCGTGCATGGCGCGCTCCTCGAGCTGCGCACCTGCGGGCTGACCGGTGCGGTGCTCGCCAAGCAAAAGAAGAAGCTCTCTTCGGAGCTCGGCGAGCTCATTGACGTGCTCGTCGCCTACGAGAAAGTGCTCGCCGAAAAGAAGCTCGTCGACGATGCCGACAAGTGGCGCGACGCCGTTCTCGCCGTCGCCAAGGGCGACCTTCCACCGCAGCTGTCCGAGGTGCGTGAGGTCATCGTCGAGGGCGACGCCGACCTATTCGGTAGCCGCGGCGATGTGCTCCGCGCTTTCGCGGCGCGCGGCTTCGAGGTCAGAGTGCGCATCCCCTACGATGCCGATCTCGCCGCTGACTTCGGCTGGAGCGAAGCGTCACTCGCGGTCATCGAAAAGACCGCCCAAGAGAGCGCGAACCTCGAGGTCATTCACGACACCCGAGCGCTCGTCGCCTTGCCGCGCGTCGTGCACGTCCCCGAGCCCGCCGAGCAGGCGCGTCGCGTCGCCGCCACGGTGGCCGCATGGCTGGCCGAGGGTGTCCCCGCCGACGGTATTGCGGTCGCGACGCCCGATCCCGACGGGCTAGGCGAGCTCATCGCCGAGGCCATGGTGCGATTCGAGGTGCCGGCGCACGTGCGTCGTGGGCTTCCGGCTGGCCGGGTGCGACGGGTCGCGGCGGTCATTGGCGCCGTCGGGCTCGGAGTAGGCGGCTATCGCCGCGAAGAGCTGCTCGACGTCTGGCTCGCCTTGGGTGAGCCGGTCAACGGTCACTCACCGCATCGCGTCGCGCGCGAGATTCGAGCATCGGGCGCGCGCTCACCGGCGGTGCGTGGTTACCGCGATGCACTGACCGCCAAAGCGAACACCCGCTTCGGCGGCGCCGGGGCGGGGGCCGAGCGCGCCGAGGCTTATGCGGTAGCCGTCGAGGCGTTCATGGACCGCTGGGACGGACCTGCCAAAACGCCTTTGCTGCGCAAACAAGTCGCGACGCTCGTCGCCTTGGTCGAAGACGTACGCCGCCGTCCTCCATATCGCGCCGATCTCGATGACGACGAGGGCATGACCGCTTTGGCGGACGTTCTCGGAGACCTCGCCGCCGGGGCTCGCCTCCTGGGCGACGACGCGCATGCCTTCAGCCCCGAAGAGCTGCACGCCTGGCTCAAGGCGCTACTCGCCGAACGTCGCCTTCCGGCGTTGGGGAATCGCGCGGGCAGCGTCAGCATCGGTACACTCGACGACGTGGTCGGCGCCGCCTATCGCTGCGTGGTCATCGCGGGTGTCGATGGCGAAGCCTTCCCGCGCCGCGTGCGCCCCGACGTCATTCTGACCGACGCCATGCGCGACGAGCTCAATCGCACCTTCGGGGTGCGACTACTACAAAGCGCGCCCATCGACGGCCGCCCGGCCCTCGAGAACGACGCGCGCGACCGCTGGCTGTGGCGCGAGGCGTTGGCCGCGGCGCGCCAGCACGTCGTCGTCACCTATGGCGTTCGTGAGGGCGCCGAAAAAGACGGCCGTAGCGACATGGTCAACGACCTGTTGAAGACCCGCGGCATCGCGCCCGAGGCGCCTGTACCCACGTATGCCGAAGCCGCGCTGGTCGCGCCGGCACAGGTCCTCGAGCTGGTGGCCTTCGGCACCGTCGCGCCCGGCCCCGGTATCGCTCCGGCCCCCATCGCGGCGGCGCGCGCCGCACGTGAGCTTTGCGATGGCGAGAGCGTGAGCTGGGTCGCGCGCCGCGCCGCGCATGAAGCCGCGGCCAGCACCGGCCAGCTCCCGGCGGCGCTGGCCGATGACGACCGAGCGCGCCTTTCGGCTCTCGTCTTCGAACGGCCGGTCTCGGTGTCGAGCCTCGACGCGCTCGGTCGCTGCGTTTATCGCCACTTCGGTAAGCACTTATTGAGGCTCTCCGACGACCAGCCACCGGGGCTCGCGCCCGACGGTCGCGAGGATGGTCTCGCGGCGCATGAAGCGCTGCGCTACGTCTACGCCGACATCGTCGCGCGGGGAGGGCTCGCGGCCGCGCGCCGTGATCTCGAGGCGACGACTCGGAGAGCCGCGGAGGTCTTCGCCGAGAAGCGCGGCGAGATTCTCCGCGAGGTGCCGATTCACCCCGCCATGGTCGAGACCGCTCTCGCGCAGGCCTGGCGCAGTGTCGAAGTCCAGCTGCGCAAAGACCTCGATCCGCAACGCGAGCACGAGCCGCTCGAGCTCGAGTACGCCTTCCGCGACGAGAAGGCGCTTCGCCTCAAAGATCCCAAGGGCGAGCGCGAGCTCACCGTGGTGGGAAGCATCGACCGGGTCGATCGCGCGCCGCAGCTCCTCGTGACCCTCGACTACAAGAGCACCGCTCCCAAGTTCGAGCCGGGCCGCCACTTCCAGCTCGCGATGTACGGCGCGGTCGTGGCCCGTGACTTCGCCAAGGGAGGCGAGCGCCTCACGGCCGCGTGGCGGCAGCTGGGTGACGGCGAAGAGAAGCGCGATGCCGCGGTCTTCGGTGGCGCAGACGCCTGCGACGTCGCGACCTTCCAGGCAACTCTCGACGCCACGCTCTGGCCACGGGTCGATCGGCTGCTCGCCGGACGCCTCGAGCCCGATCCGGCGCCGGCGAAAATCTGTGACGTCTGCGAGATGCGGCGGGTGTGCCGTGCCCGCGAGCTCGATACCGAGGAGCTCGAGGCAGCGGAAGGCGAGGAGGGCACATGACTGCCGCTCGTCACCGCTTCCTGCGTGCCAGCGCCGGCACCGGCAAGACCTACCAGCTCGTCGAGGCCTACGTCGGTCACATCATCGAACGGAAGCTATCGCCGACGCAGGTCGTCGCCATCACCTTCACCAAGAAGGCAGCCGCCGAGCTTCGCGCACGTATTCGTCTGCGGCTCATCGAGAAGGGCGTCGAGCGCAAGGTGCTCGACGAGCTGGGACGCGCGCCCATTGCCAACTTCCACGGGCTCGCGCTGCAGATGTTGCAGGGCTTCGGTATTCACGCCGGCTTCACCGACGTCCCGACCATCATGGGTGAGCTCGGTGAAGACGAGCGCTTGTTCCGCATCGCCTGCGAGGAGGCTTGGTTCGGGGCGCGCTCGGAGAGTCGGCACGCGTTGACCGCGGTCTCGAAGCAGATTCGCTTCTCGGCGCGCGGCCCACAAGGCGCGGGTCTCGTCGACGCCATGTGGGAAGCAGTCGCCAAGGCGCGCGAGGAGGACGACCCACGGCCGCTCTGGGAGCGCTTCGCGCCGCACGACGCGCGCACGGCGCAGCGCGAAGTGCACGAGCGCTGGCTCGGGTTGCGCAACACGCTGAATGCCAACCGCCTCACCTATGGCAAGAAGACGCAAACGCAAGTCGGCGACTTCTTGCTCCACAAGGTGCCGACGTTGGGTGACGACATCTCCGCTTGGGCGGACGGGTGGCACGCCGCCAACGAAGAGCTCAAGGGCGCGCGTTTGAACGACGAAGCCGCTGAGCGCAAGGAGCTCGCCGAGCTCATCGACGAGCCGCTCGCCGAGCATGCCTGCGCCGCCTTGGTGCCGCATCTGCAAGAGCTCATGCGCTCCGCTTGTGAGCGCTACGCTGCGCTCAAGCGCGAGACACGCTCGGCCGACTTTCCCGACCTCATCGAGCAAACGAGCAACGCGCTCATGCACGATGCCGAGCTGCACGCGCGCGTCCGTGAGCGTTACAAGGTCGTTCTCGTCGACGAGGCGCAAGACACCAACGCCAGCCAGCGTCGCTTCGTTCGGCTCATCTCGGGTCTCGAGGGTGCCGTCCGCGATGGCGAACCAGCGACGCTCTTCGTCGTCGGTGATCGCAAGCAGGCCATCTACACTTTCCGCGGCGCCGATCCCGAAGCATTCAATCGCTTCGCCGACGACTTGGAGAAGCTCGGCAGCCAAATGGACGAGCTCAAGGTGAGCCGCCGCTCGAGTGCCGGCATCGTTGCGGGCGTCAATCACCTCGGCGCTAGCATGCTTGCGCCCTACGAAGAGCTCGAAGCGCTCCCCGGCAAGGCCGCGGCTCTCGGGCCTGCGCTCACCTGGCTCACGCCCGACGTCGATCCGGAGGCCAACCGCGCGGCGCGCGCAGAAGCCGAGGCGCGGGCCATCGCTCGCTTGATCCGTGGTGCCATCGACGCCGGGGCCGAGCCCTCGAGCTTCGCCATCTTGCTGCGTGCGATGGGCAAGGCTCAGAAGTTCACGCGCGCGCTCGCGGCGCTGGGCATCCCGTCGGTCATCAGTGGCGGCAGTGGCTTCTACGATCAGACCGAGATCGTCGACCTCATGGCGTTGCTCACCTGGCTGGTCGATGGCGAAGCCTATCTCGACGCCGCCGTCGCCATGCGCTCACCGCTCATCGGCTTCTCCGACTCGGCGATGTTGTGCTTGTTCGGCAATCGCGACCGCGCGGCGCTGCACGCCCTGCGGCGTGGCGATGCGAGCGGGTTCACCTCCACTTATGCGCCAGACGTCGCCACTGCGCGGCTCGTCGCCCCCGTGCTCGCGGCTCTGGTCGACGACGTTGCAACCCTCGGAGCGGGCAGGGCGGTTGGCCGCGTCCTCGATCGGCTCGAGCTTCGCGCGGCGCTGCTCGCTTTGCCGTTCGGCGAGCAGAAGGTCGCCAACGTCGAGCGCTTCGCCGAGCTCGCGTGGGCACACGAGCGCGGCTCGGGCCGCGGCACCTCCCACTTCGTCTTCGAACAGCGCGACTTCGCGCAACGTCGCGTCATGGAGCCGCTGCGTGCGGTCGGTGCGGCGCGTGACCGAGCCGTGTCCATCATGACGGTCCACCAAGCCAAGGGGCTGGAGTTCGACCACGTCATTCTTGCCGATCTCTCCCACGAGCGTAACGACCGCGGAGGTAGCCTCTGGCACGCGCCTGGTATCGGCTTCGTGGTCGCTGCCGAACGCCGGGGGGCAACGGGCGCGGTGAAGGGCAAGAGCCTGCGTAGCCGCGCGTATCGGGCGGCCGCGCTGAAGCTGAAAGACGAGAACGCAGCCGAGCAACGGCGCCTTCTTTATGTCGCCGTCACCCGCGCCAAGAAGCAGCTCACTTTCGTCGCCACCGATGGCGCGCAGATGGGCGGGTTTGCGCGCGTGTTGCTCAAGGCCGACGACGACCGCGGCCTCGCGCCATGGCGTGACCGCGCCTTCGACGAGAGCATCATGGTCGCTCGTGGTGAAAACGAGCTGCCGCCGATTCGCGCGCAGGAGCCCGTAGCGAAAGCGGTGGTGGCGGCGCCGCTCCCGCCCGACCCAAAAGCGCTCGTCGGTCAGCTCAGCCTCTTCGGCTCACCGAGCGGCGCCACCGCGAAACCGTACGCCGATCACCGCATCACGACGTTACCCGCGGGGACGCGCTTCGCGCTCACCGTCACCGACCTCGAGGTCGCGCTCTCCGAGAGCACCGGCGAGGCTTGGCAGCGCCGGGGCTTGGCCGCGGCAGGGGGCAGGGAAGGCGACGCGACCCTCGACCCGCTCACGCGCGGCCGCATCAGTCACATGGTCTTAGCGAACCTTCACCGGGTCTCGGCGCACGCGAATCGCGACGCGTTCATCGACGCCGAGCTCCGCTTGTGCGGCTACGACCCAGGGGATCCTCGCTTGGAGGCGGTCCGCGATGACCTCCTCACGTTCCTGACCTCACCGCTCGGCTCACACGTCGCAGCCTTGCCGGCGGCCCAACGGCGTCACGAGATGCCGTTCGTCCTCCCATTCACCGTCGACGCCTACACCGCGACGGTGAGCGGGCAGATCGACCTGCTCTACTGGGACGGCAACGAGCCGGTCATCGTCGATTTCAAGCACGCCCATGCCAAGACGACGGCCGAAGACGCTTACGCGACCCAGCTCGATGCATACGCCATGGCGGTCGCTCGTCTATGTGGTGTCGACGGGCCGATTCGTGCTCGGCTCGTTTTCCTGCGCGACCGCGCGCAGATGCGTGAACGTGTGGTGACCCACGCCATGCGCGAACGGTTGCACGGGGATGTGACGCGTGTCGTGCGCGGGCTCGCCCAATCGTCGCAACACTGAGCGCTAGCGCCGAGTCAAGGCCCGCCCGATCATTTCTTGACTGGCAGGCCTCCGGCGGGGACGATGCGAACGGAACTCCACTCGATGACCCTGATTCCACGCACTTTGCTGCGCAAGGTCACAGCAATAGGCCTCGCTGTCGCCGGCTTGTGTGTGGGGTTGCAAATTGCTCGCGCCGACCAGGGCGTTCCCGCGTTGCGCCAGGCGTCCATCCTTACGCGCGCTCTCGCCTACGACCGCAACATGAAAGACCGCGCCGGGGATAGCGTGTCGGTTGGCGTGCTCTACCGGGCCGGCAATCCCGGGTCCGAGAACTGCGCCAACGAGATCCTGCAGGCGTTCCGAGGCCTCGAAAAATTCGCGGTTCACGGACTGCCCTTCAAGGCCATGCGTATCGCTTATGACGTCGCCGGCTCGATGAAAGACCTCATCCGCAACGAGGGGATTGACGCCTTGTACGCCTGCAACGGCCTCGACAATGAGGTCGACGCCATTGCGAGCTTCGCGCAGGAGCGAAAGATCATCACCATGGGCGCGCGCGAGGAATACGTGAACAAGGCCCTCGCCATCGGGGTGTTCGTCATCGAGGGTAAGCCCAGCATTCTGATCAATTGGGGTGAGAGTCAGAAAGAAGGGGCCTCCTTCAGCAGCGACCTCGTCCGTTTGGCGAAGGTCATCAACGATACCGGCAGATGATTTCCTTCCTGCGCAACCTGTCCATCTTCTGGAAGATCTTCTCGGCCATCTCGGCGGTCGTCTTGGCCGTCGTCATTCTCCAGTTGCTGTATTTCCCGGCGCGGCAGATCAACGGGCTCAACGCCGCCCTTCGAGACAAGGGCGAAGCGTTGGTGCGCTTGCTCTCGTACCAAGCTGGGCCCGCCATCGACTTCGGCGACAGCAAGGCGATCGTCGAGAGCTTTCGCGGCGCCTCGCGTGATCCCGATTTCGCGTTCGCTATAGCGTTCGCGGAGGACGGCAAGCGTTTGGCCGAATACGCCGACGAGCGTCGTCTCGCTGAGCTCCGCGTCGAGCGCTTCATCTTCGAGCGCTTGCTGCCGCTGGAGCAAAGGGTCGAGCACAAGATCGAGAGTATCGGCAACGTGCTCCTCGTTTACGCGTCGACCACCTCCGAGAGTGGGGCGCACGGCAGCGTGGTGTTGGGACTGTCGACCAATCGCGTGCAGAACGAGATCGTCGCGGTGCAGAGCGCGACGTTTCTGCTCGGCGCCGTCATCCTCGCTGGCGCCTTTCTCGTCGCCGTCATCCTTGCGCGCTTCATCGCGACGCGTCTGACCGTCATGTCCGAGGTTGCCGAGAAGGTGGCGCATGGTGACCTCTCGCACCCGCCCCTCGTCGTCGGCGCCGAAGATGACATCGGCCGCATGGCCGGCGCCTTCAACCGCATGCTCATTAGCCAGCGCAATCTGGTGAAACAGATCAACGATACCGCGGTGCAGCTCAACGGCGTGGCCGGTGAGTTCTCCGAGAACGCCCGGCAGCAGGAGCAGGGGGCCCGCGAGCAATCTTCGAGCCTCGAGGAAGTCTCGAGCAGCATGTCCGCTTTGTCGGACACAGCCCGCGTCATCGCCAGCAACGCAGACTCCATGAGTCAGGTGTCCGAGGAGATGTCGACGACGGTTCGTGTCGGCCAGGACGCGCTGCGCATTGCCCGCAACGCCATTGGTGAGATCGCCGAGCAGAACGACCTCATCGCCGATCGCATCAATAAGCTCTACGAGAAGTCGCAGGCCATCATCAACGTCGTCGACATCATCGACGACGTCTCCGACCGCCTCGACCTCTTGGCTCTGAACGCGGCGCTCGAAGGCTCGCGCGTCGGCGACATCGGCAAGGGCTTCTCGCTCGTGGCGCAGGAGATGCGGCGCCTCGCCGAGAACGTCGTCGGCTCCACCAAAGAAATCAAAGAGACCATCGAGGAGATCCATCGCTTCATCCAGGCGTCGCTGGAGGCGAGCCAGCAGGGCACCTCCACGAGCCGCCAGGGCGTCGAAGAGATGGCCAAAATGGCCGCGTCGATGGGCAGCATCTTCGGGCTCATCGAGCAGGCGACGGAGTCCGCGCGCAAGATCACCGTCAGCACCCAGCAACAGCTCTCGAGCACGCAGCAGATGGTGGCGGCGATGGGTGAGGTCGCGGCGGTCTCGAACCAGGGGCTCCTTTCTGCGCAGGAAGTCACGCGCGCGGCAGGGGATATGAGCGACCTCGCCGGCCGGTTGCGGGATCAGGTCAGCCGCTTCCGCATCGACGGATCGATGAAGCCCGGCGTAGGCGTCATGAAACGCCTCTAGAATGCGCGGGTCCGTATCCCGTTGACCCTGTTTTTCGCGCGTGTTATTCCGCGCGCCTCTCGTTGGTGGTGGCTTCTGGCCCTGCCTTCGGGCCAGGTTGGGGTCGTAGCTCAGCTGGGAGAGCGCCGCGTTCGCAATGCGGAGGTCGAGGGTTCGATCCCCTTCGACTCCACCAACTTCCTCCCGAGCTCCCGCCACCTCCGACATCGCTAGTCATTCACGCGCGGTCAGCGAGCGCTTGGCACCGGTGTCACATCAAAGACCGAGCAACTCTGTAGCTCGTCCGCCGAGAATGGAGCCACGATGTCCGCTACTGGGGGTGCTCTGCCCGCTCGTGGTGGCCAGCAAACAACGAGCTGCCAGATAACTCGAGGTGTTCCGTGAGTGTGAATCTACGTACCCCAGAATCCGCCCTCTGTGCGATCGCTCAGACCCCGAATTTCAGCGCCGCCGTCGCGCTGGCCGGTAAGGCACCAGTCCTCGTTCCGATGACGGTCGAAAGCCTCAAGGTCCGCGTTGCCCCCGAGATCGACTGCGTGATTACCGCAGGTCAGCCCGAAGCAATGAGCAAGGCGCCACTCTACAACCTCGTCCATTTCGCAACTCCCTCGGGCCTCAAGCTCGACGAAGCGCATGTGCTGGCGACCTTAGCCGGTGTCACACCGGCTCAGTTTGCCACCCTCATCCAAGGCGCCATCGCCGCGCGGTAGCTCTGTTGCCGCTCGCGTCCTTGTCCATGTTCGGGTGCCGCGCCTCGGCTGCTCAGAGATAGCGCCGCACCCGGGTCAGGTAGTGCTTGTAACCGTCACCGAACTTCTCGGTGAGGTAGCGCTCCTCGGGCAACACCGCGATGAAGTGCACGATGGCGAGCGCGGGCAGCGCGAAGATCGACACCCAGAGGTTGTTCGTCGCGAGCCCCAGGCCAACCATGACGGTGGTGATGCCAAGGTACATGGGGTTGCGTGTGAACCGATAGGGTCCCGCGAAGATGAGCGACGGCGTTGGCGTCCATGGAAAAGGGCTCTGACCGGTTCGGGAGAACAGGACACGCGCCGACACGACGACCGCCACTCCGAGCGCGACCACGGCGAGACCCGCGACCATACGCAGCGTCGGATCGAGAAGCGCGCGCAGGGGCATGAAAAAGTAGTGGCACGCCCAGGCGATGCCGACGCAGCCGAGGAAAACTAGGGGAGGCGGAACCCGTACCCTTGCGCCGCGTTCGTTCGCATTCATGCGCTCAATTTAGGCGAAGTGGCGATATGCGAAAACCCTTTGAGTGTGCATTTCGAGCATGCAATTTTGCATGGCATGGGCTGGGACGATTTTCGCTACTTCCTGGCAGTCGCTAAGGCGGGCTCGCTCTCGGGTGCGGCGCGCCTAATGCGTGTCGACCAATCGACGGTTGGCCGGCGCCTCGTGATGCTCGAGGCGAGCGTAGGGGCGCGACTCTTCGACCGGACTCCCGAGGGCTATGCTCTCACCGTCGCGGGCGAGAGCGTGCGCGCTGACGTCGAGAAGCTGCAGGAAGGCTTCTTGGCGGTCGAGCGGCGTCTTGCGGGCGACGATACCCGTCTCGAAGGTGTCGTGCGCGTCGCGATCACCGAGGTGTTCGCTAATGTGTTCGTCGTCTCGCATCTCCCAGAGCTGCACAGGAGGCATCCTGGCCTTTCGCTCGAGCTGTTGACGGGCCATGCGACGGTCGATCTCGCGCGTCGTGAAGCCGATCTCGCGGTTCGCCTAGGTGTCGCACCGACCCAGCCCAATCTCGTCGTCCGCCAAATCGGACTCACGGCATTCGGCCTTTTCGCCTCGCCCGACTATCTCGCGGCCCGAGGTAAGCCGCGCCTGCACGATGGCCTGCATGGCCATGACGTCGTCTGCTATGGCGGCGAGCTCTCCGCCGCGCCCCTTGCGCGCTTTACGGATGAGCACGCGCCGAAAGCCACGGTCGTCATGCGCGCCAATAGCGTGGCGTCCGTGTTCGAAGCCGTTGCAGCGGGGCTAGGTGTCGGCGCGCTGCCGTGCGCCCTTGGTGCGCGGGGGCTCAAACGCATCGGTGACGTCGGCGGTGCCATGCCGATTCGCTCAATCGTCCATGAAGACATGATGCGCAACGGACGTGTCCGCGCCGTACTGAGCTTCTTCGCCGACGTGATCGAGCTGGAGGCGCGCGCGCTGCGTGGCTGACACCGGACCCTACGCAACTGTCCACAGGCGTGCCCGATACAGGCGCCCATGCGGATCCGCACCTATTTGCCTGGCGTGTCGTCGTTGCTCACTCAGGCTGCGCCGTCTTCCCCCTTAAACACGTCGCAGCCTCGGGACTTGCAAGCCGCTCCTTCCGCTGTGGCCAGCAAGTCGACGACGTTCTCACCGGCGATCGGGGAGGTGCTCGTTCCGCGCATCGACGCGGCCCTCCAGCGCGTCGAATCGCATCTCGTGGCGATTCAGAAGTCCACCGGTGCCTGGGACGCCCCGTTCGTTGCCGGCAGCTATCACACCGGCATGATGGCATTGGCCCTGGCTTACGCAGGCGACGCGGCCGCAGTCATCGAAGCCCAGAAGATGGTCGGCGAGTTTGCGCAGGACCAACTCCCCAACGGTGGCTTCTCGTTCATCGCCGGCGGTGAGTCGAGCCGCAGCGCCACGCGCATGGTGGTGATGGCGCTCGAGATGATCGTCGCCCGCCGCGAGCGTCTCGCCCCCCAGGCACAGCCGATCATCGATCGCGCCAAGGCCTACTTGAAGGTCGACCGCCGTCCCGACGACACCGTGTACGGCCTGATGACCGACCTCATCAGCGCTGTCGTGAGCGACGGTCGCACGACCGTCCCAGACGGCGGTCTCTTGCGCGATGTGATCTCGCGCTACCTGCGTGGCGACTTGTCCAATCTCGTGAGCATCTACGCGCCGGCGCTCGCTCTCATGGTCTTCAACCAACCCGATTTCGTGCTGCGAGTCATCGTCGCTAGCCTCGGCAAGGGTTACTTCGAGGCGCAGATCGAACGCGGTCGCGACGGCGAAGGCAGCTGGGGTTGGACCGGCTTCGGTACGGCGCTGTCGGTGATTGCGTTGCTCGGTGCGGGCCAGGAGTACGCGAGCTCACGCGCGGTCCAAGACGGCGTGAGCTTTTTGCACAAGCTGCGCGCCATCGATCGCAAGGCTTGGACCCATGGCGACGCCTGGGACACGGCGGTGGTGTCGCTTGCTCTCGGGGCGTTGAACGGCGCTGGCGCCGCCGCGGCCAAACGCGGTGTCGAGGTGTTGGCTGCGAATACGCTCGACGACGGCCGCATGAGCTTCAGTCTCGTCGGTGTCCTCGGAGACAATGATACGACCTCGACGGCGCTGCGCTCGTTCTGCGTCCGCTATGGCGTCACTAGCGACGCCGCCGAGCGCGAAACCTTGGCTATGCAGATCCGCAAGACAGTCGTGGGCCTCGTCGAGTATCAGCAGCGTTCCGGCGGGTGGGGCGCGTTCAACAAGACCGCTTACGGTGACCCCGGCCCCGAGGGAGCGAGGAGTCCGAACGAGTCGACGCTCGACGATGCGGCAAGCCCCGATCTTACCGGGCGCGTCGTTCGCAGCCTCATCGCCAGCCGCGATAGCGGGGTACTCACGCCCGAACAGACGCAACGTGTCGACCGCGCTCTCGCCGACGCCCACACTTACCTCGTCGACGTTGCGGCCGGCCGCGGCCGTTGGTGGTCGCGTTGGACCAACGGCAGGCTCTCGGGTTACGCCTTCGTGGTGCCGTCCCTGCGCCGTCTCGGCGAGGCCCCCGACGCGCCCGTGTTCGCGAAGACACGCGACTTCGTACTGTCGCAGCAGAACAACGATGGCGGGTGGGGTGAGACCATCGAAGCCGATCGCGGCCAACCCGGACGGGGCCCATCATCGATCATCCACACCACCGCTGCCCTCGTTGCCCTCATCGGCACCATGAAGGACAGCGAAGCGAAAGACCCGGCGCTCGTCAAAGCCATCGAGAGCGGGGTCGCGTACGTGCTCTCGGTCGAGCGCGATGGTGTCTTCAGCAACGGACGTCCGCTCTACACCGCTGTCACCGGTATCGACTACTACGACGCCGACACGTCGACGACCACGTTTGCCGCCGGTGTGCTCGCGCTCTATCGCGACTTCGTGAAGTTGGGCCCGGAGGCAGCCATGCGCGCCTCCTACCTCTGAGGGCAGGGGGGCTCAGGACGTCGCGACGTGCTCGAGCGCCGCGATGATGGCTGCCGTCGCCGGCATGGTGTGAGATCCACGTGAACGCGAGGCGCTCGTAGCGTTCGATCTCGAGATATTCGCCGTGATGCGGCATCTCTTTGCCGGCGGTGATCATGACGATGAGGAACTTTCCGCCGACGCGAGCATCCACTTCGACGTTGCCGCAGCTCATGCCCTCCGCCGGGGTCATGAAGCGCGACAGCGCTTTGGGATCGAGCCAGGCCTCGAATAGGTCCTTCTTGGTGCCGGGGATGACGCGCTCGATGCGCAGGTCGGGTGTCATTTCTTGTTCTCTTTGTCGCGGCTGGTCGCGTAGTCGACGAAGGCATCGAGTCGCTCGGACCAGAAGTGTTGATGTGCGTGCAGATAAGAATAGGCCGGCTGCAGTGCGCTCCAGCGGACGGAGATGCGGTGCTCGCGGCCGATGACCCGCCGTGACACCAGTCCGGCGTCCTCCAGCACCTTGACGTGCTTCGAGACGCCGTTCTGGGTCATCGAGAAAGCCTCGCCGATCTGGCCGACCGTGAGCTCGCCGGCCTCGCGCAGGAGCGCAACGATTTTGCGCCGAGCTGGGTCGGCCAGGCCGTGGAAGACCCGGCTCAGGCGCGCTTCGTCGGCTTTGTCTCGCTCTCGCGTGCTCAAGGGCGCATCTCACCCCGCGTCAGATGGAAAGGTCGTGCGGGAATGGACGGCCTTTGCCGGTCTCGGCGACTTCGCGCAAGCTCAGTAAGAATGTCGCCCACTTCATGCTGCAGTGGGACATGTGGTCGTTGGCTTCTTTCCATGTTGCGCTCTAGCTGGTCGACGCGCATGCGCACCAAGTGCGCGTTGAAGCGGAAATCGATGACTCCGCCAGGCGTCGATTCGCCGGCCGTGGTGGACGTCCACCAGCTCGCCAGGCCGTTGATGGTGGATAGGGCCCGGTAGACCGATTCGGCGGGGGCGTTGATGTTCAGGGTGTGTTGAATGTCAGCCACGAGAATCTCCTTAATCACACAACCAAATGGTTGTACAACTAGATGGCGGTGCATTTGCGCATCGCTGTCAAGGCCGGAAAGAGGCCTTCCCAGCTCGAACGGCCTCCGCTATAGGCCCACGCCGTAAATGTCCGAGCGCGACGACACACTACGGGTCCTGAACGAGGGTCACACCTTCCCTGGCCCCTACATGTTCAAGGTCATCGGCGACAACACGCCTGACTTCGCGGCGCGAGTCATCCAAGCCGCGACCGTCATCACTGGCCCCGCCGCGGCTCCGAACGTCAGCGTGCGCGAGAGCGCCGGTGGCAAACACCAAGCCGTCACCATCTCGATCGCGGTCGAGAGCGCGGAGAAGGTCCTCGATATCTACGCTGCCTTTCGTGCCATCGCCGGCGTTCGCATGGTCTTCTAAAGCGGACCGCCGTTGAGCAACGTCTTCTCCATCCTCGGCCGTGCCGTGGTGCTCGACAAGGGCCTGAAGCGCCTGCGTCAGGGGCACCCGTGGATCTACGCGAGTGACATCGGCGACATGCCGGGCAAGACGCCGGGTCTCGTCGAGGTCGCGGGCAAGGACGGTCGCGTTTACGGTACCGCCATGTACTCGCCGCGTTCGACGATCACGTTGCGCATGGTGGGGAAGGGCAGGGAGGTCTTCGATGCCGCCGCCGTGAAGGCGCGCGTCGCCGAAGCTCGAGAGCGTCGCGAGCGCTTGATGCCGGGCGTCGATGCCTATCGCGCGCTGCACGGTGAAGCCGATCGCCTTCCCGGTCTGTTCGTCGATCGCTACGGCGATGTCCTGGTTGCGCAGTCGACGACCGCTTCAGCGGACATGATTCAGCCGGCCCTGGTCGACGCCTTGCTCGAGGTCTATCAGCCGCGGGCTTTGGTGGTGAAGAACGACGCCCGCGCCCGCAACCGCGAAGGCCTCGCCGAAGACGTGCGCGTCGTGCACGGCAAGACTCCGCTCGAGGCGCTCTATCACGAGGGCAAGATTGCCTACGTCATCGACCCGCTTGCCGACCAGAAGACTGGCTCGTTCCTCGACCAGGCAGTGAATCATGTCCACGTCGCGCGCTACGCCAAGGGTGAGGCGCTCGATTGTTTTACCTATCACGGTGGCTTCGCCTTGCAGCTCGCCGCCGCTGGCTGCTCGAAGGTCACTGCCGTCGATCTCTCCGCGCAAGCGATCGAGAAGGTGAAGGCGAACGCCCAGCGCGCCGGTCTCTCGGACGTCGTCGATGCCCAGGCGCGCGATGTCTTCGAGCTGCTGCCCGAGCTCGTCAAAGAGGGGCGGCGCTTCGAGACCGTCGTGCTCGACCCGCCCGCTTTCGCGGCGGGCAAGGACACCGAGCAAAACGCTCTTCGTGCGTACAACGAGGTCAATCTCCGGGCGATGAAGCTCGTCGCGCCCAACGGCATCCTCGTGTCGTGCTCTTGCTCGGGCCGCATCACTCCCGACGCCTTCGACGCCATGTTGGTCGCCGCCGCTCGCGACGCACAACGCCACATCCACTTCGTCGAGAAGCGCGCCGCAGGACCCGATCATCCCATCCTGGGCGGTGTGCCGGAGACCGACTACCTGAAATGCCGCGTTGTCATGGTGCTTTAGAACATCGGTCCTAGGGGGCCGCCGATACTGAGAGACAGAACCCGGATATTGGGGATGGTTTACTCAGATGGCCGACGGCAACGATCAGCGCATCCAAGGACTCCCTCAGGCCCGCCTCGCCGGCTTGACCGTGGCCGACGAGCCCGACGAGCGCCCGAGTGACCAGCCGGTAAGGTTCGACAATCCTTTCCGCGTCGATCGGCTGACCGCCGACCCCAAGAGTGACCGCTTGCCGCTGTCGAGCGACCTTCGTTCGATCGTCAGTCGCCCCGGCATCGTGGTCACCGATGTGACCATTCCGCAGCCCGGCGCGCCGAGCGCTTTGTCGCGCGTTCCCACGGAAGAGGCTACCCGCGAGGTCCAGCGTGCCGTGGGTGATGTCTCCCACGAGCTGTCACAAGCCCGCCGCACTGTCGTTGGCGCCGCGGACGATCTCCTGCGCGGGCGCGCCCGCCTCGATCGCGTGACACCCGCGGCGACCACCGCCGCCGAGATCATCGCGGCTGGAAACCGGGCCCTGGTTCGCGCCACGCCGGGTGATGTCGCGAGCGGCGTTCGCTCCGCTGCAGCGAACGCGTCGACGAGCCTGGCTCGCCTCGCCCGCGAGGGTGGTAACTGGGCGGTTCCGATCACCCGTCCCGTCTTCTACTCCGACGGTCGCACCACCATCGTCGTTCCGCCTGGTGGTCGCTTGATCTCGGCGAACGGCGTGTTGCGCCTGCAGAGCCCGGGTGCGTTCCTGAGCAATGGTGGCACCACGGCCCGCGTCGGCAACCTCGACGTCAACATCGGCCCCGCGAATCAGACGGCACGGCTCGACCAGTTCCGCGTCGCCTCCGGCTCCACGACCGTCGATCTCCAGGGACTCCACGCGAGCCTCGCGACCGACGGCTCGTTCCTGATGCGCGCCGACTCCGCCGCAATCGACATCGGCCGCTCGAGCATTCGCTTGCGCGGCGCCGAGTGGGCGAGCACGTCGCCCGAATCGATGCGCGCCGGCTTTGACGCACTGGCCGTGCGCACTCCCGGCGTCACCGTCACCAGCGGTCGCGGTGGCATGACCACGACGACGCAAGGTGCCGTCGACAGCGTGACCGCTGAAGCGGCGAACATCAGCGTCACGACGCGTGGCTCGGCTTTCCGCGCCGACACGTTGGTGATGAACATGCAGCGCAATTCCCAGAGCGGCGCCGGTGGGCTCGCTTGGACGGGGACTGGCGTCACCTTCAACGATGGCCGCAACACCTTCCAGGCTAACACTGCGGCGGTGGGCTTCGTGCGCAACGCCGACGGCACCTCGTCATTCGGACTGCGCGGCCGTGACGTCAACCTGAGCATGGGTGACCGCGCCTGGCAGGCGAGCGGCACCTCGAGCTTCCAGATCAACTACGATGCGCGCGGCCAGCTGCGCAGCATCGTCGGCGAAGGCGACCGCGTTCGCTTCACCGACTCTTCGACCAACATGGTGGCCACCGGCGCCACGCTGCAGGCGAGCTTCGACGACAGCGGTTTCCTCACGCGCCTGTCGGGCGGCAGCCACGAATTCGACCTCCAGCACCGCGGCAACACGCTGGCGGTCCGCCAGGGCACCCTCGAATTCGCCCGCGACGGTGGCAACCTGATCATGCGTGGCACGGCGCTCGCCGGCAGCTTCACCAACAATCACGGCACTTACGAGCTGGGCCGCAATGGCCGCCTCGAGATGCACATGGACCCGCGCGGCACGCGCTTGTTCGGCACCGCCGAGTCGTTCGCGTTCACAGACGGTCGCGGCCGCTTGCAGCTCACCAACGGCGAAGTCTCCGCGACCTTCGGCCACGGCGGCGACGGCTTCCGCTTCGCTGGCGATGCTGTCCGCTATGACGGCAACAATCCGCGCCAGCTGTCACGGCTTTCGGTCGACAACGCGGTCGCGGACATTCGTCGCGATGCCAGCGGCGCCATGTCGATGGGGCTCTCGGGCCGCAACTTCGGCATGACCCTCGACGGACACCGCGTCGCCATCGCCCGCGCCGATCACGTGAACGTCCGCACCAACGCCGACGGATCTCTCGCCAACATCGACATGCTGTTGCCCGGCCGCTCGACCTTCACGAGCCGCGACAACGACGTCGACATCGGTGTCGAGGGCCTCGATGCCCGTTACGTGCGCAACGCCACCGGCGAGGCCATCCGCATCGGCTTCGAGCGCGGCGACATCGACATCCGCAGTCTGGGACTGATCGGCAAGGCCACCGATCTTCGCGCCGGTTTCCAGGTCGACTCGCAAGGGCGCCTCACCAACGCCGGCCTCGATGTCGGCACTCTCGACGCCCGCTATCGCGACACCACAATCCGCGTGAACAATCAGCCCGGTGAGAGCCTGTCATTGCGCACGCGCTTCACCGACGGCGTCTTCCGCGACGCGGTACTGCGCGTCCCCAACGGTGGCCAGCTCCTGGTGAACCACGGTGACGTCACCGCCGACACCCGCCGTGGTGTCTTCGGCCTAGAGTACGACGCGGCGTCCGGCAGCTGGCGCGGCCGCGCGCAAGACTTCCAAGCGTTTGGCCAATGGCGCGACGTCTCGGTACAGACCGCCGGCCGCAACGCCGACGTCTCGCTGGTGCACGGTGCCCTGCAGATCAACAACATCACCGGCACCAACGTGCGTGTCCGCAATGGCGACTTCGACGTCAGCGTCGACATGCAGCAGGTCGACAACGTGCTGGCGCGTGTCGCCGGCATCTCGGGGTTGGCGCGCGGCGCCATGATCACCTTGACCCCCACCGCCGACGACTCGCGCATCACCGCGCACATCAGCACGAGCTACGCCGGCATTCCCTTCAGCCTTCGCATCGACAACGCGCGGCAGCTCGAAGCGCTGGCGATGGTGCAAGTCAACCAAGCGCAGTTCCGCGTGCAGGATCCGAGCGGGCAAGGCCGCATCCGCCTCGAGGCGGGTCCGCTCTCTGCTCAGGGTAGCCAGATCGGCGCCGTCGTGACCTACCGGCCGTTCGACGCCATGCGCTTCACCGACGGTATGGGCCTCATGGCCGGCGGTTACCGGCTCGGCGATCACGTCGCGATTAATCCCAACGGTGCCTTCACGGTCGGTGCCCTCGGACGCGACAGCCTGCTCTTCGGCGGCATCACGGTGGCACCGCCACGCAGCGTCAACCCGCACCAGGAGCCCACGGCGGGCATCCATCAGCCACTCGTCCCCACCGACTCCTGGAGCATGCTGCTCCACGCAGGGGTTCAAGGGACCGGCCGCGACGGCGTGACCCGTGGTGTCGGACTCTACGGTGGTCTCGTGGACGGTGCGCAGGTGAACGCGCGGTTGCAAGGCGACTGGCGCCTCTTCAACACCGTGCAGCTGCCGAGCGACACGACCCTACCGGCAACCGGCGCCGCCGGCGTGCAGTACCGCCAGATCAATGCCGACAACTCGACCTGGACCCTGCGTGCCGGAGCTCACGCGGCGGTTGGCACCGTAGTGCGCAGCCCGTGGATCGACGAGCCTGCCCGCGTCGGCGGCCACGCGACGCTGAGCTACCAGCGTGGTGACCTATTCGCGACCGGATCGGTCTCGCATACGCCGGGCGCAGGCAGCGCCGCCATGTTCCGCATCGGCACCAGCTTCTGACGCCCAAGGCGCTTGCGCCGGCTCCACTGAGTGCGCTCTATGCCTGTGCAAGGAGCGCATGACATGAAGCTCGATAAGATTGCCGCCCAAGCAGCCCTGCTTACCGTCCTCTTTAGCGGAACGGCCTGCGGCTTCAACGAAGTCATCCAACGCGACGAAGAGGTCAAAGGCGCCTGGGCCGAGGTCGAGAGCCAGTACAAGCGCCGCGCCGATTTGGTGCCGAACCTCGTCAACACGGTGAAAGGCGCCGCGAACTTCGAGCAGGAGACGCTCGAGAAGGTCGTGCAAGCGCGCTCCAAGGTCGGCAGCGTCCAAATCGACGGCTCGACCATCGACGATCCGGCGAAGCTGCAAGCGTTCGAGCAGGCGCAGGGCGAGCTGTCGAGCGCTTTGTCGCGGCTCCTCGTGGTCTCGGAGCGCTATCCCGAGCTCAAGGCGACCGAGGCCTTCCGTGACCTGCAAGTGCAGCTCGAGGGCACCGAGAATCGCATCACCGTGGCGCGGCGTCGCTTCATCGACGCGGTCGCGGCCTACAACACGACGGTGCAGGTGTTTCCGAGCATGATCGGCGCCAAGATGCGCGGCAAGGCGGTCCGTCCGACCTTCACCGGCAATCCCGCGGACGCCAACGCGCCCGAGGTGAAGTTCTGAAACGCGCGGGCATCGCGCTGGCGCTCGCTTGTGTCGCGTTTTTCACCGCGTCACCAGCGTCCGCTTACGCGGTGCCACCGTTCAACGCGCACGTTACCGATCTTGCGGGACTGCTCGAGCCCGGCGATCGGGCGCGTCTGGAAGAGAAGCTCGCGAGCTACCAGCGCGGCAGCGGCCCGCAGATGGCGCTGCTCATCGTGCCGACTCTCGACGGCGACGCGCTCGAGGACGTAGCGGTTCGCGTCTTCAACACCTGGAAGCTCGGCAAGCAGGGGAAAGACGACGGCTTGCTCATGCTCGTCGTCACCGAAGATCGCCGGGTGCGCATCGAGGTGGGTGACGGCCTAGAAGGCGACATCACCGACGTACTCTCCGGCCGGGTCATTCGTAACATCATCGGACCGGCGTTCCGCGAGCGGGACTACGTCGGCGGCTTCGATCGCGCCTTCGACGCCCTGATGACCGCGGCGACCGGTAACGCCGCGCAGCTGCCGACCGAGCTGACGCACGAGTACCGGCGGGCCCGCCGCACCAGCTCGCCGGCCCTCATTTTCTTTTTCATTCTCTTCGTGATCATCTCCAGCCTCGGCCGTCGGCGCCGCTATGGCGGATGGCTGCTCTGGGGCGCCGGCAATGCCTTGCTCTCCGGCCGCTCGTCGGGTGGCTTCTTCGGTGGGGGTGGCGGCGGCTTCGGCGGTGGCGGGGGCGGCCGCTCGAGCGGCGGCGGCGCCAGTGGAGGATGGTGATGCTCTTCACCGATCAGGAACGCTCGACCATCGAAGCAGCGGTGAAAGAAGCCGAGGCTGGCACCTCGGGTGAGATCGTGGTCGTCGACGTCGAGCGCAGCGCCACGTACGGCACCGAGCGCGCGCTGGCGGCGGCACTCCTCGCCGCGACCTGCGCCACGGCCATGGTGTTGGTCGCGCCTCACTTGCCGGCGCCATATTACCTACTCGCGCAGGTCCCGTTCTTCGGCTTGCTGTGGCTGTTGGTCTCGTCGTCACGCATGCAGCGCCTCTTGGCCGGGGACGCGCGGATGGACGCGGCGGCAAGGGCCCGGGCAGCCGCGCTCTTTTCGGAACGCGGCGTGCACATGACGCGCGAGCGCACCGGGGTCCTGCTCATGCTGTCGGAAGTCGAGCAGCGGGTCGTCATCCTCGCCGACTCGGGCATCAACGCGCGAGTCGCCCCGGACGCTTGGGACAAGCACGTGGCTGCGATCGTCGCCGCGATCCACCGCGGGGCTGCCGGTGACGGCGTGGCATCGGTCGTCCGCGAAGTCGGCACCTTGCTGGCAAAAGACTTCCCGAGGCGGCCAGACGACGTGAACGAGCTGCCTGATCGGCCGGAACGCGCAGGGTAAGCCCGCAACTGCCCGAAGTTTCGGACGACAATTAGGGCTCCCATGACATTCTTAGAAAGCTCGGAGTCTCTCGGGACCCGTATGCGCCCTTTTTGGGAAAAGGGCGTGGCGGATTTCGAGTCCAGCCACCCGCTCGCCAAGCCGGTGGTCGGCGCCGGCGGCTCCATCGGGGCCGTCGCTGGGGCGGTCTGGAGCGTGCCCAAGACGCTTGGGGTCGCGGCTTTCGAGTACTACGACAACTCCTTTGGTAAGAGCCGTGGGCGGACCTTCTTCGACTATGTGACGAATGCCCCGGTGGTGCACACGATGGCCTTTGCGGGGCTCGCAGGGCTGCTTGGCGCCGGCATCAAGGCCGCGGGCATCACCTTGCCGCCGGATCTCGGCATCTCGAGCAGCTTCACCGCGGGCGCCTTTGCCTACGTGTTCTCCCACGTCGGCCGCACCTTCCCGAGGGTCTTCGGCAGCACGGCCGCAGGTCTCACCGGCCAGGGCCTAACGCTGGGCCGGCACTCCGTGGATCGGCTCACGCGCCCCCAAAGCGAGCAGCCGACCTCCGCCTGGAAGGTCGCGAGCGCGGAATCGCGCGCCGCCGCCAAGCGGCCTAGCGTCCCGTAACGTAGCCCTCGCAACTGCTTGTCAGAGACACCTCGTGGGAGCGATGCTCGTGGTCCCATGACTTCGCGGCTCGTCCCGGTCGCCGACCCCGAGAATTTGGTGCACCAGGACGTGGTGCTCGAAGGCCATAACGTCTCGTTTGGCCGCGGCCTCGGTAACACCGTCGTCCTCGACGATGTGCAGGTCTCGAAGAACCACGCGGTGTTACGCCGTGACGATGGTCACTGGGTGGTCCACGACCTCGGTAGCTCGAACGGCACCTTCGTGAACGGCACACGCGTGCTCAAGCACCGCCTGATCGCCGGCGACGAGCTCGAGCTCGGCGGTTGTCGGTTCACCTTCCACGCCGATGGCGGGTCGCCGCCCACGATGCTGCAGATCGTGCCCGAGAGCCGCGAAGGGAAGACCAGCGTCCTTGCGACGCGCTCCGTGCAAGCCTTCGAGCCCGTGAAGCGCATCGACGACGCCAAGCGGCTGCGCGGCGACTACGAGCGCTTGCGTGCAGCCTTCGCGGCGGTGCGTGAGCTGATCGCCATCACGGACGTGCGAGCCCTATGTCAGCGCATGCTCGAGGTGACCTTCGAGCTGGTGCGGGCCGAGACCGGGGTCGTGTTGCTCATGGACGAGCACGAGCAACCGCAGCCCATCGCCACCCGTTCGCTCCACGGAGAAGCGGCGCAGCGGGTCATGGTGAGCCGCACGGTCATCGACCGCGTCGTCAAAGGCCGCGAGGCCATCCTCGCGAACGACGCGCTGGTCGACGAGCGCTTCTCCGCCGCGATGTCGATCGTCCGCGCCAATATGCGCTCGGTCATGTGCGTTCCGCTCATCGACAAGGGCCGCTTGCTCGGCATGCTGCACGTCGGCAACACCTCGCAGGCATCCGCTTTCACGAACGACGACCTCGACATTCTTTCCGGTCTGGGCTCGGGGGCGAGCGTTGCGGTGGGTAACGCCTTGCTCTCGCGGCGCCTCGAAGACGAGTCGCGCGCGCGCGAAACCCTCGGGCGCTTTCTGTCTCCAGTGGTCGTCGAGCGCGTCTTGAGCAACGATGTCGAGCTCGAGCGCGGCGGCGCCGAGGCCGAGGTCACGGTGCTCTTCGCGGACATTCGCGGCTTCACGTCTCTGTCGGAGCAAACGCCCGCGGCCGCGGTGGTTGGTCTGTTGAACGAGTATTTCGACCTGATGGTCGAGATCGTCTTCCGCCATGGCGGAGCACTCGACAAGTTCATCGGTGACGCGTTGATGGCCGTGTGGGGCACGCCGGTGAACAGCGTCGACGACGCCAAGAACGCGGTGGCGGCGGCGCACGAGATGCACGAGACCCTCGTCGCCTTGAACACCCGACGGCGCGAGCGCGGCGAGGAGCCCATCGCCATCGGCATTGGTCTCGCCAGCGGCTCGTGTGTCGCGGGGGCCATGGGGGCACGCCGGCGCCTCGACTTCACGGTCATCGGCGATTGTGTGAACCTCGCCTCGCGTCTCGCCGGCGCCGCGGGCCCAGGCCGCATCATCACCGACGAAACGACCTACAAGCGGGCAGGGCTCCCCTCGACCGCGACCCGCCTCGAGCCCGCCAAAGTGAAGGGCAAGGCGCAGCCCGTGCAGATCTTCAGCCTGCGGTGAAAAATGGTGGCAGTCACCATTTCTCCCCTGTTTCGAAAATCGGGACAGCCCCGATTTTTCTCTCTATTTCCCCGTTCGAAGCGCCGAGAAAATGGTGACTGCCACCATTTTCGGCTGCTAGGTCACGCCGCCATCGAGGCGCTCGCCGTGGCGGCCGGCTCGCGGATTCGGAACCACGCGACGTACAGCGCGGGCAGGAACAGGAGGGTCAGCACGGTGCCGACGATGATGCCGCCCATCATGGCGTAAGCCATGGGGCCCCAGAACACCTGGCGGGCGATGGGGATGAGCGCGAGGCTTGCCGCGACGGCGGTCAACAAGATGGGGCGGGTGCGGTGCTCGGTCGCGTCGACGACCGCGGTCCAGGCGTCCATGCCGCTTTCGCGGTGCTCTTCGATCTGCACCACGAGGATGACCGAGTTGCGCACCAGGATGCCGATGAGCGCGAGCACGCCGAGGATGGCGACGAAGCCGAGGGGCTTGCCGGAGGGTAGGAGTGCCGCGACCACGCCGATGAGCGCCAGCGGCGCGACTGCGAACACGAGGAAGAGTCGCGAGAAGCTCTGGAGCTGGGTCATCAGCACCGTTGCCATGACGAAAAGCATGAGCGGGACGACCGCGGCCATCGGGGCTTGCGACTTGGCGCTCTCCTCGACGGCGCCGCTGATGGTGACGGCGTAACCCGGCGGCAAGGTCGCCGACAGCGCATCGATGTCGGGCTGGAGCTGGGCCATGACGGTCGGGGGCTGCAGGCCGATGGGCTCGGCCTTGACCGTGATGGTCGGCTGGCGTCCGCGACGGCGGACGAGCGGTTGCTCGACCTCGTAGCGGAAGTTCGCGATCGACTCGAGCGGCACCGAGGCGCCGCTTCGCGTCGGCAGCTGGAGATTGCGTAGCTGCTCGACCGAGGTGCGCTCGACGACGTTGGCGCGCACCACGACGTTCACGAGGTAAATCGCATCGAGCACCTGGGTGACGTCGTCGCCGCCGACGACCGTGTTGAGCGCCGAGGCGATGGCTTGAGACGAGATGCCGAGCTGCCGTGCCTTGTCTTGCAGGACCTCGACCTTCACCACGCGCGAGGCTTCGTTCCAGTCGAACGTCGTCTCCTCGAGGTAGGGGTTCTTGGCGTAGATGTCTGCAACCTTGTTGGCGATGGTGCGCACCTGTTGGACGTCGGGTCCGCTGACGCGGTGTTGCACCGGGCGTCCGACCGGCGGGCCCAGCTCGAGGAAGTGGATGTACGTGTCGGTGCCCGGGAAGGTGGTCGCGAGCCATTTCTTCAGCTCGGGCTGCAGCGCGTCACGTGCCGCCACGTCTTTGGCGACGATGACCACCTGCCCGAAGAACGGCTGAGCCAGCTGCACGTCGAGCGGCAGGATGAAGCGCACCGCGCCTTGGCCGACGTAGGAGCTGTAGCGCTCGATGTTTGGATTGCCGTCGAGCATTTCGTGCTCGAAGCGATCCATCTGCGCTCGAGTTTCCTGCACCGACGCCGACTGGGGCAGCGTGAAGTCGACCAGCAACTCGACGCGGTCCGAGCTGGGGAAGAACTGCTGCTGCACGAACTTCATACCGAACACCGAGAGCGCGAATGCCAGGACCGTGGCGCCGACGGTGAGCCAGCGATGGCGCATGCAGACGAGGAGCACCGAGCGGAACACACGGGCGAAGCGCGATGGCCCTTGGTGCTTGTGCTTGAGCGCCTTCGGCAACACCGCCACACCAATGAGCGGCGAGAACAAGACCGCGACCACCCACGAGATCATGAGCGAAACACCGACGACCACGAAGAGGGAGAAGGTGTACTCGCCGGCGCCGCTGGAGTTGAGGCCGACGGGAATGAAACCAGCGACCGTTACGATAGTGCCGGTTAGCATCGGGAACGCCGTCGAGGTGTAGACCGCTGTAGCGGCCTTGGTGAGCGGCTCCCCTTCCTCGAGCTTGGTCACCATCATCTCGACCGCGATCATCGCGTCGTCGACCAACAAGCCGAGGGCGATGATCAAGGCACCGAGCGAGATGCGCTGCAGACCGACACCCGCGTACTGCATGACTACGAAGGTGATCGCGAGCACCAGCGGGATGGACAGCGCCACCACCAGACCGGCGCGCAGGCCGAGGCTGATGAAGCTCACCACCAAGACGATGACTACCGCCTCGAACAGCGAGCGGGTGAAGTGGCCGACGGCCTCCTCGACGATCTGCGGCTGGTCCGATACCAGATGCACACCGACGCCGATGGGCAGGGTCGACTCGAGCCGCCGCATCATGGCGTTGAGCTTCTCGCCAAACTCGAGGAGGTTGCCGCCCTCGCGCATACCGATGGCGAGGCCGATCGCCGGCTGTCCGTTGAAGCGGAAGAGACTCGACGGCGGATCACGATAGCCGCGGGTCACGGTCGCGAGCTCGTCCAACCTGAAGAAGCGGTCATTGATACGCAGATTGATGTTGCGGATGCTCTCCTCGGAGTCGAACTGGCCGCTCACGTCGATGCGAATGCGCTCGCTGCCCGCCTCGAGCGTGCCCGACGGCACCACGGCGTTCTGGCCGCGCAAGGTGGTGAGGATGGCCTGTTCGTCGATGCCGTAGGCCGCGAGCTTCGCGGGTGAGAACTCGAGGTAGATGACCTCGTCTTCGGCGCCGAGGAGCTGCACCTTGCCGGCGTTGGGAATGGTCAGGATGCTGCGGCGCATCTCCTCGACGTAGTCGCGGAGCTGGCGGCGCGTGAGGCCATCGCCGGTGAAGGCGAAGATGTTGCCGTAGACGTCGCCGAAGTCGTCATTGAAGAAGGGTCCGATGACGCCGCGAGGCAGATTGGGCCGGATGTCCTGGACGATGTTGCGCACCCGCACCCAACTGTCGCTGACGTCGCGGCCCCGCACCGCGTCCTTCAGGTTCACGAAGATGGTGGTCTCGCCGGCAGTCGTGATGCTGCGCGTGTAGTCGAGGGTCTGGAGCTCCTCGAGCTTCTTCTCGATGCGCTCGCAGACCTGCTCGGTGATCTGTGAGACCGAGGCACCGGGCCACTTGGCCACGATGACCATCGTTTTGATGGTGAAGCTCGGGTCTTCGGCGCGGCCGAGGTTGCGGTAGGCGAAGACGCCCAGGATGCCGAACACCACCATGAAGTAGGTGATGTACGAGCGGTGGCTGAGCGCCCAATCGGAGAGGTTAAACTTGCCGGTGCTCGTGCTCATGGGGCGACCTCGGGGGCGATACGTTGACCTTCGACGAGAGAGTGGACGCCGGCGATGACCACGCGTTCGCCATCGCGGACACCTTCGGTAATGACGGCGCGCTTGCCTTTGCGATCGACGCACTTCACCCCGCGCAGATGCACGGCGTCGGCGTCGACGACCCAAACGTATTCGCTCCCATCTTTGTCGAGGATGGCTTCGACCGGGACACGGATGGCCGCCGGGAAGTCCTGCGCGAAGGTCGCGTACATCGTCGCGCCGAGGCGCACGTTGGCGAGACGCTCGGGGAGGGCGATCCAAACGCGGTGCGTGCGGCTCAAGCGATCGGCCGCGGGGCTCATCTGGCGAATGACGCCGTGCGAGGAGACGTTGGCATCGTCGGCGGTGCTGACGATGGTGTCGTCGCCAATCGCGAGGCTCGCAGCCACCGACTCGGGAACGTCGACGACCACATCGACGACGTCGGGACGGGCCATCTCAGCGACCACCTGATTGGGCGCGACCGTCTGCTCGACCTCGAAGTCGATCTTGGTGATGACGCCATCGAATTCGGCGCGCAGCGTGCCGTAACCGAGATTCTCGCGCGCCTTGGAGAGCCGGGCGCTGGCCTCGGCGACCGAAGCGCTTGCGGTGTCGTGCGAGGTCTGCGCCGTGTCCATTGCCGACTGCGGGATGGCGTCGAGCTCGCGCAGGCGCGTCTCGCGGTCGAGCGTCTGCGCGGCGTTGCGCTGCCGGGCAGCCACGGCGTCGACGCTGGCGCTTGCGGCGGCGGCGCTGGAGGCGAGGGCGCTGCTATCGAGAGTGGCGATGACGTCGCCCTTCTTGACGGCGTCACCCACCGCGACGAGGCGCTTCGTGATGCGTCCGCCAACGCGGAACGCAAGCTGGGTGATGGTGCGCGGTGCCATGGAGCCGGGGAACGCCTGATTGCGCCCGAACGACGTGCGCGCGACGACGCTGAGCACCGGGCGCGGCTTAGGCTCGGGGTGGGTTTCCTTGGCGCAACCGGTCAATGCGACTGCCAGCAACACGAGGCGTTTCATGTGCGGCTCCCGCCTTCAGCGTAGGTCACCGTTTGACCGGGACGCAGGCGATTGGCGCCACGGCTCACCACCAGCTCACCGTCCTTCAAACCCTCGATGATGACGACGCTTCGCGACTCGTAGGCGCCGACATCGATGGGTCGGAGGGCGACCTCTTTCTTGGCTTCATCGATCACCCAGACCGCCGGCTTCCCCTGGTGGTCCGAGAAAATGGACACGGCGGGCAGAGTGACCGTCTTCGAAGCGGTGAGCTTCATCTGTCCGACGACCGGCGTGCGCAGGGCCATCTCTGCCGGCGGATTGATGATGGTGACGCAGACCAGGACGCTCGCGGTCGCGGCGTCGACGATGGGCGAGATCTCGCGAACCACGCCGACGGCGGTGATCGCCGGTTTCTCGGTGAGCCGCAGGGCCAGCTTGGTGTTCACGTCGAGGCGCGCCGCCACGGTCTCGTGGATGCGGAAGACAGCATCGCGCGGACCGTCCTCGGCGAAGGTGTAGGCCGGGGCGGTCGCCTGCACGACCTGACCGACCTCGATGTTGCGAGCCACGACGACGCCGGCGCGCGCGGTTCGGAGCTCGGTGTAGGAGAGGCGGTCGCGCGTCGAGGCGAGCGTCGCCTTCGCCGAGGCGAGGCTCCCCTTGGCGAAGAGCATGGCTTCTTCTTTGGCGTCGTACGCTTTCTTGCTGGTCGCTTGCTGCGCGAAAAGGTTCTTCTCGCGCCCGAGCTCGAGCTCCGCTTGCTTCAGCGAGGCTTCCGCCGAGGTCACCCCAGCCTTGGCGACCTCGACATCGGCGACCTCTTGCCGCGGGTCGAGACGCGCGAGCAGGGTCCCCGCCTCCACGTGGTCACCGACGTCGAACTTGCGCTCGGTAACCTTTCCGCTCAAGCGGAACGAGAGTGTGCTCTCGACCTTGGCGCGCACTTCACCGGTCGCCTCAAAGACCGAAGACGAGTCGCCTTTGATGACGCGCACGACGTCGACGTTCAGAGAATGACGCTCTGGGGGAGGGGGCGTTTTACACGCAACCAGCGCCAGCAAGAAGCAGGTGTAGCTCCAACGGGGGATGAGCATGCGCTTCAACTAGGCGTTCCGAGCGCCGCGCGCAATCGGCTTCGTAGAGCCGCGACTTTGCGAGGCTAGCCGTTGCCGCCGGAGCGCGCCGCGTGCTCGGCCACCGCGACGCTGGCTTTCAAGTAGTCACGGTTGAGCTGCGCGATGTTGCGGACGCTGATGCCCTTGGGGCACGCCGCCTCGCACTCGTAGTGGTTGCGGCAGGAGCCGAAGCCCTCTTTGTCGTGCTGATCGACCATCTTCTTGGCGCGGCGATAACGCTCGGGCTGGCCCTGCGGGAGCTCCGCGAGCTGCGCCACTTTGGCGGACACGAAGAGCATCGCCGAGGCGTTGGGGCAGGCCGCGACGCAAGCGCCGCAGCCGATGCACGCTGCCGCTTCGAAAGCGCGATCCGCCGACTCCTTGCTGATCGGGATGGCGTTCGCGTCCTGGGCGTTGCCGGTGTTCACCGAGACGAAGCCGCCTTGGGCGATGATGCGATCGAACGCTTGGCGATCGACGACCAAGTCTTTCACCACAGGGAACGCCGCAGCACGCCAGGGCTCGACGGTGATCTCCGCGCCGTCGGCAAACGTGCGCATGTGCAGCTGGCAGGTCGTGGTGAGATCCTGCGGACCGTGCGGCATGCCGTCGATCATCATCGAGCAGGAGCCGCAGATGCCTTCGCGGCAATCGTGCTCGAACGCGATGGGCTCTTCGCCCTTGGCGCACAGCTCTTCGTTCAAGACGTCGATCATCTCGAGGAAGGACATGTCGGGGGAGACGTCGCCGCGTTTGTAGGTAACCAGCTTGCCCGGTTCCTTTGCGTTCTTCTGACGCCAAACATGCAGGGTGATGTTCACTTGTACGACCTCTGGGTGAGCTTCACGTTTTCGAAGACGAGGGCTTCTTTGTGGAGGGTGGCGGGCTTGCCGACGCCTTGATGCTCCCACACGGACGCGTGGCAGAAGGCTTCGTCGTTGCGCTTGGCTTCGCCGTCGGGCGTCTGGTGCTCGGAGCGGAAGTGACCGCCGCAGGATTCTTCGCGGGTCAGCGCGTCCATGCACATGAGCTCGGCGAACTCGAGGAAGTCGGCGACGCGGCCGGCGTGCTCGAGAGTTTGATTGGTGTCGCCTTCGGCACCGGGGACGTTCAGGTTCTCCCAGAATTCGGCGCGGAGCTTCGGGATGCGATCGAGCGCGGTCTTCAACGACTCGGCAGTGCGCGCCATCCCGCAGTTGTCCCACATGATGCGGCCGAGCTCGCGGTGGAAGCTGTCGGGGGTGCGCTTGCCCTTCATCGACATGAGCTTCTTGGTCTTCTCGCGTACCTCGGTCTCGGTCTCTTTGAAGGCTTGGTGCGAGGTGTCGACTTTGGTGAGCTGGTTCGACGCGAGGTAGTGCCCGAGCGTGATCGGAATGACGAAGTAACCGTCGGCGAGACCCTGCATGAGCGCCGAGGCACCGAGGCGGTTGGCGCCGTGGTCGGAGAAGTTCGCTTCGCCGAGCACGTGCAAGCCGGGGATGGTGCTCATGAGGTTGTAGTCCACCCAGAGCCCACCCATGGTGTAGTGGGGCGCCGGGAAGATGCGCATCGGCTGCTTGTACGGATTTTCGCCGGTGATGCGCTCGTACATGTCGAAGAGGTTGCCGTAACGCTCCGCTACGGTGGACTCGCCGACGCGCTTGATGGCGTCCGCGAAATCCAGATAGACGCCGAGGCCGGTCGGGCCGACGCCGCGTCCCTCGTCGCAGACCTCTTTGGCGGCGCGCGAAGCGATATCGCGCGGCGAGAGGTTGCCGAACGACGGGTACTTGCGCTCGAGGTAGTAGTCGCGCTCGCTCTCGGGGATGTCCTGCGAGGCGCGCTTGTCGCCCTTCTGCTTGGGCACCCAGACGCGTCCGTCATTGCGGAGTGACTCCGACATGAGCGTGAGCTTCGACTGGTGGTCGCCGCTCTGCGGGATGCAGGTCGGGTGGATCTGCGTGTAGCAGGGATTGGCGAAGCCGGCGCCGCGCTTGTGCGCTCGCCAGGTGGCGGTGACGTTCGAGCCCTTGGCGTTGGTCGACAGATAGAAGACGTTCGAGTAACCGCCGGTGCACAGGAGCACCGCGTCCGCCGCCCATGACTCGATGGCGCCGGTGCGCAGGTTGCGCGTGACGATGCCACGGCACTTGCCCTCGACGAGCACGACATCGAGCATCTCGGTGTACGTGTGCATCTTCACGTTGCCGTTGCCGATCTGCCGCGATAGCGCACCGTAGGCACCGAGCAGGAGCTGCTGGCCGGTCTGGCCGGCGGCGTAGAAGGTACGCGAGACCTGGGCGCCGCCGAACGAGCGGTTCGCGAGGTAGCCACCGTACTCGCGCGCGAAGGGCACGCCCTGCGCCACGCATTGATCGATGATGTTGCGCGACACTTCGGCCAAGCGATGCACGTTGGCTTCGCGGGCGCGGAAGTCGCCGCCCTTCACGGTGTCGTAGAACAAGCGGTAAACGCTGTCGCCGTCGTTCTGGTAGTTCTTGGCGGCGTTGATGCCGCCTTGGGCCGCGATGCTGTGCGCTCTTCGCGGGCTGTCGTGGAAGCAGAAGGCGTCGACCTTGTAGCCGAGCTCCGCGAGGGTCGCCGCGGCGGACGCGCCGGCGAGGCCCGTGCCGACAACGATGACGCTGAACTTGCGCTTGTTGGCCGGGTTGACGAGCTTTACTTCGAAACGGTGACGGTCCCACTTTTCGCCGATGGGCCCTGAGGGGATCTTGGCATCGAGCTTCACGAAACCATCGCTCCTTGCATCAACGCGGCTGAATGAATCCGAGCAGCACGGCTACCGGCATCGAGACGTTGCCGAGGAAGACGAGCACGCCGATGATCGGGCCAACCTTGCTGAATAGACCGTTGTACTTGGGGTGATTGAGCCCCGCCGACTGGAACATGCTGGTCGCGCCGTGTGACAGGTGCATGCCGACGAGCGCCATGGCGACGATGTACGCGCCCGAGACCAGCGGATTCTGGAAGCCCCGGACCACCATCGAATAGACGTCGTGGCGACCCAGCGGATCCTCGAGGGAGTAGGCCGTCGGATCGGTCACGCCGAGGGTAAAGTGCAACAGGTGGTAGACGATGAAGGCGAGCAGGATGAGCCCCGACACCGCCATGGTGCGCGCGAAGACGTTGGTGTGCATCGACGTCTGCTTGCGATACGCCACGGGGCGCGCCTGCTTGTTCAAATAAGCGAGGCGCAGACCGGAGACGATGTGCGCTAAAACGGCCACGATGAGGCCGATGCGCGCAATCCACAGCAGCGAGCCGAGCGATTGCAGGAACGCGGCGTAGGCGTTCAGCTTCTCCCAGCCCAGGAAGATCAGGAGATTTCCGGACATGTGCTGGAGCACGAAGCCGACCAGCACGACGCCCGAGATCGCCATCACGTACTTGGCGCCGATCGACGAGGTGAGAAACGTCCGCACCCAGCCCATGGCGTGATTCTGCTTGGCCACTTTCGCGAGGTTCGCGTCGTTCGCTACCGTCGATGCCATGACACCTACTCCTTAGAGAGCGAGTCGCTTGTTGGCTTCGTCGACCAGCTCTTTGACGTGGCTGGCGCTGACATCGAGCGCCTTCTTGTCGGCGTCCGACAGCTTCACTTCGATGACCTTCTCGACGCCGCCCTTGCCGATGAGGGCAGGGACGCCGACGTAGAGGTCCTTCAAGCCGTACTGGCCGGTGCACATCGCGGCGCAGGGGAGCACGCGCTTCTTGTCGTGAATATACGCCTCCGCCATCGCGATGGCACTAGCCGCCGGGGCGTAGTAGGCGCTGCCCGTCTTGAGCAGGGCGACGATCTCGCCGCCACCTTTGCGGGTGCGCTCGACGATGGCGTCGATGTCGGCCTTGGCCATCATCTGCGCGAGCGGCACGCCGCCGACGCTGCAGTAGTCGACGACCGGCACCATGTCGTCACCGTGACCGCCCAAGACGAACGACTGCACGTCTTCGATCGACACGTTGAGCTTCTCGGCCACGAAGTGGTTGAAGCGCGAGCTGTCGAGGACGCCGGCCATGCCGACGACCTGAGTGGGCTTGAAGCCGCCGACCTTCGCCATGGTGTAGACCATCGCGTCGAGCGGGTTCGAGATGACGATGATGAACGCGTCGGGCGTGTGCTTCTTCAGATTCGACGCCACGTCCTTCATGATCTTGACGTTGGTGTCGAGCAAGTCGTCGCGGCTCATGCCCGGCTTGCGCGGCAAACCGGCGGTGACGATGACCACGTCGCTTCCCGCGACGTCGTCGTAGCTCGCCGAGCCCTTGATCTTGGCGTCGTAGCCGTACGTCCAAGCGGACTGGCAGATGTCGAGGGCCTTGCCCTGGGCCACCGACTCGTTCTGCGGGATGTCGAAGAGGACGATGTCGCCGAGCTGCTTCTGAGCAGCCATGAAAGCGAGGTTGCCGCCGATTTGGCCGGCGCCGATGAGAGCGATCTTGGGACGAGTGAAGCTGCGAGCCATTGCGTTCCTCTGGTGTAGCGAGGGGCGCACGCAGCGCCCCTCTTCGAATTACATGTTCTGGATGATTGCTTTGCCGAAGCCGGACGAGCCGACCAGCGTCGCGCCCGGCATCTGCCGCTCGAGGTCGTAGGTGACGACCTTCTTGCTGATGGCGCCTTCGATGCCCTTTTCGATCATGTCGGCGACTTCGTTCCAGCCCATGTGGCGGAACATCATGACGCCCGAGAGGATGACCGACGACGGATTCATCTTGTCCTGGCCGGCATACTTCGGCGCGGTGCCGTGGGTCGCCTCGAAGACAGCGGCCTTGTCACCGATGTTGCCGCCCGGCGCGAGACCGAGACCACCGATCTGCGCGGCGCAAGCGTCCGACAGATAGTCGCCGTTCAAGTTCGGCGTCGCGATGATGCTGTACTCGTCGGGGCGCAGGAGCACCTGCTGGAACATGCTGTCGGCGATGCGATCTTTGATGATCACCTTGCCGGCCGGGGCTTTGCCGCCGTGCTTCTCGGTGACGTCTTTCTCGCTGACCACGTGATCGGCGAACTCGTCGCGCGCAACCTCGTAGCCCCACTCCGCGAAAGCGCCCTCGGTGAACTTCATGATGTTGCCCTTGTGCACCAGGGTCACCGACGGGGCCTTCTGGGCAATGGCATAGCGGATGGCGCTGCGCACCAGGCGCTTGCTGCCAGTGACGCTCATCGGCTTGATGCCGATGCCGCTGTCCGCTCGAATGGACTTGCCGAGCGCCTTCACCGGGCCGGCGTTGAGCCAGCGGATGATGTCGCCGGCTTCCTTCGAGCCTTCCTTCCACTCGATACCGGCGTAGACGTCTTCGATGTTCTCGCGGAAGATGGTGACGTTGAGCTTCTGCGGCTCCTTGACGGGGCATGGGACGCCTTCGAACCAGCGGACCGGGCGCACGCACGCGTAGAGGTCGAGCTCCTGGCGCAGGCCGACATTGATCGAGCGGATACCGCCGCCGACGGGCGTGGTCAGCGGACCCTTGATGGCGACGATGTAATCTTTGATCGCCTGCAGCGTGTCCTGCGGCAGCCACTGATTCTCGCCGTACATTTTAACGGACTTCTCGCCGGCGAAGATCTCGAACCATTGGATCTTGCGCTTGCCGCCGTAAGCTTTCTCCACCGCCGCGTCGAACACCGGTTGCGAGGCCTTCCAGATGTCGGGACCAGTGCCGTCGCCCTCGATGAAGGGGATGATCGGTTGATCCGGCACGTTGAGCTTGCCGTTCGCGTCGACGGTGATCTTGCTGCCTTGCGTAGGGGCTTTAAGCTTTTGATACGTCATGACTTCTGTGGCCTTTTGCGAAAGTCTTTGGCCCGGGCCACTTACACCTCGCGTGCGCGCCTCGCAAGATGGACATGTAGGTGCCCGGTGAGCCCGGAAAACCGGCGGTTTTTCGCCAATGTGGGATGACGTACGGCGCAGCGGGTTTGCCAAGTGACTTCCGGCGCGGCATGATCGTCAAACTACGCTTTGACGTTTCGAGGGCAACGCACGGTGAACGAGCGTCCGCGCATATTGTTGGTCGCAGCTGACGAGCTCGTAGCAGATCTTTTCGTCGAGCTTTTGCCGACGCGAGGCTTCGACGTCGAGCGCGCCAAGAATCTCGAGGAAGCATGCGTGTCGCTGCAGCGGTCAGCGTGCGATGTCTTGCTCGTCGAGGACGCGCCGCCCGAGATCGATGCGCAAGCCGTCTTGTGGTGGGCACGCCAAACCTTGCCGGAGATCGAAGTCGTCGTCGTGGCGAGCCACAACCAACCGCAGCGCGCCATCGACGCCGAGCAGGCCGGCGCCTACGATTTCTTGGCCCTGCCTCTGGAGTCCATGGACGGAGCGGTGCAGACCCTGCAGCGGGCCGCCTCGAAACGTAGCGTCGTCCGCGCGAACGAACGCCTGACGTCGTATCTCACCCAGGCGGACGCACAGATCGACGCCGTCAACCAAGACGTCGAGCGCTTGGTGCAGGAGCGCAGCAAGCAAATCGAATACCTCACTCAGGCGAATCAACAGATCGACGCCATGAACCAGGAGCTCGCGCGTCTCATCGCCGAGCGGACCAAACAAGTCGACCAGCTCGAAGCCGCGAACCGTCGCATCGAAGTGATGAACCAAGAGCTCGAGGCGCACGTCGCCGAGCGCACGCAGCAGCTCACCGAGGCCAACGCGCGCTTGCAAGAGCTCAGCATGACCGACGAGCTCACCGGTCTGTACAATCAACGTTGGCTGCAGGCGCGCCTCGACGAGGAGTACGCCCGAGCCCAGCGCCACGAGACGACACTCGCGGTGCTGATGCTCGACGTCGACTACTTCAAGCGCGTCAACGACTCGCACGATCACATCTTCGGCAGCGCCGTGTTGCGGCGCGTCGGCGATCTACTCCGCCAAGGCGTCCGCGGCATCGACGTTGCTGTCCGTTATGGCGGCGACGAGTTCTGCGTCGTCTTGCCGCAGACCAATCTCGCGGGCGCGGTGGCGGTTGCCGAGCGTTTGCGTTCGAGCATCTGCCGCGCCGATGTCGGTGACGAGGGCACGCCCTACAAGCTCACGGTCTCCGTGGGTGTCGCCGCGTTGGGTGAGTGCGAGTCGGTCGATGGCCGCACGTTGCTGAAGCAAGCCGACAAGGCGCTGTATGCGGCCAAGGAACAAGGCCGCAATCGCGTCGTCGGCATGAATCACCGAGGTACGGTTGGAGTAGCCGGCTAGGCGTCTTCCATCGCGCGTTCGACGGGCTTCGTGGCCGCGGCCATCAGCTCCATGTACGCGTCGTAGATGCCGTGAAGCTGTGCCATGGCGACGGTGCGGCCGGCGGCGGTATCGGGCTGCGCTTTGGCGGCCGCGAGCTCGCGCTCGAAGAAGTCGAGCAGGCAAAGGCAGTAACCGGTGACCTCACTGACCACGAGCTCTACCTGCTCGGGAGTGAGCTTCGCCTTGATGGCCGCGGGAATCGTGCGGACGATCTCTTCCTTGGCCGCACCGCTCGCGAGCTCGGCGCGCAGACCGTCGAAGCCTTCCTTGGTGCTCGCGATCAGCTTGTCGAAGCGCGGCTTGTCGTTGACCGTCTCGAGAAAGCCTTTGCGGTAGACGATCTGGCGCAGGCGCTCGGCTTCGGCCGGGTCGAGCCCGTTCTTGATGGCGCGCTCGAAGCCGTCGGTAAAGCCTGCGTACTGCAGCGGCAGCTTCTTGTTGCCCACGACCTCGGCCAGGTTCTGCGCCTTGAGCTGCACGATCTCGTGCGCGGCGACGTCCTTCAGCTTGGCGCGGCTATAACTTTCTTCGAGTCGAAGCTCGAACGATGACATGGGATCTCCTGAGGCTTGCGCCGTGGGTCGTACACTGCAGAAAGAAGCCGACAACGCGCTGTCCGCGGCTGAGGAATTAGGCCGCCATCGCGTTGTCGGCGTCGGGGACTAGCGCTTCAAGCCGTCGAGCGGCTTCATCGCGTCAGTTTGCAACGTGCGGTAGGCGTCGATGGCGCGTCGAAGTTGCGCGCAGCCGGCTGCGCGACCCCCGTGATCGTGCGCGTTGGTCAAGGCGTTGGTCGTGACGGTGATCAACGCGTTGACGATCTCGACGGCAAACTTCTGCACCTCGCGCGCTACCATCATGGTCTCTTCCTCGCTGAGCTTGGCGCGCAGCTCCTTGGGGATGAGGTCGATGATGTTCTTGAGGGTCGCTGGCTGCGCGATGTCCGAACGCAGGGCGCTGAGCTCCCTGCTCACCGCGGTGAGCTTCTCCGCGTATTGGGCCGGGTCGTTGACGAGCGCGATATCGCTGATGACGATCAGCCGCAAACGCTTGGCCTCTTTGGGGTCGAGCCCGTTTTGGATGGCCTTCTCGAAGCTGTCGTTGAGCGCGCTTTCCGTGACGGGCGGCGTGATGGGGGCGACGATGCCCGGGAGCACCTTGGTCTTCTTGAGATCGCTGCCGAGTTGAGACGAATAGCCGAGCTTGGCGACGACAAAACGTGCTTGGACTTCTGCTGCAAATGACATGGTGGGTCTCGCCGTCGTTCAGCGCGAACGACGGATGGTGTGGGGTTTCACGGTTCGTGGTCCGAACAGCGGCTCAAAAATTTGCTCCAGCCGCTCACCGATGAGCTTCCACGCCAAGTCGGCGATGACCTCAGACTCGACACCCGCGACGGAGGGGGCCTTCGGCAAGATGGGCTTTGCTTCTTTTTTCACGGGGTCGCTTATCGGGTTCCGCGCCTCGGATGTGCTGGTTGGTCGAGTGCCGCTTGGACACTCGCGGGCGATCGCTTGTCGTACCGTCATGATAGTGAGCGCGTGATGGCACTCCTGACCGGCCGACGCGGCCTCATCGTGGGCATCGCCAACGAGCGAAGCCTTGCCTACGGCATCGCCAAGGCCGCCCGCGCCGAGGGGGCCGAGCTCGCCGTCACGTATCAGAACGAGCTCATGAAAAAGCGCGTCGAGCCCATCGCCCAGGAGCTCGGAGCGTTCCATGTCGCGCCCTGCGATCTGGGCAACGACGCCGAAATCGCCGCGGTCATGAGCGCGCTCGCCCCAGGCGGCCTCGACTTCGTAGTGCACGCGGTCGCCTCGGCGAAACGCGAGGAGCTCTCCGGGAGCTTCCTGCAAACCTCGCGCGACGGCTTCGCCCTGGCGATGGATGTCTCCTGTTACTCCCTCATCGCACTCGCACGTCACGCGGCGCCGTTGCTCGCCGCCTCGAAGAACAATCCGAGCATCCTCACCTTGAGCTACATCGGGGCCAAGGTCGTGGTGCCTTCGTACAACGTCATGGGTGTCGCAAAAGCGGCTCTCGAGGCGGCTGTCCGCTATCTCGCCGTCGACCTCGGCCCGCGCGGTGTGCGCGTCAACGCGCTCTCGGCGGGACCCGTGCGCACGTTGTCGGCCGCGGGCATTCACGGCCTGCGTGAGATGCTCGCGTGCGTCGAGCGCGAAGCGCCGATGCGCCGCAACATCGACATCGATGATGTCGGCCGCGCCGCGCTGGCGCCGCTGTCGGCGCTCGGCTCGGCCATGACCGGCGAGACCATCTTCGTGGATTCTGGCTATCACTTGCTGGGTGGCGGGGCCTGGGCCGCGCGCACCGAAGGAGCGACCCCATGAGCGTCACCGTGATGATCCAACCGCTGCATCCCAAGCTCGGCAACGACGTGCCGTTGCCGTCGCGTGGATCGGTGTCGTCGGCTGGGCTCGACCTGTCCGCTTGCGTGGACGCGCCGGTCACGCTCATGCCGGGCAAACGCGCCCTCATCCCATGCGGCTTCGCGATGGCGATTCCCGATGGCTACGAAGCGCAAGTGCGGCCGCGCAGTGGTCTCGCCGCCAAACACGGCATCACCGTCCTCAACAGCCCGGGCACCATCGACGCCGACTACCGCGGCGAGGTGAAGTGCATCTTGATCAACCTGGGCGAAGAGCCTTTCGTGATCGAGCCCGGCATGCGCATCGCCCAGATGGTCGTCGCGCCCGTCACCATGTCCGCTATCGAGGTCGTGACGTCGGTGTCGGCGACCGCGCGTGGGGCAGGGGGATTTGGATCGACTGGGGTCGCGGCTCGGTAGTAGGGTCGCCGCCCGATGAGTCTCGTCCTAGCGGTCACGAGCCTGGTGGTCAGCCAGGTCTATCGTCCGAGCACTCCGGTCGAGATCTACGTCGCGCCGATCGTGGCTCCGACCAACATCCTCGGCATGGGCGGCGCCGCGCAGGCCATGGCCACCGGCTCGGGCGCCATGCTCATGAATCCGGCCGCGATGGCGGTGCGCTACGACTACAACGGTGGAGCATGGTTCGATTGGGACTTCTCGTTCGACTACTTGATTTCGGCCGGTGACACCGACATCGAGAACGCGGGTCTCGACCCCGACGACGAAAGTGTACAGCTGCTCGAGGCGTCGCTCGGTTTCAACTTCGGTCGCTTGGGCGTAGGCCTGTCGTTCGATTCGCAAGAGACGAAGACGTGCTTGCCCGGTTTGGCATGTACTCCCGACACGCGGCTGCGCATCGACACGCTCCTCGGAGCACTGACGGCCTCGTACGCGTTTCTCGATGGCGAGGTGACTGCCGGCGCCTCCCTGATCATTCCGTCAGCGAGCTTTGCCTCCGGCAACAACGAAAATACACCGCGCTACTCGGGCAGCGCGGTGGCGTTCGGCGTCGTCGTCCGGCCGCACGGCCACCCGATGCGCTTGGGGTTCTCGACGCGCTTGCGCACCGACGCGACCCGTGACGGCGGTGGAGACAACGCCCAGGTCGGTGAGCGCTACATTCCAGATGCGCTCGAAGCCCCCTGGCAGGTGGCCGCTGGCATCGCCTGGAGCTTCGGCGACAAGCCCATGAACTTGCGGAACTCCTTCGGTGATCCGCGCATTGCCAACGAGGATCTCGATGCCCTGCGGCGGTCCTACCTCACGGTCGCTGCCGACGTCGTGCTCATCGGTGACGGCAACGGGGCCTGGGGCCGCGGCGCCTGGATCCAGGACGCCGAGCAATTCGCCGGTCGTGCCCCGAGCGTCTCAGTGCGCCTGGGCGCCGAGAGCGAGTTCTGGCCCAACCAGATGCGTGGCCGTATCGGCAGCTACTACGAGCCCTCACGCTTCGACGCCTCCAATGGCCGCATCCACGGCACCATCGGCTTCGATCTGCGCCTCATCGAAGTCATATGGGTTTGGAAGCTGTCGGGGGTCTTCGACTACGCCCGCGACTACCGCAACCTCGGCGTATCCATTGGCTTTTGGCATTAGGGTGTCAGCCGGTCGGCGGGGCGGCGAATAGGTCCGCAACCCTTGATACGTCGCCGACGAAACTTCATCCATTGCCGCGCTTTTGCGCGTGTGTTACCGCCTTTCGCGCCCAATGAGTCCGTGGGGATTTTCCGGACGCGCGGGGGGCTTGTCAGTCTCGACTCGGAGAGTAAGCGGTGCTTTGCTATCGGTGCGGTAGCTACAACACGGACGGCAGCAAGAAGTGCGCGGTGTGCTCCGCAGCGCTCGCCGCGCCGCGTCGCCCTGGGAAGGGTGCGCCGACCAGTCGCCGAGCAGCCCGCGGCAAGCTACCCGTCGAGCCGGGCACCGTCGTTGGCGGCCGCTATCGCGTCGTCGACGGCGTAGCGAACGGCGCCGCTGGTTGGGTCGTGCGGGCGCGTGACGAAGAGGTCGATCTCGACGTTGCGTTGAAGCTCGTCGCGCCGAACCTCTTGCAGGCCGCCGACGAGCGCTCGCGATTCCTCAAGCTCGTGCGCACCGCGAAGAAGCTCCACCATCCGAACGTCGTGCGCATCTACGACGAGGGTGAGCAGGGCGACACGCTCTACTACACGATGCCCTTCCTCGAGGGCCTGACGCTCCGCAAGATCATCGATCTGCGCGTCGAGCGCGGTCAGATGTTCGGCTTCGCCGAGGTCTTGCCAATCGCGGCGCAGCTCGCGAGCGCCATCGACGGCTGGCAGAAGATCGGCGTCCACGGGGCGCTGCGTCCGCAGAACATCGTGGTGTTGCCGGACGTCTTGAAGGTGACCGGTCTCGTGCATCAGCGCGGCATTCCCAGCCGTCCGCTGCTCGCGCTGCACCAGCAGCAGCGCACCATCGACTACATCGCGCCCGAGGTTCGCCAAGAGGAAGGCGAGCTGACCGCCGCAGCGGACACCTATGCGCTCGCCATCATGTTGGGCGAGATGTTGGTCGGCCGCCTGCAGAGCCCCGACCCGGCCGCATGGCTGGACGCCGCAAGCAAGCTGCCCACCGCCGTGGTCGAAGTGCTGCGCAAGGGCGCCTCGGAGCTCGCCGCTGACCGCTACGAGTCCGGCGCCGCGCTCTTCCAAGAGCTCGCCGCGGCCATGAGCAGCGCCTCGCCGGAGCTGACGGTGCCGGGCCTGACCGCGCTCCCCGCCTTCGCGACCGAGCTGTTCGACGACGTCAACGAGCCCGCGACCATCGCCGACGAGCCCGCCCCGGTCGAGCTCCGACCGATGCAAGAGCTGTCGACGTCGGGTGCTAGCGAGTCGCCGCTGCCGAAGCCGCTCGAAGATGCAGCGACCGAAGTCAGCGCCGAGCCTTTGGCGGCTGCGGTCTCGGTCAGCATCCCCGCGGCCGAAGTTCCTGCGCGTCCCAAAGCTCCGCCGAAGCGGATGGTGCCGCCGGCTCCCCCGCCGCAGGTCAAGCAAGAGCTCGCGGACCGTCCCCTGTCACGGCCGTTGTCGGAGGCGCGCCCACGCCCAGCGCCGGTAGTCGATGAGCCATCCCACGCCGGACCCTCCCGCGCTTTCGGCAAGCAGCGCGGCTCGGTGAAAGTCGACACTGCCCGCATCGCCGCTCGCCCGCGCGACCGCCATCTCCGCGCCCGCCGGCAGCGGATGTCCGGCATCATGATCATCACCATCACCGTGCTGCTCGCCATCGCGGGCATCGCCGCGGCACGCTGGTACGGCTCCTTCCAAGCAGAACGCGTCGGTCCCACCGCACTCGACCCGGCGCCGACACCGACTCCGACCGCGATTGCGGACGTCACGCCGCCACCAGCTCCGCCCGAGCAAGCCCCGGTTCCGCCTGGCGTCAACGCCGTCCCGAGCGCGCCCGTTGCCAGCATGGGGACGCCGCCGCGGCTCACGGACTCGACGAACGACGGTCAGAGCACCGCCGATGCCTTGCGACGGGCTGCCGCGCTCGCGAACCCGCCCGAAGATACGAGCATGACCTCGGAGCCGCCGCTCGCCATGCCGACGCCCCCCAAGCCGCCGAGCATGTCTAGCGCCTCCAGCGACGAGTCCGCTCCCGCGGTCATGCACGCGAGCTGCCCAACGGGCATGGTGACCATCAAAGCCGGCCGCTTCGTTTCTGGTAGCGATGCCAACGACCCGATGCGCACCTTCGGCGACCAGTCGGCGCACACCGAGAGCACCGCGAGCTACTGCATCGATCTCTACGAGTATCCCAATCAACGCGGCCGCGAGCCGGTCGGCGGCTATACCTGGGCGCGCGCCAAAAAGGCTTGCGAGTCCCTGAGCAAACGCTTGTGCTCGGAAGACGAGTGGGAGCGCGCTTGCAAGGGCCCGAACGGCGCCAAGTTTCCCTTCGGCGGAAGCTTCGAGCCCGGCCTTTGCAATGTCGGCGAAGGCGGACGCCCGGCGGGCGCGGGTGAGTTCGCGCGTTGCCGCAGTGGCTACGGTGTCGCCGACATGTCGGGGAACGTCGCGGAGTGGACCGCCAGCCGCATGGGTGACGGCAAGGTGGTGAAGGGTGGCTCCGTCGAGCAGGCCGCATTCACCGCGCGCTGCTCGGCGCGAGCGAGCGAGTCTTCCGGCGCGCATGCCGAGACTCTCGGTTTCCGCTGCTGCGCCGACCTCGAGTAGCCTCAGCCGTCGATCGCCCAGATGAAAAACGTCGGCGCCCGCGTCGCTTCGGGCGGATAGCGGGTAACGGTCAGGTATTTGGGCGCGTGGTTTTTCGGCTTCGTCCCGCAAATTTCGATCGTCGTCTCGAGCCACTCCGTATGCGTGACGCTCCCCGCCGCGGTCTCTTTGGCTCGGTCTTCCATGCGGCTGTCGATGACGCGGGCGGAAACGATCTGCGTCTTCGGAGGATTCGGCCACGTTTTGTCGAGGTCATCGAGGTCGTCGTGCAGCTCGAAGGTGAAGACGTTGAGCTTGGCGCCGGCGGCGCGCTCGGCCTCCGCCTCTTTTTGCGAGCCGTGCGAGCGGAAGTACTGCGCGCCGTAGTCGAACGAGAAGCAGAGTTTGTTATCGCGGACACCGCGATAGGTGAGCGACGTCGTCGTGTAAGGTGAGGTTGCGGTCGCGTTGCCGCGCACCGGCTGCAACCCCTTGTCGACCCGCCCGATGCGGAACTTGCTCTTCGGGTCGGTGTTCACCGCGTCGCCGGCGAGGGCCGCCTTGGCCTGCATCGCGGGGCCCGGGGCCGGTCCGTAAAAACTGGGTCCGCAGGCAACGACGCCACTTGCGCAAAGCGCTGCCAGCGAGATAGCGGCGCACCCGCGCATGAAAACCATGAGCTTTCGCATCCCTCTTTTGGTCCCCGCGTTCCTTCTGCTCGCGGTTTGCGGTGAAGGCAACCCCGGCAACTTCATCGACTACGACGACTCGTACCAAGTGAACGACTTCGGCTACATTGTAGGAGAATGGTGAAGACGACGGGAGCACGCGAGTCCCAACGACCTGTGGTTCGGGTCGAGCTGGGTAACGCCGCGCCCGCGCCCGCGGCCGAGTCGACGGCGAGCGCCGACCGCTACGAGCCCATGGCGGCCCGCGGGCGTTTCGCGGTCGTCGACGTCGGCACCTGGGGCGCAAAGCTCCTGGTCGGCGATGACCGCGGTCTCTCGGTGGCCATGCACAGCATCACCACGGCGCTCGGCGAAGGTGTGCAGCCGGGGTCCGCTATTCCGGACGAAAACGCCAAACGCGCCGTGCAGGCGAGCCTCGAGCTCGCCCGGCGCGCCCAAGCCTTGGGCGTGTCGAGCTCCGATATCGACGTCATCGCTACCGCGTGCGTTCGTAACAGCACCAACGGCGACGCACTGATGGCAAGCATCGCCGCGGCCATCGGCACTCAACGCATCCGCGTCATCGGCGGCGACGAAGAAGCACGTCTCGCCTACGCCGGTGTCACGAGCGACTTGCCGCGTGATGCACCGGCCGCCATCTTCGAAATTGGCGGCGGCAGCTTTCAGATCGGCCGCGGCGTCGGCCCCACGTTGCTCGAGAGTGCATCCCAGCAAATCGGTGTCTACGGCACGAATCGCCTCTGCGAGCAGCATGGTCACGACCCCAAGCGCGTAGCGCACCAGCTCGCCGCCGACTATCCGGTCCTTAGGCTGTCGCGCCCCGAGCGCGACAACCTCCGCGCCGTCGGTTGGGACGCCCGCTATTTCGCCATGCGCCTGGGTACATCGGTGCTGACCAGCGCGGCGCTGACGCGTCTGCGTGACGATTTCGCGGCGTGTGACAACAGCGCCCAACGCATGGCTTTGCTGCTCGAGGGCCTTACCGCCCAGCAGATCACCGAGTTGTCGCTCGACGACCATTCCGAAGTGGCGTCTTACGCCGCCGCGGTCGTGGGTGCGCTGACGTTGTTCATTCACGTGCTCGAAGGGACGGGCGCACGGACCGCCACGGTCAGTGACCGCGACACGCGGCACGCCGTCATCGCAGAGCATCTCAGCGCATCGCGAGAGTAGGCCATGGCGAAGACCACCTTCCTCTGCTGGTCGTGTCGCAAACCCACCGAGATCGAAGACCTCATCGGGCGCCGCGACACCTGTCCTCACTGCGGCGCCGACATGCGCTCGTGCAAGAACTGCACGTTCTACGACACGACCTCGCACCACGAGTGCCGCGAGCCGACGGCGGAGTGGGTCGCGGACAAAGAACGGGGGAATTTCTGCGGGTACTTCAAGCCGTTCAGCGGCCAGCGTGCTGCGGCGGACGACGCCACGGCCGCCAAAGCGAAGCTCGAAGCGTTGTTCGAGAAGAAGTGAAGCTAGGCGCGCAGGTAATACGGCAGAACGACATCCCGCGGGTCGTTGGCACGGCTGTTTTGATAGTAGGAAACCAAGCCCGGGCGCCCGCCGTCCCCGTCACAGTAGTTGGGGCAGGAGTAGTCGCCTATCCCGTTGGTGCCGTAGTCCGCCGAGGTCAGGCCCATGGCGCGCATGACCGTCAGTAGGAGCTCGTTGTAGCGCCGTCCGCCACGTCGACCGTTCGAGACCCCGCCGCTCGAGCGGTAGAAGCTAATCAGCTCACCCGTTCGCAGACGGCCGTCGGCCGAACCTGCCATGAGAACGGGCATGTCCGCTCCGCCGTGACCCGAGCTGCTATTGGACAGCTCGCTCGTCAGCATCACGACCGAGTTGTCGAGCATGGTCTTGCCGTTTGCTTCGACGACCTGGTCCATCGCGATCATCAGGTCGGCTGAGCGCTTGGCCATGATGCGCCAGGCCGCTAGCGCCTCCGGCTGACCCGAATGCGCATGGTCATGGTCGAGGTCGCTGTAGCTCCAGGTTGCAAGGCGGGTCGAGCCGCAGGCAAGCGCCGCGACCAAGGCGTTCTGGAAGTCGGCGGTCCCGGGTGCTTCACACGCGTTTGCAGGGCCCGAGCTGCCCGTGCCCTGGTCGAGCTCACCGACCCGCGCGTTGACGTTGTCACGCAGCGTCGACAAGCGTTCGACGTAGTTGTCGAGCAGTGGCTTGTCCGTTGCCGAGATCTGACGGCCATTGCGGACAGTGCGATACTCGCCGAGCACGCGGTCGATCAGGAACCGCTTCTTGCGCGCAGCGAGGAGCTCGGGTGACGGGCCGCTTGGCGGCGCCGTCGGTTCGGTGGCGAACGGCGTTACGAACTGGTTGACCACGGCAGCCGCACTGGTCAGACCGCGCAGCTCTTCGATCGCGTTGTCATGTGAATGCGTGTACGAGCCGATACGCAGCACGCGGTTTTGCAGCGGAAAGCCCGCCGTGTAGAGCTTGGTCGAGCGCGCCATCTTGACGTCGATGCTCGTGACATTGACGCGCGGTGTGTCGGCCGGATCGATCAGGGTCAAGGTCGCCGACAGCGGAATGCTGCGGTTGTGGGTCGTCGCCATGACCGCGTCCAGACCCTGGAGATACGCGAGCTTGCCGAGGACTGGGTTGAAGCTCGAGCCGAAGATGCGGCCCAGCGTCGTCGAGCTCAACGGAATGGCGCGAACGCCAGCGGCAACATCGGCGGCGGGCAGCGTCGATTGCGACGCCGTGAGCTTGCTCTGCAGGTTGCCGTCACTTGGATCCCAGTCGTCGTAGAAGCGGCCGTGCTCCGTCACCAGGAAAACCGCCTTACGGTAATCGATGGATTGCGCCCAGGCGTTGGGAGCGAGGCTCGGAAGCAACGGCAAAGCCACCAAGGCGCCCGCGGCGCGCAGGAACAAACGTCGCGTTAGCGGGTCGGCGACGACGAAGGGTGAGTGGTGACTGGTTTCGAGCTTCATGGAGGCCTCGCCCAGAAAATATCTTCTGCGATGTTCGCCTGTATCCACAGCTCTTGCAGGGTCGCGCCATTGGCTGACGCAATCTCGAGCTCATGCATCAAGCAGGCATCGTCTTCTTCGGACTCGCTGCGAAGCCGACTGAATCGGAACATTTGCTGCGCGGCGCAGGCCGACCCCTTGATCGATGTGGCGATCAGCTCGGCTAGCTCGTCTGCTCCGTCGCCGCTTTCACCACTCGATTCTACCATGGTCTCGCTGACGCTGCTGTCGACGGGGAGCGTGTTGACGACCGAGCCGTCGGCGCCGAAGACGAGCTCTTCGCTACCATAGTCACCCAGCGCCCCGAAGTGACTGAGCGCGGCGCCCAACGGGTTCAGCAAGGCGTGACACGCGGTGCATTGCGCCGGCTTGGTGGCGGCGTCAGCAAGCTGCCGCGCCGTGAACTGGGTGCGATCGAGGCTCGCCGTGGCCGTCTCCGCGACCTCGTCCGCATTAGCGGGCGGATCGGGGATGTCGTCGCAGAGCAGATGGGTACGAATGTGGACGCCACGGATGATCGGCTTCGGTCGATCGCCCTTGCTCATCAAGAACGCCGGACGCGTGAGGACACCACGGCGAGTCGAATCACTGACAGCCTGTTCCGACTGAGCGACGCCGAGCGCGCTGGCGAGCGCATCACCGGCCGGGAATATCACCTGCGAGCGCATCATCTCGGCGAAGGTCATCGGCGCATCGAAGAACACGTAGCGGGCAAACCTGCGCGTCTCAATAGCCGCCTGGTCGCGAAGACTGGTGGCCTCGACGCCGGCGTGCCCGCTCACGGCAAGTCCTGGAAGGGGAGCGATGTTACCAGCCCACCAGTAGCTCGCGAGCTCCTCGATGACGGCTTTGCCGGCATTTCCAGCAAGCAAGCGCTGCGCGTGTGGCTCGAGCTGCGCAACGGTGAGGAGCGCGTCCGCATCCGCCGCAGCGCGGAGCTCGGCGTCTGGCGGACCACCCGTGAGTCCGTAGGACAAGCGAGCCGCGACGGTGTAGGCATCGACCTGGAAACGCCCGTCCGCTGTAGCGGACCCTCGGGGGATGTGGAAGAGCACCTCGGGGGCTTCGATCAAGGCCGCGAGCACGAGCTCTGTCTGCGCCCGGAAGCTCGCGGCAAGCTCCGTATCCGCGGCGGCTTCGTCATAGATCTCCAGGTACCGACCAACCTCGTCGTCACCCAGCGGGCGCCGATAAAGCAGTCGGCCGTAGAAGCGCACGAGCTCGTCGACGCACGCAGGTGCGTAACGCGAGGAGAACTGTGGCGCGCGGCAGGCCGAGCTCAGTGGAGCAAAGGTAGCTGCTGAAGCGGCTGCGGCGACGGCGGCGTCGAGCGCGACGTCTACCAGCGTGCCGATGGTGTTGTCGTCGTGTTTGGGTCGGAAGTCGTACACATTGTCATCGAGACGGTCGGGTACGAACCGCTGCAATGGGACGCTGGCAGCCGCGAAGACGCCGGGCCCAAACGTGTCGTTCAACGTGCGTTCGAGCTCGCCTTTGCTCAAGCGTCGCACGATGTTCGACCAACCTCGCGTCGCGAGATCCGAGCACTGAAAGCGAAAGTCCCGACCAACCGGGTCAGTCGTCGGAAACTCTTCGAGAGGCGGTGCTTGGGGGCGTGGTCGATCCGAGTTCCATGGTTGCTCCGCCGGGTCGTCGATGAGGCCGTTGCAGCCACCCAACAGGCAGCAGAAGGCGAGGGGCACGACTTTCCAAGTAAGGTCTCTCGCCATGTCCGTGGACCTTTTTGCAGACCCCGTGCCAAACATCAATGTCGACTTATCGCGGGACTTGATCGAAGGACTTGTGGGTCTAGGTCCACAAGGTGAGGACGGGACTGGGCTAACGTCCGGGGACCTGCGCCAAGCCAACCGACCGGCATGTCCCTTGCTCGGCGTGTGTTAAGCTCGCCGGTACCCAGTGGAAGCCTTCAAGCGCAACTTCCTCCGCCATGTGGAAGCCGTCGGCCGATGGATGACGCAGCACCACGCCGGTGGCGGCATTCATCCAGTGACGCTGCAGCTCGAGATCACCTGCAACGGCACGACGCTCAGGTTCACGCCGCAGTTCTTCGAGACCAAGCCGGACGGCACCGTCGCCTTCTCGCGCGAGCTCAAACCTAGCGTCGTCGGCTTCGTCAGCTGGCTTCCCTACCACGCCAAGGGCTGGGCCATCGCCCAGGACAAGGTCGCCTTCAAAGCCTTTGCTCGCGCGCACGGCGTCCCGACACTTGAGTCATGGACCACCGAGCGTGCGACTGCGCCCTTTCTCGTGAAGACGAGTCAATCATCACTCGGACAGGGCCAGCGCGGCCCTTTCCCCGCGGGTACCCACGTCGAGCTCTCCTCGGGGGAGTACTGCGAGCGCTTCGTGTTCGGGAGCCTGGTGAAAGCTTGGTACTGGAACGACGAGCTGGTGGTTGCCGAGCACGTCGCCATGCCGATGGTGCAAGGCGACGGCGAACACACCTTGCGCGAGCTCGTCGCCGCGCGCTTGGCCCCTGGTTCGACGTTGGCTCGTCATTTTCCGAACATCGCGCGTCTCCAGGGCCTCGAGCCCGAGTCCGTTTTGGCGTCCAACCAGATCGTGTTCGCCGACTATCAGTACATGTCGCCGATGAACCCGGCGATCGGCATCGACCACGATGTACGCGCCCGCATCACGAACACCCATCTCGAGGCTCAGCTCGTCAGCGCGGGCCGCGCCTGTTTCGAGGCCATCCCGGCGGAGCTGCGCCCCGGCGTCGCGTTTTCGCTCGATGCGGTGGTCGACGGCGAGGCGCGAGTTTGGTTCCTCGAGGCCAACTGCAACCCGCTTTTGCACCCGGCGTTCTATCGCCACATGCTCGACAGTTTGTTCCTGGCCGCTGTGAAGAACCGGCCGTAACGAGCGGCGGGGCTGGACGTTTTTGGTCCTGTCAGCACGTCATGGGTCGCTTTCCGGCCAAGCTCCACTCCCAGGGGTACGGCTAGGCCGGAGAGCCCACCATGAGTGACGTCCGCGTCGGCAGCACATCGGTCGCCATTCTGCCCGCTCAAGCGGACGTCAATGCGGCCTGGTCGGCGCAAGGTCCCCACGAGGCGGCGCCGTCTCTCGATGCCATCAGCACCGATGCCGGTGGGCAAAACTGGAGCACGAGCTACGGCGCGGCAGCGTCCTCCATCAGCTACCTCCCGGACACCGACGATTCTGCTCTCACGCTCGACATCCGCCGCATCATCACAGAAGCCAATCAGCAACGTTCCGACGACACGCGCGAGCGCGCACTCAACGCCGCGGCCCGCATCGAAGACATGGTCGCCCAATACAACGCGGCCATGGAGCGTTTCCGCGAGGCCTATCACTTGGCGCAGCTGGCGATGAGCGAGGGTGTCGGTCAAGACGACGCCTACTCTCTCGACGCGGCTGCCGGAGCCGACGAGGCTCAGAAGATCGCCCAGGAGATGAGTGCGCTCGCAGGCGAGTGCGGCGAAGCCGCGCGGGTCGTCGCCGATCTCGCCGAGTCGGCGACTGCTCGAGCGGACGCCGCCGTTGCCCAGGCCGAGGCGCTCGCTGGAGCGCTACAGAGTGGCGCGTCGCCCTCCGAGCACGCGGCGGCTCTCGCGGCGCGCCTGACCTCGCCGCTGTTCGTGCCGGCCAACGAGGTTGCCGTGCAACTGACGGCGACAGCGCTGATGCAAATCGCCGAAGCGTACAACGCCAACACGGCGTCGCAGTTGGCACCGACTTTGGTGTACTGGACGGATATCGCGGAGCAACATCTCGCGGCGGGGACCACGTGCACCGAGGCACCCGCGCCTGCTCCGGCGGATAGCGTCGCGGCTCCCGCTCCGACACCTGCGCCTGCACCTCTACCGGCGCTGCCCGCCGCGGTCGCGGTCCAAGGCAACCCGTTTTGGTCGATCGGCGACCCCGGAGTCACCGGCCAAGAGAGCGTCGCCGGCCAAGTGGTGACTGGCGACCAGTACCTCCAAGACAAACCCATCGTCTTCGTCACCCGAACCGTCGACGAGATCCGCTATACCGAATTCGGCGAGAGCAGCTACGCGACCACTGTCCAGGTGCAACGTCAGGTCGCCATCTCGATCGGCGAAGCGGCGCGCGAGCTCAATCTCGACGCGGCGGGCGCGGCGGCCTACCTCGATCAGCACGGCGCCTATCTCATCAACGGTTACACCATCGGCACGCGCTCCGAGTTCGAAGCCATCCACGGCCGTTCACCCGCGGCGGCGGAGCGCGCTTATCTCGTGCGAGCCGAGTCCACCATCGCCGGCGAGAGCGGCGACTACGTCATGCCCGCGATCTACGGCGGCGCCCCGCAGCACTTGCGTAGCGCCGGTTACGACCTCGGCGTCTACGAGGTTTTGCCCGCCGACGTCAGGGCGGCCGCCCAGGCGAGCACCGGCGGCAACGTGCTGCTCGCGTCGAGCGCGCAAACGACCACGGTTCGAGCGCACCTCGACGAGCAGTCGCTCGTCTTCATCGAGAGAGCGGTCACCGAGCTTGCCTACGACAACGGCGGTGAAGGCGGCTATCGGTCCGTCCTGGTGACTCGCCAAGTTCCGGTGCCGAGCTTGCAAGCCACGACTGCGCTCGGCCTTACGGGTTCCGACGCTACAGAATACATGGAGGCTCATCGCGCCTACATGATGGGCAACGGTAGGGTCGGCACGCGCGCGATGTTCGAAGCCACGATGCTGCGCGCTCCCACCGAGGCAGACCGCGCGTACATCGTCCAAGCGCCCACTCTGGCCTCCGGAGAGAGCGGCGACGTCACCACCGCTGCGCAGCTCGGTAGCGAGGCGGCCTACCTCGGACTCATCGGCCTCTCTACGGCGACGCCGCGCGACCTCACCATCTCGTTCAACGGCTCGTACTCGGCGAGCGGCGACGCGTACCTCGACACCTCGCATCGCACCATCGACCTCACCCAAAACAACACGTCGGCGACTCGCGCCTATCACGCAGTCGCCAACGACGCCCTCGCCGCCGAATGGGTGCAGATCGGTGACAAGGGTCCGATCAACGACGACCTCGAGAAGATCGTGGGCGAGGTCTACGGCCAGCTCGGTGCCGACACGCCCGAAAAGCAAGAAGCCGTGCGGCGCATGATGTTCCGCTACGACCCGACCTACGGTGTGCTCGCCAACCGCGCGCTCGTCGAAGGCGCGGCGCAGATGAACAATAGCCGCCGCCAGGGCTTCTTCGAAGGAGGGTTCGGGCGAGCTCTCATCACGGTCGCTGCGACCGTCGTTGGCGGTCCCGCGCTCGCCGCTGGCGTCGCTGCGGCTTTCACTGCGTATGACGGCGGCTCGTTCGCGGACGTCGTGCGTTCCGGAGCAGCGGCCTACGCCGGTGGTGCGGTGGGCGCGGGCGTGGGCAACGCAGTAACCTCGTCGCTCGTCACCTCCGGTCTGAGTACGACCGCTATCGCGGGCGTGAGCGGCTTTGCCCAAGGCGTGAGCTCGTCGGCTACGAGTCAGCTCATCACCACGGGGCGCATCGACGGCGACTCATTGCTGCAAGCGGGCGTCGCCGGTGGAGTCGGCGGCGCAACGACCACCGCGCTGAGCGGCACCGACTTGGTGGCGACGGTCGACAGCGCGCTTGGCGTCGCGCCCGGCACCACGTCGCGCGTCCTCGGCTCGCAAGCGGGCAGTCTTGCCGCTACCGGCAATCTAGATTGGGAGCGGGCCGCGTTGGCGCTCGCCACCGGCTCCGTGCACGGCACGCCGGGGAGCCTCGTCATTGCCGGCCCACCGGCTGTCGACGCGCCCGTCGGCGAATACGAAGCGCTCGGCTACAGCGCGGCCGAAGCGGAGGTCTATCGCTCCATGGGGCTGTCACCAGCGCGCTTGCAGGCGGTCCGCCCGAGCTATCCGAGCTCGCTCGACGACCCGGGCGTCACCTATACGCCACCGACCGATCCTGCGGACATCCGCATGGACGCCGTGTCGTCGGTCTTCCAACATCTCTCGCGCGATCCCAACGTGACGGTCGCGCTCTATCAGCCGAGGGCGAACATCCAGACGTTCGACCTTTGGTCGCGCGACGGCATCCAGGTCACGTACGATTTCGTGAATGGCGAGCTCGTCGACTCGCGAACCGATATGCATCTCGTCGCCACCGGTGTTGGAGCTCGGATGGCGCGGGTCAGCGAGCTCGTCGACGAGCTGCGCGCCAACCCAGAGCTCACCGTCCGTGCGAGCACCGATTACCGCACCGGCGAGCAGCGCATCTTGGTCACGACCTCGGAACAAACGGAGGTCCAATACAACTATCGCAACGGCACCTTCGTCTCGCTGACGCACCCGTTGCAGGTACGGAACACCAACATCTACGCGGAGAGTGCCGGCGCCCACGGTGTGCCGTTCGAGAACGCCCGTCGGTGGGGCGAACGCGCCATCGCCGGCGAGTCGCTCATCTCGCGTGCCATTCCGTCCGAGGTCGTCGCCATGGGGCAGCTCGCGACGGTCGCGGTCCACACCTCGGGACCCGACCAAGATAGCCGCTATAACGGTTCCGGCGTGCTCGCCGTCACCAACATCGACGGCGTCGATTGTGCCGTGCTCATCACCGCGAACCACGTCGTGAGTCCGGGGGCGACCACGGTGATCTCGGCACGCGACAGCGCCGGCCGGCTCATCGAGATTCCGGTCGCGGACCAAGCTGCGTTGTCGCGGGGCGTCGTCGACGCCAACAATCGCGTGAATATACGCGGTTCCGGTGCCAACCCCGATCCGTCGACCGACGCCTACGTGGTCACCCTCACGCCGGAGACCTTGAACGCGTTGCGTCCCGGGGTATCGCTCTCGAATCTGCCCCGCGTTGGTGCGTCCCCCACGACCGGCATGTCGATCTATCAGTTCGGGTTCGCGGCCTGGGGCAACGTTACTGCTGCGGGCGACTACGTTGGCATGAACCTCGTCGGCGCTGCCGGCACCGCCTCCGGGGGCTCGGAAGGAATCGTCAACAGTGCTTTGGCGGTCAACGGTACGAACCCGCCGGTGACTGGCGGCATGAGTGGTGGCCCGGCACTGGTGCAGCTCCCGGACGGCAGCATTCAGGTCGTTGGCGTACTTGCCACCTCGGGCCTCCACAACCGCGCGACGCTTGGCACCGAGCACGCTTCCCACACCAGCGCGTTCGCCTCTCTCGACTGGGTCACGCACTATCCGGCGAGCTATTTGGCTCGCGAGTGAGGTACCGCAAGGCCTCTGACTTGGGCGACTCGCGGGCGAAGGTCGAGCTCGGCGCGCTTCTCGACGCGGTCGCTTGGAACGCACGCGGAAGCGCTCGGGTCGGCAGGAGGCACGAACGTGGCGAACTTGTCGACGAGCGCTGCGAGGCTCGCTTCGGCTTCACCGGGCTGGACTGGGTAGGAACCAAAACCCAAGACCCGCCCGGACGGTCCCTGGAGCACCCATCGATGCGAGGCACTTTGCGCGGTGCCATCCATGCCGAGCTTGTGGAGCCATTGGTCGAAATGCAGGTTGCCGTCGGGCGTCGCCGTCCAGCTCTCCGACACGATGCTCGCTTCGCGGGCGCTGAACGAACAGTCGGCGCGGCGCACGCCCCACAGGTTCATGTAGTCCGCTTGATGCGTGCTCTCGCGCGGCCCGGTGATGTCAGCAAGCCCGATGGTCGCGGGGAAGGGACTGTTGGCGGGACGGTACGTGCCGTTGGCGCGAATGTTGGCGATCGCGGTCTCCCAGGTCGGTGCAGCGACGCGCTGTGCCGCGGCCGTTGGAGACGAAAGCACACCCGAAATCGTGTCAGCCATGAGGTGGAATCCTGTCCGCTAAAGCAAACCTAGATCGGTGAGCGGCCTTCGAGCACGCCTTTGCCTTGTTGCTCGGGCATGGACGCCAAGAGCGAAAAGGTCGAGACGCTACTACCGAAGACGTGCTCGTGCACCGTGCTGGCTGCGACGTGCCAAACGAGATCGCGCTGCTCACCCTCGAGAGCTGGGGCGGTGGCGTCTGGAGTGTCCATGGCGTGCTGCAAATACGTGACCGCTCGAGCGAACGCCGACGCGAGAGGGTGATTCGACTTGGCGTCCTCCGCCACCCAAGGTGGTGGAGGTTGTGCACCCAGGCGTTCGAGCTCCCACTTCGTATAGACGAACTCTCCGCTCGCGGCCGGACCCAACAACGTGCAGCTTAGCGCCTGCTTGGTGTACGCCGCAGCCGCAATGACGAGGGCCATACGGGCGGTCTGCGGGTCGACTCCCTCGGGCAGGAAGAACTTGTCTCTGCCGTTCGCCTTGCCGAAGAACGCGTAGCGCGTCGCTTGCAGCAGCTCCTGGGTGCCGACAGCCGTCCGCCAACCTTCGCCAACCCGGCGGCCCGGTGAAATGCCTTTGGGCGCGAGATGCGCAATCTCGAGCGTGTCATCGAGCGCGTCGGGGCTCGAGTTGGTGACGAGGCGTGCCGCTGCGTGGACGGCGGTGGCACCACCTTCGAGGGTCTTGTTGGCCACCGCATCATCGATCACGGTTCCGTCACTTGCGCCACCCGTGGCCCAACGTACGTGAGCGACCGCGTAGCGCGCGTCGAGGCTGCTCGCGAACGGACCGACTTTGATGTGACTCACGGCTAGCAGCCCCGGCGGCCGCAACCGGCGAGGTGCGCCTTGGGCGCCGCCAAGCCGCTCGCAAGGTCTGGCACGTCGGGCGTCGAAGACGACGGTGGGCGGCTATCGACGCGGTCGAGCGCGTCGGTGGCGGGAGCCTGCACGACGAGCCTGCCGGTCATGGCCGGGTGGAACTTGCAGAAGAACAAGTGCGTGCCGACCTGAGAGGCGGTGAAGGTCAAGCGCCCGCGCTGACCCGGCGGGATGGTGAGGTCGAAGAGCGGCCCGTTGCCCTGGGCATTGCGGCCGGTGGCGGTGACCGTGTGCGGCATCCGATCCTGGTTCACGAACTCGATCGACGTGCCGGGTGCAATGGTGAGGCCTTCGGGAACTTCGAAGCGCATGGCGCGAATGTTCACGATGGTGGCCGCCGCCGGGGCGGTGACCTGCGCGAGCTGGGACGCGGCAATCGAGGCTGTGCCCGAGGGACGAGCTTCTTGAATCGGCATGGTGGGGGAGCTCCGGAAGGCAGTGCCTCGCCATCATCGGCGCGGCTGCATCCGGTGTGCCTCTGGACGTGGCGCCACGTTGGCGCTCCCAGCTGCACCCTCGCGCACACCCCTTACGTGATCAGCCAGGCCGCTTGTTGCAGAGCGTTGCGACAGCGTCGACGAGGTTGTTGATCTGCACCGGCTTCTCTACGTAGTGGTGCACCATCGCCAAGTTAACGGCTTCGACCAACGTGTTGTAGGCGACGTATCCAGTCACGAGGATACGCACGGTGTCGGGGAGCTGCCGGCGAAGGCTACTGAGGAGCTCGATGCCCGTCGCGGTGGGCATGCGCTGATCGGTGATGACCACTTGCGGCTTGATGCGAAGCGCGAGCTCGAGCGCTGCCGCGCCATTCGGTGCCGTGAAAATTTCGAAGTCGTTGCGAAACGCGCGCTCGAGGACCTTGAGGTTCTCGGGCTCATCGTCGACGACGAGCATGCGCGCTTTGGTGACCTCGGTTGCGGCATCGACGTTCGGCGCGTCGACAGAGCGAGCCGACTCATCTCCCATGAGCGGCTCGGCTTCGCCGCGGGCGAGGGCACGCAGATATTCGTGATAGACCGCCAAGTACCAGGCGGAGAACCCGCCCGTCGAAAGCGCGCGGTCGGTGTCGAAGCGGACTCCGACGTGCACGCTGGTACCGACCTTCTGAGCCCATCGCAGCTCGCCGGAGACTCCGAGCTGATAGCGCTTGCCGAGGTACACCGCTTCGGTGATCTCGAGCTTGGTGCCGACCGCAAGGCTCGTGTGTGCGAGCGACAAGCCAAGGCCGCCATAGCCCATCACCGAGCAGTGCGCTTCAGCGGTTCCGGAAGAGAAACGGCACTGCACGGTCGCGTCGGTCGGGAGGCGCAAGAAGCTGCGGCGATGCGGGCCGGGATAACCGCGTGGCAAACCGTGCGCGGCGCGAAAGCTCGAGACCAGCCGCAGCCACTTCGCCGCCGCTTCTTCGCTCGGCGGCTCGCCGTTCGGTCCGAACGTGCTCTCGACCTCGAGGATCTCCGCTGACAAGGTTCGAAGCTCTTCCGAGACGCTCATGCCCCACGTCCTATTTGGTTAGACGTGACACTACCCTGTCGCGCGCAATCGACCAACGCGTAACGCATGATCAAGTGCCAGGATCGATCAGCTTATGATCGACCACATGATCGTCCAGGGGCCTAAGGGGTCTTGTTGCCCTCACAGGTCGCCACGGATTTGATCGCTGCGCCGTAGACTGGCCGCGTGTCGAAGGTCTCGGCGGTGGTGCAGACTTTCGGGTCGCTTTCGCTGAGCAAGTCGGCCGGAACCGCTATGCGGCGGAACATGCGGTGGAAATCGGCGAGGCTCAGGCGGAACACACCGTCATACTCCGAGCGCGGCTGGCCGGCCACGACGGCTTCGGCATCATAGTCGGCGCTGCGATATTCTCTGACGCCTTCCTCGTGGGTGAGATCGCCGCGCGGGTCGCCTATGACGACATAGGGCGCGCCCGCTGCGTCACGCTCGACGCGGTAGATCGCGAATGCATGACCACCGTCCGATGCGAGCCGGTCACTCCAACTGCCGCCAATCATCGGCCGTTGCGCCGCGTGGGAGAGGAGCTCGAGCAGGCGCTCTTGTGTGATCTCCTCGACCTTCACCATACGATAAGGTTCGCCGGTGACCAGCATGAGCATTGCGTCTTCGACACCGCGCTCGAGCCCGCCGTAGCCCGCGCTGTCCAGCGCGGCGAGGCCTTTCTCGATGAAGGGGCCCCATGCTCCGGACCGCTGAGCCTCGGAACGGCGGCGGCTGTAGCGCTCCAGGGGCCGATCGCGCTCCACGTAAAGGCGACTGTCGAAGGTCACGGGATCGCGGTTCGGCAAGGTGAGGGTGAGAGTGCCGTCGTAGTTCTCTCGCAATAGTCCGCCCAAGTGCCCGGTCGTGCTCATCGCCATGAGGGCAGCCGCGAGATAACAAGCCTGCAGCCCCCCGAGCTCGAACGCGAGCGGTCCTGGTTCTTCCCCGATTCCCAAGCTCAGAGTCTCGAAGCGCGCTACCGGCGTCATGCCTGGCAGGGCCGCGGAGGGCATCGCGATGTCCGGACAACCGAGCGAGTCGCAGAAAGGCCGCTTGGTGAGCACCGGTGATTCGTGCGCCCGTTGCTTGTTCGCAAAAGCGAAGTAGCGGCTTTGTCTGCTCGAGCGGACGCCGAGAACACCATCGAGCGCCTCGCGGCTCGCCCGAACGGTTGCGACGCGTCCGGTAGCCTCACCGCCAAAGCGCTCCCAGGCGGCAGCGTCACTCTCGGTCAGCGGCACCCCGTCGTCGACCATGATCATGACTGCTCGATGCCCGTCGATGACGCGCCGCAGGTCCTCCGGCGTCGCCACGACGCCAGGCGATGCGACGGGTGCAGCACCAGAGGCGTCGGCCAACCTGACACCGCGAGCGGCAGGTGGTGGTAAGCCGAGAGCTCGACCGGGCTTCGTGAATCCCCGTAAGCCGCCGTACGGCAGCAGCGGCAGTCTCGGAGGCACGGCCTCGTCGTTGGCCTCGCGCCACTCGCTCGTCCGCGCGACTGTAGTGATGCCGGTTGCTTTCACGCTTCAAAGCCTGACCGGTTCGTCGCGTATGGACCAATAGTCGGGTCCGTAGTTGATCGTCAGTTGCTCGCCGGCCGCGATGTCGCGATGGGCGACGAAGAAGCTGTGCCGTCCGTCCGCGAGATAGAGACATCCCTCGGCGGCGTTCGGCCGGTAGGAGTGGTTGATGAAGCGGGTGTGATTTCCACAGCTCTTGCCGTCGACGACTGCCATGGCATGAGCGAGGCGAACCCCGTAGTCGAGGACATATGCGTTCTCGTGGCAAAGGCGTCGGTACTCTTGCGGGTCGAGAACGTGGACCGATCCGGTGTACTCGCCGAGGAAGGTACCGGCGCGAAGCCGGCTGCGCGCAAAGACGCCGCTTCCAACCTCGGGACTCACATCGCGGATCTCGACGTCCGGCACGAACCCCGAGGCGATGCGCTTCGCGGCGTCGGAAAGCACAGCCGCGTCATCGAGCTTTCCTTTGGGAACGAGCTTTCCCCACCCGACTTTCGCCTTGTCGCAGGCGCTTCGTAACGCGTCGGGCATCGTGCCGCCCGTGAAGAGCTGGCGGGTGGCGTAGGCGACGCCGCGCTCACGGCACTGCGCCTCGAGGCGCTCGTGGCGCTCGAGCTGACTGGAGCTGGGTAGGACCTCGCCGTACCCCGCGACCTGGCCCATGAGAACCGTGAGCAGGGCCTGGCGTTGTTTGGCGGACAGCGGCGCCTTGTCGATGCCCCGGCGAAGGATGGCGCGCTGTTCGTCCCCGCGAGCGTTCGACCAAAGCGCGACTTCGTCACGGGCTCGGTCGAGCACGCGTTGACTGGCTGCTGTGCCGGTTTCGCAGCCTCGACCCAACGAGTGCACGACGCTCGCGACCCGCTGCTCGACCCTGTCGGTGTGCGACAACCGCATAAACACACCCCTAAAAACTCGCTTCGGGGGTTGTTATCGGCGCGAGCCGGCGCCGCGGTGCGTCTGACGTACCGTCAGGTTCGAGGCCTGATATCTCCGCCTCGGTGGGAGGGGTGGAGGCCTCATGTTTGTCACGTCACGAGCCGCTGTTCGCTGGGCGGCGCGTCCCGTTGGTGTGTTCGCCTTGATGTGTGCCCTGGCTTCGGCGGGATGCGGCCGGGCCAATAGCGCAACGGCCCCCGAGCAGATGGAGAACGACGAGCCATCGGAGCTCGAGCTCATCATTGGTGCCGGCCTGTTGCAGATGAACGTCGGCGACGTCGTGCCGATCAATGCGACGGTCTCGGTGACGGGGGCGACGCGCGTCTACTCGGTGAGCTACGAGAGCACCAACCAGGGTGTCACGACCGTGTCGCCCGACGGTGTGGTCACGGCCATCGCCGCCGGCGAAGCCATGATCAACGTCACGGCGACGTTGGTCGACAGCGGCGTGAGCGATAGCGCTTCGCTCGGTGTGCACGTGAGCACGCTCGGCGACGGCGTAGCGGAGCTCGTCAGCAGCGCGACATTCGCGAATCTCGCGATCGACAGTCAAACGACGTCGTTCCAGCTCGATTTCGATGCGACGCCGAGCGCCGACGAAATCGATGCGGTGACCGGCTTGTCGGCGGGCGATGCCGACGCTTTCGCGGACCTCGCCGTCACCGTCCGCTTCAACACCCAAGGTTTCATCGATGTGCGGAACGGCGGGGCGTATGACGCACCGCCGTACCGTTCATGAAGTTCGGCATCTATCCCTGGTCGGGTGCGAGCAATCAGTGGACGCCATCGGTGCCCACCAAGAGCCTGCTGTTCCGCACGCCGACCTACGTGCACGACGACGCCGGCGTGTACACGGAGCCCGACCTGCGAGCTCACGTGTCCGCGCTCTGAGAACGGGCGCCCTGCGGCGCCCTGGAGCTCAACCGGCCGCTACGGCGAACGCCGGAAGTGGGCCACAGTCGAACGTGCGGACGTTGGGGTTCGGTGTGCGTCCCTGGGTCGGACCCTGGTAGTAGAGCCGTCCGTCGAGAATCTTGACGTTGCCAAGCCTGACCTCGGTTCCTCCGCCGCTGATCGGAATTCGGCCGGCGCTGGTTTGGCCAATGGCTTCCACGCCTGCCAGTGACTTGAGGATCCTCGGGTGGCGTACTTCGGTGACCTCGCCGACCTTGCCTTCGAGGTAGGCAGTGACGCGTTCCGAAGCGTAACGGGTGAGCTTGAAGTTGGTTTGACCGACGCTATTCGCAGCGGGCGCGACGACCGCGGGGTTGATGCCTTTGATCTCCATATGCGTAACCTCCGGCGCTTGGTATCGCCGGAAGGTGCTCTCGGATTCGTCTACCTCGAAGATCCGCGGGAGCCAGGCCGACACCTGAGGGAGTCTCGATGATCACGTTCACGCGCTACACGCTACGCACCTCGAACGTCGAGGCGGCCCGCGGTTTCTACGATGCGATCCTTGGCCGCGGCCGCGCCGACATCGTCGAGCTCCACGAACAAGCAAGAAAGCGCGGCGCCGTACCCCATTGGCTCGGCACGGTGACGGTCGACGATGTCGATAGAATCGCGGAAGGCATCGCAGGTCGTGGCGGGGAGCGCTTGGGCCCGACAGTCGAAGCGCGCGGCGTGTCGTTCGCGACGCTGCGTGACCCTGGAGGAGCGTTGATTGGTCTGTCGTCCGCGCCGGGGGAGGGGATGAGCGAGGTTGCGTGGCACGTGCTCAACTCGCGTGACGTCGAAGCGTCCGCCGAAGCGTACGAAACCGCCTTCGGTTGGATGCTTACCGACAGCATGAGCCTCGACGGCGTGGGAACCATCCGCCATTTCGCGTGGGCTCGTGGCGGAGCGAACGTCGGCTCGATGGCGGGGATCCTCGGCCGCCCAGGCGTTCACCCGCATTGGCTCTTCCAAATGCGTGTCGCCGACCTCGATGTCGCCGTCGACACCGCTCGCACAAGGGGCGCGACGTTCTCCGCCACGTTCGTGCTGCCTTCGGGCGAGCGCGCGGTCGTCGGCGATGACCCACAAGGGGCAGCGTTCAGTTTGCGCGGTGTCTGAAATACCCGGCAACTCTTTCGCGGATCGGTCGATAAACGCCGTGATCGACGACTAGGGCGTACTGCGCGCGTCGATCAGGGATTGACTATGGCTACGCCGAAAATCGACTACCGTATCGCTCACCTGCAGGTCGCTAGCGCGGCTCCACTGATGCGCCTCGCCGGTATGGGCGTCAAATCGACTCTCGAGCGGATTGCAGCCAAGGCAACGTACACGGCCGCAGAGCTGGCCAGCGCCGAGGGCAGCCTCGAGCGCGTCGAAACCTCGATTAGGTCCGCGCTCAAGTCCTGGCCCGATGAGGATCGGGTTGGGTACGCGAACGCTTACAATGCCTTCTTGGCGGCTCAGGATGTTCGCAACGTGTTCGAGGACCTTCGCACCAAAGGGCGGCTTGGTTTCGCCGTGGGCTCGATGGATCCATTGGCGCTCATGAACGACATCAACGCGCAGCTCGAAGCGGTGGATGCGCTCATCGGCGGCGCCATCCTCAGGGAACCGCTGTTCAAGGGAAAGACTTACCTCACGAGCCTGGGTGCTCGCGACGATGGCCCAGAGGCACAGCAACTCTTCGCGCAGCAAGCAGCGCACCTGCATGCGCTCGTCACGGCGCGTTTGCCGTCGGCCCGCCTCAATGCCGACGAACGCGCGCTCTTCACGACGTTTCTTCACACGCTGGAGCACGCCTCTTCCTGCTGTGAGCAGCAGAACGACGTCGTCTTCATCAACCCAGTCGCGAAAGCGGCGGCCAGTGTCCTGGCGTCCGGACGAGTCGAGGGGTGACCGAGCCTGGTCAGGCGTTCGACGGTCGCATCGCAGAGATTCGCGCTCACCTGACCGAGGTCGATGGCTTCATTGGGCTCGAGGAGCGCGCCTTTCGTTCGAGCTATGAGGCGCTGAGCGCCACTGCTCCCGCCGAGCGAAGACACTTGGCTCTCGAGCTCGTGATCCTCGTCAAACACTGTCAGCAGCAGGGCGGCGAGGCCGTGTTGCTGTTCACGGCCCAGGCATGCGTGCTCTTGGGGGTGCTACTCGCGAGCCAAGAGGCTGCGCGTGCCGTGCTCGAGAAGGAGGGCGTCCTCGACGCTCGGGCACGAGCCGCCGCGAGCCTCATCGGTAGCTCGTGGAGCAAAGAGCCAATCCGCGGGGATGTCCGCGATAGCGGCAGTCTGTTCGGTTTGATGGTCGACCGGCTCAAGAAGCAATGATGCCGAGATCTTTCATCACGTTGAACGCTACCTTGTTGCCCATGGCCGTGCTGGCGCTATCCGACAGGTAGCTCAGACCGCCAATGATGCGCGACGCGCGTGCCTCGGCTGCCATCGACATCCACTGGTCTTTCTTCTCGGGGAAGACCTGAGCGAGGAGGGTGCTGATGGCGCCACCTTGGCCTGCGTGGGCAGACGGATACGAGGGCGAGTTCGGCAGCTTCACGGCCTCGCGGATTGGCGCCTCAGGTTTGATCTGCCAGGGGCGGCGCACGAAACCGATGACCGGGTCGTACTTCGCTTTGAACACTGCGACGTACGCGTCGGCGCGTGCCGCGTGATAGGCGAAGAGGAGCTTCGCTGTCGCTTGCGGACCGAGCTTGTGGGCTTTGATCTCGGCGACCAGAGCATCGTTCCACGGTTTCTGATGTTCCCACTCTTTGGTCTGCGCGACCCAAGCGCTGGCGACGACCTTACGCTTGGCCGGGGCTTGGGTGTCGAGCATCTGGCGAACTGTGTAGGAGTTGCTGGAGAGCGCGTAGTTCGTCGTGAAGACGTCGGAGCCTTCGGCCGGTGGTGGCGGAGCGGTCACCGTGTCGTTCGCCGCCGACCACATGCGGACCGCGCCCCAGCGAGGACGCAATGGCGGAACGTTCGGATCTTTGGGGACCCACTTGCCCTCAGGCAGTGTGATCGGGCGGTCATCGTCAGTGCCGTCGCCTGCGCGTAGCGTGAGTGACCGCGTCGCGATCACACTCGCCATCGTCTGGCTTGCGACGTCGCCAGGCATACCGAGCTTGCGGGCAAACGCGTTGATCGACTTGGCCTCACCGGGAAAATAGGTGGCGAGGACCTGGGCCATCGCGGCGTTGGCAATGGTGCCGGGCACCGGTGCGGTCACCGCGAGCGCGTTCATTTGCGCGTGCACAGCCACCGCCATGCGCTGCGAGCCCATGAGGTCGTCGACACCGAGCTTCGCGAGGAGCGCGCGGCCGAAGTCGTGCCACGCGATGATGTCCCCTGCGTGGGCGCGCGCCTTGCCGACGCGCTCGACGCTGTCCACGGAGCTCGTCCGCGCCGTGGTTGCCGTCGCAGGCCGCGAGGTTGCGAGGGACGAAGCTGTCGCAAGAAGCTGCGCGCGGGGCGCTGAGGGGCGATCGGTCCGCATGGGCCGATGTTCGGCGGTGCGGTCCCGAAGTTGTGCAAAACACTCGCTGCAGCCAGCGCCAAGCCGGTCGCGAAGGCCCTGCGCTCAGTCGCAGGTGCCGTCAGGCAAGCACACGTTGCTCGCGCAGTCGAAACCGTTGGCGCAGCCTTGGCCAGTCGAGCAATCGCCGCCTAGGCCTCCGCTCATACCGACGACCACGAAGTCGCCGGCGCCGATGGTCTCGGTGATCGGAACGTTGCCCAGGGAAGTGGGTCGTTGGTTCGTGAGCGTGACCAGCGCACCGGCGTTGGTCGCGTCGATAGCCAGCGTCGGATGGTCGTTCAGCGCGACGCGGATCGCGGTGGCTATCGCGGCCGCGTTGTTCGGCGCGGCGAAGGTCACCGGAACATTGCCTCCGCTCGCGGCGGCATTGCTGTCGAGCTCGAAGGTCGCGGTCACGAAGCCGTCGCTCACCGTGAAAGTTTGGCCATCGGAGAGCAGCGAGCCGGGGACGGTGATGATCTGACCGCGGGCCACCGCGAGCGTGAAGCTGTTGCAAGTGAAGGTGCACGACCCGCACAGCAGGGTGTTGTTGTCGTCACAGGCCTCGTTGTCGAAGTCGGTGACGCCGTCGCCGCAAACGTTTCCGGTGGCTGGAACCTCGGTGCAGTCCGCCGCGCACACCGAGCACGAGACGTTGCCGTAAGGGCACGTTGGCTCGGTGACGGTGTTGGAGTCGTCGCACTCCTCGTGCTCGATATCGTGGTTACCGTCACCGCAGACGTTGCCGGTGAGCGAGATGGTGGCGCTGCAATCGGCGTTGCAGACGGTGCATGCGGCGGAACCATAGGGGCACGCCGTTTCGCTGGCGATGTTGCCGTCGTCGCAGGCTTCGTTCGGCGCGTCGAGGTGTCCGTCACCGCAGACATGACCCGAGAGCGTGATCGCATTGCAAGCCGCGTCGCAAATCACGCAGCTGGCGCTGCCGTAGGCGCAGGCCGTCTCCGTGATGGCGTTGCCATCGTCACAGTCCTCGGTCGCGTCTTGGGTGCCGTCCCCGCACACCGAACCCACCGCATTCTGGCAGGTGGCGCTACAGCCGTCGCCGTCGATGATGTTTCCGTCATCGCAGACCTCGCCGGCGTCGATGTGCCCGTTACCGCAGTCGTCGGCGATGCAGGCCAGCTGGTTTGCCGCACAGGTCGTTCCGGCGGGGCAGGTGATTCCGTTGGCGCACGGCTCGATGCCATCGGTGTCGTCATCGCCGACGGTGTCGTCGCCACAAGCGGCGAGACTGACGAGCACGACGGTAAAGAAGACGTTCTTCATGGCCTCCGGTTACCACCCAGCGGTGCCTCGAACAAACCTGACATGATGCTGACACACGGGTGCGGCATGTTCTTCGGGTGAGTAGGCGCATCCCGCGCCGACGCCCATCGGGAGATGTCATGAAGACCGTCCAAGGAAGCTGCCACTGCCGCGCCGTTCGTTTCGCCGTCAGCACCGACCTGTCACGAGCAAGTCGCTGCAACTGCAACATTTGCCAGCGCACCGGCGCCACCGCGGTGATCGTCAAACCGGCGCAGTTCGAGCTCTTGGCCGGGAAGGAATCGCTGGCGAGCTACACGCGCACGCCGGAGATCGGACGGCGCTTCTTCTGCAAGACCTGCGGCATCCACTGCTACGGAGCAGGACACCTCGAGGACATCGGCGGGGACTTCGTGTCCGTCAACGCGAACTGCTTCGACGAGCTCGACCCGAACGCTCTTCCCGTCGTCTACTGGGATGGACGCCACGACAACTGGCAAGCCGGAACGCGGGACCGGCCGTGGCCAGTGCAGACGGAAGTCGCCGTCGTGAGCGCCTAGCGCTCGTCGAGGTCGCCGACGACTCCGTTATGATGGACGACGACCGAGGCACGCCCTCGGCCGTCCGCGCGCTCGAAAATGAAGCGCGTCGCCCGCTCGCCGGGGCGCACCTGGATGTCGGATGGAGACCGCGAGACGTATGCGTGGCCGTCGAAGTAGAAGTCTCCGGCGACATCGCTCTTTTTTGCCTCGGCGTCGACCGCGTGGGTGTGGTCGAGTGCTCGGGCGAGGGCGCGGCCATTCACGGGTTGCGCAAGTGTCAGGACGAACGTTTGCGCGCGCTCGCCGCTCTCGATGTGCGTGACTCCCACGGGCGCGAGGATGCGATCGACGTCGTCGACTCCCGTCTCCGCGACGCCGTTGCGCCACGCTTCGAGCACGGCGGGGTGGCGCGCGCGCACCACGACGACATCCGGCGCGATGTCCGCGAACGCACGCGTGGCACATAGATCGGGATATTCGGCTCGGGCGCTATTCAGTGCCCAGGTGTAGTCGCTCGCCAGGCGTTCGTTGTAGCGGATGGCCTCCTGGTACCGCAGCGCCAGCACGAAGGCGTCTTCGCTACTCGCATCGGCGCACGTTGCGAGCGGTCGTGTGCCCGGGTGATCGAACTCGCTGGGATCCGACGCGGCCTCCTCCGAGCCACAGGCCGCCAACCCGATCGCTAACGCAACGAGAAGTCGTGGTCCCATGTCCAATCCCCTGGAGCATTGATCTTAGCATCGTGCTCGCGGTGTCGCTGCCTGCGCCGTCGATCTGCTGGTCCACGTGTGGGCTCGGCCCTTACCGATTCGCACCGTGTTCCCTGAACGCCACATGGGGCAACGCGAGACGCTGACAAGCCAGCTCATCATCGTTACGTCATGGCCAGGGGGGAATTCGATATGAAGGGCATGATTCTGGCGGCTCTCGCCGCGATGACGATGGGCGCTGCTGCCTGCAGCAGCACGATGCATGAGGTTCAGGAAAACAACCGGGAAACCGCCTGCGAAGCCGGCTGCATCAGCGGTCATGACCGCTGCGTGAACGAGTGCCAGACGCGCGCGGCGACGGGTCAGAACCCGGACAACGCTTCGTGTCAGCTCGCTTGCGGCGATGCTCGCAAAGAGTGCCACGACGAGTGCGACGACGATTGATTCGTCATCTCGGGCTATCGCGATCGCGTCTAGCTCGCTAGGCGCGGTCGCGGTTGTGCGCCCGGCGCTTGTTGGCTAGGCGAGAGTCCCATGAAGACCATTGCCGTCATTGTCGGGAGTCTCCGGAAGGACTCCATCAACAAGAAGCTCGCGCAGGCCGTCGAGGTGCTCGCGAAAGACCTGTGGACCTGTCGTCACGCCGACATCGGCAGTCTGCCGCTCTACAACGAAGACTTGTGGCCGAATCCACCCGCAGCGGTTGGGGCATTGAAGCAGCTGCTCGAGACCAGCGATGGCGTGCTCGTCGTGACGCCGGAATACAATCGCTCGATCCCCGGCGTGTTGAAGAACGCTCTCGACTGGGCATCACGTCCGAGCGGGAAAAGCTCGCTGAAGCACAAGCCGGTCGGCGTGCTGGGTGCTTCCGTCGGCCACGTCGGGACAGCAGTCGCACAAGCACACCTGCGCAGCATCCTCGGCCCGTCAGGCGCGACGCCAATGCAAGCGCCGGAGGTCTACATCACTGCGAAGGACGGACTGTTCGACGCCGCCGGTGCGATCACCGACGAGAAGATCCGCGCCAACGTTCAGAAGCACATCGACGCATTCGACGCGTGGATTGCGCGCTTGGCGGTGGCTTAAGCGCGAGGCCGAGGAACCCGGCGGTCGCGGACGCTATTCACGCCGCCGAGCACCTCGAGAATCGACGTCAATGTCTTGCGCGTCGCGTCGAGCTCGTCGCCGGCGCACGCTCTGCTTACGCGTCTTTCGATGGCCAACCGAGCCTTCCGCGCCTCGGCGACGACGGCGAGACCTCTTTCGGACAAGCGAACCGCACGGGCGCGACCGTCGGCACTTGCTCCCACGGTGATGAGCCTCCGCTTCTTGAGGTCCGCGACCGACTTCGATGCGGCTTGTTGGCTCACGCCCAAGCGCCGCGCCAGCTCCGTGATGGTGCGCGGACCCTCGACCAAGTGTTGCACGACATAGCCATCGGACTCCTTGATGTCGGCGAATCCGCGCGCGTCGAGATGCTCCAATACCAGCGCGTTGGCGCGTAGGCCCACGAAAAGGGCGAGGTAGCTGGTGTCCAGCGCACCGAGGTCGACAGCCATGCGTATGCGTGTTGCATGCACAACGTGGTTGTGCAAATATACACAACTAGGTTGTGCATAGGAGGGCTCATGTCGAGCGTCGAAAAGGCAGTAGCGTTCGTGCGTGCAGTAGAGGCGTGGCGCCCAGCGGAGGAGCTGCAAGCGATGGTGAGCTCGGACTTCCTGCAGGAGGAAATGCCGAACCCGTTCAATCGTCGCGGCGTCATTCGAGGACTCGCCCAGGTGCGCGAGGCGATGCGGCGGGGCCAGGAGCTCATCGCCAATCAGCGCTTCGATATCATCCGTCAGGTCGCGGCCATGGATACCGTGGTGCTCGAAATGATTTGGACGGGCAGCTTGCGGGTGCGAGTCGGCGCAAACCCGGAAGGCACCCAGCTGCGCGCCAAGATTGCTCAGGTCTACGAGCTGGAAGATGGACGCATCGCGCGCCTGCGAACCTACGATTGCTACGAGCCACTCTAGGGCGCTTCGAAGAAGCGGTACCAGAGCTTCTGTTTGTCCGCGGCGCCGCTTACCCAAACGGCCCACGTGATCCCGGGAGTCGCGGTCGTTTGGTAGCGCGCCGTATAGCCGGCGACCTCGTCATGGCTGATGAGTCCGCTCGAGAAGACGCCGTCAGCGGCGAGATCGACTGTCGTACCACTCGAGGCCCCGGGCACGGCGGTCAGCCAGACGACGCGCAGGTCGCCGTCGCGGTCGAAGGCGAAAGGAAACACGTCGAGCTTCGTCGGGTCGCTGACGACGCGCGGAGCTGTCCAGTCGACGCCGTCCATCGACCCCGCGACGAGGGTGTCGGCCGACGCTTGGCCCAACACGTCCAAGACCCCGGTGCCGGCGGCCGCGTCGTAACGCGTCCAGGTCATGGCGAAGGCACCATCGGGTCGCTGGACGACGTGGGGATACGTGTTGTGGCCTTGAGCGTCGAGACCGCTGCAGCGGACGGGGGCGCTCCAGCTCGTGCCGCCGTAGGCGACGCGATAGATGCGCAGGCGTCCATCACCCAGATCGATCGCGCCAGCCGCGTTGCGCGTCGGCGAGGTGAAATAGACCGCGGGGCGTTGGGTGGCGTCGTCGATGACCAGCGTAGGCAGCCAGTCGCCCGGCCCATTGGCAATCGTGGTCGCGGCGTCGAGGTCCCACGTGATGCCGTCATCCGACACGTTGTAGAGGATGGTGTTGAAGGTGCCGGTGCAATCGACGTCCACCGTGCATCCTTGCGGGAGCGGATCGAGTTGCCACCAGGCGATGTGGAAGCGGCCCGAGGCGTCTTGCGCGAGGCTCGGATAGAAGGCCCAGCCGTTGGCTCGCGTCACTTGAACCGGGTCGAGCCAGGTCACACCATCGGTCGTTCGCGTCAGGAAGATCTCGCGATCGGCCCGGCCGTCCGACTGGACGCCGTTGCGATTCGAGTACCAGGCCACCCAGAGTGCTCCGTCAGCGGCGACGAGCACGCTCGGGTCTTCGTCTTGGCCATCGACGTTGCCCGGGCTCAAAACCCGTGGCTCGGTCGCAACCAGCTGCTTTAGCGGATCTGGGCCCGGATGCTCGCGGTCGTCGCGTGAGCAGGCGATGAACAGCAAGCAGGACGCGAGAGCCGTCGCGCTAGAAGCCCAAGCCGGCGCGGAAAACACTCTTCTTGACGTCGTAGTCCAGGAGGTTTTCGCCGTAGCCATGGAAGTACTGTAGTACGATCTGAGCCGCCGACGAAGACAGCAATCGCGGAGCAAAACGAACCGTGAGCTCCTGGCCGCCTTGCAGCGGATTCACGTGCGAAGGGCCGCCGCCGAAGAAGCGCAGGGTGATGTCGCTGCGGTCGAGCCAGGTGCCGAATGCGTCGACCAGCGAGACCTGTGCTTCATAGAGACCACGCCGGCGTGCGATGTCGGTGTTGTCGAAATCGTAGTTGTAGGGAACCCACGCCTTGATGTTCCAGTGGATGCGCGCGCGGCTCGTGCTCGAGAGCGCATGGGTCATGCTATAGCGGACATAGCTGCGGTCCCAAGACCGCGATTCGTGCCCACTGCGGCCGTTCGATTCGTGCTCGTAGAGGCCGAGGTCGACGTACCAAGTCGGCGCGTCACCGAGCTCGAAGCGATAGAAGATCTCGGGATTGTAGTTGAGGTCTTGGAAGGGTTTCGATTCCTCCCAGAGCCGCCAGATCATCACCTGCGAGTACCCGGCATACAGGCCGGTCAGCGGCAGCATCTTCACCCGGAACGACATCTGCAGCTTGGTCTCGGGATTTCCCAGGAGGGCGTAGATCGGCTTGTACTGCTCGATGCGCGTCGATGCTTGGACTTCATCGACGTACGCTGAAGCGGTGCGAGGAAGTAACGAGGTCGCCGCCATGCCAACCAGCACGGCGACCCGGATGGATCGGAACATGTGCGTCAAAGTCCCTGCGGTGAGGCGCTTATCGGCGGCGGGCGGCTACGGTTGCGCGGAAGGTCCCGGTTTTGGCACGGGATTCGGGGTCGGCACCGGCGTGGGTGCCGCCTTGAGCTGGGGCTCGAGCCAGCGTCGGATACGGCCGGCGTCGCCGAAGACCGACTGCATCTCGCGCGAGCCGAGAAACACCATGTCGATGGGGCGATTCGCGAGATGCATGCGCACCACCAGCGTGCGGCCTGCTTCGACGGTGTAACCCGTCTTGCCGATGACGATGTCCCAGTTGGTCGAGTGCACGAGGCGGTCGGGGTTGCGCAGCGTGATGAGCCCACGGTTGGTCTCGAGCTCGATGACCGGCGCGTTGAGCATGGTGCGGAGATCGTCGAGCGGCGAGGCAGCGTCGAGGAGACGCGTGAGATCGACCGCCGTCGAGACATTCCCTGGATCGATGCCGGCGGGATCGACGAACTTGCTGTTAGCCATGCCAATCTCGGCCGCTTTAGCGTTCATGAGCGCGACGAACGCCTGGCGATCCATCAAGGTTCGAACCGCCGCATAGATGGCCCGATTGTCCGAGGCGCCGAGGCCGGCGCGGAGGAGATCACCCCAGGTCATCGAGACGCTGACCGGCAAACGTGACTTCGACCACTTGAGGCGGTCCTTGTCGTCCTCGAGGACCACCACGGTGCGCGCCCGGTCGACTTGCATCGAGGCGAGCACGAGGCCGGTGAGCAGCTTCGTCACGCTGGCGATTGGCCGGACGATGGTTGGGTTCTTCTTGAGAACCACCTCACCCGTGTCGGCAAAGCGAACGAGGACCGTCTCAGAGCGCAGGTGTGGCTTGCCGTCAGCGTCACGCTCGGGCAGCCCCAAAAAGCTCATCACCGCCAGGAATACGAGCGTCATGCCTTCGCCTTCACGAGCGCGCGTTGATATGCCGGCCGCAAGCGCATGCGCTCGACGAACGCCATGACGTTCGGGCCGACGATGTCTCCCCGTAGCGACAGCTGTTCGAGAGGGAAGCTCATCTGCACGTCGGCGCCGGTCGGCTCGTTGCCCGCGAACCACGTTTGCCCTGCGAGCTCGCGCTCGATGAACTCCAAGTGCAGCGCGACCTCGGGGTCGACGACCGCCCGCGACACTTTTTTCGAAAACATTTTGGCGAGTGGCTTCATGAGTGCCGGGGCGCCTTGCGGGATCTTGCTGAATATCAGCTTCATGACGAGGTTGGGCATCAGCGAGCCCTCGGCGTAGTGCAACCAGTAACGGTAGCGCTCGTATTCGGGCGTGCCCAACGCCGGTCTCCACGTCCCTCCGCCATAGCGGTCGATGAGATCTTCGATGATGACCGCCGACTCGGCGAGAACACGGTCGCCGTCGCTGACGATGGGTGATTTGCCCAGCGGATGCAGCGCGCGTAGCTCGCGCGGTGCGCGGTAGGTGGCGCGGTTACGCTCGTAGTGTTTCACCGTATACGGAAGCTCCAGCTCCTCGAGCAACCAGAGGATGCGCACGGCGCGAGAGACCTCGAGGTGGTGAACGGTGATCATCGAGCTTGCAGGCCGTAGCTCAGGCGCGTAGTGGCTGTCGAGCCATGCACAAGATCGCCTTCTCGCTACTGCTCGCTCAGGCCGCTTGCGCCTCGCTCCGCGCGAATCCGCGTGGCCTGACCTCCGCCGAGGTCCTTGCTCAGGCACCCGAGTATGACTGGGAGGAGATCCCCGCCGAGCACCTCCTGCTCGCGGACACGGCGCGCGGTCGCATCGTCATCGCGCTCGCACCCGAGATGGCGATTCACACGGTCGACAACGTGCGCAAGCTGGCGCGTGCTCACTTCTACGACGGCCTGGCGTTCATCCGCGCCCAGGAGGACTACGTCGCGCAGTGGGGTGACGCCGACGGCACCCGCCCGATCGTCGATGCCGAAAAGACCGTTCTAGCGGAGTTCTCGCGCACGCCCGCGGGGCTGCCGTTCTACAAGCTGCCCGAGAGTGACACCTACGCGCCGGAGACCGGTTTCATCCGCGGCTTCCCGGCGGCGCGTGGCCACGACGAAGCCTGGCTGGTGCATTGCTACGGCATGGTGGGAGTGGGGCGTGACGAAGCCGCCGACAGTGGTAGCGGCAGCGAGCTCTACATGGTCATCGGGCACGCGCCACGTCACCTCGACCGCAACGTCACGCTGATTGGGCGCGTCGTCGACGGCATGTCGCTGATTTCGACCTTGCCGCGGGGTACCGCCGAGATGGGCTTTTATGCGACGCCGGCGGAGCGAACCCCGATCGAACGGGTGCGAGTCGTCGCCGATCTGCCCGAGAGCGAGCGTCCGCGATACCGGACGCTGCGCACCGAGAGCGCGAGCTTCGCCGACCTCATCGAATCACGACGTAACCGACGCGACCCCTGGACCAAACATCCGGCGGGCAAGGTCGACGTTTGCAACGTCCCGAACGCGACGCAGCGAATCGACTAGTCCGCGACAATCGCGGTCTCGAACTGGGCGCTGAGCGACGCCAGCACCTGGCGCTCGCGGGCGTAGGCATAACCGGCCGCGACCTTGTTTTCGCTCTGCCAGGCGCTGCCGGGCTCGATCTGGACCTCGAACAAGCGGGTCACGGCGACGTCATAGTCCGCCATGGTGAAGCGCCAGCGCTCGCGCATGCCGACGCCGAGCGTCACCTCGGTGCGAGACACCGCTTCGACGAGTCCGCGCTCAGGGGCGACCGTGATGACCTCCCAGCCTTCGGCGTTGGCCAAGCGGGCGATGGCGTCGCAGACCACGGGAGTGACCGCGGCAATCGTGAGCTGTGGTGCGTGGTAGTCGAGGCCGCGTGTCGTCGCGCAAGCGGTGCCGGTGAGAACGATGAGCGTGAAGGCGATGAAGCGCATGGACCCCCCTTGGTCGAGGAGCACTCATTCACGCGCCGTGCCCGCGGGCAGCCGCAGCAGACGAAGCGCCTGAAGCCAAAGACCCTGCGCACGAACCGGGTGCGCGAGCCCCTGGGACGCTACGGAGCGGTGAGGATGTAGGGCGAGGACGCTCCTGTGGTCGCGAGCGAGACGACGTAGAGCGTGTCGCCCGCGTCCGCTTTCACGGCCACCGCGAGGCTGCCGTCCGACGCGGCGGCGCCGACGCTGGTGCTGCCGCTATCGAGGTTTGCGATCGCGACCTGCACGCTGCTGGCGAAAGAGCCCGCGGGGAAGACGACGTTGGCGTTCGCCGCGTCGACGCGGGTGGTGTTGGCCGCGGCGAACTCGGGCGGTGCATCGCCCGCGACCGCCGAGCCATCGGGCACGAGGATGTCGCTCGCGCGGGGTGTCTCGATGGCTGCCGAGGCAGTCTGACGCCCACCAACCACGATGGCGACCTGAATGGTCGCTCCTAGCTCACCGGCGAGCGCGACGTTGAACGATCCGTTGTCGTCGGCCGTGGTGCGCGCCTGGGTGGAGCCCGAGCTTGCGATGACCGTGGCGCCGCCAGAGACGGTCGCGGGGAGGCCGAAGACGAGAGTGACGCCGGAGGCGCGCGTGGCGAAGAGCCCGATGCCGTCGGCAAAGCTCGCAGGCGACTCCATGTCTTCGTTACGGGAGTCGTCGGTCTGGTCGGGCAGGGGCACGCCGTCGATGATGCACGCCCAGGGGGCGACAGCGATTGCGACCAGGAATGTAGCGCGGCGCATCATGCGACCTTGTCTCCAGGCGTGCTCTAACCCCTGACTAGAAGCATGCGCGGTGCCAAGGTAGGCGGTCAATGAGTTCAATGGGTTAGGGGCTCGCGGCGTCTCGTGCTGTCAACCTGCGTTGACAGGACCCCGCAAACGTTGACGAGATCAGTCGCGATCTGGCGCCGAGAGTCCGAGCTTATGCATCTTCTTATATAGGCCGGCTCGCGTAAGTCCCAGCGCGCGTGCGGCTGCCGCGACCCGGCCCCCGTGCTCGGCAAGGGTGGCTCGAATGACGTCGCGCTCGTGGCGATCGAGCGTGCGCTTCAAGGTGCCATCGCTGGGCTCTTCCCCCGGCTCGTGGGCGACACGCCCGGCGACCTTGCTCGAGAGCACGTCCGGCTCGATGACCCCGTCGGCGAGGGCGATGGCGCGTTGCAGCTCGTTGTCGAGCTCGCGCACGTTACCCGGCCAGGCGTAGTCGAGGAGCGCCGCGAGCGCTCGCTTGGAGAGGCGGACGTCGGCGCCGCGGGCGTGGCTCGCGAGCAAGTGGTCGATGAGCAACGGGAGGTCGTCGCGGCGCTCGCGCAACGGGGGCAGATGCATCTCGACGACGTTCAAGCGGTACCAGAGGTCCTCGCGGAATACGCCTTTGCGGACGAGCTCCTCGAGGTTGCGGTTGGTCGCAGAGACCACGCGGGCATCGCTCGCCAAATCGACGGTCCCACCGACACGGCGAAACTCGCGGGTCTGGAGGACACGCAGCAGCTTCACCTGCATGCCGAGCGGCATGTCACCGATCTCGTCGAGAAAGATGGTGCCACCGCGCGCGATCTCGAAGAGGCCGGGCTTGGCGCGCACGGCACCGGTGAAGGCTCCGCGCTCGTGGCCGAACAGCTCGCTCTCGAGGAGGGCTTCTGGGATGGCACCGCAGTTCACCGGCACGAACGGGCCGCGCCGTGAGCTGGCCGCGTGCAAGGCGCGCGCGATGAGCTCCTTGCCCGTGCCCGACTCGCCGGTGATCGAGACCGGCACGTCTTTGTCGGCGACCCGATCGATGACGCGGAAGAGGTCGCGCATGGCGGGAGTGCGCCCGATCATGCCGTGTTTGCCCGCCGGTTGGTCGACGTCGATTGGTTTGCGCGCCGCGAGCTCGGCTTCGCGGGCGGCAAGCTCGCGCTCGAGGCGCTGGTTGAGCTCGTCGATCGCGGCCCGCGAGGTTTCGAGCTCTTCGGCGCGGCGGGTCAGCTCGGCGAGGAGCCGCGCATTGGCGATGGCGATGGCAGCTTGGTCACCGAAGGCGGCGAGCAAGGCGACGTCGGTCTCGGTGAAGGCGCTCGCGCGATAGCGGTGGTCGAGATAGATGGCCCCGAGGGTCACGCTGCCTGCCCGCAATGGCAGACACAAAACGCTCCGGAGCTTGAGCGAGTGGACCGATTGGTAGTCGCGGAAGCGTTGGTCTTGTTGCGCGTCGATCGCCGATAGCGGCGCGTTGCTATCGATGACCTGACGGGCAATCGAGCGGCTGATTTGCAGCTCGTCGGCCGCTAGGTGGCGTGCGTCGAGACCGCGCGCGGTGCGGACCTCGAGCTCGGCGCCCGGCTCGCCGGTTGCGAGCAAGAGAAAGCCGCGTTCGGCGCCGGACAAGGCGATCGCCGCGTCGATGATGCGCTCGAGCAGTCGCTCCGGATCGTGGTCGCGGGCGAGCTCGCGGTTGATGGCGAGGAGCCGCTCGACATCGCGATTCATGACGGTGCTGTTGTCCTCCCGCGGCGGGCCGCCCAAGAGCGCGAGCAGATCGCCGCGCCACCAGCTTGCACTGTACGCCTTCTCGTAGTGCGCGGGCAGTGCCGCGCGTACGGCCGCGAGATGACGCCGTGCAGTCGCGAAGTGTTCCTGGGCCCGAGCGGCGCGTCCCAGGGAGTGCTCGGCGCGGCCTTCGATCGCGAAGGCCATCCACGCGAGGTCGGGGTCGCCGCAACGCTCTGCGAGCTCGCGCCGCCGATCGTCGGGAACGGGCGCTATCGCGACGATGCCGCCGACGATGCGAGCCCGCAGCTCCAAGCGTTGACGTTGCGAGGTGCGTGCCTCTTCCGCGGCTCCAGCGGCGCTCGCTGCCGCGGCGTCGTGCTCGCCGCGCTTGCCGAGGAGCAGCGCCTCGACGATAGCGGCTTCGCTGACACCGGCACGATCTCCTGCGGCAGTGAACGAGGCGCGAGCGCTATCGAGCTCGCTGCTTGCGTCTGCGAAAGCGTTGTCTTCGAGCGCTAGCTCGGCGGCGATGAGTCGCAGATAGGCGCGCTCGACTGCGAGGCCGGTGCGCTCGCTCGCCGAGACAGCGTCGCCCAGGACCTTGCGCGCTTCATCGGTGACGCCGAGCCACGCGAGGAGATTGGCACGATTGAGCAGCGCCCGGGCGGCGGCGCGATCGTTCGCGGTGAGGCGCGCGAGCTCTGCTGCTTCGGCGTAGCTCGCGAGGGCCTGGCCGAAGCTGCCGCTCTCCTGACGTAGGATGGCCAGGTTGGTGACGCGCAGCAGCTTGCGTGGCAAGTCACGGCGAGCCTCGAGATCGGCGATGCACTGAGCGTAGCTCTCTTCGGCGGCGCGCAGCTCACCCGACTTGTGCAAGACCAACGCGAGGTTTGCGCGGCTCGCTTCGGCAGTCCGCGCATCGGGGGCACCGCCAACGGCTGTCTGCAAGAGGTCGCGCGCTCGCGCCGCGTCGCCGAGGTAGAAGTGGCACACGCCGGCGACGTTGAGCAGGTCGGCCTGTCGTGCATGGCCGGGGGACTTCTGGAGCAAATCTTCGCTGGCGCCACGAGCTTCGGCGTAGCGGCCGGCGAGCATCAACGCGCGGGCGCGTAAGGCTTCGATACGCGGCGCCGGCTCACCAGGCTGGGCTGGGCTCTCGAGCAGCTGGGCTGCTTCGGCATAGCGGCCGAGACTCACGAGCGCGTCGCCCTCGAGGAGCCGTCGCTCGAGGTGTGCGCCGGCTTCCTGCAAGCGCTCGAGGGCTTCGGCGGGCCGACCGAGGCTGGCCAAGGTGCGCGCCGCGGCGACCGCTAAAGCGGACGAAGGAGTCGCTTCGAGTACCTGCTCGTAGGCGGCTAGGGCCCGGGCCGGGTGGCCGTCACGCTCGGCGCGCATGCCGCCGGTGAGCGCCAGCTCCTCTGCTCGGGTCGTGTCACCGCGGCGCAAAGCCAGGAGCGCGAGCTCGATGGGGTGGTGTCCTTCGTCGAGCGCGCCTTCGAGCTTTTTGGCCAAGTCGAGTGGGAGGTCCTCGAGCACGCCGCGCCGGGTGCCTTCCAACACGGTGGCCCCGTCGCTCACGCGCGGCACCGCGAGACCTCGGTCGACGAGACCCTCGATGAGCCCGGGCGGGATGATTTTCTGCAGCAGCGCGAGCGGGGCTCCACGACCGAAGAGGGTCACAACCGCGAGAAGCGCTCGACCTTGCGCATCGAGGTCTTCACCGCTGGGTGCCTTCAAGCCGCCGCGTGTCGCGGCTTCCAGGAGACGCGGACCGGGATAGGCGGCGAGCAGCGCCATGACCGTGGCGGGGTGACCGGCGGCGGAGGTGTGCAACGCGGTAGCGGCTTCGACGTCGACGGCCCGCAGGGGGCGCGTCACCCGCACCAGCTCGCGCACCGCTTCAGCGGACAGCGGACCGAGCGCTTCACCAGCTTCGCTTGTTTCGACCCACAGGAGCGGGGCCTCGCCGTAACGCTCCAGGAACTCGCCGAGCTCGCGCAGGGGAGAGCCCTCGGGCACGTCGTCGAAGAAGAGGGCAAGGGGTGTTTGGCTGCGCCCCAAGGCTTCGGCGATGGCGGTGAAGCGGGCGTAACGCGCGGCTGCCGCGTCGTCATCGTGGGTGGTGATGGCCACGAGCAGCCCGAGCTCGCGCAGGGCGTCGAGGACACCGTCGAGATCGCCGGCGGCCCCACCATGCACACCGCCGGCGACGCGATAGCCCGCCTCGAGCGCGTTGGCCGCGCACGCCTTGAGAAGGGTGGTCTTGCCGCTGCCTTTGGCGCCGCCGACCACGTGTCGCACCACGCGCTTTCCTGGCCGCGGGATCATCCGCGCAATCGTGGTGTCCCGTCCGACGGCGCGCTCGAGGAGCGGCGGGCCGTCGCGCAAAGCCTGAAGGGCGTCGACCGTCGCTTCGCCAGCGACCCTGCCGAGTAGCTCCGCGGCCGTCGCAGCGTCGGCGCGTCGCTGCTCGTCGCGATGGCTCATCGCCGCGAGCGCCTCACGAAGAGGACCGTCGAGGGCGATGCTTTCGCCCGGCGCACGCTGAGCTTGCGGCGCCAGCATGTCGGCGAGGGTCGCGGCGAGCGCGTAGACATCGGAGGCAGGCGAGGGCTTTCCCGCCATGGCTTCGGGCGCCATGACGCGCAACGTGCCGGAGACCGCGTGTCCGACGCCGCGGTCGGCGAGCCCGAAGTCGATGAGCTTACAATCCTGCTCGGATGCGACGCGCAGGTTGGGTGGGCTCACGTCGCCATGCCGCAGCCCGAGGGCATGCAGTGCCGCGAGCCCGGCGGCGATGCGCGCGCCCACCGCCGCGACTTGAGCTGGAGCTCGACCCTTTGCCCAATCGAGGGCGTTCGCGAAAGCGTACACTTCGAGCACCAACGCGAGCGACGTAACCTCCGGCGGCGGCTCGACGAGCTCGACGCTCCCGAGCACGCGCATGAGGTGAGGGTGGGCGAGGCCATCGACGAGGGCCAGCTCGTGTGCCAGCCGGTGCCGCGCATTGGGGACATCGGCCCGCCCGAGCTTCAAGGCAACCGGTCGATTGGACAACCAGGTATCTTCGGCCTCGAGGACGATCGCCATGCCGCCGCGACCCAGCTCACGCCTAACGCGATAGCGGCCAGCGACCAGGGTCAGGCTCAAACGCACCTCGGGCGAAACAATGCAGCGCTTGACAGCTTGTACACCATACCGTAGAGGCTGCGCCCTTCGGCGATGTAGCTCAGTTGGTTAGAGCACGCGGCTCATAACCGCGGTGTCGGTGGTTCGACTCCACTCATCGCCACTTTTGCCCCTTGTTCCGTCCCTGCGGGACGGCGGGGCTGTCGAGATCGCGGCTGCTTCGCAGACCGCGAACCCGACGCCAGGCTGCGGTGGCGCTTCGAGCGTGGGGGCGTTGCGGCACGGGGCGGTTCGCCGCCAGGGGGCGGCTCCACTTGCTATGCTGCCGCTTCTTGCTCGGCGGCTTCGCCGCGTTTTTTTACGTTTCGCTGACGTTCGATCAGCGTGCTACATTCTTGGCGTAGTTTCTTACGCGTGGGAGCGCACTTATGAGCTCGTCGGCCGCACCGGCGGTGGGAAGTAACGAACCAGCGAACGACCCGGGCATGGAGCGCCGTCGCCGGCGGCTCGTGCCGATTGTCGACGCTCGCTTCCAGTGGAAGTACACGCTGCTGATTGCCGCGCTGGGTGTCGGCGTCACGGCCATCATGGGCGGCTTCTTGTACCGCGCCCACGTGACCAACACGCGCGTACTCGAGCTCGCCAACGAAGAGCTGCGGCTGCAGGTTGCCCGCAACGACCAGCTCTTCTTGCTCTACCTGGTGCTGCTCGTGGTCGGCATGGCCTTCGTGCTCTCCATCTGGGGCATCATCGTCACCCACCGCATCAGCGGTCCGCTCTATTTGGTTGCCCGCTACCTCGGCATCCTCGGCGGCGGCCAGTACCCCGACATGCGTCCGCTGCGTAAGCGCGACGAGCTGCAGGAGTTCTTCACGACCTTCGAAGAGGCCGTGAACCAACTCAGGAACCGCGACCAGTCAAACCTAACGGCACTCGAAGCGGCCCTCACCGCGGCGACAGCAGCCAGCGACAAGGCCGCCGCGGCGCAGATCCTGACCGAGGTGGTCACCAAGCAGCGCGACGCGCTCAGCAAGATGCTGAAGTCCTAAGGAACTCCGCGCCCCCAATTGAGTGACAGTTACCTTAATTGAAATGAGGTAACTGTCACTCGATAGCAGCCGCGTTTTAGAAGTCCGCGTTGTTGTACTCGCCCTTGACCTTGTCCTCGATCGCCTCGTTCAGGCTGATGAGGTCGTAGTCGCCCTTGGGCGCACCAGGCTCACTCGGATCGACCCCGACCCGCTTGTAAGCGAACCGCATGTCGGCCCAGCGGCCGGTTTCACCACGACGCATCAACAAGCGGTCGCCGCGGAAGCGATACTCACCCGCGAGGCGCTCCTTCTTGTTGTCGATGATGCCCTCGTAGTGCCACTCCCAGGTGCCGTCGAGTGAGAACAGGATGTACTTCTCGGGGGCGCCGAACGGCTCGCCCGCCCAGCGGCCAAGAACCTTTTCGCGCATCGGATCGAAGCGGAGCTTGGCCGGCTCGATCTTGCCGCCGAAGAGCAGGTTGCGCTCGTACAGCAGCACGTCCGCCAGGCACGCCGTGTCCGATCCGAGCGTCGACGACTTGTTGGGACCGCCCACGCGCTGAATCGTTAGCGTGATGGTGCTGCCGACCAAGGGCTTCGAGAGCATCTGGTCGATCGTCGTGTCACCTAGGACGACCTTCACGTTGTTGGTCTCGTCGCTGAGACGAATCTCTTGCACCAGACGACCCGTGGTCACTGCCGGCGTGATGACGATGCGATCGATGCGGGTCCGGCCCTTGAAGTAGAAGCGGACCTCTTCCTTCTCGCCCATGCCGGCGGCGTCCTCGCACCAGACGGTGGCGGGATCTTCGTCGAGCAGGTTGAGGGGGTGGAACTGCGATGGCGCCTGAGCGCGGTCCTTCTGAGAGGACGTGCGGACGTAGGCGAGCGGATCCGCGGCGGCAGGGCCGGCGGCCAGGATGACGAGGGTAGCAGTCAGCATCCCGGCGAGACGAGATGACATGCCACTACATGTATCAGGGGAAGGCGAGCACAAGCCAGAATGTGGAAACACGAACCCTACTTACGTTTTCGAGGTGGCAACCGGCGTGGGATGATTTCGGTGTTTTCGGAGCGAATCTCGACGTTCCGGTGGCGAGGCTGAGTGCTCTCCTCCGGGAAGTCTGCGTCGAAGTCGTCGGCCTGCGCCTCACGGACGATATCCGAGCGCTTGCGCAGGAACGTGTTGTCTCGACCCTGCCCAACCTTCACTTCGACGTCGGCGGCGAAACGGGCGATCAGGGCGTCGATCTCGCGGACCCGCTTGTAGCGTTGGTCATCCGCTGCGGTCGGATCGTTGGTGATGCGCTCGACGACCGTGCCCGGGAACGTGTCGGGCCTCGGCGTGACTTCGACCACTCCTGGTGACGTCGGGTCGACACCCGCCCCGCCTGGCGAGGTGGAGTCGGCGCCATCGCCCATACCGGGCGATGTATCGTGCTCGGGCGCGCCATAGGGTGGGGTGACCTCACGTCCACCGGGCGCGGTGATTTCCGTGGCGCCTGAAGGCGGTCCGCCGGGGACGGTGTCGAGGTCTTTCATGATCTGACCGCGCGTAAAGCGCCGCGTATCGGGCCCGAAGGGCGCGGTATCGTGCGTCTGCGTGGTCATGGACTTGAACGAGCCGTAGTTCGCGGGTCGGTTGGTGACCATGCGATGCGCACCCGGTTGGGCCTTGGGACGCTGGAAGGTCACGCGCTGCGCTTGCGGCACGACGATCGGGGTGTCCTCGCTCGCGGCGGGCGCTGGGGCCTTCGCGGGTGGCTCTTCTCTGATCACGATCGCCGGCCCATCGGCCGAAATCGGCTTCGCCAGGTTGGCTGGGGCGACCGGCGGTGGCTCGCGTCGCACTTTGCCCGGGATGGGGGCGCGTCGGCGCACGACCTGGGTGACCTCTGTCCGCGATGGCGGAAGACCCTTCACCGTCATGGTGGCGGTGTGCTCGGTGCGCGGCTCGTCGTCGGGCTCGCGAATCGTGCTGGTGCCGCTCGCGGAAGCACTGATGCTGCTCGACACGCGCGCCACCATGCCGGCGACGCTGCCATCTGGGATGCTCGACGGGGTCGCGCGATTGCGGCTGAAGGCTTCCGGTGATGCGAACTTCGCCTTTGCCATGTGGGAGCTATAGGCGTCCTCGGGGTTGGTGCTGGCGCGCCGCTTGGTTTCCGCGAAACCAGGCCCCGAGAGCTTCGATGACGAGACCAGCGGTTGCTCTGTATCGTCGGCGTGGGCGCGGCGGCTTGCCTCGAGAATCTCCTCGAGCTCGGCGGCTTGGTCACGCGCTTGGCGCTCTTGTCGGTCGCGCTGCTCTTGGAGCTCGCGGATCTTGTCGTACTTGTCTTTCATCTCACCCGAGCGCGACATGATCCGACCCCGACGACAGAATGTAACACGCGCATGCCCCAAAGTCGCAAGGCGTGATAGCCTGCCGCGCAAATGTCAAAAGCGTGTTTTCTTGGCCTTTTGGGCTGCTTCTGGGGCGTTTCCGCACACGCCGCGGATACCATCGAGGCGCGCGGCGAAGCGACCATCTTGGGAAGCGACACCGTGAGCGCCAAGAAGAGCGCCGTCGCCGATGCCTTGCGCCACGCTGTCGAGCAGGCGGTCGGCTTTCAGGTGGTCAACAACTTCACCTCCGAGCAACGCGAGGTCACCAAGAACGACAAGACCTCGTTCGACTCGTCGGTGCGCGACAACATCGTCCAGAAGTCGGAGGGCTTCGTCGAGAGCTACGACGTGACCGACGAGAAGCGCGACGGCAACGTCTTGCGGGTCACGGTGCGCGCCAAGATCGTCGAGTCGAAGCTGCGCGCCGAGCTCGATGCCATGACCACGCTGCTCGCTAAAGCGGGCAACCCGCGGGTCGCCGTCGTCGTCACCGAAAATCACGCCGGCAAGCCGCACAAGGGCTCGAGCCTCGGCACGCAAGTGGAGAAGGGCCTCGCCGAGCGCGGTTTCATCGTGCTCGCCCCCGAGGTGACCGCGAAGATCATCGCCAAGGTCAAGGCGGGTACGAAAGGCGACGTCGCGGACGAGGCCGAGAAGCTCGCTGCCGCCGCGCGTGACGCCGGAGCGGATATCGTGGTCGCCGGCCACGTCGAGGTCACCGACTTGGGCGTCATCAAGGATGGCGAGTTCGAGTCGCTCAAAGGCCAGCACAAGATCGAGATCGACGCGGTCATCCGCGGCATCCAGGTCGCGACCGCAGAAGTCACGAGCGCCACGCCCATCAAGACAACGTCGTTCGGCATCGATGTCGAGCGCGCCATCCAGCGTGCCTTCGTGGGCCGGGGCATGAACATCGTGCAGAAGACCCTCGACGAGCTGGTGCCTGGATTGAAGGCGGCGCTGCACAAGGCGGCCGAGCAGGGGCAACGCTACGTGCTCCGCGTCAGCAACATCACCAGCTATCGCGCCCAGGGGATGGGACTCGTCGATGGCTTGAAAGGCGCCCCTGGCGTCAACAACGCGACGCAACGCTCGTTCGATGGCGGCGTGCTCGTGGTCGATGTCGCCTGCGGCTGTAGCGCGAGCGACCTGCAGGCACGCATCTTCGAGCTGGCCCGACGTGTAAAGGAGCTCTCGAGCATCGATCTGACGCGCGTCGCCGGGTCGCAGCTCGAATTCAAGCTGTGAGTCGCGTTCCATCTCGAGTCACCACCGCGTTCGGCGTGCACGTTCGCGGTACACCCCTTTGGATCGACGCCGCGACCAAGCGCCCACTCTGCGTGGTCACGACGATCATCGACCGCCTGCCGCCGCCGCACGCCCGGCTCCTGAGCAGCGTCGAGCTGGCGAAGCTGCTGACGGCTGCCGGTCACAAGAGCAAGGTATTGCCAACGCCGCGCGACCGCTGGGTCGGCGTTGGTGGCGAGCGCCTGCAGCTCGTCGAAGCCGGACCGCGGGGCCTCGCCGCGGGTGCTCAAGTCACCCTCGCCGATGAGATCTTGCTGGTCACGGGCCCACTGCGCGCCGCGCCCGTCGATTGGCCACGCGCTGATCACATCGTCGCGCATCTCCCCGCTTTGCACCATCGTGGCGACGACCTCGAGACGACCGCGGATGCCATCGCCAAGGTCGCGAGTCGTGACCGCTGTAGCGTACGTGTGGAGAGCCTCGAGGTTGCGCAGGCTCTCATCATCGCGCTGCACGCACGTGGCGTCGTATGCAGTGGCCGCGGGCTGGTGCGCCACCTCGAGGCCCCCCAACGGACACCGGGCCGTGTGAGCATCGGGCTCGGGCGTCTCGCGCATGGCAGAGTAGGGCGGACCGTCGACGTCGACTCGGGGTTGCGACGGCTCAAGGGAAGCGCCGGTCAGCGTCTCGCCTTGCGTTGGTACGCCGATCGCAAAGCCGTCGAGGAGCTTGCCCAATCGACTGCGGTTCGCCGACTAACCTTGGTGGGGAACCGCGATTCACGGCTAAACCTCCCCGGTGACGTGGTGTGGCGCAGCGAGCCCCAGCAATTGGTGCTCGAGAGCGCCGCACAGGGTTGAAAAACGAGGGTGTTCCGGGGATGGTGTTACCTCCCCGAATCGAGAGAGCGCGTGTCCAAGCCCATGACCGCAAAGCGTGAGAGCCAGGCACAGTCCGGCGAGCAGCCGCAACGTAGCTGGCTGTCGCTTTTCGTCCGCCTGGCGATCTTTTTCACGCTGACCGGCACGGTCGCGGCGAGCACCATGCTGCTCGGCATTTACTTTTACTACGCGCCGACGCTGCCCGAGTTCCACTCGCTGCAGGACTATCATCCGAAGGTCGGCACGCGCATTTACTCGAGTGACAACCAGCTGATTGGTGAGTTCGCTGCCGAACGGCGCGTCTTGGTCGAATACGATCAAGTGCCCCCGTTGCTCTTCCAGGCGTTCATCTCCGCGGAAGACAAGCGCTACTGGGATCACGGCGGCGTCGACTTCCTCGGCATGGCGCAGGCGGCTTTCGACAAGGTCCGCAAAGGCGGAAAGCTGCGCGGCGCCTCGACCATCACGCAACAGGCCGCGAAGTCGTTGCTGGCGATCAACGAGAGCTACGAGAGCGCCACCGAGCGCTCCTTCGAGCGTAAGATCCGCGAAGCGTTGCTCGCCATTCGTCTCGAGCAAGCGCTCACCAAGAAAGAAATCCTCTACATCTACGTCAATCAGATCTTCCTCGGGTACCAAGCCTACGGCGTCCAAGCCGCCGCGGAGCACTACTTCCGCAAAAACGTCTGGGAGCTGACGCTTGCCGAAATGGCGACGTTCGCCGGTCTACCGCAGCGCCCGAGCGACTATTCGCCGGTCTCGAATCCCGAGAAGGCTCACGCGCGTCGCAAGTACGTTTTGCGCCGCATGCTCGAAGACGGCGCCATCAATCAGGCGCAGCACGATCAAGCGGTGGCCGAGGTGCTCGTCACTTATCCGCGCGAAGAGCTCTATCTCGCGGTCGCGCCCTATTACACCGAGCAGGTCCGTCGCGACATCATCGAACGCTACGGCGAGCGCGAGGTCCTCGAGGAGGGTCTCGAGGTCTACACCGCGGTGAGCCTCGAGCTCCAAGCCAACGGCCAGAACGCGCTCGACCACGGCTTGCGCGATCTCGACAAGCGCCAAGGCTTCCGCGGACCGCTCGGCAACATCGACAAGGGCAAGCGCGACCTCTTCAAAACCAAGTACCGCTCGTACCTGGGCCTGAAAGACGGCGCGAAGCTGGCGATGAAAGAGGGCAAGACCTACGTCGGTCTCGTCAACCAGGTCGATTCGCAATACGCGACTCTCGATGTCGCGGGTAACACCGTTTACATGCCGCTGGCTGCGGTGCGCTGGGCGCGCAAGCCCAATCCGCTAACGCGGATGGATAGCTATCTGGTCACCGACGTGAAGAACGTCGTGCAGATCGGTGACATCGTCCAAGTTCGCCTCACCAATCGTGAGTGGCTCTCCGAGTGGAAATACGGCAGCGACGTGAGCGCCTCGGTGCCTACCGGCGCGCCGTTGGTGCGCCTCGAGCAAGAGCCGCTCGCGCAAGGCGCATTGTTCTCGACCGAGCCGCGCTCGGGCTACGTGCTCGCGCAGATCGGCGGCTACAACTTCGTCGACTCGAGCTACAACCGCGCGGTGCAGGCCTGCCGCGAGCCAGGCAGCGCCTTCAAACCGATCGTTTACTCCGCGGCCATCGACAAGCTCGACATGGGGCCGGGCACGATGATCGACGACAAGCCCATCGTCTTCGACGACGCCGATGCCGGCACGCGCTGGAAACCCGACAACTTCGAGGAAGAGTTCCGCGGTCAGATCCTCCTGCGCGCGGCGCTACGCGATTCGATCAACTCGGTCGCGGTGCGGCTCGCCGATATGGTCGGCATCCACGACGTCAACCGGAACGCACGGCGGCTGGGCATCACCACGCCTCTGAAGGCCGAGCTCGGCACCGCCCTGGGCTCGTCGTGCACCACGCTCTACGATCTCATGAACGTCTACATCGCGTTCAACCAGCTCGGCGAGCGACGTGAGATGACCTTCGTGCGCCGCGTCGTCGATCGCTACGGCAATGTCCTCGAGGATCATACCGTCGCTTGGGATCCGACCCTCGATCTCGGCTCGCGCTTGACCCGCGCCTACAACCGCCTGGTCACGCCGCCGCGCATGGCGCTCGACCGTCAGACGGCATTCCTCATCACCAACATGCTCAAGGGCGTCGTCGAGGGCGGCACGGGCGCCGCGGCGTCGCGTCTCGGTGTGCCGACCGCGGGCAAGACCGGCACCACCAACGATTCGTACGACGCCTGGTTCATGGCGTTCACGAAGAACTTCGTCACTGGTGTTTGGGTGGGGCACGACAAGAAAGAGCGTCCGCTCGGTCCGAACGAGCAGGGCGGCCGTACCGCGCTGCCCATCTGGCTCGAGTTCATGACGGGGGCGCTCACCGACTACACGACGGATCCGCCCAGCAAGAAGCCGTCGGGCCCCTTCAACATGCCATCGGGGATCGTGCAGGTCTCGATCGATCCCGAGAGCGGCATGCGTGCCCGCGCTGGCGGACGCGCATATTCCGAGTATTTCCGCTCCGGCAGCGAGCCAAACGAGGTCGCGCCGGACAAGAACGTGGTCAATGCCGGCCAAGACAGCATCTTTTCCGCCGACACGCCGTTATAGCGTGCGTGGCGCGAGGTCGTTCTCGCGGCTACATTAGGGACGGCGTGAGCACGACGGTTCTCATCATCGACGACTCGGAAACGGTACGGCAACGTGTGCAACAAGTGCTGCAGGGCAGCCACGTGGCCACAACCGTGCTCTTCGCGAAAGACGGTCTCGAGGGCTTCAAGATGCTCTTGAATAACCGTATCGATCTCGTGCTCTGCGACGTGGTGATGCCCGGCATCGATGGCTTCAAGTTCCTGTCGCTGAAGAAAGCGCGCACCGAGCTGCAGGAAGTTCCGGTGATCATGCTCGCGGGCACCGCTGGAGACGTCCACGCGAAGGTCAAGGGTCTCGAGTCGGGCGCTTCCGACTACCTGACGAAGCCATTCGACGACGAAGAGCTGGTGGCGCGCGTCAAGGTCCACCTCAAGATCAAAGCTCTGCAAGACGAGCTCCGCGAGAAGAACCTGCGCCTCGAGGAGCTCTCGAACACCGACGGCCTCACGCGCGTCGTGAATCGCCGCCACCTGATGGAGCTGCTCGACCTCGAGTTCACGCGGGCCCGCCGCTACAACAGCACGTTGTCGTTCGTGATGGTCGACATCGATCACTTCAAGGGCATCAATGACCGCCACGGTCACCAAGTCGGTGACGAAGCGCTCACCGCCGTCTCGAATGTCCTCCGCCAAGATCTCCGCCGCAACGACGTCGTTGGGCGTTATGGCGGAGAGGAGTTTTCGCTGCTCCTGCCCGAGACCAGCGGCGACGGTGCGCGGGTCGTGGCCGAGCGCTACCGCAAGCGCATCGAGGAGCACGAGCTCCCGACCACCAGCACGCCCATCAAGCTGACCGCGAGCTTCGGCGTCGCCGAGCTGGCCCCCGATCTCGCCGACATCGACGCTCTCGTACGCCGAGCCGACGCCGCCATGTACCAGGCCAAACACGAAGGCCGTAATCGCGTCGTGGTCGCCGCGGCGGACGGCTCGACGGAGCGCAGCGTCGTTGGTGGCTGATGGCCCGCTCGTTCTATCCCCGTCGTATCGTATGCCTCACCGAGGAGACGACCGAGACCCTCTATCTCCTGGGTGAGGAAGAGCGCATCGTCGGCATCTCCGGCTTCACGGTGCGCCCGGCGCGGGCGCGCAAGGAGAAGCCCAAGGTCAGCGTCTTTCTCGAGGCGGACATCCCGGCCATCGAGCAGCTGTCACCGGATTTGGTGATCGCTTTTTCGGACCTTCAAGCCGACATCGCACGCGCCTTGATCCAAAAGGGCATCGAGGTGCTGACCTTGAACCACCGCAGCATCGACGAGATCCTGCGCATGGTCGTGATGGTCGGGAGCATCGTCGGCCGACAGGCGGCAGCCGAAGCGCTCGCGAGTAAGCTCGCGGATCGTGTCGACGCTGCGCGTGAGCGTGCCCGCCGGCTGCCATTGCGCCCGCGCGTCTTCTTCGAGGAATGGCCGGACCCGCTCATCTCGGGGATTCGCTGGGTCAGCGAGCTGATCGAAGCGGCTGGTGGCGATGACCTTTTCGCGGAGCGCCGCGATGCCAAGCTCGCCAAAGACCGCATCGTCGATCCCGCGGAGGTCGTGCGCCGGGATCCCCAGCTCATCCTGGGCTCATGGTGCGGCAAGAAGATGAAGAAAGACGTGGTCCTCGCAAGGCCCGGCTTCGCAGGCACCAGCGCGGTCCGCAACGACCTCGTCTTCGAGATAAAAAGCCCAATCATTCTGCAGCCCGGACCAGCGGCCTTGACCGACGGCCTCGATGCGCTCGAAAACCTTATCGGCGCAGCTGTGACGCGGTACGGCGCGCAGTCTTGACAGTGTCTAGACCGGGGCCGATGGTGAGGACATGCCGAAGTCAGCCTTCAATCACGTAGGGCCGCGCGGGCGTGCGGCCATCGTTCATGGGATCCGCACCCCGTTCGTGAAGTCGGGGACGGTGTTCAAGCACTTGTCGGCCCTGGAGCTCGGCAAGGCCGCGGTCGCCGAGCTGGTGCAGCGTGCTGCGATCGATCCCGAGCGCATCGAGCGGTTGGTGTTCGGCGCGGTCATTCCCGATCCGCAGGCACCCAATATCGCGCGTGAGGTCGTGCTCGCGGCCGGCTTGCCCCGCAGCATCGACGCCTACTCGGTGTCACGTGCTTGCGCGACCAGCACTCAGGCGCTGGTCGAAGCGACGCAAGGGATCATCGCTGGTGACATCGACGTCGCCGTGGTGGGCGGGGCGGAGTCGCTATCGCGTGTGCCGATCACCGTGAGTGACAATCTCGCCGACGCGCTCATGGCGGCCAACTCGGCGAAAGATCCGCTCGGCAAGGCGAAGCCCTTCCTCGAGCTGGGCGCTCGCGACCTCTTGCCCAAGGCGCCAGCGATCAAAGAGGTCGCCACCGGCATGTCGATGGGGGAGTCGGCGGAGAAGATGGCCAAAGAGAACGGCATCTCCCGCCTCGCTCAAGACACCTTCGCGTACAATTCGCATCGCAAGGCCGCGGCTGCCTGGGAGAAGGGCATCTACGACGACGAGGTCATGCACATGCTCCTCGGCCGCGATTACGGACAGGCGGTCGTCAAGGACGGCATCGTGCGGCCCGACAGCTCGCTCGAGAAGCTCGCGACCCTGCCGCCGGTCTTCGACCGCAACTACGGTAGTGTCACCGCCGCTTCGAGCTCACCGCTCACCGACGGTGCCGCCGCTCTCCTGGTGATGAGCGAGGAGCGGGCCAAAGAGCTGGGTTTCGTGCCGCTCGCTTTCGTGCGCTCGTGGGCGTTCACCGCGCTCGACCCGTCGTGGCAGCTGCTGCAGGGGCCGGCGTTCGCGGCACCCATCGCGCTCGAGCGGGCGGGGCTCGCCTTGAGCGACCTGACGCTGGTCGACATGCACGAGGCCTTCGCGGCGCAGGTCCTCTCGAACCTCTACGGATTCGAGTCCAAAGATTTCAATGACCGCTATCGCGGAGGCGCAAAACCTCTGGGCAAGGTCCCCGAAGAGAAGCTCAATGTCTACGGTGGCTCCGTGAGCTTGGGCCACCCATTCGCCGCCACCGGCGCTCGCCAAGCCCTGACCATGTCGCGTGAGCTGTCGCGTCGCGGCAAGGGGGCGGTGTTGATCACGCAATGCGCGGCCGGCGGTCTCGGCGCGGCGCTCGTCCTGGAACGCTAGTCATGGCCAACATGTTCGCGCATCTCAACCTGTCGCATTTCAAGGTCACCGTCGAAGAGGGCATCGCGCTCATCACCTTCGACAGGCACGGTGACAAGGTGAACTCGCTCGGCACGCCGATCATCCGCGAGATGGAGGCGGTGGTCGACGTCATCGAGCGCGAGGCGAGCATCGTGGCCGCCATCATCGTGTCCGGTAAAGAAGACACCTTCGTCGCCGGTGCCGACGTCACCGAGCTTGCGGGCTACACCACTGCTACGCAAGCGCAGGAGCTCTCGAGCCGAGGCCAGAAGGGCTTTGCCCGTCTCGAGGCGCTAGGGCGCGACAAGCCGATCATCGCTGCGATTCACGGCGCCGCACTGGGGGGCGGCTTGGAGCTGGCGCTCGCATGCTCGGGCCGCGTCGCTTCGGATTCCGAGGTCACGAAGCTCGGTCTGCCCGAGGTGAAGCTCGGCCTCCTGCCTGGCGCGGGCGGCACGCAGCGGCTACCGCGGCTCATCGGCCTCACCAACGCGCTCGATCTCATCCTCTCGGGCAAAGACGTGCGAGCGAAGAAGGCCTTGAAGCTCGGTATCGTCGACGAGGTCGTGCCTCGAGCCGTGTTGCTCGAAGCCGCGAAGCGCGCCGTGCGCAAGGCACTCCAAGGGAAGCCTCTGCGGCCGGCACGCGGGTTCACGCGCCTGCGCTCGCCACTCGCGAAGGTGCTGCGCGAGATTGCCGACCCCGAGTTCTTGCAGGAAGTCGCGCTCGAGGAGAACCCGGTCGGTCAGCGTCTTCTCTTCAAGAAAGCGAAGGAGCGTTTGCTCGAGCGGACGCACGGGCTCTATCCCGCGCCCGAGGCGGCGCTCGACGCCATGCGCATCGGTATTCTCGAAGGTAGCGAAGCAGGCTACGCCGCTGAAGCGGAGCATTTCGGCAAGCTCGTGGTCAGCCCCGAAGCCCGCGCTCTGATCTCCATTTTCTTCGCGCAACAGGCGACGAAGAAAGACAGCGGCACGGCCGGCAACGCCTCCGCCCGTGAGGTCAAGAAGATCGGCGTCCTCGGCGGCGGCCTGATGGGAGGCGGCATCGCTTACGTCACCGCCACGAAGATGCACGTCCCGGTGCGCATCAACGAGATCGACGACGCGGCGATCGGCCGTGGTCTCGCGCACGTGCGCCACCTCGTCGACAAAGACGTCGACCGCCGCCGGACGACGCGTTTCGAAGCCGAGCGCATGCTCGCCCGCGTCACCGGCACCACGCGCTACGAGGGGTTCGCCAACGCCGATGTGGTGATCGAGGCTGTCTTCGAGGATGTCGAGCTCAAACGCCGCGTCTTACTCGACGTCGAGAAACGCACCCCACCGACCTGCGTCTTCGCGTCGAATACGTCTTCGATTCCCATCTCGAGCATCGCAGAGGTATCGAGCCGACCCGAGGCCGTCCTCGGCATGCACTACTTCTCGCCGGTCGAGAAGATGCCGCTCCTCGAGGTGGTCACCACGGACAAGACCGCCGACTGGGCCATCGCCACGGCGGTGAAGGTCGGCAAGGCTCAGGGCAAGACGGTCATCGTGGTGCGCGACGGGCCCGGGTTTTACACCTCGCGCATTCTCGCGCCGTATATGAACGAAGCGGCCTGGCTCCTGGTCGAAGGCGCGTCGATCGAAGACATCGACGCGGCTCTCGTCGAGATGGGCTTCCCGGTTGGACCGCTGACGTTGCTCGACGAGGTCGGCATCGACGTCGGCAACAAGGTCGCGCACATCATGGCCAAGGCTTTCGGCGCCCGCATGAACGCCCCCGAGGCCATGGACAGCCTCATTCGCGACGGCCGCCAGGGACGTAAGAATGGCCGCGGGCTTTACCTCTACGAGAAGGGCAAGAAGCGCGGCCCGGACACGACGGTCTATGACCTCATGGGGGGCAAGTCGCGCGGCCGTAACCGCATCCCGCGCGACGAGATCCGCGAGCGTGTGTCGCTGCAAATGGTGAATGAGGCCGTGCGGTGTCTCGATGACGGAATCTTGCGCTCGGCCCGGGATGGCGACATCGGCGCGGTATTCGGTCTCGGCTTTCCGCCTTTCCTGGGCGGGCCGTTCCGTTACGTCGACCGTCTGGGAGCTCGGGCGGTCCTCGAGCGCTTGAAGCACTACGCTTCGTCACTCGGCGAGCGTTTCCGGCCGGCGGAAGGGCTCGAGCGCCACGCCGCCGCGGGCAGCACGTTTCACACGCCCTGAGCCTGTGTCATGGGCTCTTCGGGGCTTCGGCGGCAACCACAGCGAGCTATTTGCCGAGGATCGCCGAAGGACCTAGGTTGTGTGCATGCTTCCGGCGGCGAACTAGCCATGAATGACGACCAGCAGGCTCGGCGTAACCTTCGCCGTGACCCACGGCGCGCACTGATGTTGCGGGTCGACGTTCGTGAGGGCGGCGATGACCGTGCCCTTGCTTCGGCGTGGACCGCGGATGTCTCCGCGGCATTGCGCGGGGCGCGGACGCTATCGCGCGGTCAGATCGTCCGCATGTCGCTTTCGTTTCCCGGTCTGCTCGAGCCTCTCGACGTGCTCGGCGACGTCGTTTGGACGCAGAGCACACTCGCAGTAGCCGGAGGGGTAGGGGTTCGCGTCTGGTCATCGCTCGACCGCGAACGCCTGGCCCACCTTTCGCAGCTCGCCACCCGTCCGCAATCACGGAGAGTCCGCCCGTACCGCGTGGTCATCATGGAGACCGACCCGCTAGCAGCGCTCACGTATCGCATCGCGCTCGACGAGATTAGCCCGGTAAGCGGGGCGCATCTCGAGCTGACCATGACCCGCGGTTGGGAAGAGACACGCGAGCAGCTCGAAGCCGCTCCAGCGGACATGATCATCCTCGGCCTGAACGCGCGCTACAAAGACAGCAAAGAAGCGCTGTCGTTGGTTCGCGCGAACACCGGCATCGGCAAGAGCGTGGTGGTGGCACTTGCCGCGGGCGACGATGCGGATCTGCTTCGGCATGCGAGCCTCGTGGCCGACGCGACCTTCGTGAAGCCGGTGCCGCTGACACGCATCGTCGATACCATCGGGCACTTGCTGAATCGGCGGGCCGAGAAGCAGGCCAACGTCGCCTACATCTGAGTCGTTTCGCCTCTACAGGCGAGCAAAGAAGCGATTCGCCTCGACTGACAACGCCTCGACGCTCATCCGCGCTCGCGCTCCACCGGGCAACCACGGTCGCACGACGTCGAAGAGCTCTTGCGATAGCGGTGCGCCCGTCGCGGCGAGGGTGGCGGCGTCATCGAGGGCTCTTCTCGCGGTGGCGTCGTCCCCGCTTTGGTCAGCGCAGACCGCGAGCCCCAGGAGCACCTCTTGGCTACGCACACCCAAGCCGCGCAGGTGCGCGAACAGTTGCCGGCCACGTGTGAAGTCACCGGTGAGCATGGCGTCGAGCGCGCCCTGCATCAGCGCGTCCTCGAGCGACCGTGGCGCCGGTGTGACCTCGTCATGGTGGCGGATGTTGCTCATGTGCGCGGGGCCTCGCCGAAGAGGGCGCGCAGCAGATTCTTCATCGGCTCGAGAGGCTTGGGGACGCCGGGGCGCATGTCGCTCGCGAGCTCGCGGTCGTTTGCGAGCTTGGCGCGGACATCCGCGGGCAGGTCGTCGTAGAGCTTGGGAATGGTGCGCTTCGGCAGACTCTTCAACACCTCGTCGAGCGTCGGCTGACGCGCATCCGAGAGTTGGCTCACGCTGGGGCGCTCACCGTCGCCCGATGGTCCCATGCGCATCACGTAGTGCCGTAGGTTCAAGTTGGCCGCATGACCTGCCGACCCCAGCGAGCTCGACGAGCCTTCGAGAAAGAGCTCCCAAACACGACGCATCGGCTCGTTGTAGAACTGCGGATCGGTCGGTGCGAGCTCGTTCCACGCCGCGGCGAAGCTCTCGGCCCAGCGGTCCAGAGTGAGCGCGTAGTCGTCACGCATCTCGGCTTCCCAGACCAGCTCGAAGCCGTACTTGCGAGCGCAGACCGCGAGGTCGCCCTCCGCGGGCATGGTGCCGCCAGGGAAGAAGTGCTTGCCGGTCACGGCCTCGACGAACACCGCGTCGCGCAATGGATAGGTCATGTTCGACATCACCAGGTAACCGCCGGGCTTGACCGCGTTCGCCATGCCTTTGAACCAGGCATCGAGCTCGAACGGACCCGCGTGCTCGAGGACGCCTGCCTGGTGGACGATGTCGTACTGATGGCGGTGTTCGGGCTTCACATAGTCGCGCGCGTCACCCTCGATGATGCGGACACGGTCGCCGAGGCCGTTGGCCGCGATCAGCGCTTCACCGACGCGGTTCTGTGACTCCGTACGGCCGATGTTCGTGTAGTCGACGTTCGGAAAGTTGAGCGCGGTGTAGAGGCCCTGTGGCATCCAGCCGCCGCCAAACTCGGCCCACTTCACGGTCTCGCCGCGAGCGGTTTTGTCGGCGACGAGATCCATACCGGCGCGCGCGAAGTACTCGAGCGAGCGCACTTGAGCTTCATCGAGCGAAATACCCTTGTCGGGTCCGAATAGACCCTCGGTGTATTTCATGACCGCCCCGAGCTGCTCGCGGAACATGGCCGTCGGGTTGCCGTAGTGGTAGAGCGCGTTGTCGTGCGCCTGTCCGTAATAGCGGTTGTTGGTGGCGAACACTTCGCGGAACCACTGCTCGGCGATCCCTAGGGGGCGAAGCTTCGAGCCTTCCTTACCGAGCGACGTCATGTGCATGAGCTTGCGCAAGGCGCGGTGGCCGACGATGTCGATGTCGCCCTTCACCCAAGCATCGATGAGACCCGAGTATCCCTTGGTGGCGAGGGGCAGCTCGGCGCCCCGCTTGATCACGAAGGTGATCTCCGTCTCGCGGTCGGGATGACTTCTATAGCGGCTGCCGTCCGAAAACTCGACGGCGATCGGGTAGCGCACCGGGCCGTCGACGACCTTGCGCAGCTCGTTTGCGATCTGGTTGCGGACGAGCTTCATCGGGCCCGCTTTGGACGACGTGACCGGCGCCGGCGGTGGGAGCTCGAAGGGCGCGCGCATCAAGCTGACGGCGTTACGAATCTTCTCCAGAGTCTCGGCGCTCGGCGCGTGTGGTGTGCCAGCGAGGGCGTCCGCCGCGGCTTCGATCTTCGCCGCGAAGGTCTCGACGTCGGCGCGGGTGAGGGCAGAGCGTGTCAGTTGGACGACGTTGGTTCCGAGGGCGCGCACCGCGTCGAGGTGGCCGTCATTGCGACCCTGCAGCTGGCGTGTGGTGGCCGCCTGCCCGATACCGAGCCCGCGCTGCCGAGCGAGCGTCGCTACCAGGGCGCGCACCTCCGGCGAAGCGGCCGCGACGACCGGAGGCGACACCGCGAATGGATTGACCGCTGCCACCGCTGCGAGGACGTCGCGATCGGCCCCCAGCTGCGAGCGGGCAGCCGCGAGATAGGGCGTGGACTTCAGCTCTTCGAGGTACTTGAGCGCCGCGTCTCGGTTGACGAACGTGTTTGCTGCGTTGATAGCGGGGAACGAAGCCACTGATGTCCTCCACGACGCTGTGAGCGTGGCAACATCTTCGGCGCTGCGGCGTCAGGCGTTCTCGAGCCCGAGCCTGACGAGATGACAGGGACGGAATGCCCGCTACAGCCGGATGCCGTCGCGGATAGGCTTGGAGTAGGCTGCTTTAGCGGACTTCATCGCTTCCGCGAGCGCCTCGTCTTCTTTGTCGGGAAGGCGCACGTCGAGCTCGACGTAGAGGTCGCCGCGCTCGCTGCCGCGCTGGATGCCTTTGCCCCGCAGTCGCAGCTTGTCGGCTTGCTGCGACCGTGGCGGCACGCGCAAGCTGACGTTGCCGTCGGGAGTCGGAACCTCGATGGAGGCGCCGTTGTAGGCCTCATCGATGCTCACCGGAAGCTTGAGCTGCAAATCGAGGCCCTGACGCTGGAAGTGCGGGTGGGGCCGGACGCGGGTTTCGATGAGGAGGTCGCCGTTGCCGCCAGCGCCGGGGCTTCCTTGGCCGGAGACCTTCAGCTTCGAGCCGTCGTCGGCTCCGGGGGGAATGCGCACGGTCACCGGCTCCGAACGGCCGGGAATGCGCAGTTGAACCTCGGTGCCGCGGATCGCTTGCAGGAGGTCGATGTCGACCGTGGCGACGACATCGCGACCCTTTTGCGGGCCACGGCTGCGCCGGCTGCCGCGCTCGAAGAGGTCGCCGAAGATGTCGCCGAACTCGAACTCGACGCCGCCACCCGAGGCGGCGCCACCGAATGGCGACGCGCGATGGGCACCTCCGCCCATGCCGCCTGCCCACCGTTGATAGCTGCGCGCTTGATCGGCGTCGAAGCCGCTGCGTAGTGCGGCATCACCGAACTCGTCGTAGAGCTTGCGCTTCTGCGGATCGGAGAGGACGTCGTTGGCGGCAGAGACTTCTTTGAAGCGCTCCTCTGCCTCCTGATTCCCGGCGTTCACGTCGGGATGGTACTTCCGCGCAAGCTTCCGATACGCCTTGCGGATCTCGTCTTCGGTCGCGGTCCGCGCGACGCCCAGAACGGCGTATGGATCTTTGGCCTCGGCCATTACATCAATTATAAGCAGTGCTTCGTTTTTTGCTACTTAGTCGTGCTCGCGCAGGTATCTCTCAGCAAGTTGGCGCTGCCGGTTGTCGAGCGCCATGGGGTTTCCTTCGATCCAAACACGCTCGACCTGGGTCGACAGCTCGAAGGGGTCGCCCGACCAGAGCACGAGATCGGCGCGTTTACCCGGGGCGATCGAGCCGTAGGCCATGCCGCGGTCGAAGACTTCGGCCGGCGTGGTGGTGATGGCACGGAGGGCGCCTTCGCGGCTCATGCCGCTCGCGACCGCGAGGCCGGCTTCGAAGCGCAGACGGCGGGCGTTTTGGTCGTCGGCAATCCCGGTCGTGAGGATGACGGTGACGCCAGCGCGCTCGAGGAGCGCTGGGAGGTCATCACGCGCGTTGAGCAGGTCGAATCCATACGGCAGTTGCTCCGAGGGCTGCAGGATGACCGGCACCCGTGCTTCCTTGAGCTTGCCCGCGACCATCCATGCTTCACTGCCGCCGTTGATCACGAGACGCACCTTCTCCGCTTTGGCGAACTCGATGGCGGTGAGGATGTCGCTCGCGCGGTAGGCGTCGATGACCAGCGGCAGCTTGCCGTCGAGGACGGGGTAGAGCGCCTCGAGGTGCTGACTCGATAGCGACAGCTCGCGCTCGAGCGGCTTGTTCGGGCTTCGCCGATAGAGGCGTGCGTCATCGAGGGCTTGGCGGATGGCGAGCCAGACTCCACCGCGGCTGCCGCCGCTCGCGACGGAGTGACCGGCGACCTGCGCGCTGATGCTACCGAACATGGCTACGGGGCGCGCTGGATCTGGACGGCCCGCGAGCGTACCGGTGAGGTCGGCCCAGCAACCCGTGCCACCGATGATCTGACCTTGTGGTGCGACGATGACACTGGTGATGCCGGCGGCGCGGTTTATCGGAACGCGGATCGACAGCGGGTTGTAGCCGTCGCAGACGCGAAAGCCGGGAGCGATGGCATCGTCTTTCATGCGGTCGTCGACGGTGTCGCTCTCGAGCTGCACCTCGCTCACACCGATCTGCGAGCGCGTCTCGATGAGGCCGCTGGTGAGCACCTTGCCGGTGCCGTCGACGACGGTCGCTTGCGGCAGCGCGGTGGCGAGCTTGCCGGGCGTGATCGAGACGATCCGGCCTTGGTCGAAGACCACGGTGGCGGCTGCGACGGGGGCCGAGCCGCTCTCGATGCGAACGTTCTCGATGACCGTTGCAGCGGACAGAGTCGCCGCCAGGAGGAGCGCGATGCTCATAGCTTCACCTCGGGCTCGCGGCGTGCGCCGCTGCGGTCGACGGCGGACGTGCCGAGCTCGAAGTCCGTCGGGCGCATGGGTTTGCCGTCTTCGTAGATCACTTCACCATCGATGACGACGAGCTTGGTGCGGGCGTAAATGCTGAAGGGACTCGCGCTCCACAGCACCACATCACCCATCTTGCCGACTTCGAGCGTGCCGGTCTTGTCCTCGATCCCCAGGGCCCATGCCGGGTTCGCGGTCACCCAGCGCAGCACTTCGTCATCGGAGAACTTGAGGCCGAGCTGTTCGCCCGCGGTGCGCGCCTTGGCGGCCTGTTGGTTCAAGAAGCGCACCTCGGTGGACGAGTCGCTGTGCATGATGGGACGAGCTTTGGCTGCGGCGAGCAAGGCGACGTTGTGCGGGATGCCGTCGAAGGCCTCCATCTTGAAGCCCCACCAGTCCGCCCAAGTGGACACGGAGACCCCGGCCTTGGCGAGGCGGTGCGCCAGCTTGTAGGCCTCGACCGCGTGATGGAAGGAGCGGATGCGGAAGCCGAACTCCTGGGCGACGTCGAGCATGTTCTGCATGTCGTCGGCGCGGTAACAGTGAACGTGCAGGAGGATCTTGCCGTCCATCATAGCGGTCAGAGTCTCGAGCCCGAGGTCGCGCTCGGGCGCGTCCGGTGGATCTTCCTGGTCGTCTTTCTTGTCGGCGTAGACCTTGAGATCACGCTCGTAGACTTGCCATTTGCGGCGATATTCGCTGGCCGCCTGGAACGCGGCGCGGAAGCCGGCAATGTCACCCATGCGGGTCTGGGGCGCGCGACCTTTCTCGCCGTAGACACGCTTCGGATTCTCGCCGCACGCCATCTTCAGGCCTTGTGGCGCTCCGGGAAAACGCATGGCGCGGGCATTGGTGGCGGGCTTGAGCTTGATGACGGCCGAGCGTCCGCCGATGAGGTTCGCCGAGCCAGGCAAGACCTGCACGGTGGTGACGCCGTAGCTCGCGGCGCGGGCGATAGCCGGATCTTGCGGCCAGAGCGAGTGTTCCGCCCAGACCTCTGCGGTGGTCGGCGCGGTCATCTCGTTGCCGTCTTGGTGGGCGTCCATGTACGGCAGGGCGTAAACGCCCATGTGCGAGTGCGTATCGATGATGCCGGGCGTGACGAACATGCCCTTGCCGTCGATGACGCGGGCACCTGCAGGCGCTGCGAGATCGCCTGCGCCCACTGCCGCGATGCGGCCGTCACGCACGAGGACGTGGCCCGACGCGTGAATCGCCCCAGCCGCGGTCATGATGGTGGCGTTCTTGATGAGCACCGGCGGAGCGGCCGGCTTCGAGGATTCCATGTCGCCGGGGGGAGTCGGCGTCACCACCTTCGGAAGCGCGGTTCGCTTCGAACCCTGGTTGGCGTTCGAGCCTGCGCAGGCGAACGTGCAGAGGACGGCCAAGCTGAGGTAAGAGCGCATGGGCGAACGCCGTAGCACGGCGCCCGCGATCAAATCACGCGTGAAGATCCGTCCGTCCATGGCGCACAGCCTCTGGGCCCTATGCCTGCTCGCAGTCGGAGCCGACCTACGCGCCGCCCCGGTGCCGGCGGCGGTCACCATCGTCGGCCAGCGCGTCGCGCTCGACGAAGCCAAGGGTGAGCTGACCGTCGAGGTCACGGTCCAGAATCACTTGGAGGTCGGGCTGGTGTCGGTCGAAGTGGGGTGGCTGCTCGCGGCGAACGCCGAGGCGCTCATCGCTGTCGCGGACCCTGGCGCCCTCTATCTTCCCGCGGACGACCCGAAACACGCGAAGGCGGCAGCAGACGTCGTAGTGCTGCGACGGGTCGTGGACGTTGCGGTGAAGGCGCAAGCCAGCGCTCCGGCGAGCTTCAAGGTTCCCCTGGTCGGACCGATGCCCCAAATCTACCGCACGCACGTTCTCGGTTACGCTTTAGCGGACGCAAGCCTCCCCTTGTTGCTGCGATTGCTGAACGGCAGCGCCGCCGCCGACGAACGTGCCGCGGTGGACTTCTTCGCTCTCGCCGGCACGCCCGACGAGCGCCAAGCCGCGCGTGCGCGACTCGACGCCGCCCGCTGGCTGAACGAGCTCGAACCCCGCCTGATCGCGGCGGTGCCGCAACGACCCTCGGCGACGGACCTTCACGAGAGGTTGTTCGTGCTGCGGGCGGTGGGCGTGGTGGGGGGAGAGCGGGCCGAGCAAGCGCTCACGAGCCTACGCGACCGAGGAGACATTGCGGCGTTCGATGAGCTGCTGCGGGTTGTGCTGATTGATAGGCTTCGGGGAACGCGGTTGGAGACTCCGCTGGCGTTTGCGGTGCCGCCCAAGGCCAAGAGCTTCAGGGAGGTGGTGGAGGTGGCGCTGGAGGATGCGCGGAGGCCGACGTCCGATGGCCGATCACCGATTGCCGATGACCGATTGCCGACGTCCGATGGCCGATCACCGATAGCCGATGACCGATTGCCGACGTCCGATGGCCGATCACCGATAGCCGATGTCCGATTGCCGACGTCCGATGGCCGATCACCGATAGCCGATGTCCGATCGCCGACGCCTGATGCCTTTCCTCCGCCTTCGGCCCGTCCTTTCGACCTGCGCGAGCAGCTGCTCGGGCTGGCAGTGGTTGTGGCCGCTGCCGTGATTACTCTATGGCTCCTGCGGAGAAACAAATGACCCCCCGAAAGACCTTCGCTGGCCAGCTCCAGAACGACATCGTCCAGGTGGCCGGCAAAGACCGCGTCGACTTGTTGCATCGTCTGTCGACCAACGATCTCGAGCCACTCGCGACGACCGGGCAGATACGCTCGACCCTGTTCACCACCTCGCAAGGTCGGCTCATCGATTGGGTAACGGTCATCGCCGCGCCCGAGCACCTCGTGCTCGTCGCGTCCCCTGGCCGTGGCCAGCGTATCGCCGACTGGATCGACACGTACACCATCATGGAAGACGTGCAGAGCAAGCTCGTGTCTTCCGCTAAAGCGCATATAGCCGTCGATGGCCCGGATGCCGAGCGCATGGTCGCGACGGTCTTTGGTGACGTGGGCGCGCTTGCGCCCGAAGGTGCTCGGCAGCTCGGCGATGGTTGGGTGTGGCGAGGGCTCGCGGCGTACGGTCCGCGCTTCGAGCTGGTCGTCGACGCAGCGGAGGCGCAGGCGACGCTGCAGCGCTTGCGCGCGGTGGGTGCGCTTGCGGCCGACCAGACGATCTTCGAGCGCTTGCGCGTGGATGCCGGCGTCCCCGGCCCTTCGACCGAATATCCGGATGACGTGAACCCGCTCGAGCTGCGTTTGGGGCCGGTCGCCGTGAGCTTTCGCAAGGGCTGCTATATCGGACAAGAGGTGATCTCGCGCCTCGATAGCTACGACAAGGTCGCCCGGCTCCTCGTCGGTTTTACGGTCGACGAGCAGGTGGCGGCGCGTGTCGCGGCTCTGCCCGAGGGTGAGCGCAAGCTGACGCGTGACAACAAGCCGTTCGGCCGGGTGACCTCGCTGGTCGGCGGCAAGGGGCTCGCGGTGGTGAAGCGCGAGGGCAGTGAAGGCGGGGCGGCCGAGCTGGTGGCGGGCGACATGCGCTTGCCCGTTCGTCTCGAGCCGCGTCCGTTTCTCTGAGCGGCTCATGCCTTGCGCCTTGCCTGATTGGCGCGCACCAGCCGGTGCACAGTGCGCCGCGCGAGACCGAGCTCCTGTGCCGTGCGCGCGGTGTTCTGGCCGCTCGCCGAGTAGGTGCTCATGACCGCGTCGGTGATGAGATGGTCGATGCTCGAAACCGCGGCGCGTGGCGCAATCAAGAGATCGGCCGCGGTCAGCTCGCGCGCATCGCTCATGACGCAAGCGCGCGTCAGCGTGTTGATCAGCTCGCGCACGTTACCCGGCCATGCGTAGAGCTTGAGCTTCTCCCAAGCGGCCGGAGTGAGTGTGCGCGGCGGTTGTTGGGAGCGCATGAAACGCTCGGTGATCTCGACGAGGTCTTCGCGACGGTCGCGTAGCGCCGGCACCTTCAAGGTGATGACGCAAAGGCGATGGAAGAGGTCTTCGCGGAAGCGTCCGGCGCGGACCATCTCGGCGAGGTTGCGGTGGCTCGCGACCACGAGTCGCACGTCGACGGGCCGCTCGACGTTCTCGCCGATGCGGCGGATGACCCGGAGCTCGACTGCGCGCAGGAGCTCGGCCTGAACCCCAGGGGAGAGCTCGGCAACCTCGTCGAGGAATAGTGTGCCACCATCAGCCGCGGCGAACGCGCCCATGCGGTCGCTCTCCGCGCCGGTGAACGATCCGCGCACATGGCCGAAGAGCTCGCTGCTCGCGAGTGTCGACGACAAGACCGCCGCGTTGATGGCGACGAAGGCCCCGCTACGCCCGCTCAGTTGGTGGAGCTGCTGTGCCACCAGTTCCTTCCCGGCGCCGCTCTCGCCTTCGATGGTGACCGTCGCGGTACTGGGTGCGATGCGCGCCACTTGGTTCTCGACCAGTCGCATCGCCGCTGAGCGTGCGGGAGCGGGGCCTCCATCGGGCAACGTCGCGCGCACCTCGAGGCGCTTGCGGCCCACGCGCAGAGCCGCGTGCCGCACGAGGGTTGCTTCGCCGACGCGTGTTCCGTCGACATACGTGCCGTTGCGGCTGCCGAGATCGAGCACGCGGATCGCTTCGCCTGACCGCAATAGCGCACAATGAAAGAGCGACACCCGCCGGTCGACGGTCGGAATGTCGCAGCCCGGATGCCGGCCCACCAGGATTGGCCGCGCTTCGACGCAATGCTCGCGGCCTTCGGGGTCGAACACCGTGATCAGCGTGTTCGCGGGCGCGCCTTCGTCGCTACGCGTGCGCTCGCCCATGATGGCGCTCGGTCGTAGCGCAGGTTCGCGCATCCAGGTGAGCGACCAGCCCTCACCGGCGAGAGGCAAGTCGGGCCGGAGCTCGCGCAAGCCGTCGTCGAACGCCAGATAGGCGAAGCCGTCGACCAGGACGATGGCGGAGGCTTGGGTGCAAGCGACGACGGGCTCGGGTAAGACGTGCGCGCCGTTGGGGTAGAGCAGGGCAAGAGACTGCGGACCCATGCTCCAGGTCACTCGATGCATGAGAGGTGGCTCCTCCTCCGCGCGATGGCGGAGGGATTGGGTTACCTCGATGCTGTTTACAAACGCCGTGCCGGCGCTGGAGCGGCGCAAAACGCGCGTATGACGCAGATCGCATCGCCTCTCGGTTTCACGCGTCGCAATCTGAGACACGGATTTGCGAGCGGTGCTTGTCTTGGGGAGGAGCAACCTGATTTAGGTGGCGCCCCATGACCTCCATGCTCGCAGGCGACCAAGGCCTCGCCGATGTCGAAGCCCTCATGCAACGCCTCGCGGTCGGCACGGCACACGACCACGCGGCGACCATCGTCCTCGACCATCTGGCAAGCGGTGGCAAACGTTTGCGCGCCCGCCTTGCTCTTGCCGCCGCGGAAGCCCTCGGAAAAACGGCTAGTGACGCCATCGGTTGGGCGGCGGCGTGTGAGATTCTTCACAACGCGACCCTCGTGCACGACGACCTGCAGGATGGCGACCGCGTTCGCCGCGGCCGACCGACCACGTGGGTAACCTTCGGCTCGGCCCAGGCCATCAACGGTGGCGACCTCTTGTTCCAGATGCCGTATGCCGCCATCGGAACGCTCGCGACCGACGACGCGGTCAAATGGCGTCTCTCGAACATCCTGTGTCGCCAAGCATCGCAGGTCATTCGCGGCCAGATCGACGAGCTCGAGATGACCACGCGCATGGACACCACCTGGCCCATCTACGACCAGGCCATCATCGGAAAGACGAGCGCGCTCTTCGAGCTGCCGGTGGAAGGTGCCGCGGTGCTTTGCGGCGCAACCGACGCCGAAGCCGCGAAGCTCGTGAGCCCGTTCCGCGTCCTCGGGATGCTCTTCCAGATGCAAGACGACGTTCTCGACCTCTTTGCCGACAAGGGCCGCGAGAGTCGCGGCTCGGACGTGCGCGAAGGCAAGGTCAGCGCCCTCGTCGTCGAGCACGTCACCCGCTATCCGAACGAGCGCGATTGGCTCGTCGGCGTCCTGAAGAAGCCGCGCGAGCAGACGACGCAAGCAATGGTCGATCAGGTCATCGAGCGTTTCGCGAAGGGCGGGGCGCTTCGCGGCGTCTGCGAGCGCATCGACAAGGAGTCGAACCGCGCGGTCAACGCGCCCGAGCTCGCGGGGACGCCCAAGCTCGCGAAGCTCATGAGAGAGCTCGTGAAGGTCATCGTCGAGCCGATCGCCGGCGTCATGAAGGCCTGACCACCCGACGCGCCAGCCCGGCATGGGCTCCCTGACAACACCGAGCCGCCGAACGCGATAACCCGACGACCCTCAAGAACGACAGGGCGAGGTTTTATCGATGGTTTCGCTTGTTGGAATCGCTGGCTCGACCTCGAGCGCCATCCATGACCCCGAGGGCCTCACCAACACCCAAAGTCGTCGTTTCGACGCCGCCCGAAATCACCTGGAACAGCGAGGCTTTATGGTGACGCCGGCGGCCTTGGCAGCGCGGACCGGGCTGTCCGTTGCCCTGGCCGAAGCGTACTTGCGGTCGAAGGGTGCGGCCACCGGCGAGCTGCCGACGACGCAGACCATGCTCGATTTCGTCGAAGCCCGTATCGCGCGCGCCACCATCGACCATGCGGTCGCCCGCATGCAGGCGTCGCTCCCTGCGGTGTATGCGCCGCCTCCAAAGCCCGCAACCGATCTGCTCGAACAAACCCCGCCGCGCCTGCGGCGTCGCTATCCCGACCTCGTGGCTTGGGACCGAGGCGTCTACAAGGCCCTTCCGGTCGGGTTACTCGCGGCGGTTGCGCCTTACGTCTATCTCACGACGCACGACCACAAAGGCGCAATAGCGCTCGGCGTCAGTGCGCTCGTTGCCGGCGTCGTCACCGCTCTTCCCACCGCGTGGAACGCGCTCGTGAACCACTTCGAACGCCGGGCAGTGGCGAAGGCCAACGTGCAGATCGAGGCCGACGAACAGCAACAGATCGACGCCTTCAACGCCGCGCTCGAGGCCAACGCCGATCGTATCAAACAGCAGCAGGACAATCTCGATGCCTGGACCGCGGCGAATTCCGCGGCGGCCGACCTGCGTGCCGGCAGCATCACGAGCATCCACGTCGAGCCCATTCGCAAAGCTCTCGAGGCCGTGAAAGGCACTCAGCTGCGCAAGCAAGTGGCGAGCGTCGCCAAGCCCGCGCTCGAGCAACTCTTGAGCACGCGTCGTGCGGAGCTGACCATCGGCGCGGCCGGCGATGTCGAGTCCTGGGCGGCCATGGGGACGGGCGCGAGCTCACCCACGACGGGAGGCCTGCTCGGCTTTGCGGTCGATCACTTCGACCCGAGCGACCCCAAGCAGCGCTATTGGATCGAAACCCAGCTCTCCGCCATCAAGGACGAATCTGTGGCCGCTATTGCGGACGCCTATCGCGCGCGGCACTACGAGCGTGACGAGGCGCGCTCACCCGGCCACGCTAGCGAGCAGGTGCGCACCTTGGTCACGCTCAAGAAGTACGCAAGCACCGTCTAGAGCTGTCAGGTCGTCATGGCGTCTCGTCAGGGCCGGAGTCCGTCATTGCGACGGACACCGCGCGCGCCCGCCCGATAACGCCCATAGACTCGAGAGGCGATGGGGTAGCTACATGCGTGCGAATCCAGCCAGACACGACATTCGCGCAGCCGCCGCCAGGTTGACCCATCAGCACCCCGGGGTCCGTTCTGCCCTGGCGACGCTCATTCAGGTCAGCTCCAAGCGCGCCGAGCTGCAAGGTGTGCTCGACCGCGTCATCAGCGGCTTGCCGCCAGCGCCGGTGTACCCCTTCGAGCCGACGGTGCGGCCGTTGCACGTCTCGCAAGTGCAAGCCACCGAGCCCCGTCGCGGCTCTAGCTTTCCCCTCGGCGGCGAAGGTCGGGCGCTTTCGTTGTCGCTTGGCTTCATCGGTTTTGTTGCCGCCACGGGCGCAGTCATCGCCGACCCATGGGCTACGCATCCGCTGGCGATCGTCGCCGGGACGACCGCCGCTCTCGGCGCGGCGCCGTGGCTCATGCTGCGGGTCTGTTCCGCCGTGTCACACGCCAGGGCTGCTCTGGCGAACTGCCGTACGAGAGTGAGCGAAGGTGTCGAGCACCAGCGCTTGACGGCGCTCGACCAGCAAGAATCGCCGCTTCGCGAGGCCGAACAGGAGGCGCATCAGGCCTGGCAAGACGAAGTCGCCATGTTGAAGGCAGCGCATGCCGACACCATCGACGCCCGCATGCTGACGCCGTTCTCCGAAGCGGTTGCGCGCATCGACGATCCCGCGTTACGCGCGGCGGCGTTGGCGCGCCTTCATCCCGCGCTCCTTGCTCTTCGCCATGAGCGAGCGACTCAGCTCACTCTCGGGGCCGCGGCGACGCTCGATGTTCTGGTCTGCGAAGCGCACCGTGCGAAAGACCGAAAACACGTGCCGCTCGTCGAGCTCGGGATGGCTCTACGCCATATCGACCCAGGCCTGCACGAGCATCGCGAATACGTCCGTGGGTACCTCCGGGCTCTTCCCGAGAACGAGCGCGCGGTCGTCGCGCGGCGCATCCAATCGCAGTACTTCACCGCCGACGCCTGCAAGGTGCCGGGGGAGCGCGAAGAGCAGATCCGTACGCTAGTGATGCTGAAGTCGTTCCAAACCTAGCGGCACTCGTTGTGTTTGCTCTTGGCCGCCAGGTGGACGCTGCTGTCCGGCTTGGTGATCGACATCGCTGTCTGCAATCGCGAGCACGATGCAGGGTCGTTACCATCGGCGCGGGCCAACATTTCGGCCGCTTGAGTTTCGAGCTTGTTCAGGGCGCGGAGGATGGTCTCGTTGTCGGGCGCGAAGCTCTGCGCCTTGTACCAGTGCACGAAGGCTTCCTGGTTGTCGCCGCGGATCTGCGCGTTCTCGCCGAGGTCGAAGAGCTCGCTGGCAATTTTGCGCTGCAAGTTGCTGCTGACGGTGCTGCTCTGCGACGCCGGCATGATGGTCGCGTCGATGGCCAGCGCGTGCTCGAGCAAACGCACCACGCGCTGTGACTCGTCCGCCGAAGCGGCCTGCTCGGCGGCATCACGGGTTCGCTGGATCTCGACGAGGGACGACAAGAGTCGCGACACGGCTTCGCGTCCGGATTGCGCGCGCGCTTTCTCGATGGCGGTGCTGACGTCGCCGCTCATGTAGGCGAGCACGATCTCGCGCACCTCGGCGTCGGGGTAACGCGCCTGCAGAGCGAGCTCCTCGGGCGTCTGCGGCGGCTGCCACGGGGTGAAGCGCATTTTCGCGGAGCGCATCGACTCCTCGACCTCGCCGAGCAACGCTTTGCCGCTCACGGACTCGGGCTTGTAGCGCAGATGCTCGATGACCTTGTCGCGACAGCGTGTCCACTGCCGATCACGGCAGAGCGCCTGCGCGGCGTTGTACGCATCGGTCGCGAGTAGCGTGCGCGCGCTCGCCGCGACACCCGCGGCTTCTTTGCCGATGGCCGAGCGCAGGGGAATCGAGTCCGAGAGGTCCAATGCTAGGCGCGGGCGATTCTGATTGAGGGCGGTGCGCGCCTGGTCGAGCGCGCGACTCGATTCTCGACCTTGCTCGACGGTGGCCAAGCCGTCGTGCGCCGCGAGATTCACGGGGTCGCCGTCGAGCACCTGAGCGAACGCCTTGGTCGCTTCTTCCCAGTGGCCGCGGTCGAGCTCTTCGCGCCCACGCAGGAGGCCGTCTTCGACCATGCGGCCGTAAGCAGCCTCGGCGGGGCTCATGCCCTCGGGAGCGCGCGGTCCCGCGTGTGACGCAGCGATGACCACGACGACGATCAGCAGCACCAGCGAAAGACCACCGATGCCGGCCGCGAGCTTCACGGTGCTGTCGCTGTGCGCGAAGCCCATCCACACTTGTTTGGCGCGGTTGAGCGAGACGCGTCCGGCGCGGCCGAACTTGAAGTCGATGTTGCCGAAGCGGACGGTGTCGCCGGCCTTGAGCTCGCGGCGACCCACCTTCACGCCATTGACGTAGGTGCCGTTGCTGCTCGACAGGTCTTCGACGATGACGGTGCCCGGCTCGACGGTGAGCAGGGCGTGTGTGCGCGATACCGAGACGTCGGGGATGACGATGGCGGCGCCCTCGACGCGACCGACCTCGAGCTCGCCGACCGGCAGCATGAAGACCTGATCGCGCACCGGTGGGACGCGGCCCGTGAGCGTGAAGGTCACTTGCTCGCGTGCGTTGTCGGAGAGCAGCTTCACCGCGAAGCCGCCGACGTCGAGCTCGACCCCCGGGTTCATCTTGCGCGCGCCGCTGAGCGGCTGTCCGCCAAGGAGGACACCGTTCACGCTGCCGAGATCCTCGATGTAGTACGAGCCGCCGCGACGGAAGACGCGGGCGTGGCGGCGCGACACCTTGCGATCACGCAGCGGGATGGCAACCTGGGGATCACGTCCGAGCACGTACTCGTCGTCGACCAAGTCGACGCGTCGTTCCTCGTGGCTCGGATGCGTGATGACCAGCGTCGGCATCGTGACCTTAGGTTTGGAAAATCTCGAAATCCGTCTTGATGCCGCGCGCCGGGAGCTCTTCGTAGAACTTCGGGACGAAGCCAGTTGGCTTGGACACGCCCATGACGCGGCCATCCGCCGACAAGCCTTGCTGCTCGAAGGTGAAGATGTCGTGCACGCTGATGGCGTCGGACTCCACGCCGGACACCTCGGAGATGTGGGTGATGCGGCGCGACCCGTCGGAAAGCCGTGCTTGCTGCACGATGATGTCGACCGAGCTGGCGATCTGCTCGCGGATGGCACGCACCGGCAGCTCCATGCCGCTCATCAACACCATGGTCTCGAGCCGCGATAGCGCATCGCGTGGTGAGCTCGCGTGCACCGTGGTCAGCGTGCCTTCGTGACCGGTGTTCATCGCCTGCAACATGTCGAGCGCTTCGCTGCCGCGGCACTGGCCGACGATGATGCGCTGCGGGCCCATACGCAGCGCGTTGCGGAGCAGGTCGCGGGTGGTCACGGCACCGCGACCGTCGATGCTTGCGGGGCGGGCTTCGAGCCGCACCACGTGACCCTCGAGCTTGAGCTCGGCATCGTCTTCGATGGTGACGATACGCTCACCTTCGGCGATGAACGCAGACAGCACGTTGAGCATCGTCGTCTTGCCCGAGCCGGTACCACCGCTGATGACGACGTTCTTGCGCGCCTTCACGCAGGTCTCGAGGAAGCTGGCCATGGCCGCGGTGAGCGTGCCGTATGCGACCAAGTCGTCGACGAGCAGCGCATCTTTGCCGAGCTTGCGGATGGTGAGGGTAGGGCCGTTCAGCGCCAATGGTGGGATGACGGCGTTGATGCGCGCGCCATTCTTCAGGCGCGCGTCCACCATCGGAGACGACTCGTCGATGCGGCGGCCGAGCGGCGCCACGATGCGCTCGATGACGCCGAGCACGGCCTGGTCGCTCGAGAAGCTGCGGTCGACGCGTCCAATCTTGCCGTCACGCGCGACGAAAATCTGCGAGCTGCCGTTCACCATGATCTCGTTGACCGAGTCGTCGCGGAGTAGGTCCTCGAGAGGCCCGAGGCCGAGCGCCTCGTCGAGAACGTCGTCGATGAGGCTGCCCGGCTCGACCGATGGCGGGAGCTCGCCGGACTCTTGCATCGTGCTGACGATCTCTTCGACCGAGGTACGCGTGCGGGTGCGCAGCTCCTCTTCGTCCATGCTCTCGACGCCGAGGCGTCGCAGATCGAGCGAGCGCAACAGACGCTCGTGCACCACGCGGAGCGCTTGTGATGCGTCATCGCTGATCGCGCCAGCGGACGCGGTTTCTCGCTCGTGGCGTTTCTGCGAGGCTACCGGTGCGGGCTCGCGACGGGACTCCTCGCGTTTCAAAACCGGCTTCGGCTCCTCGCGCTTGGGCTTCGGCTTGTCCTCGATGACGGACTCTTCGCGACGCTTCGGCTTTTCCTGACGACGACTCTCTTCGCGCGACGATGGCTTCGCCTTGCTCTGGCTCGCATCCCAATCGTCGGCCCAGTCGGCGTCGAGGCCTTCGTTCGCGTCCCAGTCTTCGTCGTCGAGGACGTCGTCGCGCTTCTTGTCCTTGTCGCCTTTGTCCTTGCTCTTGGGCTTGTGCGGTTCGGCGCGGCCATTCGACTCGTCGCGGGTCTTGGCCTCGCGACGCTCTTCGCGACGCTCTTCGCGGCGCTTCGGAGCGGGCGCGGGCTCCTCTTCTTCTTCCTCGTCGTCGTGGCGGCCGCGCGCGTTCGAAACGCTCGCTTCGTCTTCTTCCTCGTCGACCTCGATCTCGATGGTGAAGTCACCGACGAAGATCTTGTCGCCGGCTTGCAGGTCGTACGGCGCGTCGATGCGCTTGCCGTTGATGTACGTCCCGTTGGTGCTCTTGCTGTCGATGATGACGAAGCCGTCACCGTTCTGGATGATGCGGGCGTGGCGTTTCGAGATGTTGCTCTTGGGCAGGACGATGTCATTGCCCTGAATGCGACCGATGGTGACCTCGGGCTTGTCGAACTCCCGAGTCGCGGCCTTCCCACCCTTTTCGGTGATCGTCATCGTGACCATTGCACGTTCCTAGTCCAGTTGGCCGGGCACAGGGTTCAGCGTCTCGTCGTCCGCCGCGCTCGCAAGGCGTGACGACACGAGCATTGCTCCCGCAACGCAAACGAGCGGACCCATACGGCGCGCGAAGTTCGCCGGCAACACCCGCGAATTGTCTGGTGTAGGGGGGTGGATGTCAACGAATTCGGTCGGAATCGTCTCGCGCCGTCAATCGACCTTGGCGGCAGCTTCTTGGGCTACCGCCAGCTCGACAGGATCTTCACTCGCTGGCCGGCGGACGGAGGCGAATTTCTGAGCCAGGGTGCGGAAGTCGAGGTCAGCGGTGATGCGGTGCTGCTCGCGGGCGAGGGCGCCGAAGACGTCGTCGATGAAGGCTAGGACGTCGTCCTCGGCGAGCGCTGGGGAGGTGCCCACGCCCGAACGAACGTACGTGATGATGTCGGAGATCGAGACCGTCCCGAGGTCCCGCGCCGGGACCAAGCCCGCTTCACCATCGACGGTGCGCAAGAAACCGCCTTCTTGCAGAGCGAGACTAATCCGCTCGAGCAGACGACGTGGCAGGCCGAGCGCGGCGGCGGCGTACTCGGGATTGGTCGAGGCACGGCCGGCGAAGAAGTCGCGCGCGACCTCGATGTACAGGCGCACCGCGGCACGTTCGCGAGCCAGGGAGCTCGCGCGCTGCGCGTCGTCTTCCTCGCGATAGGTGGCGGCGTTCTGGAAGGCGAACGCGACCTGTGCGCCAAAGAGGACGATGATCCACGAGACGTAGAGCCAGAAGAAAAACAGGGGGAGGGCGGCCATGGTGCCGTAGATGCTGAGCGTGGTGACGCTGCGCTTGGCGTAGATGGCGTAGCCGAACTTGGCGGCGCTCCAAGCCGAGCCAGCGACGATGGCGGCGGCGACCGCGGCCTTGAAGCTGACGCGGCTGTTGGGCACCACGAGATAGAACGCGGCGAAAGCGATCCACGTGACGACGAGCGGTGTCATCTGAATCAGAGCGGCGCTCACCACACCGAAGCTCTCCACCACGCGGAGCACGGCATCGTTTTGGAGGAACGCGGTGAGCGCGAGTGACGCGCCGATGAGCAACGGTCCCAGGGTCAACGCCGTCCAGTAGAGGACGATGCGGATATCCCAGGGGCGGCCCTTCTTGACGCCGAAGATGTCGTTGAATGAGTCCTCGATGTTCTGCATGAGGCCGAGCACCGAGTAGATGAGAAGGACGATCGAGACCACACCCAAGGTCTTGCCGCTGACGTTGGCCACGGCGTGCTGGATGTACGTCGTTACCTGAGTCGACAGCTCGGAGCCGCCCGCCAGGTTCTCGACGATGAGCCTCTCGAGCCGGCCCTGAACCGCGTCCATGCCGCCGAAGCCTTTGAAGATGACGAAGAAGACCGCGAACAACGGCACGATGGCGAACACGGTTTGGAAGGAGAGGGCTTGAGCGCGCAAGCGCAGGCGCGCCAGCACCTCGGGGCGCGCGACGAAGATAATCACGCGCAGGTAGTGCACGGCGAGGCGCCGCCAGCGCGGCGCGTTGCGCATGTCGCTCGCGAGGAAGCGGTCGACGGCGTTGACGATGCCGGTCCACGGGCGTCGTTTCCTCTGGTTTGGCGAGCCTTTCGGCATGGCGCTAGGGTGCCCCTCCGGGGCTTCGGCGACAAGTAAAGCGCGACCTATCCGTCAGCGTGACAGAGTGACTAATTGCATGCGTTACTCCAATTGTTCGCGCGCGGGGGCCAACATTCGGGGAACATCCATAGCAATGAAGCGCTCTGTCTTCGTCATGGTGTTGGCGTTGTCGACCCTGAGTGCCTGCATGGGCGGTGTCAGCTGCCCGACCTGTCTCGACCAGGTCGGCGACGACGATGTCACGACCGACGACGAGCTCGCCGCGGACGATGATGACGCGGTCCCGGGTATCGGCTTCACGTTTGACCCCGGCCCCCTGCAGATCGAGCCCGGTCAATGCGGCGCTGTCGTGATGACGGCCGTACCGAGCCCTGGATTCGTGACACCCGCCGATGGTGCTGCCGTCGCGCTCGCCGTTCCGGCAGCAGTGACCGCTTTTTCGGACGCTGCTTGCACCACTGTAGCGGACAGCGTCGCAATCGCTTCCGGGCAAGCTACTGTCTATCTGCGCTCGGTGCTCTCGGGCTCCTATTCCATGGGCGCCTCGGTCGCCGGTGGCAACCGGCAATCCACGCTGGCGCTGGTCATCCGCGAGAGCACTCCGAGACGCGTCGTGCTCGCCGCCCCGGCTACGGCGCAGCGCGGAGAGTGCGTGCGCGTCAATGTCGCGCTCGAGAACGACTATGGTGTGGCCGCAGTGGCGGACAACGACTACGCGCTGAGCTTCGCCACGGTGCCCCTCGTCGGTGGCATGTATGCCTCCTCGACCTGCGCGACCTACCTGGGCGGCGCCGCGACGCTCGTGACCGGGGCTGGTTCCTTGGATGTGTTCGCGCCGATCTCCGCCGTTGGCGACTTCGAGATCTCGGTGGAAGGCAGCGGCCTCACCGGTGCCGACGTGACGGTCGTGGTCGGCCAGAGCCAGCTCGAAGGCGATGTGGATATCGCTGACCAGCCGCGGTTCCGCACCGTGACGATTGCTGCCGACGGATCGCTGTGGGCGATGATGGAGAGTGGCCTCACGGTGCGGAGCGCCGACAACGGCGCTACCTGGGCATCCCGATGTCACTACGCCGTCGCGCGCGTCGGGCTCACCGCGGACAGTCCCATCGTCGTCGGGCCAACAGCCGACGACATCGGCTATTTCTACGCGCAGCGCTCCACCAACGCAGAGGGTGCGGTCTGTCCGAGCTTCGGATTTGCAGCGAACCCAGTCGCAGCGGGGCCCGAGGTGTTGGCGAACGGTGATCTCTACGCCGTCGGTTACAGCGGAGCGTCGCGCAACCTGGTCGTCTCGGTGAATCAGGGCGCCACCTGGACGGTGCGCAAAGATCTCGGGCTGTCGACCGTGACCGGCATCGGCGTGAACCCTGCCGATGCGCAGCAGATCCTCGTCAGCGGCACGGGCGGCACTTATCGCAGCGTCAATGGCGGCCTCGACTTCGTGAATGTCAGCCCCAATCAGGCTCAGGCCGTGACCTACGACCCGGTGCACGCGGGCTACGTGTATGGCTCCGGCATGATCTCCGACGACGGCGGCGCCAGTTGGACGACATCGGCGGTCTATAACGGGACCATGCGGTGGCTCTTGGATGCCTCGGGCGCGGGCTACCGTTTCGCCGGCAACGCCTCGTCGACGTGGGTCGAGCGGGCCCCCGACATGCGCACACCGGTGTGGACGGCGCTCAGTGCTCCTGCGTTCCCGTTCCCTTACAGTGCAGTCCTCGCGCGCGACATGGGCTTGTCCGTTTCGGCGGACGCAACGAAGATCGCGGTGGTCATCGGTGGCGAGCTCCACCTCAGCACGACCTCCGGCGTCTCGTACACGCGCATCGACGTGCCCGCGAGCGAGCGTTGGAAGGTCGGCCTTGCGATTAGCGCGCCGAACGGCACCGACCTCGTCGGCATGACCACGGATTGGTTGGCGGTGACGCGCAGTGCGGCGGGGACGTGGCAACGCAAGGCGATGGCGTCTCGCGCTCCGTCGCTGCTGCGTCTCCAGTACGCCGGTGCAGACACTTTCTATGCGACTGACGCGACGCCCTCACAGCAAGCCGGGTTGTATGTCGCAGGCACGGCGAATGGGTTCGATAGCGTCGTCGGCGACCAGACACCGTTTGCGGGGCAATTCGTCACCGCGGTGAGCCTCGCGGATCCAGCGCGGGTGGTCGTGGCCTCGCGTGGCGTCACCACCCATAACGTCGCGATCAGCACCAACGGTGCCGATGACTTCACGAATAGCGCGCTCATCTCACTGACGCCGGCGCAGGGTATGGGCGCCTTCGGATTCGTCGATCCGCAGGACCCCGACGTCGTGTGGTTCACCGGCTACGCCACCTCGTTCAGCGACACGCGATTGTGGCGGCTCGACGTCGGTACCGACGTGCTCACCGACATGAGCGCGGCAACAGGTATCGTCCCTGCCGCACTCGAGATGTACCCGACAACCGGTGGCGGCTATACGGCCGTCATCGCGTCGTTCACGGGCGAGCTGGTGTTTTCGACCGACGGAATGGCGACCTTCTCGCCGCCAACTCCGGCGCTCGACGCAACCTGCCTCTTGGGCACGGTTGCATCATCGCCGCTCGACCGCGACACCATCGCGGTCATCTGCCAAGCGCTGCTCATCGTGACACGCGATGCTGGTCAGACGTGGAACGCGTTCTGGACACCCGATTGCGGGTCGCAGCAGCTCGCGTTCACGTCCGACCAACTCATCGTGAGTTGCTCTCAGAGCGAACCGGTGGTCATCGAGCTCCCCTAACGGCTCTCAGAACGGAACGTCGTCGTCGGTCATCGGCGGGGGACCGTAGTCGAAGTTGTCTTCGCCACCGCCACCCCCACCCCCACCCGGACCACCCGGACCACCGGGACCGCCGCCACCTTCGTGTCCGTTCATGCGACGGCCATTCTGGCCGCCGTTGTCACGCGCGAACCCACCCTCGCCACGCGGCGCGCCATCGCGGCCGCCGAGGAAGGTGATTTGCTGCGCTTGGATTTCGGTCGAGTATTTCTTGTTGCCGTCGCGGTCGTCCCACTGGCGCGTCTGGAGCTTGCCTTCGACGTACACCTGACGACCCTTGGCGAGGTATTCGCCGCAGAGCTCGGCGAGCTTTCCCCACGCGACGATGCGGTGCCACTCGGTGCGCTCTTGCTTCTGACCTTGCTTGTCCATCCAGCTCTCGGACGTGGCAATGCGGAAGTTGGCGACGGGCTGCCCGCTAGGCGTGTAACGCACTTCGGGGTCAGCACCGAGATTTCCTACGAGAATCACTTTGTTTACGCCGGCCATACATATCTCCGTATTTGAACCGTCTCGTCTCACGAGATGGTCGGCTGTGTTGATTGACCCCCTATACACGTCGCGTCTGACACTTCGGGAGATCGAAACGTAAACGAGCCCGATAGGCCCCCGGAGCGGGAAACGCCGTCACAATTCGCCGAAAATTTTACTCCCCGATCCCCGAGCCTTAGGTTTCGCCCATGGCTGAAACAAAGTTCGGAAGCGACTTCGACGCGAACGAGCCCACCGGTACCCCCGAAGGCTTCTCCTCAGACCTCTTCTCGATGCCCATCGCCATCGACGACACCCGCTTCCAGGAAGCACCAGCCCCCCTCGAAGACGCCGTCGAGCTCGACGTCTCCTCGGTGATTCTCGAGGACGAGCCCGGCATGGAGCCCGCCCCGACCGACCCGAACGCCATCGCCGAAGAAGCTTTCGACACCGAGATGCCCATCCTCGCCGCCGGTGCCATCCCGCCGGAGCGTGTGCGCTTCGCTGTCCCCCTCGACATCATGGTCGAAGGCGACTCCGACCTTTATCGCGGCGCTGTCTTGAATCTGTCGACGACCGGCATCGCTTGCGCCTTGCCGCTCGAGCTCGCTCCCGGTCAGCGCATTTGGGTGCGCTTCAAGCTCGGCCTCGCCGAAGATCCGTTGTCACTCCTCTGCGCCGTCATCTGGCGCCGCGACCTCGATCCGCAGCATGTCCTCTATGGCGTACAGTTCACGAGTCTCACCGACGACGAAGCGCAGCGCATCGGCAACACCGTTCGCGAGCGTCTCGAGGGTAGGGCAGGGGACTGGCCGCTGCCCATGATGCCGACGCCGGAGCAGCCGCGTCCGGTCGTGCGCCGCCAGCAGAGCTCCTGGAGCAGCGCCGCCTTCGGGATGATCGGCGGTATGGGCTTGGCTCTCGTGCTCTCGGCGTTGCCGCACGTCTTCGGCGCGGGCACGCAGGACCTCGACGAGGAGCTGCCCGTCCCGTCCGCGACCATCGCCGAAGCGCCCGCCGCCGAAGCGCTGCCGCCACTCGCGACTCCGGTCACCATCGGCGCGCAAGGTGGCCAAGCCGTCGCGGTTGCCAAGACAGCGGAGCCACCGCTGCCCGACCTCGAAGCGCCGGTCCCCGTCGTCACCGCCAAGGTCGAAGAACCCGTCATCGTCGCCAAGCCCAGCGAGCCAGCCGAGCCCAAGGTCGCGCAAGCACCCGTGAAGCCGGCTGCCGCCCCGGCGAAGCCCGCGAGCGACCTGCTCCCGCGTAAGGCGACAGGTACGGCGACCGAGGTGACTCTCGCGAGTGGCAGCGCCGCGGCCAAGCCGCACGCCTTCTGGCTCGACAACCCGCGCCGCTACGTCGTCGACGTTCCCGGCAAGCGTGACGCCAAGACCCCGGAGCCCAAGGGCGCCCTGGTCAACAAGGTCCGCGTCGGCAGCTACCAGGACAAGACGCGCTACGTGCTCGAGGTCGCCTCGAACGTGCAGGACGCCCGCGTCGAGCCCCGTGGCAACGCGCTCGTCGTGACGCTGTCGAAATAAGTCAGTATCCGATCAGCCAGCGCAGCATCTTCTCGACGAAGCCCAGATACGGCGGGTTGAACCGCCACGTTTGCGCGAGTCGCGACTGGTAATACACCGCTCGCTGATTCGAGAAGGTCTTGAACCCCTCGAATCCGTGATAGCGGCCCATCCCCGACGGCCCGACCCCGCCGAAGCCCAGCTCTTCTTGCGCGATATGCAATAGCGTATCGTTCACGACCATGCCGCCGGAGCTCGTGCGTGTGCGTACCGCCTCGATGCGCGCGCCGTCGTTGTCGAAGTAATAGAATGCCAGCGGCTTGTCGCGCTCGTTGATGTAGCGCAGCGCCTCTTCGAGATTCGTATAGGGCACGATCGGCAAGATCGGCCCGAAGATCTCTTCTTTGAGCAGCGTCATGTCGGGCTTGGCGCCGACCACGAGCGTCGGTGCGAGCTTGCGCGAGCCCTCGTTCTTCTCTTCTTCTTCGACCGCCGGGTCGCCGAGCTTCACCAGCTTGGCGCCGCCTTTCTCGGCCTCGTCGAGCAGCCGCACCAAGCGCTCGCGATGGCGCTCGCTGACGATGCTGCTGTAGTTCGAGTTGCCTTCGTAGCGTCCATAGAGCTTGCCCGCGGCCGCCTGCATGGCGCTGACGAACGCGTCGACCTTGCGCTCGGCCACCAGGGCGTAGTCGGGCGCGATGCAGGTCTGACCGGCGTTCAAGAGCTTGCCGAAGGTGATGCGCTCCGCGGCGCGTGCGAGGTCGTAGTCCTCGTGCACGAGCGCCGGCGACTTGCCGCCGAGCTCCAAGGTCACGGGAGTCAGGTTCTCCGCCGCCGCGCGCATGACGTGGCGGCCGACATTCGTCGACCCGGTGAAGAACAAGTGATCGAAGGGGAGCTTCGCGAATTCTTGCGCGACGTCGACGCCGCCGACCACGACCGCGGCCTCGTCTTCGTCGAAGCCGTTGCTGAAGAGCTCGCGCAGCACCTCGGAGGTCGCGGGCGTCAACTCCGAAGGCTTGAGCATGATGCGATTGCCCGCCGCCATCGCCTCCGCGGCCGGGATGAGCGCGAGCAGGAGCGGATAGTTCCACGGCGACAAGATGCCGACCACGCCGAGCGGCTCGTAGACGATGCTCGCGCGAGCCGGGAGGAAGACGAAAGAGAGCGGGGCGCGCTTCGGCTTCATCCAGGTCTTCAGCTTGCGCCGGGCATGTCGCATGTTCGCGACCGCGGGATAGATCTCGGCGAGCGCGGTCTCGTGTTTCGATCGGTGCCCGAAGTCCGCCGACACCGCCTCGATGAAGCGCGTGCGATAGGCCAGCGTCAGGTCGAGCAGGCGATCGAGTCGCTCGCGGCGCTTCTCGTAGTCGGGAAAGCCGTGCTCCCGCACCGCTTTGTGCATGCGGGCGAAGCGCTCGTTCAGCCCCGTGCTGTTCGCCTCCGCCAATGGAGTTGCTGACTGGCCCATGACCCTCATGCTACGCATTTTGTTCGTCAGATGGCCAGCCCGACACTCAATGCCACCATCGTGCGCCGCGATCAGGTCGGACCCGACCTCATCGTGCTCGGCGTCCGCCCCGACGGACCACTGTTCGACTTCGTCCCCGGCCAATACGCGACCCTTGGCCTACCGGGCACGCATGCCCGCGCGCAAAACGCTAAAGCGGATCGCGACCCGGCAGTCGCCGCGACCGACAAGCTCATCAAGCGCGCCTATTCGATTGCTTCCCCGTCGAGGCAACGTGACTCGGTCGAGTTCTATCTCAACATGGTCGACGACGGCGCCTTCACTCCGCGCCTGTTCGCGCTCCCGCTGGGCGGACGCGTCTGGATGAGCACCAAAGCCGTCGGCACCTTCACCCTCGAGGGTGTGACGCCGGCCGACGACGTCTTGCTGATCGCCACCGGCACGGGTCTCGCGCCATTCGTCTCGATGCTCGAGTCGCAACCCGAAACACCGCAGGGGCGCCACTGGGTGCTCGTCCACGGCACGCGTTACGTGGCGGACCTCGGCTACCACGACCACCTCACCAAGCTCGCGGCGTCCCGACCTTGGCTCTCGTACCTGCCCTCGGTGACCCGACCCGAGGTCGCCTGGGGCGGCCGCACCGGTCGCGTGCAAGGTCTTTTCGAAGGCGGCGAGATCGAGGCGATGACACGACGTCAGGTCACGCCCGAGACGGCGCACGTCTACCTCTGCGGCAACCCCGAGATGATCACCAGCATGCAGGCCATGCTCGAATCTCGCGGGTTTAAGGTGCACAAGCGCCACGACCCCGGTCAGCTGCACATCGAAAGCTACTGGTAAACACGGCGTTCTCGCGCACACCCCACAAGCAACCCCGCCGACGGTCGGCGAGATAATGACCAGGTGGCACTTCCGGCGGTCTCATCCGTAGTCGCCCCTGCGCGCAGCCTCGCCCTCGGCCAGGCCGATGACGGTGCCGTGGTCGGGCGCGATCCGGTGCTCAATGCTCCGGCGCCACGCGCCGTACGCCGTGAGCGTCGCCGAACCGACGGGCTCGCCACGCCGCGCGCTGGTACGCTGCGTCCGCCATCGCAGACGGTAAGCCGCGCCGTTCGCGCCATCTCCGGCAACGCCACCTTGCCGATGCGCGCGCTCTCGGGACGCGCCTGGGATCTCGCGCTGGTCGCCGCGCTCGAGACTCAGTGGCGGTCGATGAGCCGTGAGCTCGTGGCTCTGTCTCCGGTCGATCGCGAGCACCTGGCTGACGCGGTGACGCAGGCGTTGATCGCCGAGAATCGCCTGCGCGCGAGTGATGCCGACGGCAAGCGTCTGGTTGGCTACGCCGTGCGCTTGCGGCTCGAGCGCGCCGCGGAGACTGCCCCTCTTGCGACTCGTCCGACGGGTAACGCCCGGACCGGCGCCCCGGCGGGACCAGCGCCCCAAGTCGACGATGTCCAGTCATTCGACGGAGCACCCGACTCCGCCATCGCGGCCTTGCAGCGGCTCGCCGCGCAACCAGCCTCGCCACGTCGTGCGGCCGAAGCCCAGCGCATCGTCGACGGAGCGACGCGGCGCCTCATCGCGGCCGGTACGCGTGGAAATCTCGACGCCTTCATCGCGCGTCTGCAGCGTCTCGATCTCCAGGTGAGCAATCTCCCGGTCGAGTTCCGCGACGGCTGGAGCATCGCCGTGAACGACGGGCGTGTCGCCGGCACCACCGACGCCGGGTTGGTCGTGGGCATGCGCGCCTTCGACGGCTACTACCGCAGCGATTTGCGCGACGTTCGCACCGGCAGCGCCTACTGGCTGCCGCGCCAGGTCGACCTCGTCTACGACTTCGACGCCGATACGCGCACCGTGTCCGCCGCGGCGTACGCTCGCACCTTGAAAGCGCAGCATGACTGGCAACACAGCGCCGGCTGGCCTCGCGGCGGGAACCCTTACGACCTCGCGCAGGTGCGTGCACACGTGCAGCAATTGCTCGACCGAGGCATCGCGCCATCGGACGTGTTCACGCGCTGGCAGCAGTACCTCACCGCGTTCTACCTGCACTGCCATTCGCTCGACATCCAGGGAGCGCTCAAAGTCGGTGGCATGCAGGACTTCGATATCGGTCGGCTGACCCACGACACTCAGGGACTGGTGAACGACTTGCTGCCGGCGCGTACCGGACAGCGCCTCCTCGACTGCGAGTTCTTCGCGGCCATCACCACCCATGTGTTCGGCGGCATTCGTCGCTCCGACGGACAGCCGCGCTTCCAGACCTACTGGGTGCTCCTCGATACGCACGCTGCCTCCGTGGTGGTCGAGCGCCCGACGAGCAACGCCGCGCAGCCACGCTCCTGGGCCTTCGTGAACAACAACTACGTCATGGCGCGGGGGACGACGACCGTGCGCGATCGACTCGACCCCGCCATCGTCGACGCGGTCGGCAAAAATATCCTGAGTGGCCGCCCGGCCATCTTCGCGGTCGAGACCACCCATCGCGCTGCCCAGCGTGGCGCCATGGACTTGCTGGTGGGTCCGCGGCTCGGCGCCAACATGTACGACGGTGACGTGTCGCAGGTAGCCGAGGTCGATCGCCGCGCCTACTGGATCTTCGCGGAGACCCGCGCTGACCGCTTCAGCGAGCACGCCAAACACGAAGACTTCGTGCGTAGCTGGTCGCGCTAGAGAGCGACGTTGTCGATCAAACGCGTCTTGCCCACGAAGGCGGCAACCAACGCGCGCGCCGGCCGGTCGAGGCGCGCAAGCGGGCGCAGATCGTCGGCGCCGACGATGGCGAGGTAGTCGAGCTTCACCTCGCCGAGCGAGGCGCGGCCCGCCTCGAGCAGCCTTGCTACGTCTTTCTCGCGTGCCGCCGTCTCACGCATCGCGAACAATGTCCGCGAAAGCGATAGCGCGCTCTTTCTCTCGTCCGCCGAAAGGTAGACGTTGCGTGAGCTCATCGCCAAACCATCGGGCTCGCGCACCGTGGGATGGCCGACGATGTCGACGTCGAGCCAAAGGTCGCGCGTCATGCGCCGGATGATGCCGAGCTGCTGGTAGTCCTTCTCGCCGAAGACTGCGACGTCGCACCGGGTGATACGAAACAGCAGGCAGACCACGGTGCATACGCCACGGAAGTGGCCCGGACGCGACGCGCCGTCGAGCCCTTTGGCGAGCTCCTCGGGCACTACGTAGGTATCGAAGCCCGCGGGGTAGAGCGCCGCGGCCTCGGGCGCGAACACGGCATCGACACCGGCCGCCGCGAGCTTTGCGAGATCACCCGCCTCGTCGCGCGGATAGCGCGAGAAGTCCTCGTTCGGTCCAAACTGCGTCGGGTTGACGAAGATCGACGCGACCACCTGATCGGCGAGCTCGCGCGCCCGCTTCACGAGGCCCAGATGACCATCGTGCAGGTAGCCCATCGTCGGCACGAGGGCGACCCGCTGACCGGCGCGCGCGTCACGCCACGCACGCATGGCCTGGGCGTCGCGAATGACCTCGGGCTTCACTTGCCGGCTGCGTAGGGCGCCGCTTCGGGGACGACCCGCAAGCCGCCGCTGAACTCGTGCTCGGGCCCAGGGAAGGTGCCGGCGCGAACTTCCGCCACGTAGCTCTTGGTGGCTGCGATGACGGACTCACCGAGGTTGTCGTAGCGCTTCACGAACTTCGGCTTGAACGCAGGGTTCAGTCCGACCATGTCGTAGCCCACGAGCACTTGGCCGTCACAGCCGGCGCCCGCACCGATGCCGATGGTCGGGATGCTCAAGCGGCCGGTGATCTCGGCTGCGAGGTCGGCGGGGATGGCTTCGAGCACCACCGCAAAGCAGCCGGCGTCTTCGAGCGCCTGCGCGTCGTCGACGATGTTGCGGGCTTCACGATTCGTGCGGCCTTGCACCTTGAAGCCACCGAGAGTGTTCACGCTCTGCGGCGTCAGCCCGACGTGTCCCATCACCGGGATGCCGGCGCGCACCATGCGGGTGATGTGCGGAGCGTAGTCGCGTCCGCCCTCGAGCTTCACCGACTGAGCGCCACCTTCCTGCACCAAGCGGCCCGCGGCGCGCAGCGCATCCTCGAGCGACACTTGGTAGCTCATGAAGGGCAGGTCGACCGTGAGATGGGCACGGCGTGCGCCACGGCGGACAGCCTGGGCGTGATAGATCATGTGATCGACGGTGACGGGCAGGGTGGTGTCATGGCCCTGCACGACCATGCCGAGCGAGTCACCGACCAAGAGCGCATCGACGCCGCCCTGATCGAACAACGCGGCGAACGTCGCATCGTACGCCGTGACCATCACGATTTTTTCGGGAGAGGCTTTGCGCGCTCGAAGCTCGAGCGCGGTAACGGGACTAGACATGGGAAACCTCCGTCTCGGTCCATCGCGCGCCCGAAGGCATCACGAAGTCCGGATCCAAGCGGATGCCCCTAGTATAGGGGCGCGTTCTTTCTAGCGGCAAGCGGGTTGTATGTCGGGAAACCCCTCGGCATATACCGCCCACCGTGCTGCGTAAAGCCTTCCGTATCGCCGTTTTAGGGCTAGTCGTTGCGGCTGGACGCTTGGCCGCGGCGCAGGGCACCAGCGGCTCGACCGGGCCCGGTTTGGTCTTGCCCGATCAGCCGCCGGAAACCCCCGAGACCACCCCCGCTCTCGAGGGTGCGATGCCCGAGGAGCCGACCGAGCCGGCTCCCACTCAAGCTCCCGCGCCAGTGCCCGAGCCTCCGCCGACGAGCATCGAGCAGCTCCCGGCCCTCCCGGTGAAGCCACCACCTCCGCGTAGCACCATCGACATCGTGCTGCCGACGCATGGGTGCCTCGACTCCGGCGACACCACGGTGCAGCTGCTCTCGGTCCTCTACGAGAACTTCGCCAACCGTCCCGGCTCGGTGAACGTGACCTCCGCCGGCTTTCCGGCGCTGCGACGCGGACCCATCTACGTGTTCCCCGAGCGCGACAGCACCGAGGTGATGGATGCGCGCCGCTTCATCGCCGACCCCTTGGTGTACGAGAGCGAGCTGCTCGCCGAGCGACTCCCGGTGTTGGTGAACGTTCAGGAGATCGCTTTCCAGTACCCGTACGACGCGCTCTTCGACACGCTCGCGGGCATCGAAGAAGCCCTGGCGCCCGGAGAGCGCTTTCCGCTCACCACCCGCCGCTATGGCAGACTGACGCGCTACAAGAACGGTGATGCCTCCCTCTTGGTGCTCGAGCTCGAGACCAACGAGCGCGCCAAGCTGTCGAACGAGATCGTCGACTACACCCCCGAGTTCGCCGGCATCACCCAGGTCACCACCGCAGACTTCAAGACCACGTTCTACAGTCTGGGGCGGCGTCTCGGCCGCATCAGCCGGGTCTGGGCCGAAACCGAGCCCGACCGCACCCGCGTGAAGAACCCGGCGATGCTAGTGTCGATGGGTGACGTGCTCGGCACGCGTATGACACCCGAGATCCTCGAGCATTGCGGCGAGACCGCGAAGAGCTTGGGCTACACCGCCATGGTGCCCGTGGCCTCCGAGCTGGGTATGGGCCCGGAACAGCTGTACGCTTTGGCGAACAAGTTCGGTTTGCCGTACCTAGCAGCGAACCTGTTCCGTCGCGAAACCACCGTGAACGATTTCACGGCGCGTCCGTTCCCGCGCTTCATCTTGCAGGAGCGCGATGGTCTTACGGTGGCCTTCATTGGCGTCGTCGACCCCGCCGAGCTCGACACGTTGCCGACGTCGGTCCGCAAGACTTGGCGTTTCGAGGACATGAGCATCGCCGTCGGCCGTGTCGTCGAAGAGCTCCGCGCCTATCTCAAGCGCCGACCGGATCTCACCGTGTTGTTGGTGGCGTCGCGCGATCCTGCGCCGCTCACCCGTATCGAAGGTGTCGACGTCGTCATCGGCCCGCCGGTGAACTCGAACATCGATCCGCTGCGTCGGGTCACCGACGTGCCCGAGAGCCCGAGCGAGCTCGAGGTGACCTACGGCAGCGGCGCGCTCGTGACCTTCCAGCCTCCGTGGCGGGCGGTGACGCGTATCAGCACCGACCTCGTCCGCCATAAGGGACGACGCCGGGCGCGACCGGTGCGCGTCGTCGAGGAGCGTCAACCGGTCCTGGAAGACGGACCGTTGGACCCCCAAGTCGAGCGCAGCTTCCGTGTCGCCGAAGAGAAGAGTCTCATCAAAGACGCGGCCATCCTCGTGCCCGAGGCGCGCTTGATGGTCGAGGGAAAGCCCGAGCTCGCGAGCCTGGTCTGGGGTGATCACATTCTCCACCGCCGCGGCTACAGGCGCGCCCCACGCAGCCAGCCGGCGCGCTACTCGGACCCGCTGTGGATGCGCATGGTCACGAACATCATCAACCGCGAGACCCGCGCCGACATCGCCATCAGCTACAACGTGCCGCGCGAGTGGGAGATCGTCGGGCCGATATCGCGTGAGACCGTCGGCAGCTGGCTGCGCACTGGCGACGCGGTGCAAGTGGTGACCCTCACCGGCCTCGAGCTGCAGCCGGTGGTGCAGCGTTTGGCGCGACAGTTCAAGGCCGAGGACTGGCCAGCGTCGCAAGTGTTGTTCGTCTCGGGCCTCGACCCCGTGACCGGTTTGGTCCGCGGACGGGCGCTCGACCCGCGCGAGCCATATCGCGTCGCGGTGAGCGAATCGGTGTTCACCGGCCGCGAGCTCGCCGACGCCTTCGCCAACAAGAAACTAGAGCCAGGCAAGCCGTTATTGCGGAGCATGGTGCTCGATGCTCTCGAGCGTGAAAAACGCGGTCCCTCCGGCGCCGTCGACTATGTCGAGGAGATGCTCGAGGACGTGAGCACCAAGGTGGTGCCGCGGTGGAAGCTGGTGGTGAATCAACTCTCGTTGTCCGCTTCGTCGTACAGCAACAGCGACAATATCCGCCGCTTCAAGGACACCCGCGAGAGCCGCGTGACCCAGCAGGCAAACACCCAGTACGGCATCCGCACCAACGTCGCGGCGGTCTACGACTCGGCGCCGTTCGCTTGGGAGACCAAGCTCCGGCTCGACTACGCGAAGCTCATCGCTCGCAACGACACCAACGACAACGGCGTTCCCGACGAGCGTATCTCGCAAGAGACCCTCGACGACATCGTGCTCTCGACCGAGCTCCGTTTGAATGCACTGCAGTTCGGCACCATCGGCGACGTCTTGCGCGTGGTGCCGTTCGTCCAAGCGGCGTACGACACCGAGTTCACCCGAGCCACCGAGAACGACCAGCGCCAGAAGCTCGCGCGCGGCGTCGTCGGTCTCGTCTTCTTTCCCGGACCGAAGCTGCGCGAGGTGCGCGCCGGCTTCCTCGTGCAAGAAGACTTCTCGCAACCAGCACCGTTCGACCTGAACTACGGTCTCGCTGCCGGTTACACCCTCGTCATGCCGCTGTACCAACAGCTCCGCCTCGAGAGCACCCTCGACCTACGTTACCTATTCCCCGATCGAAACGACCTGCCGTCGGATATCGGGTTCTACGCGCTCGATGTGACGCGGGTGCTGTGGCCGTTCTGGCAACAGAAGCTCTCGTTTTTCGTGTCGGCGGACATCGTCGTCGTGCGCGGGAAATCAGACGACGTCTTGCTCGCGGACGGCACCACCATCTCGAACCGGCAGTTCGGCGGTAGCTGGATTCTCAGCGTCGGGCTCGACTTCTCCGGCGTCTTCACGCACCGATTCTAGCGCGAGCGCTCGTGCCCGCTATTGCAGCGTTTCGGCTGCGCCGAGCGCGATGAAGTCAGCGCGCGCCGACACGATCTGGAACGCGAGCCGTGTTTGTGACCGCGCCACCCGCGACAGGCGCACTTCGTCGATGACGCCGTTGACCGCGAAGGCGTCGGCAAGCGAGAGGCCGTTCAGCGAACCGTGAGCCTGCGCCGTGAGAGAGAGTACGAGCTGGGCGTCGACATAGAGTCGCGCGTCGCTTCCTTGCACCACGAGCGCGACGTGCCGCGCCGATAGCGGGCCGTTCGAAGCGAGCACGAAATCGGAATCGGCATTCGTGGTCGCGTAGATGGCGTTCGGCTGCACTCCGATGGCGAAATCACCGAGGCCGATGCCGCCGGCGCGCTCGCGGCTTGCGACCACGACTGGAGTCGAACCTGGCCAGCGGCGCACGAACATGGCGATATAGTTGGTGCGAAAGATCGGGCTCGCGTGATCGTACGCGCCAAGTAGCATGTAGTTGAGCGGCTGGGCCCAGGCGCAAGGAGTCGTTCGCGAAAGCTCTTGGTCCACGAAAACGGACGCCTGATTGGCATGCAAACCGATGCCGATGTCGTTGGTAAGAAAGGGCAGGGCGAGGTCGTTGATCTGATCGAATCCCGGGCTGGCGCCGACGGACGTGCGCATGGCGCCACCACTCATGCCGGGAGCGCGCGCCACCCACACTCCGGAGGTGGGGGTTGGCAGATTGCTGCCGGGCTGCATTGCCGAGCTGATGTGCGGTAGTCCGCCCGAGAAATTGAACTCCGGAACCGACTGATTGTAGTTCGCGTACGTCTGTACGAAGTAGCCGTCCCGCAGGTCGAATGGCATGTGCACGCCGAGTCGGCCGCCTTCGACCGAGAGGTTGCCGCTGGTCGTCGCGCTGCTCTGCTCGGTGAACTGGTCGAAGGTGTCTTCGTTGGCCCAGAAATGAAAAGTCGAGGCGGGGTCTGAGGCGTCGCCGATTCCGCTCTGCCCGTAGACGAGACTCCAGGCTGGAGTGCCCGCTACCGGTGAACGGATCCACACCTCGTAGCCGACGTCGGTCTCGAGCACTGCGTAGGTACGTGGCTGCTCGCCATCGACGACACGCATGCGTGTGAACAGGTCGGTGTGCGCCTCGAGCTCGAGGTTGTCCGGCGCCTTCCAAACCGCCTGCATGTCCGCGGCTGGGACGTCGACCGTTAGGGAGCGCCGCCACGGCTGCGCCGGAAGCGAAGGAATGAACCAGCCCTCGAGAGTCAGGTCATTGGCTGCCTCGATGCTCGCTTTGGAGGCGAATGCACCCTGGCTGCCGTCGTAGCGCTGTCCGCTCCCGAAGACACCGCCGGCCGGACTCGCGACTGGGCGATCCCCATCATGCTCGCCCGCCGTGGCATCCAGCAACGCGCCGTCGTCTGCGAGGTGCCAGACTCCGACGTAGTCGTCGTCCCAGATGTCGCTGGTCGAGGCCGACTCGGCATGAGGGTTTCCGACGTAGAGCAGCAGCTTGCGCGATTCGCCTGCTTGCAGCTCTGGGAGTTGCACCCAGACGACGTAGCCGTGCGCAGCGTCCCAGCTCTCGACCTGGTGCCGGAGCGGACGATTGGCGAGATCGGTGATGCGAACGTCGCGGCCGTCGCTGGTGGTCACGGCGCTCCCGGCGCTGCCGAAGGTCGCGGCGGGAACGCGAACCGGTACGACGACGTTGCCGGCGTTGGTCGTAACCAGGCTGCCGTTGACGGTGATGGGGATGCGGTGTGCCCACGCGCCGTCGAACCAGTCTTGGACGCACTCGCTGTAGGTGCAGTTGCTCTTGCAGAGTCGGCTGGTGCCGTCGCCGCAGCCGAGGCTGGTGCCGAGCATACATTCGAAACCGTCGTCCGGGTTGCCGTCGCAATCGTTGTCGCGGCCGTCGCAGATCTCACCAGCCGGGGTGCACGTTGGGTCGGGAAGGTCGCCGCATCGACCGCTATTGCAGACAGTGCCGTCCACACAGTCACCATCGGTGACGCAGGGCCGATTCAAATCGACGTGGTCGCGCTGACAGCCAGCCATGAACAACACGGCGACCGCCGCCATCACCGCGACGCTCTTTGGGTTTCTCCCTTGCATGCGTAGACGAGCAGTATGCCGCAAAGCGCGGGCCATTGCTCGCTGGCGGCAACGATACTAAGTTCTCCCGGCTCCGATCTAGTCAGTGTTCACATGAAGGGGACCACCGTGGCTGACCGTCTGCAAACCGCTGCCGTTCTAGGTGCTGGCTTCATGGGGACCGCGATTGCTGCGCACATCGCTTCCCTCGGCGTCCGCGTCCATCTCCTCGATATCGTTCCCGCCGACGCAGGCGACAAGAAGGCCGCCCGCAACAAGCTCGCCATCAGCGCCATCGAGAAAGGCCTGAAGGCGAAGCCGGCCGTGTTCTTCGACCCAGACATCGCGCGTCTCGTCACGCCCGGTAACTTCGACGACGACATGGGCGTGCTGAAGAGCTGCGACTTGGTCATCGAGGCAGTGGTCGAGCGGCTCGACATCAAGAAGAAGCTGTTCGCCAACGTCGCGAAGAACATTGGCCCGAACACCATCGTTGCTTCGAACACCAGTGGTCTGTCGCTCGCCTCGATGATCGAAGACCTGCCCGCAGACCTGCAGAAACGCTTCGTCATCCTGCACTTCTTCAGCCCGGTCCGTTACATGCGCCTGCTCGAGATCATCGGCGGCCCCAAGACGGATGCCAAGGTGATGGAGCGCGCCATCGCCATCGGCGAGATGCTCGGCAAAGGTGTCGTGCACGCCAAAGACACACCGAACTTCATCGCCAACCGCATCGGCATCCACGACGCCATGGTGGCGATGCACCTGCATGACGAGATGGGCCTCACCATCGAAGAGGTCGACAAGATCGCGTCGACGCCGATGGGCCGTCCGTCGACCGGCGCGTTCCGCCTGGGTGACTTCGTCGGCATCGACGTCATCGGTCATGTCGCCAAGACCTCGTACGACAAGGGCGAGAAAGATCCCGAGCGCGACATGTTCAAGGCGCCCGCCTGGGTCGAGAAGCTGGTCGCCAGTGGCCGCCACGGTCAGAAGACGGGCGCCGGCTTCTACAAAAAAGAGGGGAAGGACATCATGGTCCTCGACCCCAAGACGCTCGAGTACCGCGCGCAAAACAAGGTGCGCTTCGACTCGCTCGGCGCCGTCAAGAACATCGAGGAGCCCGGCCCGCGCTTGAAGGCGCTCGTCAACGCCGATGACAAGGCAGCGCAGTTCGCTTGGCGTCTGCTTGCGCGGACACTGCAGTACAGCGCGATGCTGGTGGGCGAGATCGCCGACGACATCGTCAACATCGACCGAGCCATGCGCTGGGGCTTCAACTGGGACTTGGGACCGTTCGAGGCCTGGGATGCCATCGGCGTCGAAGAGTCGGTCGCGCGCATGAAGAAAGACGGCATGAAGGTGCCGGAATGGGTCGAGCAGATGCTCGCCTCCGGTCGTAAATCCTTCTACGCCGACGGCGAGGCCGCTAAAACGTACTTCGACGCCAAGGCGAAGAAGCCGTCGAAGGTTCCGTTCGGCGCCAAGCAGATCCGCCTCGCTGCCCTCCATGAAGATCCCAAGAAGGTCATCAAGGAGAACCTCGGTGCTTCGATGCTCGACCTGGGTGATGGCATCCTCGGCGTCGAAGTCCACACCAAGATGAACACCCTCGACGGTGACGTGATCACGTTGCTCAACGAGGCCATCGACAAAGCCGAGAAAGACTTCCAGGGCATCGTCATCACCAACGAGGGTCAGCACTTCGGCGCCGGCGCCAACCTGATGCTCGTGTACATGGCGGCCCAGAACAAAGACTGGGCGCAGATCGACACCATGGTGCGCGAGCTGCAGAACGTCTATCAACGCCTCCGCTATTGCGGTGTGCCGACGGTGGCGGCGCCGTTTCAATACACCTTCGGTGGCGCCTGCGAGATGGTCATGTCGTGCGACGCCGCGGTGGCGCACGCCGAGACGTACATCGGGCTCGTCGAGGTCGGCGTAGGTGTCATTCCGGCGGGTACGGGCTCGCTCCGTTTGGTGGAGCGTTGGACCGAGCGCGAGATGAACACTCCCGGTGTCGACATCCTGCCGTTCATCGCGCAGGCGTCGCTCAACATCGCGACCGCCAAGGTCGCGACCGGCGCGGAAGAGGCCAAGCGCTTGCGCTTCCTCATGCCGACCGACGGCATCACGCTCAACCGCGAGTACCTCACCTACGACGCCAAGCAGCGCGCGATTGGTATGGCGCGCGCCGGCTACATGCCGCCGCGTCCGAAGGTCTTGAAAGCCGCGGGCTACGACCTCGAGAAGACCATCGGCGCCAGCGTCTACAACATGGTGCAGGCGGGTCACGCCACCGAGCATGATGCTGTCGTCGCGCGTAAGGTCGCGCATGTCCTCTGCGGCGGACACGTGGCCTTGGGTGCCGAGCGCACCGAGCAAGATTACTTGGACCTCGAGCGTGAAGCGTTCGTCTCGCTGTGCGGTGAAGAGAAAACGCAAGCGCGCATCCAGAGCATCCTGATGTCCGGGAAGCCGCTACGTAACTAATGGCGGAGCACGCGATGGCAACGCCGTTCCATCCGTTGATTCACGAGCTCGCCGAAGACCTCGGCGACGATCTCGACATGCCGCAAGACCGTGCCGAGGCGTGGATCACGCGGCTGTCGCAGCATCCGGACGGTGAGGAGATCGCAACGCACCTCGCGGTGCTGGCGATGCGGCTCGGTAAACAAGGCGCCGGCAGAGCAGCTTCGCAGCTCGTCACCATTGCGATGGTCGCGTTCAACGCGGCGGCGGCGGCGAGTGTCGCGAGCGCAGCCGGCGTCGAGCTCAATCAAGCGAAGAAGCTCACCGGCTGGAAGTCCGAGCCCAAGAGCAAGACGGTCGCAGGTCTTGCGCCACCGACGTCGGGTGTCGGGCCGCGGCGCAAGAAGTAGCTCGAGCGCGTTCTAGCCGTTTACCCAAGCCATGAGCTTGGTCCACGTCGAGGCGCGGTTCGTAAGCTCGGCTTGAATGGTCTGGTAGGCGACGACGCGCTGCTGCGTCGCTTGGTACTGCTGCGTCGCCTGAGTCACACGTTGCTCCGCGGTGCGGACTTGCTCGCGGTGCTGCGCGATGCCGATGCCGCCGATCGCGAGGCTGAGGACGCCGGGCAACGGATTGCGGCTGTCGATGACGCCGCTCGCCGTCGGTGCCATAGCGCGGATGTAGGCCAGCTGCTGCGCCTCTTGCTGGTAGATCGCAGCCGCTTGCTGGCTAATCCCCTCGGCCTGCTGTAGCAGCGTGCGGGCCGCGGACAGCTCGTAGTCCTGCACGCCATCCTGCAACGCAGCGGTAAGCAGCTGAACGTACTCGTCGTTCTGAACGACACCATCGTTCGCCAGATACGCCTCAACGAGCTGACTCATTTCGTTGATGAACACGTAACCTCCGACGAGTACGTTATTGCAGACAAGCTATCGCGACCCTTCTACTAGCGAATGGGGCAGAAGTGGCGGCCGTGGCGGTTGACCGCGCCGCTGGTGAAGAACGCCTCGAAGGCGCTGCACGGGCGGTAGCCACGGACGGGCTGACGACTCCACGGTGACCACCACGGACGGTGATAGACCGGCGGACCCACGAGGACCGGCGGGCTGTACATTGGCGGGCCGACGACGACTGGCGGACCGACCATGACAGGTGGGGCAACCACGACCGGCGGAGCCACGACCACTGGAGGATAGACCGGCGCTGGGTAGACCGGCGCCGGGTAGACCGGAGCGGCCGGGTAGCCGGGCGGGGTGACGATGACGCCGCC
>CAZAER010000005.1:0-244457 GCA_964484195.1 uncultured Bdellovibrionales bacterium | reverse complement strand
ACGACAACCAAACGACGCCGAGGAACTGAGCCATGAAACTCTTGAACAGATTGGCCGCAGCCGGCCTGATTGCCTCGCCGCTGGCCTTCGTTGGTTGTTCGGCGCACACGCCGGACGCGCTCGCCCAGGCACGCCAGGAATATCAGATGGCCGCCCAGGGTCCGGCCGCGAAGTACGCACCGGGTGAGCTCGCCGCAGCCAAAGAAGCTCTCGACCGCGCCGAAGCCGCCTTCGATGACGACGATGACGCGCAACAGGCCTACGACCTCGCGTACATCGCCGACCGCAAGGCGCGGGTCGCGACGACGAAGGGCGGTATGGCCATGCAGCAAGAGCAGCATCGTTTGGCCGACGCCGAAGCCGCGACGCTTCGCGACCGCATGTCGGACGAGCAACGCAATCAGCTCGCAGCGGCACGTGCCGAGAGCGACGAAGCGCTACGCCGTGCGCGTGACGCGGAGCTTGCGCTGCAGCAAGCCGGAGCGGTTCGCGAGACCGAGCGCGGCAAGGTCATCACGCTCCAAGGCAACGTCCTCTTCAAGACCGGCCGCGCCGACTTGTTGCCGGGCGCCCGCCAGAGCCTCGATCAGGTCGCCTCGGTGCTCACCACGATGCGTGACCGCCAGCTGACCATCGAGGGCTACACCGACTCGCGTGGCAGCGACACCGCCAATCAGAAGCTCTCGGAGGAGCGCGCCTACTCGGTGCGCGACTACCTGGTGAGCCGTGGCGTGAATGCCGATCAGCTCCGCATCCAAGGCATGGGTGAGTCCGCTCCCATCGCGGACAACCGCACGTCCGAGGGGCGCGCCATGAATCGTCGCGTCGAGATCGTGGTCGGCAACGAGGCCAACACCATGGGCGCGAGCCGCACGACGCCTTAGCCTTCCCAGAGACTAGGCGTTGTCCCAAGACGCGCGTCGCAAGCTCCGGCTGCGACGCGCGTTTTGTTTTTGGGACATCGGGTCATTACGCCACGCTGACGTCACCCGCGTGGTGCTCATCGCCACACCACGGCACCACCAGCCCGCGCAAACCCGCGATTTCCCGAGGCCGGCACGTGCCTTGCTCATAAGAGCGCCGCGAATAGCAGTACCTCAACTTGGGAGCATTTTCGTATGCGCACTAGAATTCTCAAAAGCCTCGCCCTCTCGGGTGTTCTTCTTTCGGGTGTGACCATGGCCGCGACTCCGGCGTACGCCGCAGCGGACGGCTGGATCACCACGAAAGCGAAGCTGCAGCTGCTCACCTCGGACGGCGTCAGTGGCACCAACATCAACGTCGACACCAATGACGGCGCCGTCGTCTTGCACGGCAAAGTCGAAACCGAGATGGAAAAGCACCGCGCTGAAGCGCTGACCCGCAACATCGACGGCGTGAAGTCGGTGAAGAACCTGCTGCAGGTGGTGCCGCCGAGCCAGGAGAAGATCGTCAAGCAGACCGACGAGAAGATCAAAGACGCTGCCGAAAAAGCCATGAAGGCCGACAAGGGCTTCGACGACATCAACGTCGTATCGGTGAATGACGGCGTCGTCTTGCTTCGCGGCGAGACCGACACGCTCGATCAGCACCTGCGCGCCGTACGTCACGTCGCCCGCATCAACGGGGTTCGTCGCGTAGCGTCGGAAATCAAGACCGACGATGATGCGACGCTGGCTTCTGCCACCGCCGCCGGCACCACGGTGCGCGAGGACGCGAAGAACACGGCACGCGAGACCGGCCGTGACATCACCGCGAAGACCAACGAAGCCACCGCCAAGAGCAAAGAGAAGTGGAACGACGCCAAGGAGAACACGCGTGAAGCCGGTCACAAGACCGCGAGCACGAGCAGCGATGCTCGCATCACCTCGGCAGCGAAGCTCCGCATGATCGGCGACTCGAAGGTGCCGGCGCTCGACGTCAACGTCGACACCGACGACGGCGTGGTCACGCTGTTCGGCATCGTCCCGAACGCCGCCGCCAAGGCCGCCGCTGAAGCGGACGTCCGCAAGGTCAGCGGTGTCGTGAAGGTCAAGAACGAGCTGCAGGTGGTTCCGAACGCCGAGCGTAAGGTCATCGCCGCCAAAGACGACGACATCGAGAAGAACGTCTCGGGTGCGTTCAAGAATCTGAAGGACTTCGAGAAGGTCGACGTCGACGCCAAGAACGGCGTGGTGCGTCTCACGGGCGAAGTCGCGACGCTGAGCGACAAGGTCCGGGCAGCTACGATTGCTCGTTCGCAAACCGGTGTGCGTGCGGTCGAGGAGGATCTCAAGGTGGAGCGCTGATGGGGGAAGGTAGGGCAGCTTGCGGGGTTGTACGCAGTCCTTGCCAGCCGCCGTACGCCACGGTGCGTGAATAGAATTGGCAGGTTCACTACGGGTGCCTGCCGGGGGTGATCGAGGAAGCCTGCCGACGCTGATGTGCGCGGCGGGCTTCCTCCTTTTTTAGCGGACGAAGCTCGCCGTCATCCACCGCGTCAGGTGCTCGATGAGCAGGTGTCGGTCACGGCCAAACGAAAACAAATGGTCCGCGGCGTAGTAGTGCTCGTGGGTGACCGCTTCAGAAGACGCAAGGCTCGGGAACATCTCGAACAGCTGCTTCTTCCCGTTGTAGCTATGATCGACTTCACCAGTGAAAGCGAAGAAGAGCTTGGTGCCACGCGCCACCATGCCGTCGAAGTCTTTGGCAAGCTCGGCGAGCGTCGGATACTCGCGCACGAAGATCTCGTCGACCTCGCCCGTTTCACGCACACCCTTGGTTGCCGCGGCGTACTTGTAAATCCAGCGCCGCCGTACGAACCGCCGCCAGCGCGCGAGCTGTAGCCAGCGCTTGGTGACATAGCGCAAGCGGAACCCCGGGGTGCGGTGGGCATAACCATCGAGGAACACCGCGCCGGTGACATTGGCGTTGCGTACGCTGAAGCGGTGCGCAGCATCGACGCCCGAGCAAAGCGCCATGGGCACGAAACGCGTAGCGCCGACGCGTTCGCCGAGCATGGCCGCCGCGTCGTTGAGATCGAGCACGGCGCGCTCGATGTCCGAGACGGTCTCTCGGCGGGGCTCGCTGTCGCCTAGCCCCGCAGTGTCGAAACGCAGGGTCGTGAAGCCGACTCCGGCTAGCTTGCGAGCAAGCTCGACCCAGAGGCGGAACGGTCCGATGTGGTGGTTCAGGCCGACGTTCGCGAGCAACACGACGGGAGCGCCGGCAATCGCCTTTTCCGGGGTCGGCTCGGTCAGGACGCCGACGAGCCCTCCATGCGCGCCAAAGCGCATGGCCCGTTCGAGGTAGAGCCGCGCGGCGGGTGCTTCGGCGGACGCCTCAGCGGTCATGACTCCTCGAGCGAGCGAACGATGGTTTGCAGCGCCGCCGTGGACAGGAGCGTCGCTTCGGGCATTGCCCCGCCGGTTTCGTCTCGCACTTCGGCACGCTTGGCGGCAAGCCCGGCGGTGGTCAAGCGCTCGAGGAGCTGCACATGCTCGGGACGCTGGGCGCTCGTCACCAGGATGGTCCGCTTGGCCTTCGGTTGGCCGGCGAGCAAGTCGACGGCGCGGGTATCCTCCGCGAGCTTTGCGGGAAAGGGAAAGCCCACCAGCTCATCGCTCGCGGCGCGGTCGTGGTAGAGCAAGCGCGCGAACTTGCGGATGCCGACCGCGACCAGGCTCTCGACGTATTCGCCGCCGGTCACGACCGGCTCCCAAAGAACGAGATCGCGAACCACCAACCCATCGGCCGTCGCCTGGGCCGCGAGCGTCGCCCCCAGACGTAAGCCGACGACCGAGACGTGATTCACGCCCGACATGTCACGGAGCTCGGCGGCGGCAAGCGAAATGTCCCGGCGCCAATCGGCGAGCCCTGCTTCATGGCTCTCCCCTGCCGAGTCTCCCGTGCACGAGTAGTCGAAGCGCAGCACGTGGAAACCGCGCTGCGACAGTAACGAGGCGAGCCGCCGCATCGCCCAGTGCGTGCGCATGTACTCTTGCGGAGCTGGATAACAGAGCACCACGCCGACATCGCGGGGCGCCGCCCGGGGCGGATGATACACGCCGTAGAGCTGTCTTTCGGATGGGCCAAAAAAGGTTGGGTTCATCCGCCGTCGTCGTCAGCGACCGAAGAGCTTCCCGAGTAGTCCCTTGCGCTGCGCATTGTTCTCCGAAGGTGCAACTACCGACTCGGCAGCCATGCTGTCGAGGGCCGCCGCCACCTGCTGCAGAGAGTCGCGCAAAACCACGCGGGGACTCAAGCGCTTGCCGGTCTGTTTCTCGATGCTCGCGATAACGTTCAGGCAGAGCAGCGAGTGGCCACCCAGCTCGAAGAAGTTGTCGTGCAGACCGACGCGGGGGTTGGACAGGGCCTCGGCATAAGCCGCGGCGACCAGCTTCTCACTCGCGCTCGAGGGCGGGATGACCGCGTGCTCCTCGACGGCCGAGCTCGCGAAGGGCGGCGGTAGTCGCTTGCGGTCGACCTTGCCGTTGGGCGTGAGCGGAAAGGTATCGAGCTGCACGAAGTGCTGCGGCACCATGTAATCCGGCAGCGTCGTTCGCAGATGCTTGCGCATCTCGGAGTCGGTGACGTGCGAGCCCTTCTTGTGGATGAGGTAGCCGACCAGACGTACATCCCCCGGAATGTCCTCGCGCACGCTCGCCACCGCGTCCGCTGCAGCGGGGTGAGCCCGTAACGCGCTCTCGATTTCCCCGAGCTCGATGCGATAGCCGCGCACTTTCACCTGGGTGTCGTTGCGACGCATGTACGTGAGCGTGCCGTTCGCTTCCCAGCGTACGAGGTCGCCGGTGCGATAGGCGCGCTTGCCGCTCACGTCGACGAAGCGCTCGGCGGTGAGATCGGGCCGATTCAAGTATTCGCGCGCCACACCGTCGCCACCGATGTAGAGCTCGCCGATGACACCGATGGGCACCTGCTCGCGTCGTGGGTCGACGACCATGCAGGTCGTGTTGGCGATGGGCGCGCCGATGCTCATCGCCTTCGCGTCGGCAGGCACGCGCCAACACGTCGACCAGATGGTGGTCTCGGTGGGCCCATACATGTTCCAGAGCTCGGAGACCTTGCCTGCGAGCTCTCGGCCGAGCTCGGGGGGCAACGCTTCGCCACCACACAGCGCCTTGAAGGTCTTCTGCGACCAACCGGTCTGCAACAGCAAACGCCACGTCGAGGGCGTCGCTTGCATGACGGTGATGCCGTCGCGCTCGATGAGCTTCTTGAGCTCGGCGCCGTCACTCGCCTCTTCTTTCGTGGCGAGCACGATGCGCGCGCCAGTGACCAGCGGCAGGTAGAGTTCGAGACCGGCGATGTCGAACGACAGCGTGGTCACCGCAAGCAGTCGGTCCGCGGCAGTGAGGCCCGGCTTCTTCTGCATCGTCGCGAGGAAGTTCACGAGAGCGCGGTGCGGCACTGCCACACCCTTGGGCTTACCGGTCGAGCCGCTAGTGTAGAGCACGTAGGCCAGAGACTCGGGCTTGTTGCGCGCGGGTCGTTCGAGCGGCGGCGCCGACTCGAGCTTGTCGACCAAGACCTGTTTCACGCCCGCCTTGGCGAAAGTCTCCTGCAGCGCGGTTTCGGTGATGATGACGGGCGCCTTCGAGTCCGCCACCATGAACTGCACGCGCTCCGCCGGGAATGCGGGATCGAGCGGCACGTAGGCCCCGCCTGCCTCCTGAACCGCGAGGATGGCCACGACCATGTCGAGCGTGCGGTTCAAGTGGATGCCTACGAACGTCTCGTCTTTGACACCGTTGTGCACGAGCACGCCGGCGAGCGCCTTCACGCGCGCGACCAGGTCTTTGTAGGAGATCTGCGTCGACCCTTGGACGATGGCCACGGCGTCGGGTGTCTTCTCCGCTTGAGCAAACACCAGGCGGTGAGCTTCCGCTTTCGGGTAGTCGGCAGGCGTCGTGTTCCACGCTGCGAGAGTGTCACGCTCCGCTGCCGGCAAAATCGGCAGTCGGCCGATCGGCATGCTGGGGTTCGCGGCGGCACCAGCGAGCAAGGTGCGCAGCTCCTCGAGGAAGCGCAGCATGGTATCGCGCTCGAAGAGATTGGTCGCGTAGTCGATGCCGCCCACGATACCGTCGTCCCATTGTTTCACCCAGAACGACAGATCAGTGGGCGTCACCTCGGCGTGCACGTGGATCTGACTGTAGGGCACACCACCGAACGATGCACCGCGATTGCGGACGTCCTGGAAGGTGAAGAACGACTGGTACACCGGCGTGCGCGATGGATCGCGCGGCAAGTTCAGATCTTTCACCAGGACCTCGAACGGCATCTCCTGGTTGCTGAAGGCATCGAGGACGACGTTGCGGGTGCGCGTCAGCACTTCGCCGAACGTCGGCTCGCCCTTCAAATCGAGGCGCAAGGCCAGGGTGTTCACGAAGAAGCCGAGCAAGCCGTCGATCTCGGGCATGGCGCGGCCGCGCACCGGCGTACCGATGATCACGTCTTCGCCCTCGCTCATGCGGTAGAGCAACACCGCGAAGCCCGCGAGGAACGCCATGTAGAGCGTGGCGTCGTATTGGCGCGCCATGTTGGTGAGCTTCTCGATCTCGTCTTTCGACATCACGAAGGGATCGGTGTGACCCTTGAAGTCGAACTGCGCCGGACGCGGCTTGTCGGTCGCGAGCTCGAGAGTCGGCAGCGGCGGCGTGAGCAATTTCTTCCAGAACTCGCTCTGGCGTGCGATCTCCGGTCCGTTCAAGCGTTCGGCCTGCCAGCGCGCGAAGTCGGCGTAGGTGACCGGTAGCGGCTTCCAGGTGGGCGGCGCGGCGCTGACCGCCGAGGTGTACGCCTTGTCGAGCTCCTCGAGGAAAACATCGAAGGACCAGCCATCCCAGATGGCGTGATGCGGCATCCAATAGAGCACGTGCTCTTCGGCGGCGAGCTTGTAGATCTTCGCGACCGCGAGCGGCAGCTTGGCGACGTCGATGGGCGTGTCCGCCATCACCTTCATGTCGTCCAAGAGCTTCGCTTCGCGCTCCGCGTTGCCGAGCGCGCTGAGGTCGGCCACGGGGACGTCGAGCGTGAGGCTGGCCGCGATGCGCTGCATCGGCGCGCCGTCGACCCACTGCAATGTGGTGCGCAGCGTCGAGTGGCGGTCGACCAACATCTGCAACGCCTTCTGCATGGCGGCGATGTCGAACTTGCCCTTGATGCGGAACGACGACGGCAGGTTGAAGACCGCCGTGCCGGGATCCATCTGCTCGGCGAACCAGATGCGTTGCTGCATCGCCGTGAGAGGCGCCAAGTCCTGGCGCTCACCTCGGGTAATCGCGGCGGCCGCCTGCGTCGCTTGGCCCTTGCTGCCATCGAGGCTCGCGGCGAGCTTTGCCACCGTGGGCGACTCGAAGATCCGCCGCATCGGCACCGAGACTTTGAGATCACGCGCGAGACGCGACACCACGTGCGCGGCGAGCAACGAGTGTCCGCCAAGATGGAAGAAGTTGTCGTCGACGCTCACCTTCGCCATGCCGAGGACGTCGCCGAAGATGCCTGCGACCTGACGCTCGAGGTCGTTGCGCGGCTCGACGTAATTGCGCGGCGTCTCTTCCTGGCCGCTAGGCGCGGGCAGGCGCTTGCGATCGACCTTGTTGTTCGGCGTGAGCGGAAACGCCTCGAGGCGCACGTACACCTGCGGACGCATGTATTCGGGCAACGTCTTGCCGAGGTGCTCGCGCATCTCGTCGGCGGGAATGTCGCGCTTCGCCACGAGGTAACCCACGAGCCGTGGATCGCCTTGTCGATCTTCGCGGACAATGGCGGCGGCATCGTGGACGTCGGCGTGCGAGCGCATGGCGCTCTCGATCTCGCCGAGCTCGATGCGGAAGCCGCGGAGCTTGATTTGCGTGTCAGCGCGGCCGATGAACTCGAGGTGGTTGTTCGCATGCCGGCGCACGAGGTCGCCGGTGCGGTAGGCACGCTCGCCGTTCACCTGGAGAAAACGCTCGGCGGTGAGATCGGCGCGGCCGAGATACTCACGCGCGACGCCGTCACCAGCGATGTAGAGCTCACCGACGATGCCGGGCAGCACCGGCTGCTTGTCGGCGTCGAGCACGTACAGTCTGGTGTTCGCGATTGGCGGACCGAGGGTTACACGGGTGACGTTGGGCGCGAGCTTCGCGCACGTCGACCAGATGGTGGTCTCCGTCGGGCCGTACATGTTCCAGAGCGCACCGACTTTGCTGCCGACGTCGCGGGCAAGCTCCGGTGAGACCGCCTCGCCACCGCAGAGCGCTGTGAAACCTGGGCTCCCCGTCCAACCGCTGGCGAGCAGGAGGCGCCACGTCGACGGTGTCGCCTGCATGTAGGTTACGCCTTCGTCCTTGATGAGGCGAAGGAGCTCGGCGCCGTCGGTCGTCTGCTCTTTGGTGGCGAGCACGATGCGCGCACCGGTGATGAGCGGCAGGAAGAGCTCGAGGCCGGCGATGTCGAAAGAGAGCGTGGTCACCGCGAGCAAGCGATCCGCCGGCTTCAAGCCGGGTTCCTTCTGCATGCTGACCAAGAAGTTCACCAGCGCGCGATGCGACACCGCGACGCCCTTTGGCTTGCCGGTCGAGCCCGAGGTGTAGAGCACGTAGGCGAGCGCTTCGGGCTTGTTGCGCGTGGGGCGCTCGGCTTTGGGCGCCTTGGCCTCGAGCTGATCGACCAAGAGCTGCTTCACGCCGACGCCGGCAAAGGTATGCGACAAAGCCGTCTCGGTGATCACCACCGGCGCCTTCGAGTCCGCGATCATGAACTGCAAGCGCTCGGCCGGGAACGCCGGGTCGAGCGGCACGTAGGCACCACCCGCCTCTTGCACGGCGAGCACCGCGACGACCATCTCGGGTGTGCGATTCAAGTGGATACCGACGAAGGTCTCGTCCCCTACCCCGTTCTCGACCAGCACATCGGCCAAGGCGCGCGCTCGGTCTGCGAGCTCTCTGTAGGTGAGCTTGCGGTTTCCCTGCACGATGGCGACGGCATCCGGCGTCTTGTCCGCTTGTGCGAACACCAGGCGATGAGCCTCGACCTTGGGAAAGTCGGCAGTGGTCTCGTCGCGTGTCAGCTTGGCGCCGATGTCGAGCGCGCCCACCGAACGATCGGCGTGCGTCGTCCAATCGCGCAGCAGCGCCTCGTACGCGCCGAGCCAGCGTCGCATGGTCGCGTCGTCGAAGAGGTCGGTGTTGTACTGACACTCGAGCGTGACGACGCCTTTGTACTCGGCGGCGTTGATGAAGATCTCGAAGTTCTCGTAGTGACGCGGGTTGCTCGAGAAGGAGGCTTTCAAGCCCGCGAAACCCAGCTTGTCACCGTCGACGGCTTGGTCGACGTTGAAGAGCACCGAAACCAGCGGCAAGCGCGACGGATCGCGGGTCACGCCGAGCTTCTTCACCAGGCTGCCGAAGGTGAGGCGCTGATGCTCGACACCGTCCAGCATCACGCCACGCACGCGCGACAAAAGCGTGGCGGCAGGCTCGGCGCGCTGGGTGGCAAAACGCAGCGGCAAGGCGTTGACGCAGTGACCGACGAGCTCGCGCATGCCGGTCGCCGACTGACCAGCGGACGGGATGGCGATGACGACTTCGTCTTGATGCGTGAGCCGGTGCAGCAGCGCACCGAAGCCGGCGAGCAGCGTCGTGAAGAACGAGCTGCTGCTCTTGGCGCCGAGCTTCTTCACGGCGTCGACGAGCGGCGCTTCGAGCACGTGGTCGATACGACGTGAGGCGTAGGTCTTGACCTTGGGACGCGGTCGGTCGAGCGGCAGCTCCAGCGGCTCGGGCTGTGAGCTGAACTGTTTCACCCAGAAAGCCTCGTCGGCGGCGTAGTCGGCTGACTTCTCGTAGGCAGCCTGCGCCGTGGCGTAGTCGCTATAGCGGACAGACTTGGCAGCGAAGTCGGTCTTGTTCTTGCGCGCGGTGTAGAGCTTGCCGAGGTCGGTCAGCATCACCGCGAGTGACCAGCCGTCACAGATGACGTGATGGGCACTGATGATGAGAACGTGACGGTCCGCCGCCATCTTCACGAGCACGAAGCGGCAAAGTGGTCCCTGTCCGAGATCGAAGGCGGTCTCGACTTCCGAGACCTTGATGGTCGCAAGCGCTGCGTCGCGCTCGGTTTGCCCTTGGGCCGATAGATCGACCCGGCGCGGCCCGCTGTTCACGGACTGCGCCGTCACGAAGCTCGCGCCGTCCGGTGTGAAAGTCATGCGCAGCGATTCGTGGCGCTGGGTGAGATCGGCGAGCGCGAGGTTCATCGCCTCGACGTCGAGGGTGCCCTCGAGGACGACGCTCACCGACTCGTTGAAGGCGCACGAAGCATCACTGCCCAACTGCGACGCAGTCCACAGCTCGCGTTGCGCTTCGGTCGAAGCGCCGGTGTTGACGAGCTCTGCGCCGGCGAAGGGATCGAAATCGACTGCTTCGAGCTTTGGGCCACTCACGCGTTCACCTGCATGTACTTACCGGGCTCGTTGGGATTCGGTACGAACCAGGCGGGGCGTCCGTCACGGTCCTTGCCGAGGCGCGCGCCGGGCACCGGTGGCTTGTTGGCGTCGAGCGCTTGCGGCTCGGCCTCGGCCTTGCCGGGTAACAGGTCGCTCGCGATCATCTCGCGCGTGCTCTCCTTGACGATGGCGATCATGCGATCGACGTCGGCATCGGTGTGCGCGACCGTCATGAAACACGGGAAGCCGTCGAGCACGTGCAGGCCCTTGTCACGCATGGTGACGAACAACAGATCGCCCCACGGCTGATCGCTGGTCATGGTGATCTTCCACAGCGAGGCGAAACGTTTCACCTTCGCCGGCGCTTCGACGCTCTCGAAGAACTCATTGAGCTCGTTCTGGAAACGTTCCGCTTTGGCGGTCACGCCCTGTTGCACGGCGGGCCCGTGCTGCTTCAAGTACTCGCACACCGCTTTGGCGGCAGCGAGCGCGAAGGGATGGCGAACGAAGGTGCCCGCGAAGTAAGTGACGCCGACGGGCGGCGACGACGCGTCACCGAATTGCCAGAAGCCACCATCGAGCGCGTCGAGCCAGGCACGCTTACCCGCGATGACGCCGATGGGCATGCCACCGCCGATGACCTTACCGTAGGTCGCGATGTCCGCTTTGACACCGTAGTAGTCCTGAGCGCCGCCGTGGCCCATGCGCAGGCCGGTGATCACCTCGTCGAAGATGAGGGCGCTGCCCGACTTCTCGGTGATCTCACGCAACGCGTGCACGAACTCGCGCGGCGCGAAATCGGGGCGGCGGCTCTGGATGGGCTCGATCATGACGGCGGCGAGATCGTTCGCGCGCTCGCGGATGATCTTCAGCGCCTCGTCGGTGCCGTAGTCGAGCACCAACACGTTCGCGACACCTTCGGGCATGATGCCCGGCGCCGCAGGCAACGAGCGTAAGGTCTTGGTGCCGCGCACCAGCACCTCGTCGAAGATGCCGTGGTAGCTGCCGGTGAAGATCGCAATCGTCTTGCGGCCGGTGACGGTGCGCGCGATGCGCATCGCGCCCATGACTGCCTCGGAGCCGGTGTTGCACCAACCGGCACGCTCGGCGCCAATGAGGTCACAGAAGAGCTTCGCGGTCTCACCAGCGAGCACATGCTGGGGGCCCAGCTCGTAGCCCTTGTCGAGCTGCTCTTTGATGGCCTTGACGATGAAGTCGGGGCTGTTGCCGAAGAAGTTCGAGCCAAAGCCATTGAGCGCATCGATGTACTCGTTGCCGTCGATGTCCCAGAGCCGGCAGCCCTTCGAGCGCTCGACGACGATCTGATAGACGAGCTCCTTCACCGCCGGACGGAAACCCGTCACCACACGCGGGTCGGCAAGATGCGGCCGATGCTCGGTGGTGTACGCCTTCGACTTCGCAGTCTTTTGAGTATAACGACGCGTGAGCGCATCCAGACGAGCCTGCTGTTTCGGCGTCATCCCGCCATCGGCAGTGGTCGTAATACGAGCGATGGCGCCAAACGCCTTCTTGACGTCGTACTTCTGCGTGGCTTTGACCTCGTCGTCTTCTTTCGCGGACGGCGGGCTCGGTGATCGGACATCGGCAGTCGCTGATCGGTGATCGGCGATCGGCTATCGGCTATCGGAGATCGGACATCGGCCGTCGGCAATCGGACGTCGGACATCGGCTGTACGGCCATCGGTTGCACGGCCATCGGCTGCCCCGACAACAACGCCAGCTGCTGTTGCATGACGCGCAACTGCGCGTCGATCAGCTGGCGCACCGGATCGCCTCCAGCAATCGGCGCCCCCATCTGCGGCACGAACGCCACCGGAGCCGGAGCGGCCATCACCGGCGCCGCAGCAACCGGTGCCGCAACTGGCGCTGGCGCGGCAATCCCCGCCCCGTTCGCCTCGAGATGCGCCACCAAGGCGCCCAAGGTGCCGAAGCTCTCGGTGAGCTGCCGGAAGGTGACCTTCACGCCAAACTGCTGCTGCACCTTCAACGCCAGCTGCGTCAGCAAGAGTGAGTCGACGCCCAGGTCGAAGAACGACGCTCCCGGATCCGCATTCGCGAGGTCGAGTCCGGAGACATCTTCGAAGGCGCGCTTGAGCGCTTCGAGCGTTGCATTGGAATTGGCCATGGGTTTCGGACTCTCCTCGATAGGCTGCGCGACCTCGTGCGCAGTGACTGCGACTCGTTGCACGGTGGGGGCGGGCTCCGCGGCCACCGCCGCGGGGTCCACCCAGTGCCGTTTGCGATCGAATGGATACGTCGGCAGGGCAACGCGCTGCACTTGCTCGTCGGCGTAGACCCGCGACCAATCGATGGGCACGCCCCAGCTCCACACCTGGGCGATCGCCTGCGCGAAAGCGGCGTCTTCGTCGTCCTCGGTGAGGGCCTCGGCGAGGCTTGCGACCACGCGGCCTCGATCTTTCTCGGCGGGTTGCTGGCGGGCGAGCTGACTCAAAACGTTACGCGGGCCGCACTCGACGAGCAGGCGTGCTTCGTCACCCGAGATCGTGGCCATGGCGTCGACGAAGCGCACCGTCTTGCGCAGATGCGTCGCCCAATAGTCGACGTCGGTCGCAACCTTGGCGTCCACCCAGGCGCCATTCACCGTCGAGGCAAAGGGGATGGTCGGCGGCGACAGCTTCACGCTCTTCACGGTCTCGCGGAATGGAGGCAGCGCCGCGTCCATCATCGCGGAGTGGAAAGCGTGCGAGGTGTGCAATGCCCTGACCGCGATCCCTTTGCCTTGGAGCTTCGCGCCGAAAGCGGCAACCGCGTCGGTCGGGCCGGAGATTACCGAGAGCATCGGCGCGTTGATGGTCGCTACCGCGATACCGTCCGGGAGCTCCTTCAGAAGGTCGGCCTCGGCCATGCGCACCGACATCATGCTGCCGGGTGGCATGCCCGCCATGAGGCGACCACGGGTCGCAACCAAGAGCAGAGCATCGTCGAGCGAGAACACGCCGGACAAGCAGGCGGCGACGAACTCGCCGACGCTGTGTCCCACCATGGCGGTGGGTACGACCCCGAGGTCCATCCAGAGCTTCGCGGTAGCCAGCTCGATGGTGAAGAGCGCCGACTGCGCGACGGCGGTGTCGCGCAAGGTCGCCGCCGCGGTCTCCGCCGCAACGGACGCCGGTGGCCAGATGAGCTCGCGCAGATCTTTGCCGAGATGCGTTTTCAAGCGCTCGGCGCAATCGTCGACCACGGCGCGGAAGACGGAGAAGCGCTCGTAGAGCTTCTTGCCCATGCCGACGGTTTGCGAGCCTTGCCCCGGGAACATGAAGACGACGTGAGCTGCCTTCGGCGGCACGGTGCGCGTAATGACGCGGCGGGATTCACCCGATTTGAAGGCAGCGATTGCCTCCTCGCGGGTGCTTGCAATCACGGCACGACGCTCGGGAAAAGCGCGACGACCGAGCGCGAGAGTCGCACCGATGTCGGCGATGCGCTCGCTCGTGTCCGCTAAAGCGCCAACGAGGCGATTGGTCATGACGCCCAGGACATCGACGCTGCGCGCTGCGAGCGGCAGCACGTAGGTGCGCGAGGAAGCCTCGGGCACCTTCACGGCGGGGGCTTCCTGCATGATGACGTGCGCGTTGGTGCCGCCAACGCCGAACGAGCTCACACCGGCCCGGCGCGTGCGCTCGCTTCGCGGCCAGCTCTTTGCCTTGGCGACCACGGCGAACGGAGTCTTGCCGAAATCGATCGCCGGGTTGGGCTTCTCGAAGTGCAGCGACGCGGGGATCACCTGATGATGCAAGGCAAGCGCGGTCTTGATGACGCCGGCGACACCCGCCGCGGCCACCGTGTGACCTATGTTGGTCTTCACCGATCCGATTCCGCAATAACCGACGTCTTGGGTATCCCGCCGGTACGCCTTGGTGAGGCCGTCGACCTCGATGGGGTCACCGATGGGAGTCGCCGTGCCATGCGCCTCGACGTAGTCGATGTCGCGCGCGTTGATACCGGCGTTGTCGAGCGCCAGTGAGACCACCTTCGATTGGCCGCTCGACGAAGGCGCCATGAAGCTCGCCTTGTCACCGCCGTCGTTGTTCAAGGCGCTACCCACGAGCAGCGCATAGATGGTGTCGCCGTCGCGCTGGGCGTCGGAGAGGCGTTTCAACACGACCATGCCGGCGCCGTCACTGAAGACGGTGCCGGAGCCGCGCGCGTCGAAAGAGCGTGTGCTGCCGTCACTCGACATGACGCCGCCGTCGGCGAACACGTGACCGGCCTTTTGCGGCAAGGTGACCGAGGCACCACCAGCGAGGGCCATGTCGCAATGACCGAGGTGCAAGCTGTCGATCGCTTGGGCGATGGCGACGAGCGATGTCGAGCAGGCGGTGTGGACGCTGATGGCGGGACCGGTCAGCGACAAGCGGTGGGCGATGCGCGTGGCGACGTAATCCTTCTCGTTCGCCACCATGATGTTGAAGGCGCCGATGCGCGCTTCGACCTCGGGTCTCTTGAAGAGATTATTCTGAAAATACGTGTTGACGTGTGTACCCGCGAAGACGCCGACGCTACCCGCGACCTGCTCGGGCGCATGACCAGCATGCTCGAGCGCTTCCCACGCGAGCTCGAGCAGGAGACGTTGCTGCGGGTCGAGCACCGACGCTTCACCGGGCGTCACGCCGAAGAAGGGAGCGTCGAACTGTTCGACGCCCTCGAGGACGCCGCGCGCCGGCACGTAGTCGGCAAGGCCACGGTGTGCCGGTGGCAGCTCGTGCTCCGCAAAGCGGCCGATCGACTCGACGCCCTGCATGAGATTTCCCCAGAACGTCGCGAGGTCGGGCGCACCGGGATAACGTGCCGCCATGCCGACGATGGCGATCGGCTCGGCGGTGACCTGACGCTTCTTGACCACTGCCGGCTTTTTCCCGGCGGTGCTCTCGCCTTTCACGGTCGTCGCGAGACCGCGCACCGTGGGCTGCTCGTAGAGCTTCACCACCGGCACGTCGACGCCTTGCGACTCACGCAGGTCGGCAATGGCGCGCACGGCGAGCAACGAGTTGCCGCCGAGATCGAAGAAGTTGTCGTCGCGGCCGACGTTGTCGATCTTCAGGAGGTTCGCCCAACGTTGGGCGATGGACGTCTCGAGCGCACCCTCCGGCGCGATCCAAGGCGTCGCGAGGTCCGGGCGCACCCGCGGTGGCTCGGGCAGCGACTTGCGGTCGATTTTGCCGCTCGGTGTCTTGGGAAGCTCCGCCAGCACCACGAAGCTCGTCGGCACCATGTAGGCAGGCAGCTTGCTCACGAGCTGTTCGCGCACCTGCGCCGCCAGGGTCCCATCGTCATCGCCGACCATGTACGCGACGAGTCTTCCATCGCGGACAGTGGCCGCTGCTTGCCGGACCTTGGGATGTTCAGTGACGGCGATCTCGACCTCGCCGAGCTCAACGCGGTGGCCGCGGATCTTCACTTGGCCGTCGGCGCGTCCCAGGAAGTCGATCTCGCCGTCGGGACGCAACCGCGCGAGGTCGCCCGTCTTGTAGAGGCGCTCGCCGTTCACGGTCACGAAGCGCTCGGCCGTGAGCTCCGGCCGATGCAAGTAGCCGCGCGCCAAATGTACACCGCCGAGATAGAGCTCACCAACCTCGCCCGCGGGTACCGGCTTTTGCTTGTCGTCGAGGATCGGTGTGGTGACGTTCGGCAGCGCCTTACCGATGGACGGCAGCTTCGGCCACGACGACGGGTCACCGGCGAGAGTCATCGCGGTGACGACGTGCGTCTCCGAGGGACCGTAGTGGTTCGCGAGGGTCACGCCCGGTACCGACTCGAAGAAGCGCACGAGCTGCGGAGTCACCTGGAGCTGCTCACCGGCGGTGATCATCTCGCGCAGTGATGACGGCGTCAGCTCTGGCGACGGCGCGATCTCGGCCAGCGACTGCATGGCGATGAATGGCATGAAGACGCGGGCAACGCGCTCGTCTTTCATGAGGCGCAGCAGGCGTACGGTGTCGACGCGCAAGGCCTCGTCGACGAGGATGAGCTCGCCGCCGGCACACCACGTTCCGAAGAGCTCCTGGAACGATACGTCGAAGGCGAGCGGCGAAAACTGCAAGGTGCGCTCGCCGACTCCGACCTTCGAGTCCTCGAGCTGCCACTGGATGAGGTTCGCGAGCGGATGATGGATCATCGCCACGCCCTTCGGGCGGCCGGTCGATCCAGAGGTGAAGATGACGTAGGCGAGGTGCGAGAGCCCGGCGACGATGGGCAGACGCTCGCGGCGTGGATAGGGCGGATCCTTGTCCATCAAGATGGCGTTGCGGCCGTCGACGAGGTCGGCGGTGGTGCTGTGCGCGACCACGTGCTGGACGCGGGCGTCATCGAGCATGGCCGCCAAACGCTCGCGCGGATACGCCGGGTCGAGTGGCACGTAGGCGCCGCCAGCTTTCAAGACGCCGAGCACGGCAACGGCCATCTCGAGCGAACGAGGAATACAGACCGCGACGACGACGTCTGGGCCTACTCCGCGTTCACGGAGCAACGCGGCGAGCCCGTTCGCTCGCGCGTCGAGCTGGGCATAGCTCAGCGTCGCGCCTTGGAAGGTGGCGGCGGGAGCGTCTGGAGTACGGTCGGCCTGAGATTCGAACCGAGAAATGACTGTCGGGATCATCGCTTTGGCAGCGCGAATTCTCCCTTCACTGCGGGTTGGGTGCAAAGGTTTCAGGGACAAAACGCGCTTACGAGCAACCGGTTTTTCCCGAGTTGCTGACAGGCGCGCTGCCCCTTGTTAAATCCACCGGGTGACGCCGACTCCCCATCCCGCCCAAACCGACCGTGCCCTCCCGGTCTTGGCTCGGCGTCTCGTCGTGTTTTCCCTGGCAGGCGTCTCGACCTTGGCGGCTGCCCTACAGCTCCACGCCCTCTTTAAAGTCAAAGGAATCACGAACTTAGAGCTGGCGATGCTCGCCCTGTTCACTTTGAGCTTCGCCTGGGTGGTGCTCTCGTTCTGGAGCTCGGTCTTCGGCTTCTTCCAGCTCATGACCCGGCCCCGTCTACCGGGACTCGTTCGCGCCGACCGCGCCGTGCCGAGGGCCGCCCTCGTCGGCCGAACCGCCGTGGTGATGCCGGTCTACAACGAAGACCCCCTGGCGGTGACCATCAAGCTCCAGGCAATCTACGAGAGCGTCCGCGATAGCGGAACTATCGCGTCTTTCGATTTTTTCATGCTCAGCGATTCGACACAGCCGGAAGCATGGGTCGCCGAGGAGCTCGCCTGGGCCGCGCTCTGCGATCGCGTCCAAGGGCACGGCCGCATCTTCTATCGCAAGCGCCGCGACAACGTCGGCAAGAAGAGCGGCAACATCGAATCGTTCTTGAAGCAGTTCGGCAAGAGCTACGCGTACATGTTGGTGCTCGACGCCGACAGCATCATGTCCGGTGATGCGCTCTCCGATCTCGTCCGGTTGATGGACGCGAATCCGCAAGCCGGCATCATCCAGGCGTCGCCCGCGGTGGTAAACCGCAACACGTGGTTCGCGCGGGTGCAGCAATTCGCGAGCCGCATCTACGGACCGGTGAATTCCGCCGGCCTCTCGTGGTGGTTGTGCTCGGACTCGAACTACTGGGGTCACAACGCCATCATCCGCGCACAGCCGTTCATGGAGCATTGCGGGCTCCCGGTGCTCTCGGGCGAGCCGCCGTTCGGCGGGCACATCATGAGCCACGACTTCGTCGAGGCCGCGCTCATGCGTCGCGCTGGTTTCACGGTCTGGCTCATCCCGGAGATGGGCGGATCTTACGAGGAGATGCCGCCGAACATCATCGACTATGCGAAGCGTGACCAGCGTTGGTGCCAAGGGAACTTGCAGCATCTGCGCCTGGTGTTCGCGAGCCGCATGCGCGCCATGAGCCGGATGCACTTCGTCATGGGCATCATGTCGTACGTCGCGTCGCCGATCTGGCTTTCGTTCCTCGCCGCCGGCGTCCTCGTGGCTCAGCAAGACAAGAGCATCGAGCCGGTCTACTTCCCCCACCACCAGCGCACGCTTTTCCCCGACTGGCCGATCTTCGACGCCTCGACCGCTATAGCGTTGTTCTTCGTTTCGCTGGCGATGTTGTTCATCCCCAAGCTCTTCGGCCTGCTGGTCATCTTGAAGGACCGCACCACCCGGCGGCAGGTCGGCGGTATTTTCGCCGCATTCATGAGCTTCCTCGTCGAGAGCGTGTACTCGGTGCTGCTCGCGCCGACGATGATGCTCTTCCAGACCTTCTTCGTGCTCTCGACATTGCTCGGCGTCAGCGTGAGCTGGGGCACACAGAATCGTGGCGAGGACAGCACCGGGTGGTGGACGGCGATCCGCACGCACGGCTGGCACACCCTCGTGGGCGTGGGGCTGGGGTACATCACCTACAAGGTCGCGCCGGTGCTCATCGGCTGGGTCGTGCCGGTGCTCGCGGGGCTCGCGCTGTCGGTGCCGCTCTCGGTATTCACGTCACGCACCTCGTGGGGTCTCGCCGCAAAGAAGCTGAAGCTCTTCTTGATCCCGGAAGAGACCGAGCCGCCCCCGGTCGTGGCGCGCGTCGCCGAGCTGACGCACGAGCTCACACCGCCGACCTTTCCCACCACCGGCTTGGAGCGCGTCATCAGTGACCCGCTCGCCCACGCACTGCACCTCGCGGTGGTTGCCCAGCACGAGCTCGACGGCAGCACCCCACCGCCGCTCGCTGTGGACGCCCGGCGCAAAGCTCTCGAACAAGGTATCGCCACACTCAACGGCCGCGAAAAGATGGCGCTTCTCTGGGACCCCACGGCGCTCGCCGACCTCTTCGGCCATTCCGTCCAAAGCGCGGCGCGCAAGTAACAGCCAGCAGTGCAGAGCTGGCACTCACGCCCGGCACAACGGCGCCGCGTGGGCGCCGATATCTCCAAGCGAACGTGACGAACGACAACGTCGGCCTGCATGCGCATGGCGGCGCGGAGCAAGATCATGGGTACGAACATCGAACGCAGCCTCGCCAGCATCATCCGCCACGAGCTCAAGACGAGCGGTGACGCAACCGACCGCACCGCGAACGCCACGACTCGCGCCATCGACTACCTCACCGGCAAGTCGATCTCCGGCGATGCCGTCGAGCGGGTGATTCGCGGCGCAGTGCAGCGCGCTGGTGTCGAGTTCTCCGCGGGCGAGGCGATCATCACCGGCGTCTTAGGCACCAGCGCCGCAGTCGCCGCGACGCAGGCCGGCGCCAAAGCAAGTGTCGCAACGCTGCCCTCAGCACCGCGTGTCTCGTTGGATGCGATCTACGTCGCGCACTACGTATTCAACACCATGCTCGCGCGAGCTGATGCGATCGTGGCAAGTGCGACCGAAGCAAAAGATGCCCTGCCGCTCCTCCCACCCCTCCCACCGGCGGCGGCAGAACCAGCACCGGCCGCTCCCGCGCCACGAACGGGCGGTGTGCGACAAATGCTCAAGAGCTTCGCTGCCGGCATGGGCTATACCGATGCGCCACCCGCGCCCGCCCCGACAGCACCCGCCATTCCCCCCGCGCCCCGCGCGAGTATCTCGGGTAGCGACTTCATTCTCGCAAAGACCGAGCTCTTCGACACGGCCACTCCGCTCGGTAAGGCGACCATCGCGCCGTTCGCGGAGGCTGTCTTGAGGAGCGTCCAAAAGATCGCCGACGTTGGCCCAGGAGGTCAGGTCGCGATTGACGCGATGAAGGCGGAGGTCGCCCAGCTTCCGCCAACGATTCGTGTCACCGGCAAAGCCATGGCGGAAATTCTGACGAACAAGGCCATCGGTCCCACCTTCATGGATCTCCCGCTGGGCGCACGTGATGCGGTCGCGCGGGGTCTGTTCGAGGTGGTGCTGAACGGCTTCGCTTTCGGAAAAGTGGATCACAGCCACGCGATTCTCCTGAACCACTTCCTCGACGCCATGTCGTTCGAGGCCCGCCGAGACCATGCCATCTTCCTCGCTGCCGAGCTTTTCCACGCCAACACCGATGTGACCTGCCGGCCGATGAACGAGCAGAGCCGCGAGCTCTTGTTGCGCGCCATCGCTAACGGTGCGCTCCGCCGTCCACTACCGGGTGATGATGCAACGCTTTTGCGGATGCTAGGAGCCCCCCAGCTCTCCAAAGCCAAGCTCAATCAGCTCCTCGACTTCACCGCGAAGTGCCAAGTGCTCTCGGTCGAAGCCACCGAGAAGATCCTGGCCGCGATTCCGCGTGGCGTGAGCTGGGCATGCCAATCGGACAATGACTTGAAAACGATGAACGGTCGTCTCGTCGCGTATGGCCACGGTCCGATGTGGGACTTGGGGAACGTCCACGCGGACGTCAAGATCGCCAGCGACGTCCTCGCAAAGACCGCAATGACGGACGATGCTGAAGCTCTGACGCGTATCTACGACACGGTGCGAGACATTTTCCGCACTTCGGATGAGAGCAAAAACAAGCAGAGCGCCTACCTCATCCAGCTCGAAACCATGCTGTTGGGACAGGTCGAGCGTTTGTCGGCCTAGCGGAGAGCTTCATGTCATGTGATTGGTCGCCAGCTGTCGTTGCCCGACCTCCACGCCGCGGCGCGCGGGACGAGCTACGGCGGTGAGTCGATTGCGGGCCCGCGACAAACCCTGTTCGCGCGTCTGCGAGAGACGACCGAGAACATCCAATGGCGCGAGCGCAACCGCGAGGCCATCTCGAGCGACACGCGCGCCGCCCTGGCTGCAGGCGAGGCCGTCGTGCCTCCCGGCCGTACCATCGAGAGTCTTTTCAACACGGGCAGCCCGGACCCGACCTATTCGAGAAGTGTCTTGGCATTCGCCGCAGCAACGACACCCCGTGATGTCGAGAAGGTCCACGAGGTCTATCGCAACACCCAGGGACCGCAACCCGCTCGAACCCATCATACACGCGAGCGATGTTGACGTTGGGCGCGGCGACGACCGACACGTCCATGCGCGACATGGAGCGCTTCCTCGCCCACGCGGCCCCTGGGGCACCGAGCTACAGCCGGGCGCAGTTGGCGATCGCCACGGCAGCACGTGCCGCTGGAAAGCGTCCTCATCCCGGTGCTGGCGTCGTCCTAAGTGCTATCGCGGACGACATCACCGAGGATTAAACCGGGGCGTCCGCAGCCCACAAATGCTGCGCCGCGTACGCCCGTAGGGGGCGCCAAGCTTCGGCGCGAGCAAGCAACGCATTGGGGGTCGGACGCACACCATGCTCGTCCGCCATGGCGCGCAAGAGGCCGACATCGGATGCTGGAAAAGCATCGCGGTCGCCGAGCGCGCGCATGGCGATGTATTGCGCGGTCCATTCCCCGACACCGCGAATGCCGCGTAAACGCTCCGCCGTGCCACCGGGCGCGAAGATGCTCGCGTCGTCCAGCGCGGCGCGAGCGACGCCGCGGATGGTTTCACCACGCGACCCGGGCATGCCGAGCGCCGCGATGTCTTGGTCGACGAGCGCGGCCGGCTCCGGAAACGTGTGTGTCACCGGCCCCGAATCGGCGATGCGTGTGCCGTAGCGGGCGACCAACTTGCCGGCGAGCTTTGCTGCCTGAACGACCGTGATCTGCTGGCCGAGCACGGCGCGCACCGCCAGCTCGAAGCCATCCCAGGCGTTGGGGATGCGCAGGCCTGGCCGCGTCGCGACCAGTGTCCGCATGAATTCGTCGTTCGCGAAGTGAGCGACGAGCCGCGCTGGGTCATGATCGGTATCGAACATCCGACGTACGCGCTCGCTGGCACCCGCGAGATCCGAGGCGACCTCGAGGCCTCCTGGCGCTGGCGTGACCAGCAGTCGGCCAAGGACACCGCCCACGACGATGCTACGCTCGTAGCCATCCGCTGTAACGGACTCGATGCCAGGGATGGCACGGAGCGCGAAAAACGCGAGGATGCTCGGCCAATCGTAGGGCGACTGGACCGGTACCAGCACTGGTTACGAGCGGCGCGGCGCCAGCGGCAATACCGAGCGCAACACGTCGTCGACGACCGGCAGCATGCGAACGTCCTGCGGCACCATCGGGCTCGGCACCAGCGCCGGCAACGGCAATGGTCGATGACCCGCGAAGGCCTCACGCACTTCCAGCGAGACCTCGTCGGCAAGGAAGGCGTCCGGGAAGCGATTGGCGATGTCGGCGCGCACGAAAGCGAGACGCGCGGCAGCGAACCCAGCGGGAGAATCCCCCGCCCACGGGCCGGTGGCACTCACGAGCCAGGTGGTCGCGGCGTCCTGCGCGCGGCGCACTGGATCTTCGGCGCGCTCGAAACGCTGCGACAAAGCCAAACAGGCTTCGACGCCGAACCCAAAGGACCGGAAAAATGCTGCCAACCGACTCATGGGCTCCACAAATAACTCCAGGTCTCGGTGAGACTCTTCTCACCGCTACGCAAATAGGCTCGCATCTCGACCGGTTCGTCGGTCGCCGGCTTGAACTCGAAGAAGGCGCGCCAGCCGCCGGTGACCTCGTTGCGCTGGGCGATGGGGCGGATCACCTGACCGCTAGAGACGCTGATCACCGGCTCGGCGCTGGTGACAGCGATCTCGTCCGCTTTAGCGGCGTTCGGCATGAAGTCGAGCACGAAGCGGCGGTTGCCGGGCTCGCTGCCCGCGGCGATGCGCGTCGAGACCGTTTGTTGGCCGGACTGCCAATTGGGCGGACCTTCGCCCCACCACAAACGGTAGGAGAGCGGCATGGGCTCGCCGGGCGCCGGCACTTTGTCGGGCGTCCAGAAGGCGACGATGTTGTCGTGGTATTCCTCGGTCGCAGGAATCTCGACGAGCTGCACTTGGCCGCGACCCCACTTCTGCAAGGGCTCGACCCAGACGCTCGGCCGTTTCTCGTAACGCGACTCGAGGTCTTCATAGCTCGTAAACGCGCGGTCGCGCTGCAACAGTCCGAACCCGCGCGGATCCTCGACCGTGAAAGCGGACACGCGCAAGCGTTGCGGGTTCACCAGAGGACGCCAGATCTGCTCGCCCTGCCCGGTCCACACGAACAGGCCGTCGGAGTCGTGCACTTCCGGACGGAAGTCGTCGAAGCCTGCGTGATCGTTTTCACCAAAGAGATACATACTGGTGAGCGGCGCCACGCCGATCTTCTCGACGTTGCGACGAGCAAAGAGTGTAGCACTCACTTCCATCGCCGTCGCGTTGCCGGGGCGGACCACGAACCTATACGCACCCACGTAGCTGCGGCTGTCGAGGAGCGCGAAGATGACGAGCTCTTTCGCCTGTGGGCCTGGCTTCTCGATCCAGAACTCGCGGAAGGACGGAAACTCTTCGCCGGACGGGAGCGCCGTATCGAGCGCGAGGCCGCGTGCCGACAGACCATAGAGCTGGCCTTTCCCGAGGGCGCGGAAGTAGCTCGCCCCTAGAAAGACGACGAGCTCGTCCATGTATTCAGGCTTGTTGAGTCGGTAGTGGACGCGGAAGCCGGCGAAGCCGAGATCGCGAGGCAAATCGCCGAGGGTGTTGTGACCGTAGTCGAACATCGACGTCGAGAAATCGATGTTTTGGGTACGCCCACCACTCACCACGTGCACGAACACCGGCTCCTTGTAGAAGAAGCCCATGTGGAAGAACTGCACCTGGAACGGCAGGCCGTCCTTCTTCCAAACCGCTTGCTCGTGGCGGAAGCGGATGTCGCGGAACTGATCGTAGGTGAGGTTCTGGAGCGAGTCCGGCAGCTCGACGGCGGGACTCTCGTAGTCCTTCTGCGCGAGCTGTTTGGCCTGATTCTTCAGCCAGTCGAAGCTGAACTGCTTGCCGTTGCCGCCGATGGCGCGCGACCCGGCCTGAACCGGAGTCGCAGCGGCGACGCACGAGGCCAAAACCAAGGGGATGAGACGTAAGGACATAACGAAAGCGTGCCGGAGCAATCCGTAAACCGATCGGGTCTGTTGCGGTGGGTGCGACATGACGAAAAGCGCGTCGCGAGGCAAGGGTATAGTTTTCGGAAGATTTCGCTTTTTGTTACGCGGAGTTGGGGGTGCGTTTTTCCGCTGCCCTGGCGTGGGCCTCGAGCCCCTCTAGCCGGGCGAGCCTCGCGACGTCTTCGATGAGGGGGGCCGAGGCGGCGTCCATCGCCAGCCAGGTGCGTACCCTCAGGAAGGTCAGCACGGACAGACCACCGGTGAACCGGGCGCTACCGCCGGTCGGGAGCACGTGGTTGGGGCCGACCCCGTAGTCGCCGAAGACCTCCGCGGCGGCGGTCCCGATGAACAGCGCGCCATAGGCGTTGAGCTTCTTGCGCAGGCCATCGATGTCGCGGACCTGGAGCTCGAGGTGCTCAGGGGCCAGGAGGTCGGACGACGCGGCGGCCTCGTCGAGGTCTTTGGCGAGCACGCAGAAGCCGTTCTTCAAGGCGGCGGTGGCGGTCGCCTTGGTCGGGAGGGTCGCGAGCTGCTCGGTGAGAGCCGCGTCGACGGCGTCGGCGAGCTTCGCGCTCGTAGTGATGAGGACCGGCAAGGCATCGTCGTCGTGCTCGGCCTGGGCGAGGAGGTCGGCGGCGATGACGTCGGGCCTCGCGGTTTCGTCGGCGATGATGACGAGCTCGGAGGGCCCGGCGAGCATGTCGATCGCCACCATGCCCGCGACCAGTTGTTTGGCCGCGGTGACCCAGCGGTTACCGGGGCCAGCGATGACGTCACGCGGCGCGATGAGGCCAGCGCCGTAAGTGAAGGTGGCGATGGCCTGGGCGCCGCCAACGGCGAGCAGAGCGTCCGCTTTGGCGACAGCGGCCGCGGCCAGCGTCACCCGCGTAGGCTTGGGGGAAGCGACGATGACATCGGTGACACCCGCGACGCGCGCCGTGACCGCGGTCATGAGCACCGAGGACGGCAGGGGAAAGCGACCGCCCGGGGCATAACAACCGGCGGCGCGCATCGGGCGTACTTCGTGTCCGGCCTTGCCGCCGTCGACCGCGAGCTCCACCGAGGCAAGGCTCTGCTTTTGGGCCTCGGCGAAACGCTGGATCCGCTCGGCGGTGCGCTCGAGGGTGGCGCGATCTTCTTTCGGCAAACCGGCGAGGGCCTTGGCGAGCACCTTGGTATCGAGGAGCAAGGGCTCGCCGGGCTTCACGTCGCCCAGGCGCTCGGCGTGCTTGCGCACCGCTGGCTCTCCGCTCGAGCGCACGTCGGCGAGGATGGCGGCGGCGCCGTTGCGCGTCGGCTCGTCGATGGGGTCGAAGCGGGTATGAGCGATGTCCGCGAAAGCGATGCGACGCAGAGTCATTTCTTGTTTCCGGGCCGACGCGTGACCTTCAAGGCGCGCTTGTCGAGCACGCGTGCCACGTCGGCGAGCGATACGCCGTGGCGGGCCATGGCCACGAGCGTGAAGTAGAGAACGTCGGCAGCCTCGTGAGCGACCTCGTCGGCGGTGCGCGCCGCCGAGAGCTCCCCCGCCTCTTCGGTGAGCTTTGCCGCGAGCAGCTCGGGCTCGTCGAAGAGACGCTTGGTGTAGGAGCCGGCGGGCGCATCTTTCAGACGCTGCGCGACGAGCTTCGCGGTCGCGTCGATCCCCGTGGTGTCGCCCCAGCACGTCGCGGTTTCGAGGTGACAGTAACCAGGCGGGGCCTGGCGAACCGTGAAGCGCAGCGCATCGGCGTCGCAATCGACGTCGACGCCGACCAGCGCTTGGGTTGCGCCCGAGCTCTCGCCTTTCACCCAGAGGCCACGCTTGCGCGAGTGATAAGCGCCGACGCCGCGCTCGAGAGCGGTCTTCAGGCTTTCTTTGTCGGAGTACGCAAGCCCGAGCGCGGTGCCGAGCTCGTCGACCACGACCGTCGGCCACAAGCCGTCGGGGCGATCGGACTTCAAGAGCGCCGCGGTCGCGTCCGCGAGATCGAACCGACCGGTGTAGAGCGCCATGCCGACCTGCGCGTCGGCGCCGATGCGATGGAGCTCGGCGACATCTTCGGGGGTCGTGACCCCGCCGGCGATGGTGAGGCGTGCCTTGCCCGCTGCTTTCACCAGCTCGGCAACCTCGCCCATGTTGGTGCCTTGCATGCGCCCTTCGCGCTCGACGAAGGTGACCAGAAAGCCACCGACGTAGTCGCGCAGCTCGAGCATGCGCTCGGCGATGCCGCGGCCGGTGCCTTGCACCCAACCATGGGTGACGACCTCGCCGTGTTTGGCATCGAGCGCCGCGATGACGCGCTCCTTGGGCAACTCGCTCAGGATTTCGGGCTTCGCGGCGGTGCCGAGCACCACCTGCACGGCGCCGGCGTCGAGCCACTCGATGGCCGTCTTCACGTCGCGAATGCCACCACCGACGCGACACCGCGCCAGCGGCAAGAGGTCGCGGATCAACGCGGCGTTCGAGCCGGTGCCCAGAGCCGCGTCGAGATCGACGACCGCGATTTCGCCGACGCGACCAAACTTCGTGGCGATGGGCCGGGGGTCACCGGCGTCGAGCGCTTTCTTCTCGCCGCCGACGAGCTGCACCGTCGAGCCGCCCTGCAAATCGATCGAAGGAATGATCACAGCCGCACCCGGGCGCCCTTCTCTGCGAGGTACTTCTTCACGTCTCCGACCGTGAGGTCGCCGTCATGGAAGATGCTGGCGGCGAGCACATCGGTGGCGCCGGCCTGCAATGCTTCGAGCAAGTGCGCGGCGTTGGCGGCGCCGCCCGAGGCGATGATCGGAACCGGCACGGCTTCGCTCACCGCTTTCAAGAGCTCGAGATCGTAGCCCGAGCGGGTGCCGTCGCGATCGAAGCTCGTGAGCAAGACCTCACCGGCGCCGCGCTTCACGGCGTCACGCGCCCAGGCAATCACATCGAGACCGGTGCGATTCTTGCCGCTGTGGGTGACCACTTCCCAACCTTCGCCTTTGCGCGCCGCATCGATGGCGATGACCGCGCACTGTCTGCCAAAACGGCTGGCGATGGCCTCGATGATCGACGGGTCTTTGACCGCGGCGCTGTTGACGCTCACCTTGTCGGCGCCGGCGTCGAGCAGGACACCGGCTTGCTCGGCCGAGCCGACACCACCGCCGACGGTGAGCGGAATCGAAAGCTCGCGACGCACCGCACGCACCGTCTGCAGCGCGGCGTTACGACCCTCGGTGGTCGCCGAGATGTCGAGCACCACGATCTCGTCGGCGCCCTGCTTCTCGTAGGCGGCGGCGAGCTCGGATGGCGAGCCAGCGTCACGCAGGCCCTCGAAGCGCACGCCTTTGACGACGCGACCGTCCTTGCAATCGAGGCAGGGAATGATGCGAGTCTTGAGCATCAGCCGCTCTCCTCGACCCAGCGCGCGAGGAGCTGCGCCCCCCACTGCCCCGACAGCTCGGGGTGGAACTGACAAGCGAGCACGTTGCCACGCTCCATGGCGGCGACGAAGCTTCCGCCGTGGTCGGCCGTGGATGCAGTCCACCCGGTGGCGGCGCGCGGCAAGCGATACGAGTTCGCGAAATAAGCGACGCCGCTACGCACGAAGCGCGCTTCGGAGGGCGCGGAGACATCGTTCCAGCCGAGCTGCGGCACCCGGAGCCCTTGTCCGCTGAAGCGGTCAATGGCGGCATCGACGAGCGCAAGCCCCCGAGCCCCGGGCGACTCGGTGCTCTCCCTGCAGAGCAGCTGCATTCCGACGCAGATGGCGAGCAACGAGCGTCCCTCACGGGCGCGCGCGAGCAGCGGCTCGGACAGCCCCTTGTCGACGAGCTCGCCCATCGAGGCGCCGAACGCGCCGACGCCAGGGAGCACGACGCGCTCCGCGTCCGCGACACGTCGCGGATCTTGCGTGAGCTCGACGGTATGGCCCTGGCGCTCGAAAGCAGCGCGCACCGAGGCCAGGTTCGCCGTGCCGGTGCGCACGATGACGATGGTACGGCTCACAGGACGCCTTTGGTGCTCGGGACCTGCGTCGAGCCGTCATGCGCAACCGCGTGGCGCAGGGCCAGCGCGGTCGCTTTGAAGGCGGCTTCGACCTTGTGATGATCGTTCTCACCCTTGAGCACATCGACGTGCATCGAGGCGCGCATCGAGGTGCCCAGCGACATCAGCACGTGCGTGAGCATCTCGGTGGAGATGTCGCCGACGTTGTCGCGACGCAAGCCGAGCGCCACGTGCGTCGACGGGCGGCCAGACAGATCGATGACGGCACGGGCCAGGGCTTCGTCGAGCGGCGCGTGGGCGTCGCCGAAGCGGAAGATGCCACGACGCTCGCCGAGCGCCTTGTCGATGGCGGCGCCGAGCGCTAGAGCACAGTCCTCGGCGGTGTGGTGATCGTCGACCTCGAGGTCACCGGCGCAGCTCAAGGTGATGTCGATGCGCGAGTGTTTGGCGAGGGCGCCGAGCATGTGGTCGAGGAAGCCGATGCCGGTCTTGATGTCGGCCTTGCCTTCACCGTCCAGCTGTACGCTACAGCGGATGTCGGTCTCGCCGGTCTTGCGATTGACCACGGCCTGTCTCATTTGTCGAGCTCCGCGAAGGCTTCGCCGAGCGCGCCTTCGAGGCGACGATAGACGGCGTCGTCCGCGGGCATCACCATGCGCCGAGCGTCGGCGAGCCGCGGGTCGTTCGGGAAGGAGCGCAGACCGATGCCGCGCTTGGCCAGCAGCTCGGCGAGCCGCGGCACCTTGGAGCCGGTGAGCAACACGAAGTTGGCCTGCGACATCGGCACGCTGATCCCGTGTTTGCTGAGGAACAAGCTCATGCGCTTCACTTCGTCGCGCGCCTTGGCGACGTAGGAACGCATCTCGGCTTCACCACCGCGCAAGCGCTCGAGCGCGAGAGCAAGCGACGGCCGAGCCACCGAGTAGGGACCGCCCGCGACGCGCATCGCAGCGATCACGTTTGCGGGTCCAACGGCGTAGCCGACGCGGGCACCAGGGATGCCCCAGGCTTTCGAGAACGTGCGGGTCATCACCACGTTCTCGAGCTTTGCGAGATCTTTGGTGGGGTCCGCCAACGCGAACTCGATGTACGCGAGGTCGGCAACCACGAGCACCTCGGGACGGTGCTTGGCGAGGTCGACGAGCAGCTCGCCTGGGACCGCAACGCCGGTCGGGTTGTTCGGGGTCGCCACCGCGGCGATACCGCGCACGCCCTGGGTGGCTTCGACCAAGGCGGCGAGCTCGAGCTGGTCGTCGTACCAGGGCACCTCACGCAGCTGCGCGCCGGCGAGCTTTGCGTAGTGCCTGATCATCTCGAAGGTCGGAGATGTGGTGACCGCGACCCGCGCCGACGAGAGATAGGCGCGGCAGATGCGGTCGAGCGCTTCGTCCGCTCCAGCGGTCACGAGAACGCGATTTTTTGGCACATCGAGCCGATCAGCGAGCGCCGCCTCGAGCTCGGCGGCCTTGGGATAGTTGCCGGCCTCGCCGACCGGCAGCGGCAGCGGACGCTCGGTACCGTCGAGACGCAGGTCGATGCCCTTGGCTATCTCTGGCGACGCGTAGGCCGTGAGTGCCGCGACCTCCGGCACCGGGGTGATCACGGGACGATCTGCCCGAGGCTCGACACGACGATGTCGGTGCCTCCGTTGGCTTTGATGGTCGGGATGAGCTTCGGCAGGTCCTCGCGGGGCACCGCCGCCTTCACGGCGTAGCCGCGCGAAGCATGGAGCGGCGACACCGTCGGCTCGCGCATGCACGGAAGAATCGCCACCAGTCGTTCGAGATCCTGCTGCGAGACGTTCACCTCGAGCATGACGCGGCGCCGCGCCTCGAGCACCGAGCGCAACAGCATCACTAGGCGCTCGATGGCTTCGCGCTTCTCGCGGTTCTCGAGCGCGTGCGGATTGGCGTACAAGCGCGTCGACGAGCGCATGACATCGCCGACGATCTCGAGGCCGTTCGCCACCAGGGTCGCGCCGGTCGCGGTGTTGTCGATGATGCAATCGGCGTCCTCGGGCGGGAACACCTCGGTGGCTCCATAGGAGCGCACGAAGCGCGCCTGGATGCCGGCCTTGGCGATCCAGTCCTGCGCCAGGCGCTGGTACTCGGAGGCGACGATCAGCGTGCGCTTCGGAAGCTTGCCGTCCTCGAGCAAGGCGCTCGGCGCCGCGGCGACCAGACGCACAGGGTCGAGCGTGGTATCGACCAGCTCGACCACGTGCGCGTTCAGCTCGGCGACCCAGTCGGCGCCGGCGAAGCCGACGTCACGCGAGCCCGCCTCGAGCATCTCGACGATGTTCTGCGGCTTCAGGACCTTCACCTCGAAGCTGGGAAGGTTGATGCTCGGCCGGTAGCCGCGGCTGCCGGTTCGAAGCTGGATGCCGGCGTCCGAGAGGAGCTTGAAGACGCCCTCTTGCATGCGGCCCTTGGGAAGGCCGAGCTTGACGGTGGTTGTGCTCAAAGGCGCTCCGATCGGCCGAAAGGCTAGCACGGAGCCAACCCGAGCGGCCAGAGCCGCGGGCCTTGTTGACCCATGGACTCGTTCGCGAGGCGGCGGCGCACTGTCTAAGCCCTCAGCGGCGGTACTGCAAGCCTTCCCAGGTCAGGCTTACGCCGCCAAAGCTGCCGTCGTAGTCGTTGCCGTCGGCCTCGGCGGTGATCGTGCCATTCCGGCAGGTATACGTGCCCGAAATGACGTTCTGGAGGGTCGTCCAGTAGAAGGCGCCGTCGTCGAAGAAGATGTCCCAGGCGCCGTAGATGTCGGTGCACTGGTAGTTCATGTCGGCATCGAAGGTGCAGCGCTGATCGAGAGGTTGGTCCTCGACGCTGCTGAAGGTTTCGCCCTCGAGACCGCTGCAGGTTGGCGCGCCGTTGCCCACGGTGTTGTTGTTCTGGCTCGGGCCGCCCGGGACCTGGAGCTCGCCGCAGGCCGCCAGCAAGACGAGCGAGACGATGGTGGTCGCCTTTTTCATGGCGCGGATATGCGTACGGCGCCCCCGAGTTGGCAAGATCTGATCGCGTGCCGGGCCGGCAACGGTTAAGGTGCGCCGGCGATGTTCTATCTGGTGTCCGCATTGGCGTACACGGCGGCCGCCCTCTGGGTCAGCCGGCCGCTGGTAGCGCACTTCGGCGGTGCCATCCCGATGGGAACATCACCGACGGCTGCCGACATCGCGTTCGTCACCGGCGATCCCCATCAGCTCCTCTTCTACTGTTGGCTGTTCGCGAAGAACGTCGGCGACGGCCGTTTTCCCTTCGCCAACGACCTCGAATTTGCAGGCACCAACCCGAGCGGCGTCCACCTCATGGGTGCCTGGGGCTTCCCACTGCAGCCGCTCTGGGGTCTCGGTGCAGCCGTGGGCCTGTCCGCTGAAGCGGCTTACAACGCCCTCTACGTAGCCAGCTTCCCCCTCACCGGCGTGGTCATGGCCTTCTGCGCCCGTCGCCTCGGTGCCTCCAAATCGGCGGCGTTCGTTGCCGGCTTGGCCTATGCGTTCTGCGTCTTCCGCGTGGTGCAAGCCACGACCGGTCACGCCAACGGCTTTCTACTCGGCACGTTCCCGCTCGTGTGGCTCGCCTTGTGGTCCTGGCTCGCCGAAGCGCGCCCGTGGCAACGCGCCGCCGTGTCGGTGGGACTCGGTGCCCTGCTCTCGTTCCTTGCTTGCGGTGAGTGGCACCTCTTCTATTATACGACGCTTCTCGTCGCGGTGTTCGTCGCCACCGCTCTTGTCCGCCATCGCGGTGAGGGCTGGCGAGCCACGGCGATGCGCATCGCGACCCTCGTGCCTGCCGGCTTCCTGGCGTTGTGCGGCCTCGTTTGGGTGCGCTGGGTGCAGAAGTTCGGCCTCGACCTGTCGCCGGTCAAAGCCGGGCGCACGGCGCACGAAGCCGAAGCGCTCACCCCGCTACCCTTCGACTTCTTCGTGCCGTGGGTGCGCTTCACGCGTCAGGTCGTCTTCAGCCACGAGCTCGAGCGCCGCTCGCACTACGTGGGCCTCTCGCTCTTGGTGCTCATAGGACTGGCCTTGCATCGCCGCAAGCGAGCCACGGCCACGCCCCTCGACGGGCAGGCTCGCGTGCTCGGGTGGACGGTGCTGATCACACTCCTCTTGATGTTCAGCCCAGTGCTGCCGCCGCTCTACGCTCTGCTCAAGGTGACGGTGCCGTACTGGGCGTTCGTGCGCGTCAAAGGCCGCCTATCGTTCATCCTCATGTTCGCGGTGGCGCTCCTCGCCGCCTGGGCCATCGACAAGCTGCGCACCACGGCGGCACCCAAGCTTGCCGCTATAGCGGTCGCGGCGGCGCTGTTCGACTTCGTGATCATCTCGCCAACGACGATGCTCTCCCGCGGCCCGCTCGCCCATCTCGAGGCCCCTGGGCCCGGTCCCTTCCTCTACCTGCCTTACGGCGCACCGAACGACGCGGTGGGCTCAGCGGCGCATCGCTGGATCATGGCGACCGGTAAGCCCTTCGTGAACGGCTACGAACCGGTCGGCCCGCAAGCCGCCTTCGAAGCGCACGCCGTGCTCGCCGATCTCAACCGTGGCGAGGTGACCGAAACAGTCCGCGCTGCGCTCGACCGCTATGGCGTTACCCACGTAATCCACGACCGCGATCTTTCTTACGGAAAACAGCGACTACAGTTGACGCTGGAGGGGCGCGACAAGCTCGTCAACACGGGGTTTTTCGAGGTCGTCGGAGACGATGCCAACGTGACCATCCTGGCGTACCGCGCGAAGCACTGACGACACCGCGTCAAGGGTTGATTCGGACTTCCATAGACACATCTTGAACCCTGCATGGGGAAAACAGCGACGAAACTCGAGCGCTTGCCTACGCGTGTGCCTGGCCTCGATGGCTTGCTGGAGGGCGGTCTGCTCGTGGGCGGGGTGTATATCGTCCAGGGCGCGCCAGGCGCGGGCAAGACGATCCTCGCCAATCAGATCGCCTTCGAGCACGCCAAGAACGACACCCAGGTGGTGTACGTCACGCTGCTCGCCGAGTCGCACGCGCGCATGTTGCAGCACCTGCAGCGCATGCGCTTCTTCGATGCCTCGGTCATTCCGAAGAACCTTTACTATCTGAGCGCCTTCAGAGCCCTCGAAGAGGACGGGCTCGACGGTATGCTGAACGTCGTCCGCCAGGCAGTAAGCGGTCGCAAAGCGGCGCTGCTCGTGCTCGACGGCTTGGTCTCCGCCGAAGACGCTGCGCCCTCGCTCAAGGACTACAAGAAGTTCCTCCACGAGCTGCAGGTCGTGCTCGCGATGATCGGCGGCACGGCGCTCTTGCTATCGAACGCCGAGCGCGCCAACAACTTTCGCCCCGACCACACCATGGTCGACGGCATCATCGAGCTGTCGAACGAAGTGCAGAAGGTGCACTCGCGGCGCTATCTGCACGTACGCAAGCTGCGCGGCGCGGCGCAGGTGAGCGGACGCCACAGCTTCGACATCAGCGACAACGGCATCACCGTGCATCCGCGCATCGAAACGCGTGTCAAACCGGCGAGCGACACCGAGTTCGTTCCCTCGGTGGAGCGCCTCGGTTTCGGCATCGCCGACCTCGACACGATGATCGGCGGCGGGGTTCCCAACGCCTCTGCGACCATGATCCTGGGGCCGACCGGGAGCGGCAAGACGATGCTCGGCCTGCAATGGCTCGCCGAGGGTGCCCGTCTCGACGAGACCGGCATTTATTTCGGCTTCTTCGAGCGTCCGCCGGCCATCCTCGCCAAGAGCAAGCGAGTTTGCATCGACCTCATCGACGGGGTGAAGCGCGGGCTCATCCATCAGCTCTGGCAACGTCCAGTCGAGGGGATCGTCGACATGGTCTGCGACCGTCTCCTCGCCGAGGTCGAGCAACACGAGCCCAAGCGCCTTTTCATCGACGGACTCGACGGTCTGGCGACCGCGGTCGACATCGATGATCGCGTCCGTGAAGTCATAACAGCCCTCGCGGACGAGCTAGAACGACGCGGCGTGACCATTGTCTACAGTGTGGAGAGCGCTGACCTAGTAGGCCCGACCGTACGCGTCCCGTTTCGCGGGGTGTCGGCGATCACGCACAACATGATCGTGCTGCGCCACGCACGCCTGCAGGGGCGCCTCGGCCGCGTCTTGTCGGTCCTCAAGATGCGCGACAGCGGCTACGACCCGGCGCTGCGCGAGCTTCTAATCACCGATCGCGGCATCCGACTGGGCGAAGTCGTGACCGCTGTGGAGGCCTGACGATCGCGATGGAGACGAAGTTGGTTCTCGTCGTCGATGATGAAGTCGATCTCGCTCGGGTCATTGCGGATGCGCTCGCCGACGAGGGCTACGCAGTTGCCTTAGCGCACGACGGGCGTGTCGGTCTTGTGCGACTCGCGGAGGCCAAGACCGACCTCGTCCTCCTCGACATCATGATGCCGTCACCCGACGGCCTGGAGATGCTGGCCCAGATGCGCTCCACGCCCGCTTTAGCGGACATTCCAGTAGTCATCATGAGCACCATCGAGTACGACGGCATCGCCGCGAGCTTGCCGCCACACCAAGGCCTCCTCCCCAAGCCGTTCACGCACCGCGAGCTTCTCGACACGGTGGCGCGGCTCCTCCGTACTCAGCCCAAGGCCTGACGCACGTCGGCGACGAGGTCGTCGGTCCCCTCGATGCCAATCGACATGCGCACCAGCCCATCGCCGATGCCGGCGGCTAGCCGCGCCTCGCGCGACAGATTGGCGTGTGACGACTGCGCCGGGATCGACACCAAGGAATCGACTCCGCCTAGGCTCGGCGCGTCTATCACCACCGTCAAGCTCTTCACGAAGCGATTGGCCGCGGCGGCACCGCCCTTGATGTCGAAGCTCACCATGCCCCCGAAGCCGCCGGTGAGCGCCTTGGCCGCGAGCGCATGCGACGGGTGGGTCGCAAGACCTGGATAATAGACGCGCTCGACCGCCGAGTGCTCGGCCAGACACTTCGCGACCGCCAAAGCGTTCGCCGACTGCGCTCGCACTCGCAGCGCCAATGTCTTCATGCCCCGCTGCAACAAGAAGCAGGCATGCGCGTCGAGCGACCCGCCCAAATGGTCGAGCTTGTGCTTCACTTTCTCGACGAGAGCACGGCTGCCGATGACCGCGCCGGCGACGATGTCGCTGTGCCCGTTCATGTACTTGGTGCAGGAGTGCAACGAGAGATCGAAGCCGTGAGCGATCGGCTGGAAGAGGATCGGGCTCGCGAAGGTGTTGTCGATAGCGGACACCAGTCCATTCTCTTTGGCAAACTTCGCGACCGCGGCGAGCTCGGGCACAGCGAGCAGAGGGTTTGCGATGGTCTCGACATAGATGACCTTGGTGGTCTCCTTGCGCTTCGCCTTCCAGCTCGCGGGATCACTGCTGTCGATCAAGTCGTAGGTGATGCCGAGCTGCGCCAGGTCTTTGGTGATGAAGTCGTAGGTGCCGCCGTAGAGGACGTTCTGGGCGAGGATGTGATCACCGCTCTTCAGCAGGGCAAAGAGCGAGGTCGTGATCGCCGCCATACCGCTCGAGGCGACGAGCGCCGATTCCGCGCCCTCGAGCGCCGCGAGCTTGTCGTGCAGCACCACCTGGCTGGGAGTGTTGTTGAGCCGCAAGTAGCGAAGGTCGTGGTAACCCTTGGCGTCGTCGTGGACGTACGTCGCGCTCTGGAAGATCGGCGTCACCACCGAGCCTTCGACGCGACGCTCACCGGCATGGACGACCTTGGTCTCGATCTGCATGGGCCAGGGGCATACGTTCCTTCGCCCCCTTGATCTACTCTTAATTTAGGTCCAAGAAATGTTGTCAGTCCCAAAGGAACCATTGATGACCACGAATTTGAGCTCTGGCCTCCGCGACTTCCTCGAAATTCCTTACGATAAGCTCGAAGAGAAGAACCTCGCCACCAAGCAGGCGCGCTTGGACCACCAGCCCGCCGACAAGCTGCGCGAGACCGCGGTCAAGGCGCTCACGGATGAAAAGGGCATCAAGGCCGTCACCGTCTGCTTCACCGACCTCGAAGGCCGGCTGCAGATGCTCGACTACGACAAGAAGTTCCTGCTGAAGAGCGAAGACAACCTCACCTTCGACGGCTCCTCGGTGCGCGGCTTCTCGGCGCAGCACGAGTCCGACCTGCGCCTGCAGATCGACTGGGGCTCGCTCTACTGGCTGCCCGCCGACATCTTCGGGCCCGGCAAGGTCCTGGTCTTCTCGCAGGTCATGGGCCGTGACGGCGCACCCTACGGCTCTGACATGCGCAGCATGCTCAAGGCCTACTGCGATCAGCTCTGGCAGAAGGAGAAGATGGTCTGCCACGTGGCGCCGGAGATCGAAGGCTTCTTGTTCAAGGGCCGCGACGCCGAGCGCCGCTACAACGAGACCGGCAAGTTCGAGTACGTCTCGACCGGCGGCTACTACCACTCGCTGCCGGGCGACGCGCTCCGCAACTTCATCGACGCAGCCGCCGAAGTGCAGCGCGCCATGGGCTTCGGGAACGAGAAGGACCACCCCGAAGTGGCGCCGTCGCAGTTCGAGATGAACTTCACCTACAGTGAAGCGCTGATCACCGCCGACCAGGTGCAGCTCTACAAGCTGCTCTGCCGCCAGGTGGCGCAGAAGATGGACATGACGGCGTCGTTCCTGCCCAAGCCGGTCACCGGTGTGAACGGCAACGGCATGCACACCAACATGTCGTTCTCACGCGACAAGGTGAACCTCTACTGGGATGCGAAGGGTCAGGACGGCCTGTCGAAGACCGGCTGGAGCGCCATCGATCGCATTCTGGCGAGCGCCGACGACATCTGTCTGATTCTGAACTCGTCCGTTAACGCGTACCGACGTCTCGACCCGCACTACGAGGCGCCGAACCAGATCAAGGCGTCGCCGAACAACCGTGGCGCCATGGTCCGTATCCCGACGGGCAACGAGCGCTCGGCGCGCATCGAGGTGCGCAGCGTCGCGCCGGACGCGAATCCGTACATGGTGTTCTACACCTTGATTCGCACGGCGCTCGAAGGCGCGGACGCTCCAGCGGACGAGTCGAAGCGCAGCCGCACGCGCTTCTTGCCCGACAACATCTACGACTCCATTCGCTTGTTCAAATCGAGCAAGTTCGTGGCCGAGGTGCTCGGTGAGGTCGTGCAGACCAAGTTCGCGGAGCTCAAGCAGGCTCAGGCCGACCGCTGCCCGAAGGCGCTGGGCTCGATGATCAAGGTCCCGGAAATCCAATTCCATCACGAGGTTACGAACCAGTACCTCTGGAACCAGTTCTAGCGCGCGCTTCCCGACGCGAAGCTCAGCCGACCTGACCTGTCCATGCGTACGTGTGGCACGGGTCAGGTCTGCTCCAGCGGAGGCGTCTTCATGCAGATGGGCGAAGGTACGAGGGAAAGTGGCGTGAGTGGCGGCCCCGGACGTATCGCGCCGGCGGTCTTCAACGGCGCACTCGACGGCTTCGACGCGGCTTATCCGCGGTTCGTGGCGATGACCGAGAGGGTTCGCGCTATAGCGGACGGCAAAGGGCAGATCGTCGACATCAGCGAAGGCGACGACGGGCGCTTCTTGGTCGAGCGCCGAGTGAATGCCGATGCGCCGCGGGTGCGAGTGAAGGTGAGCTCTGCGGATCGGATGACGATCGCTGCGTTGATTCGTAGGGCGGCGGAGAATGAGCGTGGGGTGAGCACGGAGGATACGGTGATTACGCCGAGCTACCGTGCGCACCATGCGTTTGCTACGCGGTTTTTGGCGCGGCGGTAGGGGCTTCTCGCCGCGTTATGGACGCGGCAGTAGAGCCGCAGGTTGGTGGTCTTGCTTCTGGACCGACTTGCGGGCGAGCTTGATGGCTTTCGCAATGACCTTACCGACGTCGCCATCGGGAACACTGTGACGCCCAAAATGGTGACAGTCACCATTTAGCTCAGCGCGTCAAAGGTCGCTGGTTTGGGAACTCGGGCACTCACTCGCGAGCCGTTGCCGCATTGCAATTCGTAGCGTGGGTGGTTTGGCACCGAGGGGGTTGAGGAGACCCGGGGGCTTCGCGCGTTGTCCGCTATGGCGTACGCGCCCCGGGGCGCGTCGCGTACTTTCTGCGGGCGATTTCTTACTATTCTCTTGACGCTGGTTTTGCAGGGCTTGGTGTTAGCGTTCTGCGGGCCTCTAGGAATGGCCTTCTTTCGCACTGCCGAGAACGGTGGTGCGTTTTGGCGGATGCGTCGATTGTTTTCGCATGCGTGGTGATTTGCGGCGCACCACGGGCTCGGGAAGGGCCTCGAAAATCGCGTGTTACGATGAGCTATGAACGTGACCGCGTTGACGTCTGAAGAGTTGGTTTCGTCACTCAAGACCCTCGTCGCGCGTGAGCGTGCGGTCGTCGCGGACATCGTCGAGCATCTCGCGGAGGTGGCTAGGCGTAGGCTCTACGTGACGTCGGCTTGCACGAGCTTGTTCGTCTACTGCCATGAGGTGCTGGGGTACTCGGAAGATGCGGCACGGCACTACGTGACGGTCGTCTATGTCGTGCTCGAACATGCGGCGGTGCTTGCGATGCTGAAGGCGGGGACACTTTGCGTGAGCGGTGTGCGAGTGATTGCGCCGGCGCTCGATGTTCCTGACGTCGAGGCGCGCCTAGTGGCTGCTGCAGGCAAGACGCGCAACGAGCTCGAGCGCTTGGTCGCATCCTGGAAGCCGAAGCCGTTGGTCGAGACACGCACGACGAAGGTGACGTTCGACAACAAACAGGAACGCCTCGAATTAGCCGTGCAGGCTCGGTGTGAAGAATCAAAGCTCGATGTGCCGCCACCGCCCCGTGCGCCGATGCCAAAGCCGCTCACCGCCGAGCACTACAAGCTGCAGTTCACCATCGACGCCGAGACCTATGCTGAGCTCATGCGGCTACGGGACCTCGTGCGTCACAGCGTTCCCGATGGTGACGTCGGTAAGGTGGTGGCCAAAGCCATCAGGCTTGCCCGCAAGTCCGTTGAGAAGCGGAAGTTCGGCCGCACGGACAAGCCGAAGCAGCTGCCCATCGAGACGAGCACCGAGCGTGCGCCCGACCCCAGCCGCGCACCAAGTGCAGCGACAAGGCGCGAAGTCTCCGAACGCGACCACGACCAGTGCACCTACGTAAGCCACGACGGCCGGCGATGCAGTGCCACCGCCTGGCTAGAGTTCGACCACAAACACGAATTCGCCAAGGGCGGCGACACCAAGACCACCAACCTGCGGCTCTACTGCCGCGTCCATAACGCGGCCAGGAACTACCCGACGCGCCCCGGGGCGCATCCACGATAGCAGACAAGCAACGAGCCCCGGGTACCTCAAACCCCCTCGGTGCCAAACCACAGGCAAGACAACAAGCAACACGACAACGGCTCGCGAGCGACAACAACTCAAGCCCAAAGCCAAGCCGCCCCAATCACCCCAGCCGAATCGCCCAACTCATTCTTCACGACCGGCGTCGCAAACGTATCGTTGAAGATCACCCCCGCCACCGCCTCCGGCGTATCCCGCGTCAACCTCGGGATCGACGACAGCCCTCCTCCGAGGACGATGACGTCCGGGTCGAGAATGTTCACGACGTACGACAACGCCTTGCCGAAGCGAGTGACATACCGTTGCATGGCCGCCAGTGCCGCGGGCTCGCTCTGCTCGGCGCGACGCACGACCTCGGGGCCGTCGACTCCCTGTCCGTAATCGCGGGCAAGGCCAGGGCCGGACAATAACGTCTCGACGCAACCGCGCTTTCCGCAATAGCAGGCGGGTCCGTCCACCTCGAGCACGTTGTGGCCCCATTCGCCGGCGACGTGATTCGGCCCGTCGTGCACGTTGCGGTCGATGACGATGCCGCCGCCGACTCCGGTGCCGAGGATCACCCCGAAGACGACACGATGCCCCCGCCCTGCCCCGCTCACCGCCTCGGCGAGGGCGAAGCAATTGGCGTCGTTCTGGATGCGGACGTCCTGGGTGAGGGTCGCCTGCAGATCCTGCTGCAGCGGCATGCCGTTGAGCGCCGTGGTGTTCGAGTTTTTGAGCATCCCGGTCTTCACCGAGATCGAGCCCGGCGTGCCTATACCGATGCTGCACGGCCGCCCTGCCCGCTTCTTGAGGTCGACGATCAGGCTGACGATGGTGCCCAGGATGGCCTCGTAGCCCTCGGTGGCCGGGGTAGGTCGGCGCTCGCGATGCACGATGCTGCCGTCAGGGGCGAGCAGGACGCCTTCGGTCTTTGTGCCACCCAGGTCGATGCCGATGCGCATGTCCTTGTTCCCCGTGCCGTGAACGCGCTATCGCGTTGGCCCATGCATGCCATCCTTGCTCTAGCCCTAAGTCTCACCGCCGCACCAGCGGCCCCGGCCAAGAAGGCGTTCAGCGCCCAGGATCTGGTGCGCCTCGAGCGCGTCGGCAAGCCCAGTCTCTCTCCCGACGGCAAGCGAGTCGTCTACGACGTACGCGAGACCGACTGGGACGCGAACAAAGGCGTCTACTCGGTGTGGCTGCTCGACCTCGGTACCAAGGCGACCCGGCGGCTTACTGCCTCGGGGGTCGGCAGCTCCTCGCCGCGCTTCGGCAAGGACGGCAACACCGTCTACTTCCTATCGGCGCGCGGCGGCAGCCAGCAGGTGTGGAAGCTCGACCTCGCGGGCGGCGAAGCCCAAGCGGTGACTTCTTTGCCGTTCGACGTCAGCGCCTTTGCGGTGGTCCCTGGTAGCGACCGCCTCGTCGTCGCCATGGACGTTTTCGCGGACTGCCCCACCCTCGCGTGCAGCAAGCAACGCGTCGACGCCCGCAGCGCCAAGAAAGCGAGCGGCCAGGTCTACGACCAGCTCTTCGTACGCCACTGGGACACCTGGAAAGACGGCACGCGGAGCCACGCATTCCTGGTGACTCCAGGAGCCAGCGGTGAGCCGGTTCGCCTGTCGCGCGACATCGACGGCGACGTCCCCAGCAAGCCCTTCGGCGACGACGAAGAGTGGTCGTTCTCGCCGGACGGCAAGAGCTTCTACTTCACGGCGCGCATCGCCGGCCGCACCGAGCCTTGGAGCACCAACCTCGACGTCTTCCGCGTCGCCCTCGACGGCACCGCGAAGCCCGTGAATCTGTCGAGCGCTAACCTCGCGACCGACACCAGCCCGGTGGTCTCGCCCGACGGCAAGCAGGTCGCGTGGCGCGCCATGAAGCGGTCGGGCTTCGAAGCCGATCGCTACGGCATCATGGTGCAAGCGACCAGCGGCGGCGCTGCGCGCGAGCTCGCGGGCGGCTGGGACCGCTCCGCCGATGCCATTGCCTGGGCGCCCGACGGCAAGACGTTGTATGCCATAGCGGACGACGTCGGGCAGCGTCGGCTGTTCGCGGTCGAGGCGGTGAACGGTGGCGTCAAGCCCCTCACCGACAAAGGGCACGTCGGCTCCATGGCCCCCGGCCGCGACGCCGTCATCGTCGCCATGGACGACCTGCGTTCGCCGGCGCAGCTCTTTCGCGTACCTCTGCAGGGCACCCGCGAGCAGCTCACCCGTCACAACGCCGAGCGTATGGAGCAGCTCGCGCTCGGTGACGTCGAGCAGTTCAGCTTCGAGGGTTGGAACGGCGAGATGGTCTACGCGCACATCGTCAAGCCCGCGAACTTCGTCGCCGGCCAGACTTACCCCGCGGTGCTGCTCATCCACGGCGGCCCGCAAGGGAGCTTCGGCAATCACTGGCATTACCGCTGGAACCCGCAGACCTACGCCGGTGCGGGCTTCGTCGCAGTCGCCATCGATTTCCACGGCTCGACCGGCTACGGCCAGGCGTTCACCGACTCGATCAGCCGCGATTGGGGCGGCAAGCCTCTCGAAGACTTGCAGAAGGGGTGGGCCCACTCCGTCAAAACGTACAAGTTCATCGACGCTTCTCGCGCTTGCGCGGCCGGCGCCTCGTATGGCGGTTTCATGATCAACTGGATCGCCGGCAAGTGGCAGGATCCGTGGAAGTGCTTGGTGAGCCACGACGGCATCTTCGACAGCCGCGCCATGGCCTTCACGACGGAAGAGCAGTGGTTCGAGGAGTGGGAGTTCGGCGGCAAGTACCACGAGCATCCCGAGGGCTACGAGCAGTGGAACCCGGTGCAGCACGTCGCCAAGTGGAAGACGCCCATGCTCGTCGTGCAAGGCGGCAACGACTTCCGGGTGCCGGCGGAGCAAGGGCTCGCCACCTTCACGGCGTTACAGAGCCGCGGCGTCCCCTCGCAGCTCCTCTACTTTCCCAACGAGAACCACTGGGTCTTGAAGCCGCAGAATAGCGCTCAGTGGCACGAGACCGTCGAGGCGTGGCTCAAGCGCTGGACCAAGAAGTAGCGGGCAGCGCGCGCCGCCGCGCTCACTTTTTCTGCGGCGCGAGCCAATTGCTCATGTCGGCGGAACGCACCAGGCCTGCCTGCTGGAAGACCTTGGTGCCGTCGCGAAAGACCACGAAGTTAGGAATGCCCTGTACGCCATAGCGAGCAGCAAGCTCCGGGTAGCGATCGGTGTCGACCTTGAGCACGAGAGCGGCGCCGGCCTTTTCGCGAGCAACTTTCTGCACCTCGGGAGCGGCCATTTTGCAGGGGCCGCACCAGTTGGCCCAGAAGTCGACGAGCACGGGCACCTTGGCCTCGGCCACGAGCTCGTCGAAAGCACCGGCGTCGACGTCGATTGGCGAGTCGACCGGTGGGAGCTCGGTCTTGCAGCTACCGCATTTGCCCTTGGTAGCCAGGAACTTCGCTGGGACGCGGTTCTGGGCCCCGCATGCTCTGCACGTGCGCAACATGGTGGCTCTCCTGGGTTCCGTTTAGCATCGCGACGTCGGCAGGCTCAGTCAACCCGCTAACGCTCGAAGCGCGTACATGGGCGAAAAGCGAGGCTTCGTCGGGCAGCTCAGCGGCGCAGCATGGACATGCCACCGCGGATGGCCCGGTGGCCGACGACACCCATACCGATGCCCGCGACCTCGAGCCCGGCACCAGCGAAGAAATGGTACATCGCTTGGCCCGCGGTGTAGTTCGGTCCTTGGACCGCACCATGCGCGACGGGGTTCGCGAGCGCGGCACCCGCGACGGCGCGAGTCATGGCCATCGGGGTGAGACCAGCGCCGAGCGTTGCGACCGAAACGATGAGCAATGCGGCATCCGCGGTGGCGTTCGCGACGTCGGCGCGGTCGGCGGTATACGTGCCGAGCGTCCGCTGCAGCCGCGCCTGAGCGCTGAGAAGCGCTTGGACGTGTGAGTTGTCGAGGCGGCCACGGGCGCTCGCGTCGCCGGCTCGCCGCGCCACCGAGATGACCTCGCGCAGGGCGTCGTCGACGACCGGGCCCGAGAAAGCAAAGGTGTCGGTCCACCGGCGCGAAAGCGCCGCCCAGCCGGCATCGCCGCGCTCGCGCGAGAAGACGTCGCGCATGTCGGTGACCATGCGATCGAGCTGAGCCTGGTTGTTCCCGGTCGGCGCCGTCATTGCCAAACGCATCTGGGCACGGGCATCGGACGAGAGCGAGCCGAGCGCGTCATCGAAGCGGGGGCTGGGCTGCTGACCGCGATAGCGGTCTTCGAAGACCTGGCGGAAAGCGGCACGATCGGCCAAGCCGAGCGTCAACGTCGCGTTCACCACGTCGTTGTCTTCAGCGAGGCTCAACTGGCGATAGCGGAGGAGATCGACCGGATCGGTCTCGCCGCGCACGGCGCGCAAGATGCGCTCGCGAATCTCCGGCGGGTGGTAGCGCTCGTTGATGCGCTGCTCGATGGTCGGATTGGCGCTGAGAATCGCTTGTCGCGACTCGGGAGTGAGGCCGTCGAGATAGCGGGCAAACTGCCGCAGCTCGGGTAGACCACCGCGCGCGGTAAATCTGCGCTCGAACTCGGCGACCGCGGCGCTGCCACCGGCCGGCGAGTTGTTGTACGAGAGCTCGGTGATGGCGGCGCGCACTTCCGCATCGCGACCGCGCTCCAGCACCGCGCGTTGTAGATCGCGATCGACGCGGCTGGAGAATTCGCCGCCCGCGAGAGCCGCGCCTTCGGTGGTGAGGGTGCGGATGGTCCGCACCGCATCGTCGCGGCTGACGTTGCCATCGAGGTAGCCACGCAAGGTGAGCTGGGCGTAACGCGCCGACCGCTCTTCGGGCGTACCTGGTCCGAGCAACGCGCGAGCGCGCTCGGCCTGAGGCCCGCGCAGGTTGTCGTTCACCATCTGCACGAGCCGCGCGCGACCTTGCCCCTCTTGGCCGTCGGCAACGTAGCCGTATTGCCCAGCAAACTCGTCGAGGCGATGGGCGTTCGCGGCCAAGCGATCGAGAATGACCTCGCCGTCAGCGAAGCTGAAGGTTCGCGAATCGCCAGCGCGGTACACCGCCATCGCGTCCGGCGCTTGAATGCGCGCGGCGCGGTACTCGCGTCGATCGTCGCCACCCAGCTCGCTCCAGAAGCCCTGGGTAAGGTCGGCCTCGAGCGACTCCGGCCGGCCGCGGGCGTCGCGATAGGTTTCCAGGAATCGGTGGTCCATGTCGCGAACGGCCTGACGATAGGCACGACCATCGGGCTCGGGGTGGCGGGCGCGCAGGTCGGCATAGGCGTCGTTGATGGCGCGCGTGCCGGTGCCGGTCCCCTGCATCGCCATGAAAACGATGTCCTCGGGTTGGCTCACCCCACCGTGATTGCGCAGGTAGGCGTTGAACATCGTGCGCTCGGCGACCGACATGGTGCTGAGCATGACGTCGGCACCCGCGCCTCCGGCCCGCGAGGAGGCGTCGCGGCGAAGCGCGGCCATGAAGCGATCGGGGAACTGCTCGTCGGCGGCGCCGCCGCGCTGCCCGTGAAGGACGTCGAGAGCTCCGCGCCGATCGCCGGCACGCAGGCGGTCGACCGTGAGACGCGCCAGCTCATCGACGCGCGCAGTCGGCGTAGCACCCGCGGGGGGACGATCGTCTGGCCGCGATTGCGGACCCACGGCGCTGCGGCCACCTCGCGGCTCTGGGGGCAGCACCCTGGGGTCGCCCGGGCCCCGCTGCTGCTGCGGGGGCAACTCGGGGTTGTGTTGTGCCTGAACGGTTCGGGCGGCGGGTGCTTGCGGCGCACCGTTATTGCGCACCACTCCCCCACCGGCTGCTCTGTCCGGCACGCGGGGCACATGCCCCGCGAGCACAGCGCCGGGAAGGGGTGCCATGACTTACCGGGGCTGCGCCAAGCGAAGGGTTTGCTGAACCCAAGTGGCTGCGTCGCTCGCGAGGCCGCTGCCGCGCGCGCGGCGTGCCACGTCGGCGAACTCGGTTTCGGTCAGGCCAGCTCGGGCCGGCAAGAGACGCGGCGCGCCGCGCGTGCCATCGGCACCCACCGCGCCGGGCACGCTGTACGGCTGCCTGAACATATCATCGAGCATGCCGCGAGCGGCCTGCTCCATGTTGTTCCTCTCCCAGGAACCGAAGGCCACGCCTTCCGACTGGCGCAGGAGACCCAAGGCTGCTTCCGTTTGGCCAGCGTCGGCGCGTCGGAACATCTCGCTGATCGACCGATGGTCGCCGGCACGCGCGAAATGGCGCAGCGCGGAGCCCATGTCGTCGACCCAAGCACGACCGGTGCTCGACAAGTCGGTGCGCGCCGCACGCGCGAAGGAGTGTCCAGCGGCGTTGTGCGCCGCGATGACCTCGGCTTGCGGCGCTCCCGCCGCTGCGAGCGCGTCAGCATGCCGCGCCTGGCCATCGGCGAGATTGCGGTAGAGGCTGCGCACCACGCCCTCGGGCTGGTTCGCGGGCGTGTGACGAATGACATGTGTCATGTGGTCGACGGCCGCGCGCGTTTCATGCACCGCGAGCTGTCGGTTCGCTGTATCGAGCTCGGCGGCGACGCGCGGGCGCTCGGGTGCATTGCGCGCCAAACCGGCGAGGCGAGCTTGGATGGCATCGCGTGCCTCGTTGGCGGCGCGATGCTCGGCGCTCATGGCCGCCGGAGCGGGCGTGCGATACGCTATTGCGGACGCAGGATTGGTGATAGCGAGCGGTGACGCGCCGGGAGCCGCGGCGCCGGGTGCTGCGCCTCGCAAACCAGAGCGTTCGAACGTAGCGGCGGCGCCTGGCGCGGCTCGCATGGCGGTTTCGCGCGCTGTCCGTGCCGCGACTTGCTCACCGAGCGCCTCGCCCAGAACGACTGCACCCAGCCGGCGCGTGATGGTTGAATTCATGGATAATCCCTCGCGAACGAGCCCTGACGGCCCCGAATGACGGCCCATTGAGACTAACACGTAGGTCTAAAATTCGTCGGTCAAATGGGGGTTTTAGGGCTGCCCTGAGCCTGACATCGAGGCACGTGGACCTACATGTAGGTGTGACGCTTGCCACTCGACAAGTCACTGCGCCAACAGGCGTTTTCCCCCCCACCAGGCGCGCTCGTAGTAGGCGGAGCCAAGGTTGTCGATGACCACCCCGCGGCTCGAGCTCGCATGCGCGAACTCGCCGCTGCCCACGTAGACGCCTACGTGGGTGACCGTGCCGCGATCGAACGTGTCGAAGAACACGAGGTCGCCGGGAGCGAGCCGGGTCTTGTCGATGCCCTCGCCGAGCGAGAACTGGGCGCGACTATTGCGCGGCAGATCGATGGTCGTGGTCTCGTCGTAGATGGCGCGTGAGAACGCCGAGCAATCGATCCCGCGCCGGTCGGTGCCGCCGAAAAGGTACGGCGTGCCCAGCCAACCACCCGCGGCTTTGCGCAGCGTGCCCGCAAAGCCCGGCTCGATGCGTACCAGCTCGTCGCCGGCGATGGGCGGCGGAGATTTCTCGCGCGGCGGCGCGGGTGACACCTCGCGAGGTGTCTGCTTTGGCGGTGCTGGAGGAGAAGGCGCCGGCTTGGGGCGCTGCGCTTCCGGCCGCGGTCGCGCTTTCTGCGCCAGCTCTTTGGCGAGCGCCGCGTACCGCTCGTAGTAGGAGCCCTGTCTGACCTTGCCGACGTTGGCGTAGCCGCGCGACAGCTCGCGGCCGAGAGTCGTGAGCTCGTCACGAACCGCGGCGCTCTGCTCGCGGGCCTCGAGCTCCGCTCCTTGCCATAGCCGGTCGAGCAAGAACGGCCGCATCAGCTCACGCGTCTTGGTCAGCGAGGCCGTCACGCGTCCGACGTCCGCTTTGGCGATGGCGTTGCGCGCGAGCATTTCCTCCCACCAGAAAACGATTTCGGGAGCGATCTCGGGATCGAAGTAGCGCGGAAAGTTGTAAGCAAGCTCGCGCGGCTGCGCCTTCGGGGCACGCCCCTGCAGCTTCATGAGCTGATAGTTGATGGCGATGGGCGGCGGCACCCAGCGATAGGTGTCGTGATAGGCGTCGTAAGCCGCGCGAGCCGCCTTCACGGGCTCGATGCCGAAAAAGATGCTGGCCGCTACGACGGACTTGGCGACGGTAACGCCTTCGTCGGTCCCGTCTTTGATCGCTTTGCCGCCGAACACCTGTCGCAGCGCCGCGTCCCACGCCTGCTTGTCGGCCTCCGAGAGGTCCGAACGCGACTGCACGTACTCGAGGAGTGTGAGCTTGCGCCCTTCCTCGGAGGTGACATCGGTTCGGGGAGCGGAGAGCGCGGCGGCGACGAGGAGCGCCGTGAATAGGGGCATGACCGGAAGCTTACCTGACGATCGGATTTGATCGCAGTAACTCACCGAGACGCCGTCTTTGCGTGGCGGAACGCAGCCGCGCTCCCTAGGATCGCATGAAAGAGGAGTCGCGCATGCTGGACGAGCTTCCGGACGTCACGGGTTGGGCAGCGACCATCCATCGGTACGAAACCAACGGGGACGCTCACAGGCCCTACTTCGCTATCGACTTCGGACCTGTCGAGATGCTCGTAAGTCGCGACACTTACGACGATTTACCCCGTCTTGCTCGACTTCACGGCCGCGCTCTGGTCGACGAGCGACGTCATGGCGTGGCCTGGCGTCGCGCAAAGATCAGCGGCCGATAGCAACCGCGGGACGTGCCCTTCGATACTTCGGAGGCCCCAAAACCGGCCGATCGATTGGCCGACTGGAAGCACGTCCCATGCATCCTCCTCGTCTCCACGGCGTCAGCCCCGTCACCTCGCACGCGACCCCGACCGACAGCGACGTTTCCTTCGCCGGCTGCCGCGAGCCCGCGCGGGCCGCGTCTGCCCACACCGCCGACCGTCTAGCCAGCATCGAACAAGCGACCAAGGTGACTGACGGGGCCTTCGCCGTCCTCAAAGCCGCGCTCCGGCCGGGGATGACCGAGAAGGAAGCGCAAGCGATCATCGAGAACCACTTCAAGGCGAACGGCATGGGCCTGTCGTTCCCGACCATCTCGGTCTTCGGCAAGGGCACGGCCGAGGTTCACGGCGTCCCCTCGGACCGCCGCCTGCAAGAGAACGACATCATCATGGTCGACATCGGCGCGCGGTACGAAGGCGAAGGCGGCCCCTGGTGCAGCGACGTGACCCGCACGTTCTTCATCGGAACGCCGACCGCCAAGCAGCAAGAGATCTGGAATCTGGTGCACGAGGCCCAGAGGCTCGGCCTCGCCAAGGTCCGTCAGGGCGCCACCGCCGGCGAGGTCGACAAGGCTTCGCGCGACTTCCTGCGTAGCAAGGGCTTCTCGATTCCGCACGCGGTTGGTCACGGGGTCGGCCGAAAGGTGCACGAAGCGCCGACCATCTCGCAGGGTAACCCAGCAAAGCTGAAAGCGGGCGACGTCATCACCGTCGAGCCTGGCATCTACATCCGCGACGGTTTCGGTGTGCGCGTGGAAGACATCTTGGTGGTAACCGAAGACGGCTATCGCATGCTGTCGCGCGCCCCTTATTGAGGGCCGCGTGAGCAATCCCATCGCACCGGTTGAAGCCGCTCGGGTAACCCCCGCAGAGGCGTCCGTGACCGCCAGAGCGGACGAGCACGCAGGTCACGGTATGCCGCAGGGCGAGGTCGATCGCGACCGGGTCGTCGCGCCCTCCGCACATCGCCACATGCGGCCGCCCATCCCCACGCCGGTGCAGTTGCGGCCACCGGCGCCACAGGCTGTCGGCCACGCCCATCATAGCCACGGCGCGAAACCCGGCACCTTCGTAGAGGGCCCCATCCCCGAAGTCCAGCCGATGCGCGCCATCGACCTCGGCGACGGCGCGCGCATGACCCTCGACATGCATCGCGTTCGCCGACGCGTGGCCGGCCAAGAGATCTCTGGTGTCTCTTATGGCGGATCGATCCCGGGCCCCGTCCTGCGCGTGCCACAAGACGCGACCGTCGACCTCCTGATGCGCAATCGCACCGACGCGGAGACGACGCTCCATCCGCATGGGCTTCGTCTCGACTGGCGCTCCGACGGCGTTCCGGGTCTCGGGCAAGACCCAGTCCCGCCGGGCGGCGAGCACAGCTACCAACTGAAGTTCCCCGACGCCGGTGTCTACTGGTACCACCCGCACATTCGCGACTGGGCGATTCGCGACCAGGGCGCCTACGGCGTCTTCGTGGTCAAGCCGACCGACCCCAACTACTACAACCCGGTCAATCGCGAAGAAGTGTTGGCGCTCGACGACATCGCGATGCAAGACCCGTCGGCGCGGGACGGTGGCCGCGCCGCGGCGACGCACGTCTGGGGCGGCATGTTTGGCGACACCATGCTGGTGAACGGACGCACCGACTACGCGCTCGATGTGCGTCCAGGCGAGGTCGTCCGCTTTCACGTCCTCAACGCCGCCGATACGCGCGTCTTCAACCTCACGATCCCCGGCGCCCGCATCAAGGTCGTCGGCTCGGACATCGGCAAGAACGAACGCGAGGAATTCAGCGACAGTGTGATGATCGCCCCCGCGGAGCGCTACACCATCGAGGTGCTCTTCGACACGCCGGGTGAGCACCAGATCGTCAGCCGCACCCCCGCAGGCGCAACCCGTGTCTTGGGTCGCGTCAACGTCGCGGGTGAGCCCGTCGCGCAAACCCACCGTGAGGCCTTCGAGCGCCTGCGTGAGAACGCCGAAGTGCGCGCCGATATCGATCGATTCCGCCAGCACTTCGACCGGCCTGCCGAACGGACGCTCGGCGTCGAGCTCGAGATGAACGGCCGGCGCCAAGGACCGCGCGAGCCACCAAAACGTGATCCGGGCACCCCGGAGCCGGTGGGTCGTCCGCTATGGCAGCGCAGTGACTCCATCATGTGGGAAGACCTGTCTGCCGCGATGAGCCAGCGCTCGACCATCGACAACACGATTTGGCGCTTGGTCGACCTCGACACCGGCGCGACCAACGAGGACATTCGCTGGCGTTTCCAGGAAGGCGACGTCTCGAGAATCCAGCTGCGCGGCGGTCCGATGCAGCACCCGATTCACTTCCACGGGCAGCGCTTCCTGGTCTTGTCGGTCAACGGCGAGCGCAATCCCAACTTGCAGTGGAAAGACACTACCATGGTCGCGGCGGGGCAGACCGTCGAGATTCTGGTCGATCACTCGAATCCGGGACGCTGGATGTTCCATTGCCACATCGGCCGCCACTCGACCGACCATCCCAGCCATCGCATGACCGGCTATTTCGACGTGTTGCCTCGCGGCGCCACGAGCGTCGAGAAGTAGGCGGCGATCGGTTCGAGGTCACCCACGGCCGACGTCGACGCGATGTACGCGTCTGGGCGCACCAGCACTGCCTGTCCAGCATAGGGCGAATCACCGGAGACGCGCACGACCTGCACGAACGGCGGCAGCGCCGGCAGCGCCCCCGATTCTCCGAAGAGCAGTAGCGAGAAGCGCCGATAGTCGAGCACCGAATAGATGCGTTTGCCCTCGTGCTCGCCATGACGGACGACGAAATCGTGCAAGCGGGTGCCGTGGACCGGATGGTCGCCATAGCGGATGCCCATGCCGGTGATGTTGCCCGCTCTCTTCTCGACGATCTTGACGTAGTCCTGAGCGTGGGTGCCCTCGCTCGAATATTTGGTCGAGCGCACGAGCTCACCCGAAGTATCGATGACGCTGCGTGCCACCGGCTTGCGCTCGCCTTCGTAGCTGCGAGCCAGCTCCAACGGCGCCCCGTGGTTCGCGACGAGAGCGAGCTTCCACATCAGGTTGAAGGCGTCGGCAAGGCCAGTGTTGAGCCCCTGACCACCGTTCACCGAGTGGATGTGAGCGGCGTCACCAGCGAGAAAGACCTTGTCGTCGATGGCGTAACGCTCCGCGACCGACTCCTTCACCGAGAAGGAGGAAAACCACGTGACCTCGGTGAAGCTGAGGGCGTGCGGCTGCATGGCGCGGTTGATCTTCGCGACCGCGTCTTCGAGCGTGAAGTCTTTGGTGTCCATGCGGACGTAGAAGCGATCGATGTTCCCTTCGCGGGGAATCCACGCGACATCGGAGGTCTCCGCCTGGAAGACGATGATCTCCGGAACCTTCTCGAAGTCGGTAGCGATGACGCCGTCGATGACCGCCCAGACGATCTGCGGGCGGGTAATCTCGAAGGGCACCGCGAAGCGATCGCGCACATAGGAGCGCGATCCGTCAGCGCCGATGACGAACTTGCTCTTCACGGTCTCGCCGCTCGACAGCGTGGTCACGCAGCCGCTGCTCGTCACCTGGATGTCGCTGACCTGAGTGTTGCGACGCACGCCGGCGTCGATGGCGGTCAGCTTGGCATCGAGGAGCTGCTCCACGTAAGCCTGGCCGAGCATCAGGAAGTGCTTGTGAAAGCAGCCTTCGAGCGCGTCCCACCACGCTGACTGGCGCGAGACGAACTTTCCGTCCGCCCAAACGGAGCTCGTGTTGCAGGGCTTGCCTTGGGGATGGAGAGTATCGAAGAGGTCCACGACCTCGAGGAGCTGCAAGGTGCGCGCGTTCAACGCGTCGGCGCGGCCTACCTCGAGTGGCCCGGCGGACTTGTCGACGATCAAGGTGCGCAAGCCGTGCAGCTTGCCGAGAAAAGCGCAGAGCAGACCAACCGGTCCGGCTCCGACGATGACGACATCCGTCTCCATGGGTCTCATCCGTACGCGACCAGATGCGGATTGGCGAGTGGCGGGTCGCCGAGAACGTGCACCCGTCGCAAGTGCCGAGGGGCGCCGCTGGTGAACGCCTCGCGGCCGTGCAGCAGCGTGTAGTTGTCCGACACCACGATGTCGCCGGTCTGCCAGGAGTGGGCGTAGAAGCTCTCGGGGGCGTACAGCGCTTCGCGCAAGCTGCGGTGAAAGTCGCGTGCCTCGCTTTCGGCGATGCCGTCGAAAGCGAGCGTCGGGTGGTTGACGAAGGTCTCGTCACCGGCGATGGGCGGCTCGTTATAGCGGATCACAGAAAATCCGCGCGCCGGGTGTGCGGTGACCACCGGGGCGACGGTCTTACTGTCGTAGTACTCCATCTTGCGGTGGTAGACGCCGGTCACCCTGTCCCAGAGCGCGCGGGTAGGCTCGTCCGCCCGCTGCAAGGCGCTCACAGTGTTCGAAAAGGTGGTGCGGCCACCCTGATTGCCAGAGGGCGCGCTCACGCACTGGAAGATCTGAAACTCGGGTACCTGCTTGCGATACATCCCGTCCCAGTGCAGCGGCACGTAGTTGTTGTCGAAGATGTGGTCCGCGGGTTTGTCTTGCTCGACGAGCTCGAGGACCTTGCCGAAAGGCCAGACGCTGACCTCGCCCCAGCGGGCGCAATAGTCCGCGAAAGCGTCTGCTCCACCGAGACTATCGAACCCCCGCAGCACCAGCAGGTGATGCTCACGGGCCAGGGCGCGCAGCCTGTCGATGGAAAGCTCGAGCGCGTTCGTCGTGACCGTCGGCTCCACGAGGACGCCGAATGGCGAAAGGTCTGCGAGCGTCATGACGCGGCTCCTTGCATCACGTAGTGGCTGGGACGGCCGTTGGCGAAGACCAGCGTGGCGCCGGCCTCCTCGACCTCGCGACGCTTGCGCAGCACGAACGCTCCGTCAACCTCGACCGCGACCCCGTGCCATGGCGTAAGCCAGCCGTCGGCGGTCTCCATGAGATGAATGCCGAGCTTACGGCTGCCGCACACTTGCGGATGGATGGAGAGGCGAACCGCGTCGGGGAAGCAGGTAGCCAAGAGCCCATCCCACGCCTTGCTGCGCTGGACGACTTCGTACGCGCGACGGCGGCACTCCTTCTGCAACGCCGTCTTGCTGATGGTCATGTCGGGACGCAAGCCGTCCTCGAAGAGGAAACGGGTGATGCCGCAGTACATGCGCTTGGGCTCCCCGCCTTCGCGGACAGCGGCCTGCAGCGTCTCGAGCGGCGTACCGTGGTTCTGCATGAGGCGCGTCCGCATATCGTCGAAAGCGCAACCTTCGAAGACGTCGTCGAGATTGAAGGTCGACAGCGACGTCGCACCCAGCTCCTCGATGAGCGCCGAGAGATCGTGTTGGTAGGTCGTGATGTCGCTCTCCGCGATGCCAACGACATCGCTGAAGACGCGGCCGTCGGAGCACAACACCATGCGTGCGCCGGGCGCGTAGACGGTCTGCACGCGGCGGCAGAGCTCGTTCAAGAACGCGAGCGACTGACGCTCGGCCATGTCGGCACGCGGGCTGAGAACCTTGGTTGGGTTTGGCGACTTGCCCGGGAACGCCGGCAGGATGAACACGACTTGCTCGCGACGCTCGACCGCCGCAATCACGCGGTCGAGGTGCGGTGCGGCGCACTTCTCGCAGGATCCGTGCGTGCAAGGCTCGCTCTCCGGAGCGATGCGACGGTGCGGCAGGACGATATCGAGGATCTCACGCGCGACGGTCTCGGCAGATCGTCCCGGTGCAGCGAATAGATTGGTGGTCGAAAAATCGGCGTACATGGTGGGCTCCCGTTAGGCAGCCGCAGAGGTAAGCCCCACCAACAATAAAGTAAAATGATTAGGGTCAATCGTTGCGATAAGCAAAAATTATCGCAACGTCAGTTAAGACGCTGCACGTGCAGGTGGTTGTCATGGTTCGTGAACTGGCGAACCAAGCCTTCCCGCACCAGCACCGGATCGCTGAACAGGATTTGCGCCTCCGGGCGGATCGCCTTAATGATCTTGATCAGCTTGCGGGTAGCATCGCGATCGTAGGCTGGGCTGCGCCAGGTTGCGTTGACACTATCGCGATCGGGCTCGGCGGTCGTGCGTCCGTCATTGAAGACGAGATCGAGGTCGAAGATCTTGCCATCGCGGTGCGAATTGTGATCGGGGATGCGCCCGCCGCCTTGCTTGGCGATGTCACCGACGCGCAGCATCAAGCCGTTCTGTTGGCGATGACGCTCGGCGATCCGCTTGAGCGTCTCGATGGTGCGAGCTGTGCCGAACATGTAAGGCTTGTAGGCCATGTAGTCCGAGGCGCCGCTCGGTAGCGCTACGTCGATGCGAGTGTTGTTGAAGGACGAAAGCGCGCGCGACCAGGTCGGGCCGCCGACGCTCAGCGCAACTGCCTGCGGGACCTCCGCCGGCGCGGCGCCGAGTAGTCGCTTCTCTTCCTCGGTGAGACGCCCTTCGCGGTCGTCTGGAGGAGTAGCGGCGGTCGCCGGCTCGATGCGCTGGTAGACGTCGGATGCGACCTCTCCGCGGCCGTCGTACGCGTCGGGGTGGCGTAGGCTCTCGAGGATCTCACGGACGTACGGGACACGACCGTCGCGCTTGGAGCGAATGTCGCCGGCGATCTCGTCGATGGCGCGCCAGTAGCGCGCCTCGCTTTCAGGGTCTCGCTTCAGCGCCTCGAGCGACGCGCGATCGTGGATGACCGCTGCGACCCGCGGCATCACCGGTAGGAGCAGCGGCGCGCTTGGTCCAACCCACTGGGCAATAGGCGGCGCAAGACGAGGCCGAAACGGCGCCTGCCCGTGGGCGTCCTGCTCTAGGCGAACCTGGATGGGCGCACCTGTCCCGGGGAGCTCGGCTACGGCTGAAGAGACCTGCACGGACGACGGTGCGATCACCTTGGGTTCGATGGCTGACATGATGTTGGGATGGAACGCCGTGGACCAGCGCCCATAACGACATCGGCAGTGACTGGGAATTGTTGCCGAAACCGGCAGGAGTGGGAAGCGGGCGACGAGGCTCGAACTCGCGACCCCAAGCTTGGGAAGCTTGTGCTCTACCAACTGAGCTACACCCGCAAACCGAACGTTGGATTAGCGCGGAAGCATTAGCCTGGCAAGCGCCAATGCCGCTAACTCTTCGAAGGTTGGGGGCGCGAACCTAATGCCGCAGCCAGGCCCTTGCCCGCCTTGGCGAGCGGCCACAGCAGGATCCCGACCGCGTAGGCGATGACCCGCATGATGGGGTGCATGACCTTCACGATGGGTGAGGCGATGGTGCGAACGATCGGGAACCGTTCGTAGGCCAAACACGTGGCCACGATGGCGACGATGCCCGCGAACTTGCCGGCTGGCCCGAGGTGGAACTCGAACTCCATCTCGCAGATGAGGAGGACACCGACGAAACCGACGAGCAAGAACGCGGTCTCTTCGAGAATGGGGAACTTCGCGATCATGCGCATGGCGAAACCAGCGACGAAGCGGAGGGTGAGAATTCCAATGCCGACGCCGAGGTAGACCACCCAAAGCTTGGGCGTCATGGCGACCGCGGCAACGACGTTGTCGACGCTCAGGCTGGCGTCGAGGATGAGAATGCCGCTCACGACCGAGAAGAAGCTGCGTTCGACCTGCGCCTGCACCGGGGCGCCGCTCATGTCGCTGGCGATGTCCGCGTCTTCTTCGGCCTCTTCGTGGGCGGTGATCTCCTTGCACATGAGATAGATGAGGTAGACGGCGCCGGCGAGCTTCAGCCAGCGGTTGTGCAGGATGTAGGCCGCAAAGAGCAGGCAGAGGCAGCGAAAGCCGTAAGCTCCAGCCATGCCCCAAGTGAGCGCGCGGGGGCGCTGATGCTCCGGCAGACGGCGCGCCAGGGCCGCGATGGCGAGCGAGTTATCGACCGAGAGCAGACCCTCGATGAGGATCAGCGACAGGACGACGGGGATGTTCTCGATGACGTCAGCAGCCGTGAAGGGCATGGGCGCGCCTCATAACCTTTGATGACACGGTTCACAACCGGCGGGCCGAGCGGGTGTCTGAGAAGGCTCACTACGCCAGTGCCAAGTGTGCACCGTGACCAGCCACACTCGTAGGCGCGCGACGGCCGATACACCATGACAAGCGTCAACGGGGATCCGTGTGCGCAAACCTATGGACAAAACATGAAGCTAACTACCGTCAACCGCGCGCTCTCGCAGATCAGCAAGAGCGTCGAAGCAGCGTCGAGCGACGGCCAGATTTCGGCCGTGGCGCTCGCCAAGCTCGCCGCGGACCCGAAAATGCAAGCCCTGGTCGCGACCGTTCGCGATCACTTCACCGACGTCGAGAAGAAGCCGGTTTATACGAGATCCGGCTGCTCGACGGAGTTTTCGCACTACCGCGACGAGAAAGTGCCGGCGAAAAGCCTGAACGCGGCACGCGTCGTCGGCGTGCTCCAGGCTGTCATCGAGGCCAAGACGCGCATCGCAAGCTTCGACATCCGCACCACGGGCTCGAAGAAGGTCGGCAAGGGCGACAAGCAGCTCGACAAAGACGAGCTCGCGGCGGCCAAAGAGGCCTTCGGTCGCGACAAGGATTCCCTCTCCGCGCAGATCGCGCTCCACGTCCTCAACAAGACGAAGTGAACCCATGAAGCGCGGCTCGTTCATCCGTTTCGAAGCGTTTGGTGCCTTGTTTTACGACAAGTCGATTGGAGAGTTCGCGCCGGTATCGGCGGAGCTCGCCGAGCTGATCGCCAAAACGGATGACGAGACGAGCCTTCTCGACCTCATGGGTGAGGGCGAGCCGTCCGTGATGGCGGGCAAGCTCGCCGAGCTCTTTACTTGGCAAGAACGCGGCCTGCTCGACGCCCAGTTTCGTTGCCGTGTGCCACGGATCGCGAACCCCGCGGTCGACGGCGCTCTGTCGGCTCCTTTGATGGCGCACGTCCAGATGACCAGCGCCTGCAATATCGCCTGTGACTACTGCTACGCCGACATCACCAAGAAGCGACGAAGCGACGAGCTTTCCCTCGAGGAGTGGAAGGCGTTGTTCGCGGACCTCGCGAGCATGGGCACCCCGCAGCTCATCTTCGGTGGTGGCGAGCCACTCTTTCGCAAAGACACCTACGCCATCCTCGAAGCCGCAACCGCGGCGGGGCTCGATTCGGCCATCTGCACCAACGGCATGCTGCTGAACGACATGACCGCGCCGAAGCTGGTCGCGACGGGTGTGCGCTGGATCTCGGTATCCCTCGACCTGCCCGGCGAGTCGGCCGAAGGCGACCGCCGCTACGCCAAAGCGATCAACGGCATCCGTCACATCGTCGCGGCCGGCGCAGCCGACGTTCAGATCCGCGTCACCGTCACTGCCCGCAACGCGCCACGCCTCGGCGAATACGCCGTCATCGGACGCGACCTGGGCGTTCATCGCGTCACCTTCCGCCCGTTCCGCTCCGCGCCCACCGGCGTCTCTGGCGGAGCAACCGACCTCGTCATCGGCAAACAAGCCTACGACGCGGCGCTCGTGGCCATGCTGGCGGCGTGGCCGAGCGACGCCCCGGTAGCGAATACCGGCGACGGCATGGGGGTCGATCACCCTGGTTGGGTCGATGTCGTCAGCGATTCGGCGTGCGTCGCCGGCACCAGTGTCGCGGCCATCAGCCCCACGGGTACCGTCCGCGCTTGCGGATTCCTCAAAGACGAGGACGATTGGTCGCTGCGCGAGACGAGCTTCGAGCAGATCTGGCGGTCCGCTCCAGCGATCAAGCGCTGGCGTGATCCGGTCGGCGCCGGCCTGGTGACCCTCGGCGGCGCTCGCGGCGTCCGCGGTTGTCATGCCCGCGCTCTCGCGCGTCCGGCGAGCGAGCCGCGCGTCGATCCGTGGCTCGAAGAAGCACTCGCGGCTCTGTAACCGTCACGGCGTTTTCGCACGACGGTTCTTGTCGACGACTCCGACCGCGATGAGGATGAAAGCGACGAGGCGGAGCACGTAGACCCAATGGCGGTCTTCCGCCATCCCGTTCGCGGCGGCCAGCCCTGCGAAGCTCAGCCCGAGCAGGAAAAACGACGTCGCAAAAAACACGAAGAGGCGGTCGCGCCCCAGGCGCCAGTAGCGCATGAAGAAGAGCGCCGCGATCCACGAGCAGGCCCACAGAGCGCCGCGCAGAAATACGTTCACGGCATCGGTGGTCATTGCGACTCCCACACCAGGCCGAACAACAGCACGGCTAGGGCTGCGAGCGCGACGACGTTGCGCCACACCGAGAGGTCGATCGACGTCGGCAGCAGGACCAGGTCCACGAAAAGCAGCACGTTGTTCGCGGCGAGACCGACGAAGGCCAAGCCGCTCCACAAGAGCAGCTTGGTTCGGCTGCCGCGGTAGGCGCGCACCAGCAGGACGGCGCAGGTGATGCTGGTCGCGGCACACAACAGGTAGACGAGCTCGGCCATCAGTTGTCCTTTCTCTTGCCGAGGACGAAGGCGTCGGCGAAGGCGCGCGCAGCTCGGTTGCGCACGCGCTCGAGGGCGTTGGCATTCATGACGTGGACGACTCCCAGCGGGTCGGCCGCGTAAGCCTCCGCCAGCTCGGCGACAAAGGCGGCGATGGCTGGGCTCGCGGGGGTGAAACGATAGACACGCTCGCCACCGATATCACGGGCGTTGCACAGACCTTTGGCGGCGAGCTCGTCGAGACATTGCTCGGCGCTCGCATCGGTGAGGTGCGTAGCGTTCGCGACCGCTACGGCAGACCAGGCGTCCGCGGTGCGGGCGTGAAGAAACAGCAACGCCTCGAGGTGCTCGTACGAAGCGACGTGCTCGTAGAGAAAGCCTTTGAGGCCCGGGCTGAGCTCCCTAGTACTCATCGAGCGGCCCCCCGACCGCGTATGGCTTCAACTTAGGATGAATCGCGCTCGGGCGCCAACCCGTGATAGCGACCGATGGGCGATGTTCACCCTGCCCTCGCCGCACGACATCCACTACTTCATCGAGGTCGCCGAGACCTTGAACATGTCACGCGCCGCCGAGAAGCTCGGTGTGCGGCAACCGACCCTGAGTCTCGCGATGAAGCGCCTCGAGGAGGCGGTCGCGGTGCCGCTCCTCGTACGCAGCAAGACCGGCGTGCAGCTCACCCACGCGGGCAGGCGTTTTCTCGCGAAGTCGCGTCAGCTCCTCGAAGAGTGGAACGAGGTGCGAACGCTGGCCCAGCGCGAGGAGACCGAGCTCGCCGGCCGCTACACGCTGGGCGTCCACCCGTCGGTCGCTCTCAGCACCCTGCCGCTGTTCTTGCCGCGGCTTTTGCAGACCTTCCACGACCTCGAGATGCACCTGGTGCACGACAGCTCGCGCGAGGTGACCGAGTTGATCATCAACTTTCAGGTCGACTTCGGGTTGGTCGTGAATCCCAGGCCGCATCCCGACCTCACGATTACCCATCTGTACGACGACGAATTCGCGCTCTGGGTCGCGCGCAATCCGAGTCCGCTCCAGGATCTCGACGGCGAGCACCCCGTGCTCATCTGCGATCCCGACCTCTCGCAAAGTCAGCAGGTCATGCAGGCCTTGGCCAAGCGCAAGGTGTCGTTCCGGCGGACAGTCCGCAGCACCAACCTCGAGCTCATTGCCTCGCTGACCGCGGCGGGCGCGGGTATTGGGCTCTTGCCCCAACGTGTAGCGCAGCGGGTGGCCGGCTTGAAGACACTCGGCGGCTCGCTACCGACGATCCGTGACCGCCACTGCCTGGTGTACCGGACCGACGCGCAACGGTCGGCCGCGAGCCGCGCGCTGGTGAAGTGGATCCGGGCCCAGCTCGCGCCCGCGAAGTAGCTCACGTACGGCATCGCGCAAGCGCGTCGGCGACGCTTCGAGGATCGCCACGATGATACCGTCTCCGTGGCGCGCGATCCGGATTGTGTCCGCTTCCGCGTACGCGATGACGATGGCCGCCCGTTCGAGGAGATCGGGCGGCGGCTGCGGCCGCGCCAGGCAGTTGTCGGGCAAAGGTCCGAGAGCCGCCAAATTGGCCTCGGAGAGCACCAAGGCGAGACGATAGGCATCGTAGCCTGCGAATGCCTTGATGGCGCTCATGACCACGCGCTGCGCCGTCAGGTGGATGAGCTCACCGGGAGCGACGAGAAAGTCCGCCAGCTCGCGGTCGACTACCTTCATGAGCGGGAGCTTACGGCATCCCATCCATAATCTAAAATAGATAAGAACGATGTTTTAGATAGTATTTTTTTATCGGTGCCACACGTGCACGGCACCAAAATCCGAGCCAGACGATAACCGTCGCCATGCACAGCGACGGTCTCGTTCGTCAGATCTACGTAGCGCTAGGCGCTCTCTACTCGGAAGCCAACTGGACCGACGCCGAAGTCGCCATCGCCATCAGGGAGACCGCGAAGCTGCTCCCCGAGGCCAACGAGGCTGACGTCCTCGAGAAGGCGGTCACCTCGCAGATCTCGCAGTCGTTCGGCTCACCGAAGGTCGAAGGCGGCGGTTTCCAAGGCATTGCCAGTGCTGCCGCGCTGATCGGCCTCGACTTGAAGGGCCTCGAGCCGGCCATGGCGGGTGTCCGCGCAGCGGTCTCGACCGCGGTGCGCATCCGCAAAGAGGAAGCGGCGCGGGGTGCGGTGAACAGCTCCGCGAGCGACGCATGGAAGGCACCGGCGAAAGCTGGCGCGAGCCCCGTCTTCGAGCCGGCGACCAAAGACGCGATCTACAAGATGGCCGGAGATCCCGGCTTGCAAGCACGCATGGGCTTTGCCCCGGGTGCCCTCCTCCAGGAGGCTCTCGACAGCATCGTACCGGAGCGCAACAACGGGCTGGGCTCGTTGCAGGAGCCACCGTCGAGCGACGTCAAAAACGTCATGCTCGCGAAGCTCCCACTCACGGGCCTCATGACCGGCGACATCGCGCTCGCCTTAGGTCAGCTCCAGTACACGATCACCCGCATCGATCGTCATGCCTTGAGCATGGCGATCCATGGCAGGCGGGAGACCTCGCGCGGCATCGAGTCGGCGATTCACAAGAGCTTCAAGGTTTGCGGCGCCGTGAACGGCGACGCCCTCGAGCTCGGCTTCACCATCGATCCGCAGAGGATGAGCGGCTACAGCGGCAAAGAGGCGGACGTCGAGCGTTACGTCATCGCCGCCTTCGAGCGACTGCGCACCGAGATGGTGAAAGGCACGCCCGCGAGCAACATCCAAGTGTAGCTCGCCGATATTCGGCGACCTACTACCATGCTCGAACCCATCACGCGCATTGGTTCGGGCATGAGCTCTGCTCAGGCTTCCGAACCGTCTTCTTCGCCCAAGATCCGTCTCGCTCAAGCCTTCGAGCCGGATCTCATGCAATCGCTCCGGCCAAGCCTCGAGGTCGACGTCCGGCAAGCCGTGACTCCGTCGAACAACGAAGCACGCTATCGTCGCGCTCTCGAGGCGCACGAGGCGGCCCTGGCGCGCTTCGAGGAAGCGAAAGCGAAGCCCTACTGGGCGCGCGTCGTCGACCTCGCGGCCGGCCGTCGCGGCCGCACCATTGCAAGCCTCACCGACGCCGACTTCATGAACGAGGCGCCGCCGGTCTTCGACGGACCAGCCAAGCCCAACCCCACCGATTTCGGCCTGCCCGCCCAACCGCGGGAGCCGTCCACCATCGCGGTCGTGCGCGACTTCATCGCCGCCGCTGATCGCTTGGGGTTGCGCTACGACCTCATGCGCGAGAACGCGACCGAAGCGCAGCGCACCGCCTTCGAGTCACGTTTCAAGCGACGCTACACCGAGGTCGCGATCTTGAACGGTCTCACGCGCGAGCAGATCTTGGGCGTCTACGCCTTCGAGACCGGCGGCCGTGGCACGCACAACATGCAGGCGGGTATCGACCCGGTGACCGGCCGGGGCCGGCAGATCTCGACCGCGCTCGGTTACGCACAGCTCCTCGCCGCGAACTCGAACACCATGTTCTCGACGCACGGCGAGCTCATCGCCCAGCGCCTCGAAGCCGAGGGCAAACGCGACAAGGCAACACTGGTGCGCCGCCTGCGCCGTGAGGTGCTGGCAATTCACGGCCGTCCGCCCGAGTGGTCCGAAGCTCAGCGCATCGCTCGCACCGATTTGGGTCGCGCCTGCCACGCGGCAAACCTCGACATCGACATCGGTCCGCATTTGCAGACGGTCAAGCTCGCCGACACGGCGCAATCCTACCGCGACCAAGCGCGTTCGAACGGCATGCCCGAGAGTCCGATCCCTGGCGACGTGCTCGAGAGCATGAACCTTGCGGGCGTCTTCCCGGGCTTCCAGATCGCCCACCCGTCGCTCGCGAACCGTCTGACCGTGAACTTCTTCGAGCGTGACGGCTACGAAGCGAACCCGGTTGCTGCGCGCGGGCGCACCGCGGCGGGTCTACGGCAGATCATGCGCGACATCATGAGCGGAGCCGCGACGCGCTCGGCCGGCTACCTGGAGCTCAAGCAACATTTCGACGCGCTCGATTAACTAGGGAGACGGTGACAGCCATGGACCTCGTGAATACAGGATCGAGCAACGAAGTGACCCTTGGCCGGGCGCGGCCCGCCGCGTCGACTAGCCACGAGCCGTCCGCCCCTGCACGGCGAGTCGAGACCGACTCACCTTCGGCGATCGAGCGGCCGCGACGTTTCGTCGATGGTCGTGGGACGCTACCCCCGACGCTCGGCGCCTTGGCCGCTCCCAACACGCGCTCCGCGACCCAGCCGAGCAACAATGTGCGAGTGCTCAGCCTCAACATCCAGGTCAACGGCGAGAACGGCCGCCTTCCCGGCATCATCGCCATGATCCGCGAGTCGGGCGCCGACCTCGTGGGCCTGCAGGAGTGCTCGAAGGAAGCCGCGGTCGAGATCGCGCGCCAGCTTGGCTACAACCTCGTGCAAGCGGGCGGCGACACGCCGATTCTGACTCCGCATCCGATCGAGCCGCCACCAGCGGGCCGCCGTGGTGCGGTCGTTACGCTCCCGGGCAACCGGCGCGTCTTGTTCATGAACCTGCACCTGGGGCACGCCCCGTATCAGCCGTTCCAGCTCCTGGGGATCCCGTACGAAAACGCCCCGTTTCTGAGCACCGAGGCCGAGGCGGTCGCCGCGGCCTGGAAGACTCGCGGCGCGGACGTCACGAATGCCGTCACCGAGCTCGACACCCGTGGCGCGAGCCTGCCCGCCATCGCGGTCGGTGACTTCAACCAGCCCTCGCACCTCGACTGGACAGAAGCAGCAGCACGCATCCGCCGCCATCCGATTCGGGTCCGCTGGCCCGAGAGCACGGCGTTCGCCAACGCCGGCTTCCACGACGCTTATCGCAAGATCTACCCCGACGAGATCGCAAATCCCGGGTTCACCTGGAGCCCGAAGTCCTCACCAACCGATCCGACCGATCATCACGACCGCATCGATATTGTCTACTATCGCGGACAGACGTTGGTCCCGACGCGCGCCCGCATCATCGGCGAAAGCGCGGCCACGTCGGACATCGTCGTCGAGCCCTACCCGACGGATCACCGCGGGGTGCTCATCGACTTCACACTGCCGTTGCAAGCAGGCGTCGCCGCGGCGCTGGCGAAGTAGCTACTCTTCGGTTTCGGGCGTTTCGCCGGCCGGTAGCGGCAGCGGCTCGTTCTTCAAGATCGAGCGGGCCGTCTCGTCTTGATTGAGCGAGGCCACGAGCATCGCAGCGATACGCTCCATCCCGAGATCGGCGATGTCGCTCACGTCGATGTTGTCGTCGCAAACCGTGAGGTCCTCGAGCGTCTGCTCGAGACGCGCCAGATGTGCGGTCGCGCAGATCGACCAGATCTGCAGACAGCATTTGTCGGCCCAGTTGTCCTTGGCGAAGTCTTTGTACTTCGCGGTGTAGACGACCTGCATCTGAACCGCTTGGTCGGCTTGCGCGGTGAGGGCGTAGCCGGCGTCGTTCAGGGCCACCTCGAGCGCACGACGCGCGTCGTCGGTATGGCGGCCACCATCGAGCGGCGATTCCAGGCTGACCATGCCGAGGTTGACCATCGCGCCGCGGCAGGAGTCGGGTGCCGGCTGGATGGGGAGCGGGTCGTGGTTGACCCATTCGGGACGCTCGCGGAAACGCACGGACGAGCAGGCGAGCATTGGGAGCGCGAGGATGGCGAACGAGCAGAGGCTGAAGCGGCTCATGAGCGGAAGCAATATACCCACATCCGTTCCCGAGTGCGACTGTCACTCTTGCGGCGTGCAATCGTTCGTCGGGTCGGAGTCGCAGGTGTCACAGGCGTCCAGCGTCGCCGTGCCGCCAAAAACCCCGCCGCAATCCTCGATACAGTCGTTCAGAGGGTCGGTATCGCAGCTCCCACAGGGGTCGAGGGTCGCCTTACCGCCCCAGGTTCCCAGGCAATCGAGGGCGCAATCGTCGCCGGGATTGGTATCGCAGACCCCGCATTGATCCCGCCGCGCCGGCCCGCCCCACTCACCCGTGCAGTCCTGCCGGCAATCGTTCGCCGGGTCGTTATCGCAGACGCCGCACATGTCGAGACGCGCGTCGCCACCGAGCTTCCCGGCGCAATCCGGCTCCACGAGCAACGCGCCCGAAGGCTCGCCGCCACAAGCGGCCAGGAGCAAAACGAGAGCGGTGATGCGCATGCGGCCCGATGGTAGCGCATCGGCGGGCGCCCGGCGTCAGTCGTCGGCGATTTCGACCAGGCGGATATCGAAGACGACATCGCCCTTTGGCTGTCCCTCCGGTGGCTTGTCGCCGAAGAAGAGCTTCTGCGGGATCCAAAAGCGCGTGGTTTCGCCGACCCGCATCAGCTGGATGCCTTCGACCCAGCCGGTGATGCCGCGGCTCAGGTGGAACGTCGTCGGTCCGTGGTCGTTCGTGAAGGTCGAGTCGAACATGCGGCCGTCCGGCGTCCAGCCGGTGAACTCGATGGTGATCATGTCGTCCTTGTCGGGATGCCCGCCGTCGCCGGGAACGATGGTCTTGTAGGCGAGGCCAGAGGCCGTGCGCTTGGCGTCAGCCGGCGCCGCCGCGACATCGGGTGGAACCTCGGGGACCATCGGCGTCGACACGATGGTGAGCAGCTCGACATCGAAGGTCAGATCGCCTTGGGGCGTCCCCGGCCGACCGCTGTTGCCATAGGCCAAATCCGCTGGGATCCAGAAGCGCCGCTCTTCGCCCACGACCATGAGCTGCACGCCTTCGGTCCAACCGGCGATGACCTTGTCGAGACCGAACTCGGCTGGCTCTCCACGTGCCCGCGAGCTGTCGAAGACTTGTCCATCGCCCGTCCAGCCAACGTAGTGGACGCGCACCACCGAGTGCTTGCTGGGATGGTTCTTGCCACTTCCGCGATGCAAGACCTGCGAGGCGAGCCCGGATTGCGTGCGCTCGGCGTCCGCAGGCGCGGTTGCAAGACCGGCGCGGTTCTCGGGCTCGACGTAGTCCGCTCGCGCGGGCACGTCTTCGATGACACCGGGCTTGCTGCCGGCAAGGGGCTTGGGCTTGTCGTCGGCGCTGCAGGCGAGGGCGGCGAGGGTGAGGAAAATCGTCAACGTGCGTTTCATCGGCGGCGGAATCTAGCCTATCAGGGGCCGGAGAGCATGACCCCAGGCTTCGAAATACTCGATTGGTGCGTCGTCGCCCTGTACTTCGGGGTGATGGTCGCGGCCGGCATTTTCTTCATGCCCCGCAGCACCTCCGACGCGAAGGAGTACTTCCTCGCAGGTGGCCAGCTCCCTGCGTGGCTCGCGGCGGTGTCGGTGCTCTCGGCGACGATGTCGGCAGCAACCTTCTTGGGTGGCCCCGACTACACCTACCGCGGCGACTTCACCTATCTGTCGAGCAACATCGGCGCCTTGATGGCTGCGTTTTTCACCGCCCGGGTGCTCATTCCCAGATACTACGCGCTCGGCGTCACCACCGTTTACGAGCTGCTCGATCGGCGGATCGGAGCGCTCGCCATGCGCGCGGCCGGCGGCATGTTCCTGGTCGGCCGTGTGCTCGCCGGCGGTACCCGCGTTTACCTCGGCGCCATCGCGGTCTCGATGATCATGTTCGGCGCGGTCGGCGCCCTCGAGATCTTGCTGGCCTCCCTGGTCCTCGTGGTGCTGAGCTTCGTCTTCACGTTCGTTGGCGGCTTGAAGTCGATCGTCTGGAACGATCTGGTGCAGTTCACCATCTATATCGCCGCCGCGTTGGCGAGCCTCGTGTTCCTCTGGTGGCTGCTACCGGTCTCGGCGAGCGAGGTCATCGCGACGCTCGCCGCTTCACACAAGCTCCGCCTCTTCGACTTCTCGTTCGACCTGTCGCGCTCCTTCAGCGTGCCAGCGACGCTCACCGGCGTGTTCCTCTTGTGCATCGGCAACACCGGGCTCGATCAGGACACGACGCAGCGATTGCTCGCCTGCAAAGACGCGGAGAGCGGCGCCCGCGGGCTCATCATGTCGCAGCTGATGGTGGTTCCCATCGTTGCCGTGTTCATGGTCATCGGCTCGCTGCTCTATGTCTTCTATGACGGACAAGAGATCGCCAAGACATTCCAAGGTCAGCAGATCAGCGTATTCATGTTTTTCATCCTCACGCGCATCCCTCCCGGCCTGCGTGGGCTCGCAACCACTGGTGTCATCGCGGCGGCCATCGCCACCACGAACTCGGCGATGAATGCCATGTCGTCGGTCTTGGTCGAGGACTTCTACCGGCCCTGGTGCGTCCGCCATGGCAAGCAGCACGCGGAGAAACACTTCGTGGTCGCCGGCCGCTACGGCATGGCGCTCATGGGCCTCGCGATGTTCGCTGTCGCGGTGCTGTCGTTCTACTGGCAGCGCTATGCCAACGTGCCCATCCTCGAGCTCGTCCTCGGTGTCATGGCCTTCGCTTACGCGGGTCTCTTGGGAGTGTATTTCACCGCCGTCTTCACCGATCGCGGCTCGAACCGCTCGGTGGTCCTGGCGCTCGCTGCCGGCTTCCTGACCGTGCTGGCCCTGCAGCTTTCGACCAAGCTGGCCTTCCCCTGGCAGCTCTGTGTGGGGACCCTTGTCGCGTTCCTCGTCTGCGTGATTGAGAGGAATCCCAATGTCCAGCACTGAGACCGTCGATCCGCGTTACGTCGACATCGACCTCTGGCCGACCGTCAAAGCGGTCGAGGCCATGCTCGAAGGCCAGGAATCCGCGGTCGCCGCGATCAAAGGCGAAGAGCCACGCATCGCAGCCGCGTGTGACGCCGCCGCACAGCGTCTGTTGCGCCGAGGGCGCCTGGTCTACTGCGGCGCCGGCACCTCGGGTCGCCTCGCGGTCCAGGACGGCGTCGAGCTGGGGCCAACGTTCGGCTGGCCGGACGAGCGGACGGCGTACGTCATCGCGGGCGGCATGGCTGCGCTCATGAAGAGTGTCGAAGGCGCCGAAGACGACGCCGACGCCGCACGCCGTGACATCGGCGCCCTGTCCCTTACCGCGGACGACGTGGTCATCGGTGTCGCTGCCAGCGGGCGCACGCGCTTCACCATCGGCGCGGTGACGGAGGCGCGCAAAGCGGGGGCGCTCACCATCGCCATCGCCAACAACCGCGACACACCTCTCGCGGCAGCCGCCGAGCACCCCATCGTCGCGGTCACCGGCAGCGAAGTCATCGCCGGTTCGACGCGCATGAAAGCAGGCACGGCACAGAAGGCGGTCCTCAACCTGTTTTCGACCGGCACGATGTTGCGCATGGGTCGCGTCTACCGTGGCTTGATGGTCGACATGATCATCTCGAACGCCAAGCTCCAGACACGCGCCGAAGGCATGGTTGCGACGCTCACCGGCTGCGACGCGAGCCGTGCCACGACGGCGGTGAAAGCGGCGGGCGGCAACATCAAGAAGGCGGTGCTCATCGCCATGGGAGTCGAAAGCGGCAAGGCGCAAAAGGCTCTCGCCGACAACGGCGACAACCTGCGACGTGCCATCGAGAGCTTGAAGTGATCGCCGCCGAAGACACCCGCATGTTCGCCGAAGCGGGCGAAGGTGCCGCAGTGGTGCGCGCTCAGCTCGCCGCCAACGCCGGTCTCATGCGCGACACCGCCAAGCGGCTGAAGAGCACCAAAGCGCCCATCATCTTCACCTGCGCCCGCGGCAGCTCCGACCACGCGGCGACGTACGCGAAGTACTTGTTCGAGACGCGGTTGCGTATCCCGACGGTGTCACAGGCGCCGTCCATCATCTCGGTCTACGGCGACCCACCGCTCGACGTGCGCGGGGCGCCGTTCATCGTCATCTCGCAATCGGGCCGCAGCCCTGATTTGCTCATGTCCGCGACGGCGGTCAAAGCAGCCGGCGCCTTGGTCATCGCGATGACCAACAACGTCGACAGCCCGCTCGCGGAGTTGGCGGACATCGTGCTCCCCGTGCACGCAGGCCCCGAGACCAGCGTCGCCGCCACCAAGAGCTACATCGGCACCCTGTGCGCCATCGCTCATCTGGTCTCCGAATGGGCCGACGACGCCGAGCTCGCCGGCTCTCTCCCAGCGCTCGACGAAGCGCTCATCGACGCTTGGAACGCCGATTGGTCGCCCGCCCTGCCGCTCTTTGCGAGCGCTCAGAGCATGTACGTCCTCGGCCGCGGCCTCACCTACGCCGTAGCCCAAGAAGCAGCCTTGAAGCTCAAGGAGACCTGCGGTCTGCACGGCGAATCGTTCAGTCTCGCCGAGGTGGCGCATGGTCCGATGGCGCTCATCAAGGACGGCTTTCCGCTCTTGGTGCTACCGCCGCACGACGAAGCGAGTCTCGGAGCGGAGGCGCTGATCGCCAAGTTCGTCGAGCGCGGAGCGCGGGTCGCCATGGCGGGCGAAACCGCGCGCGGTGTCGTTCGCTTGCCGGTGAAGGTCGGGTTGCACCCCGCCCTCGTACCCATGGTGATGGTGCAGAGCTTCTACCGCATGGTGAACGCTTTAGCGGTCAAGCGAGGTTATGACCCCGACAACCCCCCGCATCTCGCCAAAGTGACGCAGACCCGATGACCCGGACTGCTCTCGTCGGCGCCCGCATCCTCGCGGGCAGCACGTGGAAGGATGACCACGCGCTCGTCATCGACGGCGACCACATCGACGCGGTGCTCCCCGTCGCTAAGCTACCGTCCGAGACACCGCGGCACGTTCTCGACGGGGGAGCCTTGTTGCCGGGCTTCATCGACACGCAGGTGAACGGCGGCGGCGGTGTGCTCTTGAACGACGAGCCGACGCTGCAAGGCGTACGTGCCATCGCCGAGGCCCATCGGCGCTTCGGTACGACCGGCCTGCTACCGACGCTGATTAGCGACGATCTCGACAAGGTCGCTCGCGCTATCGCCGCGGTCGACGCGGCAATCGCGGCCAAGGTCCCTGGCGTCTTGGGCATCCACCTCGAAGGTCCGTTCTTGAACGCTCAGAAGCGCGGCATTCACGATGCCGGCAAGTTCCGCCGCCTCGACCGCGATGCCGTCGCGCTCCTGGCTTCGTCGAAGCGCGGGAAGACGCTGGTCACGCTCGCGCCCGAGCTCTGCGAAGCAGGGCTCATCGGCGCCCTGGTCGAACGCGGCGTGGTCGTTGCCGCTGGCCATACCTTGGCGACGTACGAACAGATGCAGTCCGCTTTTGCGGAAGGACTGCGTGGCGTCACGCATTTGTTCAACGCCATGACGCAGCTCGAGAGTCGCGCGCCAGGAGTCGTGGGCGCGGCCCTCGATAACCAGACGTGCATCTCGGGCATCATCGTCGACGGCCATCACGTGGCACCGGCGACCCTACGCGTCGCTCTGAAGACATGCGGTGCCGACGGTCTGATGCTCATCACCGATGCCATGTCGTCGGTCGGATCCGACCTCACGCGCTTTTCCCTGTTCGGTCAGACGATCACCGTCGCGAGTGGCGCCCTACGCGGTCCCGAAGGCCAGCTCGCGGGTTCGCATCTCGACATGGCAGGTGCGGTGCGCAACGCCATCACCATGATGGGCGTCGAGCTCGCCATCGCGTCACGCATGGCGAGCGCCACCCCTGCGCGCTTGCTCGGCATCGACGACACCCGCGGCACCATCGCACCCGGCCGAAAGGCCGACCTCGTCCACGTCGACGACGAGCACCAGGTCACCGCGACCTGGATCGAAGGGGTTCACTCAAGCGCCGGGTGAGGGCCTACCTGCGAGCAGCAGCGCTCCATCGAGTGGATCACCCAGTGGCGGCGACAGCTTGTCGACGATGCGCGCACGGAGCCACGGCTTCATGCGGGACGACAAGCCACCAGCGAGCGACAAGCGCGTGGCTCCACGCGCGAAGATGGTTTCGATGAAGCGCTCGACGTGACCCGCCGCCTCGCTGACGATGGAGCGCGCGATCTCGTCGCCGTTCTCGGCGTAGTCCATGACCAGCGGCGCGAAGGTCGCGTAGTCCGCCGGAGTCGCTTCGTCCATCCACGCGACCATGCGGGCAGTCACGTGATCGAATTGACGCGTGACCTCCTGGCTCAGCGGCGTCGAGCGGCTGCGGCCGTCGAGCGCGCGGAGGGCGTGACGAATGGCCGATAGACCGAGCGCGGCACCGCTGCCCTCGTCGGAAATAGGAAAGCCGTAGCCACCGATGCTGATGCTGTCTTCGCCGAGCTTGATGATGCCGACGCTGCCGGTGCCAAGAATGAGGGTCGCGCCGTCGGCGCCCATGTGCGCGCCGAGGTTCGCGATGACGGCGTCACTGGTGAGCGATAGGCTGGCGAAAGGAAACGGCAACGCCCGGAGCTTTGCCTTGGCACCCATGCGGTTGATACCGGCGATCCCCATGCCGACGTGCACCTTGGCGATGTCGGCGGCGGCGAGGTTCGCCATCGTGGTCGCCTGCGCACAGGTCTCGAGCAGACGCGCGTGCAGTGGCTCGACCCCCATGCGCGTATTCGCCGGGCCCGATTGCCCCGTGCCGAGCACCTTGCCAGCTTCGTCGGTGAGCCGCGCCCGACAGTGACTGCCGCCCGCATCAACGCCCAGATAAAGTGCCATGGTCTGACTCCAATCCCCGGGGTGGTTTTGCGCCAACAGAGTTGGTAGGGGCAAGCGCACGGAGATTCTCTCATGGGATACGTCGTAGCAATGCTGGTCCTCTTCGCTCCCGACTGCCGTGAGCTGCGCGACGGACACGCGCGCTTTAGCCCCAGCGGCGACGTCGGCTACGAGAACACCAAGGTGGCGGTGGCCGAATGCGCGGGTCAACGCGCGCTGGTCTTCTCCCGACGCGAGAACGCCAACGCCGCGTGGACCGAGGTCCACCGCGTGCAAGTCACCGCACCCATCGCAAACCAGACCTGGTTCTTCGACGGCGCGTCCTGCGTGCAGAAAGGCGCGACCGGCGACGCACTCCTGATGAACCACGCGGTGCTCGCGCACGCCAAAGCGGCCACCGGCGAGCTCGCCGAATGGAAGCCCAGTGAGTCGTGGCACGTCGACCTCGGCAAGAACAAATGGGTGAAAGACGACATCAAGAAGATGACCTGTCACGGCGACGAGCCCTGACGCGCCGTGGGCTTCGCGCTCGCCCTCTTGGTCGCCGCGCCGGCCACCTTCGAGACCTACGTGCTGGAGCTCGAGTACGCGTCGCCGGTGCGCCTGGTGGTGAATGGCGTGCGTGTCGAAGAGCCGATAGGCAAGCGCTTGCCCATCGAGCACTACGTGATTCCCGGCGCGAACCACATCTTCATCGAGCCGCTCGATGCCAAGCAGAAGGCACCGGCGGTGATGGCGCGGGTCAAGCTCGTCCTTGGTCGCGAGAGCTCGCGGAGCTGGGAGAAAGACGACGGCCAAGTCATCGCCACGGTGAAACGTGGCGGCGCCGTCTTCACGGTGCCGCAGTCCCTGCGTGAGCCGCTTTGGCGGATTGGCACGCGACTCGACTACGAGGCGCAGGTCAGCTACCGCGCCAAGGTGAAAGAGCTCCATGGTATGCTCGCGGCGAAAGACGTCGATGGCTATCTCGCCCAATTCGCCGAGTCGTACGCCGAGACGGAGCGCTTGTTCCCCATGGTGAAAGGCGACGAGCTCAGGAAACGCGACGCCGAGATCCTGCGTGCGGCGCTCGCCAAGGAAGTGCTGTCACCGCTCCCCGATGACGGTCTCTTTTTCGTCAGCCTCGAAGCGCGCGAGCAGATCGCGGTCTGCATGAAGAAGGGCACCCGCGCCACCTTCAACATCGGCGATACCACGGTGCTCGTGAGCCTCATCAAGATCAACGGGGCGCTGAGGCCTTACGCGGCTATTCGACCCTGATGCTCGGATTGCGCCGAGCCGCGTAATTACGCGGTCTAACTGTAGTTTTTTCCCGGACGAAGATTGTCACCCAATCGAGGCGCAACGATCCACGCGAGCAGCCGATAAGCGCCTAGTAACGCTCGATGCGAATATCGGGCGTCCGTTTGCAGAACGCCCGCGGGTTCGCGGGCACTCAAGGATAGGAGCTATGGATTCCGATATATCTCTCGACGGCGTGCGTGCCCAACGCCGTGTTCAGGTCCAAGAGACCCGACACATGCACGCAACGCTGAACGACGAATGGCTGGTCGAGATTCAGCAGTACGACACCTGGAAGAACCAAGACCAACACGCCTCGCAACGCCAAGACGCGAACGTCAAGAGCGACAGCCGCGAAGAGGCCCTGGTCAAGTCACAGCAGTTGGCGACCGATGTGCAGCACGGACATCACGCCATGGCGAACGCCAAGAGCACCCGCTCGACACGCTCGCAACAGATCGCTCAAGCGGACATCGCTCACGCCCAAGCCGGGCAGCTCGGCCCGCTCACCGCACCGGAACAAGTGGTCCGCAAAGTGGGCGCCATCGAAGCCGAGATGCGCAAAGGTCACATCTTCATCTCCGGCACCGACCCGCACGACGCGGAAGTCGAGCGACTGGGGATGGCCGACGACAACGTCGAAGGCGCGAGCGAAGTGAAACACGTCTGGCAGGTGTTCATGGAGCACCAGCGACGTGACCAGAAACGGCGCAGCTAGCCGGTCGTGAAAAATCCGGTTTGACGGCCGTCCTCGTTGGCGATGCCGTCTTCCGGGACGCGATAGAGGACAGGCTTGAAAGCCTGTCGCTCGCTCTTGTCTACCAGCCGGCGGATGACGCCGTAGAACACCGGTGTCAGCAGCAAGCCGAAGAAGGTGACGCCAATCATCCCGGCGAACACGGCGACGCCCATGGCGTGACGCATCTCCGAGCCGGCGCCGCGCGACGCGACGAGAGGCCAGACGCCCATGATGAAGGCGATCGAGGTCATGAGGATGGGCCGCAAGCGCAGGCGGCAGGCTTCGAGCACCGCGAGGAAGGCATTGACGCCCTTCTTCTGCTCGTCGCGCGCGAACTCGACGATGAGAATGGCGTTCTTGCAGGCAAGACCCACGAGCACGAAGAGACCAATCTGTGTGAACAGGTTGTTGTCTCCACCATCGAGCCACACGCCGGTGATGGCCGCGAGCAAGCACATCGGCACGATGAGAATCACCGTGAGCGGAAGCGACCAGCTCTCGTACTGGGCTGCGAGCACCAGGAACACCAACAGGACGCACAGCGGGAAGATGAGCACGGCGGTGTTGCCGGCCATGATCTGTTGGTACGTGAGATCGGTCCACTCGAACTTGGTGCCGAGCGGCAGCGAATTGGCGGCAATGCGCTCGACCGTGGCAAGCGCCTGTCCCGAGCTGTAGCCGGGCGCAGCGGCTCCGTTCACCTCGGCGGCCGGGTAACCGTTGTAGTGCGAGACGCGGTCGGGTCCGTGCGCGGGCTTGACCGTGACCAGTGTGCCGAGCGGCACCATCTCACCCGCGAGATTGCGCGTCTTCAACGCGGTGATGTCTTCGGGCCGCTCGCGGAAACCCTGGTCCGCTTGAACGGTCACGCGGAAAGTGCGGCCGAAGCGATTGAAGTCGTTCACGTACAGCGAGCCCAAATTCGCCTGCATGGTCTCGAAGACGTTGGTGAGGGGCACACCGGCGGTCTTTGCCTTGGCGCGGTCGACGTCGGCGTAGAGCTGCGGCACGTTCACTTGGTAGCCGGAGAACAAGCCCGCAAGCTCGGGCGCTTGGCGACCGGCGCCAACGAAGCCCTGTGTCGCCTCGTAGAGCGCCTCGAGACCGGCGTCGCCGCGGTCTTCGATGTAGAGCTTGAAACCGCCGGTCGTGCCGAGTCCTTGGACCGGTGGCGGCGGGAAGATGGCGACGAAAGCTTCGTCGATGGCGCCGAACTTCTGGTTCAGGGTGGCCGCGATGGCGTTGCCCGACAGCTCCGGCGTGGTTCGCTCCTCGAACGGCGTCAGGCCCACGAAAACGATGCCGGCGCTCGGACTATTGGTGAAGCCCGCGATCGATAGGCCCGGAAACGCGATGGTGTCGGCGACGCCGGGCGTCTCTTTGGCGATGTCGCCCATGCGGCGAATGACTTCGTCGGTCCGCGATAGCGACGCCGCATCGGGGAGCTGCGCGAACGCCACGAGATACTGTTTGTCCTGACCAGGCACGAAGCCGGTAGGCACCTTCTCGAATCCCACGTAGGTAAGCGCGAGCAGACCGCCATAGACCATGAGCGCGAGTGACGAGCGCCGCAGCAACGTGCGCACGGCGCCCACGTAACGGTTCGACGCCGCCGAGAAGAAGCGGTTGAACGGCCGGAAGAACCATCCGAAGAGCTTGTCGATACCGCGCGACAAGCGGTCCTTCGGCGCATCGTGAGCGAGCAGGAGCTTGGCGGCGAGCGCCGGGCTGAGGGTCAGCGAGTTGAACGCCGAAATGACCGTCGAGATGGCGATGGTGAGCGCGAACTGGCGGTAGAACTGACCGGTGAGGCCGCTGATGAACGCGATGGGGAGAAACACGGCGCAGAGCACCAGCGCGATGGCGATGATCGGCCCGCTCACCTCGTCCATGGCTTTGCGTGTGGCTTCGAGGGGCGAAAGGCCTGCCTCGATGTTGCGCTCGACGTTCTCGACGACCACGATAGCGTCGTCGACGACGATACCGATGGCCAGCACCAGGCCGAAGAGCGACAGCGCGTTGATCGAAAAGCCCAAGAGCTGCATCACCGCGAACGTACCGACGAGCGACACGGGCACCGCGGCGATGGGAATGATCGATGCGCGCCAGGTCTGCAGGAAGATCAAGACGACGAGCACGACCAGCGCCAAGGCCTCGAATAGCGTGCGCACGACCTCTTCGATGGAGGCACGCACGAAGCGCGTCGGATCGTAAGCGATGCGATACGCGACACCATCCGGGAAAACCTTCGACAGCTCCTCCATGGTGGCGCGCACTTGGTTCGACAGCTCGAGAGCGTTCGACCCCGGCGTCTGGAAGATGGGGATCGCCACCGCGTCCTTGTTGTTGAGTAGCGCCCGCAGCGCGTATTGATCGGCGCCGAGCTCGACGCGTGCGACATCGCGGACGCGCACCATGCCCTCGGCCTCACTCGCCTTGACGATCACATCGGCGAACTCGCCCTCACTGGTGAGGCGGCCTCGGGTATTGATGGCGAGCTGGAAGCTCTCACCGTTGGGGGCCGGTTGCTGTGCGAGCGTACCGGCGGCGACCTGGACGTTCTGCTCACGCAACGCCGCGACGACGTCGCTCGCGGTGAGGTTTCTCGCCGCGAGCTTGCGTGGGTCGAGCCAAATGCGCATGGCGTAGTCGCCCGACCCGAAGAGCTGCACTTCGCCCATGCCCGGGATGCGCGCCAGAGTGTCTTTGATTTGCAGCGACGCGTAGTTGCGGAGGTAGGTCTCGTCGTAGCGCCCGTCCGGCGAGACGATATGCACGACCATCGTGAGGTCGGGCGTGCTCTTGCGGGTGGTCACACCGAACCGCCGTACGTCTTCGGGGAGGCGCACCTGCGCTTGGGCGACGCGGTTCTGCACCTGCACCTGTGCGGTATCGAGGTCGGTACCGATGCGGAAGGTCACGGTGAGCGTCATGGCGCCGTCGCTCGTCGACTCGCTGCTCATGTAGAGCATGTTCTCGACGCCGTTGATCTCTTGCTCGAGCGGCGCCGCCACGGTCTCGGCGATCACTTTGGGATTTGCCCCGGGGTACATCGCTCGCACCACGACGGTGGGCGGCACGACTTCGGGATACTCGGAGATGGGCAGCTGGAACACCGAGATGGCGCCAGCGACGAAGATGATGATGGAGATCACCGCCGCGAAGACCGGGCGGTCGATGAAGAAGCGCGCGATTCTCATTGGGCTGCCTCTTCATTCATGGTGACTTCACGCGCCGCCACGGTCATGCCCGGACGCACGCGCTGCAGTCCGCTGACGACGACATGGTCGGACGCGGTGAGGCCGTCGCGGACGATGCGCAGGCCCTCGAATTTCCCGCCGAGATCCACGGCGCGATACGCGACCTTGTCACCTTCGATGACGTAGACGAACTTGCGATCCTGGTCGGTGCCGACAGCACGGTCAGCGACCAGAACCGCTCGTTCGATCCTATCGCGTGGCAGCCGTAGCCGAGCGAACATCCCCGGCCGCAGCTTGCCGTCGGGATTGGCGATGACGGCGCGGGCCCGCACCGTGCCAGTCCCGGCTTGGGCGTGGTTGTCGATCCAATCGAGGGTGCCTTCATGGGGATAACCCTCCTCGTCGGCGATGCCCACCGACACCTTGGACCCATCCGCTTTCGTGGACAGTTGGAGCGCCCGCGCCTCGTCGACGTCGACATAGACGTAGATGGGATCGATGCTGACGATGGTGGTGAGCGCTTCGGCGCCGTTGGCGGGAACGAGGTTGCCGGGCGTCACCGAGGTGCGGCCGATGCGCCCGCGAATAGGCGCCGTCAGACGCGAGTACTCGATGTTCAAACGCGCCGAGGCGACGGCCGCCTGGGCAACCTTCGCGGCCGCGCGCTCCCGGTCGAGGGTGCTCTGGGTGCTGTCGCGCTCACGTTCGGCGATGGCTTGCGCCGCGATCAAACGCTCGGCTCTGCCAGCTTCGCGCTCGGCGAAGCTGACGTTGGCGCTTGCGCGAGCGAGCTCACCCTCCGCGCGCGCGAGGTCGGCCTCGTAGGGCCGGGAGTCGAGCGCGTAGAGCAGCGCACCCTTTTCGACGACGTCGCCTTCCACGAAGCCAACGCGGGTCAGATACCCAGAGACGCGCGCCCGTAGCTCGACGGTCGCGACCGCTTCGGTATGCCCCGTGAGCTCGGTCCATTCGACGGCGTCGCCGACCACGGGGCGAGCGGCGCTCACCTGGGTTGCTGGCGGGGCCGCGGCGCCACCGGGGCCTGCTTCGGCCGACTTACAGGCCTGGAGGAAGACGAGAGCGAGAGCTGCGATGAGGGGGTAACGCATGCCCCGAAGATGGGTAAGGCAACTCAAACAGTCAAGCACCTATTTGACCATTTGAGTGTGAGGCTGTGCCGCGGGCCGTTTTCGTGCCTATATTGCTGGGGTCATGAACGCCCTAGATGACAAAGCTCGCCACACCCGGCGAGCCAAAATGTTCAAAGCGCTCGGCGATCCGAACCGTGTGCAGATCATCAACTTGCTCGCCCAAAACGGCGACATGTGCGGCATCGAGCTCGCCGAGAAGCTCGGCATCAGCATCGCCCTGCTCTCGCACCACTGGAAGGTGCTCGCGAACGCTGGGATCATCCGCCTCGAGCAAGAGGGTCAGCACAAATTCTGCGCCCTGCAGAACGACGCCATGCAAGAGCTCATGGCCTTCTGCGCTTGCGACGCGACCGACGGAGCACCGAAGAAAAAGGCGCGCGCCAAGGTCGGCAAAAAGAAGCGCTAGTCAGCCGAGCTGAGTGCGTGCGTCGAGTAGCGCGGCCATTTGCGCATTGGTCTCGCGATCGGGCCCGCGCTGGCGCAAGCGCTCGACGAGCTCGTCGGCGGCGGCGTCCGCTTCGTGCGAGCGCGCCTTGCCATGGCCGTAGAAGTCGAGAGCAGTCAGAGCGCAATCGGCAACCAGCCGGTGCATTGCCGGGGTTTCGACCTTTGCGAGCACGGCATCGAAAATCGCGGCCACCTGCGTGAACGCGAGCGCCGCTGAGTAACCGGGGCAGTCGGTGGGCTTGAACCAGGCCAACGCGACGAGCAAGCGCTCGAGGTCACCTTGCGCGCCCATCGGCGGTGGCGCTTGGTCGGGCGGCTTGCCGGTGATGAAGTGCGCCTGGTGGAGCGCGATGAGCAGGTCTAGGCCTTTATCGGCCTTGAGCAGGAAGTCGACGATCCCTTGGCGCAGGCTCGGTCCGTGCTCTGTTCCCAAGAACCCGAGCGCCGCGATGGGCAGCTCGTCGAACGGGTAGTCAGGGTGTCGCCGATAGCCACTCACGCAATGGAGCGGGGCATCGAAGCTCTCGTAGGCGCGCGTACGGCTCTGGCTCTCGTAGCGCTCGTCGCTGCCGGCGTAGAACCAACTGCCGGTCTGAGCGAAGCGGGCTGCCGTGAGCTCGATGAGCATGCCCACGGCTCGCGTCGCGACCGATGGCCTGTTGGCCATGGCGGACAGCACCGCGTGGTCGGCCTTGTCGAGAAGCAACGCCATGAGGTTGCGCGCCAGGGGCGTTTCGAGGGCGTCGAGGACCTGCGCCGACTCGACCAGCAAGGCGGTGGCGGACGCCGCGTCCTCGGGGCTGGTCGTCTCCAGCGACTTCGCGAGGTCGGCATAGCGATGAGCAAGGTCGTACACCGCCACGCCCAAGCGGTTGCGATGGACCGGGTTCGCATGGACGGTGCCCGGCATGACTCCGGCCAGCGTCGCGTGCAGCACGTGCAACGCTGTTGTCGACTCGGGCGAGAAGGGGCGGTGCAAGACATCGAACGTGTGATCGCTGTAGCGGGCTAGCGGCAAACCCGGCCGCAGAATGCTCGCCGCTTCGATGTTGCCGGTTTGCATGGCGGGGCCGGCGGAACGCGCCACCGCGGTCGTTGCCACCTGCGGCGATGCGGGCGCCTCGGGCTGCCCGGGAGATACCCTGGAGACCGTCATTCAGAAGACAAATAGCACGGAAGTTACCCTCCGCGGCATGTTGTTGATTGTTGATGTGCCAGCAGATCCACCAATTATTTCGCCCCCCACACAACACCCGAAAAATCGTGCCGATAGGCAATGTGACAACACGGCAGCGATTTGGAGGCTGTTTTGAGCAGTTTTGGCACACTCCCCGTTGGTACTGAAGGTTCCCTGGCCTACATCGCGCTGAGGAAGGGCGCCCTCGTCCCCGAGAAGCGACCGACGAATGCGGCCGAGATCGAGGCCGCTTTGAGCGCCGCATCGAGCCATCCGAATGCCATGGCGTTCGCGGACGCGATGGACGCCGTACGCGGCGCGGTGCGCACCTACGGCGCCGACCGCTTCCTCAAGACCTTGAGCGAGGTCGAGGTGTTGAACGCCAAAGCGGGTTCCGACGCGTCGGTCAGCCAAATGATCGTGCATCCCCTTCTCGCCGGTCAGGTCGCCGCGATTCAGCCGCTGCGCAGCGCGCGCAACCCATTACTCGCGAATATCCCGACCCCGTCGCAGATCGTGGCCCACCTCGATCAGTACGTCTGGGGTCAGGATCTCGCCAAGAAGGTCGTCGCCACCGCGGTCTACCAGCACTTGAAGCGCGCGGCCCTCATCGACGACTGCAACGCGCGCGGCGTCCCGGTTCCCGACGACCTGCTCAAGAAGAGCAATATCTTGCTGATCGGCCCGACGGGCGTCGGCAAGACGCTGATCGCTCAAACCATCGCCAAGCTCCTCGACGTGCCGTTCGCTATCGTGGACGCAAACTCGTACACCGAGGCCGGCTACGTCGGCGAGGACGTCGAAGGCATTCTCACCAAGCTGCTCGAGTCGTGCGACTACGACGTCGAGAAAGCCCAGCGCGGCATCGTCTTCATCGACGAGTTCGACAAGAAGCGTAAGCCCGAGGGCGACAGCGTCTCGATCACGCGCGACGTCTCCGGCGCCGGCGTACAACAGATGCTCCTGAAGATGGTCGAAGGCGGCCAGTTCAACGTGCCCCCGCAAGGTGGCCGCAAGCACCCGGGTCAGGAATTCATCAAGCTCGACACGACCAACATTCTGTTCATCGGTGGCGGCGCGTTCTCGGGTATCGAGAACATTTGGCGCGAGCGCATGAAGGCGCAGAACAACGGCGGCGCTGCGAGCATCGGCTTCGGTGGCAATCCGCAGACCCCGGAAGAGCGTAACGCCGTCAGCCTGCGCGACGTGTACTCGAGCATCGAGCCCAGCGATCTCGTGGGCTACGGCATGATGCGCGAGCTCGTCGGCCGCTTCCCGTCGATCGCCGGTCTTCTGCCCCTCACCTTGGACGACATGGAGCACATCATCACGACGCCCAAGGACGCCATCGCCAAGCAGTACAAGAGTACGTTCGCGGAAGAAGGCGTGGACTTCGACCTCAGGCGCCCCGCGATCAAGGAGATCGCGCGCCAAGGTCTCGCGCGCGGCACCGGTGGCCGTGGCCTCGCTGCGATCTTCGAGAACGTGTTCCGCGATGCCGTTTTCAAGATTCCGGACGATGCGAGCATCAAGAAGCTCGTGGTCGGCGCCAACTTGAAGCCGCGCTTCATCCGCGAGAAGACCGCGGCCTAGCGTACGTGCACACCGCCACCCACATCGAGCTTCGATGCGGGTGGCGAACGACCTTTCCGTCGGGCACCGTTTGATGGGTGCGGTTCATTCGTTGTCTCTTCGCGGTGGCTTGCGCCATGGCCGCCGGCTGCCTCTTTCGAGCTGGTGACACCTGCGCGAACGACGCTTGTCTCGCCAACGAAGCGCCGGTCGCGCGCATCCGCGGCGTCGACGATCGCGGCAATCTACGCGTCGGTGCGCGCACGGCGGTGCTCATCAGCGCTGCTGATTCTACCGATGCCGACCTCGACCCCCTGACCTATGCGTGGTCCGTCGCAACGGACTGCGCCGGGAGCGTCGTCGGCGCGACCGATACGATCGAGCTGCGACTCGCAAACCTCGCCGCCGGCGACGATTGCAGTGTCACGCTCACGGTGAGTGACGGTAGCGACGAAGGCACGGCATCGGCCCAGCTCGTCATTCGCGACGTCGGTGCGTACGTCTCGGCGGCCCTCCCCTGCGTGGCCGCGTACGACGCCGCGAGCGACGCAGCCCAAGGCACCCCAGAGGTGCCCTTCTGCGGCATCCGCCCGGCCTTGCTCGCAGCAGCGGACTATCAGCTCGCCGAAGTCAGCATCGCTACCGGACCGCTGCACACGCTCAATCAGGACCTGCTCGTCGACCGTACGGTCACGCTACGCGGAGGTTATAGCCGAGTGGGCACCACTTGGAACGCACCCGCCACGAGCGCGCGCAGCGAGCTCGCACTGGCCGCCCCGACCCCTCAAGCGAGCGATCCGCGCATCGCTATCGCGGCGCCCTCGCCCGCCGACACGGTGACCTTGGCTAACCTCGCCATCTTCAGAGTAGCTCCTTGCCTCGGCGAGTGTGCGCTCGTCGATGCGACCGCGACCAGTGTCACGCTCGTGAACGTGGAATTGGGCTCGAGCCCGACGCTCGATCCGGCCAACACCGGCGCCGTGGACGCCGTCTACTATAGCGTACGAGCGAGCGGCGCGGACGGCAGTGTAAGGCCGCTGTTTTCGACCAACGCGGTGACGGTCCGCGGGGCGGAGAGCGGGCTCGCGTCCGTAGGGGTGATGCTCACCGACGGGATCGACGCGGTGCTCTCTGCGACCACGATCCTCGAAGCCGCGCATGCCGTGAGCGGCATCCGCCTTGTTCGCGCCGGCAACGTGCGGATCCAGGGCTCGACCATCACGGTCAGCGGCGACGCCGAAACGCTCGACCAGGCCCGCTCTCCCAGCTCGGTCGCTTACGGTGTGACGGACGGAAACGCCAGCACCCTGGACCTCGGCGTCTGCACGCCGGACACCGGCGCGACCTGTGGATCCTCCGAGAGCCTGACGCTCGTCGGCACCAGCATCGATGTTGCGAAGGCGCGGCTTGCGGTCGGCATCGCGGCGCTGGGCACCCGGCACGTAGCACTCCAAGCGCCGACCCTCGGGCAACGCTCGAGCATCACGGTCTCCGGGCGACAGGCGCACGGCTTGCTGACCATGAACCTCGGCGACCCAAGTGAGGACATCGACGGGATGACCTGCGAAGGCGTCGACATCGACGTCACAGTCACCTCGAACGCCGGTGCTCCGACCGCCGTCGGCTCGGGATGGAGCGACGGTTACGAGAATCCCCAACCCGACATCACCAACGCGCTCGTCGGTCTCGGCTCGTATCGCGCCTCGCTCGGCAATGCGGTCATCACGGTCAAGGTGGCGAGCCACTTCGTCGGCGAAGCGGCAGGAGTCATCCTGCGCGACTCACGCGGCACGACGGTCGAGAATGTCATGGTCACCTTGGTGCCCGCTGCCGGCGCCAGACCAGTGAATGGTTGGAGCGTCGGACGTCTCGCAGGTGTGCGCCTCACCCGCACCACCAACGTCGCCATCAAGGGGGGCTCCGTGAGCCTCGTCGGCCTAGCCGCGACCTGGATCGTCGGTGCCCTACTCGACGGCCAGATGAATCTCACCAATGACGACATCGCCACGGGCTTGGGTGGCGAGCACTACGGCTCGACGCTGCTCGCCGTCACCAACATGAGCTTCACCGGCGACCTCTCGGTCAACAACACGGGGACCGTGCCGCTGCGCGCTTGCCTCGGGCTTTTCGGAACCGGCGGCGCGCAGGTCGCGAACAACACGGTGGCTTGTCAGCTCGGCACCAGCGAAAACGAGTCGGTTCCCACCATGGCTGGTGTGGTCACGCTCCTCACGCGTAACGTGACCCTCGCCGACTCGTCGATCCGCGTCGAAGACGCGACACCGACTTCCGCCGTGCGCCTCATCGGTGTCCAAGACGGCTCCCGGATTGCATCGACGCTCGGCTCGCTCGGCCTCCGCGTGACGCGCAACATCATCATCGTCGATGCCCCCAGCACCTTGGCCGTCGGTGTTCGCCTCTCGGGGAAATTCGGGTCCAGCTCCCAAAGCGCCGGCAACGTGACCGTGATCGATAACAACGTCATCCACTTGAAGCAGAGCGCGGCCAACATCGGCGTCATCGCCTTCAGGACCGCGGCGACGATCGCTTTCAACAACGTTCGCGCCGCCACCTGCACGGCGGCGGGTTGTGCCGGCAACTTCGCGACCGGCTTCTACCTGATGCACGTCACACCTGCCGATCCGGTGCGCCTGCTCGCGAACGGCTTCAGCGTTCCCGATCAGAGCTTCGGCGGCGGCGACCTCGACGCCATTCCCTTCGCGGTCGAGCACGCGCTCACCAGCGAGCTCGGTGTAACCGCTGTAGTGGACAACATCTATGGGGTCGACAGCCTCGGCGTCGGGTCGGGGCTCTTGGTGCGCTTCGAAAACACCGAGGACGATGCACTGGTGTCGCCGCAAGGTTACGACGCTCTCGACGAAGACGGCATCAACGCGATGGTCGCGGAGACCGCGCTCGGCAACCACCCGGCGCCGCCGCTCTATTGCTCGGATGCGATCCACGGTAACCCCAACGGGCCACAAGCTCGCCTGGTCACGCACATCGACGACCTCGACGTGGTGAACCTCCGCGACATCGATGGCGAGACGCGGGTGCTCGTCGACGGCGACGCCGGTGCCGACGTCCTCGGCGAGTGCCCGTAGGGTCTTCACCAAATGGGAGAAAGCTCCTATGGGTGGCGACGGTGACTGGTCTCTTCTCGCCCAGGTTTCGATGTCTCGACGCGCGACGTTGCTCGGTCGCGCTTTTGCTCCTTTTTTTTGGGAGCTGCCGCGGCGGGTCGGAGCCGATCACGGTCTTCGCCGCTGCCTCGATGGGGCCGACGCTCGAGGGCCTAGCTCCCGTCTTCGCCGAGCGGCATCCAGGCTTCCATCTCGAGGTCGAGCTCTCGAGCTCACGAACGGCGTGCAGCAAGGTCACCGTCGAAGGTCGGGCCGCCGACCTCGTGGTGTCCGCCGATGCGGACCTTATGCGTGAGCTCATGGTCCCGGGCCGCGCAGAGCAGCTGACACGGTTCGCGGGCAACCGTCTGGTCGTGGCGGCCGTCCGCGACAGCGCCATCGGCAAGCGGCTCGCCGAGGAACCTTGGCAGCTCGTCGTCTCCGCACCCGACATCCGCATCGGCTTCGCTGACCCCGGCCAAGCACCGGTGGGTGCCCGTATGCTCGCCGCACTGCACGACAACGATGCGCTCGTGACTGACGAGAGTCTGCGCGTCGGCGCGAGCATCCGGGCGCGTCTCGCCAAACGTTTCATGCGACCCGACGTGGCAAAGCTCATTGCGCCGCTCGAGACTGGTGACGTCGACGTCGCCTTCGTCTACGAAAGCGAAGCTCGCCAGTATGCCCTGGCCTACGCCGTGCTCGACCCGCGGATCGACGGCAGCACGACGACGTTCTACGGCGCCGCCATCCCGCGCGGCGCCCGCCACCCGAGTCAGGGCGACGATCTCGTAGCGCTCCTCCTCTCCGACACCGGACGGCGTATCGCCGCGCGCCACTTCCTCACCATGCTCGATACCCCGATCGTGGAAGGCGAGACGCGGTGAACCGTGCGTTCGTCCTGGTCGCCGCGACTCTGGCGCTGCTCACGTTGACGCCGCTGGCGGCGCTGCTCGTCGGTGCTTCACCGCTCGATGTGGTGACCGCTGCGACCGACACCGACGTGCTGCTGGCGCTGGCGACGAGTCTGACATGCGCCGCTATCGCAACCGCGATGGCGATGGTGGCGGGCACCGCCGCCGGCTACGTGCTGGCTCGCCGTTTGGTGCCCGGCCGCGCCGTCCTCGAGGCTTTACTCGACCTGCCAGTGGTCGTTCCGCATCCGGTCATCGGGCTCGGTCTCCTGTTGGTCTTGGCGCGAGGTCGCCTGCTCGGAGCGGCTCTCGAGGACAGATTCGGCATCGCGGTCGCATCCGCGGCGCCCGGCATCGTCCTCTGCATGCTCGTCGTGTCCGCACCCTTCGTCGTCAAAGCGGCGCTGGAGGGGTTTCGCGCCGTGCCGCTCGCCACGGTGAACGTGGCGGCTACTCTGGGCGCTCCGCCATGGCGGCGCTTCGTGACGGTCGAGCTCCCGCTCGCATGGCCGCAGATCCGCGCTGGTTCGGTGCTCGCCTGGGCGCGCGCCGTCAGTGAGTTCGGCTCGGTGGTCGTCTTCGCGTACTACCCCCGTACCGCTCCCGTGCTCATCTGGGACCGCTTCAGCTCACACGGCATGAGCGCGGCTCTCGCTCCAGCGAGCTTGCTCATGCTCACCTGTCTCGCGGTGTTCCTGGCGCTGCGATGGCTGTCGCGCGGCGAGACGCGGGTGCAGGAGCTCGAGCGATGATCCGCCTCGAAAGTCTGCGTGTGACAGCCGGCGACTTTTCTCTCGGCCCCATCGACCTCGAGGTCGCGGCCGGCGAGCACGTACTGCTCACCGGGCCGTCGGGCGCCGGCAAGAGCGTGCTCCTCGAGACCATCGTCGGCTTACGCCGGCTCGGCGCTGGCCGAGTGCTGCTCCGTGGCATCGATGTCGCGAGCGTACCGACACACGAGCGGCGTTGCGCGTGGGTACCGCAGTCGCTGGGGCTCTTCGGACATCTCACTGTCCGCGATAACGTCGCGTACGCGCGCGGCAAGAACTTCGACGCGACCGCCATCGCCGGCGCTTGCGGTATCGACCATCTCCTCGAGCGGCGCCCACCGACCCTCTCGCGCGGCGAGCAGAGTCGTGTCGCCTTGGCCAGGGCACTCGCCACCGAGCCCGATCTCTTGTTGCTCGATGAGCCCTTCGCCTCCCTCGATGACGCGAGCCGCGCGGCCGCGGTGAGCGTGCTCGAGACCCAGTATCGCGCCCGCCGCTTCACCTTGGTGCACGTCACCCACGACGAGCGTCTGGCGGCCGCCGAGCTCGCGGGTATGGCGCCTCGACGCGTCTCGATGCGCGCGGGGTTGACGAGCGCGACCTGACCCGCGAGGACGGAGCGCATGGATGACCGTACCCGCACCGAGCTCGAAGCCGCTGCCTTCCGACGTCTGGTGGAGCACCTGCGCGAGCGCACAGACGTCCAAAACATCGCGCTGATGGATCTCGCCGGCTTCTGCCGCAACTGCCTGTCGCGCTGGTATCGCGAAGCGGCCGAGGCCCGAGGCATCGCCATGCCCGACGAGGAGGCGCGCGCCACCGTCTACGGCATGCCGTACGCCGAGTGGAAGACGAAGTACCAGAAGTAGCGCTAGCGCTCGGCGAGGCGGTCGAGGATGCGACCGAAGCGACCGCGTGACGTCACGTGGAACGCACTCATCAGCGCGGCTCGGCGGCGCGGGAACGCGTATTGCTCGCAGACGACACTGACCCGCTCGCCTTCTCCTTCGACGGCGGCAACCTCGTGGCCGAGATCTCCGCGAAAGCAGACGAAGCGACCTGGCGCCGGTGTGACCTCGGCGACCTGCCGCTCTCCGCGCCACAGCTTCAAACCGCCTCCCGAGGGTGCGTCGAGATAGAGCACGCTCACCGCGAGCGGCGTCACGGCCGCGGCGCCTACGGCGGTGCTCAGGGTGGCGTCGACGTGACGGGCGACGTGCGCCCCAGAAGGGACGACGAGAACGTTCAGATAGAAAGCGCGCGTTTCACGGAAGCGGCCGAGCGGCCCGTAGAGCGCCCGCCAAGGCCGCGCCAAGACGCCGACCTCGACGAAGGGCCAAAGCACGGGAAAGCGCTGGCGGAGCTCAGCCACGCCATCACGGGTAAAGGTGATGGCGAAACCTCGGCTCGCCCCAAACGTTCCCTTCAAGGGACTGGCGCCCACGAGGTCGCTATCAGCGAGCCAAGTCCGCATCGCAGCTAAGGATTCCGGCGCAACGACGTCGTCGCGGGTAAGCAGCTCGATGGCCAAGACCTCGAGGTTTAACCGATCACAGCGACGGTGCCCACGTGACACGAATCGAAATTGGAGCCGGCGCGATACAATGCTCATGAAGAAAATCAACCCTAGTCCGGTTAACGGCACTGTTTACGCATCCACCCCGACCACCGACGTCGCAGCGACGCTCAAGCAGCTCGATCGCAGCGCTCGTCTGTTCGTCGAATCCGCCAGCGGCTACACCCGCATCGGCGCGGCCGACGCCTATCGTCGCCTCTCCGCGGAGACCCCTATCGTCATCGTCAACGCGGCGTCGCGCGTCGAAAAGTTCGCCTCGCAGGCTGGCTCCGGCGCCGGTGACCGCTCCTATGCGTGGGGTCAGGTCGTCAGCTCGTCATCTGGCTCAGGCGTTCAGAGCAGCCGCAGCACCTCGGCCGGTTTCACGACCGAGTCCGTGAAGTCGCTCGCCGAGCTCGCCCTCGTCGACATGGAGGCCTCCGGTGTCCCCGGCACTGGCGTCCTGCCGAAGAATGGCGGCCCGGTGGTCGTCACGGCGGACTTCGAAGCCTCGTGGCAATCGCGCAGCGACTCGGTCAAGGCCGAGATCGGCGGCACGCAGCGCTACACGGGCCACGACGACTCGCGCTTCGAGCGCGTCGCGCGCCGCGCCAGCCGCTAAGGCAGACACGTGACACAAGCCGCACGCCTCGCAGCGCTCGACGCGAGTCTTCGCGCCGGACGGATGCCCGACAATCTCGGCGCCGAGCTCGCTGCAGCCGGCGTCGCGCCTGGCTCACGCATCTTCGAGACGCCTGCCGGGTACGCTGTCATCGACAGCTACACGGCGGACGTCGCGGGCGAACGGGGCCGCTTTCACGGCCATCGTTTCGCCAATTCTTTCAGCACCGGCCTCTTGTGGGGCGCCGGTGGTGTGCTGGTGGGAGCGTTGACGGCGATCAGCGGAGCGCCGCTCGTCCTCGGCGGCGCAGCGTTGGTGTTCGGAGCCGCACGCGATTGGTACGGCACGACGGCGCGCAACGAAGGGACCGTGCAAGTCGCGGTCGACGGACGCGAGAGCACCAAACGCTATTGCGGATCGCCCAACATGTACGAGCGCAGTCCACAGGAGATCCGCGCCGACCTTTTTGGCGCTGGTGTCCTCGGCGATCGCATCGAGCCGGCGCAGGCTCTTCGACGCTTGGCCAAGGTCGATAGCGCGCGTTTCGAGCCGCGCCTTGGCGAAATGCGCGAGCTCGTTCGCACACGACGCCTCGTCGCCAATCTCGGCGCCCGCTCGCGTTACGGCGTCGAGGTCCTCCAAGTCGTACCGCTCACGACCGCGCTGCAGCTGTTGCAAGCGGGGCGCGAGGTCTTCGTGGTTCACGGCAAGGCGGTCACCGAAACACGGCACACCCACGCCGTCCGCGCGGCACGGCTCGACGGCGCCGTCCGAGCAACGCGCGACCAAAGCGTCATCGAGCGCACGTTCATTTACGATCTAGCTCCGTTCCACGCCGATGGCCCATCGGTCGCCGCTGGGAAGGGTGTTCCGCCAGCAATGCACGGCGTTGCCGCGCACGGCGGCACCTTTAGCGACGTCGTTCGCTTGGACGAAGCCAAGAGCTACGACGAGCGTAGCAACGACCCGACGCACGACGGAGGACGGCAGCGGCGCACCATCCGCGAACGCGCCTCCGGCTATGTGGCTGTAACCGCGTAAGACGTTGAGGTAGCGTCGCACCATGCGACGACTGCTCTCGGCGATCCTCCTGCTCCTCGGCCATTCGACGGCGTCCGCAGCTCCGCGCGAGAAACCCGCGCCGACGGTGGTGCCCGACAAAGCCGATTTCACGGCGCGTCTGCACGGCGAGCTGATGAGCAAGAAGGGCAACCTCTTCTACTCGCCGGTGAGCATTCGTATGGCGATGGCCATGGCTCAGGCCGGCGCCGTCGGTGAGACCGCCGAGGAGATGAAGAAGGTGCTGGGCTTGGGCGCCGACCCGGCGGCCGACATCGCCAAGCTCCGCGCCGACTGGCAGGACCTCGCCGACCCCAAGATGCCGACCTGGGCCACGCAATCGAACGACCCGCAGACGCAGAAGTACGCCGAAGCGGAGCTCGAGCGCCGGCGTATCGTGTTGCGCGTAGTGAACCGACTCTGGGGCCAGAAAGGTCGCATCTTCAACGCGCCGTTCTTGACCAGCCTCCGTGACCGCTACGGCGCACCACTCGAGCAGCTCGATTTCCAGAACGCCGTCGAGCCGAGCCGCGCCGCCATCAACAAGTGGGTCAGCGACCAGACCGAGAAGAAGATCGAAGAGCTGATCCCGACCGGCACCATCCCCAGTGACACCAAGCTCATCATCACCAACGCGGTCTACTTCAAAGGCCAGTGGAAGAATCAGTTCGAGACCCGCGACACCAAGCCCGAGCCTTTTCACGCCGCCGATGGCGCCAAACAAGTGCCGATGATGCACCAGCTCGACCGCTTCAGCGTTGCGCACGTCGACGGCGGTTTGATGCTCGAGATGCCTTACGGCGAGGGCGCACTAGCGATGGACATCGTGTTGCCTGACGCCCGCGATGGCCTCCCGGCGCTCGAGAAGCGCTTCGCCGCCGGAGCGCACGCCGGCTGGCTCGCAAAGCTCGAGAGCCGCCGTGTCGACGTTGCCATGCCCTCGTTCAAGACCAAGGCGTCGCTCGAGCTCGCGAAGGTCCTCGAGGGCATGGGGATGAAGCGCGCCTTCAAGTTCCCAGACGCCGATTTCTCCGGAATGGACGGCACCCACGAGCTGTTCATCTCCAAGGTGATCCATCAGGCGTTCGTCGCCGTCGATGAGAAGGGCACGGAAGCCGCGGCCGCTACGGCGGTCATGATGGAGGCCGGCGCCGCGCCGCCACGCGACGAGCCGGTGAAGTTTCGCGCCGATCACCCATTCCTGGTGGTCATCCGCGACACCCGCAACGGCGAAGTTTTGTTCGTGGGACGTATCCTCGATCCGAAGAGCTGAGCCATGAAAACGCTGGCTGTCATCGTCGTGGTTGGTTTCGCGGGCTCCGCGCTAGCGCAGGACCGCACGCTCGAGAGCAACTGGGCCGGCAGCCGTGACGCCGACCTCGGCAGCGACGTCTCGGCGCTCGACGCCGACACCCCGGTGCTCGACGATCCGTCAGCCAGCGCGCCGATCCCTACGATCCCGCAACCCGCGGACAAGCCAGCGCCGACTCTGGTGCCGACACCGCCGCTGCCAACCACGCAACCCAGCGCCCCCGCGACCGCGACCGCGGCAACTCCCGAGATACCGGCCGGTCAGTGGGTCTTCACCCAGCAATACGGTTGGGTCTATGCACCGTACGCTCAAGCGTACACCTACGTGCCGCCCGACTCCGCGACCGCGCAGATGTTCGTCTGGCGCGTCGGCATCGGGTGGGGCTGGCTCCTATCGCCGTGGGTGTTCAGCATCGGCCCACGACCCTACTGGGGCGTCTACGGGCCACGGTACTACGCGTGGCACGCCCGCCCTTGGTTCAGACCGCACGCCGCCTACCCTGTAGGCCCGCGCTTCGCTCCGTATCAGCGCATCGGTCCCGGGCCCTTCCATGCGCGACCGCACGGCGGGCCGTTCGGACCGAGACGTTGGCGTTGACTCAGGTGCGCTGTTCGATCGGCACGTACTTGCGGTCTTCGGGTCCGGTGTAGTTCGCCGTCGGCCGGATGATCTTGCCGTCGATGCGCTGCTCGATGACGTGCGCGCTCCAGCCGCTGGTGCGGGAGATGACGAAGAGCGGCGTGAAGAACGTCGTCGGCACGCCCATCACGTGGTAGCTGACGGCGCTGAACCAATCGAGGTTCGGGAACATCTTCTTCTCGCGCCACATGACCGATTCGAGGCGCTCGGCGATGTCGAACATCTTCATGCTGCCGGCCTCCTTCGAGAGGCGGCGGGCGACTTCTTTGATGACTTTGTTGCGCGGGTCACTGACCGTGTAGACCGGGTGACCGAAGCCGATGACGACTTCTTTCTTGGCGACGCGCTCGACGATGTCCTTCTCGGCCTCGTCGGGATTCTCGTAACGCTTCTGGATGTCGAAGGCGACCTCGTTGGCGCCGCCGTGTTTCGGACCGCGCAAGGCACCGATGCCACCGGTGATGCACGAGTACATGTCGGAGCCAGTGCCGGCGATGACGCGCGACGTGAAGGTCGAGGCGTTGAACTCGTGCTCGGCATAGAGCACGAGCGACACGTGCATCGCATCGACCCATGACTTCTTGGGCGCGGTGCCGTGCAACAGGTGCAAAAAGTGACCGCCGATCGAATCGTCGTCGGTCTCGACCTCGATGCGCCGGCCGTTGAACGCGTAGTGATACCAATAGAGGAGCATCGAGCCGAGCGACGCCATCAAGCGGTCGGCGATGTCGCGGGCACCAGCGTGGTTGTGATCGTCCTTCTCGGGGAGCGAGCAGCCGAGCGCCGAGACGCCCGTGCGCATGACGTCCATCGGATGACTCGACGCCGGCAGCGACTCGAGCGCCGCCTTCACTTGCGCCGGGATGCCGCGCAGCGCTTTGAGCTTCGCCTTGTAGCCCGCAAGCTCGGCGTTGGTCGGGAGCTTGCCGTGCACGAGGAGGTGCGCGACTTCTTCGAACTGGCAGCGATCGGCGACGTCGAGGATGTCGTAGCCGCGGTAGTGCAGGTCGTTGCCGCTGCGGCCGACGGTGCAAAGCGCCGTGTTACCGGCGACGACGCCGGACAAGGCAACGGACTTCTTGGGCTTCGGGCCCTGCGGGGCGGCTTGGTTGTCAGTCATGGCGGTCTCCTCTGGCCGTGGCTCTCTAGCGCTGAATCTGGCCGATGTACACGCCAAACGGCGGCAGTGAAATCGCGTCAGGAGTGGCCGATTTCAAGGCTTCGTGGCTCACCGCCAGCGCTTTCAAGCCCTTGACGCGGCCCTGGGCGACGTCCGCTGAAACAGACAGAGTGACCGGCTCCGCCTTCATGTTGACCGCGAAGACGACCGGCGCTCCATTCTTCACGGTGCGCAACCATACGACCGCGTGCTGGGCGTCGCGATCGAGGAAGGTCGTAACACCTTCACGCACGGCGGCGTTGGTGCGGCGCAGGGCGATGAGCTTCTTGTACCAGCCGAAGAGCGAGTCGCGATCCGCGAGCTGAGCCTCGACGTTGACCGTCGCGGCGGACGGAGGCACCGGGAGCCACGGCGTCCCCTTGGTGAAGCCCGCGTTCTTGGTCGCGTCCCATTGCATTGGCGTGCGCTCGCCATCGCGACCCTTCTCCTTGGGCCAGCCGGTGACTCCGATGGGGTCTTTCACGTCTTCGACGCGGGTCGGCGGCGTCGTGACCATGCCGAGCTCCTGTCCGTAATACAGGAGCACGGTCGAGCGCGTCCCCAGGAGCATGGTGGCGACGGCGCGGGCAATGGCGGCGTCGTTCGCGTTGTCGCCGTAACGGTCCCAGCTGCGCGGCTGGTCGTGGTTGTCGGTGACGAAGAGCGGCATGTTGCCGTTCAGCTGCGTCTGCGCGGCCTCGAGCGCCTTGCGAAAGCTCGCGGCGTCGACGTCGAGCGGCAGGAGCTCCATGTCCATGGTGAGGTGCAGCTCGTCGTTCTTGGCGCCGTACCAGCCGACGAGCTCCGCCGTAGTCTTGGTGTAGACCTCGCCGAGAAACAGGCGGTCGCCGGCGTAACCGTCCGCCAAAGCGCGCAAGCGGCGCATGACGTCGTGCACCTCGGGTTGCTTCGACTGCAGCGTGAAGTCCGCGGTCGGGTCGCCATAGGCATTCAGCCCCGGACCTTCCTTGGCATCGCGCAGGTCGGTCACCTCGAAGAGCGTGTCGATGGCGTCGAAGCGGTAACCGGCGGCACCACGGTCGAGCCAGAAGCGCACGGCGTCGAACATCGCCTTCTCGACCTCGGGATTGCGCCAGTTCAGGTCGGGCTGCTGCTTGTAGAAGAAGTGGTAATAGAGCTCGTCGGTCCCGCCCGCCGGCGTCCATGCCGAGTGACCGAAGAGGCTCTGCCAGTTGTTCGGCGGCAAGCGCTTGCCGTCTTTTCCGGGCCGTCCGCTATTCCAGACGTACCAGTTGCGCTTGGGATTGTTCTTGCTCGACATCGACTCGAGGAACCAAGCGTGTTTGTCCGAGGTGTGGTTGAGCACCATGTCCATGAGGACGCGGATGCCGCGCTTCTTGGCCTCGGCCACCAGTCGGTCGAAGTCCTTCAAGGTGCCGAACTGCGGATCGATGTTCGTGTAGTCGGCGACGTCGTAACCGAAGTCGACCTGCGGTGACGGATAAATGGGCGTGAGCCAGATGGCATCGACCCCGAGCGCCTTCAGGTAATCGAGCCGCGAGACGATGCCCGGCAGATCGCCGACGCCGTCACCGTTCGAGTCCTGGAAGCTACGCGGGTAGATCTCGTAGATCACCGCGCCTTCCCACCAGCGCGGTTTGGCGTGCGCGAACGCGGGGAAGATCGAGGCGACGACCAGCGTGAGCAGGCCGAGCGTGCGAACGTTCATGTGCTTGTCCGTTTAAACGGCGCGTTGAGGAGCGCCGGCTGGCGCCGAGCCATCCTCGCGCGCGAGACGCGAGTGACGCTTGCCGTACCCGAAGTAAATGGCGAGGCCCAAGCCCATCCACACCGCGAGACGGATCCAGGTGTCGATACCGAGACCTGCCATGAGGCCCAGGCAGCAGATGATGCCGAGGATCGGCACCGCCGGGACCCACGGGGTCTTGAACGGTCGCGCGATCTCGGGACGGCGCTTGCGCAGCACCATGATGCCGGCGCAGACGATGACGAACGCCGCGAGCGTACCGATCGACACCAGGTGGCCGAGGAGGCCAATCGGGAAGACGCCGGCGATGACCGCCGCCACCGAGCCCGTGATGATGGTCGCCAAGTGCGGGGTGCGGAACTTCTCGTGCACCTTCGAGAACACCGGCGGCAGCAACCCGTCGCGCGACATGGCGAAGAAGATGCGCGGCTGGCCCATGAGCATGACGAGCACGACCGACGAGAGACCAGCGATAGCGCCCAAGCTGACGATGGGCTTGAGCCAGTGCAGGCCTTCACCCGCCTTGGAGATGGCCACGTAAACCGGCTCGGGGACGTCGAGCTCTTTGTAGTTGGCGATACCGGTCATGACGAGCGCCATGGCGATGTAGAGCACGGTGCAGACGACGAGCGAGGCGATGATGCCGATGGGCAGATCGCGCTGCGGGTTCTTGCACTCTTGCGCCGCGGTGCTGACCGCGTCGAAGCCGATGTAAGCGAAGAAGATGGTGCCGGCGCCGGCGAGCACGCCGCTCCAGCCGTAGACGCCGAAGGTGCCGGTGTTCTCGGGAATGAACGGGGTCCAGTTGTCGGCGTTCACGTAGGCGGCGCCGCAGATGATGACCGCGAGGACGATCGCCATCTTCACGAAGACGATGATGTTGTTGAAGCGCGCCGACTCCCGGATGCCGACCACGAGGAGCGCGGTGATGACCAGACAGAGCAGCACGGCCGGCAGATTGATGATGGCGCCGGTGGCGTGGGGAATGTGATCGCCAGCGCCGATACCGAGCGGTGCGTTGGTGAGCGCCGGCGGCAGGTTGATGCTCAGGTAATCGCGCAAGAAGGCGACGAAGTAACCCGACCAGCCGACGGCGACGGTCGACGCGGCGAACAGGTATTCGAGGATCAAGTCCCAACCTATGATCCAAGCGATGAGCTCACCGAGGGTCGCGTAGCCGTAGGTGTAAGCGCTGCCGGCGATGGGGATCATCGCGGCGAACTCGGCGTAGCAGAGGCCGGCGAAGAGGCAGCCAAGACCGGCGAGAATGAACGAGTAGACGATGCCGGGGCCCGCGTGCTGAGCAGCAGCCGTGCCCGTGAGCACGAAGATACCGGCGCCGATGATGGCTCCGATACCGAGCAAGGTCAGGTTCACGGCGTTCAACGACCGGCGCAGGCCGCCGTGCCCTTCGTCCGCTTCACTCTGCAGCTGCTGAATATTCTTGGTCGACCATAAACCCATGGTCGCGGTTTATGCCTGTCGGGACTGACAGATCGCAAGTCAAGCTTTTGGCCGCCAAAAATGACGCAGCGCGTACGCGGTCACATTTTCGAGGGCGTCGGGGCCATGGTCGGCGGGGGTTTCTCCTCCCCTTTTGCCACCACCACCGCCGCGACCAGGTCGCCAGTGACATTGAGCGAGGTGCGACACATGTCGAGCAAGCGGTCGACGCCGAGGATGAGGCCCAGGCCCTCGGCCGGGATCTCGAGCATGCGCATCATCATGGCGATGACCGGCAGGGTTCCGGCCGGCACACCCGCGGTGCCGACCCCGGCGAGCACGCAGATGAGCAGCACCATGAGCTGCTTCGGAATGCTCATCTCGACGCCGTAGACCTGTGCCAGGAACAGCACGGTCACGCCCTCGAAGAGCGCCGAGCCGTTCTGATTCATGGTGGCGCCGGCGGTGAGCACGAAGCGACTCACGTCACGCGGGAGGGCAAGCTGCTCCTCGGCGACCCGCAGCGCGGTGGGCAAGGTCGCGGTCGACGACGCCGTCGAGAAGGCGGTGATGCTCGCGTCTTTGGCTTCTTTGAAGAAGGTGATCGGGTTCTTGCGCGCGAGCAGCCACAAGAGCAGCGGGTAGACGCCGAACATGTGGATGGCGAGCGCGACGATGACGGTGAGAGCGTAGGCCCCGACGCTCCCCAGGATCCCTGGCCCGAGCCGCGCCGTGGTCGTGAACATGAGCGCGCCGACACCGATGGGCCCGAGACGGAGCACCATGGTGATGAGCCGCATCAACACGTCGTAGAGACCTTGAATCGTCGTCTTGAGCGACGCCGCGCCCGAGGTGCGCGTGAGCGACAAGCCGATGCCGAAGATCAGCGAGAAGGTGAGCCAGGCGAGCATGTCGCCGTTCGCGACCGCCTTGATAGGATTGTCGGGAATGATGGCGAGGATGAGCTCGATGGGTGATTTGTCGACTGTCTGTGATTGCGGACTCGCCTGGGCAGGTTGGCCGACATCGTAGGAGCCGATGCGTCCGGGCTGCACGAGGTTGACCGCCGTGAGCCCGATGACGACCGCGATGAAGGACACCACCAGCGTGTACGCCATGGTCTTGATGGCGATACGCGCGAGTGATCCGAGCTCGAGCTCGCAGACACCCATGACCAGCGCCGCGAAGACGATGGGCATGACCAGCATGAAGAGGAGGCGCAAAAACGCCTGGCCGAGCGGCACCGACACGTAATCGACGGCGATGGCGAGCCCCTTCGAGCCGTTCCACAGGACGTGCGCGACGATGCCGGTGACCGCGCCAATCAAGGCGCCGAGGAGCATGCTGCGGGAGCCGGGGGTGCTGGAGCTCATGGGCCGCGGGTATATGTCACGGAGCGACTAGCTCGGCCAGCGTGTCGGCTTGCAGGCGGCCGTCGGAGGTCGGGACCAGGCGTGTGCCTTCGCGACGGGCGAGGCCTTGCGCGACCGCTTCAGCGGCTCCTTGGGCGAGATCGAAAGCGGCGAACGGCTCGGCCGCGAGGTCGATGCCATCGATGAGCCGCAACCCGGTGAGGATGCGCTCGCGCACGAGGTCCAGCGCCTCGAGCTCCTCGCGAAACGTGGTCTCGTCGGCGGTGAAACCGACCGGTCGTGCTTTTTTGAAAGTCTGCAGATAACGCTCGGGATTCCTCACCGTCTCCCAACGCACCCCACTCTTCCAGCCCTCGCGCATGAAGCTGTGCGCCCCAGGCCCCAACCCGAGATACGGCGTCCCCTGCCAGTAGCTGGCGTTGTGCACCGCCTCGTGGCCGGGCTTGGCGAAGTTCGACACCTCGTAGTGGCGATACCCAGCGCCACCGAGCCGTTCGGCGATGCGCATGAACATGGCGGCCTCGGTGCCCTCGTCGACCGGCGTCACCGAGCCGCGCTCGCGCGCCCGGAAGAACGGCGTGCCCTCGTGATAGGTGAGCCCATAGAGCGAGACATGCTCGGGGCTCATCGCGAGAACCGCGTCGAGATCGACCTCGAGGTCGTCCATCGTCTGCCCTGGAACCGCGAAGATGAGGTCGATGCTCATCGAGGTAAAGCCCGCTTCGCGCACCGCGACGGCGGCGGCGCGCGAGGCAGCCGCATCGTGCGTCCGACCCAGCAAAGTCAGCAGGCGGTCGTGCGTCGACTGCCACCCGAGACTCACGCGATTGACCCCGGCCGCCCGGTAGCCTTCGAGCGTCGCGCGCGTCACGGTGCCAGGGTTCGCCTCGAGCGTCACCTCGCGCGGACTCCCTGGTACGCTATCGCATACAGAGCGGACGATCCGCGCGATGGTTTCGGGCGGCGCGAGCGACGGCGTGCCACCTCCGAAGTAGAGCGACTGCAACCGGCCGGTGAAGAGCTGCCGCCGCTGCGCCAGCTCGTTGCCAATCGCGAGCGCGAAGTCCTCCCACGGTGGCTCCTTGCGCACCGCGACGTTGAAATCGCAGTACGGGCAGACCGCCGGACAATACGGAACGTGAACGTAGACCCCGAGCGGCGCGTCAGGTTCGGACATCGACCACGCGCAAACGTCCGAGCAACATGACGATGCGCGCCTGCTCCGCCGGCCCGCCATCCGCGAGCTTCACGTGGGTGACGTCGGCAATCGGCTGGTTCCACGTCGGGTCCACAGCGTACCAAGCGCCGCCAGCGAAAATCTCCGCCCAGGCATGCCACCCGAAGCCATGTCCCGGCTGCCAGTACGCGATGCCGACTGCGACCCGCGCGGGAATGCCGATGGATCGCGCCAGCGCTACGAACAAGACGCTGTGCTCGGTGCAGTCGCCGCGCCGCGACTTCAAGGCCTCGAGCGCATTCGAGTACGCTGGAACGTACTCGTCCTCGATGTACGAATAGACGAACTGCGCGAGGCGCGTCGTCGCCGTGTAGACGTCGGAAGCGTCGCCCACCGCGGCCTTGGCGGCGGCGATGATCTCGGGGTCGGTGCTCTGCACGAAGGCGGTGGCCGCGAGGTCCGCAGGCGATTCGGCGGGCAGAGGCTTGTCCGCGGACCACGGCTGCTTGGGCGGCGCGTCTTTGGTCAGCGCCAGCAGCAAATCCTCGCCATTCCAGGTGGGCACCTGACGCTTCGACTGCGGCGGCGGCGTGACCCCCGCAAAGCCGCTGAAGCGGACAGTGAGCTTCTTGAGCTCGGCTTGCTTGTCGATGGGCTTGGGCACCGCAACCACCGCCGACACCAATAGGTCTTGGCTGTAGTCCAGGCGCTTGGCTTCCTCGGGCGGCTCGAGCCGCGCCACGAAGAACCCGCCGATGCGCGATTCCAGGGTCTTCCCTTTGGCGTCGACCCAGGCGCTCTCGGCGATACCGAGGTCGGGGTAGTTGGTATCGATCTTCACCACCTCGGTCTCGACGCCACCGAAGGCCTTCTTCTCGATGCCGCTGATCACGTGGTTCGCGGTGACGATCTTCTGAATCGAAGGGTCGTAGCGCTTGGAGGTGGCGGTCGCCCCGACCTTCTGCGCCTTGGCGAGCGCTTGGAGCTCGAGCGCGTCGTCGATGGTCTCCTCGACGGCAATCTCTTCCGACGAGCTCTTCCCACCGGCCGTGGTGGTAACCTTGAGCTTCTCGCCTTGGCGCTCACCCACGACCTGCACCGCGCCGGTTGCTGCGCTCTGCGAGAAGGTAATGCGCGCGAGCTTCTTGTCGGCCCCGTAGGTGCGCTTCTCGTCGAAGCGAACCTCGGAGACCTGCCCCATGCCCCCGACCTTGGCGTAGAGCTCGGTCGAGAGCGTGCCGTCCTGGGTGAAGGTGCTGCGCATCCAGCCGACCTTCTGGCCCTGGAAGTAGATGCCGTAGGTATCGTCGAAGGCGTCGACGTCCGCGAAAACGGGCGCGGGTGGCGGCGCGTCGGCGACAACGACCTTGGGCGCGTCGGCACCAACGGTCGGCGAAGCTGGGCGATCTTTACAGGCGGCGGCGAAGACGAGCGCGACAGCGAATAGTCGTTTCATGCGGCGCGCACCATAAAGCAGCGCGCCGCACCCGACAATGTCGGCGCTAGCGCTGACCGAACTTCGTGATCAGATCTTTCATCTCGGCGACCAGCTCGGCGGTCGACTTGAGCTCGCGCATGTGCGCACCTTCCGGGAGGATCTTCCCGAGGTCGTATTTCTTACCGTCCTGGCTCCAGGTGAGGCTGATAATCTGGAGCTCTTCCGCCTTGACCGGCGGTCTCATGCTCTTCGCCATCTCGCCAGAGCCACGGTACGAGATGACGCCGATGCCATTCTTCTGAGCGTAGGCGTTGATCTCGGCCATCGCCGGGTGCCACTGGCTCGCGGCATTGCCGTCGCCGAAGGGTAGACGCTTGAAAGTGGTTGCGCCGGCGGCGGCCGGCGGGAGGGTTCCGCAAGTCCTACGAATGTTCATGCCTGGGCTTATCGAGCGACCCGGCAGGCGGTTGCGTTCCGCGCGGTGTCAGGCACGCACTCCGCCGAGTGCGTAGCGGCGTCACGCGAGCTTCACGTTCTCCGTCAGCATGCCCGCCATGAATGGCCGGTGGTAGCTCTCGAGCTGCTCCTCGGTGACACCGTGGCTCTTCAAGATTGCGGAGGCCTTGGCGAGCAGCTCGTCGCGCTGCGCCGCCGCCATGCCGTCGAAGTACGGCCCGATGCGCTTGAAGAAGCGCTCCATCATCTCGAGGTAGGGCCAGAAATTGTAGTTGCTGACGTTGCCCGCGATGGTGACGCCGGCGATGGCGGCGGCCGCGTCGTCGAGGTCGCCGGCGCGAATCGCCGCGCCAATCTCGTTGGCCTGCAACGTGAGCTGGCGTGTGAAGGTGGTGAAGTACCCGTGGATGACGTCTTCGCGGGCGTCACGCGTGCGCAAACGCAGGGTGCTATCACGGACCTCTCGCTCGAACGCCTTGCCGAGCGACTTCTTCTGGCCACCGCCGTAACCGATGGTCGAGCCCAACGCCGACAGCTTCCCGGTGAAGAAGTTTCCGAAGAACATCAGGTAGCCGAACATGGTGAACACGAACGAGTTGATGCCGGCCTTCGCCCAGTCGGGAGAGATCTTGCCGATCGCCTGGCTACCGAACGCCGCGGCGACACCGACCACGATGTAAGCCGCGAGCGAGATTCCGGCGGCACGCAGCTCGAGACCTTCGCCCGCCGTCTTCTGGTAAGCGTGCAGGGTCATACGCCAGAGGTCGTCCGATGTCGCAGGGCGGCCACGCACCGCCTCGAGCTCGGCCACGTCTTTGGCGACGATGCGCGTCAGCTTCTCGCGAAGGCGGGCGACGGCGAGACCCTTCTTCCATCCGTTCTGGCGGACATAGTCGTCGAAGTAGTTCTTCAGGAGATCCGAGACCCAGGCCTCGGGATCGGCGTGTTTGCCCTCGGCCACCTTGCCGGCGGCACCCTTGTCGTGGCGCCAGGGCGCGAGCAGGAGCTTGGGCTTCTCGTTCTCGGTGATGCCCGCCATCACGGTCGCGGTGAACGACACCAGACCGTCGTCCTTTCCGCTATTCAAGCGCAGGACCTCGGCTTTGACGGCGTCGCGGAGCTTCAAGCGCGCCTCGGGCGGGACGCGCTTGAACAGCGAATGGACGTTCGCGAACATGAGCTCGAACATGCGCGGGCTGGTCTCGGGCGACAGCTCACCCCAGGTTCCCCAATCGAACCACATGGCGGCCCCGAGCGCGCGTGCCGCACCGTCCATGTCGCCAGCTGCTAGCCGCACCTTGGCCTTGCGCGCCGCCGCTTCGACGGACTGCGCGTAGATATTGAACTCGCCGAGCTCACCGACGACCCAGGAATCGATCTTGCCGCGCTCCTGCTGGACGGCGACGAGCTGTCCGGCAAGGCGGGGACCGATGGCTTGACCGACCTCGACCGCTGCAGCGGACGCGTCGCCGGAGCTCGCGAGCGCGTAGATCCAGGCGCTGATCGGATTGGTGATGGTCTCACGCGCCAGAGCCCCAGGCGACTGCAAGACATCGGTGGTGATGTTGATGATCGGCTGCGCGGCGCCGGCGTAGGTGGGCAGGAGCTTGCTGACGAGGAGGTTGAGGCCGCCACCGACAGCAGCGCCGCCGAGCCAAGCCGCCCCCGAGACCCAGAGGGCGCGGTTACCCTTCGGCTTGTCGACGAGACGCGCGACCTGCGCCTCGACGTCACCGTGGCGATTGCCCGGTCTCGAGGCGCCGACGAGCGGCACGCCGGCAATGGTCGTGGCCGTACCTCTAGTTTGCACTGACGCCATCCGTGGGCTTGGGCATCCCCTTCACCAGGCGCGCGAGGAACGGTGCGTAGTAGGTCTCGATGGCCTTGCCGGTGTCCGGGCGCTGACCATCCGGCTCGTTCGGACGCGCCTCGCGAACGTACGCGAGAGCGGACGCGACGATGGTGTCCTGATCGGCGGGATCGAGCTTGGTGAAGATGCCACCGACGCTCGTCTGCAGCAGTCGGAAGATCTCGTCGAACGTCGGGTCGAGGTGAAAGTGCGCCACCTCGGTTTGGATGAGCTTGCCGCCGAGCTGCTCGCCGGCCTCTTGCAGGAGCGCCTTCTTGTCTGCTCCCGCGGTACGCGCCTGGCGAAGGAGGGAGCGCACACCACCATCGCCGGACATCGTGGCTTCGAGATTCACGATGAGCGAGGAGACGCTCGTCGCCGCGGAGAAGACGCGGCCGTCGACCTGATTCGCGCCGTTGTAGGCATCGATCAAGGAGGAGCCGAGCTTGGGATCGAGGTGCGATTTGATGGGGCTGCCCTTGAAGGACAAGCGCGTGAACCACGCCGACACCGGAGTGGTCAGCTTCTCGACAAATAGGCCGGTGACGGCGCCAACCAGCGCCGCGCTGACCACGAAGACCGCAGGCGACAGGGCCGTGTTCACGCTCGCCGCCCATGGGTGATTGATGGCCTTGAACGCGAGATCGATGCCGATGTTCAGCGCGCCCGAGGCGAGCATGCCCCCCGCGAAGAAGCCGCCGGCGATCCACCACGACCTGCGGTTCGACTTCTTCTGAGCCTGCTCGAATGCGTCCTTGCCGGGGCCACGATCGATCGCGAGGCGGGGCTCCTCGACCAGGGCCTGGTGTGCCGGCAACCTCGGCAAGAGCTGCACGGACACAGGGGTGCGTCCCGCGTTTGCGCTCGCGTTCATGAGAGACCCGTCCTGATGGTGAGCAGCGTGTATCGACGGGTTTTTTCGGGGGTTCCGGAAAACGACTCAGCGCTGCCGGTGACCGTCAGCCATCAGGCACGCGCCGGTGTCGGCGTCGGCACACCCATGATCATGGTTTTGACCTGCTGGGCGTTGCGATCGAGTGTCGCAAGGTGGGCGATGAGCTGAGCCTCGCCACGGCCGGCAAAGCGCTCGAACGACACACCGATGCCCGGCGGCTCACCCTCGTGGCGTGGCAGGTCGACGCGGATGACTCGGCCACCCGCCTCGACCGGCTGACCGCTCTGATCGAAGCGTAACGACACGCTCACCTCTTCGCCGACCGGCGGCATCTGCTCGCAGCGCAGCATGAGGCCACCGCGCGAGATATCCATCGCTTCCGCTGCAAAAACACGGCCGGCGTAGCGCAGCTCGAGCGGGAAGGTCGTGGGATAGCGAATGAACGAGCGGCCGAGTCGCGTGTCGGCGAGGAGTCGGTTCAGGGTCTCGGCGAGCACGACCGTCGAGTCGCTGCGCAAACGGACGGCGCTGCGGTCGGCATCGAGACCGACGATCTGCGTCTGGGTCTCGGCGGGCACCAAGTAGAGAATCGGGACCAGCCCCATGCCGGGGCGGCCGCGCACTTGCGAGGCGAAGAAGCGGTCTGCTGGCGACGGAGGGAAGGCATCGTAAACGAAGGCATCGAACGTCGTCTGATCGGCGCGCTCGATGGCCTCCGAACCGTTCGAGACGATCTCGACGGTGTAGCCGCGATCGGCGAACCCCTGCGCGATGATGTGCGTGAACGAGTTGTCACGGGTCATCACCAGGATCTTCGTCCGCGATACCGGACGTGCCTCGGTGAACGCCGGCTCGGTGATGGCGACCCGTGCCGCACCGGTGACCGCGCCGCGCACAGCCGTGAGCACACGCTCGATGTTGAACGGTTTGAACAAGAGGTCGACCGAGCCGATGGCATCGGCGTTGCGGATCCATGCGGTGTCGAGGCCTTCGCTCACAGCGACGACCGGAATGGTTTGCTGCGCCGGCGCCAGCGCCCGCACGAACTGCTCGGCGTTGAACGAGGGCAATGCCACGTCCGCTAAAACGACATTAGGAGCGTGGGCTCCTACGACCATGCTCGCGAGATGCTCGATGCGGGTCGCGACATCGACGCGGTAACCGCGCGACGACAACAGCTCGCTGAAGGCGGCATGAGCGCGCTCGTCTTCGGAGAGCACCACGATGCGCTGGCCAGAGCCGCGCGAAGCGCTGCCACCCGCGAGACCTTCGCGAAGCTGCAGCTCTTGGATGTGCTCGCGCAGGAAGACTTTGCGCACCATCGCCGCGACGGCGAGCGCCATGCCCGCCGGATCGGGGATGAAGGGGCGCAGCGCGAAATACATGGCGCGCGCGTTCGGGAAGCGATCGTTCGGCTTGCGCTCGAGCGCCTTGAGCATGAGGTCTTCGAGACCTTGCGGGATCTCGGGGTTCACCTTCGTGGGGCGCGGGATCTTCGCCTTGCGGTTCAAGCGCATGATCTTCTCGGCGTCGTCACCGTCGAAGAGGCGCTCGTTGCAGAGGACCTCGTACATCATGACGCCCATGGCGAAGAGATCGGCGCGCTGATCGACGGGCTCGCCCGCGAGCTGCTCGGGCGCGAAGTAGCCAGCCTTGCCCGCGGTCTCGCGGGACTTCTCGGCTCTACCGGCGGTCATCGAGGCGACGCCGAAGTCGCCGAGCTTCACACGGCCGTCATAGGACAAGAACACGTTCGCGGGATTGATGTCGCGATGCACGAGGGCCAAGCGGTTGCCGTCGCCGTCGCAGAGGTCGTGCGCGTACGACAGGCCTTTCAAGACCTCGCCGATAATGTACATCGCGACGGGAATCGGAACCGTGCTCTTCGCCTTCTGGCAACGCGTGAGCATGTTCTCGAGGTCGCGCCCGTCGATGTACTCCATCGCGATGAAGAGCTCTTCATCCTGAACGCCGCCCTCGAAGGTCTGCACGATGTTGGGATGCTTGAGCATCGACAACACGTAGGCCTCGTGACGGAAGAGCTGCACGACCTTCGGATCGCGCGAGAGCTCGGGATGGAGAATCTTGATGGCGAACGTGGTCTCGGCGTAACGCGGGTGGATGTGGCGCGCGCGCATCACCTTGGCGACGCCACCGGCACCGACTTCTTCGATCAGTTGATAGGGACCGAAGAACTCGGGATTAGTCGCGGGTGCTTGCTGCTGTGGTCGCGCTACCGGGAGGGGGACGTCAGGGATGTCGACGTCCAATCCATCCAGCAGGTTCAAGGCGTCTTCCATGCAGCGTCACACACTGTAACAAGCGCTAGGGCACGGGGCACGCAAGAAGCGGCCCAAAAGAGGCGATCGGTGAAGGTACGGGTGGTTTACCTCGGTGGGAGTCGCGTGCAAACGGGATGTGCGCTCGAAGAGCTCGATGTGGTCGCGCCGGCTACCTTGCACACCGTCGTCGCAGCAGTGACCGCGCGTCACCCGAACCTCGAGCCGCTCTTGAAAAGTGTCCGATGGGCGCGCAATCACGCCGTCGTCGAGCTGGACGAGCCCGTCGAGGACGGCGACGAGGTGGCCCTCCTTCCACCCGTGGCCGGTGGTGCGACACGCAGCACGATCACCGAAAAACCCATCGATATTGGCCTGGCGATCGACGCAGTGCGTAGCCCCACCGCTGGAGCGGTGGTCACGTTCTTGGGCACCGTCCGCGACCACGCCCGCGGCCGAGCTGTCAGGCAAATCACCTACGAAGTCTACGAGCCCATGGCGAGCCGCGAGCTCGATCGCGTCGCCAGCGCTTGCGAGGCGGAGTGGCCAGACGCTCGCATCCACGTCGTCCACCGCTATGGCGTACTTGCGGTTGGCGAGGTGGCGGTGGTCATCGCGGTCGCGAGCCCGCACCGTGAGTCCGCTTTCGCGGCATGTCGGGCGATGCTCGAGCGCATCAAGACGGACGTGCCGATCTGGAAGAACGAGCTGGGAGAAGATGGCGAGTCATGGGTGGGTTGGGGGGCAGGCTAAGCGCTCGAAAGCCCTAAGCAACTTCGTGCCGCGGTTGCCGATACTGCATCGGGAATCCGATATTACGGGGAGCGTAGCTTGCGCGTCGGTCGACGGGGCATTGCCGCCGAGGCGGGGACAGCCATTCAGACGACCCGTGGGACCTCCGCGGGCCGTAAAGACGCCGTTCGCGCCAAGGCTCATGCCGGCAGCCCAGCGAAGGAGCCGATCACCTTCCCCGACCTCGAGGGGCCGCGCCGCATCTTCGAACGTAGCCTCGGTGACGCCAAGCGCGAGGGCGTACAGCAGAACCTGGTGCACATCGCACCCGAAACTCAGGCCCAAGTCGTCCTCGAAAGCTACCCCAAGCACACCGCGAAGTGCATGGTCGCCATCGTTCAGCCGTCGAACAACATCGGTGGCGGCATGTGGTGGACCTCGACGAGCGGGGTGACGAATCTCAAGGCCACGAAACCGAAGCTCGTCCGCGATGGAGGACTGACCGGCACCAGCGTCACGGTCTGCGCCAACGCCAAAGGGTCGGTGAGCTTCGAGCCGCCGCTGCTCGACAGCGCGCGCGCCCACCGCGATCGCGCCACGTTGGGCTACGACGACCGCACCGCCTTGCGCGAAGAAATGCAGGCGCACTTGAGCCTGCCCGCGAAGTCGATTCGCTCGCGAGTCGTCGAACAATCGGAGACGCGCGTCGTATTCGAGCGCGAGTCGGTCGGCAGAAAGCCCGATGGCTCACCGCATCATCTCCATCGCATGATCATCGAAGCCGCGCCGGGCACGACGTTGTCCGTCGACGCGAACCAGCACGTCACCGCGACCTCCGCGGGGAAACCGCGCATCGAGGTCGCTTACGTGAGCGACGTACCCCCGCTCACGCCTTATGCGCCCCTCGAGCTGCTCAACGACGCGGCCAGGAAGACGATCAAAGCCGACATGGAGCGCGCCAAGGCCGGGCTGCTCTCGCCCACCGAGCTCGAGCAATTGAACGCCGCCATACGGGCTCTCGAGGACCTCTCCTCGCTCGTGTTCAAAGAGAAGGCACTCGCGGGTGGCTGGCGCTTCCTCACGTACTTCGGCCGCGACACCTTGCAGACCGTGCAGATGTTACGCCCGCTGCTCGATCCCAAAGTGGTCGAAGGCATCTTGCAAGCAGCGATCGAGCGGCTTGGCCCCGACGGCAAAGTGACCCACGAAGAGTCGCTGCTCGACCAGGCGGTCCACGAGCGGCTCGAGCACATCAAGAAACACGGCGGCACGCTCGACCTCACGCGCTGCGAGGAGCGCATCTGCGACCGCAAGATGGTCGACGACGACTTCATGCTGGTTTCGGTGCTCTCCGAGCATTTGCTCGACCCGAAGCTACCGGCAGAAGCGCGCGATGCGTTCGTCGACCGCAATCGTTCCGCCATCACGGACTTGATGGCGAACACCACGAGCCGTGGTGCGGCAAACAACGCCGACGACATCAAGCGCAGCCTCGGCTTCATCACTCGCAAGGCCAAGGGCTTCGCGGATGACCCGAGCGATCCGACCAAGATGATTCGCTTCATGCTCGGCATGACGGTCGGCAGCTGGCGCGACTCCGAGCCCGGCGAAGCCGGCGGCGTGTTCTCGAGCAGCATCGATCTCGAGCTCGTACCCTCTGCCCTCGAGAAGGGCGCGGCATTGGCGCAATTCATGGGCCTGCCCTCGGGGGAGCTCACTCGATACGCGGCGGTCTGGCGCGCGCATTCCCGCGAAGTGTTCACGGTGAAGATGACGCAAGAGGAGCTGCGCGAAGCTTTACGCTTCTTCATGAAGGAGCTCGCGACCGACGAGGAGCGCGCCTTCTTCGGCAGCCGCACCATCGAGCCCTACGTGCACATCGACGACTTCATCAACGGGTCGCCGCTCACGGGACGCTTCAAAGACGGCATCACCTTCCCGGCGATCTCGCTCGACGAGAAGGGCAACCGGATCCCGGTCATGTCGTCCGACGGCCTCTTCGGCCTCCTCGGCAGCGAGGCGCGCCCGGAAGCGGTCCGCGCCATCTGCGATCTCATCACCCTGCCCTACCCGCTGGGCCTTGCGACCGAAGCCGGCATTCTCATCACCAATGCCGCGCTCACCAAGAACCCGCACCTGTACGACTTGATGGGCCCTGGGCGCTATCACGGAACTCTCGTCTGGACCTGGCTCGAAGCCCTGGGAGTTGCCGCGCTCACCCACCAGGCGAAGATGCTCGAGCGCGCCGGCTATACCGCCGACGCGGCGATCGCCCGCGACACCGTCCGCATCATCAAGAAGCTCGCCGCCAAAGCCGGACCGCTACAGACCTCCGAGCTCTACCCCTATGGCTTCGATAGCGGACAGCTCGTCGCCAAAAGCTTCGTCGGCAAGCCGAACGAGCCCTACGACTCGTGGCCGGGCAACGCCACCCAGCTCTGGGCGACGGCGCTACCGCTGCTCGTTTGGGCGCACGGACGCGGACTTCTTTAGCGGGCGAGAATCGGCACGGGCACGCGCACTTCGCCGATGACGAGCAGGTTCGAGTGGTCCGGCGCCGGCAGCGCCGGAACCTCTTCGGTCACGCGCGCAGTGCGAACACGACCGTCGACGTGGACCTCGACGCTCGCCACCTCGAGCTTGTCGGCGTAGTCGATCGCGGTGTCGATGTACTTGCTCCCGAAGTCGGTGAACACCTGACCCTTGCCGGCTTGATACACGTAGTGACCGACGGCGATCGCACCCGCGACCAACACCGAGAGGCCCGTCCCCAGATCGCCACTCGATGCCATTTGCACGCCGGATATCACCGCGCCGACACCCGCGAACATCGCGACGACGCCGGGGATAGCCACGGCCATGATGTGCTTCGAGCGACCGACGCTCACGATCTCACCGGTGATCGACGGCTTTGGCCCGCGATAGGTCTCGGGGTCTTCCTTGAAGGTCACCTGCGAACCGACCGCGGCAACAGCATCGGCCCCGGCGCCGCGCAAGACGTAGAAGTCGTTCGTGCCCGTCTTGCGCAGCACCGCGAAAGGCAGCTGCGAGAGCTCGACTTTCTGGCGCATGGCCTTGTCGAGAACCTCGGGGTCGGCGCGCTGGGTGAGCTTCTGCAAGATCATCGAAAGACTCCAGCGCGCGGGCGTGAAAATCGCCTAGTCGCGCGGTCGTCACCATTTTCGGCGTCCCCGAGCCGCAGTTGTGTGTCCAGCTGTCACCCGGTCTGGTCGGCGAACTGCAGCTCCACCAAGCGCTTGTAGAGCCCATCCTGGCGCATGAGCTCGGCGTGACTGCCCTGCTCGACGATCTGTCCGCGCTGCAAAACCACGATGCGGTCGACCTTGCGCACGGTCGACAAACGATGGGCCACGATGATCGAGGTGCGCCCCTCGAGCAGCACGTCGAGCGCGTGGTCGATGCGCGCCTCGGTCTCGGTGTCGACGTTGCTGGTCGCTTCGTCGAGCACCAGCACCTGCGGGTTCGTGACCATGGCGCGTGCGAATGCGAGGAGCTGGCGCTCGCCCGCCGAGAAGTTGGCGCCCCACTCCGCGACCTGGGTTTCGTAACCCTTCTCGAGCTTGCGCACGAAGTCGTCGGCCTGCACGAGCTTCGCGGCGGCGTACACCTCTTGCGCTGTCGTGTCCGCTCCAAAAGACAGGTTCTCCATCACCGTGCCCGAGAAAAGATGCACGTCTTGGAGCACCACCGCGAACGCACGGCGTAACGACGTGAGCTCGAGCTCGCGGATGTCGACACCGTCGACGGTGATCTTGCCCTTTTGCGGCTCGTAGAAGCGGGTCATCAGCTTCAGAATCGTGGTCTTGCCGCAACCAGTGGCGCCGACCAGGGCGACGCGCTCGCCTTTGCGCGCGCGCAGGGTCACGCCACGCAGCACCCAATCACCGTCTTGCTCGGGCTCGCGGTATGCAAACCACACGTCTTCGAGGGCGACCTCACGCTCGAGCCTCGCCATGGATCGCGCGTTGGTTTCGCTGGTGATGGTGACGCGCTCGTCGAGCAGCTGGAAGATACGCTCCGCGGAAGCGAACGCGCTCTGCAACACCGTGTACTTGGTGGAGAGGTCGCGAATCGGCACGAAGAAGCGCCGGATGTACTGGATGAACGCGACCAGTGTGCCGGCCCCGACGATGCCGGTCGTCATGTCGATGGCGCCGAACCAGATGAGGACGGCGACCGCCGCGGTTCCGATGGCCTCGACGGCCGCGAACAACACCGCGTCGTAGAAGATGGCATCGCGGTTGGCGTCGCGGAATTCAGCGGACAGCCCTTGGAACTCCTTGGCGGTGCGCGCCTCTTGGCGGAACGTCTGCACCACGCCCATGCCGGCGATGTGCTCGGCGAGATACGCATTGATGCGGGCAATGTGCTTGCGCACCTCGCGGAACGAAATGCGTGCATAACGCTGCATGATGCCGGCCATGAGCACGAGCGGTGGCACCACCAGGAACGCCAGCAAGGTGAGACGCACATCGAGCCACAACATCATGCCGACGACCGCGCAGATGGTGAGCACGTCCGCGATGATGGTGATGGCACCTGTCGCGAAGACGTCGGACACCGCCTCGACGTCATTGGTGAGCCTCGTCAACGTCCGCCCGACCGGATTGCGATCGAAGAACGAGGCAGGCAGACGCTGGACGTGACCGAAGAGCTCGCTGCGCAGCGACTGCATGCCGCGCTGCCCGAGAATGCCCATGGCATAGAGCGAGGCGAAGCCGGCGCCGTACTCGAGAAAGAGCGTCGCCAGGTAAGCACCGCAGAACCACATGAGCAGGTCGGCGTCATGATTGGGAATGGCGACGTCGAGGATCTGGCGCACGAAATACGGAGGCAGAATGGCTGCGAGCGCGTCGAGCGGATAGGCGATCAGCGCGAACAGCAAGAGACGCTTGTCGCGCATGATGTGCACGAGCAAACGCTTGAGCATCTTCCAGTCGGCCTGGCTCTTGGCGTCGGCTTCGAGGGCCATCGAGGTCATGCGGCGCCTCCCGAGACGCGCGCCTCGATATCCGCGATCGAAGACACCTTGTTGTCGGCCGCGAGATTCGATTCCTCGACGGCGCGTTCGAGCTCTTGGCGGCGGGCCATACGCGCATAAACGCCGTTGGCGGCGCGCAGCGTCTTGTGTGTGCCCCGCTCGATCACTCGACCCGACTCGAGGACGATGATCTCGTCGGCGTGCTGTACGGCGGTGACGCGGTGGGCGACGATGATCGTGGTGCGCGCGGCACGGACGCGGCGTAGGTGCCCCAAGATGCGCTGCTCCGTCTCGGTATCGACGCTCGACAACGCATCGTCGAGCACCAAGATCGGCGGCTCGATGAGCAAGGCACGGGCGATCGAAGCGCGCTGCTTCTGACCACCCGAGAGCATGATGCCGCGCTCGCCGACCGGCGTCTCGAGGCCTTGAGGCAAGGCGGCGAGGTCGCGCTCGAAGGACGCCTCGGTGAGCGCCCGCATGATGCGCTCGACGGAAGCTTCGCTGTCACCGAAGGCAACGTTCTCGGCGAGGGTCTTCGAGAACAGGGTGTGCGTCTGCGACACATAACCGAACATCCGGCGCAGCGCTCCGAGCTCGAGGTCGACGACATCGTGACCGCCGACGAAGACCTGGCCAGGCTCGATCTCGGTGAGCCGTAGCAGTCCGCGCACCCACGTGGTCTTGCCGCTGCCGATGGCGCCGACGATGCCGAGCGTCTTGCCGGCGGCGACACTCACCGAAACCGCATCGAGCGCTCGGCGCTCACCGAAGGCGATAGTGAGCCCGCGCGTTTCGACAGTCGGCTCGATGACCTCGGGCGCGAGTCCGCCAGAGCGGATGGTCGGCTCTTCTCGGAGGATGCCGTCGAGACGCTCCATCGACGAGCGCCCGCGTTGAATCATCGATAGCACCCACCCCAAGGCAAAGGTCGGCCACGAGAGCAGCGCCATGTACTCGACCGCCGCAACCAGCTCACCAGCCGTCAGCTCGCCGGCCAACACGTCGCGCGCGCCGACCATGACGGCAAGCAAGACACCGAACGAGCCGAGCGCCGTCACCAAGCGGAAGAGCACGGCGCGGACGCGGGTGAGCTTCGCGTTGATCGCGTACAAGCCGGCATTGAGCTCCTCGAATCGCTTGGCTTGATGCTGCTCGCGCCCGAACGCGCGGGTCACGTGAGCGCCCGCCAGGCTCTCCTGCACGAAGTTCGAGACCTTCCCCATTTGCGCCTGCTGCGCGAGGTTTTGCTGGTACAGCCACCGCGACACACGCTGCACCGCGAAGAACGACGGCGGATAGACCGCGAGGGTAATGGCGGTGAGCTTCGGTGACAACGCGAAGAGCAGCGGGAGCGCGGAGGCGTACGCGATGGCGGTGTTCACCATGTTGAGCAGGCCCGGGCCCAAATAGAGACGCACCTGGGTGAGATCGTTGGTGGCGCGGCTCATCAGGTCGCCGGTGGGATGGCGCTGAAAGAACGACGCCGGCATGCGCGTGAGGTGCGCATAGAACTGGTTGCGGAGATCCATCTCCACGTCGCGCGCCGCGTAGAAAATGTGAATGCGCGACAAGCTGCGCACTACGGCGCCACCGAGCGCGATCGCGATCATGAGGATGGCGAGGTTCTTCAAGCTCGCTGCATCGACGTGGCCCGACGAGGCGTTGATGTCGTCGATGGCGCGGCGCACGAGCTGCGGGATGACCATGGCCGACGCATTGGTCAAAAGTAGCAGGAGAAAACCCCAGACCCATCGCCGCGTATGTGCCCGAGCCACGCGCCACAAGCGGCCCATCGGACTCGGGGGGGTGCTGCTCATGACGGCTCTAAGAGCGCTTGCGCGGCCGAAGAGTCAACAGCCCGAGAACAACGGAAACAAAATGGTGGCAGTCACCATTTTGTAGGCCTCACGACGAAAATGGTGGCTGTCACCATTTTTCTGCGAGCGTGTTGAAGAGAGTATGGCGTTGCGTGGGCCGATCATCGCAGCTAAGCCTCATGTCCGCATGACCACCACGGACTATCGGCTCTCGAAAGACATCACGCCGCGCGCCTACGCCATCCACCTCTTCGCCACCCCGAAGAAGATGACCTTCTCGGGCACGGTGCGCATCAGCCTGAAGAGCCGGCTTGCTTCCGACGTGGTCGAGCTGCACGCCCGCGACCTCACCGTCGGCGACGTCGTCGCCATCGTCGGCAAGAAGAAAATCAAGGGTAAGGCAAAGGCGAGAAAAGACCGCGAGACGGTGGAGCTGAGCTTCCCCAAAGAGCTCCCCAAGGGTGCTTTCGAGATCACCGCGAGCTTCAAAGGGAAGCTCAACCCGAGCATGCATGGGCTCTATCTCGCCAAAGACGGTGACGAGCGCGCCATCGTTTCGCAGTGCGAGGCCACCGACGCCCGCGGCATCTTCCCCTGCTTCGACGAGCCCGAGCACAAAGCGACCTTCCAGTGGACGGTAACGACGGATCCCGGTCTCACGGTGATCACCAACGGTGTTCCCAAAGGCGTGAAAAAAGTCCGCGTCAGCGGCAAGCCGGCCGAAACGCATAGCTTCGGCGCGACGCGCATCATCTCGAGCTACCTGGTCGCAGTCACCATCGGTAACCTCGAGGCTTCGAAGAAGCGCATCATCGCCAAGATCCCCTGCCGCGCCTGGGCGGGGCCAGGCAAAGGCAAGCTCACCGACTTCGCGCAGGACGTCACCGCGCAAGTTCTGCCCTGGTTCGAGAAGTACTTCGGCCAGAAGTACAACTATCAGAAGCTCGATCAGGTCGCCGTGCCCGGTTTCGACGCCGGCGCCATGGAGAACGTCGGCGCCATCTTCTACCGGCAAAATCTCTTGCTGATGCAGCCGGGCGCGACCTCGTGGACGTCGCAAAAGCGGATTGCCGAGGTCATCGCGCACGAGCTCGCGCACCAGTGGTTCGGCAACCTCGTCACCATGAAGTGGTGGGACGATCTTTGGCTCAACGAGGCCTTCGCCACCTGGATCGCCTACAAGGCGGTCGACGTTTGGCAGCCGACCTGGCGCATGTGGGACGACTACCTCGAGTCGAAGGAGAGCGCCCTCGCCGCCGACGCGCTCGTGAACACGCACCCCGTGTACACCCCGGTCAAGACGCCAGCCGAGGCGACCGAGCTCTTCGACGTGATCACCTACGAGAAGGGCTGCGCCGTCCTACGCATGTGCGAGGCCTACCTCGGCGATGCGGTTTTCCAGAAAGGCATCAAGGCCTATCAGGTCGAGTTCAAGAACAAGAACGCCGCTGGAGCGGACTTGTGGCGTTGCCTCGCGGAGGCCTCGGGCGAGCCGGTCGGCGAGCTCATGCGCAGCTGGGTCGAGCAAGAAGGCTTCCCCCTGGTGACCGTGAGCGCCGCGCCCGGCATGGCCGAAAGCGGCGGCAAGACGACGCTCACCTTGAAGCAGCGCCGCTTCTTCTCGGATGCCGGCATGATGAAGAAGGGAACGGCGCAGATCTGGACCATCCCGATCGTCATCCGCTATAGCGGTCCAGGCGGAATCAAGACCCACAGGCACTTGATGCGTCATTCGGAGGAGACCGTCGATCTTCCCGCTGGCGTGCGCTGGGTCCATGCCAACGCCTCGGCGGGTGGTTTCTACCGGGTGCAGATGGACGCCTTGATGCGGGCGCGGCTCTTGACCGCGGTTGCGGACCTCGCGCCCTCGGAACGCATGACGCTCATCGAGGATCAGTGGGCCCTCGTGCGCAACGGTGAGAGCGATGTCGGCGCCTTCCTCGACGTGCTCTCGGCGTTCCGCGGCGACAGCGATCACATCGTGACGCGCTCGATGACCAAGGCGCTGAGCTCGATCCACAGCTATCTCGTGGGCCCAGCCGAAGAAGCGCGCTTCGCCGAGCTCGTGCGCTGGTTCTTCGCACCACAGCTCGAATCACTCGGCATGCAGGCGCGCAACGGCGAGCCAGAAGCGCAGGGCGTTCGTCGCGCCTCGATCGTCTACGCCCTGGGTGAGCTCGGGCGTGATCCGAAGGTGCTCGCCGAAGCAGCCCGGCTGGTGGAGCGCGAGATGGAGGATCCGACGGCGGTCGATCCGAACCTCGCCGGCACTCTGGTGGCCCTCGGCGCCGTGAAAGGCGACAACACCCTCCTCGACCGCTACGTGGGCGTGTACTTGAAGCGCAAGGAGGCACGCAGCACGCCCGACCTGCAAGCCAGGTACCTCGGCGCCTTGTCTGCTTTCGAGGACAAGAAAGCGAACGGCCGCGTCCTCGCCATGTGCCTCGACGAAACCGTGCCCCAGGAGCAACTGCGCGTCGTCATCGCGCCGATGCTCGGGCGCAAAGCGACCCAAAGGGCTGCTTGGGAGTTCCTGAAGAAGCACTGGTCCGCCATTGGCCCACGTGTGGGGTCGATGGGGGTGGCGCGCTTGGTGGAATCCACAGGATCGTTGCCGGCCGATCTCGAAGGCGACGTCGAGGGCTTCTTCACCAAGAACCCCGTCGAAGAGGCCAAACGCGCCCTTCAGAAGGCTCTGGAGGCCATGCGGCTCAAGGCCGAGCTGGCCACGCGCGAGACCAACGGCTTGCGTAACTGGCTCTTGCGCGATTTTACCAAACACGAGGGTGCTGCACGCAGCGCCTGATTCGGTTAGGATCACCCGCAGTGAAAGGCGAGATCCCCATCGCGGTGCTGTCGCGGTACTTCCGGGTCCCGTCGCGCGTGTTCATTGCCGCGGACTATCCCGGTCGCGACGTGCTCTTGAAGAGCCGCATCACGAACATTTCGAACAACGGCGTGTTCATCTCGACGCCCAATCCGATGCCGCGGGGCTCCGAGCTCGACGTCACTTTCACCCTCCCCGAGCAGAAGACGCCAATCGCCGCGACCTGCATCGTCCGCTGGTCGACCAGCACCAACGACGACAGCAGCTCCTTCGCGCAGGGCATGGGCCTCGAGTTCGTGAAGATCGCCCGCAAGGACAAGAAGGCGATCGAGCGCTACATCCGCGACTTCCTCACCTCGATGCGCAAGAAGGCCGCGGCCGATCGCGCAAGCGAGCTGGCGCAGATCCCCGCCATGCCGCACATCGAGGAAGACCACTCCTAGGGGACGTCGCCCGCCCAGACGTGCACGACGGTCTCGGCGGCAACGCGCTCGATCCACCAGGCCACGGCGCGGCCATCAGCGTTACCCCCAAGGTCCACGGCCTCGACGATGGCGGTGTGCTCCTCGACGAGACGCGGCTCACGCCAACCGACGCCGGCGCGATAGCGGTTGCTCCACACGCTCGCGACCGCCTGAGACTCTTGAATCCACACTGCGGTGGCGTTTCCGACCGCGTCACAGACGGCACGCGGCGCGCTCGCGGTGGCGTTGCTCTGCTCGATGCGCACCGGCTCCGCGAACGCTCCTCCGCTATAACGAACAGACCAGACGTCGTCACGGCCGAGAGCGGCATCGGTCTGCGACCAGATGACGAAACCCGAGCCAGTGCCGCAGAGCGCGACGCTACCACCACCCAAGGTGCCCGCCGGTGAGATGGGGGCCGATCCCCCGAAGCTCGTGCCAGTCGCGACATTCGCCCAGTAGCGCGCAGTGGCGCCGGCGCCTTCGCTCCACAGAACGATGGCGACGCCGGAGGTGCTCATCGCGAGGTCGACGACCGCGGTGTTTGCTGCCGCGTCGTCGATGACGCTGGCGCCTCCACAGGCACCGCCGGCGGGGCAATACGCGGCCCAGGTGTTGAAGGTGCCTTCGGTGTTCGCCTGCGACCAGACGGCCCAGGTGTTACCCGCGCCGTCACTCGCGACCAGGGGCATGCCGGCGAGCGCTCCGACGTCGGAGATCTGCTGCGATACTTGCCACGCCCCGGCGCTCTTGCGCGCGAAGCGTACGTGCGCCGTGCCGGCGTTCAAGTCGCCACGAAAAATCGCCGACGCGGTGCCGGCAGCGAGCACGATGTCCGCCGGACCCTCGCTGTCGGCCTGCGTCGAAACCTGCTCGGCCATCGCCCAGGACCCGCCGCTCGTGTAGAGCGAGGTCCAGTTGCGGTACGGGCCACTGAACTCACGCCCAGCCACGAGCGCGTCACCGCTCGCGCTCACCGACAGCGTCGCGCTCTCACCCGCGACGACGGTGGCTTCTGGCGACCAGGTGCCGGTGCTCACCGCATGGCGTCGCACCCTTATGTCGTCGTTATCGAACGAGAAGAGTGCAAAGACGTTACCGGCGGCGTCGACGCCGATCTGATCGCCGGTCTTGCGGCGCAGCTGGTCATCGGCGGCGAGCTCTGTCTGCGCTAACCCGCTGGTGATTGCCGTCGTGAACGCGAGGATCGCGTCGGCCTCGAGCTCCGAGCCCTGAGCGCCGCGGATGCCCGCGGGCAAGGTGAGCGCGCAACGCGAGCCGTAGCCGAGAGCGCCGCCCGGAGTCACGGTGAGCAGCGGGCCGTTGACCGTGTAAGTCACGGGGAGAGTCGCATCACCGCGCGCGAGCAGTAGCTGCGCCGGCACGGACGCGGCGTCGAGGGCCTGGGAGAACGTGACCGTGATCGCGGCTGTGCTCGCCGCGACATCGACGGCGTCCGCGGCGGGCAAGGTCTGCACGATGGTCAGCGGCGGCGCGTCGTCGTCGCCGGGACCGTCCTTCTTGTCGTCACTGCAAGCAGCGGCGGCCGCGAGACACAGGAACACGAGACCGAGCCGAGCGCGCATGGTTTCCCCCACGCGCTCGTCAGTATCCGCTCCGCCTCGCGGCCGGCAAGGACGCAGCTGTTACCAGCGGCACCACCAGCGGCCGAACACATCTTGGCGCGAGCCCCAGCTGCCGATCTCCCAGGCATGGCAAGCGCGCTCGCCCGGGAGCGGACCCGGCAGAGGCGACGGGTAACCGGGGATCGGCACCGGCACCGGAAAGGGGCTGGGATAATATGGCGGCGGATACGGACGGTACGGACCCGGACGATACGGACCTGGACGGTGCGGACCGGGATAGCGCTGATACTGACGGTCCCAGTTGCGGTCGAGCAGCAGCAGGCGCGCGGTCGCGCCTTCGTTGGTCGTAAAGCCGGCCGAGAGGTCGAGCGAAACCGACGAGCGAGTCACCGGGGTGGAAGGAGCCTGGACAGACCCCGAGGAAGAAGCGCCCGCGCGCAGCGGCTGGGCTTCAAGCAGCGCCATGGAAATCTCCGGAATGTGGATTGGTGCGCCCGAGAAAGGCGCATCGACGATCATCGCGGTACGCGGATTTTCGTTGTGAGGGCCGAGCCTGACATGTCGGCATTTGGGCCATTGGAGCCCAAGGGTAGGCATGGATCCGAAAACCCACGCCGTACGTTCCCTTAGCAAAACCCGTCGCAAACGATCCCCGCGCCCTCTTCCTCCACGGGCTCGCGGAGGCGTCGATACGACCAAGGAGAATCGCCATGCCGGACGATGGACCGGTAGAGCACCCCTCTGTTTCGCGGCTGGACGACGCGCTCGCGCTGGTGGAGGCGATCGCCGAGCAACGCACCAGCCTCTCCGACGACGATCGCCAGCGGCTACGACGCGCGGTCGATACCCTCGAAACGCTCCTCGAGCCGGCTGGCACGCCCGCGCCACGTCTCAAGGTGCATGCGGAGCTACGCTGGTTCGAGCTCGAAGGCGCAGAGCGCGTGTCACTGCAACGACGCGGACCGCTTCGCTTGCTCTTCGGCGCCTTAGTCGATCGGCACAAGCAGCGCCCGGGCAGCGCCGCCACCTTGAACGAGCTCTTCGAAGCCGGTTGGCCAGGGCAACGCGTGACCCCCGAGTCGGGAGCGGCTCGGGTCTACGTGGCACTGGCGACGTTGCGCCGTCTCGGGCTACGTCCGCTACTGCAGACACGAGACGACGGCTACCTCATCGACCCCGACGCGGTGGTCGAGGTCTCTTCTGGCGGCTCGTAGGCCGTCGGAGGCTCGATGCGAAAAGACATGTCGAAGACGATGAGCACGGCGCCGTTTGCCATCGGCGGCAAGGGTTGTGCGCTGCTGATGGCGATGATCTCACCCACCTCGACTTTGCGGCGCATCGCGGTCACGTAGTCGCCGTTCTGGAAAACGAGCGGCAGCGACTCGTCGATGCCGAGCGGCACTTCCAGGAGGTTCGCGGTCTCGCTCCAGGTCGGCGTCGGATGGAAGCGTAGCTCGAGCAGCTCGAACTGACTGCGATTGCGGACGGTAATGTCGGCCGGCCCCGAAGGGACGCCTTCACCGACGCCACAACCCGCCACGAAGACGGACGCGATCAGTAGGTGATGGCGAACGCCCATATGAAGCTCCAAGTAGTGAGAGACGCGCCGGAGACGAACACCCGCGGCCGCTCGTAGACGTCTTTCTCTGCGTTGAAAACGACCGGGCCTTTGAACTCCAAAGGCTCGGCGTAGTCGAAATCACGATAGCCCATGTATTCGAAGGCGACGCGCGTCGCCGCGTGCAGCTGCGGAATGCGCACGCCAAAGCCAATGCCGAGACCACCGGATTGGAACGCCGCGAGCTCGCCCCCACGCGTCCGGTACCGGCCGATGCGCGCGTTCACGTAACGGTACTCGACGACGTTGAGAATGACGTCGGCCGAGAGAAACCACTCGTAGCCAATGCGGCCGCCGACGATGTCGAGGCCGCCGCGCGCACCCACGAACCCGCTGCGCATGCGCAACGCATAAGTGTTGGGCTCGTTGCAGTCGATGAGCTCACCGCTCTCGGCCGTCGAGCAGGTGACGCCGACGTCAGTGCCGCTACCGCTGCCGGCGATCGGCAGGTCCTCACGAAAGTCGCTGATGGCGATTCGCTGATCGAGAAAGCCGAGGTTCGGCGTCAGGCGAAAACCGGTGCTGCCGGGGGAGCTGTAGGTCGAGATGCGATAACCCGATTGGCGGGCGCGGCCGCTCGCCACGGTGAGCTCGCTGCCCTCTTCGGTACGCACCGCCGAGGCCACGTCCGCGCCACCCCGCAATAGCGACACCTCGATGCCACCCAACGCCCGCATGATGACGTCCGCGGTGCCGCTCGGTGGCTCGCGAGGCTCGGCCAACGCTGGGCGCGCGATCGACATCAAAAGCGCCAGCGGGGCGAGCCATCGCATGGAGAAACGATCGGACGAGGCTGGCCGCTGATCTATTCAGGGAGCTGCTGCAGGAAAGTCTGAACCGCCGGAGCGATGCGATCCGGATACTCGAGGTGGACGTGGTGACCGCCCTCCGGCGAAACCTTCGTAAGATTGGCGATATCGCCAAGCCAAGTCGCGAGCACCGTGGCATCGACGCGGATGCCGCTGGTAGGTCGCACGAACAGCACCGGCGCCTTGATGGAGCGCAGGAAAGCGCGATTGTGCTCGTCGGTGAAGCGCATCGGGGAAATGCGGCGCAAGCGGCCGTCATAGGTCCAGGCGACGCCCTCGGGGGTTTCCGCGGTGTTGCGCTCGACCAGAGTTGCCGCGGCTTCACGCGTAAGGTTCGTCACCTTGAGGAGTCGGTCGGTCGCGGCGTCGCGCGATGGGTACAGAGGTCGCTTCTTCTCGAGCAGGCGCGCGCGTTGGCGGATATACGACGCGAGCGTCTCGGGCACCTCGCTGGCGGCGGTCGTGAATGGCGCCAAACCATCGAGGAGCACCACGCCGCGCACGCGTTCGGGCACCGTGCCGGCAGTGATGCTCGCGACCGCCGCGCCCATCGAGTGGCCCATCAGGGTGAAGCGGTCCCACCCGAGGTCGTCCGCTACAGCGACCACGTCGGGGATCCAGTCGATGAAGTGATATGTCGCGTTGACGCTGCGGTGCTCGGAGCGCCCGTGCCCGGGAAAGTCGATGGCGACGAGATGAATGCCCGCGAGCAGCGGCGCGAGACCATCGAAGGTTGCGCAGTTGTCGAGCCAGCCGTGCAGTGCCAGCACCTTGTGAGACGAGGCGGGATCGCCCCACTCACGGGCCGCGAGCGTGAGCCCCGGCGCCTTCACGGTTCGTTCGCCGGGCGTCTTCAAGCAACGATGCTCGCGGTGAACGACGTGCGCAGATAGAAGCCGAGCGGCAACCGGCGAACCAGCCCGTCATCGCCGAGGCCGAGCGCGCGCACCTTGGATGACGCCGCCTTGGGCCGCGCCTGCAAGACTTCGCCGACATGCGCGGTCACCGACCCACCCGCGCCGATGGCGCCGGCGATGCTCTCCCAGTCGTGGCGCAGTCTGATGTCTTCTTCCGCGGACGGGCTCCAGATCACGGGCTTACCGACGCGACGCTCCGGCAAGGGAGCAAAGCGCGCCGCCGTCACCGGCATCCACAGGACCCGCGCCAAACGTGTCCGCAGCCGCGACGTCTCCCAGAGCTCGCGGTCGACCGCGTCCATGTCGATCGAACAGCAGAACGTGCTCTCGCTCGGCCGCCCGTCGGGCGTCAGCGGAATGGTCTTGAGCTCGATGCCGAGGGTCAAGAAGTCGGGCAGCTCGCCGGCTTCGGGCTCGGCTCCCAGAGCAGCCTCGATGAGCTGGCCAACGAAGCCTTTGGCGCGACGCGCATCTGGGGGTAGCGGCCAACTCATCCCCGCGGCGATCTCGGCGATGCTGTGGCCCGAGAGCGCGCTTGCGCGAATCATCAGCTCGCGCTCGGAGGTCGGGGGCGTGCGGCGCATCCGCATGCCGATTGCCTCGCACGAGAGGTCTACGCCGAGCAAGAGACGCTCGCTGCTATGGCCGCGACGAGCTGATGCACCTGCATGGGTTTGGGTAGGTGGGATTGGTAGCCGGCACGCAGCGCCCGCTCGCGATCCTCGGCCCGCGCGAACGCCGTGACCGCGATAGCAGGCACGGTGCCGCCGCGTTTCGCGCCCAAGGCCCGCACTTGGCGGATGAAATCGTAGCCGTCGATGCCCGGCATACCGATGTCGGAGAGCACGATGTCGGGCCGGTAGCGCTCGACCAGATCGAGACCGACCGCCGCGGACGCCGCCGTCACCACCTTGGCGTCGCGGGTTTCGAGCACTCGCTTCATGAGCTCCCGGGCGTCGGGCTCGTCGTCGACGACGAGGACCTTGATGCCGGTGAGCTTCGTGGCTTCCGAATTCTTCTCGGCATCTTGCTCGCGCGCTACCCCATCGACGTCTTCATTGGCACCGGCACTCAGCCTGACGACGGGTAGGCTGACGGTGAACGTCGAGCCTTTCCCGAGGCCGGCGCTCTCGGCGACGACGCTCCCACCGTGCATTTCGACCAGCTGCTTCACGATGGACAGCCCCAACCCGAGGCCCCCGAAACGCCGCGTATGACTCGGCTCCGCCTGTGCAAAACGGTCGAAGAGGAAAGGCGCGAAATCTGGCGCGATACCGCTACCGTTATCGCGGACAATGACCTGGATGTCGTTCGGGGTCTGCGCGAGCTGCACACGAACGTTGCCGCCCACCGGCGTGAACTTGATGGCATTGGAGAGCAGATTGGTGATGACCTGCTGCAAGCGCGCCGGGTCGCCGTTCATCTTGCCGGCACCGGCGTCGATGACCTTGGACAGACGCACGCCCCTCGTGGCAGCCATCGGCTGCGCGCTCTCGACCGCCGCCTGCACCACGTCTGCGAGGTCGATCGCTTGCACGTCGAGGCGTACCTTGCCGGAGATGATGCGGCTCATCTCGAGCAGGTCCTCGATGAGACGTGTCTGCACACGGGCGTTGCGATCGATGATCTCGACGGCCTGCAAACGTGTGGAGTCGGTCAAGCCGTCGGCCTTGAGCAGCTCGGACCATCCGAGAATGGCGTTGAGCGGCGTGCGTAGCTCGTGGCTCAAGGTCGCGAGGAACTCGTCTTTCATGTGGCTGACACGCTCGGCCTCGGTGCGTGCGGCCCGCTCGGAATCGAGGTGGAGGGCACGCTCGGATTCGACACGCTTGCGGTCGGTGATGTCGGCGACCACGGTGACGAGCTTCAACGGCTTGCCGTCCGCTGTAGTGGACAGTGCTCCCGCCAGCTCCAACCAACGCCAAGCGCCGTCGTTCTGACGTTTGATGCGTGAGATCAGCTTGAAGACACCGCCGGGACGGGACGCTGCCTTCAAGGCGAGATCGAGCTTTTGCACGTCATCGGGATGGACGATGCCGGCCTCGATCGCCTGCCGGCGATTGAGGGGACCGGCGCTCGGGTCGCGGCCGAAGATCTCGTAGGTACGCGCGTTCTCCCAGAGCGACACGTCGGAGACCGCGTTCCATTCGATGATGCCGAGCTCGGCGGCGCCGGTCGCAAGGGCCAAACGCTCCTCGCTCTGCCTGAGCCGCTGCTCGGCGAGCTGACGCTCGGTGACGTCGATGGCAACGCCGTCGATGGATACCGGCTCGCCCTTCTCGTCGGAGATGACGCGGCCACGGTTCGCGATCCAGCGGATCGAGCCGTCGCTTCGAACGATGCGGTAGATGGGGTCGAAGAAATCGCCGGTGTCGTGAGCGCGGGTCAACGCGGCTTCGAGGCGGGGTGCGTCCTCGGGATGAATCCGGTCGACGAAAGCGGACGGTCCGCGATTACGGAGATCGGCTTCGCCCAGGCCGTGGAACTCGGCGACGTTGCGGTCGCTGTCGAGCCGGCCCGTGCGCAGATCCAGCGACCATGCACCGACTTCGGCCGCCGACAAGATGTTCTCCAGCCGGGCGCGAGAGGCAAACAGCGCCGCTTCGGCACGCTCGACCTCGGCGCGCTCCCGGTCCGCGAGCTCCGCCGCGGTGTCGTCGGTCATGGTGCACAGGATCGCGCAGACCCGCCCGTCCTGGTCGCGGATCGGTGAGAGCGACCAAGTGAACCAGACATCGACGAGAGTCCCGTTGCGCTCGAGCGCCATATAGGTGCGCTCGTTCCACGTGGCGGTGCCCAGCGTGACGACCTCTTGGGCCTGCGCCGCGAAGTGCCGCCAACATTCACCCCAGCCTTCGGCTGCCGGACGACCGAGCGACGCTGGATGCCGAGCACCGAGCAAGTACGCGTAGGCATTGTTGTAGATGGCGGTAAGCTCGGGGCCCCGCCAGACGGCCATGGGAAAACGCGAAGCCAGGCACACCTCGACGACAGTGTGCAGACAGGCCGGCCAGTCCGAAGTTAGATCCTGCGCTTTCATTCATGCCCCCACATGAGATGATTGCGTTCGCTGTGTATACAGCTCGGCTTCCGACGTCGTAAGAACCGCGGAGTGAATCTCGACGAATACGTACGACACGATGCATTCGGACTTGTCGAAATCGTAAAAAAGCGACAAGCGACCGCCGCTGACCTCCTCGATGTGGCATTTCGCGCCATCGCCGAGGTGAACCCTCGTATCAACGCCGTAGTAGAGGTGACCGAGAGCCATGCTCGGCAATTGCTCTTGCACGCCCTCCCAGGCGGCAAGCTCCGTGGCGCACCTTTCTTGATCAAAGATTCGCTCGAGCGCACGGGTCTGCGGGCCTCATGGGGATGCACCCTCGCGAAAGAAAACGTGTCCAAGCGTACTCACGAGGTGGCGCGCCGTTTCGATGACGCGGGTCTCCTCACCATCGGACGCACGAACATGAGCGAGCTCGGGCTGCTTCCGAGCACCGAGGGCGCTCTCCACGGACCGGCGCATAACCCGTGGGACACGGCGCTTTCCCCCGGCGGCTCGAGCGGCGGGTCCGCTGCGGCGGTCGCGGCGGGCATCGTGCCGTGTGCACATGCCGAAGATGGCGGCGGCTCGATTCGCATCCCTGCCTCTGCCTGTGGCCTTTGGGGCCTGAAGGCCGGCCGCGGGCGGTTGCCGCAAGAACCTTGGGATTCGCCGGACGGCTTCGTCATGCACGGCGTGGTCAGCCGCACCGTCCGCGATAGCGCCCTCATGCTCGACGTCCTGGCTGGGGCGCGGCCGTTCGACCGCTGGCAGGCACCCGAGACGCGCGGCAGCTATATCGACGCTGCGAGTCGCGACCCGAAGCCCCTGCGTATCGGCTTCACGACCCGCACCCTGCTCGGCGACGAATCACATCCCGACTGCTGCGAGGCGGTCGACCGCGCGGCGCACCTCTTCTCCGATCTCGGACACGAAGTCGAAGAGGCGCGCTACGAGCTCGACGGCGAGTCGTTCGCGACGCACTTCACGACCATTTGGGCGATGGCTACGGGCTATTTCATCCGCGCCGCGCTCGAGGCGATGACGCCCCCGAACGTTCCGCCGTCGGTACGTCGGGTCATGGTCGACCCCAACGTCTTCTCCGCGATTGCGTGGGCCACCAACGCAAGTCAGGGCCTGCCGCCCCTCGAGCGCATGACCAGGCGCCTCATCAAGATCAACGCCAAGCTGACGCCGGCGGACCACTGGATGGCGTGGAGCAAGCTCAACGATGTGGCGCAGCCGCTCTTCAAGGCTCTCGAGCGCTACGACGTCATCTTGACGCCGACGCTCTCGACACCGCCATGGCGGACAGCGACGTTCACGCTGGGACAGACCGACGCCGAGACCGGGAGGAAGCTCATGAGCTACGCCGGCTTCACGCCCATCGGCAACACCACGGGTCTGCCGGCGATGAGCCTGCCCCTGCACTGGAACGGCGCGGGCGTGCCCATTGGTGTGCAGGTGATGGGGCGCTTCGGCTCCGAGCAACTATTGCTTGCCCTCGCCGGCCAGGCCGAGCGAGCAACCGCGGGTAAACGACCGCTGCCGCGTGTCTGGGCGGGAGCCAAGGAGAAGTCGTGAGCGTCCTCAAGACTCTGACCGCCGAGCGCCTCGACCTGTCGTTGACCGAGCCGTTCGGCATCGCTGGCGGTGCCCCGACGATGGCGCGCAACGTCCTGGTCCGCGCCACGCTCGATGACGGCACGGTGGGACTCGGCGAAGCGGCACCGTTCGCCGAGGTGAGCGGTGAAACCCAAGAGCAGACCCACGCCGCCATCCTCGCGATGAAGCCGCTGGTGGTAGGACGCGAGGTCGACGACTGGCGCGCCATCGGCACCATCCTGCGCGAGAAGCACCTCGGCGCGCCGGCAGCTCGCTGCGGTCTCGAGATGGCGATCATCGATGCGTTGGCTCGTAAGGCGAAGAAGCCATTGTGGAAGGATTTCGGCGGCGCCGGCACGCGCCTGGTCACGGACATGACGGTGACCGCGGGTGACGTCGAGCATGCGCGCCGCTCGGCGAAATCGATCATCGGTCGCGGCATCACCACCATCAAGGTGAAGGTGGGCGCCGTGTCCGCTGAAGAAGACGTCCAGCGCCTACTGGCGATCCGCGAGGCGGCCCCCGACGCGCGGCTCTTTGCCGATGCCAACAGCGGTTACGACCTAGCGCAAGCCACCGTCTTTGCCCGCGGCATGGACGAGCACCGCATTCCTTTGCAGATCTTCGAGCAACCACTCCCCCGCGGCGCTCACGACGACTGGAAGAAGCTCGCCGGCCTCACGCCGATTCCGCTATGCGCCGACGAATCCGCCCGTAGCGCCGCCGACGTCCTCGAGCTGGTCGAGCTCGGCTGCGTCCGCTTCATCAACATCAAGACGATGAAGTCGGGCATCGCCGAAGCCTGGTCGATGATGCAGGCCGCCCGCCAACACGGCCTCTCACTGATGATCGGCGGCATGGTCGAGAGCATCCTCGCCATGACCTTCTCGGCCCACCTCGCATCCGGCTTCGGCGGCATCGACATCGTCGACCTCGACACCCCGATGTTCATCCAGTCGCATCCCTTCAAGGGCGGTTTCCGCCAGCACGGCGGCAATCTCGACGTTAGCCATATCGATCGCGGCCATGGTGTGACGATGGGTTAGCGGCCGCGCCAGGTCGCGGCCAACTAGCGGCGCAGCCGCGAATACCCGCCGCAGGCGACAGCCCATCTCATTTACCCGCCGAGGCCCGTTTTTGCTCAACGCGGGTTATGAGATGGGCTGTAAGAGTGGTAAACCCAAAACCACATGGCCTTACGTAAGATCGCGCAAATCGGGCACCCAGTGCTCCGAGAAACCGCCCGTGCCGTCAGCGAGCAAGAGCTCGGGACGCCGGTGGTGCAGGGGTTCATCGACGACCTCGTCGAGACCATGCGCGACGCGTCGGGGGCTGGCATCGCGGCGACCCAGGTCTACGAGAAGCTCCGCGTTTTCGCCGTCGAGGTTCGCGACAACCCGCGCTATCCGTACAAGCCGCGTTATCCGCTCACCGTGGTGGTCAACCCCGAGGTGACGCCGCTCTCGTCGGAGACCTTCTCGAACTACGAGGGATGCCTCTCCATCCCCAACCTGCGCGGTCGTGTGCCGCGCCACGCCGAGGTCCGGGTCCGTGGCCTTGACCGCAATGGCGGACATCTGGATTTCGAAGTGCGCGGCGTTTCTGCCGGCACCTTCCAGCACGAGCTCGATCATTTGAACGGTGTCTTGTTCGTCGACCGAATCGTCGACACCAAGAGCCTGTGCACGTGGGATCACTTCGAGCGCTTCGAAAAGGAGCGTTTCGTCAGCGAGGTGCGCGAGCTCGTCGCGCGTTGGGGTTCATGACCATGAAAGCACTCTTGCAGGCCTTGCTTGCCGTCCACCTGAGCGTCGCCTTCGCGGGCTGCGCCACCATGCACGGTCCGTCCAAGGCCAAAAAAGAGGTCGTGAAAGACGAGCCCGACGAGAGCGAAGACGCCGGCGTCGCGTCGATCAACGGCCAGCTCCGCCAGTTCAACGCTTCGCTCTCCCAGAAGAGCTTCGACGAGGCGGCGTCACACCTGCGTAAGGCGCAGCTCGCGGTGCAGCGCGCCACCGAGCTCACGCGCTCGCACCCCGAGTTCGAGGATGCAAGCGAGGCCGTGGTCGCGGCCGAGAAGCGCTACGAGACGGCGGTCGAGCAAGACCGCATTGCCCGCCGCAACGCCGCCATCGACGAGCTCATCAAGCGCGGCAACATCGCGCTACAGAAGGCGAACGAGCTGCAGAAGCAGTTCCAAGACCGGGTCCCGACCGTTCAAGACGTGGGTGGCATCCGCGCCGTTTTGCAAGAGCTCGCCGATGTCCGCATCAGCGGACAGCAGTACGGCGACGATCAGGTCTACGTCGAGCACGCCCGCGACCGCGACGCCAAGGCGCGCCAGCTGGCAGTGCGTGAAGCCGTCGCCCAGTGGCAGATCGACGCCTCGCAGTCGCTCAGCACCAGCATCGAGTCGGCTCGCCAGGCGATCGTCGCCGCCGGCAAGACCGGCAATCCCGAGGAGCAGACCTCACACTACCGCACCGCCGCGCAGGCCTTCGCCACCTGCTTGTCGACGATTCAGTCGCTCGAGAGCAAAGCCGAAGACGTCGAGCCGCGCCTGGTCGCGACCCCGCTCGGCACGTTGAGCATCACCAACACGCGCAAGGAGTGCACCGAGCGCAGCACCCGCCTGCGCAACGAGGTCGACAAGCTGGCGTGGCGCGGCCGTATCACGCAAGCGCTCGGGTCGCTCGCTCAAGCCGAGACCAAGCGTAAGCAGGCCAAGAGCGCCGCCGAAGTCGCCGCCGCGGTCGACGCGACGATCACCGCGCTGGCAGCCTGCAACACCGAGCTCGAGGGCGGCAACAAGATGCCCGGGTACGACGGCAAGGCGCAGTTCGAGTCGCCGTACGGTCAGGTCACCGCCCCACAGATCGCCAAGAACTGCGCCCGCGAGCGTGATCAACTCACGCGCGACCGGCCGATGTACATCTGGCGCGGCTCTGCGGAGACCCTGCGCGAGCCCTTCAACGCCGCCAGGAAGTCCGCTGACGCGGCCAAAGCCTCGCAGAAGAGCGCGGAGAAAATCGAGCAGTGGTCGACCGCCAAGACCAACGCCAGCCTCTGCGCCGAGCAGGCCACCAAGCTCGATGCTCAGAAGGAAGCCGACAAGAAGTATCCCATCGCCACCGCCGACGGCTCCATGACCGTCGGCCGCCTGCGCGAGGAGTGCACGAGCTACACGAAGACCGCCGACGAGGAGCTCAAGAAGGCGCGCAACGCGGTCGAGCTCGAGCAGTTCATGACGACGCTGAAGGGCGACGAGCTCGTGGTCGCCAAGGCGAACGGTATTCCTCAGCGCATCGAGAGCGTCGAAGGGGGCCGCGTCTTCATCTACGAGAAGACCCAGTTCGGCTTCGACAACCAGGGCAAGACCTTCGACTTCCGCGCCGCGTGGAAACAGAAGGTCGACGCAGTGGTCGCCGATATTGCGCGCTTCATCACGCCGGTGCGTAGCGCCGCCACCGCCGAAGCGCAGCTCTCGGCGACGGACGCCGCCATCAACGGCATGAGCCAGTGCCAGGGCGCCCTGCCGAATATCGATCGCCGCCCCGGCTTCGATGCCAACGCCGAGTTCGACACGCCGCTCGGCAAGCTCTACGCCGTGCAAATCACCAAGGCGTGCGCCACCGAGCGCGAGAAGCTGCAAGCGACCATCACGGCGCTGCGCTGGAAGGCGCAGCTCGAGAAGGTGCGTGACCGCGCCGCGCAAGCGCAGTCCGAGGTCGGCGCCGCCAAGAACGCGCCCACCGCCGCGCAGCGCGTGCAGCTCCTCTCCACCGCGATGGGCGGCTTGAAGGAGTGCAGCGATCGCGCCGACGGTCTCGCAAGCAGCGTTGGTGCCGATGCGAAGCTCGAAATCGGCAGCCCCTTCGGCCAAGTGAACCGCAAGAAGCTGCAGAGCGAGTGCGCCTCCGCCTTGACGCGCGCCCAGAAAGATCTCGACGAAGCCATCGTCGCCAAGAAGCTCGAGGACTTCATCGCCACCGCCAAAGGCGACGAGAAAGAAGTCGCGCGCCGCGAGGGTATTCCGGCACGCATCGAGAGCAAGGGCGGCGGCCGCATCTTCGTCTACACCGCCAAAGCGGCCAAGGGTAAGAAGGCCGAGGACAAGCGCATCGCCTTCAACGCTCAGGGTCAGCGCGTCGCCGAAGCGATGCTCCAGTGATCTCGGTCGAGGAAGCGCAGGAGAAGGCGCTCCTCGGCATCGGCACGCTGGGCGCCGAGCTCGTCTCCGTCGACGAGGCTCTGGGCCGCGTGCTCGCCGAGGATCTGGTCGCCACCGTCCCGGTGCCGCGCTTCACCAACTCGGCGATGGACGGGTACGCGTTGCATTCGCGATCGACAGCGCAAGCGAGTAGCGCCGAGCCTACACGCCTCGACATCATCGGTGAGTCGGCCGCGGGCGACGACGGCGAGATGGTGGTGACGCGCAAGGAAGCGGCGCGCATCTTCACCGGCGCTCCCCTGCCGAAGGGCTGCGACGCGGTCGTCATGCAAGAGAACGTGACCCGCGACGGCCATTACGTGCTGATCGGCGAGCCAGTCGGCACCGGCGCGAACGTGCGCCATGTGGGCGAGGACATCGGCGAAGGCTCGGTCCTGCTCAAACGCGGCACGGTGATCGGCGCCGGCGATATCGCGGTCGCGGCGACGCAAGGTCGCGTGACGCTCCCCGTCACCCGTCGTCCACGGGTCGCCATCATTCCGACGGGCAACGAGCTCGTCGAGGTCGACACCCTGCTCACCAGCGGCCCGACTCGGGTCGGCAACGGCAACGCCCTGATGCTCGCCGCCCAGGTGCGCGAGGCCGGCGGTGTGCCGCTGCGTCTGCCCATCGTCGCCGACTCCCCCGAAGCCATCGGCGAAGCGTTGGAGGAAGCAGCCGCGATCGCCGATCTCGTGGTCACCAGCGGTGGTGTCTCGGTGGGCGAGCACGACTACGTGAAGCGCGTCCTCGCCGAGCGCGGCAAGGTCACCTTCCACAAGGTAGCGATGCGGCCCGGTAAGCCGCTGGCGGTGGGCACCATCGACGCGACCCCGTTCTTCGGCCTCCCGGGCAACCCGGTCTCGTCGTACGTCTCGTTCGAGCTCTTCGTGCGCCCTGCCCTGCGTGCCCTGCAAGGCGCCCAGGACCTCCAGCGCGCAAAGGTAACTGTCACTCTCACGGCCAAGGCGCCGCGCGCCGCCGACCGGCGTAACTACGTTCGCGTCAAGATCGTCCGCGATAGCGACAAGCTGATGGCGACGCCGAGCGCTCGCCAGGGATCCGCCGACATCACCGGTCTTGCCGACGTCGATGGCCTCGCGATGATCGAACCTGGCACTTCGGCGGCCGCTGCGCATGACCAGGTGTCATGTTTGTTATTGCGGACGGTGTAGCTACACCTACATTTTTTCGTCCGCGCGATCGCGAAATCGACCTGAATGGATGCGGGTTTCGCTTGACCCCGATCGGGACGCCCGCTAATTCACTGGGCAGATTCGCTCGTACCATGCTCCCGAGGCTGTAAATTCAAGTCCGGAGCGAGACGAGCAACACCAAGGAAAAGACAATGACGAAGGCTGAGCTCATCGAGAAGATGTACGAGAAGCACAACGGCGAAGTCACCAAGAAGCTCGCGGCCGAGATGGTCGAGACCGTGTTCGAGAACCTCGCTGGCGCCATCCGCAAGGACAAGCGCTTCTCGTACCCGGGCTTCGGCACGTTCGTCGTGCGCACCCGCAAGGCTCGCCCCGGCCGTAACCCGCAGACCGGCGAGGCCATCAAGATCAAGGCCTCGAAGACCGTCGGCTTCCGCGCCGCGAAGGCCTTCAAGGACAAGCTCTAAGATCGCAGGGACATGTTCCGTTTTCCGCCTCGGAAAATGGTACGTATCCCCTCTGATCGACACAACGCCGGTGCACCTCGTGAGAGATGCACCGGCGTTGTTGTTTTCAGGGGTTCAGGATGCTCGGCGACGACAGTGCGGGGGGAAACCGCTTGTGTGGTCATCGCCGAGCGCGATCAGTCAGCACCGAGCGCAAAGGCATCGGCACTGCGCCAAGCACGTACGCGATGCGCGCGCTCCACGGCGGCGCTCGTTTGCTCGTACTGCTTGAACTTGGCACTGCGCGGCGTCTCCCGCGCGGTGGTTGCACAACCTGTAGCGATCAGCGTCAGCGCGAGGATCAGAGTGGGGAGCTTCCAGTGACGCATGATGAGCCTCGTGTCCGCTGTCTCGTTCGCGTCATTGGAATGCATTCGCCGTGCCGGGCACGGAGCCGCATGATTTCAACGCTTTACGAGCGCCAGCGCGTCCGCTGAAGCCGGTCACCTGTCCGACCGAGCGGACACGAATGACCGCTCGTTACGGCGAGACTTCGAGCTCGACCGGTGCCTTGCGGCTGTTCTTCGAGGTCAGGATGACCTGCAGGACCTTGGCGCGATTGGCTTTGTCGACGACACGCACGATGTGCTCGCCGTACGGCATCTTGCGTTTGACGATGGGTGCCGGCCCGACCTCTTTCTTGTCGATGAACACGGTCGCGGGTCGGCCGTCGCTGGTGCGCACGCTCAAGTAGCCGTACGCCGGCTCGGGATCCGGCGCGGGTGGTGGCGCCGGCTTCGCTTCGACCACGACCTCGGGCTTCTCCGGCGCACGCTCCACCGGATCGGGTGCGCTGGGTTGCGGCGCCTGCTGCGGCTGATCGAGCGGCGTCGTGGTCACGCGTGGGATGCGCGGGCGCTCGGCGATGTCGGCGAGCGCGTCGCCTTCGCCGATCACTTCGGTCTGTGTCGGCGTCGCGCGTTTCACCAAGACGATGACGAGCAACACCAGCACCACAGCGATGGCCCCGGTGAGCGTCCAGAGCAAGCGGCGCCGTTGCTCGTCGGGGTTACCGCCGAGGACGCTACCAACGAGGGGAATCCCGCGCGTCTCGGTGACCGGTACGATGGTTTGCGAGGGTGAACGGCCACGCGCCGAGCTCTTCGCCTTCTCCATGGGCGCGGGCTCGACGCCGGTGACCCGCGTCGCGTCGTCTTCGGAAGCGGAGCGCTCGCGACTGTTCGGCCGGCGCTCGGGCTCGGGACGCGTCGACGTGTTGTGGATGTGATCCGTCGAGGTGTTACTCTCGTCTCGGCCGTTGCCGCGCCCACCGCTTCGGCTCGCACGGTCGCGCTGCAGCTCGGCTTCGACCTCGGCAGCGGCTTTTGCCGGGTCGCGCGTGACGATGCTCCAGTCGCGGCCCGGCTTCTCCTCGTCGTCGGCTTGGACCTTGTCGAGCTTCTCGACCTTCTGCGACGGACGCCGCAGGATGCCGGACATCTCGCCGGCAGTGGAGGCGAAGGCTCGCAGCGCCATCTCGTTGTCGGCGATCTCTTGGTCGAACAAACCAGTCATGAGCTCGCGCGCCTGCTTTGGACCGAAGAAGGTGCGACCGTCGATGAGCAGCGGCTCGAGCGCCTCCGCCATGTTCGACGCCTCTTGATAGCGCTCCGCTGGATCGACCGTGACCGCGCGCTTCACCACGTTGGCGACATCGGGTGGCAAGCGATCCCAGGCCGCGGCGTCTTCCGGTAGCGTGCCGTTGGTGACGCGCTCGAGGATCGAGAAGTCGCTCTCGCCATAAAACAGCTTGCGGTGCGCGAATGCCTCGTAGAGCACCGCCCCCAGCGCAAAGATGTCGGTGCGCCCGTCGACCTCGCCGGTCTTCACCTGCTCGGGGGCCATGTACGCGAACTTGCCCTTCAAGATGCCGACGCGTGACATGGTGCGGCGGAAGTCCGCTTTAGCGATACCGAAATCGACGACTTTGACGTTGCCGTCGTAGCCCACCAAGATGTTTTGCGGACTGACATCGCGGTGGACGAGCTTGAGCGGCTTGCCGTCGATGCTGGTCTTGCGATGGGCGTAGTCGAGCGCTTCGGCGGTCTTGGCGACGACGTAGGCCACGAACTGCGGCGAGAGCGCTTGCCCGCGCTTTTTGGCCTTGCGGACGATGGCACGGAGGTCGCGGCCGTGAATGAGCTCCATGGCGATGTAGAGCTGTTCCTTGTAGCGCCCGAGCTCGTAAATTTGGACGATGTTGGGGTGCGAGAGCTGCGAGGCGAGCTTCGCCTCGTCGACGAACATGTTGGCGAACTCTTCGTCGTCGACGAGAGCGGGCAGCATACATTTGATGGCGATGAGGCGATTGCCGTCGCTCGCGCTGCGCGCCCGGTAGACTTCGGCCATACCGCCGGCAGCGAGTCGATCGAGGACCTGATAGCGCCCGATTTTCGACGGGGTAGCGCGGTCGGCGTTCTTCTCGGCCATGCTCCTTTGATCTACACGCCTTGGGTGCCAAGAGGTGAAAAAGAGGAGCAAAGGCCCAAGATTGCGGGAAGTTTTGCGTACTTGAGCACCCGGGGTGAAAGCAGGTATGCATGAGCCTCACCAAACGCCGGGGGTCTCGCGTGGCTGATTCATCGCATCGCAGCGGCTTGCGTCCCTTGCCCAGGCGTATGCGTCCCCAGGGCCTCAAGCACCGGCCCCCGGCGCGCCTCCAGCAGCTGCACCGAGCTCGGGCTCAAGAGCGCGCCATCCGTTTGTTCGCGGTGAGCGTCGTCAAACACGGCACGCAACAAGCGCGCAGCACCGAGCTTCACGGCAAGCGCCGCGACTAATAGAGCTTCGCCATGAGACAAGCTCGCGCCCGCGCGCACACCAACTTCGCGCTGGTCAAATATTGGGGGAAGCGCGGCACGACGCTGAACCTACCCGCGGTCGGATCGATCTCGGTGACCCTCGCCGGTTTGTCGACCGAGACCAGTGTCGCCTTCGATCCCGCCCTCGATGATGACAGCCTCGAGCTCAACGGCACGCAGGCATCGGCGGAAGACGCGCAGCGGGTCAGTCGCTTTCTCGACCTCATTCGCAGCAAGGCGAAGATCGCCGATCACGCGCGCGTCGTCAGCAAGAACGACTTTCCCACCGGGGCTGGGCTTGCCTCCTCTGCGTCCGGTTTCGCGGCTTTGGCGCTCGCGGCAAGCAATGCCGCTGGACTCGACGCCAATCCCACGGAGCTTTCCGAGCTCGCACGTCGGGGCTCCGGCTCCGCTGCGCGCTCGATCTTCGGCGGCTTCGTGGAGCTCGCGCGCGGTCAGCGCGACGACGGCAGCGACTGTGTCGCAAGAGAGCTCGCTCCCCCCGCGCACTGGCCGCTCAAGGTGCTGGTCGCAGTGGTGAGCGACGCCAAGAAGGAGACCGGGTCGACCAGCGGCATGGACGCTTCCCGCACCACCTCCCCCTATTACGCCGCCTGGGTCGACACCCACCCGCACGATCTCGTCGCGCTTCGTTCCGCGATAGCGGACAAAGACTTCGGGCTCCTGGCACGCATCACCGAACGCTCGTGCATGAAGATGCACGCCGTCATGCTCGCGACCGATCCTGCCCTCGTCTATTGGCGGGGCGCGACCGTCGACTGCGTGCACGCCGTCCGCGAGCTGCAAAAGAAGGGCGTGCCCGCCACCTACACGATCGACGCCGGTCCGCAGGTGAAGGTCCTCACCACCGCGGAGCACGCGCGTGCCGTCGAGACCAGCATCGCCGCCGTGCCCGGAGTGCTGCGCGTCGTCGCGAGTGATCTGGGGCCGGCGGCGCATCTCCTCTGATGAAGAGCCAGGCGCCCGGCAAGCTCGTCATCGTCGGTGAGTACGCGGTCCTCGAGGGCGCGCCCGCGCTCGTCGTCGCGGTCGACCGCTATGCCGGCGTCGAGACGCGCGCGGGGAACGTAGAGAGCCCGACGCTCACCGTCGATGCGGCGGAGATCGGCGTGTTTGGCGCGACGCTCACGCGTCCAGACCTCGAGGGTCCGGCTGCGGAGGCGCTACGGCTGGTGCTCCCGCGCCTGCGCCAGCTCCCCGCCACCGTCGAGCACATCACCCTCGACACTCAGGCGTTCTTCGAGGGCAAGGACAAGCTCGGTCTCGGCTCCTCCGCCGCCCTCACCGTGGCGCTCGAGCGCATCCTCGACGCCAAAGCCAGCGCCGACGTCATCTTCCAGCGCGCCTTCCAAGCCCACCGCGAGTTCCAGAAAGGCGCGGGCAGCGGCATCGATCTCGGTGCGAGCGTGCACGGCGGCGTCTTGCGTTACCGCCTCCGCGGCACCGAGCTCCCCGAGCGAACACCGATGAAGTGGCCCGCAGGGCTCGCGATGATAGCGATCTGGTCGGGTACGTCGGCGGACACCCGCAGCTTCGTCGGCGCGGTAGCGCAGTTCGCCGCCCGCGAGCCCTCGAGCTACGCCGCCATCATGGGCGGCCTCAAGCGGCTAAGCGAGCAAGCTTGCGCGGCTTTTCACGCCGGGGAGGTGGACGGCTTTCTCGAGATCGTCGGCCAGTACGGCGAGGGTCTCGCAAACCTCGGCAAGACCGCTGGGATCGCCATCGAAACCCCGGCGCACGCGCAAATTGGCGCGATTGCGCGATCTAATGGCGCTCGCTATAAGCCGGCCGGCGCTGGTGGAGGTGACCTCGGAGTCGCACTCTGCCGCCAGGACGAGCTCCCCCGGGTTCAGAGCGCTTTGAAGAGCGCGGGTTTCCCAATCGTCCCGCTCGGTGTGTCCAATACGGGCGCGCTGACCATGTAACGCTTGAAGGAAGCTGATGGACGCCTCGAGAATCCCAGAGTTCTACAAGAAGTCGGTGAGAGAGCGCTTGGCGCTCCTGCACGAGCGCGACGTGCTCGGCGAAGGCGAATACAAAGCGCTCCTCGAGGGCGCGTCGGTGCTCTCCCCCGAGCAAGCCGACAAGATGGTCGAGAACGTCATCGGCGTCTTCAGCTTGCCCATCGGCTTGGGGCTCAACTTCCTCATCAACGGCAAGCCCTACATCGTGCCGCTCGTCGTCGAAGAACCGTCCATCATCGCGGCGCTCTCGTCGGCCGCGAAGGTCGTCCGCAACGGCGGCGGCTTCACCACCGAGAGCAGCGAGCCCATCCTCATCGGGCAGATTCAGGTGGTGGACGTGCAGCACCCGGCGAAGGCTCGCCAGGCGCTTCTGCAAAACAAAGACGAGATCCTCTCGCTCGCGAACTCGCTGCATCCGAAGATGGTGGCGCGCGGCGGCGGCGCCAAAGACGTCGAGGTGTTCATTCACCCGGCGGCGTGCGCTCGCGGCGACATGATGATCGTGCACCTGCTCGTCGACACGCGCGACGCCATGGGTGCGAATCTCGTGAACAGCATGTGTGAAGGCGTCGCCGGCCTGGTCGAGAAGATGACCGGCGGCAAGGTCTTCCTGCGTATCCTCTCGAACCTCACCGATCGCGCCATGGTGAGCGCCCGCTGTGTCATCCCGGTGAAGGATCTCGCAGGTAAGGGCTACACCGGCGAGCAAGTCCGCGATGGCGTCATCCTCGCGAACGACATGGCACGCGTCGACCCCTACCGCGCGGCAACTCACAACAAGGGCATCATGAACGGCGTCGACGCCGTCGCCATCGCCTCCGGCAACGACTGGCGCGCCATCGAAGCAGCGGCGCACGCCTACGCCGCGCGTGGCTCCCACTACACCTCGCTCACCAAGTGGTACCGCAACGAAGCCGGTGATCTCGTCGGCGAGCTCGAGATGCCCATGAAGGTCGGCACCGTCGGCGGCCCGTTGCAGTCGAACCCGGCGGTGCGCATCGGCCACCGCATCTTGAATGTCTCGAGCGCGCGCGAGCTTGCCGAAGTCATGGGCGCGGTGGGCCTGGCCCAGAACTTCTCGGCGCTGCGCGCCCTGTCGACCGAAGGCATCCAGCGCGGTCACATGACCTTGCACGCCCGCACCGTGGCGATGGCAGCCGGCACCCCGCCCGAGCTCTTCGACGAGGTCGTCGAGGAGATGATCGAGAGCGGCGAAATCAAAGTGTGGAAGGCGCAAGAGCTCAACACCACGCTCGCCGCCGTCCGCCGTGGCCGCAGCGCCATGGAGAACGAGACCGCGGTGAAGGACAACCTCGCCTCGGGCTATGGCAAGGTGATCCTCCTCGGTGAGCACGCGGTGGTCTACGGCAGCCACGCTTTGGCTGCGGCCATCCCGCTCGCCATCCAGGCGAAGGTCGAAGACAGCGACAAGGGTGTGCACTTGGTGGTGCCGCGCTGGGGTCTCGAGGTGAACCTCAACGCCCAGGAGAATCACAGCCACTCGCTCTACAGCACCATCGACCTCATTCTCGACAACTTGAAGGTCCGCGATCGCGGCATGCGCCTCGAGATTTACCCGCATGTCCCACGCGCCATGGGTCTCGGCGGCAGCGCAGCGCTCGCGGTAGCGATGATTCGCGCCGTGGCCCGTCACTTCAAGCTGACCATCACTGAAGACGAAGTGTGCGCTCTAGCGTACGAGTGCGAAAAGGTCGCGCACGGCAAGGCATCGGGCATCGACAACACCATGGCGACGCACGGCGGCTTCATGCTGTTCAAGCGCGGTGAGCCCAAGGCGACGATGCGCAAGGTGACCCCGGCCAAGACGATTCCGCTGGTCATCGGCATGAGCGGCATCGAGTCACTCACCGCCACCACGGTCGGTCGCGTTGCCGAAGCGGCTCAGCGCAGCCCCGACCTCTATCAGCGCATCTTCAACGACATCGATCAGCTCACACTGCGCGCGGTCGAGGCCGTCGAGAGGGGCAGCCTTGCCGAGCTCGGCGAGCTCATGAACATCAACCACGGCTTGCTCAACGCGCTGCAGGTGTCCTCGTGGGAGCTCGAAGAGCTCATCGAGATCGCTCGCAAGCACGGCGCTCTCGGCGCCAAGCTCACGGGTGGCGGTGGCGGCGGCTCGATGATCGCCCTGTGCGAGAGCACCGCCGGCACCGACGAGGTGTCGCGTGCCATGCAGCGCGCCGGGTACAAAACGTTGATCACGCAGATCGGGTGACGCACGTGGAAGCGGTATCCTCAGAGAGCGAAAAGCTCATCGCCGTCGACGGAAACGACCGGGAGCTTGGCACCATCACCAAAGCCGCCGCGCACGACGGCAAAGGCGTGCTGCACCGCGCCTTCTCGATCTTCATCTTCAACAGCCGTGGCGAGCTGCTTCTACAGCAGCGGGCTGCCGAGAAGCGCCTCTGGCCACTCTATTGGTCGAATACCTGCTGCAGTCATCCACGGGCCGGCGAAGACATGGCGACCGCGACGGTACGGCGCCTCGAGCAAGAGCTCGGGATGACGACCGCTCTCACCTACCTGTTCAAGTTCGAGTACCAGGCCCACTTCGGCGCTGCCGGCTCGGAGCACGAGCTTTGCTCGGTCTACGTCGGCAAGAGTGACGCGGCACCGCGCTCGCATCCCATGGAAATCGCGGGTCTCAAGTGGCTGTCCGCTGAAGAAGTCACACGCGAGCTCGCCGCGGACGCCGATGACGAGCGCTACACGCCCTGGTTCAAGATCGAATGGCGGCGCCTCCTCGCCGAGCACGCCGACCAGATGAAGTCGCTGACGACGTCGCGCCCCTGACGCTCGCGCACACTTGGCGAGACCAACGTGGCACAGCAGGCATCCGCACCCGGCCGGCCTTCACGGCGATGATTTAGGCCATGAAAACGCCCATCGTTGGAACTGGCACCCCTATTGTCTCGAGCGCGCCCGAAACCCCTATCAGCGCTCAGGAAAAGCCGGCTGAAAAGGCCCGCACCGTCGTCTTCCAGATTCCCGCCGGCGTTCCCGTGACCGTCCACGGCAAGCCTGTCGTCTCCGGCAACGCCACGACCCCGGCCAGCGCCGTCGTGACTGGCGCGCCACTTGCGGTGCCCCGCATGGCGATCGGCATCCCAATTCCTCCCGAAGCCATCGCCGCCCTGCGCCAGGCGTTCGTCAAAGTGGACGGGAAATACGTCATCAGCGAAGAGCAGATGGTTGCTGCGAAGCGCGCCCTCCTCACCTTCTGGGGCTTCCCGAAGGACTTCGTGCAGGAGCACGGTGACAAGCTCGAGCTGTCGAAGGTGTTGGACACCGAAAGCGCGATTGATGAGAACGGTCGCGTCTCCGGTACCTTGGGCTACGAAGCGCTCGAGGGCTGGATCAACTCGAACGTCGACTGGGACGCAGCGAGCATCGCGACGGTCATGCGTGGCGTCGCCGTTCCGGCGACCTCGCTCGAGCTCTCGAACGGGTTCTTCGAGCGAAACGACATCGCCGAAGCGGACCGGGCTGCGGTCACCGACCGCATGTTCGCAGCGCTCTCCAACTGGAAGAACATCGACGACGGCGAGCTCGCCTGGGCAAAGGGCTTGATCGGCAAGGGCTTCGACCTCGAGGGTCCCTTCGGGCTCACGACGTTGCGCGGCTACCCGGGTGTACTCGATAGCAGACAGTCGATCAGCGGCAAGCTCGAGACCAAAGACGGCGTCCGCCAGTTCTCCGTCTCGGTGAGCAAGGGCATCGTCGCCATCGCCCCAACCGGCTGGCACCTGCAGCTCGGCCTGCCGTCTACTTGACCGGCGTCGCCTTGAGCGCGGCCTTGCCGTTCTTCACGTAGACCGAGAAACGTACGTCCTTGCAGGCTTGCTTGGAGACGACGGCCTCACGGCTCTGCGCCAGCTTGGCCGTGAACTTGTCGTAGGTGAGATCGTCGGTCGGCTCACCACACTCGACGCGCACCTCGACGAAGCGTTGATAGACCTCGCGGTAGTGGGTGTCGCGCGGCGCGTCGTTGGCGCTCACGACGGGCGCCGGAGCCGGTGCTGGAGCGGGGGCAGGCACCGGTGCGGGAGCAGCCCTACCGGCAGCGCCGTTGACCTTCGGTGCCGGCTTTTCGGCCGCGAAGGTAGGAGCAGCGTCGTCGTCACCCGCGAGCGACTCGCTCAACTCTTCGAGGGACGCGAGCAAGGCAGCGGAGCCGGGATCGGAGAGGGCAGGCGAAGGGGTCGGGCCGGCCGGGATCGGTGATCGGCTATCGGCAATCGTTGATCGGACGTCGGCAATCGGTGCTCGGCCATCGGCCATCGGCCCTCGCTCATCGGCCTTCGCCGGCGGCGTCGGTGGCCTCTTCATCTCCATCGTCGGCGCCTTGAACTGACTCGCATCCTTCGGCGTCGCAAAGCTCCCGAAGTCCAGCTCCGACCCATCCGAGCTCGCCGGCTCATGGTGCGCAATCACGTCATCGAGGCTTGCGTTGCGCGCCGACACGATGCTCGGCGCGGTGCCGGGGCTGCGCTCGAGGCTCTTGTTCACGAGCCGCGCCAAGCGGTGCAAGCCCGACGGCAAGTTGCGCTCCGACAAGCGCGAGCCGTCGCCCATGCCTTGCTGTTGCTTGCCCATGAAGTCCGAGATGGCGGCGATACCGCGCGCCATGCCGATCCCGTTGGTCACGATCAGCAACGCATGGATCGCGAAAGCCACTGCCGCGAGGATCAGCGTCATGAGCTGCAAGCCGCCGAGCTCGGCGAAAGCCGGCGTCACGTCGGTGTAAACGTAGCCGACCGCGGAAGGGACGCCCGGTACCTCGAAGCGGCGCGCCCACACCCCGACGCTGCCCGGAGCAACGAAGAGCGGGGCAACCGCAACCGCCCCCAAACCCGGCACCACCGAGCGCACGTCGCGTGGCGCGAGGAGAAACGCCGTGTCGGTCGCGTTGCTGTCGACGCTCGCGCCATCTGGCGCCCGACCCATGCGAACCTGGCCATCGAGCGAGAGCACCGGATCGACGCCCGTCGGTTTTGGCAGACTCCGCAGCCGACGCTCGACCACGACGGCACCCGCGAGCTTGCCTTTGAAGATGATCGGCGCGGCGCCGATGTGCGTGATCACACCGTCGAGGACGAGCGTGCCCAGCGTGGGAGTCCCAGCGAGCGCGCCGCGAACCGTTTCGGTTTGAGCGTCGTCCATGGTCGGCAATGGCGCAGCGGCAGCACGCGCCGAGCCCGTCGGCGATCGGCCCTCAGCAGTCGGCTCTCGGCCATCGGCACTCGGCGATCGGCCTTCGGCACTCGGTGATCGGCTATCGGTGGTCGGCTCATCGGCTATCGGCTCATCGGCCACCGGCTGCTCGGCCTTGGGCTTTGCCCCCTCCCCCCCAATCGTCTCCACGCCCTCCGCCGGCCGCGGCGGCGTCCCCGCGTGCCCACTCTGCTGCACCGCCGGCTGCACCGCAGCCGTTGGCATCCTCACCCTGTTCCCTACCGCGAGGACCGCCGAGTCCGACATCAACACCAGACCCTGCTCGTCGAGGACTGCGACTGCGTCGACCTCGCGGCCGCGCCCTAGCTCGCCCCGCAAGGTCGAGAGCCGGTCGTTCACCTTCGTCGTCTGCCCCAGGACCAGCGCTTTGATGCGCTCGCCTGGACGGGGCATGGCAGCGAGCGTCGCGATCTGCCCGGACAGGGTGTGAAGCTGCAGCGCCAGGTCCGCATCCACCGCCATGTGCTCGGCAGTCTCGGGCAAGTCCGTTCCAGCGGCCGTGAGCTCGGAGGTCACGAGCTGCGCCCCAGCGTCCAGCAGCGCGCGGCTCGCCTCGAACGAACGACGCTCGCGTGCCGCCATGCCCTTCACCGTGACGATGGCGAAGACAGCAAGACACACGGCACTGACGACGAGCGCGACGAGCTTCTGTCTAGCCATGATCCGCCGCGGGGTGGTGCGGCTCGGCAATTGTCGACGCGCCTTCGCGCGGTGTCAATGCGGCTTTCGCGGTGCGCAGGCCCATGAACGCCTTACGCAGCGACCCCAAGGCCAAAAGGAGGAAACCGGTAGCGAAAATCGCCATGAACGGGATCGGCAAGAAGCGCTGATTCGCCGCGGCGACGCCCATGGCGCCCACCATGTAAATCCCGAGCACGAACTCGACCAAAGCCTGCCAGTTCGCGGAAAGCAGGTAAGCGGGATCGACGCGCGATGCCTTACGATCGCCCCACTTCGGGGTCCGGGCGAACGGCGTACGCTTGCCAATCACCGCCTCGATGACCGCGCGGCTGTTGTTGACCGCGAGCCCGACGCCAATCGCCAAGGTCAGAGGCAGCCTGCGCAAGATGCGGTCGCCATGACCGACGCCGCGCTCCGCGAGAGCGTAAAACGTGATGAGCGACGCCGCCGAGCCCACGAACATCAAGCCGTCCATGACCGCGAGCTTCCACGAGAGGAGCTCGTAGCGACTCGACACGGCGAAGGGCATGAGCACGGCAAGCAGCAGCACCATCGGGTAGGCAACGTTGCCCGCGAGGTGGAACGTCGCCTCGCAGCGATGGCGGAAAGAGAGCGTCGGGTGCGTCCAGATGGTCGGTAGGAGCAGACGCGCAGTCTCGGTCGAGCCCTTGGCCCAGCGGTGCTGCTGGGTCTTGAAGGCGTTGACGTCCGGCGGCAGCTCCGCCGGCACTTCGACGTCCTGGCGATAAACGAAGCGCCAGCCCTTGAGCTGAGCGCGGTACGACAAGTCGAGATCTTCGGTGAGCGTGAGCCCAGACCAGCCGCCCGCCTCGTCGATGCACTTGCGGCGCCAGATCCCGGCGGTGCCGTTGAAGTTGAAGAAGCTGCCCATGGCCGCGCGGCCGCCGTGCTCGTTGACGAAGTGGCCGTCGAGCAGAATGGCCTGCGACTCGGTGAGCTTCGAGTAGTGGCGGTTGAGGTGGCCCCAGCGCGCTTGCACCATGCCGATGCCGGCGTCGTTGAAGTGCGGCACCAAGAGCTTCACGAAGTCGGGCTCGGGCACGAAGTCAGCGTCGAAGATGGCGACGAGCTCGGCGGTGCTCTGCGTGAGGCCGTGGGCCAGAGCGCCTGCCTTGAATTGCTCGCGCGTGGGGCGGCGCACGTAGGCGATGTCGACGCCTCGGCTCTTCCACAGCTCGCAGCGTGCCTGGGCGATGGCGATGGTCTCGTCGTTCGAGTCGTCGAGGACCTGAATCGACAGCTTGTCGTGCGGATAGTCGAGGGCACAAACGGCGTCGATCAAGCGCTCGGCGACGTAGCGCTCGTTGTACATCGGCAGCTGCACGAGCACGGTGGGCCACTCGCGGGGCGCATCCGGCACGCGATTGCGCAGACGCCTGGCCGCCAAAGCGAGCAGCATGCGGTGTACGGAGACCGCCGACAACAGGACCAGGAGGCCGATGTAAATATAGAGGCTTACACTAGGCACGAGTGTGCTCTCGCAAGAACGCCAAGAGGCGGGGGCCGAAGTCCGCTGGAGCGACACGATGCTTCTGGCTCTCGCGGCAGAGAACGACGGTCTTCTTGTAGGTCTCGAGCACGTGCTTGGTGATCGCGTTGCTGGCGATGTGCGTCTCGACGGCGCGCCGCAGGTCCGGAGCGAGGCGCTGCTCGAAGTAGTCGGTCAACATCTCGACGGCTTGTTCGCGACTGATCATGATCACTGCTTCCGGAAATAGGCTTCGAGACGCTCACGAACGAACATGCGCGACCGATGCAGACGGCTCTTCACCGTGGGAATCGTGAGCCCCACCGTGCTGGCAACGTCTTCGTTCGACAGGCCCTCGACGTCGCGCAAAAGCAACACGAGGCGGTACTTTTCCGGCAGGATGTCGACGGCCTTGTCGATCACCGAGCCAAGCTCGGTGGTGAGCAGCTTCTCGTCCGGCTGGCGGCTCCAGGCGGTGGGCGAGCCCAGGAGCTCGACTTCGCCGGAGAGTGACGCACCGTTGGGGACCTCTTCGAAGCCCAAGACCGGTCGGCCCTGTTTGGTGCGCAGACGCGTGAGCGCGGTATTGGCGGCGAGGCGATAGATCCAGGTGGTCGGCTTCGAATCGGCGCGGAAGGAGTCGATGCTCTTCCAGGCGTTGAGGAAGGTGTCTTTGACGACCTCTTCCGCGTCGCTCGGGCTCTTCAACATGCCGAACGCGAGGCGATAGATGCGATCGCTATAGCGACGAACGATTTGCTCGAAGGCGTCGAAGTTACCGCGCTTTGCCGCGTGGAACAGGTCCAGGTCGGCGGTTGCGCCCTGGTCAGTGTCCTGATTCATGACGCGCGGAGGCTTAGCACGCGCCTCAGACAAACATCAACGCAAAGGATCATGCCCCCGAGGCCAAAATGGCAGGCGGCGAGCCGGCTTAGCGCTCGGTCTGGATCTTGGTCAGCAGATTTACCGACTGCTGGTGGCGTTCGCTGTAGCTGGTCGCCAACTTCAGCGTTTTTTCAGCCTCTTCGAGGCTCCCCGCCTGATACTGAGCCACTGCACGCAAGTACAGCGCGTCGGCCAGATCCGCCCGAACCTTCTTCGAAAGCTCGCCCCGCCCCTGCCCCGTCATGCGCTCGAGCATCTGCAGCGCCTGCGTCAGCTGACGGATGGCGTTCTCCTGGCGCTTCAAGCGCAGCTCTTGGAGACCTTCGTCGTAGAGCGATCCGAACTTGCCGATTCGATCGATGATGTCGACGGCTTCCTTGTTGTCGCCCAGCGCGCGGAGCTTCGAGATCGCTTCGTCGATGCGCCCCTCGGCGAGTATATCGGTGGCCTCACCGGTCGCGGAACGCGGGCGCGGCTCCGCCGGTTTCTGGTCGACGGTCTCGCGACGCTTGCGCTCTTCACGCGGCGTCGGCGTGTCGTACTGCTGCAAGATGTTCACGGAGCGCCCGGCGATCGCGGGGAGGCCCGCCTGTTTGCGCAGCTCGTTCAAGTCGGAGCGATACGCCGAGTAGAACTCGAGGCCGTCGAGCAACGCTTTAGCGGTCGTCTTGTCGTCATTGGCGAGCGCGGCGCGGGCGCGGTTGATACGCTCGTCGGCGTCACGCGCGACGATACCGATGAGCTTCTGGGCTTCGGCGCCGAAGAACAGCGAGTCGGAAGCTTGCAAGGCGTTCTCGTAGGCACCCGATAGATCCTGCGCGTTGAGGCGATCTTTCGCGGCGAGCAGCGCTTGTTCGGCGCGCTTCTCGACGGCGATGGCCTCGAGGTAGCGGCGGCTGCGCTGGTGATCGCGATCGTGCTGGAGCGCAGCGGCGAAGAAACCCTCGGCCGACACCCAGTGGCGCTGTTTGAAGGCTTCGACGCCCTGCAGGTAGTACTCGAACACCTCGGCGTGCGTTTTCGAGGCGCCGTTGTTCGAGAACATGACGACGAGGGCCGCCAGGAGTGTGCACGTCAGAATGGCGGAGCCGTAGACGATCGTCCGCAATCGCGGATTCTCGCGCAGACGCGCGAAGAAGGCGACGCGGTTACTGCCCGCGAGGACGGGTGCGGCGCTAGCGTCGACGGGGCGTAAGCCGTCGCTGGTGTCGGCGAAACGGAAGGTCGCGCTGCCGAGGCGAATCTCGTCGTTGTTCTTCACCAGCGCGCGCTCGATGCGCTTGCCGTTGACGTAGGTGCCGTTGCCGCTGTGCAGGTCGATGAGGTCCCAACCGTCTTCGACGCGGGTCAGGCGGGCGTGCTTGCGCGAGATCGATGGGTCTTTCAGGACGACGTGGTTGTCGGCCTCGCGGCCCAGGGTGACGTCTTCTCCGTGAATTTCGATCGGCCCTTTGTCCTCGGCGCTGACCACGATGAGGCGGACGATGGGCTCGGGATGCTCGCGCTCGTTGGGTCCATAGACACCGGTTTCACGTTTGCGCTTCTGCGGCTTCTGCGCCGAGACGGAGCGTCGCGAGCTCGGCTTCACCGAGACGCTGTCGCTGCGGCCCCACTCGTCGCTTGCTTCCTGAAAATCGCTCCAGCCGTCGTCGTCCGCCGCCGGTACGTCGCCGGTGACCGAGCCCGAGCCGGGACCCTGAGCGAGACCCGGCCCGCCGCCACCGGCGCGCGTCTTCATGGCGCTGCGCGGACCGTCGCCTTGATAGGCCGGTGCTAGACCCGGACGAGCGCTGGTGGGCATCTCGGAAGATGGCGGAGGATCGTCCTCGTTCTCGGGGAATGCCGGCCCCAAGCGGCCGACGGCCGAGGAGTCGAGGTCGCCACCGCGGCGCTCGTCGTTCTGCAAGATCAGGGTGCTGCCGGGGCCGTCACCCTTGCTCACGCTGACGCTCACACTCTGGCTCTTCTCGTCGAAGGGCTGGTCGTCGGCGTTGGTGGTGATGGCGTCGATCGCGGCGGCCGCGACCGCCTGGTCGACGTCGGTGCCGCGTCGTTTCGGGCGCGAGCCGCGTCCGCTGTCGCGGTCGCTGCGCGTGCTCTTCTCGCGCCGCGGCGGCTCGCCGATCTTGCTCAGCAGCTCGCCGTCGACCGTGGTGTGCTCGGGTGAGCGCCCCTCTTCTTCGGGTTCCAAGGCCTGGTTGCTCTCCGGCGTGTCGACCGGTGTCGGCTCGGCGTGGATGGCGTTGAGCGCGCCCTCGGGGGGTGGAGCGTGCGACGTCGAGTCGAAGTCCATGCTGGTGGCGACCGGAGCCACGTGAGCGCCATGCGAGGTCGATTCGCTGATGAGCCGCGGCGACATGGCGGAGTCGGGACCGCCCACCTCGTCGAAGGACTCGCTGTGCGACGTCGAGTCGTCGGTCAGCGGCTCCAAGGGCTCGTTGTGCTCCGTCATCTCCTCGTCGATCGGCGCCACGATCACCTCTTCGGTGGTCGACTTGTGCGCCTCGAAGCCGCTCTGCCCGCGCCGCTCGCCGGGGACAGGAGCGGAATTCTCGTCGACGCTATTGGACTTACGGGCCATTTTGTTCAGCTAGCGTGTCAGCGTGCCATGAGCTTGTCGAGGTTTTCCCGAACCCGCGAGGCGATGACGTCCATGACCTGCTTGCGGACTGCCGGCCGCTCGTCGACAACCGCCGAGAAATCGCGTTTTGACAGCACCAGAGCGGTCAAATCGCTCTTGGCAACGATCGATGCGGTGCGCGGGATACCCCGGAGCGCCGCAACCTCTCCGAACAATGTACCCGGCCCGAGGACCGACAGGATGGTCTTGGTAGGGCCATGGGAGGTGAAAACCTCGGCCTCACCGTTCTTGATGACGTAGATGTCGTCCGAAGTCTCACCCTCGCGCAGGACCATCGAGCCGGCAACGAAGGTTCGCAGACGAAAGCGCTCGATCATGGCGCGCCGCGAGCTGTGCGGCAGCAGACCGAAAACCTGCGAGGTCGCGAGCACGGCGTCGACGACGCGCTCCTTGTAGAAAGACAGGAGAGTCGCGTCCGCTCGAGCGTTGTCTGCGGCTGCTTTGGCGTACAGCTCTTGGGTGATGACGAACACCTGGGCGGGATACAAAGCCTCGACCGAAGCAGTACGCGGCGCGCCGGTGAAAAAGCCGTTCTCGCCGAAGAAGTCGCCGCTAGTGAGCGAAGCGATGTAAACGCGATCGCCGTTGGGTTTCGTGGCGTGCACCAAGGCGCGCCCATTGGCCAAGAGGAAGAGCTCGCGACCCATGTCGCCTTGGCGGACGATGAGCTCGCTCTCGGCGACGTGGCGCAGCTCGGCGCGCTCTACCAAGGTGGCGAAGCCGTTCGCCGACAGCTCGGTGAGCAACTTGGTCGGGCTCTCGGCGCGACCGATGCGGACGGGCGCGAGCTCCAGGAGCTCGGCCATCAGGCTTTCGACCGGCCCGCTGCTCGCGAACAAGACCGTACGCATGGTGTCCGCTGAAGCGAACGCGCAACGTGGCACCAGGGTGATCATGGCGCGCGTCGCCTCGTCGCGGCGGCTGTCGAGGGCACCACGGCAGCAAAGCATGGCCTGAGTGAGGAGACCGTGTTGCGCGAAGGTCAACGCGGCGATGCGGTAAATGGTGAGGGCCGCGTCGGTCTGGCCCTCGTGGCGGCACAAGTCGGCCATGTGCACTAGCGCCCAGATGCTCGGGCGCTCGCGGAATTGCTCGACGGCCTCGACGAACTCCGGGCTCCACGAGAACGCGTGGCTCGCACGCGCGTGCGCCGGGTTGGGATAGGCCATGCTGGTGCCGGACTTCACCAACGGCGACTTCACCCGATCGAGCAGCACCACGTCGGGCTCGGCGGGCGGCGGTGCAGCCGGCTCGTCGGCGAAGGCCTCGAAGCTGTGCGCCGGTAAGAGCTGCCGGCGTTCCTCGAGGAAGCTCTGCAGGTCGTAGTCGCTGAACGAATGGTACTCCTTGGCAAGGAGCTCCGAGATGGCGACGCCCATCTCCCGCGCCGACAGGAAACGTTGGTCGGCGTCACGCGCCAGCGCCTTCATCACCAGCGCGTCGAGCTTGCGTCCAACGCGCTTGGCGTAGGTCGAAGGTCGCTCGACATCGGCGATACGGATGCGATTCATCGCCTCGGGCGTGAGCTGGCCACCATAGAGCTGGTGGCCGGTAAGCAACTCCCAGAGGACGGCGCCGGTCGAGAAGACGTCGGCGCGGGCGTCGATTTCGAGGCCGGTGGCGTGCTCCGGTGCCATGTAGACGAGCTTGCCGAGGACCATCCCGGGCTGGGTCTGACTGATGCGATTCTTCGCCTTGGCGATGCCGAAGTCGGCGATCTTCACGCCGCCATCGAAGCTCAAGAGGACATTGCGGGGGCTGATGTCGCGATGAATGACCTGCAGGCGCTCGCCGTGACGCCCCTTCAGATTGTGAGCGTAGTCGAGGCCGCGGCACATCTGGCCGACGCAATAGAGGGCGACCTCCGGCGGTAGACCGCGGGCGTCGAACTCGTCGAGCTGGAGCAGCGCCTGCAGGTCGCAGCCGCGCACGAACTCCATCGCCAGGTAGTAGCTGTTGCCGTCGTCGGTCGGCACCGACCCGAAGTCGAAGACCTGCACCACGTTGGGATGCGACAGGGCGATGGAGACGCGCGCTTCGTCGATGAACATGGAGACGAAGGTCTCGTCGCGGGTCAGCTCCGGACGAATGCGCTTGATGACCAGGTCTTTGTCGAAGCCGTCGATGCTCGAGGTGCGCGCCAGAAACACCTCGGCCATACCGCCGATGGCGACACGATCGAGGAGACGGTAGCGGCCAAAGACTTCCAAGGGTAGCGCCGTTGTATCGCAAGGCCGGGGCCGCGCAAAACCGCCGTTGTCTTGACAGAGATAGTGGCGAGCGGCAGAAACCGCGGCTTATGCCAATCGCCTTCGCCGCGCTCGCTTTGGCCGTCATTGCCTTCGTTCTCTGGCTTTCGGGCTTGTCCAAAGCCAAGGCGGCGTCGGCCCGGGTCGCCTCCCTCCTCGTCGAGAATGCCTCGCTCCAAGAACAGCTCAAGAGCAGCTCCACCGAGCAGAAGAAGAGCGCCAAGCTTTTGGAGCAGCGTAGTGAGGAGCTGATCGAGATCAAGAAAGAGATCGGCGCGCTCAAGAAGAAGAACTTCGCGCTGCAAGAGGACGCCAAGAAGTCGAAGAGCTCGTTCGAGGCGAAGCTCGAGGAGCGCGAGAAGCAGCTGGTCGCGAAGCCGGCGTTCGCGGATGTCGAGGACGAGAAGCCGAAGGGGATGAAGGGTGAGGGCTCGAAGGCCGAGGGCCGAGGGCCGAAGTCCGATGGCCGATCGCCGAATGCCGATGGCCGATCGCCGATCGCCGATGATCGAGCAGCCGAAAAGCCGGTGACCGCTTCGGCGGATACCGAGACGACGCGCAAGCTCGAGAACGTGAGCCGCGAGAACGCCGAGCTGGCGACGCGTTTGGGTAAGCTCGAGTCCGACCTGCGCGACGCGCTGAGCGAGCAGCGCCGCATGAAGAAGAAGGTCGACGACTATCGCCGGGCCGATTTGGTCACGAAGAGCCGCGTCGAGGTGTTGAACGACAAGCTCGGCAGCATGGGCCGCCAGTACTACGATGCGGTGAGCGAGCTCGCCGCGTTGAAGGGCGAGAGCGCGCCGCCGGCGCCCCGTCCGCCCGCCGAGAAGACGCCCGAAGCGCAGGCCGCGGATACCCCCGCCGAGCCCGCCGAAGAAGACGACGTCCATTCTCTCTCGAACGAGCTGGTGGGTGTCCTGCAGCAACGTGACAACGCGAACAACTAAGAACGCATGAGTGAGATCAACGTCATCACGTTGACGCGTTTCCGCGCCGACCTAGCGCGTTCGCTGTCACGGCGGGCCGACAAGCTCATCGAAGCGCCCGATCTCCGCGAGCAGGTCCAGGCGCTCGAGCCCCTCGAAGCCTACTTCATCGTCAAAGAAGTCGGCCTCGAATCGGCGCTGCCGATTCTGCGAGCGGCGACCGCCGATCAACTGCAGGCCTTCGTCGATCTCGATTGCTGGCGCGGCGACCAACCCGACGCGGTCGAGCTCGATGCCTGGTTGTCCGCTTTCGCGGCAGACGGCCCGGAAGCATTGGCGTCCGCTTTCACCTCGATCGATCAGGAGCTGCAGGTCTGGTTCCTCGCCGAAGCGCTGCACGTCTACGAAGCCGAGGGCGACGAACCGGTTCCCGAGCCCGCGAAGAACGCGCGTCGCTTCAACACCCCGGACCGTCTGTTCGTGGTCGACGTCCAGCAGGCCTACGAAGGCGAGCTCGATCCGCTAGTGCTGGTGGACGCCCTCTATCGCCACGATCTCGAGGAAGCGCATCGCTTGCTCGTGGCGGCCCGCTGGGAGCTACCGAGCACCCTCGCCGAGGAGGCCCACCGCTTCCGCTCCGGGCGCGTCGAAGACATGGGTTTCCCCGGCCGCGACGAGGCGCTCGCCCTCTTCACTCCGCCGCCGACACAGCCGCGTCCACCACGCATCAGCGTGTACGACAACGTGCAGACCTTGCCGGCGCTCTATGCCGCCCCCCTCCTCGATCGTTCCCTGCTCTCGCGCGCCCTCGGCGCCGTCGGCAACGAACAGCTCGTGGCACAACTCGAGCGCGATTTTCTCCAATTGGTGAATCTCGCGGTGGTCGCCTTCGGGGAGTCGCCGCGCGAGGTGTCGCACGTCGCCGACATCACCGCCCGTGTCCGCGATACCGTATCAGTCGGTCTCGAGGCGCTCGCCGGCAAAGATGCGGCCGACGCCGAGCTCGCGAATCTGCTGACCGCGTGGTCACTCGTCGATCTCTTCCGGCAGGGCTACCAACAAGCCGTGCCGCTACAGAAGCGCGCCGGCACCCTGGCGCGTGATCCGGTGGTCGCGGCTTGGCTGCAAAAGGTCGAGACCGAAGCGGACGACTACTCCCAGGACAAGCGCGACCGCGCGTTCGTGCAAGGGCTCTTGCACGTGCCGGTGATGCTCGCCGGGACCGATGCGACGAAGCCATCTGCGGCCCGCGCCTTCGCGTCGCGCGAAGACATCGCGGCGGCCCAAGAGCGACTCGAAGCGTTGAAGCAGCGGATTAGCTAGCCGATAGCGACCATGCGCTCGATCGGCAGGAGCGCCGCGCGACGCAGGCCCTCGTCCATGACGATCTCGGGGCCCATGTTCTCGAGGCAGGCGTGAACCTTCTCGAGGGTGTTCATTTTCATGAACGGGCACGTGCTGCAGCCGCAGGTCGGATCGCGGCTGTCCACCGGCGCCGCCGGAATGAAGACCTTGCCGGGCGAAGCTTTCTGCATGGTGTGCAGGATGCCGTTCTCGGTGGCGACGATGAAGGTCTTGGTCGTCCGCTTTTGCGTATACTCGAGCAGCGCCTTGGTCGAGCCGATGAAGTGCGCGTGGCGCAGCACCGGTGTCTCGCATTCGGGATGGGCGATGAGCTCGGCGTCGGGATGCTCGGCCATCATCTTGACGATGCGTCGCTCGTTGAACGTCTCGTGGACGATGCAGGCGCCCGGCCACAAGACGAGCTCGCGACCGGTCACGCCCATCAGCCAGCGACCTAGATTCTTGTCGGGGCCGAAGATGATCGGCGTCTCGCGCGGGATACTCTCGATGACCGCTTTGGCGTTGCTCGAGGTGCAGCAATAGTCCGAGAGCGCCTTGATGGCGGCGGTGGTGTTCACATAGCTGACGACGACGTGCCCAGGATGCTCGGCCTTGAAGGCCGCGAATTTGTCTGGCGGACAGCTGTCGGCGAGCGAGCACCCGGCCTTTGGCTCGGGGATGAGCACGCGCTTCGTGGGATTCAGGATCTTCGCGGTCTCGGCCATGAAGTGCACGCCGGCCAGGACGATGACGTCGGCCTTCGTCTTCTGGGCCTCGCGGGCGAGCTGCAACGAGTCGCCGAGCACGTCGGCGACGTCTTGGATGTCGGGCTCTTGGTAATAGTGCGCGAGCACGACGGCGTTACGCTCGCGCTTCAGGCGCTCGATGTCCGCGAAGAGATCACGCGGCGCCGCGAGCTTTTTTGCGGCTAGTCCCATGACGCCAAAAAGATAAGCACGGTTCGCGGCGAGCGCCCGTGTCTTAGCCCAACGCCTTGTTGACCTGATGCTCGAGGCCTTCTTTGATCTTGCCCGCGAGCGGCCGCAACATGAGGCCGAGCTTGATGTTGACGGCGACCTTGGCGTCTTCCACCGCCAGCGTCCCGGAAACGCCGGTGCCTTTGACGTTCGCGACGTTGCCCTTCCACTCGAGGGTCACGCCGTACTTTTCTTTGAGCTTTGCCTCGAGACCGTCGACGCGCTTGCGTGCTTCTGCGGATCCCAGCTGATGATTGCGCTCGATCTTGATTTCAGACATGCCCACGTCTTCGCGCGACGTGCGCCCGAACGCAAGCACCAACCCCAAGGGCTAGCGCGGAGCGCCGCTGTTCTTCGCGGCTTCGCCGGCAAAGAGATTGATCTGGCCGAGCGCGCGGCTCACCTGCTCGGGAGTCTTCGCGGTCGTCAACGCGGCGAATGCTCCGGTGCGTGCGGTCTGCGCTCCGAAGAGGCGGCTTTGACGGCCACGATACAGCACCTCGGCGATGCGCTCGCGCTTGGCGACGCGGAAGACGACGGCCTGCTGGTGATCGCGGCGCGCGCCTTCGACGCGAGCTCCTTTGTGCTTCACCACGATCTCGGAGGTCTGCGCGCGCTTGAGATCGACCGCGGCGCGGTCGACACGCTCGTTGTGCTGGCGCAGCTGCTGGCCCTCTTGGAAGATGCGGGCATCGAACAGGCGTTGCTCGCGCAGGCGCTCGTCGGCTTGACGTAAGCGCTGCTCTTCTTCGCGACGTCGCTCGGGGTCGCCGCCGCCCAGGTTCTCGGCGATGAGCTTGTTGGTCTGCGCCATCGCCGCGAGGACGATGGAGGAGATTTGCATCCCCACCAGGTCGTCGAAGCGGACGAGGGTTTGACGATACTCGGTGGTGGTTGCGGCAACGGTAACGCCCAAGTGGGCGACGAAGGCCTCGTTTTCGCTGAGCTTGCCTTCTCTGACCAGCGCTTCGATTTCGCGACGTCTGCTATAGCGATCAAGGCGATCGCCCATGCGGGCGTCGATCGAGGCCAGCATCTCGCGCCGGCAGACGTGGCTTTCCTGGTTGTGGCACTTGCGACCGAGCTCGCGGTCGAGCACGCGGCGGGCGTAGTGCAGGAGATCGGGGTTCTTGTCGGCAGCTGCGATCGCGACGCTCTGCATGAAGCGGTCGCGCGCTTCTTCGACCTTGGCGAGCAACGACGCACGGTCGATGCCGTCGCCCGACTTTTCGGGATCGTGGGCCGCTTGAAGCGCGATGCGCAGGGCGCGTGCCTCGAAGCCCATCTGGCGCACGTCGAGCGAGTCGACGAGGCGCTCGGCCATGAAGTCGTCGAAGCGGTCGCGCAGACGCACGGTGCGTGGCGGGTCTCCCGGGCGCCGGCCAGGGACCTCGATTTGCTCGGGGATGTCGAGCTGCCCTGCGAGGACGCGCTTCTCGATCATCCAGCGGGCGTGTTTCATGTCCGCGATGTCGGTCACCTGCTCGAGCATGCCGAGCAAGCTCTCGAGCTGCGTCTTGGTCATGGCGCCGCCGTTCTGGGCGACCTCTTCGAGGATGACCTTGAGCCGCGACTTGAAGGCCGCGCGGTCGAGGCTGCCGAAGTGCTTCGAGGGATCGAGCGCGTCGGACCACTGCAGACGCAGGCCGTGATCGCCGAAGAACTCGGACAACGCGCCGAGGTCTTGACCGGGGCGCTGGCTGGTCGAGTCGCGAACCACCTGAGCGATCCAGGCGAGGTCTTGCTTCTGCTCGGGGCTCAGCTCCTGGCTCTTGATCTCGGTCGGCAGACCGGTGAGCGACTTGAGCTTGGCGAGCTTCTTCACTTCTTTGATGAACTCGCGCTGGCTGGTCTCGCTGAAGCCATCCGCCGACATGCGGGCGATTTCGTTTTCGATGATGACGCGCGGAACCGAGCCACCCGGAAGCGGCTGCTTCACGTTCATCAGCTGCGCGGCGTTGAGCGGGTTCTCGAGACGCTCGGCGACGATGTCGCGCGCAGTCGCGGCGGGACCACCGACGTCTTTGCCGACGATCGCATCACCCTTCCCGGGGCCTGCCTGCTTGGGCTGGTCGAGGCGCTGGGCTTCCGCCGCAAGCTGCGGGTCAGCGATGAGCTCGTCGGCCGGGCTGATCACGACACCGCCTGCTTGATCCACTCGGATCGGAGCTGACGCGCGGCGGGTGTGACTCATTTGGGCCGTCCTAGGGTTTTCTGCTCGATCGTAATTATCGGGAGACGCGGCGATCCCGGTGCGTCTTTTTCACGCCTGTTCTCGAGGACTTAACACCTACATCACCCACATCGGCCCACTGCGTCATCGCGGCCTTCAGAACCTTCTTGGCCAGCCCGCTGAGGGGTGCCGCGAAGGGATCGGGCCACGCCTTCAACGTCTTCTTGAGCGCCGCCGGAAGCCGGCTCACCCGAAAAACCTGTGCGGTAATGGCCCGGTGGCTCAGCTGATGGCTCACCTCGGCGACCGCCTCCCCGAGCTCGCCAACAATCCTAGAAAGTTCCTGGTCACTTCCTGGGCCGGCGGCGCTCGGGGGCTCCCAGAGGCCGGCCCAGAGGCCGTCGAGTGGGCGCTGGGCAAGGTAAGTCCCGGTATCGTCGGCGAAAATTGCGAAGGCCATGGTCATGGGCGCGACCTTGGTGGCGCGGGTGGCCTTGGGGAAGAGCTCTTGCTCGCCGCGGGCCGCGGCTTGGCAGGCGGTGCGGACCGGGCAGGTCAGGCACTTGGGGTTGCGTGGGGTGCAGACGGTCGCGCCCATCTCCATCAACCCTTGGTTCAAGTCTCCAGGGCGCTCGCCAACGACCAGCTCGCCTGCGAGCTCCCAGATCCGCTTCTGACCAGCCGGGCTATCGGGGGCGTCCTCGATGGCGAAGATGCGCGCGAGGACACGCGCGACGTTGCCGTCTACGATCGCCGCCTCTTGGCCGAAGGCGATCGAGGCGATGGCGCCCGCGGTGTAGCGCCCGATGCCCGGGAGCTTCTTGAGCTCCGCGGCGTCGCGCGGAAAGACCGCGTCGTGCTCGGACACCAGCACTTGCGCCGCCCGGTGGAGAAAACGGGCGCGGCGGTAGTACCCGAGCCCCGCCCAGGCCTCGCAAACCGTCGATTCCGTCGCCGCGGCGAGGCTGCGAACGTCGGGGAAACGCCCGAGGAAGGTGCGCCAGCGCGGCGCGACGACATCGACCTGGGTCTGCTGCAGCATGATCTCGGACACCCAGATGGCGTAGGGGTCGCGGGTGCGGCGCCACGGCAAGTCACGCTTGTGCTTGTCGTAGTGCGCGAGGATGGCGGCGCGAAGGCTCGCGATGGGCTTCACGTCTGCTGTATGGTCCGCGCCGCGATGGCGCGCAATCTCCTGGTTCTTCGCTTCAGCTCGGTCGGCGACGTGGTCCTGACCAGCGGTGCGCTCAGCGCCTTGAAGCGGGAAGCGCCGGACGCCGCCATCACCTACGTCACCAAGTCCGCTTTCGTGGACTTGGTGCGGCATCACCCCGCGGTCACCAACGTCGTCGGTCTGGCGCCGGGTGAGTCGGCGGGCTCCCTGCTCGCGCGCCTCGCGACGCACGGCCCTTACGACGGCGTCATCGATCTGCACGGCAAGCTCCGTAGCCGCTGGATCTCGGCGCGCACCCGCGCCCGCCGCAAGGTGGTCTGGCAAAAGCGGGCGCTAGCCGACACGCTCTTGGTGCCCATGCGCGTACGAAAGTACCGCGCCGAGATGCCTATCGCTGCCCGCTATCACGGAGCGGTGGAGCGCTTTGCGGGAAAGACGTTGCCGCGCGAGCCGCTCACTTACGTGGCGGGCGACGCCGCCGTGAAAGCGGCGCGTGACAAGCTCGTCGCGCGCGGCGTCGATCTCGCTCGGCCGACCGTCGTCATGTCGCCGGGTGCCCTCTGGCCCACCAAACAATGGCCGGTGGAGCGCTTCGGCGCACTCGCAGCCAAGGCAAGCGTGCGCGGCGTCAACGTCGTGCTCACCGGCAACGCCGCCGAAGCGGACCTGACGAAGCGCGTTCAAGCCATTGCGCCGCTCGCCGTGGATCTCGCCGGCGGCCTGTCCCTCGCCGAGCTGGGTGGCGTCTTGTCGCACGCCCGCGCCGTAGTCGCGAACGACAGCGGCCCCATGCACATGGCACGTGGCCTCGCCATCCCCACCCTCGCCTTCTTCGGCTCGACCGACCCGGCACAGTTCCGCTTCGACGGACACGCGCTCGCCTACGCCTCGGTCGAGTGCGCGCCCTGCTCGCTACACGGCCTCGCCCGTTGCCCGAAAAAACACTTCCGCTGCATGAACGATCTCGCGGTCGACCGTGCCTACGAGCTGCTCGAGCGGCTGCTCGATGGGCCACAGCGTGCCCCGGTGACGGATTGATCGCGATGCTCGCCATCGCGACTTCGCTCGCGTTCGTCGATGATGCCGGCCGCACCGTGGAGGTGCCGGCGCATCCCAAGCGCATCGTCGTTTGTGGGCCACCCGCCGCGCCGTGGATCTACGCCCTCGCCCCCGACGCGCTGGCCGGGTGGACGCGTGCCTTCAAAGCCGACGAGGCCGCGCTCGTCCCCGAGCCCTACCGCTCGCTCCCAGTCGTCGGTCGCCTGACTGGTCACGGTGGCACCGCGAGCCTCGAGGCTCTCGCGGCCGCCAAGCCCGACGTCCTCGTCGACATCGGCACCATCGACCCCTCACATGCCGCTTTGGCGGACAGAGTGCAGGCGCAGCTCGGAATTCCTTACGTGCTCATCGGCGGCAGCTTGTGGGACGGCGCCAAGACCTTTCGTCGTCTGGGCGAGCTCACCGGCCGCGCCGCCGAAGCCGAAGAGCTCGCGGTCTACGTCGACGAGCTGCTAGCGTTGGCACGTACCGCCATTGCCAAAGATGGCGAGCGACCGCGCGTCTACTACGGACGCAACGCGACCGGTCTCGAGACGACTCTCGCGGGCTCGTTGTTCGCAGAGGTCATCGATGCCGCTGGCGCCATCAATGTCGCGAAGCGCGGCCAGACCGACGCCATCGTGACCATGTCATTCGAATCGATCGCCGGTGGACGCCCCGACGTGATCGTCACCCAGGACAAGAACTTCGCAAAGCTGGTGCAGACCGATTCGGCGTGGCGAGCGTTGAAGGCGCGCGTCCTGCTCGCACCCAAGGTGCCTTTCGGCTGGCTCGACGCGCCGCCTTCGGTGAACCGCGTCCTGGGTTTGCTGTGGCTGACGGCACGCTTGCATCCGCACGACTGGGACGAGCGTGCCGTGGTGCGCACGTTCTACCAGCGCGTCTTCCACGTCAGCCTCGACGATGATCAGCTGACCAAGGTGCTGAACCCATGACCGCGCGCTGGGCATTGTTGGTGCTCGCTCTGATCGCGGCGCTCATCGTGGGTGTGAGCGTCGGGCCGTACGCACTCGCCCTCCCCGAGCTCGTGCAGGCGCTGGTCGCCAAGCTCACCGGTGGCGAGCTCGCGCCGCTCGTCGACACCGTGCTCTTCAACATTCGCGTACCGCGGGTCTTCGCTGGAGCTCTGGTGGGCGGCGCGTTGGCGATATCCGGCGCGACCTACCAGAGCCTGTTCCGCAATCCGCTGGTCTCACCCGATATCCTCGGAGTGTCCGCTGGAGCGAGCTTGGGTGCCGTGCTCGCCATCGTGCTCCACCTACCGGTGGTCGCGATTCAAGCGTTCGCTTTCACGGGCGGAGTGCTCGCGGTGATCGCCGTCTACACCTTGGGCTCGGCTCTGCGCACGCGCGACCCGGTCCTGGTGCTGGTGCTCTCCGGCATCGCCATCGGCGCCCTGCTCAGCGCCGGACTGTCGCTGCTGAAGATCCTCGCAGATCCGTACAACCAGCTGCCGACGGTGACCTACTGGCTGCTCGGTAGCCTCGCCGCGACGACGGGTAGCGACCTCGTGTGGATGGCGCCGATCGTGCTCGTTGGTCTCGTGCCTCTGTTGCTCCTTCGCTGGCGCATCAACCTCATGTCGCTCGGCGATGACGAAGCCCGGACGCTCGGCGTCGACGTACGCCGCATGCGCTTGATTCTCGTGGGCGCAGCCACACTCGTGAGCGCGGCGACCGTGGCGACGACTGGTGTGGTGGGCTGGGTCGGGCTCATCGTGCCGCACATCTGCCGCAACGTCGTCGGCTCGGACTTCCGCAAGCTCGGCCCCGCGACGCTGCTCGTCGGCGCTACCTTCTTGGTGGTCGTCGATACGCTAGCGCGGACCATCGCTCCCATCGAGATCCCCCTCGGCGTGCTCTCCGCTTTCTGCGGTGCGCCTTTCTTCGTCTGGGCGCTGGCCGCTGGCCGCAAGGGGTTTGGCTGATGCTTGCGACCGAGCACTTGGCATTCGGTTACGGCGAGCGCCGCGTCGGTGAAGACGTGAGCCTCGGCGTCGCGCCGGGTGAGATTGCCTGTCTCTTGGGACCGAACGGTAGCGGCAAGACCACGCTGTTCAAGACGCTCCTCGGGCTGCTCCCGCCCCTCGCCGGTACCATCCACATCGACGGTGCCGACGCCACCGACTGGACGGCCCAGGCACGGGCACGCTCGGTCGCCTACGTGCCGCAGGCGGCGGCGACGAGCTTTGCCTACACGGTGCGTGAGATCGTCCTCATGGGTCGCGCCCCCCACCTGTCCGTTTTCGCGGTTCCGTCCAAAGCCGACCACGACAAGGCTGAGAGCGCCCTCGCACGCGTCGGCATCAGCACACTCGGCGGCCGAGTCGCGACCGAGCTGTCGGGCGGCGAGCGCCAGCTCGTGCTCATCGCCCGCGCCCTCGTCCAAGAATGCCGCACCATGATCATGGACGAGCCCACCGCGAGCCTCGACCTCGGGAACCGTGTGCGCGTGTTGACCCAGCTACGCCGGCTGGCGAGCGAAGGTGTCTCGGCGATCATCGCAACCCACGAGCCCGACCATGCGCTCGCTATCGCGGACCACGCGTTCCTCCTGAGCCAAGGCAAGCTCGTCGCCAGCGGCAAGCCGGCCGAGGTCATCACCACCGAGAGCCTGTCGCGGCTCTACGGAGTCAACGTCGACGTCATCGAAAGCGGCGGCTCCCGCGTTACCGTGCCGCGGCTCGGTTCAGCCGGTACAAGCTGACAATCGGTACGCCATCGAAAACGACCGACGCCTCGGGGCGCGTGCTCCCGAGCTCCCACACCGCGTATTCGGCGTCTTCGTACTCGCGCTGGTGATTGACGAAGGCCCAGTCGGCGCCGGCGCTGTCGTTCACGAACACGAGGTCGCGACGCACCAACCCATCGCTCATGTACTGCTGCCAGTCGCTGTGGTTCATACGATGGGTGTAGACGCGCGCGCCAAGCGCGGCTTTCTCGTTGAGCACCGCGAGCAAAGGGCGCGCATCTCCACCCCAGAACGTGCGCGGCAGCCCCAAGACCGCGGCGCCTTGATGACCGAGCACCAGCTCGTTGAAATACGTGTGACCGTAGGGGTGGGTGCGCACGGTGTCGATGAAGGGCACGAGCAACGCCGCGACGATGGCGACGGGCCATAAGACGCGATGGCGGACACCCTCCAGCGCCCGCACCGCTACGAGGGCGGCCGCGACGCAGAAGAACGGCATCATCGGCATCCAGTGTTTGGTCCCGCCGAAGATGGGCACGGTCGGAAACGAAATCACCAACGGCGGCACGAGAGCACCCGCGAGGAGCAAGGCGATTCCCATGCGCTCATCGGCATCCGCGTGCCGCGCGCGGCGCACGCATGCCACCAGGCCAACGGTGCCGAGCACCAAGGTGACCAGCGGCACGGTGAGCACGGTCATGCGGAAGGCGTAGCCCCAGGGAAAAGGCGGCGCCGTGTACATGGTCCCGAAGAAGTCGACTGGGTAGTGCTCGTGATGCGCGTGGTAATCGTAGTAGGCACCAATCCGCTGGAACGGATGGACCCAGCCATAGGGATAGAACACGTAGAGAACCGCGAGGCCCGCAAGCGGGGCAAAAAGCCAAACGAGGGGCAGCGGCGGCAGCGCGAGCTTCCCGGCTGCAAACGACCAATCGGCGTGACGCGCAGCCAGCACGGCGACCCCGAACCCTGCCCATAGGAACACCGCGTTGTGTTTGGTCGCGAGCGCGAGGCCGAACAAGCCGAGCGCCGGGAGCACCCAGCGACGCTCGCTCACGGCGCGCCAGAAGGCGTAGCTCGCCGCGACCGACAGCCCCATGATGGGCCCGTCGAACGCCGCCAAGTGAGAGTGAAAAAACACGTGCGGCGAGGTGAAGAGAAACGCAACCGCGAGCAGGCCAACGACCAGGCCGTGCTCACGCCCGAGCCGCGCTCCGAAGAGGAAAGTGAAGGCCGCTCCGACCGCGACGAGCACCATGGAACCCATGCGGAAGCCGGTGGCCCCGGATGCGGCCCCCAGCCAGACGTGAGCGATCTTCCAAGTCCAGCCCATGAGGAGCTTCACGAACCCGGGATGCTCGGTGTTGTAGCCGAAATCGTGAATCAGCGTGTTGTCCGCAAAAGAAGACAAGCCACGCTCGAAGAAGTGCTCGAACCAAGCGTGATAGTCACGCGCCGCGCGGAAGTAGTAACCTTCGTCGCGCACGAAACCTTGCGACGCCGTCGCGAGCAGCACCACCAGCACCACGAGCCCGACGCCCGCAGCCCAAAGGCCGGACCGCTTCACGGCAGCACCCACGCATTCGCACAGAAATGCGAGCCACTGTTATCGCGGGTCTTCACGGTGAGCGTCACGGGGCCGCTGCCTTCGAGATCGACGGCGTCGTACTCCCAGCCGGACCGCGGCCTGACCTCACCCTCGAAGACCTTCTCGCCCCCACGACGCACTTCGATTTGCACGGGCGCGCGTGCCGCGGCCGACAACACGAAGCCGTGCCCCAAGAGCAAGCGCGACCCCGGTGTCTCCGGCATCGTGACCGTGAGCTCACGACCACCGTTCAGTGGATGCATCCACACGCACGCCCGCGGACCGTCTTCGAGGTTCAAGGTCGCCCGACCGACCCAATTCCAATCGCCGTCACGCGGACAGATCCAGCGCGACCCGTTCCATTGCGAACAGGTGATCGGCTCCGGACCACCATAGGCCGCGGTCACTCGGACATCGGCGAGGCCGCGGCGCAGCTCGAACGTCGGCGTCGTGGGCTCCCGCACCGCAATGACGGACGCGTGCACCCGCCCCGCCGAAGCCAGCGACTCGACAGCGCCCAAGGCCTCGAGCTCGGACCGTAAACCGCCTCCGCCAATCGCGTCGACTTCGACCAACAAGAGCCGCGTGTGCATGCGCAGCAGCTCGGGCTCGACGCGCCGCAGCTCCACGAGCGGCAAGTCGCCGAGCAAGTCGCGGGGTGTCCCTTGATGGAAGGGCACGACCACGATGAGGTCACCTTCGCGGTAGGCCGTGCGCACCGCCGCCGCGACCGTCTCGAAGTCCGCTCGAGCGGCCACGTGGGCGCAGCGCACCGCCGACAAGGCGAGGCTCGCAACGATGGTGACGGCCAAGAGGACGAGATGCGGACGCACGCCGCGTTCTACATGCGATTGAGATTGCCGGCCATGCCGTACCCGACGCCGACCACCCAATCCGAGACCGGGGTGACGATGCCATCGTCACCGGCGCGGATGCCGTGATGCAGCAGGGTGTACGCAAACCATGACTCGTGAATACGCACGGCGGCATCGAGGATCGCCATGCTGTTCGTGCCCATGCGGAAGGCGTCACCGGTGTCGTTCATCGCACGCTGCGATACGCGCATGCCGAGATGCCACATCTCCCCGGTGAGCTCGCCGTAGAGCGACGCGCGCGTCGGATTCACCGCAGTACGCGCAAAAGAATGCTCGACCGAGGTCCCCAACGTCAGCGGCCCGGTCACGAACTCGACGCGTCCACGGGTACCGTAGCCCGCGGGTGCCACACGCATCGCTTTGGCGCTGTCGCCATCATCACGGATCACGTTGCGCTCGGCGGCGTACTGGTCATCGAAATAAGCCGGGTCGTAGCCCGCGCCAGAGACCGTCGCCTCGAGGCGCAAGAGTAGAGCTTCGCGGCCACGCGTCCAGTTCAGCTCGGTGCCGACGTGCGTGCCGAGCGCGCCAGAGCGCGTCTCGGTGAAAAACGAGCCGAGCGAGCCGTAGACCGACCACATGAGCTCGTCACCCACGTAGGGCGCACCGGTGACCACGACATCGGCGCCACCGACCTGCGTCGTACCTTCCGTGATCGGCGCGCGCATGTCGGTCGCGACTTCCAGCGCTACGGTCAACGGCTCGGCGGCCGAGCGATCATCGATCTGAAACGGCGCCAAGGCGATCGAAGCCGCGACCAGGCGCGGGCGCACGAGACCATCGGTGATCAGCTTCGCCTCGACGACATCGGTGGTGAGCACGAAACGGGCGCCGCTACGCGGGACGCTCGGGTCGTAGCTACCGGTGTAGTCGTCGACCAGGGTGCCGTGGCCGAGGGTCTCGCGTCGGATGCCACCCGCGCGTAGGTGAATCTTGCCGCGCTTCGAGGTGTACGAGAGCTCCTCGATCCACGCCGCGTAGGTTTCCATGTCCTGCCAGTCGTTCTGCCAGGTGACCGGCATGGTGCGGCTGTCGCGTGTCGGCGAGTCGTCGGAGATCTTCAGAAAGAGAGGTGCCGAGAGCGCAAGGTTCACCTGGGTGAACGCGAGCGTCACGCGCGGCCGGAACATCGCGACCGGGTCTTCGCTCAAGCGGCCGCCACCGGCCTGCATGCTGAGCGTCCATTCCGCGCCGCCGGGCGCCGGCTCGACGTCCGCCGATTGGGTCAAACCAGGAGGCGCCGCACAGGTTAGCGCCGCGATGAGAACGACGGGGGCCATGTCCGCGCATCATCGAGGCGCGGGATCACGAGGGCAATTTTTTGACGTAGTTTTTTGTGGGCGTAGGTGGTGTCAGAATGACCGGCCAGCCTAGCGCACGAGGCCGAGGTGCTTGGCGATAGCGCGGAAGTTCACGTCCCAGCCGATGCCGAAGTTCGTGGGGATGAAGATGCGCTGGTTGTCGCGGCTCCAGTAGTTGTCGAAGGCGTGAACGGCGTCGAAGCGCACGGGCATGCCAAGGAAGCGGCCTTCCATCACGGTGTCGGGATTGAACATCGGGGGGTACTCCGGGGGTTTAGCGCCAGAAAGGATACGTCACTTTTTTCGCAGTTGGTAAGTCTTTGAGACGTCGCAACTATGTAAAAATTGGCCCTGACCTGCCGGTTAGTGCCATATCGGCTTCATGAGCGTGCTCATCGGCGTTCACCCCGGCGGTCGCATGAAGTTCGCGGTTTGCGCCCTGTACTGGAACGGCAAGCTTCCAGTCAGCGTGTTCCGCGCCCGCTCCTATTCGGGAGTCGATGACGTCCTTGCCGATATCGTCGGCGTGCAGGGTGAATGGGGCTCGCTCGCGGGCATCGCTATCGACGCGCCGCTCACCTGGTCGGGCGCTCCGAGCGGCTGGCGGGCCTGCGATCTGGCGCTGCGCAACGGCCTGCCCGCGTGGGTGCCCAAGACGTGGATTCGGCCGCCGACGACCATTCCGGGCGCCATTTCCGTGCAGGGTCCCGCTCTCGGCTGGGCGCTCGCCCAAGAGATCAAGAACGGCCAGCTCCCCGAGCATGGCCTGGTCGAGACCAATCCGCGCCTATCGCTTGCCTGCATCGCCAGCGACCTGCGTGACGCGGTTCTCGGCTATCGCGCCCGCGACGCCTCCGACACCGACGTCACCGCGCACATCGCTCGCCTGGTGGGCCGCCTCGAAGAGACCGGCATCATCCGCGTCGAGGCCGAGCCACCGAAGACTCCCGACGAGCTCGACGCCCTGGCCTGCGCTGTCGTGGCATTGGCGCGGGCCTATCCGGATAGCGGTCTCGTCCTTGGCGAATGGCAAGGCGGCGACATCCGCCCGATCGGCCGGCGTCAGGTCGCGATCCTGCGCGGGCTACCGTAACGACGCGGCTTGCCACGCCGCGACCGTTGACCTAGAGCCTTCGTCGCCATGACGACGACCAAGCTTGCCTCGAGCTACGCCGACTACCTGAAGCTCCCCGAGCTCTTGAGCTGCCAGACCACCCTCACCGACGCGCACGACGAGCTGCAGTTCATCATCGTCCACCAGACCGCCGAGCTCTGGTTCAAGCTGATGCTCTTCGAGCTCGAGTCGACACGCGCGGCGATGTTCGAAGGCAAGGTCACGCAGGCGTCGCATTACTTGCGTCGCGTGCAGGTGCTCATCAAGCAGCTGATTGCCGGCTTCGAAGTCATCGAGACCATGCGCCCGTACGATTTTGCGCAGTTCCGCGACCACTTGATGCCGGCGAGCGGCGTGCAGAGCTTGCAGTATCGCGAGGTCGAGTTCCTCTGCGGCGCCCGCGACTCACGCTACCTCTCGTTGTGGCAAGGCTACGCCCGCGACCGTTTGGCGAAGCGCGCCGAAGAACCCACGGTCTGGGACGCATACATCGCGGTGCTCCGCTCGAACGGACAAAAGACCGGAGACGAGAAGCAGGTCGTCGCGTCGATCATCGACATCTTGCAGCGCGAGGGCAACGACGACCTCGGCATCCTCTCGGAGCAGCTCATCGAGTTCGACGAGCACTACTCCATCTGGCGCAACCGCCACGTGCAAATGGTCATGCGCATGATCGGCGCAAAGCCAGGCACCGGCCAGGTCAGCGTCGCCCAGCTCGCCGAAGCCGGCTACTCGCACATGGGCACGAGCGGCGTCGACTATCTGCGCACCACCCTGAGCCGCGTGTTCTTCCCGCTCCTGTGGGAAGCACGCACGTTCGTTCAACGGTAGTGCGCATCACCGGCCTATGGTTCTACCCGGTGAAAGGTTGCCGGGGCGTGCAAGCGGCGGAGGTCCGCTTGAGCGACACCGGCATTGCCGGCGACCGGCAGTTCGTCATCGTGGACGACAAAGGGCTCTTCCTCACCCAGCGTGACGTGCCGGAGCTTGCGCGCATCGATGCCTTGTATCGCGGCAATACGCTGGTGCTCGCGAGCCGTGGTCGCGGCGAAGTCGTGGTGCCGCTCGATGCCCCGGCGAAGCCTCGCGAAGTCCAGGTGTGGAGCTCGCGGGGCATCGGTAACGATGCGGGAGACGAGGCGGCGGTGTGGCTCGGACGCTTGCTCGGACGACCGGTGCGCCTGGTGCACGCGGGCAGCCAATGGCAGCGCTCGTTCTCCCATAACGGCATTTCGGGACCGCTCGCGTTCGCGGATGGCTATCCCCTGCTGGTGATCAGCGAGGCGTCGCTCACCGATTTGAACGAGAAGCTCGCGGAGCCGGTTCACATCAGTCGCTTTCGTCCGAACATCCTCGTCGACGGCATCCCCGCCTACGCCGAGGACACGCTGGACCATGCGCAACACGCGGGCGTCGTCTTGCGCGGCGTGAAGCCCTGCGTGCGCTGCGCGGTCACCACCACCGACCAGCTCACCGGTGCAAGAGACGAACGCTCCGAACCGCTACGGACGCTGGCGCGCTATCGCAACGACAAGAGCCTGCGCGGCGTGAAGTTCGGGATGAACCTATCCGTGAGCGCAGGCGCGGGGGCTTTGCTCCACGTGGGCGACGTGTTCGAGCCGGTGTTTCGCAGCACCTGACACTAGAGCGGACAAGCAAGCAGCTTGGGCTCATCCGGATGCAAGATGCGGATCTCGAGCCACTTCGCCTTCGGGATGCTCAAGAAGGCGCGCACCACGTTGGGGTCGAACTGCGAGCCGCTGCAGCTTTCGATCTCCGCGATAGCGGTGTCGATGTCGCGCGCCGGACGGTAGGGGCGGTCGGAGAGAATCGCGTCGAGGGCGTCGACCACTGCGAAGATGCGGGCGCCGAGGACGATTTCCTCGCCGGCGAGACCGTGGGGGTAGCCACCGCCGTCCCAGCGCTCATGGTGCTGCAGGACGATGGCGCGGGCGTGTTTCATCGCGTCGATGCCGTCGAGGAGCTGGGCGCCGATGGTCGTGTGGCGCTTCATGACCTGCCAGTCCTCGTCGGTGAGTCGGTCCGGCTTCTTCAAGATGGTGTCGGGGATGCCGACCTTGCCGATGTCGTGGAGCAAGGCACCCTGCTCGATCGAGACCAGCGGCTGACCCTTGATGCCGAGCGCGTCGGCGATGAGCCTTGCGTACGCGGCGACGCGCTTGCAGTGGCCGCGGGTCTCGTTGTCGCGCAGGTTCAACGTGTTGAGCAGCACCTCGGCCATGCTCGCCTCGGCGCTCGAGACCGTCGTCTGTAGGTTGCGGCGCTGTGCTTCGAGCTCTTTGGTGGCGTTGATGTTCACCGTCTGGAGCTTGCGCTGGCCGACCTTCTCGTAGTGCGTCTCGATCGAGCGGCGCAGCATCGACGAGAGCTCTTCGATGTCCCAGGGCTTGGCGATGACGTAGGAGACTGCGAACTCGTTGACTGCCTGGAGCGCGAGGTCGAGGTCACACTCGCCGCTCACGAGCATGTAGGTCGCGTCCGGCTGGAAGCCACGGAGGTGGCCCACCAGGTTCAGGCCGTCGATGTCCGGCATGCGGTAGTCGGCCGCGATGACGGCGTACTGATGCTCGGCCACCAGCTTGGTCGCTTCTTCTTCCCCGCCCGCGAGGTCGACTTCGAAACCCTGGCGCCGCAACGAGCGCGCGAAGGCTGACCTGACCATGGCATCGTCATCGACAAAGAGGATTCGTTCCGAGGTTTGCATTGGTATCCACTCCCGCTGTGCGGATACGGTGCAAACCACGGGCCGGGTCGACGGGAGCGCCAAGCCGCGTAAATCGGCAAATCTGGCGCATCCCGGCTGGGGTCAGCGGACCCAGCGGTGGCGACGCCTCAGCCTTTGGCTACAGCTCGGTCGAGGAAGCAGACGAGCTCGACCTGATGTTCGTGCGGCATGGGAAACCGCGAAACCTCGCCGTCGAAAAAGTACTCGCGAAGGAACTCAGCGACCGCTTTGCGTTCGTCGCCGTGGAGCTCCAAGAGGTATTGGCCGAGGGCGTGGATCCTCCCGCTTTCGCCGTCCGTGACGCGCAGGACCTCTCCAGCGAGATATGCGCAAACGCCGTAGGCCGGCGACTTGCTACCCCACGCCCGCAAGCGGCCCTCGGCCACCGGCGTCATCTCGCCGGGCCGTTGCTTCACGAGGTTGCGCGCAAGGTTGTGGCGCATCTGCTCGATGATGACCACCGCTGGTGAGTCTTCGTACTTCGCGCGCAGGGGCTCGACCTCTTGGAACGCCGCGAGGGGAATCTTGTAGCCGCGCTGGGCGCGGACCTCCGCCTGCTCGGCCTTCCATGCGTTCATCTCGCCATAGAAGCGGTCGCGAGCCACATCGGCAGAAGTCCTTTTGGCCTCAGAGCGTGCCGCTCCCGCGCCTAGGGTCGCGGCAGCACCGGCAAGCGTCAACGCTAACGCGGGCGGAATCGCCATCGCGACGAAGATCGCCGCAGCGACTACACCAACGCCCACGAAGGCCGTGATCGACGGACGCCATGGGGTCTTGGCGACCTCCGCGTCTCTCACGACAGGCCACGACGGCTCCGGCCGGCTTGGCTCGAAAACGGGTGGAAGCGCCGCAAGGATTCGGCTCTCCAAAGCTAACGCTTGCCGGTTCGCGTCCATACACGCGATCAGGCTCTCGACGACCGATGGGTTGGGAGCTGCGGCCTTGGGCGGCTCGACGTGCGACAACGCGTCTGGATGCGCTCCGAGGATCTGCTTCACGCGCGCAAGCGGCAGGCGAGCTTGTTCGGCGATGGTCTCCGCAGTGACCTCTTTCGACGCGTTTCGCAGCGCGCTCGCGGCCGCGTACACGCGGGTGATCAATTGATCATTGAGGAAGGTCATACGTTCGGCACGAGCGGGGCTCGCAGTATGAACAGCAGTGGCTACAGACGACATGGATACGAGCTCCCGAGTTGCGTTTATCTGGTTGCGTTATCGGCGCCGGGCGTAATGCATCCTCGGATGCGTGGGTGCCGCATCGGGAGTCGCTCTGTGCGGTCGATCACATGCAGTGAGCGCCGCTGATCACCGGTCGTCTCCCGCCTAGAGCCGGCGGTGCCGAAGGCTCGGTACGCGGTTGCGCACGCTCTCGAGAAAACCCATCGAGATCCGCGCCGTCACGAACCCTTCGCTCTCGGGCGCCACGGCGAGCGTCGTGCCCCAGGGGTCGACGATCATCGACTTGCCCCACGAGCTGCGGCCCGCCCCGTGCTCGCCCCACTGCGCTGGCGCCAGGACGTAACACTGGCTCTCGATGGCGCGCGCCCGAATCAGCGGCTCCCAGTGATCTTTGCCCGTATGCAAGGTGAACGCGGCGGGGACGGCGATGACATGCGCCCCCTTGTCGACGTGTCCGCGATAGAGCTCGGGAAAGCGCAGGTCGTAGCAGATGCTCATGCCGACCTTGAAGCCGTGGATCGGATCGGTGACGACGACGTCTTTTCCAGCGGACACGGTGTCCGACTCGCGCAGGACTTGGCCGCCCGCGAGCGTCGCGTCGAACATGTGGATCTTGCGATAGGCCGCGATGATCTTGCCCTCGGGCGAGATCACCGTCGAGGTGTTGTAGAAGTGCTGCGCGTCCGCCCCGGTTTCGGGGACGCTGCCCGCTAAAACGTACACACCGTGCTGCTTGGCGAGCGCCACCAAGCCGGTGAGATGGGGATGCCCCTCGAGCGGTTTTGCTTCGAGGAGCCCACCACGTTCAGCCAGAATCCCGAAGGTCTCCGGCAGCGCCACGAGTCGGGCACCAGCCTTGGCGGCACTCTCAGCGTGCTCCAAGGCTGACGCCAGGTTCGCGGCGACATCGGCGGTGCTTCGTGTTTGCACCGCCGCGACGACTACCGAATCAGTAGTCGCCACCTTCTTCTTCTTCCTCGTCCGAGGAGGACGAGTCGTCGTCGTCTTCGTCGCTGTCGCCGCCCGACCAACCGCCTTCGTCATCGCCGAAGTCTTCGGTCATCTCGGAGTCGGCCTCTTCGCCCTTCGCAGCCGCGGGAGCCGCGTCTTCGTCACCGCCATCGTCGTTGCTGCCCATCGAGCCACCGTACGAGCCGCCACGCGATTCGTTGGTGCTCGGCATGGCGATCGGCGCCGACATACCTATGGTGGTGTCGCGCTTTTCGGGCTTCGGCGCAGCGGCCTTCTTCGGCGCGGCTGGCTTCTTCGCGGCGGCCGGCTTCTTGGCAGCGGCCTTCTTCTTCGCGGGCTTGGCGGCCTTCTTGGCCTTCGGCTTCGCCTTCTTTGCGGCTTTCTTGGCTACCTTCTTCTTGGCGGCTTTCTTCTTCGGGGCGGTCTTCTTCTTTTTCTTCTTGGCGGCCATGGGCAACCTCGGCTCGTTTTTGTGGACGACTAAGTCAGTTGCGATGCGTAGCGCCGACGCTTGGGTCAACGCAATAGCGACGAAAGCTCACGAGCCTCTTGCCTGCCAAGCCACATCGGGCGTGCCGGCGAGATGATTGGCGTAGCGCGCATAGACGAACAGGAGATCGGAGAGGCGGTTCAAGAAGACCACTGCGGTCTCCGCGGTTTCGGGCTCCTCGGCACGCAGAGTGACGCACAAGCGCTCCGCCCGCCGGCACACCCCTCGCGCCTGGTGGAGAGCCGCCGCGACCGGGTGGCCGCCGGGCAGAATGAACGATTTCAGGGGTGGCAGCTCGGCCTCGGCGCGGTCGATGGCCTCCTCCATGAGCTTGATGTCGGGCTCCCCGACCCCGTTGGGCCGCTTCTTCTTGTCCGGCGGGGTCGCAAGCTCCGCCCCCAGCTCGAAGAGCAGGCTCTGCAGAGTGGCGAGCAAACCATCGATTTGTTGCGGGGGTTCGAGAGCCCGCGCCACCCCGAGCGCGGCGTTGAGCTCGTCGACGGTCCCGTAGGTCTCGACCCGGATATGGTCCTTGCGCACCCGCTGCCCGCCAAAGAGCCCGGTGTCACCCTTGTCGCCGGTCTTCGTATAAATCTTCAGGGTCATGCACCCGCCCTCGCGAAGGATTGAGAAATCGCGTCGGAATCGCTATACGCCGGCGCCTAGATGCACCCCAAACGCCTCGAGCACCGCATTCTCAAAGCCGTCCACCGCGCCTGCAAGGACTTTGCGCTGCTCAAACCGAACGACAAGATCTTGGTCGCCCTCTCCGGCGGCAAGGACAGCTACGCTCTTGCCTGGGCTCTGCGTCGCATCCAGGCAGCGGCGCCCTTCAAGATCGACCTCGTCGCCTATCATCTCGACCAGGGCCAGCCGGGCCACGACACGCACCCGATCGAAGGTCACATGAAGACCCTCGGCGTGCCCTACGAGGTCGAGTACCAGGACACGTACACGCGCGTCGTCGAGAAGACCGAGCCCGGAAAGATCTACTGCTCTCTCTGCTCGCGCTTCCGCCGGGCCATTCTCTACAAGGCGGCGATACGCCACGGCTGCAACAAGGTCGCCTTGGGGCACCACGCCGACGATCTCGCCGAGACCGTGATCCTGAACATGTTCTTCGCCGGCCAGATCAAGACGATGCCGCCGCGCCTGAAGAGTGAAGACGGCGCCCAGGAGCTCATCCGTCCGCTGGCCTACGTGCCCGAGAGTGAGCTCATCGAGCTATCGGACAACTTCAAGTTCCCGGTGGTTCCTTGCAAGCTCTGCGGCTCGCAGGAAAAGCAGCGCAAAGCCGTGAAGAACCTCCTGACCGAGATGGACGCCAAGTACCCCGAGATGCGCATCAAGCAGAGCATCCTCGCCTCGCTCGGAAACGTCCGCCCGTCGCACCTGCTCGATCGCGACCTGCACCCCTGGTTCACCGAGGGCGCGGCCGATCTGCCGGAGCTGACCGAGCCGGTCGAGCCCGCCGAAACGGACGCGGCGCCGGTCGCCCGGTCCCGCCTGCCCATCGTCTCGGCCGAAGCATAGAAGTTAGCGTTTTCCCCCAACCTTTGTAATAGTCACGGCTCGCATGCCGAAGATCCTGGTCGTGGATGACGACCGCGCCGTGCAGACCATGCTTGTCGATCTGCTCGAAGAGCGTGGTTACGAGGTCGATACCTCGCGCAATGGGCGCCAGGCCCTCGAGCGTCTGCGCGAAGGTGACATCGAGCTCCTGCTGCTCGACGTCCTGATCCCACACGTCAACGGCTTCGCATTGCTCGAGCAGCTACGCAGCGACCCCGAGCTCGCAGATCTGCCGGTCATCATGATGAGCGGCATTTATCGCAGCCGCAATCACCGCAGCGAGATGGCGCAGCGCTTCGGGGTCATCGAGTATCTCGACAAGCCGCTCCAGCCGACGCAGCTCTTGAGCCTGGTCGAGGAAGCCATCGGGCCGGGCCAGAAGAAAGAGCGAAGGCCGACCGATCGTGACGAGGTCTCGGTCATCGAAGAGACCCCGCACATCGAGCGCTCGAGCGCCGCGCCTCTATCGCCCCGCGAGGAGCGCCTCGTCGAGCCCGAAGCCCGCGAAGAGAAGGCCGAGGTCGAAGCTTCGGCGCGCGAGGAGTTCAAGCAGAGCGCCTTCCTCCTGCAAGGGTCGATCAAGAAGACCCCGGTCGCCCCGGTCCTAGGCAAGCTGTGGCGCCAAAAAGAGACAGGCGCTCTGCTATTGCGGAACGACAAGGTCAAAAAGATCATCTACATGGACGCCGGCGAAGTCGTCGCCGTGAAGTCCAATCTGGTGAGCGAGTGCTTGGGGCGCCTCTTGGTGCGCGAGCGCCTGATCACCGCCGACCAGTGCACCGAATCGATCAAGCGCATGAAGAGCTCGGGCAACCGCCAGGGCCAGGTGCTGGTCGAAATGAACGTGGTCACCGATAAGAACCTCCAGTTCGGCCTCGAGATGCAGCTCGAGACCAAGCTCTTCGAAGTCTTCCTGTGGGACTCCGGCGAGTACCGCTTCAACTCGTCCATCGCTCCCGAGCTCCGCGATGGCGTACAGATCGAGTGGCGTGGCGGTGCATTGATCGTCGAGGGCATTCGTCGTGCCTTCGACGAAACACGCCTGCGCTCCCTGATGGTGCCAATCCTCGACGTCCCGCTCACCTACCGCGATCCCCACATCAACTTGAGCGGCCTACGTTTCACGAAGGCCGAGCTCGATGCGCTGCAGCAGCTCCGTGACGGACGCACGACCCGCGAGCTCCTCGGGACGATGCCGCTCGATCCACCGGATGCCTTGCGCGTCATCTACACGTTGATCGCGCTCGACCTGATCATTCCGCGCACCTAGGGCAGCGGAAATTCGAGATGGAGATGGGTAACCGCATCGCCGGTTGCCTTCTCGAGCAGCTCACTCACGCGGCTGCGATGGCAGGTCGCGTGGTCGGCTTCGAGGCAGAGCAGGCAAAGGGTGCCCTGCGCCGCGAGCTCCTTCGCGCGCTTCAAGTCGACCTTCGCTTCGGGCGTCTTGAGCTGCTCGTTCACGATCTTCCAGAACGTCTTCATGTCGCCGCGCTTGTTGGCCTCACGTCCTTCCTTGGGCGTGCCTAAGCCGCGCAGGTGCTCGTAAGCGATGCCTCGCGCAGCAAGAGACGTTGCGAGCGCTTTCTTCGAGAATCCCGGGCGCCGGCTCGCGGGCAGCTCGCGCACGTCGACGAGGGTCTTGACCTTCGCGCTCTCGAGCGCCGCGATGAGCGTTTTGGGAGTCGCGCGTTCGTAACCAATGGTGAAGATCATGGCGTCGGAAGCCTTACGCTAAAGCGGGCGCCGCCCAAGGATGGGCTCTCGTCGGCGGTGATGCTGCCTTCCGCGGCGGTGACCAGGTTTTCGCATACCGAAAGGCCCAAGCCGGTGCCAATGCCCGCGGGCTTGGTCGTGAAAAAAGGCTCGAAGAGCTTCGCCCGATGTTCGGCGGGTATCCCCGGCCCCGAATCGTCGACGGTGATGAGCGTGCTAGCCTCTTCGGCACGCGCGGCGATGACAATACGTGCGTTTTCGGGCACTGCATCGAGCGCATTGAGCGTCAGGTTCAGCAACACCTGCGTGAGCGCGTCGCTGCTCATGGCCACGTGCTCGGCGCCGACCAAATTGGTGACAGTCACCATTTTCTTGCGCGCTTGCGGCTGCACGAGCTTCTGCACGTGCTCGGCGACGTCGGCGACCTTGGCGGTCCCGGCGACACCGCTCGGCGCCCGCGCGTAATCGAGGAGGTTCCGCACGGTGCCTTGAATGCGCGCAAGCTCGCGCTCCATCCGCTCGAGCGCATCGTCACGCTGCGGCTGCGGCAGCGTCGCGTCCCTGAGCACCGAGGTGTAGCCGGTCAGCACCGCGAGCGGATTGCCGACCTCGTGGGCGAGTCCCGCTGCGAGCTTACCGACCGCCGCGAGCCGCTCCGCACGCACCAGCCGATCGCGCGCCTGTTCGAGCTCCCGATGGGCCAACGTGAGATCCGCGAGCTGCTGCTCGATACGATGGCGATCGGCTTCGCTACGCTCGATGGGCGCGAGCACACTGCGGCGCATGAATCCGAGGGCAATGAGAGTGATGAGCACCGCCGACAGCGCGATGAGCGCCAGCACCCGAGGCTGCCGCGCCATGACCATGTCGATCGTCTCTTTTAGCGGACGCGAGGCGATGACGTAGAGCCAAGGCTTGGCAGTCGTTTGCACCGACAGGTTCTCGTAGCCCTCGGCCCGCAGTGGGGCACTCGCGAACACGTATTTTGCGAGCTGCGGCGCCGAGTGACTCTGCACCAAGCGTCCATCCTCGGCGACCAGGGTGATGACGATGCCATGCTCGGCTCCCATGCGCGCAACGTACGGCTCGACTTGCGGCAGTGCCGGCAGATCGGCGGCGACGCGCGTCGCGACCCACGCGAGCTCGTGCTGCCGTTGCCGCGAGAGTGTCCGCTGACCGTCGAAGATGTAGAGCAAGTCGAGAATGATGAGCCCGACGAGCGCCGCCACCATGAGGCTGAAGCCGATGCGTGCCGAGAGCGCGTTCATTGCATGAGCGGCAAGAGCGCCGTCGCAATCCGCGCGGGAATGTCCGCGAAAACGTCAGGGACGAGCACCAGCTCGTAGGTCGCGAGCACCAGGAACGGCCCGAAGGGAATTGCGCGCGGAGGAGGCACCCAGCCGTCGTCGCTCGCTGGCTGTGGGGCAGTTTTGTGACCCCCGGTGGCGATGACGACGATGCCGATGACCGCGCCTTGCATCGCCGCGAAAAACAACGCGGTGACGGCTCCCATCGGCCCCAAGAGCAGCCCCATGACGGCGAGGAGCTTCACATCACCGAGGCCGAGCCCCTCGCGCTTGGTGATTTTCAAGAACACCCACGCGAGGGCCCAAAGCAGGAGAGCAGGAATGAGACCCAGGAGCGCGTTGAGCCAACTGATGCCGCCGGGCAGGAAAGCACCGGCGAGCGCCCAGGCCATGGATGGGAACGTGAGCACATCGGGAACCCACCAGTGATCGATATCGAGAAACGTGATGGCGAGCAGCGTGGCGGCGATGGGAAACCAGACGAGGAGCTGCCAGTTAAGCCCGATCTGCACGTACGACGCAGCACCGATGCAGCCCATGAGTAGCTCGACCAGCGGATAACGTGCGCTAATCGGCGCCTTGCAGTTGCGGCATTTGGCTCTGAGCACGATCCAGCTGACGATGGGGATGTTGTCGTACCAGGCGATTTGCTTGAGACACCGAGGGCACCGCGATCGCGGACTGACGACGGATTCGCCGTCCGGGAGTCGTCCAATAACGACGTTGAGAAACGAGCCGACGGTGGCGCCGACGACGAAGAAATACGGAGCGAACATCCAGTCCGCTAAGGCGAGCAAGCTATCTGAAATAGTCGTACTCGGTTTCTTCGAGCTTGGAGAGCGCCGCACTGCAGCGCTCCGACTCCTCGACTTCGAGTTGGCATGCGTTGCGCAGACAAGGGATGCAATATGGCACGCGTGCGAGGCCGTCGAGAAAGGCGCGACGGGCCCCGTCCTTATTGCCCTGCTCGAGGACCGCCTTGCCGCGAGCCAGATGATAGTAGGCGTACTCCGCAAACATTGCCTTGGTGTCCACGAAGTCCGCGGAGTCTGCTCGGTAAGCAGGCGGCGTCGGATCGATGAACGGCACCTCGGCGATAGCGCCGCCCGAGCCCGCCTCCAAGACACGCCCCAGTGGATAGAACGTTGTGCGGCCGCGCGACGAGGTGAATGGCATGACGTGGATGATCGAGAAGTGCTCCATGTTGGGCACGAAGAATTGAGCGAAGATGTCGAGGCTCTTCTTGCTGCGTAGCAGCTCAGGATCGTAGCTCAAAGCCGGCCAGCGTTGCTTCGCCTTGGCAAGGAAGCGATTCGCGAAAACGCTGGCGCGGGGAACGATGAAAACGTCGTCATACCCGCGTTCAGTAGCTTGCACGTACCGCAAGGCGAATAACTTGGTGTCCGAGTCGACCATGACGATCGCCGGCGTTCGCTGACTCACGGCGGTTTTCAGAAGGTTGCGCGCGTACTCCTCGACGACGACATCGCGACGCAAATCGTACAGGTCCGCTGTGGCGGCCTGCACCAGGGCGACCACTGCCAAGACGCCAGCAAGAACGCGCCGCAACCAGAGTCGCGAGCCAGCAAGGACCGGAGCGGTGACGGCGAGCGCCGTAAGCATGAGGAGCGGCAAAAGGAAGAAGCGTTCGCGGATGAGCGTCGCATGCCCGTCTTCCCCCCCCAAGTTGAGCCGGGGCACGAAGGTCGCGAAATAGATGACGAGGCAAGCAAGGAGCGCCCACCATGGTCGCGAGACCGGCGCGCGCGCCCGCACCGCGGTCAATACACCAGCGATGACCAGCATCGTCGCGGCAAGGCCTGGGGTCCCGAAGGTGGCGACCAGATCGCGGGCGACCGCGCCGGGGTTCGCTGTACCGCCAACAAAATTGAGACTGAACGTCCCATAGTCACGTCGCAGAAAATGCCAGAGCAGCCCCCGCAGCGAGCTGAGGTCGCCAAACGAGTTGACGTGGTCGACGTCCAGCAACATCAGCGAGGCATAAAGAACGGCGGCGAGCGTGGCACCGGTCGCCAACGCGAGACTCGCCTTCAAGCGCGATGGTTCCTCGAGCGCGACCAGCACGAGAAGAGGCGCGAGGAAGAGAATGGAGTGATGGTTCGCGGCGGCGAGCCCAAAAACGGCCGCTCCAACATAGATGCGCGCCGGACCCGTCATCGTGAAGCAAACAACGATGAGCGCACTCGAGAGCAACAGGTGGAGAGCGAAAACGTCAGGCAGCACCGCATAACGCCACACCACCGTGAGGGTTGCCATGGCGGCCGCCGCGAACACGCCGAGCCAGTCGCGGCATAGCCTGAGCAGGAGCGCAATGCTCCCGAGCATACAGAGCGACGTGATGAACGCAGCACGCGAGAACGGGGTGCCGACCGCGATAACGGTCATGAGCGTGTGGTAGATCCACACGTAAAGTGGGTATCCGGGTGCGTGCGCAACGGTGAGGCCCCACGCGCTGGTGACCATGTCACCACTGTCCAGAGTCTGCACCGCATGAGGCAGGCTAGCCCAATAAGCGACGGCAAGCGGGACGAGCACAACCCAGCGCAGTCGCCAGTAGCGCGGTTCGCTGTGTGTGTCCGAAACCTGCATCGTGCTACGTCCTCACCCACCAAATTTTGTCACCAGCTCCTCGAGAAACGACAGTTTTCGTCACCTCGTGCTCCCCGCAAAGCTCGCAAGCCGGTTCGCTAAGCTTTTTTGCGCGATTGGCCGTTTGGCACTACGGTTGCTCCAGCAGGAGCACCGAGCACGACGTGATCCCCACGACGGGCACTCAACCTTTTTTATCGAGAGATGCGTTAGGAGCACATAAGCAATGCGCAAGCTACAAAAGGGATTCACCCTGATCGAGCTCATGATCGTCGTCGCGATCATCGGCATTCTCGCCGCGATCGCGATCCCGAACTTCGTCAAGTTCCAAGCGAAGTCGAAGCAGTCGGAAGCGAAAGCGAACTTGAAGGCGATCTTCGTCGCGAAGAAGTCGAACTTTGCCGAGAAGGACACCTTCGAGTGCGGCACCTGTAACTTCGTCCCAGAAAACGGCAACCGGTACACCTACCGCGGTGGTGGCAGCTCGGTCATTCCCACGGCGAAGCCGACCGCCGCGACGCTCGGTGAGGCGAACGTGACCGTTGCTGCGGAATCGACAACTGCGTTCAGCGCCACCGCGATGGGTAACATCGATACGGACGCGTTCTTGGACGGTTGGAACATCAACGACCAGAACAATCTCTGCAACGGCACTCAGGCGTCGAGCACCACATGCGCGACCACCGCCACCCAACCCGCCGACGACGTGGGCAAGGATAGCTAGTAATTGTGTCCCGACAGTGGGCAGCGCCCGGTGGTGCTGCCCACTTTCTTCTCTTGGGAGAGTTTTCTTTCGCGGGGGCGAGACACAATGCAGGTTCGACGAAACGGCTTCACGCTCATCGAGCTCATGATCGTCGTCGCGATCATCGGTATTCTGGCAGCGATTGCCATCCCCAACTTCGCGCGCTTCCAAGCCAAGTCGAAACAGTCTGAAGCCAAGCTCAACCTCAAGTCGATCTTCACCGCCAAAAAGGCCAACGCCGCCGAGTACAGCACATACGCCTGCGGCACAGCGGGTTTCACGCCAGAGCCCGGCAACCGCTACACGTACCGCGCTGGCGGCGGTTCGGTGGTTCCCACGCAGAAACCGGCCGCGGCTACCATCAATGAAGCCAACGTCGGCGGCGCAACCGAATCGACCTCCGCATTCGTCGCGACCGCGATGGGCAACATCGACGCCGACGCCTTCAACGATGGCTGGCGCATCGATGAAACCAATCTGCTCTGCAACGGCACCGTCAGCGCGAGCGCGTGCACCTCTTCAGCGGATGATCTAACCAACTAGCTCGCAACGTGCAGCGTCTCGCTCTCATCCTTGCTGCGCTCTTCGTCTCAGCCGCGACGTACTTTCTTCACGCCCGACTAGACGAGATCCAACTGCTCGAGCCGGACGTCGAGCTCGAGACCCTGCCATCCATCGCGTCGCTGAAACTGGTGAGCTTGGGCTACGACAGTCTCGTGGCCGACTACTACTGGATGCGCTCGCTCGAGCACTTCGGTACAGCAAGCTACCACAATCGAGCCTACCCTCTCCTGGAACCGCTATTGCGGCGTGCACTTTCGCTCGACCCGTATTTCAAGAGCGCCTACCTCTTCGCGGGGCAAGCGTTGACCCTGCGCGGCATGGACACACGCAAGGCCGACGCGCTGCTCGAACAAGGACTGACCTACCGTCCCGATGTCTGGCAGATCGCCTACTACCTTGGGTTCAACCTCTACTACTTCGAGGGGAACTATGGACGCGCCGCCGAGGTTCTCACACTGGCCTCGCAACACCCTGAAGCGCCCCCACTCACTGCACAACTCGCTACGCGCATCGCCGCACGAGCGGGACAGCCACAGATAGGAATTCAACTCATCGATTCCATCCTCGAGCGCACGCGCGATGAGCAGCTACGAGCGACCTACATCGAGCGAAAAAAAGCGCTGCGGCTCGAGGTGGAGCTCCAGTATTTGAGCAAGCTCGTGCAGCGCTACAAGGATGAGCAAGGCCATCCGCCAAAGCAGATTACCGACCTCGTACGGGGCGGCTACCTCACCGAGCCTCCGTCGGATCCCTTTGGTAAGCCCTATCGACTGGAGCAAAATGGCGCTCCAATCTCCGATTCGGATAACATGCGCTTGCGCCTGGGGCGACGAGCCGAAAGCGATCGCTCCGCCAGCGGCTGGTATCCACCACTTCTGGAAGACGCAGAACCTGTCGAATGAACGTCCTCGAAGTCGACAAGCTCACCTACGCGGTCAGGACCCACTTGTGGTCGAAAACCGCGCGCATCCTGCATGATGTGAGCTTCACGGTCGCCCAGAGCGAGATCTTCGGCTTCCTGGGGCCTAACGGCGCCGGCAAGACGACGACCATCAAAGCCATCTTGGGTCTGCTGCAGCAGACGAGCGGTGAGATCCGACTCTTCGGCGAGCGGCCGACGAATCCGGCCAGCCGTGAGAAGCTCGGCTTTCTCCCCGAGCGCGCCTACTTTTCGGAGCACCTTACCGGACGTGAAGTCGTCACCTCACACGGCTTGCTCGCCGGGCTCTCTTCAAAAGACGCCAAGACGCGCGCCAAGACGTTGCTCGAGCGCGTCGGTTTGGGCGCGGCGGCGGACACACGCCTGAAGAGCTACTCGAAAGGCATGCTTCAGCGCGTCGGCATTGCGCAGGCCTTGGTGTCGCAGCCGCAGCTCGTGGTGTTCGACGAGCCGATGAGCGGTCTCGATCCACTCGGCCGCGCCGACGTACGCGAGATCATGCTCGAGCTTCGCGCCAACGGCACGACGGTCTTCTTCTCGACCCACATCCTGCCCGACGCCGAGATGATCTGCGACCGCGTCGCCATCGTCATGGGTGGACGCACGACCCGCGTCGGTAAGCTTGCCGACCTGGTCCCCGTCTCGAGCCAGGGAGTGCAGATCGTGGTCAGCAAACTGTCTGCTGACGCCCGCACAGGCCTCGGCTCGCTGGCCGCGACCATCGAGGAGCGACCCGAAGCCATCGTGCTCCACATGCGCGACCTGCAAAGCGCCAACGGCGCCGTCGACGTGCTCCGCAAAAACGGAGTCGACATCGTCGAAATGCATGGGCAGCGTGCCTCGCTCGAGGAGCTATTCATCGCGGATGCAAAAGGAGCACGCCCGTCGTGATTGCCGGCCTTCGCTCTTCTCGCGTCATCGCCTACACGACCGCTATCGAGGCGCTTCGCAACAAGCTCCTTCTCATTGGCCTTGCCTTCGGCATCGTCCTGGTCGGCTTGTCCGTTACCGCGGCCGCCATCGCCATTGGCGAACGGGCACGCCTCATCGTCGACATTGGCTTGGGCGCCGCGAGCTTGATCGGCAGCGCCATGACGATCGCTCTCGCGGTGATCACGTTCGCAGGCGAAATCACCAAGCGCACCGCATTCCCGGTCCTCGCGCGACCGATCCCGCGTTGGGCCTTCATCCTGGGCAAATACCTCGGGGTGGTTTTCGCAATGTGGGCGGTGGTCAGCGTTATGATTGTGGCGACCGCCGTCACGACATGGGTGTACGGCGACTCGGTGCCAGCGGCGTTCTGGGCGCAATGGCCACTAGCTCTCGTCGAGATCGCCGTGGTGGCCGCCATAGCGCTCATGTTCTCGACGATAGCAGTGCCGGCGCTCGCCGCCTCTTACGCCGCCGGAATTGTCGTCGCCGGTGACCTCGCGGATGACGTGTCGCGATTCGCCAATCGTCAGATCGAGGATGGACAGACCACGGGATACGTCCTGAAGGTCGCCTATATGTTGCTCCCGGATCTGCAGAACCTCTCGGTGCGTGTCCAAGCGGCGAACTCGCTCCCAGTAACGGGCGCTTTTCTGGGCCTAGGGATCGGTTACGGGGTCGCCTACGCGACGGTCATCCTCCTCATCGCTATGGGTGTCTTCAGTCGCCGTCGAGCTATCTAGCGGAAGTGGCAGCGACTACGTCGAAACCTCCAAATCGACAAAATTGTCACAAAATTCCTAGAGCTGATTATCACAGAATCTGCTAAACCGGAGCACCTTCTCCCTCCTTGGTGGCTCCATGCTCGACGTACTTCGGCATTTTCCTGCTTTGCTCTTGCTGCTGCTGATTCCTGTTTCCGCAGCGGCAGAGCCCCAACCTTGCGGAGACGGGCTCGTTGTAAAGCTCGGAGGCGAGGGCTGCGTCGGTGAAACCGGGCTTCCCACGATCATGTACTGCGCGCCCGAGGATAAGTGCATCACCAAACGTCTGTGGTGGTGCACTGTTGGTGAGTGGGAGAAGACCTGCCGCCCACGCGGAACCGAGAACTACGATTTTCCAGTCGGCGGCAGTTGTGGCGGAGTGTGCTCTGACCCTTGTGTGCCCGGCGAAGAACGCCCGTGTACCCCGAGCGGCGCGACTACATCGTGCGGTGTCGAAGCCTGCGATGAAAACAACAGCTGGTCGGGCGAGTGCGGTAGCACACCCGAATGCAGCGATGACGGCCCCGGCGGCGACCCGACGTCGGGTGGAGGACCTGGCGGTCCTCCACCGGGCGCGCCTCCTCCCCCACCACCTGGTGAGCCGTGCAAGGGTGTCAACGATCCGATCGACGTCACAACGGGCTACTTCGACTGGAAGTCTCACCACGACGATGCCCCGCTCACGACCGAGCTTGGTGGTCTGCAACTAGGCCGTCTCTACGCCAGTCGCCGCGTCGCCTACGACTTGATGCGCGTCGATAGCGCGATGCCGGGCTCCCCTCGGGCGTGGGACATTGCAGCCACGCCAAGCAATGGACTCGGCATCGGCTGGACTCACACCTACGACCATTGGCTAGTCATTGGTACGGACGTGCTTCATGTCCGTCCCACCAACGAGTCGGAGTACTACACCCAAGATTCGGTGACCCTGACGAAGTATCGGCCCGAACGACCCGACGGCACGCTGGTGAGATACGCGAGCGGGCAGTGGATTCTAGAGTACCCCGATCAATCTCGACTGGTCTTCGAAGGTAGCTCGCTGGCGAGACTCGTCACGGTCTTCAACGCCAAGCAACAGCAGCTCGATCTGAAATACTACGGCGCCAGCGAACCGGACAGCTGCTCAAGCTCCAACCCGGCCATTCAAGGGAAGCTCTGCACGGTCAAGGATCCGAATGGAAGCACCATTCGCCTCATCTACGATTCAACAGGAGCGCTTGCGGAGACACGCTATAACGGACCAGGCGCGTCCGCATATGGTGTCACCAGTTACAGCTACTCGGGCTTCGCAATCGATGATCTGTATGGAAAGCCGTTGTCATACTCGGTCTCGTTGTTGGCCGCGGTCAGCTTCAGTACCTTCGACGGAGAGAGCTACACTTACACCGGCAACAGCTACGCTCGAACTGACCTCACCGGCTACCCGGCGTCGGCGCCAATCGTGGTGCGGCGCCGCCGCGTCCCAATGCTCTCCCGCGAGCGTGATGCTGCGGGACATTTTCTCAGCGGCCATGAGTTCACCACGGATGGGCGCGCCGCGGCAGGCATCATTCCGGGCGAGTTGATTCGCCTCGAGTACGAGCCGCTCTCGAGCACGGAAGTTCGTGTGATTGTCACGAACGAGTCGGTGGGGACCAGCGCAGAATACGTGGTCATCAACAAGGAGATCGAAGACGTCAGCAATCAATGCTCGAGCACGTGCAGCGTCGATCCAGCCCACTACACGCGCGACAGCAACAAGAAAGTAACGGTACGCGAGGAAGCCCCGGCAGACCCGCTCGCCGATCCAGTGCGCTCGACATTCGCACGCGATTCGCAGAGCCGCGTTACGCTCTATCAGCGCAACTGGAGCGGCGCTGTGGGAACGGTGTCTAGCGACCCAGACAGTGTCAGCAGCCCCGTCCACATCGAGCGGTTTCACTATCTTGACGCGGACTCCGGTCGAGTCGATGAAGCCTCTCCGGTGTACTCGGTGGCCTGCACGGACGCAGCGACCTTCGGACTCTCCTGCTCCGGCGTGTCCAGCGGGTTCGAGCCAAAGAAAAAGTACGACTACGATACGGACTACGACGCGGTCTTCAACGAGTCGGCGGGGTCGTTGGCCACTCAGGTTGCCAGCACCGGGCTTACGATCACGGACATCGACACCGGCGAGATCGGGGAAGTTACGCGAACGACACAGCACGTCTTCGACAGCACCGGCTTGCTAACGGCGACGCACGTGGCGGCTGGTACCGCGGAAGAAGTGACGACGACGTACAGCTACTACGGTTCGAGCGCGGGAGCGGATGCGGGCCGCCTGGAAAGCGTGACGATCGGCACCACGACAATCGAGGAGAGAGGTGGGTACGACGACTATGGGCGCCTTGGTTGGACTCAAGATCCCCGAAATGGACCGCGTCGCGAGTTCACCTATTCAGCGAGCGGTAAGGTCACGCGGAACGATCTCGTAGCAGGCGCGGTCACCCGATACCAAGAACGCGGGTATTCGCGTGAACGCCACCTCGCCTACACCAAGCATGGCGCAACGTATGCGCACCAAACCGACTACTCCCTGTTCAATGGCGAAGGCGCAACAGTACCCCCAAGCAACGCTGCTTTCTGCGCACTCAACAGCGTGGCCGCTGTAGCGGACTGCCTCTACTCGCTCGGAAAGATCAATCAGCCGAACTGGTCACAACACACCTATCGAGGCACCCTCTACAACATCGATCGTTACAACTATGATACCGCTGGCAACCGGGTCGATTTTTCGCAGAGCGACATTGGCGATGTCATGCGTCACCGGTGGTCTTATGCGTTCGACGATCGAGGTCGGCTCGAGCGCGAGTTCAAGTACACCGACACGGGCACGGGCCCAGCCTACGTTCGTGAGACTTACCGAGATGCACAAGGACGAACCACATCGACAACGGAGCCTCGGTTCGCTTCAGTCTCCGCAAGCCACGCCGCGAACGAGGCCAACGCAAACCGTTCGTTCGCTTATGACGCACTGGATCGCTTGGTTGCAGTCACTGAGGGCGCCCAGTCGATGGCCCCACGCACGACGTCGTTCACCTATGACGCCCATGACAACCTATCGAGTATGACCGACCCTGATGGCCGAGTGACGCGCTATCTCTACGACGACTTCGGCTCCCTCATTGCGGTGAAGTCACCGGATTCGGGCACGACGCTCTATCGCTACGACGCCATGGGACGTCAGGTAGAAGCGAAGTACGCCGATGGCCGGCACACCGCTATCGCGTACGACACACTTGGTCGCGTGACCTCACGCACCGACACCAAGGGGCTCGACAGCTTCGTCACCGCCTATCACTACGACGATCTCCTTGGCTCAGACGCAGATCCCGATACCAGCTGCATGATCAACGAGAATGATTTCGACCCCGACGAGGATTCGCTGAATGGCAGGTTGGCGTGGGTCTCGGTCGGAAACCTGGTTCGCTACTTCTCCTATGACGATTTCGGCGCGACCACCGCGGTCTACGAGCAAACAGGCAGCACTTTTGATGTTTGCAACCTGAACATCACGCGGTACTCGTACGACGACCAGGGTCGCACCCTCAGCACGACGTACCCGTCAGGCCTCCGCTATCGCGTTGACTACGGTTTCAGCGACAAGCCTGAGTACGGCCATGTCTACTTCCCGACCTACGGCGAATACCAAATCGCCAACTTGTGGCACAATTTCTCCGGCCAGTTAGGACAGGTCGTATTCCCGGGCTGGAGCTACATCACGATGAACGCGTACCACGACTTCTCCGGCCAGTGGACGCGACGCGTGTACAACCAGTCGAGCAACATCCTATTCGACTGGGCGGCCGACTACGACAATGACGGCTCCGTCGAGTCGAGCGAACGAGACGGCAACGGCAACATCCTATCGGTCTTAGACCGCGTATCGGGTGACGGATTTGTCGCGACGATGAATGCGTTCGACGAGCTCGCCGACTTCCGTCGTCCGGGAGCGTCCACGCCCGAGTGCGAATACACTTACGATGGTGGTGGCAATCGCCTCAGCTTGGAATGCGGAAGTGAAGTTGTGAGCTATTCCTACGAGACCGGCACCAGTCGCCTCGAAGAAACGGAGTGGACCGGACTGCCAGCCGGCTGTTCGGGCACAGCGCCGCTGAGCGTCATGTCCGATGTCGACGCCGTGGGCGGCGTCGTGCAGTACGCCAAGAATGGCTGCCCGAGCGATGTGCACACCATCGACTATGACGCGACAGGGAGCGTGAGCGGGTTCGACAGCAACTCCGCGACAGCGGTCACCTACGACGAGCGGCACCTCGCACGGACGATGGGGAATCGCAAGCTCACCTACGACTTGCAGGGACACCTGATCAACGAGCGCATTGGCGACGTGGACAATCAGTACTTCTGGGATGGCGACCAGCTCATCTTCTTCATCACCACGCTACCTGGCTGGTTCAACATCGGACACGCGGTGGGGACGGACCATCTAGGAGCGCCATGGCGTGCTTGGGCGGGGACGAGCACGTCGTGGTCGGTTTCGTATGAGCCCTTCGGTAAGGTGACGCCGGAGAACGGCGCGACGAGCTTCTCGCCGACGCCTGCGATAGCGGTGCGACGACCTGGGCAGATCGCAGACAGCGCGAGCGGTGTCCTTCAGAACTCATGGCGATTCTACAACCCGACGTCCGGCTCGTACGTGCAACCCGATCCAGCGCGCATTGGCGCTGATCCTGCGATTTCCGACGGAAGCCTTGCGCTCGGCGCGATGCACAGCCGCGTAATGAATCCTCGCCACGAGCAAGCGTACTCCTACGGACTGAATGCACCGCTTGGAAACATAGATCCTGATGGACGCTTTGCTTTCGCTCTGCCGCTCGCGTGCGCAGGAGGTGGTTGCCAAGCTCTAGCCACAGCTGCTCTGGCCGGCGCTACGGCGTTAGCTGTGGGAGCGACCATAGCCATCGCTGAGCTTTGCTCTGAGCCGCCGAGTGGTTGCCCGCCCTGTCCGCCGCCGCCTCCTAGTGCACCTGAGCCGCCGCGCGTCGATACCACGCATACGCACTATCCGTGCGACGGCGGCCACATCCACTTGTACAGCTGGGAGGTCAATCAGAACCCGACAACATGCGAGTGTTTCAACAAGAAAGTCGAGACGATCATCTGCCTATGAAAACGCGTGACGAAGATGACCTGAGCTGGCTCTCCTCCTGGTACAGCAGCCGGTGCGACGGGGTGTGGGAACAGGGTCCGGAAGTTATTCGCGTCATATCTGTAGACAACCCCGGCTGGTGGGTCCGAATCCGACTATCGAAGGAGCCGGCGTCGGTGCAGAACGATCGTCTCCTTCTTGCTGAGGGAGAGCCGCCGGACGAGTCGCCGCGCAACGTTGGCGGCAAGTTTTGGATCAAGTGTCAGGTTAAGTCCGGGATGTTCAGCGGAGCGGGCGACCCCGGCCAGCTCAAGCGAATAGTAGGATGCTTCCGCGAGCTTATCGAGGGAGGATGAAGCAAGATTGCCTGCGGACGGCGCTCGCGTGAGGCTGCAGCGACACGACTCCGATGAGGGCCCGCACCGCGCGAGGTAGAGAGGCAATCGCGAACTCACCTACGACTTGCGAGGGCGCCTCAACCAGTGCATCGGACATCGACAACCGCATTTCTAGGTGGAATGCGCAGACGTTCTTCGGAGGCTGGGCGCTTGAGCGAAGAAGCCGACGAATACTCCGCTACCATCGAACTCGATCACGCGTCTTGTTGTTCCCGCAACCGTATGCCAACGGCAACGAAAACAAGAAGCCCCAGCGCAAACGCCCAGATGATATCGGGCCAGTACCACGGTTGATAGCGCAGCACGATTTCCCCAGGCGTGAACACCTTCACGCCAATCGACATGTCGCCGATGTCGAGCTCTGCGTTGCCAACGTCCACTCGCCAACCAGCGAGCACGTTCTGATTGATGCGCACCATGGCCGGCGTCGCACCGTCGTAGGTGAACCCGATGTACGTCGGAGAGACCTCGATGAGCTTCGCCGTACCAACGTCGCCCATCGCGCGGATCTCGCCGTAGTATCCCTTCCCCCCGACGTAGCGGGTCATGCGGTCGATCTTGGCGGGCTCGTAGGAGTCGACCGACCCCACGCCACCCGGGAAATAATGGTCCGGTTTGATCCCCCACAAGACCGTGTGCTTCCACTCGCGCGCCGTGATGTTTCGAGCGGTCGCGAGATAGCGCGCGTGGGCTCCGTCGTTGTGCATGGCGCGGTACCAGTGGCGCTGTGAGACGGCAACGATCTCGAGCACTGCGACGCAGAGCGCGACCTGACCCACGAGCGGTTTCCAGCGCAGCGACCGTGCCGCGGCGCACATCAAGATCACCCAGGCGAAGTACATCCAGATGAAGGCACGGCTCTGGACGTGGGCGTTCCGCAATAGCGGTGTATGGGAGGTGATGACCCAGGGATTGAACGGGTAGAGGTAATTGGTACCGATCCAGAAGAAGATCAGCGCGAAGGCAAACCACCGCCAGTACGTCTTCACGAACTGCGGATGCACCGCCGCCACGATGATCAGCAGGGTCGCGGCGTAGCCCAGGTAACAACCGATCTCGTGAAACCGCCAAAGTAACGGGTAGGCGCTGCGCTGGAACCACTGATCGGGGTCGAAGAACGCGGCGAGCAACAACTTGAAGGGCATGGTCGCCGCTTCGATTTGCATGCCGCGAAAACCTATCGCGTCCATGATCGGCAGCGTCTTTGGTGCGGTCACTCCAACGAAGGCGGCTGCAAGACCGGGCAGAAAAAGTGGGCGGGCACGAACACTGGCGAAGAAGCCTCGGAGCGGCACCATCCCGACTGCCATGAGACCAAGCGCGCCATACAAGCTGTAGATGAACGCGTAAACGCCGCCGTCGAGAATGAAGAACGCGAGGAGCGCGGTGAGCTTGAGCTGCGCGTACGGCTTGTCCAGGTCCATGAGGAACAGGACGACCCAGGGAAGTAGCTGCATGCTGCCGTAGGGGATGTGCCCCTCGCAGAAGTGCAACATGAACCAGGAGCCGCCGATGAAAACCAACGAGCCTAGTGCCGACGTTCGTCTGTCATTGCCCAAGCGCTCGAGCACAGCGAGCATGCCCCACGCGCCGAAGCCGCCGAGAATGACCAGAGAGAAGACGTTGGCGATGTGCGGCCAGAGCACCAAGTCCAGGAGACCGATGGGCGAGAAGATCCGCGTTTGCGGATTGATGAGAAGGTCGTAGCCACCCATTTGCCAAGGGTCGTGCATCGGGAAGCGGCCATAGGTATGGACGCTCGAGCGGACGACCATCGCCAGGCTGTCGAAGTAGTCCCAGTCACCGCCGGGAGTGCGGAAGAGGTAGTAGAGCGGCCACAAAAAGGCGACGAGGGACACAGTCCACGGGACGAGACGCCAGAGCCAGCGCTGCACGTCCGACGACTATCGGCTGCAGGGACCCGAGGCAAGCTTCGCGTGCCTCACCGGCGCACAGGAAGCGGAAACATCGCTGTAGGACTGCCGATACGTCGCCCCTGGAGGCCACACGTGGCAAATCTCGACCTACGCATTCAGTCCCTTAGCGACCGCCAAGCCGCTACCCGCCGCGGGCACGTCGAGCAGCTCATCCCCGAAGCCAACACCTTGGCCGCGGAGAGCGACCAAGCCGAGACCGCCGCGCTGCAGGCCCGCGATGCCGCCGTCCGCGAGTTCACCAGCCGCTTCAGCCGCGTCGAGCGCGCTCGTGCCCGTTTTCCGGGCCGGCAGGCCGCCGAGATCGGTCGCGCCGAGATCGTCGCGCCAGCCGAAGCGCGTCTCGCCGCCGCGAAGACGACCGCCGCCCGTGCCCGCGCCCTGCGCGACAGCATTCGCGCCGAGGCTCAACCCGTCGAGGTTCGCACCAGCTACTCGAGCGGCATTTGCGGCGTCTACAACGAAACCAGCGGCAAGGTGGAGTGGCGCGAGCAGTTCGGCCGCGGTGTCGCGGGCGCCTATGATCCCGCGACCCGCTCGGTCCGCTGGGAAACGCACTTCTCCGGCATCGACCTCGTCCGTGACCCCACGACCGGCCGCATCGAGCGCGGCATCGGCGTGAGCGCGGTCGCCGGCTACGTCGATCCGCAGACCAACCGCGCCCGCTTCGAGCCCGCGGTGCACGGCCACGCGGTGGTCGTCGATGGCCAAGGTCAGATCCACCGCGCGAACAACGTTAGCGGCTCCATCGTTGGCTGGGTCGACCCGGTGACCGGACAGGCCAAGTTCCAGTCAGGTTACTTCAACGACGGTGCCGCCGTCGTCTATCGCGACGGCGACACCTATCGAAGCGACTGCAGCTTCTACGACGACGACGGCTGAAATCAGCACGACGCGGCGCTAGCTACAGCTCTGCATCCCCAGCGACGTAGGTGTGTCCGACATCGCGGCTCACCACGACGGGCTTTTGATTGGCCGGCGCCGTGAATTGCGCTTTGTACGCGGCAGCGCGCACGCAGCTGTCGAGCTTCTCGGAATAGCCTTTGGGCTCGACAATCTTCACATCTTCAATGTGACCGTCACCAGCGACCTGCCAGGTCACCTTCAAGGGACCTTCGTCGCCGGCGCATTTCTGGAGCGCCGGGTCCAGCTCTTCGAGCTCGGGTTCCTGAGCCTTCGCGTAGAGACCCTTATCGAAACGCCGAGCCGTGCTTTGTTGCCCAGCTCCGGCACACGCGGTTCCAAAAAACCCCAACGCAATCACCCAAAACAGACGCTTACGCATTGTTTCCCCCATGCCCGCAGTCACAGAGGGTGGGTAAAGCAACTTGTTTGCCAATCCCCACAGTGGGGCGGAGCGCCTCACCGCGCTTCGATGATCCATTCGCAGATGTCGCGGACGGCTCCATGACCGCCCGAGCGGACGGTGTGGATGCGTGTCGCGGCGAGGATCTCGGGCTCGGAATCAGCGACCGCGATGGCAGTGCCGGCCCATCCCAAACACTCGAGGTCGTTCACGTCGTTGCCCACGTAGGCGACGTCTGCCTGGGCAAAACCCAGCTCCGCCATCCATGCGATGAGCGCGGGCAACTTGTCGTCGACGCCTTGGCGGCAAGGAATGCCGAGCTTCTTGCAACGCGCGGCCACCACCGGGTTCTGCTCTTTGGAGAGCACGGCGCAGAACACACCCACTGCCCGTAGGCGTCCGATGCCCATGCCATCACCGCGGCTGCAGCGCACCGACTCGACGCCGTTCTGGTCGACGTAAACCGCGTTGTCGGTCATCACCCCATCGAAGTCGAAGATGACGGCGCGGATGCGACCCGGCTCGGCGCGCGTGCCCGGCTTGATGACGACGCGCTGGATGCTCACGAGCCGCGCATCTTTTCGACGATGCGCGTCGTCGAGCGACCTTCGACGAGCGGTACCAACACGAGCCGCCCGCCTTGGCGCTCGACGGCTTCGCGGCCGACGACGCTCGCGGGCGAATAGTCGCCACCCTTCACGAGGACGTCGGGGGTGCACACGTCGATGAGCTCACCTGGCGTGTCTTCGCCGAACACGACCACCGCGTCGACGCTCTCGAGCGCGGACAAGATCATGGCGCGCTCGTTCTCACCGATGACAGGGCGGCCCTCACCTTTGAGACGCCGCACCGATGCGTCGCTGTTGATGGCGACGACCAAGACATCGCCCTCGGCGCGTGCTTGCCGCAGCAAGCTCACGTGTCCGGCGTGCAAGACGTCGAAGCAGCCGTTGGTGAGCACGACCTTTTTCTTCTGCAGGCGCCACCACGCCATGCGCTCGGCGAGCTCGTCGCGGCCGAGCACCTTGCTCTCCAAGGATGGCGCGCAGGCCGCGAGTAGCTCCTGCGGCAAAACCACCGCTGTGCCGACCTTCTCGACCACGAGCCCTGCCGCGATGTTCGCAAGCTCCGCCGAGACCGTGAGCGGCAAGCGCGTCGCCAGGCCCAGCGCCAGCATGGCGATGACCGTGTCACCCGCACCGGTGACGTCGAAGACCTCGCGCGCGGCGGATTGGATGTGCAGCGACGGCCCATCGCGCGGCACCACCATCATGCCGTTCTCGCCCAGCGTGACCACCATGGCGTCGCACTCGGAGCGCATCACCAACGAACGCGCGCCGCCTTCGACGAGACGCAGGTCGCCGACCTGACTGCCGCTTGCCGCCGCCAGCTCCTTGGCGTTGGGCGTGATCACGGTCGCGCCACGGTAAGCCTCGAAGTCGTTGCGTTTCGGATCGACGAGCACCGGCACGCCCTGTTTCCGGGCCCAGGCAATCATGTGCGCAATAGCGGTGTCATTCAGCGTACCCTTGGCGTAGTCGCTCAAGACGATGACGTCGGGTGGATCGCGCGAGAGCTTGTCGAAGGCCGCGATGATCGGCGGCGCGGGATAAGGCCGCACTTCTTCCCAGTCGAGCCGCAAGACGTGCTGATGCCGTGCCACCACGCGGAGCTTGCGCGTAGTCGGACGGGCGCTATCGACGATGAGCCCCTCGCAGCCGATGCCGGCGGTGGCGCAGGCCATGCGCACCTGCTCGCCCGAAGGGTCGCTACCGATGACGCCGATGAGCTCGACGTGGGCCCCGAGCGCCGAGACGCCGTGCGCGACGTTCGCGGCTCCGCCCAAGCGGACATAGGCGTCGGAGACGTTCACGACCTGTACTGGGGCATCGGGCGAAATCCGCCGCACGTCACCGGTGATGTACTCGTCGAGCATCACGTCGCCGACCACCCAGACACGGGAGCTCGCGAAGCTTTTCACGACGTCGCGCAGGCTCTTGGCCGACAGCTCAAGCCTCGTCGTCATCGCCCTCGCCTTCGCCACCCTGCATGCCGAGCTTCTTCAAGCGATAGCGCAACGAGCGGAAGGTGAGGCCCAAGAGCTCCGCGGCCCGAGTCTTCACGCCGCCGCTCTTTTCGAGAGCTTGCTGGATGAGACTGCGCTCCAGGGCGTCGAGGGTGGCTTCGAGGTTCATGCCGGTTTCGGGCAGGGTCATGGCGCTCGATGGCGCGCTCGAGGCCGCCTTGCGCACTTCGTCGGGCAAGTCCGTCAGCTCGATGACGCTGCCGCCGGCCAAAGCGACGGCGCGCTCGACGACATTTTCGAGCTCGCGCACATTTCCCGGGAACGGGAAGCTCTTGAGCGCGTTCATCGCCGCGTCGTTGAAGCCCTCGAGCGTCTTGCCGAGCTCACCTGCGAACTTGGCGAGGAACGTGCGCGCGAGGAGTGGAACGTCGTCGCTGCGCTCGCGCAGCGGTGGTACGCGAATGCGGACGACGTTCAGGCGGTAGAAGAGATCCTCGCGGAACTTTCCCTGCTGCGACATCTGCTGCAGATCGCGATTGGTGGCGGCGACGATGCGCACGTCGACCTCGCGTTCCTTCTCTTCGCCGACGCGGCGAACCAAGCGCTCCTGAATGACGCGTAGGAGCTTCACCTGCATGGGCTGCGGCAGCTCGCCGATTTCGTCGAGGAGCAAGGTGCCGCCGTGAGCGGTCTCGAAGAGACCTGCTCGCGCTTTGGTAGCGCCGGTGAACGCGCCGGCCACGTGGCCGAAGAGCTCGGCTTCGATGAGCGTCTCGGGAATCGCGCCGCAGTTGACCGCCACGAAGGGTCCACTGGCGCGCGGAGAAGCGTCGTGAATGGCGCGGGCGACCAGCTCTTTGCCGGTGCCGCTCTCACCTTCGATGAGCACGTTGGCGCGCGACTTTGCGACCTTCTCGATCATGGCGACCAGCTCGGTCATGCGCGGGCTGCGGCCGACGATGTTGGTGAAGCCGTAGCGGCCCTGGAGCTGACCGATGAGCTCGCGGTTCTCACGGATCAGATGACGCTTCTCGAGCGCCTTCTGCGTGAGAATGCGGATCTCATCCATCTTGAAGGGCTTGATTTGGTAGTCGTAGGCGCCGAGCCGCATCGCCGACACGGCATTTTCGGTGGTCGCGAACGCCGTCATGATGATGACCTGGGTCTCGGGGAGGGCTTCACGAACGCCGGTGAGCACCTCCATGCCCGAGCCATCGGGGAGCTTGAGGTCGGTGAACACGAGGTCGGGCTGCACCGCCTTGGCGGTCTCGAGGCCGGATTTTACGTCGCCTGCGGTCGTGACGGTGTGGCCCTCCCGCTCCAGCAATGTCTGGAGGATCTCGCGCATCGAGCGCTCATCATCGACGACCACGATTTGTGCCACGGTTTCAGCACCTTAACCGCCAAACGGTCCGTCGTCGAGCCCAACCGAAGGCCCTGGTGGCAGCCTAGGCGGTGGCGTCCGCGACAGCGTTCACGGTGCCCGTCGGTAGCCGAACCGTGGCGACGACCCCGCGGGTCTCCCGATTGACGATGGCGATGGTGCCACGGTGCGCGTCGATGATCCGATGCACCATGGCGAGGCCCAGGCCGGTGCCATCCGCCTTAGTGGTGCGAAAAGGCTCGAAGAGATGCTTCTGGACCTCGTACGAAAGCCCCGGCCCCTCGTCGAGCACCGCGAGCTCGACCATCCCGTCGATGACGCCGACGCAGAGCTGCACGGTGGTCTCCGGCGACGAAGCTTCGACGGCGTTGCGCAAGAGGTTCCAAAGTACCTGACGCATTTGACCGGCATCGACATGTGCGACGGCTCTGCCGGACGCAACGACGTCGAGAATACGTCCCGACCAACGCGGGTCCTGCTCGATGAGGGCGCAGACCTCGCGCGCCAACGCGATCATGTCGACATCACCGCGTTCCGGACGCATCGGACGGGCGTAGCTCAGGAAGTCGACGATCATCGCGTTCAGGCGCTCGATCTCGCGGGCGACGATGTCTTCCAAGGCGTTGCGCGAGGTCGCATCGTCGGAGCCACGCATCAGCTCGACCGCTCCCGAGATCGCCGCCAGGGGATTTCTGATCTCGTGTGCGATACCGGCAGCCAGCTGGCCGAGCGACGCGAGACGCTCCTTGGTTTGCAGGTCGCTCTCCAAGGCGCGCATCTCCGTGCGGTCTTCGACGACGACCAAGTCGAGCGATGAGCCTGGCCCGATCGTGCGTGCGATGCTCACACCGAGACGCTTATCGTCGCCATTGAGATGATACGTGAGCTCGCTGGCCCCCGGCCCTCCCAGGTCGTCCGCCAAGCCCAACGGCACGCGCTCGCCGACCAGATCTTCCAGAGGGCGCCCAAGAATGCGCGCCGCGGCGTCGTTGGCGGTACGCACGTAGCGGTCGGGATCGACGGTGAGCACGCCCAAAGGCAGAGCTCGCAAGATCTGCTCGTGCAGCCGTTCGGCGAGATCACGGTCCGCTTCCGCGGCACCCGTTTCGGCGCGTGCCGTGCGCAAGAGCTCGCCGAGGTACCCGGCGAGCAAAGCGATGAGGAAAAAGCCGGCGAGATGGGAGGCGACGGCGTTCGCGTAGAGAATGTCGTCGGGCGCTACGCCGCTCGCGGTGTAGCCATAGAACTGCGCGACGATCTGTCCGCCATAAACGAGCGCGCAACCAGCCGCGACAGCGAGGGCCACCTTCCGCCCGCCGATGATGGCGCCGTCGAGGATGGCCAAAAAATAGAGATAAGCGAGCCCGCTCTCGACCCCGCCCGTGGCGCCGACCACCAAGTACGCAGTGAAGATGGCGGCCGCGAGATGCACCGACCCGAGCACCAACGGTTGCACGCCGTTGCGGAGCAGGAGCCCGAGCACGAACACCAAGAAGTAGATGCCAGCCGCGACCGCGTAGAGCGTCGCCGACACGCGCGCCATGCGCCAGTCGACGATATCGAGCACGATGGTGGCGAGCAGCAACACCGTGCCGATGATGGCGCGGAAGACGAGCAGCCACGGCAGCCGCCGCGCGGCTTCGACTTCGTTCCAGAGCGAAGGTTCTTGCCGACTCACCCGCCGACGGCGCCCGCCATCGAGAAGACCGGCAGATACATCGAGACGACCAGGCCGCCGAGGATGACGGCGAGGAACGCCATGATGAGGGGTTCGAGGAGGCTCATCATCGTACCGATGGCTCCGTCGACTTCGTCGTCGTAGAAATCGGCAATCTTGTTGAGCATGGTGTCGAGCGCACCGGCCGCTTCACCGACCGAGATCATCTGCACGACCATCGGCGGGAACACTGGGATCTCGGCGAGCGGCTGCGCCATCGTTTTACCTTCGCTGATCTTGGCGCGCACCCGCTTCAAGCCGTCTTCGACGACCACGTTGCCCGCGGTGCCGGCGCAGATGTCGAGCGCCTCGAGGATGGGCACGCCGGAGCTCATCATGGTGCCGAGCGTACGGGTGAATTTAGCGACGGCAATCTTTTGGATGAGCGAACCGACGATGGGCGCTTTCAAGATGAAGGCATCGAACTTCGCTCGACCCTTCGGGCTCTTGAGAAAGGCCGTAAAGCCTGCGCCCGCCGCGCCGAGTGCCCCGAGGATCACCAGGATGTAGTCCTGCATGAACTGCGACAGGTCGATGACCATCTGGGTCGGTGCCGGGAGCGCCTGACCGAAGTCTTGGAACATCTTCTGGAAGACCGGGATGACGAACACCAAGAGCACGACCGTGACCGCAAACGAAACCGCGATGACCAGGATTGGATAGGTCATCGCGCTCTTCACCTGCTTCACGAGCTTCATGTTCTTTTCGATGTAGACCGCGAGACGATTGAGGATCGTATCGAGGACGCCGCCTGCCTCGCCGGCGGCCACCAGGTTCACGTAGAGGCGATTGAAGATCTTCGGGTGCTTGCGCAGCGCGTCCGCCAACGTCGAGCCGCTCTCGACCGTGGTCTTCACTTCGAAAAGCGTCTTCCGGAAGGAGACGTTCTCCATCTGCGACGAGAGAATATCGAGGCACTGCACCAGCGGGAGGCCCGCGTCGATCATGGTCGCGAACTGGCGCGTGAACACCACGAGGTCTTTCGTGGTGACACCGCCGGAGCCCGGGAGCTTGATCGAAATCTCCGCGGCCTTCTTCTTCACCTTGGCATTGACGAGCTGTTGCTGGCGCAAACGCTGGGTGACGACGTCGGCGGTCTCCGCCTCCATCTCGCCGCGCTTCATCTCACCGACGCGGGTCTTTGCTTCCCAAACGAAAACAGGCATCGCTCAGGTCCTCACTTGGCCGGTGGTGGCGCTTTGCGCACGGGCCCCTGCGCCACGAGGGCACGGAGCTCGTCGTGGTCGGGGCTCTTGGCAATCGCGTCCTCGATGGTGACCAAGCGCTTCTGCACCAAGTCGGCGAGCGATTGATTCATGGTCTGCATGCCGAACTTCGACTGGCCGACCTGCATCGAGGAGTAGATCTGGTGAACCTTGTCTTCGCGGATGAGGTTGCGCACCGCGGGGTTCGGGATGAGCACCTCGATCGCAAGGCAGCGGCCGCCACCGATCTTGGGCACCAGCTGCTGGCAGGCGATGGCCTCGATGGTGAACGAGAGCTGCGCGCGAACCTGTGGCTGCTGGTACGGCGGAAAGACGTCGATGATGCGGTTGATGGTCTGCACGCACGAGTTCGTGTGCAGCGTGCCGAACGTCAAGTGACCGGTTTCGCCGATGGTCATGGCAGCCTCGATGGTCTCGAGGTCACGCATTTCGCCGATGAGCACGACGTTGGGGTCTTGGCGGAGGACGTGCTTCAAGGCCGCCTTGAAGCTGTGCGTATCGGCGCCGAGCTCGCGCTGATTGACGATGCAGTTCTTGTGGGGATGCAGGTACTCGATCGGATCCTCGATCGTCATGATGTGGCCGTGACGCTCGGTGTTGATCATGTCGATGATCGAAGCGAGGGTCGTCGACTTGCCCGAGCCCGTGGGCCCGGTGACGAGCACGAGGCCGCGCGGCTTCTTGGCGATGTCACGGAAGATCGGCGGCAGGCCGAGGTCGTCCATGGTGCGGATCTCGTACGGAATCGTACGGAAGGCGCCACCGACGGCGCCTCTCTGCACGAAAAGATTCGCGCGGAAGCGGGCGAGGTTCTTCACACCGAACGAGAGGTCGAGCTCGTTTTCTTCCTCGAACACGTGACGCTGGGCGTCCGTCAAAATGGAGTAGCAAAGCTGTTTGGTCTCGGTCGGCGTCAGCGGATTGACCCGCAGAGGATTGAGCTTGCCGTCGATGCGCAATTGCGGAGGAGAGCCCGCGGTGAGATGCAAGTCGCTCGCGCCCTTCTCGTGCATCACCTTGAGGAGCTGCTGCAGCGTGAGCTTCTGTTGCGGCTGCGCAGCTGCCTGTGCCGCGGCGGCTGCCGCTGCTCCTCCTTGCGGAGGAGGACCCATCTGGTTCTGCGAGCTCATGCCGCTCCTAGTCCGCCGCCGAAACGCGCGGAATTTCGTCGATCGTGGTGACCCCCGCGATCAGCTTGCGCACCATCGATTGGCGCAGCGTCCGCATGCCGGTGCGGATGGCTTCGGCTTTCACCTCGGCCGTCGACGCGCCGTTCAGGATCATTTCCTTCACCTGATCGTTGGCGACGAGGACTTCGTAGACCGCGATGCGGCCCTTGTAGCCGGTGTTGGAGCACTTCTCGCAGCCCTTGCCCTTCATGGGCTGGAACTTGCCGATCTGATCCGCAGGCACCTGCATGTCCTTCAAGAGCTGGGCGGGCACGTCGGCTGGTCCCTTGCACTCGACACAGATCTTGCGCGCGAGACGCTGCGCCACGATGCAGTTGAGCGCCGCGGTAATGAGGAAGGGCTCGATGCCCATGTTGAGCAGACGCGAGATGGTCGCGGGGGCGTCGTTGGTGTGCAGCGTCGACAAGACCATGTGGCCGGTGAGCGCCGCCTTGATGGCGATTTCCGCGGTCTCGAAATCGCGGATCTCGCCGACCATGATGATGTCGGGATCCTGCCGGAGGAACGAGCGCAGCGACGCCGCGAAGTTCAGGCCGACGGCTTCGTTCATCTGCACCTGATTGATGCCCATCAGGTTGAATTCGACCGGGTCCTCGGCGGTGCTGATGTTGTCGCTAATCGTGTTGAGCTCGGACAACGCGGAGTACAGCGTCGTCGTCTTGCCGGAGCCCGTGGGACCGGTGACCAAGACCATGCCGAACGGCTTGTGGATGCCGTGCTGGAAGTCTTTGAGCTGGTCCTCGTCGAAGCCGAGCTTCGTCATGTCGAGCTGCAGGTTCGACTTGTCGAGGAGGCGCAAGCACGCCTTCTCGCCGAACAGTGTCGGCAACACCGAGACGCGGAAGTCCATCTCGCGGCCCTTGCCGAGCTTGAGCTTGATACGACCGTCTTGCGGCAGACGACGCTCGGCGATGTCGAGCGAGCTCATGATCTTGATACGCGAAAGCACCGCGCTCTTGAGCTTCGTCGGCGGCTTCATCGCTTCGTAGAGCGCACCGTCGATGCGATAGCGGACGCGGAACTCTTTTTCGTAGGGCTCGATGTGGATATCGGAGGCGCCGCGCTTGATGGCGTCGACCAGCATCAGGTTCACGAGCTTCACGACCGGGGCGTCTTCGGCGCTCTTCTCGAGGTCGTTGACGTTGATGTTGCCGTCGTCTTCGCCGGTGAAGTCGATCTCGCCTTCATCGAAGCCCTGCATGACTTCGTCGTACGAAGCCTCGCTGCCGCTCTTGTAGCTGCGCTCGATCGCCTTGGCGATCTGCGTCTCGCTCGCGACCACGACCTCGACGTTGTAGCCCGTGAGGAACTTGACGTCGTCGATGGCGTAGATGTTCGAGGGGTCCGCCATCGCGATCACGAGCGACGATCCGCTACGGTGGACAGGAATGACCTGGTGCTTCTGCGCCACGTCTTCGTTGATCAATTTGATGATCTCGGCGTCGATCTGGAAGTCGTCCAGGTTGATCGACGGCACGTGGTACTGCTTCGAAAGGAAATTGAGCAGGTCGCCTTCGCCGATCAAACCGAGCTTGACGAGCGAGGATCCGAGGCGTCCGCCAGAGCGTTTCTGCTCGTCCTGCGCCGCTTGGAGTTGTTTGACGCTGATGATGTTCTCGCGAACGAGCAGCTCACCGAGTCGTGCCATGTGGAATCGTCACCGCGTGGATTCAAGAAGAGGGCCAAGACACCAAAGCACCCGAATGGTACCTGGGTCCGCAGTATTGTCCAATTACGGTGCGCCGATGCACGACAGGTAGCTGTGAGCCGCAAGTAGCACCACCGCCCACATGCAGACGAACAGCAGCTTGTAGCGCCGATAAAAGCTCGGCTTACCGGGACGCGCGTCGAAGGGAGTCTCATCGATCGCCTGCGTCGACGGCGCCGCGTACGGATTCGCGGCGTCGCGATGCGCCGGCGTGACCGCGCTGGCCGCGGGACGCTCGACGCCGAGACCATAGGCGTGCGGCAAAATGCGGCGTGATTCGCCGAGCCACTTGGCGGCGATCTCACGGTCGCCCCAGCGCTCGTGCGCGATGCTCAACGCCCAAGCCGCCATCCCACGTTGCAAGCGCGAGCTACGGGTCAGCCGGGGGTTTGCGAGAGCCTCGGCGGCACCGCGATCGTCTTGCGTGAGCACTTTACCGAGCGCTTCGAGGAAGGCGAGCGTGCGACCGAGTCTCGCGGCACCGGGGATGATCCGCGGGATGTCCATCATCGGCATCATCGTGGCGCGCAGCTCGAGCGCGGCTGCGTGATTGCCGCGAATGTGCTCCATGAGCGCGAGGACGAAATAGCGATCGCCGCGGATCAGCGGTGGCTCGTTGTCCCAGGGGTAGGCGTCTAGCATCGCGCGTGCACGATCGAAGTTGCCGTAGATGACGTGGACTTGCGCCGTGCCCGTGACCACCAGCGGCACGACCGCCTTGCCCGGCATGTTGATGTACTCACCGAACAACATGCGCGCCGCTGCGTCTGCCGACGGCAGCTGCATCGCTTGCGCGCCCTTCCCTTTGCGCCGGAAACGGCGGACCACGAGCAGCCCGAGACCAATGGCGATGCCGGCGACGATCGGCCAGGCGCCGCCGACGGTACGCGGCCAGTTCACGACCGAGTAGACGAGAATCGCGATCAAGAGGGTGTAGATCGCCAGCGCGCGCAGCCACAGCGGCCTCAAGTAGCGCACGTTCTCATCGCGGAACGTGCTCAATCGCGCACACCACTCGTGAAGACGAGCAGCGGGCTCCACCAGTACTGCTCGTCGACGCTCCAGTAGATGTCGACTCCGTGGAGGCGCGCCGGGTCGAGCGCCATCAAGCGATAGGGCTCGCCGGGCGCCGGCGGATTGTCGAAGCGCATGTGATAGCCGCGCGGTAGGTCCGTGCGCTTGCGGTCGAGGTACGCGACGACGTCACTTGCGACGTAGCGAAACACGTAGTCGGGCTTGGGCTCGGCCCCCTGCTTCCAGGTCGCGGGCGTCCAGCTCGCGAGGTGCCAGGTGAGCGTCGTCGTCGGCGTCACGAGCTCGAGCTGCAAGTGGGCCCGCCGGTCCCAGAGGGTGCGCAAAGGCCCGGTGACGGTGTCCGTCATGGCGTTGCGCATGGCGGCCGGCAGTTGCTTCTCGATCATCGCGGTGAGCACCTGCGCGAGGTACTCCTCGGCGTAGCCCGGCCGGTTTTCGTCCAGCAGCTGCGGTGGCGGCGTGCTCTTCGGATCGAAACGCACGCGCTCGGTGTCGACGGCGAGAGTATCCGCGTAGGCGGACTTCTCGATCACCAGCTCCTTGCCGCGCTCGACGACGATGGTGTCTCCCGGATTGATGACGAGCGACTTCTGCTCCGGCGCGATGTCCCGTAGGTCCTTCAAGAACTTTTCGCGGCTCGCCGGGAAGATCCGGTGGTTCAGCCATTCGCGATCGGCTTCGTGGCGCTCACCCGATGACCCAGGGATCACCGTGCCGGCCTTCGCCATCAGCGCGGTCTCGAGCAGGCGGTCATAGCGGGCACGCGGAAACTCGTCTTCGCTGACCCAGGACTCGGCGTATTCGAGCAGCGGCATGTACGTGACGATGGCGACGTCGAGTGGCCTCTCCAAGAGCTTCGCGACCTCTACACAGCTGCGCTGGTCGACGATGGTATCGACTTGGTCCCAGATGGCGGCGCTGTCGTCGACCCATACGAAACCGTATTCTCGCGGGTCACGTGAGAATGTCGCGATAACGGACAGGTCTTTGATGCGCGTGGGCTCGAACGGCGAGATGACCTGCACCTTGTAGAACCCCATGCGGTGCAGGCTCTCGCGGAGCTCGTCGTCGTCGGGCACGTACACGGGCGTGCTGCGCGGCAGGGTCTCGAGCGATTGCTGGTCGAAGTGATCGCGATGCGCGTGCGACAGGAAGATAGCGTTGGCACGCGGGAGCTTGTCGCGATGGACCTCGCGTTTCGGGCAGGAGATACAGGTTTTCTCGAAAGGGTCGAAGAACACCGGGTCGACGAAGATGGTCGCGCCCCCACCTTCGACCACGTAACTGGCATGCCCGAGCAGCGTCGCCCGCATGTGGGCGTTTGTACGCGCCCCTAAGCCCGCGCGCTACCTAAAGAATTTGGCTGCCAAGCGGCCACTCCGTGACTGCAAAACATGTCGCCAAATCAAGCAGTTGCCGTTAAAGTAAGGCGGTCGTATCCACGAGGGGTCGATGGCAGGCACGACGTTAGTTTGCGCAGTCCCGGCGGAGCTTCCCAAAGCTTCGGTATCCACGGGCGCGATAACGGACGCGTTGTGCGGGCGCAAGCCGGAAGCCGTGCAGAGCGACCCGGCGCCGGCCAATGAGCCCGTCGACAAAAAAGTCGATGGCGACGAGCGCAAGCGAGCCTCCGTCAAGCTCACCGTCGTGCGGCCCGATCGACCGGCGACCGAAGGCGCGCTCACTCCCCCCGGAGCTCACGCAGGCGGCGTGACGCGAGCGAGTGCGCTAACGCGGACAGGGGCCGTGACCCCAGGCGCCGAGCCGACGCCGGCGACCGAGACCGCTCCCACCAGAACGACCGATCCGTCCAAGGACCCCGCATGGGCCGATGCGCTCGCGAAAGCCCGCGCCGTGCCCCGCACCCGCGACGTCATCACGACCGGTGACGCCGAGGGCCTGCGCAAGGCGATGCTCGCGGTCATCGGCAGCGATCGCCACATGCAGGAGTACATGGCGCGCAAGAACATGAGCGCCGACGACCTCGCGGGCGTCTTCTCGCGCGCTCTCTTCAAGGGCTCGGTCGCCGGACCCGACAGCCAGTTCGCGGTGCCGATTCCCGACAACCCCGGGCTCATTTGGGAGATGTCACGCCACGAGCGCCGTGAGTTCCAGCGCAGCCGCAAAGAGGCGTCGCTCGCGAGCGATGCAGCGACCGTCGTCGCGAAGACCGAGCTCGCAAATCTCAAGAATCAGGGCTTCAGCGAGACCGGCGCGGTTGCGCACCTCGCCGCCGAGGTCCGGAGCGCAGCCACCGAGCTCCACCAGTTTCATCAGGGCGGGCCGCTCGCCGAGTACTACCCCGAGTTCAGCCGCGACAGCGGCGGCGCCACCACCGACCGCGCCATTCGCACGGCGGCACGTGATTCGGGCTACAGCCGCGACGCTTGGGAAGATCCGGTCTACGACGACGAGCCCTACGAGAGCGAGCTGCCGCAATCGGAGCCGATGCCGGTCGCCGATGAGGCGGTCGTCGCCCATCAGGGCGAGCAGCGCGCAGCCCGTACGCGCGAGCAGCGCATGGCCGCGGCACGCCGCGAGATCGAAGCTCGCCGCGAGCGCGTCGCGCAGGCACGCTACGACAGCGACGAAGGCCGCGAGAGGCTCGAGGTCCACGCCGCCCTGCAGCGTCGTGACATCGCGCAGGTCACGACCGTCGATGGCGCCTTACGTCCGCCGCGCGGCGCAGCCATCGTGCGCCGACTCGTCTAAGCCCCCAGGAACGCCCGAAGGCCTCTACATCCCCATCGACGCGAGAAAGTCCTTGTTGGACTTCGTGCCCTTCATCTTCGAGAGCAAGAACTCCATCGAGTCGATCGGATTCAGCGGGTGCAACAGCTGCCGCAAGATCCACACGCGGTTCAACACCTCGGGCGGGAGCAACAGCTCTTCTTTGCGCGTCGCCGACCGGTTGATGTCCATGGTCGGGAAGATGCGCTTCTCCATCAGCTTACGATCGAGATGGATTTCGCTGTTACCGGTGCCCTTGAACTCTTCGAAGATGACTTCGTCCATGCGGCTGCCGGTGTCCACCAAAGCGGTGCCGATGATCGTCAGCGAGCCGCCCTCTTCGACGTTACGCGCGGCGCCGAAGAAGCGCTTGGGCTTGTGCAGCGCGTTCGAGTCGACACCACCGGAGAGAATCTTGCCGGACGGCGGGACGACCGTGTTGTAGGCGCGGGCCAGACGCGTGATCGAGTCGAGCAGAATGACGACGTCTTTGCCGTGCTCGACGAGGCGCTTCGCCTTCTCGATGACCATCTCGGCGACCTGGACGTGTCGCTGCGCCGGCTCGTCGAAGGTCGAGGAGACGACCTCACCTTTGACCGAGCGCTCCATGTCCGTGACTTCTTCGGGACGCTCGTCGATGAGCAGCACCAGGAGCACGGCTTCGGGGTGATTCGCGCTGATGGAGTTGGCGAGGTTCTGCAGCATCACCGTCTTGCCGGCGCGCGGCGGCGAGACGATGAGGGCGCGCTGGCCCATGCCGATGGGCACGAGCAAGTCGATGATGCGCGTCGACATGTTCGCCGTCTCGCTCTCCATGACGAAGCGGCGTGAAGGATAGAGCGGCGTCAAGTTGTCGAAGAGGATCTTCTCGCGCGCCTTCTCGGGCAGCTCGAAGTTCACCTTGTCGATCTTGAGCATCGCGTAATAGCGCTCGCTGTCCTTCGGCGGGCGGATCTGGCCGGAGACCGTGTCGCCAGTGCGCAGGTTCAAGCGGCGGATCTGCGAGGGCGAGACGTAGATGTCGTCGGGACCGGGCAGGTAGTTGTAGTCCGGGGCGCGCAAGAACCCGTAGCCGTCGGGGAGCGTCTCGAGGACGCCTTCGGAGTAGATGGCGCCGCTGTTCTCGGTGTGCGCCTGCAGCAGGGCGAAGATCAGGTCCTGCTTGCGCATGCCGGCGACGCCCTCGATGTTGAGGTCGGCGGCCATGCGGCCAAGCTCGGCCGGCTTCTTTTTCTTCAGATCGTTGAGGTTGATGTCTTTGCCGGCACCAACTACCTGCACGACCGGGGCTTCGTCGTCGTCAGCCCGTTCGATCTTGTCGGTCTTTTCGATCTTCTCGGTCTTGTCGGTCTTGGCCGAAGTGCCCATGGGATGAGCCTCGAGTTCCGCGCTGAGAAGCGCGGTGACTGCAAACAGCGGGAAGGAGCCTGGTGGGAGCTGAACGGGCGGAATCGCCCTTCCCACTTGGTGTTGCACAAGCCCCTAGTGCCGTCAACTCAACCCACACGGCCGGCCGGTGGACTACTTCTTCACGCGCTTGCGCACGAAGCGCTTCTTGTCGAGGAAGTAGACGTCGTTGACGAGGGTCGCGAGCTCCTCGACGGTGCCGCCGACGGCCCACGTACGCTTCTCGAGAAGCTCGGCGGCGCGCCGCTGAACGCGGGGTCCGACGGTGCCGTCACACACCAGCGCTCCGAACGGCTCGGCGAGCGTGGCGAGCAGCGCATCGTTCATCAGCCCCTTGTCGGCGGCGGTGTCGATGAGGTCGAGAACAGCGGTCCGAACTTCGTCGGCGTGATCGAGCACGAACGGCGCGAGGCCCGGCATCACGCGTGTGTCGTCCATGTGCTCGGCGAGGGCATGCACCAGCTGCAGCTTCGCCTCACCGGAGCGATGGTCGTCGGGGCCATAGGCGTTCATGACGTCGAGATAGAAGCCGACGGCCTCTTCGGCCCCGGCGATCCGCTCGTAGGCGTGCAGGGCGTACGTCAGACGCTCTTCGCTCTTGATGAAGTCGCGCAGCGGCACGAGGGCGTCACGTCCGGTGTCCACTAAAGCGTTCTCGAGCCACTTCTTCTCGTCTTCGTCGGCGATGTGGCCGCTGGCGTTGGCGTTGAAGCGCTTGAGCACACCGCGCAGAGCGGCCGGACTGCCGTCGGCGAGCAGACGTTGCATTTCGCGCATGCGTACGTCGGGTTGCGCGAACGGATTGGCGGCGAGCTTGGCGCTCTTGTCGATACGACGGTCGGACATGTTGCCGCCGCCGAAGAGTCCCAAAAATCCCATGACGCGCGCGTCTGTATCACTCTGATCCGGCAAGTGGTAGCCTTCACGTCGAGTCGACCATGCTGCGAACTCTGCGAGAAAAACACGTCGTTTTGGGCGTGGCCGGGAGCATCGCCGCCTACAAAGCGCTCTATTTGACGCGCCTGTTGCTCGACGCCAAGGCACGCGTCTCGCCCATCCTCACGCGCGCGGCGACCCGATTCGTAGGCCCCCTCTCCTTCTCGGTGCTCGCCGGTGAGCGCGCCATCACCGACCTATGGAGTGCCGCGGAGAACGGCGAGGTCGGGCACGTCGAGCTCGCGCACCGCGCAGACGTCTTGGTCATCGCTCCAGCGACCGCCGACCTCTTGGCGCGCCTGGCGACAGGTCGCGCCGATGAGCCTCTCACGGCAGTTGCCCTATCGACGCGCGCACCGTTGCTCATCGCTCCCGCCATGGAGAGCGGCATGTGGGAGCACGCGGCGACCAAGCAGCACGTCGGCACATTGATGGCGAGGGGCGCGCATTTCGTCTGGCCCGAGACCGGCGATCTCGCCTCGGGCCGCAGCGGTGTCGGCCGTCTGGCCGAGCCCGAAGTCATCGTCGAGCGTATCGCCGAGCTATTCGCTGGAGCGGACTGCAAGGGCGAGCGCATCCTGGTGACCGCAGGTCCGACACGCGAGCCCTTCGACCCGGCACGCTTCGTATCGAACCCGTCGTCGGGAAAAATGGGCTACGCCATCGCCCGCGCCGCCCGCATGCGCGGCGCCGAAGTGCGCCTGGTGAGCGGGCCCACTCAGATCGCCCCTCCCCCCGGGATTCTAGTGGAGCGCGTCGAGACCACCGCGCAGATGCTCGCCGCCTGCCAGCGCCACATCGAGTGGAGCAGCGCTCTGGTCATGGCAGCCGCACCAGCGGACTTCGCGCCGCGCGACCAAACCCGCGACAAGCTCAAGAAAGGGCCCAGCGATCTCACGGTCGTTTTGACGCGCACCCCGGACATCCTCATGACGCTCAATGCCCGCAGCAGCGGACGCATCGTCGTCGCCTTCGCCGCCGAGAGCCGCGACGTTCTCGGCTACGCGCGCGAAAAGCTCGGCCGCAAAGACGTCGACATGGTGGTCGCGAACGACATCAACGAGCCGGGCGCAGGCTTCGCAAGCGACACCAACCGCGTCGACATCCTCGACCGGGCCGGCCAGCACACGGCTTTACCGAGCCTCGACAAAGACGACGTTGCCTGGGCGATTCTCGACCACGTCATGCGCCTGCGGCGCGCCAAGGCGGGCTAGCGCTTGGCTTCGCACCACTCCTTCCAGCGTTTGGCCTGATCACGATTGACGCCACCGATGTCGAGGTAGGCACGATAGGCAACGATCGCCGCGGGGCAATCCCGCTTTGCCGCCCGCAGCAACGTCGCCTCGGAGAAGTACGTCTCGGTCGCACGTGGGCTCTTGGCGAAGCGCTCGCGAAAGCCGCGTAGACACGTCACTGCGTCGTCTGGGTGATCATTGGCAGCCGCGAGATGACAACGCCAGAACGTCGCTTCCTCGGCGAGCGCGCCGTTCGGATATTTCAGCAGGTAGTCCGTGAAAGCAGACTCGGCGATGCGACTGCGGCCGAGCACGCGCGACAGACGAGCGACTTCGTACGACGCGTGCTCGCTGACCGCAGCGTAGGGAAAGCGGCGCACGACCTCGCCGTAGGCGGCAGCGGCTTCGGCGTCTCGCTCAGCGGCGTGAAAGCACTGCGCAATCGCGAACCAGACGCGGCTCGGTTCGTCACCGGACACTTTGAGGGGGACAGCGAGAGTGCTTGCCCCATCGCAATCGCGCGCCTCGACGGCAGCTCGTACGCGGTCGAGCTCGGGATTCGCCACTGGGCCTTTCGGCCGCGGAGCGCGGACTTTGGCCTTGTGCGCAGGATGCCGCTCACGCGACGGCGGCGGCTCGGGAAGGTCTGCTGGTGTCGTGGGGAGGCCTTCGCCGGTCCGCGGCTGCTCGAGGTGTCCGAGAGACTCGACGTCTGCGCCCGACCAATCCGCGGCCCGAAGCGCGGCGTTGATGCCCTGGCTTTCGCCGTCCGCCAAGGCGCGCTTGCTGACGACCCCGCTCGGGCCAATCTCGAGCAGCTCACCCGCGTCGAGAGCAACCGTACGTTGGCCGGCGGTCACGATGACGTGGCCGCGCTCCACGGCGACGCGCGCACGACCACCCAGGGACATCGCGAGGAACCTTGTGCCCGTCACCGTGACCTCGACCTCGGGCAGCGCGACCACGAAACGTCGCGGCTCCGTGGATGACGGATCGACGTCGGCAACCAAGCCACCGCGCGCGACCGTGAGGCGGACGTCGGCGACCGTGGCGGTATCGACTCTCACGGACGTCGACCCCAGTGCCGCGACCCGAGACCGCGGTAGCTCGACGAGGGCACGGCCACCGTTGCCCGTCTCGAGGACCGTTCCGACCGCCATCGTGGACGGCGTCGCGACGATCTCGCCACGCTGTGCCGTCAAGCGCACGCTGGGCGTCGGCGCCGGCCGCAACCAGACGACGAGCGCCACCGCGGCAATGCTCACCGCCAGAGCGGGGATCGCGAACCGCCACCGCGAACGCTGCGGCCGATGGGCGCGCGTGCGCGCCAAGATGCGCCCCTCCGCAAACGGTGGAGGGTCACGATCCGCGTGCTGGCGCCGCGCGACGAACATGGCGTCCAAGCGCTCGGCGACGGCGCGGCAGTCCTCGCACCCAGCGACGTGGGCACGCACTGCGGGCGCCGCGCTCGCATCGACGGGCAACTGCACCACGACCTCGCGACATGTGATCTCATCGAAGCTCATGCCTGCTCCGTATCCCGGCGGCGCGATCGCGCCACCTCGCGCTGGACCGCCTCGGCAATGCGCGCCCGCATCCGTTTGACGTCCTTGAAGACCGCTTCGTAGCCGCGCCCGAGCACCGCCGCGACTTCGACGAGCGGCATCTCCTCGACGAAGTGCATGATGAAGGCGGCACGGCGCTCTTCACTTTCGCGCTCGAGATGGCGGTCGAGCATCACGAGGAGTTGCCGCGACGCGAACGAGGTCTCGAGCGATGTATGGGTCTGCGGCTCGCCCCGCTGTTCGTTGGTGTAGCTCTGGAGCGCGAAAAAACGACGTTTGCGCGAGCGCCGCAGATTCGCCGCGACACGAACCGCGATGCCGTGGAGCCAGGTCGACAGCTTGCTGCGCCCCTCGAAGCGGCCCAAGCTCTTGAAGGCCTCGGCGAACGTCTGCTGGAGCGCATCGTCGGCGTCGGCGTCATCGAGCAGAGCCCGCAAGTGACGATAGATGGTCGCGGCGTGCACCCGATAGAGCGCTTCGAAAGCCGCGGGGTCGCCCGCACGGCAGGCCGCGACCAGCGGGTCGGCCGCGAGCTCCGAGTCGATCGGGGTGTCCTTGGCGGCGGCGGCGTTCACGGTTTCCTGCGCCCTCTTCACCATGAGTGTCCGCACCTCGACCTGTCTGGACAAGAATCGCAGGTCGGCTTGCCGCATGTGGGCGCGGGGGGGACAATCACCATCGAACCCGATGATCCTAGCACTCCTGATCGCACTGACGGCCGCCGAACCATCCGATGACTCGCGCAGCGTCGTCGTCATGCTCGCGGCCGAGCCGGGAGCCTTGCCTGTCGATGCCGGGAAAATCGCCGAAGCGATCGCCTTACGTTTGTCGACGACATCGGTCGAGGTCCTCACCGCGCCGCGCGCGGGTGAGCCCGCATGGGTCGCAGCCGTTCACCCCACCGCCGCGGGCATCGTCGACGTCGGAATCACCTCGCCGTCCGGCCGCTTGGTGCGCAGCGGCGAGCTCGAAGCGCGGGGCCGGCAGCCAAGCGACCTCGCCGAAACCATCGCCCTCTGGGTCATCGAAGCTCTCACCCCCGTCATGCCCGAGCTGGCGCGCGAGCTTCCCAAGGAGGCGGCTCCCCTCGAGGTGGTGAGCGAGCCTCCGCCGCCTCCCACGCGCGAGCCCTCGACGTCGTTCGACCTTCGGGTGGGCATCGGTGCGCAACGCTTGATGGTCACCAACCGCAATCTTGGAATCCTCGCCGTGGAAGGAGAGATCGGTCTGACGCCGCATCTCGCGGTCGTCTTGGGCGTCGATGTCTCGACGCGGCTCCAGGAGAGTGACACAACCTTCGAGGTCCAAGCCCGGCGCCTGGGGGCAACCGCGGCGCTGGCGTGGCGCTGGCGGCAAGGACCTCTAGCACCCTTCGCGCACGTAGGTCCGATGCTCCGCGCTTCGATGCTTTCAGCAAGCGGCGAACGCATCACGTTCGCCAACCGAACCGAGGTCGATGTGGGGGCTCAGGTGACCATCGGTGCCGTCACCCGCGCGTGGCCCGTCGACGTCGGCGTCTCCGTGCGTGGCGAGCGCTACTTCGCGCGGCCAGACGTGCACCTCGATGGCGTGAGCGTGTTGGATCTCGGGTCGACCGCCATCGCGTGCAATGTCTGGCTGCAGCGACGCTTCTAGTCAGGCCGGAACCGGTAAACCGTCGTAGTTTTGCCAACCTACCACGCGACCGGTACCATTTGATCGCAACGTGGGCCGCCGTCTCGTCATACTTTTCGCCGTCTTCCTCGGGGCGGTGACCGGATGCGTTTTCGCGCTGACGAGCCCTCGTGTAGCCGACAGCCTGCGAGCGCGGGCGATGACCCTGGCGCGCGACCGTTTCGGCGTCGAGCTCGGCATCGAGCACCTGCGCATCGAGCTCTTGCCGCCGGCAATCGAGCTGCGCGGCGTGAGCCTCGCGGACGACGACGCGACCCCGCCCTGGCTCACGGCCCACCGTGCCCGCTTGGTGGTTCAACCATGGCCGTCGCCGACCGGCGCCGTGATCATTCAAGCCCTCGAGGTCGACGGGCTGCGGACCGATGTCACCCGCTTCAGCAGCCTCGACACCAGCGGCGCCGATGAGAAGAAGCGGCTCCCCATCGACGTGCTCAACCTGCACGTCTGGAACGCGCGTGTCTCGGCGCACACCGACGCCTTGGGCGACGTCATGGTCGACGACTTGCAGCTCTGGCTGCGGCAGGCGCGCGGCACCGTGAAAAACGTCCAGGTGGAGATTGGCGCCTTGAGCGTCAGCCCCGAGGGCCGCCGGCTGCAGGCGCGCTTGTCCGCTAAAGCGTCATTCTACGGCAGTCTCGACGACCCCCAGCGTGTCACCCTGAGTCAGTTCGAGCTATCGAATCCGACCGTCGACATCCACGGCAACGGCCAGGCGCGTCTCCTGCCGCTCCTCGATTTCACCCTGCACATCGATACCGTCGCCGATCTCGAACGCGCCCTGACGCTCGTGCCCCACGCGCCGCGTGTCGGTGGTCATGGACGGGTGCAGCTCGACCTCGCAGGTGGCCTCACCGAGCTCTCCGCGACCGTGACCGCCGACGTGCGTGGCGTCACCCTGCCGGGCCGGCCGCGCCCTGGGTACGCTCGCGGTCGCGAGCCGCGGGTCGATCTCGGCGACGTCAGCGTCCGTGCCCGCTATGGCGGAGGACGCATCGACGTCGAAACCATCGCCGTCGACAACCCACGGGCCGGAAAAGTCGAAGGCAGCGGCTCGGTGACGCTCGCCGGCAACTACGCCGTGCAGGCGAAAGCGCGAACCCATCACGCTTCGCTACCCGAAATTCTCGATATGGCTGGGCTCCCCGACGCCTGGGTGCGCCTGCTCTTCGACGGCAACGTGGAAGTCGCCGGCACCCTCAAGCCCTTCGTGCTCGAGCTGCAGGTCGACGGCCGCGGCGATAACCTGCGCGTCGGTGATCGTAGCTATCGCGCCTCGGGCGCGAAGACCTACCTCGCTCTCGACGACATCGGGCTACGCGGCACCGCCCGCATCGACTACCACGCGGTCACCCTCGACGGACTCAACATCTCGCTGCGCGATGCACGCTACGTGACCTCGGGCAGCCTCGACTTCGAGCCCGACGTTGGTCTCGCGCTCGATGTCGAAAGCGTCGATGCGGAGCTGGGTCACTTGGGCCCCATCGCCGGGCTCACGCTCGAGGGCAAGGGACCGCTGCAAGCAAAAATAGCGGGGCCCTACCGCTCGCCGACCATCGCCGGCACCTGTGACATCGTCGGCCTCACCGTCGCGAGCTACGCCATCGGCGATGCCAAAGGCCAGCTCACCTACAAACATCCGCAGCTCGCATTCAACGACGTCACCGTGAAGCGCCACGAAGGCACGGCTCACGGCAACGGCCTCATCGACTTCGGGTCACGTGACCCCACCGCTAAAGCGGACCTCACTGTCGACCATGTCGACCTGACATCGGCGCTCACCGACATCGGTGTGCCGCCCAAGCTCTCGGCCCGGGTCGCGGCACACGTCACCGGCGAGGTGAAGATCGACGGCACCTTGGCAGCACCCGCAGGGACCGCGAAGCTTCGCGCCACCGCGTTCGCGCTCGACGGCGTCGATCTCGGGGCCGCCGACTTCGAAGGCGGTTTCGATGCCACACCCTGGGCCCCGGAGAACGGCAAGGCAGGTGAGCTCGCATGGGGTCGCATCGCTATGCAGCCTGGCGGCGGCAAAGGCGACGGTCGAGCCGCCTATCGCAAGGATGGCACCATCGCGCTCGCGGGCAACGTCGCCCAAGTGCCCGCACGATTGGTGACACCGTTCGTCGGCAGTCTTCCGATGAGCGGCAGCGTCAGCGGCCAGGTTAGGCTCGAGGGCACCAAGCAGACCCTGACGGGTAACGCCACGGCGCGCATGCGAGATTGGTCGGTCTACGATTGCCGACTCGAGACCAGCCAGGTCGAGGCCATCTTCGAGCCAGGCCGCGTGCTCCTCGAAGCGCAGCTGCTGTCGGGCGACGCGACCGGCAAAGGCGTGCTTCTCCTCGACGACCAGGGGACGTACGAGGCGACCTTCGCGGGCAAGCGCATCGACTTCAAACGTATGCTGCCGGTTACGGGTCCTGCCACCGTAGTGTTCGACGGCACCCTGGTCACTCGCGGCAAGCTCGCAGACCCCAAGAGTCTCACCGCCGACATCGTCCTACCGCGCGCCGAGGCAAGCTGGCGCGAGCTCTCGCTCGCCAATGTCGGGCCGGTGCTCATGCGCTACGACAACGAAATCCTGCACGTGAACAAGATGAAGCTCGCGGGCTCGGGCCTGAGCGTCGACGTCAGCGGCGATGCTCCCCTGCACGCAGAGCTCGACGTCCACGCCAAGGGCGGCGGCTCTCTTCACGCCTTCAGGTTGCTGTCGCCGCGCATCCAGAACGCCGAGGGCCGGCTCGCTCTCGACCTGCGCACCCGAGGAACGTGGGCCAACGTGGAGCTCGACGGCGTCGTCTCGGTCCGCGACGGTCAGGTGCGCGCGACCAACTCACATCAAACCCTCGAGGACGTGACGGCGGACGTCTCCTTCAGCGGACGCACCCTCACGCTCGACACCGCGCAAGCCAAGGTCGGCGGCGGCAGCTTGAAGCTCGAGGGCCAAGCGGTACTCGCCGGTGGTGATGCTTCGGAGGTTTCGCTGCGCGCCGAGCTCGCGCACGTGACCCTGACACCGATGACCGACGTCAGCACGACGCTGTCGGGCAACCTCGCGCTTCAGGGCCAGATGGACGATCTGCTGCTCTCCGGCCACATCAAGGTCGACCAGTTGCGCTACATGCAGAACATCGAGCTGGTCTCGTTCATCCCCGAGCAAACGACGCGGCCGCTGGCGGTGCCCGCCATCGAATCGAGCGAGGTGGTGCGCCTCGCCGTAGGGGTCACGGCGCCCAACAACATCGTGGTCTCGAACAACGTCCTCGAGGCCGAGCTGCGCGCAGATCTCACGGTCACGGGCACGAGCAATCGCGTCGGCCTCTTGGGCAGCGTGACGCCGCTGTGGGCCCGAGCCCGCTACCGCAACAACGTCTTCAACGTCGAGCGCGCGAGCATCGACTTCACCGACGAGTACCGCATCTTCACGCAGTTCGACATCCGCGCCACCACCAAAGCTTGCGGCATCGACGCGCGCGTCAGCGTCTTCGGCGACACAGAGAGCTACAACGTCACCGCCACCGGCGCCGATCTGAAGGGCATCGTCGACCCGCAAGACGTGCTCGCCTGCCTCCAGTTCGGCATCCGCCTGCGCCAGTTCGAGGGTCACGAAGCGGCCGGCGCCACCACCACCTTGCGTGACACCTACGCCGGCGGCCTCGACGCCTTGTGGACGGTCTCGGGCATGGACGAGAAGGTCAGACGCGTCCTCCCCATCGAGCTCGACGAGGTCCGTCTCACCAGCGGTTGGTCGAGCCGCGCCCGCCGCACCACGGCGCGCATCCTCGTCGGCAAGGACATCGGCAAGAACGTCGTCCTGCGCTACTCGCGCTCCATCGAGGACGACCAAGATCACAACGTCGCTCTCGAATATCACCTCTCGAACGTCGCGACCGTCCAGGGTACATGGCTATCAGTGACCGACGCGCCGATTGCCGACTTCGGCCTCGACCTGCGGTTACGCTGGGAATTCAGGTGAAATGCTTCTAGCCGCCGTGGTCGCGCTGGCGCTGGCACAAGGGGCCGACCCGCTTGCCAGCTATCGCGGTCAGCCCGTGCTGGCGGTGGAGTTCGTAGGGGCGCCACCGGAGGAGCTCGCCGAGCTGCGAACGCTCGTCGAGATCGAGCCCGGCTATCTGCTCGCGGCGGTCGACGTGCAGACCGCGGTGAAGCGCATCTACGCGCTCGGCCGCTATAGCGACGTCAACATCTACGCGCAGCGCTCCCAGGGCGTCATCACGCTGACCTTCGCGGTGTCGCCCATCAAACGGCTCACCGGGATCGACGTGGTCGGCACCGATGGAGTCTCCGCCGATGGCCTCCGCGATGCCTTGCAGCTCCGCAAAGGCGACGAGGTCGACGGACGCGCAACCGAACGCATCAGCGAGCGGGCGCTCGCGTATCTGCAAGACGAAGGCTACCCGGGCGCGACGGTCGATGCGGTGATCGTGAGTGACCCCGAGGAGGTCGCGGTCCAAATGCAGCTCACGGTGCACGAAGGAGCGCCGCGCCGCGCCGCCCATGTCCGCTTCAGCGGCGAACCGCGGGTCCCGTGGTTTGCGCTTCTCGAGCTCATCGACACCCGGCCCGGTGGCATCGTGCGCGCCAAAACCCTCGACGCCGACCAGGATCGCTTGACCGCCGAGCTCAAACGACGCGGCTTCTTGCGCGCCATCGTCGGCGACCCCGAGCTCGAGGACGGCCCCGAAGGTGTCACGGTGGTCTTCCCCGTGCGCGCCGGCGAGCGCATCGCCATCGACTTCAGCGGCAACACCGTCTTCACCGACGACGAGCTGCGCAAGCTCTTGCCGGCAAACGACGAGCCGATGCGCGAGCGTGACATTCGCGACCTCGCCGACCGTGTCGTCGAGCACTACAGGAAGCTGGGGCGCTTCTCGACCACGACGCAGGTGAAGGGCTTTACTGACCGCGATAGCGACATCGTGCGCTACATCATCGTCATCGAGGAAGGACCGCCGCTGCGCGTGGTCGACATCCACTTTCCGGGGGCCACGGCGTTCGAAGAGGACATCCTCGTCGCTCAGGTTCGCGCCGTCCTCGAGCGAGCCGTACCTCAGGACGGCATGTTCGAGCCGCTGACCCGCAACAAGCAGTGCCTCGCGAACGTAGCGGACGAAGGCGCTCAGCGCGACCCCAAGGCTTGCCCCGAGGCCGAGACACCACCTGCCGAGCGCTGGGTTCCCGACCTCTACCAACAAGCCCTCGACGAGATCACCAGCGTCTACAACAACATGGGTTTCCTGTCGGCCCAGGTCGGACCGGCACAAGCGCGGTTCGATGACGGCGACGTCGTGCACGTCACGGTGCCTGTCCAGGAAGGCATCCAAACCTTCATCCGTACCGTCGGCTACAACGGCAACGACGCTGTGGCCTCGGCCGATCTGCTGAAGCTCGCGGACGAGACCACGCAAGACCGCGCGGTGCAGGCGCCGCTGCGTCCCGGCGCGCCGTTTTCGAGCACCGGCGTCGAAGACGCGCGCATCGCCGCGGTGCGTAGCTACCGGGACAAGGGCTACGTGTACGCCCGTGTCTTCGCGGACGTGACGCTCAGCGAAGACCGCCAGTGGGCCGACGTCGCCTACCGCTTCGAAGAAGGGCCGCAGGTTCGCATCGGGCGCGTCTTGGTGCGCGGCAACCGTTACACGCGCGAAGGCGTCATCCGCAGTCGCATCACCTTGAAGCCCGGCGACGTCTACCGGCTCGAACAAGCCCTCACGGACCAACGCGCCATCGGCGCGCTCGGTGTCTTCTCCAGCGTACGCGTCAAGCTCATCGACGAGGAGAAGCCGGCGGAGACCAAAGACCTCATCGCCGACGTCGTCGAGCGCGACCGCCAGCCCGTGGAGATCTCACCCGGCTTGTCGACTGCCGACGGGCCTCGGCTCCTGGTCTCGTACTCGCACATCAACGTCTTCGGCACGGCGTCGACAGCGACGATCTCCGCGAAGGTCAATCGCCAGATCTTCTTCGACCTCTACGGCCAGTACGACGACTTGATGCGCGACCGCTACAAGCAGTTCAGCACGCTGCAACAGATCGAGCGCGAGCTGCGCGCCGGTATCCACTCGCCACGCATCGTCGCATGGCCGCTCACGCCCTCGTTCCGCATGGACCTCGTCCAGGAGCGAACCAACGTCATCTCGTATTCGCTCGACTCGACGGCGCTGATCTTCGGCATCGACACCTACCCCGGGAAACGCTGGACGGTGTCGCTCGAGCCCCAGATCTCGTACACCGACCTGCAATGTCCGTCGCAAGCCGACTGCGTCGGTGACGTGCAGTCGTTACGCCCCGACCGCTTGCGCCTCGACCGCGGTACGCGCCGCACCTTCAAGATCGGGCCGTCGATCACCTACGACCGGCGCGACAACGCCTTCAACCCGACGCGTGGTTTCTACGGCAACGTCAAAGCGTACTACGCCATCGGTGATCTACGAACCAGCGAGATCCCCGCGCCAGTGCGCCTGGTCACCGTCCAGGGCACCGCTACAGCGTACTTCCCGGTCTGGAAGCTGGTGCTCGCATTCTCGGCCCGCGGCGGCATCATCGGCAACATCGGTCAGGCCATCCCCATCGACGAGCGCTTCTTCTTGGGCGGCCGCGACACGCTGCGCGGCTACGTCGAACGTACGCTCATTCCCGAAGACGTCTGCGTCGTCGACGACGGCAGCGCTGCGGCGTTGCGCTGCAAGTCGACGGTCATTCGCGCGCCGGGCCGACCGCCAATCTCCCCCGGCGGTGAAACATACGTGCTCTTCAAGACCGAGCTGCGGGTACCGCTCTCGGAGCGCTTCTCGGTGGGCTTGTTTCTCGACGCCGGTAACCTGTGGTTCGCGCAGCCGTCGTCCTGGGACGACGTGGTGCTGCGCTACGGCACGGGCGCTGGTCTGCGCTACTCGACGCCTGTCGGCGCCTTGGCGCTCGACTTCGGCGTGAACCCCGACCGCCGCGTCCAGAACGCCGAGGCGCGCGCGCAGGTTCACTTCTCCGTCGGTGTCTTCTAGCCCTGACTCTCGAGGACGAACGCCGGCCGCAAGAGTGACGCTTCGAGCGCCATGGCGCCGGCATCGACGACGGCGAGGAGCAACGGTGAGAGCCCTTGGTCGAGCGGCGCTTCGTGCTCGATCCACATGGCCCCGATGGGGCGATCGCTGCCAACCAAGGCGGCTAGCGAGCCGCCGCGTTTCTGCAGGAGCAAATGCTGCGCAGCCGCGCTCTCGATGGCGGCGCCGAGCTCCGCGTCGCCAGGCTGCCGCTGCACCAGGCCGTGAGCAGCCTGTCTCACGAACGATCCCGAGCGCTTGAGCAAGAGCGCGACGGCCCGCGCTTCGAGCGCTTGCGCCATCGCTTCGCACAGCCATTTGGCGAGGGCCTCGGCGCTACGCGAGCGCGTCAGCTCGAAAGCCATGCGGGTGAGCTGCTCGCGTCCACGCTGTGCCTTGTTGCGGTCGAGATGCGAGCGCATCTCGGCGACGCCGTCGAAGAACTCGGCGGGAGTCAGACGTGGCTCGTCGCGCTTGGCAATCATTCGGGCAAGACCTTACCCGCCTTTGAGTGCGTGGGCTCGATAAGCAGCGATCAAGGCGTCGCGACCGGCCACTTTGAGCTTTTGGCTCGCCCGCACGACCAGGACCCGCACCGTGGAATCGGAGATGCCGAGCTCGTACGCCGTCTCTTTGTTGCTCAAGCCGTTCGCGAGGCAAGCGACGACTTGACCCTCGCGCCCCGAGAGCAGGCCCAGTCCGCTGGAAACGACACTATTGGCGCGCGCCACCACGTAATGCTCGCCGCCCGCTTCGAAATCGTCGACCAGCGACCAGCGCGCTTTCACCAGCGCTCGCCACTCGGGGAGCGCCTCATCGGGGTTGCTGCGTAGGTCTCCACGGGCACGACGCATGCCGAGCACGGCGGCGCGCAATGCCGCTTTAGCGGATCGCGCTTCGCCCTCGAGGTGCAGAACGTCACCATCGGGACGCAGGACCGCTTCGCTTTTTGCGTCGACACCGTTTGCGTTTGGCGGCGTGCCGGCGAGCCGCAGACGCAAGCGCAGGGCGGCGCGAATGTGGGCCGCGACCCGCCCCCAACGCTCGCGCATGGCTTCGTCCATGCGCACGAGAGCCTTCAGTGGCGCGCCGATCCAGGCACCGACCCCGACCTCGTCGCGCGCGTTGATGGTGAAGACGTCGCGAATACCGACCGGAAAGAAGACGTCTTGCACCGCAGGATGGTCGCTGAACCCTTCGGTTTCACTTGCCATGGCGACACTCGGTGAGCGCCACGACTTGCGCACGTACTCGTCGTTCACGTCGGCGGTGAGCATGGCGACGCCGTTCGCGTCCACCGGCGTGTCGTGCATGAGATCATGCACGCGGAAGGGCCGCTCGGAGGTGTCGTAGAGATAGGCGAACATGCCGAGCCCATCTTCGAGTGACGGGCGCACGGCATCGACGATAGCGCGCAGCCACTCGGCCTCGGAGGCATCCACGTTATACGCGGCCTCGACGACGCCGATGAGATCAGGGGTGCTGCGGGAAGTGCTCACTGCAGGTCGCTACTATCACCGAGGGTCGAAGGGACGCACGCCCTGAGCGACAGCCTGCTGGTAAATCAGGAGCTGGGTGAGCGGGCTCAAGCGCATGTCGGTGCGGGCGTTGGCGAGCGCCGCCTGGACGTTGAAGGCCGGCGGCAGATTGCCCTCGGCGATGACGGCGAGAGCCATCTGGAAATCGCCGGTTTGCGGCTGATTGTAGAAAGCTCGCAGCACGTCGGCGTCGCTGCCGGTGAACTGCTTGAAGCTGCTGCGGACGGCATCAGCGGCGGCACGCACCGAGCTTGGGCTCGCACCCGGGGCGACCTCGAAGACGCCGGTAGCGTTCGGCTGCATGAACCAGTCGTACACCGCCGAATCCCGCGGGCGGGCGAAGCCGACGCGCGACGCGGAGCTCGCGAAGTTGGCGTCGAAGCGCGTGATATTGCCGACGGAGGCTTCCTCGATGGAGTAGCCATTGAGGCCAGCAAGCAGGCGCTGCACCTGGTGACCGATGGTACGCTGGTTCGGCGGCGTGAAGTCCTTCGCCGCGAAGATGCCGGCCCACTTGCGCATGCCCTCGGGCACGTAGTTGCCGAGGTTGTCGGCATTGGTTGCGCCGGCGCCGATACCGGCTTCGCGACGCGCGGTACGGAACACGTCTCCGTTTTCGATGAGCCACTGCTGGAGGCCATCGGGCAGCCGGCCGCCATTCGCACGCAGCGCCGCCGTGTAGACCTGTTGGACGCCGCGTGGAGGCGGATCGGTCGCGATGCCCCAGCGAGCCGCCTGGGCCACCGTCGGCTGCAGCTCCTGGTTGTAGTGCAGCGACGCTCGGCCAACGCGATCGAGGTGGCGCAGCTGCTCGGGGCTGAAGAGCGGCACGTTGGTGCCCGGCCGCATGACGCGCGCGAACTGCGGCATGCCCGGATAGGCAGTCGCCACGAAGGCGTTGCCGAAGCCGTGCATCGTCGCGCGATACGCAGCCTCGGCCGCTTGGGCGTCGTCGAGCCCAGCAGCCCGACCCATGGTAAAGATGCGTCCGGGGTCGACGACGTTGTGGACGAAGGCGCCCTCGACGAAGCCCTGCATGCGGATGGCGTAATCAGTCTGGCTGAACTGGCGCTGGATCCACTGGCCCGATTGAGGATCGAGCTGCATGTCGGAGTTGAGCTTCGCGAGCGCCTGGTTGCGCTTCACCGGGTCCGCTTCAGCGGCCACTTGCGTCAAGTAGCGGTCGCGCCAGAGCGCGAGCGCCCGCGGGTCGGCGCCCTGCGCCTGCGAGAGCCCGGCGAAGGCTTGGCGCACCGCGTGCTCGCGCACCGCTTGGAGATACTCCGCGCTTGTGCTCACCGTCCTGCCGTTGGCCAAAGTCGGAATGATGTCGAGCGCCGCATGGCCGAACTTGCCTTGGGCATCGGTGCCGATGGTGGCGATGGCATTGACGAGACGCTCGCGCTCGGTGAGCGGACGTCCACGCGCCGCGATCTCGGCGACGTTCATCTCGTTGTAGGCGAAGTACATGTGGTCGACGTTCGCGACCGCGCCGGCGCCGTTCGAAACCTCGGCGTCACGCGCGCCGAACTGCAGGATGGCACGCATGCCATCTTTGTCGACCTCGGAACCGAAGCGCTCGACCAGGCGCAAGGCGGTCGCTTGGCGCTCGGGGCTCAGCGCTTGCCACTCGCTCGCCGAGAACACGGAATTGCGCTCGAGGAACCCGGTGATCGCAGCGGTGCGAGCGCCATCCTCGGTGCGCATGGCGGTCACCAGACCGCGCGCGTACTGCAGGCGCTGCGCCGCGAGGACCGGCCCGATGTTGCCGAGGCTGCCGGCCACGTTCAATGCGAGGCTCGCGGCGAGGCCCGCCCCACTCTCGCTCTGGAGGTTCGTGAGCACCAGGCCTGCGTGATTGAGGCCACCGGCCCGCAAGCGGTCGAGGTACTCGTTGACGTCGAGCCCCATGGTCGCGACGGCCGACGCGGTCGCACCCACGGCGAGCGTCGAAGTCACGCCAACGCCCCAGCCCAGCGGGCCCGATGCGAGCAGACCAACACCGGTGACCACGCCCACGACCGCGGCGCCGGTACGCATGCGTCGCTCGCTCGCAGCTGCTTCCTCGGCGCGACGCGTCTCGCTCGTCAGGTCGGTCACCGCGGTGACGACACCCGGACGAAGGTTACCTTCGTTGAACAGCTGGCCGACGAAGTGCTCTTGCAGTTGATACGCGAGCGGCAAGAGGTCGCCCGCGGTCATGGTGTTGTCGCGCAGCTTCGTCGCGGCTGCGTCTAGACCCGCGATGGTCGAAGCCGCACCTTCGCGAAAAACCGTGAGCGGCGACACGTGCTCCATCGGACCGCCACTCGCGACCATCTCGGGCATCGCGCGATCGCGGCGCGTGATCGATTGCTCGTTCGAGCGGGCGCGGACCAGCGCCATGTACGCGTCGTACGATGCCGAGCCCTCGGGCCAGGACGTGAGGTTGATGGGCTGCCCGGTGCCGGTCCTGACGGTGACCTCCTGGCTCAACCGCGGAGGGTCGCCAGACAGCGAGAAGCGATGGCCGGTCCCCGGAACGCGTAGGCCCTGCGCCATCTGTTTGACTTGCTCGGGGCTGAACGCTTGCAGGCCTGGCTGCTCACGTCCAAGGGCGACGAGGCCCGCGGTCGCGGCATCGCCGATCTGCTTGGGCGTGGCGCGCAGCAGCGTCGTCGACCCATCGCCACCGGGCTGATGCAGGATGGCCATGGCGTTGAGATAGTCGGCGACGACGTTCTGGTTGCGGCCCTGACGGCCGGCGAGCACCGCCATGCGCTGGAGCTCGCTGGGACCGACGGCTTCGCCGTAGAGGCGCAAGAACTCACGATAGCGGCTGGGCTCTCGCATGTCCTCGGGAGTGAAGCCCAAGCCGGCGCGGGAGTTGCGACTCTCGAAGATGCGTTGACGCATCTCGCGGAACGCGGCGCCCCCCAAGCGTTGGACGAAATCAGCCGACTCGACCACGCGCATGAGGCCAGCCTGGCGTTCGAGTGCCGGCGCGAGACGGACGAGCTGCTCGGGCGCATTGGCGGACATGTCGCCGACGACGCGGCGCCGATCGAGCACCAGCGCACGCCCGACGGTCTGCAAGAACGCGGGCACGTCACGCTTGCTCCCGTCATTGCGCACGAAGTCGTTGTACGCAGTGGTGAGCCGCGCCAGCTCGGCGGGCGGCAAGCGGGTGAAGTCGGCTCCGAGCTTGTCGCGCATGGCTTGCAAGACCGCCGGCGGCAGCGCTGCGTCGGCACGAACGCGCCGCTCACCCGGCGGAACGAGCTCGGGCTTCTGCTCGCGGGGTGCGGTGACGCGCGGCGGGTCGCGCGTGATGGGCTCGACCACCGGCGGTTGCTCGGGCTCGGCGCGAGCTCGAACCACACCGCTATCACGGACTTCGTCGCGGCGTACCGGTTTGCCTATGGGGCCGACGCCCCTTGGTGGATCCATCTTCTCGGAGTGTACTACGGCGGCGATGCGACACGGGATTACGAAGTGCGGCGCCAGGATGTCATGGAGCTTCACTCCGAGCCTTGACGATCCCTGACCGGCCCCCTATACCGGCCACCCGATCGTGCGTACCGCCATCGTCATTCCGGCGCGACTCGGGGCGACGCGACTTCCTCGGAAGCCGTTGCTAGCGTTGGGAAATCTCCCCGTCGTGGTGCGAGTGATGCACCAGGCCAGGAAGGTCCCTGGCGTCGACGACGTCGTGGTCGCGACCGACTCCGAGGAAATCGTCGGGGTGGTGCGGGAGCATGCCGGCGACGTGATGATGACCTCCGCCTCCCACCAGAGCGGTACCGACCGTTGCGCCGAGGTCGCGCGCGCCCGGGGCTACGATCTCGTGGTCAACCTCCAAGGCGACGAGCCCTTCATCGACCCGCGCGACTTGGCGGGCATCGTCGACACCTTGAAGACGCGCGCCTGCGACATCGCAACGCTAAAGCGGCCAATTCAAAGCGCCGAAGACTTCGAGAACCCCAACGTCGTGAAAGTCGTCGTGCGCGACGACAACCAGGCGCTGTACTTCTCGCGTGCGCCGATTCCGTACGATCGCACCGGCAACAATGCCTTCGCGAATGCGTATCGCCACATCGGGGTTTACGGCTACAAACGCCCTGCCTTGGAACGCTTGAGCCAAGAAGACGTTCACGTCATGGAGCGCCGCGAGGGGCTCGAGCAGCTCCGTGCGCTCGCCATCGGGATGACCATCCAGACGGTGTCGGCGATGAGCCGTGGGCGCGGAATCGATACCGAAGAAGATCTGGAGTGGGCCCGCGGCGAAGTCGCACGGCTCGGTGAGGAGTGCTTTCCATGAGACAGACCAGCAAACCCCGCGGACCCAAGTTCGTGTTCGTTACCGGCGGCGTGGTCTCGTCGCTCGGTAAAGGCCTCGCCGCAGCATCACTCGGCGCGCTCATGGAAAATCGCGGCCTCAAGGTCGGCGTCATGAAGCTCGACCCGTACATCAACGTCGACCCCGGCACGATGAGCCCGTTCCAGCACGGCGAAGTCTACGTCACCGACGACGGCGCCGAGGCCGACCTCGACCTGGGCCACTACGAGCGCTTCGTCTCGGCGAAGATGACCCAGAAGAACAACTACACCACGGGTCGCATCTACACCCGCGTCATCGAGAAGGAGCGGCGCGGCGACTACCTCGGCGCCACCGTGCAGGTCATTCCGCACATCACCGACGAGATCAAAGCGCTGGTGAAAGAGGCGGCCGAAGGTCACGACATCATGATCGTCGAGATCGGCGGCACCGTCGGCGACATCGAGTCCCTGCCCTTCCTCGAAGCCATTCGTCAGATGCCCTACGACGTCGGTCAGGAAGACTGCCTCTACATCCACCTGACGCTCGTGCCCTTCATCAAGACCGCCGGCGAGGTGAAGACGAAGCCGACGCAGCACAGCGTCAAAGAGCTGCGCGAGATCGGCATCTCGCCCGACATCCTGCTGTGCCGTTGCGAACAACCGCTCGACAAAGGCGTGAAGCAGAAGATCGCCATGTTCGGCAGCGTCCGGCCCGAGTGCGTGTTCAGCGCCGTCGACGTCCCGACCATCTATCAGCTGCCGCTCGAGCTCGCGCGTGAGGGCTTCGACGACAAGGTCGCCGAGCTCCTGAACATCTGGTCGCGCGCTGCGTCGCTCGACAAGTGGCAGAAGCTCGTCGACACCATCTTGAAGCCACGCGACGAGGTGAAGATCGCCATCGTCGGCAAGTACGTGGACATGAAGGACTCGTACAAATCGCTGCACGAGTCGCTGTTGCACGGCGGTGTCGCCAACGATTGCCGCGTCACCATGGACTATATCGACAGCGAGGCGCTCGAGCGCGACACGGCGATGATGGAGCGTGTCGCTTCAGCGGACGGCGTGCTGGTGCCAGGCGGGTTCGGCAGTCGCGGCGTCATGGGGAAAATTCGCGCCATCAAACAAGCGCGTGAATCCAAGCAGCCGTTCTTCGGCATCTGCCTCGGCCTGCAGGTCGCGATGATCGAGTACGCCCGCGACGTCATGCACATCGCCAACGCCAACTCGCAGGAGTTCGAGCCGGACGGCAAAGAGCTGGTCATCGCCATGATGGAAGACCAGAAGCACGTGACCAAGAAGGGCGGCACGATGCGGCTCGGCGCTTATCCTTGCAAGCTCGCCGACGGATCGCTGGCCCGGAAGCTCTACGGCAAGCAGGAGATCTCCGAGCGTCACCGCCACCGTCTCGAGGTCAACAACACCTATCGCGAGCGTCTCTCGAAGGCCGGATTGAACATCTCGGGCACGTCGCCTGATGGCTCGCTCGTCGAGATCGTCGAGCTGCCCTCACATCCGTGGTTCTTGGGCTGCCAGTTCCACCCCGAGCTGCAGAGCCGGCCATTCACGCCGCATCCGCTCTTCGTGGGCTTCGTGAAGGCGGCGCTCGACCACAAGAAGAGCCACGCGTGAGCGCCGTCCTCGATCTCTTCGAGGCCCGCCGCCTGACCCTCATCGCCGGACCGTGTGTCGTCGAAGCACCCGACATGTGCCTCGCCATCGCCGAGCGCGTGCGCCGCATGTGCGACCAGCGCGGCATCGCGTACATCTTCAAGGCGTCCTACGACAAAGCGAACCGTACCTCGGGTGGGTCGTTTCGCGGCCGAGGCATGGAAGAGGGTCTCGAAGTCTTGGCGCGCGTGAAGAAAGAGATGGGCGTGCCCGTTTTGACGGACGTCCACGAAAGCGTGCACTGCGCATCGGTCGCCGAGGTCGTCGACGTGTTGCAGATCCCCGCGTTCCTCTGCCGGCAAACCGACCTGCTCCTCGCCGCCGCCAAGACGGGCAAGGCGGTGAACGTCAAGAAAGGTCAATTCGTCGCGCCCGAGGACATGAAACACGCGGTGAAGAAGGTTCGTGACGGCGGCGCGAAACACGTGGCGCTCACCGAGCGCGGTGCCTCGTTCGGCTACCACAACCTGGTGGTCGACATGCGTGGCCTCGTGCAGATGAAAGAAGCCGCGAAATGCCCGGTGGTCTTCGATGCCACTCACTCGGTTCAGCGTCCCAGCGCCGGTGACGGTGTCACGGGCGGTGATCGACGTTTCGCGCCAGTGCTGGCGCGGGCTGCAGCCGCGGTCGGAATCGACGGTCTTTTCTGCGAGGTCCATCCCGATCCCGACAAGGCCTTGTCGGATGGCCCCAACTCTCTCACGTTCGAGCTCTTGGAGAAGACGCTCGATCAGGTCGTCGCCATCGATCGCGCCCGCAAGGAGACGGCATGACGACCATCGTCATCACCGGTGCCAACACCGGCATTGGTCGCGCCACCGCGGAGCAGCTCGCGGCCCCGGGCACGAAGCTCATCCTCGCAGGTCGCTCGCTCGAGCGGACGCAAGACGTCATCGACGCCGCCAAGGCACGTGGCGCCGATGTGGAGTTCGTCGAGCTCGATCTGGGGAGTCTCGCGTCGACGCGCAAGGCCGCGGCCGAGATTTTGACCGTGGCGCCGCGTATCGACGTGCTCATCAACAACGCCGGAGTCGGCGGAGTGCGCGGCAAGACCTCCGACGGCTTCGAGGTGAACGTCGGCATCAATCACCTCGGACACTTCGCGCTCACCATGGGGCTCATCGAGGGCTTGAAGGCGAGCAAGACGCGCGTGGTCTGTGTCGCCAGCGAGATGCATCGCCGCAGCGACAGTCTCGATTTCGCGGCCTTCGAGGGGTCGACCAAGAGCGTCACCGGCATCGACGAGTACTGCGACTCCAAGCTCTGCAACGTGCTGTTCGCGAGTGAGCTGGCGCGCCGCTACGGCGAGCACGGCATCACCGCCGTGAGTCTGCACCCTGGGTTCATCGCCTCCGACATCTGGCGGCACGTTCCCGCGCTCGTTCGCTGGGGCATGAAGGTCTTCATGAGCATGAGCACGACCGACGAAGGTGCGCGCACCAGCGTGCACTGCGCCACCGCGCCCATGGAAGCCGGGTCGAATGGCGCATACTTCGACGCCCAGAAGCCGCGTGAGCCGGCACGTGTCGCCCGCGATCAGGCGCTCGCCAAGCAGCTCTGGGAGCACAGCGCCAAGCTGGTGAGCCGCTGAGCAAGGTCGAGCTTCCCGCCCGCTGGGGGCGGTTGCAGCGCTGGAAGAACACCCTCATCTACTGGGTCATCGTGTGCGCTATCGCGGTCGCGCGGTGTTTTCCCTTGTGGCTCTTGCGCTTTTGGGGTGGCTTCGCGGGCCGCTTGGCGGGGTTCTTCGCGGTGGGCGAGCGCCGTCGCGCCGTGAAGCAGCTCGCGGAGTCGTTGCCGGCTCTGGAGCCGCGCTTCCACGCGCGCATCGCGAGCGAGATGTTCGAGCATCTGGGCGTGTCGGCGGTCGAGGTGCTCAAGGCCGACCGCTTGTTCGCGCTCGGTCAGGGTCCGACCCTCTCGGCGGAGCAGCAGGCACTGGTCGCGGAGGCGCTATCGGAAGGCAAGGGCATCGTCCTGGTCGGCGGCCACATCGGTAACTGGGAGCTCCTGTCGCACGCCTACGCGCGCGCCGGCCTCCCGATGAACGCCATCGCCAAGCCCTTGTACGACCCGCGGCTGACCGCTTTGGTGGACACCATGCGCCGGCAGTTCGGGAGTAGAATCTTGTGGCGCGGCGAGACGTCCGTAGGAAAGGACATGTTACGGGTCTTCAAGCGCGGCGAGATCTTGGGCCTGCTCATCGACCAGGACACCAAGGTGCAAGGGACGTTCGTGCCCTTCTTCGGTCGGCTCGCTTACACACCCATCGCGGCGGCGGCGCTGGCCTTGCGCTTCGGCGCGCCGATCATCCTCAGCTGGGCGCACCGCTATCCCGACGGCTTCGAGGTGCACGTCGAGCGTTATTCCTTCACACCCTCTGGAGACGGCGAGCGCGACACCACCGAGCTGACGGCTCAGCTCACCGCCAAGCTCGAGAAGGCCATCCGCAAAGTGCCGGCGCAGTGGGTCTGGCTGCACAAGCGCTGGAAAACGCGGCCACCTTCTGGTGATAGTGCGTCGCCATGAGCTTCGCCCTCGCCCTGCTGATTGTCGTCGCCCCACCCGCCGCGAAGTCCAACGCGGCCGGGCAGCAAGGTCCCATCGACTACCGCTGCGACGGCATGCAGATCTTCAGCAAGCCGAACCGTGTGGAGTGCAAAGGGAACGTCGTGGTGCGGCGGCGTGACGTGCTCCTGTGCTGCGAGTACTTCGAAGGCATCGCCGACGACCAGTGGCAGTGGCAGAAGTTCATCTGCAAGAACGACGTGCGCGCCCAGCGACCCGACGAGCTCGTCGAGTCCGACGAAGCCGTGTTCGAGCTCGGCTCTTCGAACCTCTTGCTCACCGGCCGTCCGCGATTGCAGCGTGGGCAGAGCTTGCTCGCGGGAGAGCGCATCGTGGTCGACGTCAACACCAATGAAGCGCACATCGAGAAGCCGCGCGGTCGCATCGAGCAAGCCGACAGCAAGCTCGACAACAAGCCGCTGACGCCGCAGATCGACGAGAAACAGCTCCCTGGCACCTGTCCGGTACCGCGCATCGTACCCGCGCGCGAGCCAGCACCGAAGGCCGCGAAGCCCTGATGCCGCTCCTGTCCGCGACGAGCCTCAACAAGTCGTTTCGGCGGCGAAGAGTCGTGCGTGACGTGTCGTTCGACGTGAGCGCCGGGGAGATCGTCGGCCTGTTGGGCCCGAATGGCGCCGGCAAATCGACGTCGTTCAACATGGTCGCGGGCCTCGTGCGCCCAGATGCCGGCAGCATCCGCTTGGGCGAGCACGACCTCGCGCGCTTGCCGCTCTACGAGCGCGCGCGCATGGGCTTGGGGTACCTAGCGCAAGAGCCCACGGTGTTTCGCGGGCTCACGGTTCACGAGAATCTTCTCGCGGTGCTGGAGACCTTAGGCCTCACGAAGGCGGAGTGCGTCGCTAAGGCGGACGCGATCATCGCCAAGTACGCGCTCGGCCACGTACGCGACAATCTCGGCTCGCAGCTCTCGGGTGGCGAGCGCCGCCGACTGGAAATGGCGCGGACGCTCATTCACTCCCCGAAGGTGGTGCTGCTCGACGAGCCCTTCGCGGGCGTCGATCCGATCGCCGTCGGCGACATCAAGGCGTTCATCACGCAGATGCGCGGCGACGGCATCGGCGTGCTCATCACCGATCACAACGTGCGCGAGACCCTGAAGATCTGCGACCGCGCGTACATCATCAGTGAGGGTGCGATTTTGCTGGGCGGGACACCGCGGGAGATCGTCGACAACCCGATCGCCCGCGCGTCGTATCTCGGTAAAGACTTCGAGCTCTGAGGCCCGAAGAGAAGCTAGTTCTTCTTACAGGTCTCTTCGCCCATCTTGGCCCAGTTACCGTTGGCCTCGACCTCGTAGACCATCGCCATTTCCTTGGCGCTCTTCATGGTGTGCGTCGAGCGCATCTTCATCGGATTGCCCATCATCGTGCCTTCGCTCATCCAGATGATGGTCTGGCCCTGAACGCCGTTCGACGTCGAGCGCGACACGTCTCCGCTATCGCAGACCATGGTGCTCACCAGGCCCTTGCTGATGGGATCGTAGTGCCACTCGGCATTCGACTTCATCGCCGGCATGTCGCCAGCCTTCGGCGAGCTGAACTCGGCGGTGTACTGGTGACCGTTCAGGGCCTTGGCGATCTTGGCCTTGCTGGTCATGGTCATCGACTTGCCCGACGCTGGATCGTTCCAGGTGCCGGTGCAGGTCCAATTGCCGGCGGCGTCCTTGAAGGCGGCCTCGAGCATGGGATTCGGTGCGGTCTTGGCTGGCGCCTCACCGGCGAAAGCGTTGGCGGAAACGGCAAAAACGGCAATGGCTAGCAAACGGTTCATGGATGTTCCTCTCCTTGCGCGTGGTCGATAGCAGGCTCCTAGACGGCGTCCAAGCACGGTGCTACGGAAGCGCCGCCATGCCAGCTGCGAGCAAAAATAAGCGGATTGCCGTCATTGGCATCCCCATCGATCTCGGTGCCAGTCGTCGAGGCGTCGATATGGGCCCATCGGCGATCCGAGTCGCCGGTCTCGAAGCCCGCCTCGAGCAACTCGGTCACAACGTCGTCGACTACGGTGACGTCGACGTCATGATTCCCGAGACCCAAGAGGTCGGGGACACGCGCTTGAAGTACAAGAAGCCGATCCTCGCGGCGTGTACCGAGCTCGCCAAGATGGTCGAGAAGTCGCTCGCCGAGGAGCGCGTGCCGCTCGTGCTCGGCGGCGATCACAGCATCACCATCGGCAGCGCCGCTGGGTCGGCGACCTTCTTCCACAAGCGCAACGAGAAGCTCGGTCTCTTGTGGTTCGACGCGCACGGCGACGCCAACACCGACGAGACCAGCCCGTCCGGCAACATCCACGGCATGTCGCTCGCCGCCACCTGCGGCATGGGCGACAAGGACCTCGTCGGCTTGAACGGACTCTCGCCGAAAATCGATCCACGCAACGTCGTGCTCATCGGCGTGCGTGACCTCGACGAAGGCGAACGCAAGACACTCAAGAAGAGCGGCGTCACCGTCTACACCATGCGCGACATCGACGAGCGCGGCATGCGTGACGTCGTCGAGGAAGCAGTGCGCATCGCGGGCGACGGCACCGTCGGGATTCACCTCTCGTTCGATCTCGACGTCGTCGATCCTGAAGATGCACCCGGCACCGGCACTCCCGTCTGGGGCGGCATCACCTATCGTGAGGCGCATCTAGCGATGGAGATCTGTGCCGACCGCGCCAACATCGTCTCGATGGATTTCGTCGAGGTGAATCCCGTGCTCGACAATCAGAACATCACGGCGATTCTAGCGACCGAGCTTGCACAGAGCGCGCTAGGCAAGACCATCTACTAAGTAGCTGTTTCACTTAGCGATTCGACAATTGGCACAATTTTGGGTTGGCTGTGCATGACTCTTGCACTATCCTGACCCCTCGCATGGCTCTCGATCTAAGACTTCAGCAGAAGATGAGTCAGCAGCTGGTGATGACGCCCCAGCTGCAACAAGCGATCAAGCTCCTCCAGCTATCTCACCTCGAGATGGCGGAAGTGCTCCGCAAGGAGATGGAGGAAAACCCGACTCTCGAAGAGGGAGAGGCGCACGAGCGCAGTGAGCTCGACCGCTCGAGCGAACCGGAGTCCGCCGAGACCCGAGGCGAAGCCGAAGGCGACTACGAAGCCAGCGGCGAGAGCTATAGCCTCGAAGCGCCGTCCGCGGAAGCGCACGACGGCAACGGTGCCGACTACGACCATACCGACTTCGAGGTGCTCTCGAGCGGCGGGTCGACTTCCGTCGAGCCCTCTGCCGGGAACGAAGGCGGCACCATCGACGCATCGAGCGTCGTCGAGTCGAGCCCGGTCGACGCAACGCCAGAGCCCACGACCCGCGAGGTCGAAAAAGAGATCGACTGGGAAGCGTACCTCGAGAGCAACACCTACGCGCTGCCTGCAACCGCAGGGTCCGGCAACAGCGACGAGCTGCCGCCGTTCGAAGCGACCATGTCGCAGCCCGAGTCGCTCCACGATCACCTGCGTTGGCAAGTGCAGATGAGCGAGATGTCCGAGATGGAAGCCATCGTCGCGGTCATGCTCATCGAGGAGATCAACGACGACGGTTATCTCGCGGCCGATGCCATCACCACCGTCGCCGAGGAGCTCGGGCAGAGCATCGATGCGGTCGAGGTCGTCGCTGCCGAGCTGCGCGAATTCGATCCCCCGGGTGTCGCGGCGCGCGATCTGCGCGAGTGCCTCTTGGTGCAAGCCGAGAAGGTCAAGGCCGACCATCCGCTATTGCACGCAGTGATCGACAAACATCTGAAGAACGTCGAGCGCCGCAACTACGCCGCCATCGCCAAAGACCTCAAGGTCTCGCTCCAAGAGGTCGGCGACGTGGTGAAGCTCATCGCTCACCTCGAGCCGCGCCCGGGCCGCATATTCAGCGTCAAAGAGCCGCAGTACATCACGCCCGACATCTACGTGCACAAGGTCGGCGACGACTATCAGATCGTCTTGAACGAAGACGGTCTGCCCAAGCTCAAGATCTCGAACTACTACCGCGACGCGCTCCAGAGCAGCGGCGGCCAGACCAAGTCATTCATCCAAGAGAAGCTGCGCAGCGCCGTCTGGCTCATTCGCAGCATCCACATGCGGCAGCGCACCATCTACCGCGTGATGGAGAGCATCCTGAAGTTCCAGCGCGACTTCTTCGACAAGGGGGTCCAGCATTTGCGACCCCTCATCTTGAAAGACGTCGCCGAAGACGTGGGCATGCACGAGTCGACCATCTCGCGCGTGACCTCGAACAAATACGTGCACACGCCGCAGGGCATCTACGAGCTGAAGTTCTTCTTCAACTCGTCGATCAATCGGGTCGGTGGCGAGAGCATCGCTTCGGAGTCGGTCCGCGACTTCATCAAGCAGCTCATCGACAACGAGAACCCCAAGTCGCCCGTCAGCGATCAGCAGATCGTCGAGCTACTGAAGAAGCGGGACATCGACATTGCCCGTCGAACCGTGGCGAAGTATCGGGAAATGTTGAAGATTCCGTCGTCTTCCAAGCGTAAGCAAGTATTCTAGGCCTGCCGCACCGCGGCATCAGAATTCGTGTGCGATCGTGCAAATCCGCGCATCCACACGGACATACACTTGGGTAAGTTGAGGCGTGGATCGCCCTCCGCCAGCGAGCCACGGTTAGTTCGAGGTAAATCTATAAGATGGCAGGCGCAGCTCCAGTCGAGCGCCCTCGGGCGGCCGCAAGGACCGTCGATCCGGAAGTCCAGCAGCGACTCCAAGATCCGGAAGCGCGACGTGCCGCAGCCGCCGAGCTGCGCCAGCTCGCGTCCTCTCTGGGCCAGTCGCTGCGCCGCGGTCGTCAGGCAGAGCCAGGCCAGGTCGCGTCTCTCCAGCGCGCCATCAATCTCTACACCGGCAGCGCCAAGCTCGAGGTCGACGACAAGTTTGGCGCTCATACCGAGCGCGCGCTCCGCGACGTCCAAGGCGCTCTGCGCGCCGACAATCGCGCCGGTGACCGTAACGACATCGGCGGTGGCCGAGCAGCAGCCCCGACGCTCAATGGTCTCGCCTCGGCGCTCGAGTCGGCCGACGCCGCTCCGCGACCGGTCCAAGATCGATTCCAGCGCGTCCACACGCAGCCCAATGTCGCCGACCCCATTGGCCAGCCCCGCGAGGCGCGGGCGGTCCCGCGCGCCGTCAGACAACCGGCTCCGACAGCACCGGAAGAGATTCGCCGCGATCCGCCGGCTCGCACCGAAAACCGCGGCGATCCAGAAGCAGTCGCGGCGGCGCGTCAAATCGGACAGCAGTCACAATTTGCCGTCGGCTTCGATCAGCCCGAAGCCACGGCGCTCCGCGATCGCGTACGCGGCCTGCCCGATGATGCCAGGCCGCGCACCATCGATGCGCTCGCTGCCGAGGTCAACAGCCACCCCGTAGCGACGCGGCCACAGTTCGCGGCGAACCTCCTCACGAGCCTCCACGGCAGCGACAGCGCCGAGCTCTACAACCGCATCGCGCCGCGCGGTAACGAGCCCGGTCGACTGACTGCGGCGCAGCACCTCGACGCCGCACGCGCCATCGGTACGCTCGAAGGCAACGGCCGCGAGTTCGCTACCTCTCTGCCGCGAAACGCCCTCGATGGTTTTTACGGTGCCGCGCGCGAGCGCGCCCTGTCGCCGCAAGGCACCGACGCCGACCGCGACACCGCGGCAAACCTCCGCGCCGAGATCATCAGTCGCAATGCCGAGCAACCCGTCGACGTCCGCAATCAAGGGCAACGCGACGCCCTGCTCGCTGATTTGCGTTTCGCGCGAGGTGGCACCGATGCCGGCACCGCGTCACCCGACGACGCGATAGCGCGACGCGTGCCCGACTCCGCCCGAGAAGACCTGCAGCGCTCGATCGTGCGGCGCCTCGAGAGCGCACAGCCACCAAGCGGCGCCGACGAAGCCCGCGACTATCGCACGCAGCTGCGCTCGGTCTTGGGTCAGGTGCCCGAGTCCATCATTCCGAATGGCTTGGGCGACCGCCTGCGCGAGCCCGGGGCGGTGGTCCGCGGCCCGGTCCAACTTCCAGGCACCATCGTCCAAGGCGGCGTCGACCAGCCGCCAGCGCGCACTGCCAACGCCGTGCCCAACGCCGCGGAGCTCACCCGCTTGCGGCAGGGCAACGACCCCGCCTCGTATCAGCGCGCGGTGACACGCGTCGCCGATGAGGTGCGCACCAACGTCGCGCAAGATCGCGCCCGCATCGGCGCGGCCACCCCGACGCTCGACGGCGTCTCGCCCGAGGTCCTGGGCGATGTCGACCGCCACCTCGCGGGAACACTGGCAACGACACCCGACAACGCCGGGGCACTCGCCACCGTTCGCGCTGCCGCGATGCGTGCGCGGGCGAACGAGCCCTACAATCTCGACACCGATGCCGGTCGCGAGCGCTTGGCGCGCGAATCCACCCTGGCGTTCGGCCCCGATCGCTCGCGCAGCCTCTCGACTGCGTTCATGGAGCGCAACCCGGAAGACCCTGCGCATTCGGCGCTGCCGCCCGAGGCGCGGGCCCAGCTTCAGCGCGACCTTTTGGCGCGGCTCGAGCCAGTCGTCGGAAGAACGGCGAACCCGGCAGTGGCAGCGGCCCTCGGCAATGTCGTCGCGCCCGAAGGCGAGCTCGCCGGACGCTTCAACCGTCTGGCGACCCTTGCACGAGGCGGCGACGTCACCGACGCGGCCGTGGCTGCGACGCAACGCGGCTTCCCGCCTGCTCGCGGGCTGCAAACGCGCACCATCGAAGGGCTCACCGCGGAGCTCGACAAGCTCGACCAATTGGGCGGTCCAGCGGGCGAAGATCGCCGCGCTGCCATCGATCGCATCGCGCGGACGGCCATGCAGGGTCCGCTATCGCGGCGGCACGAGATCACGCGCGACTTGCTCGCGACCTTGCCCCCGGCAGACGCAGCCCGTCTGTGGGAAGGCATCCGTCCGCGCCGTGCCGGCGATCCGGCGACCGTGACGCCCAACGGCGAGAACCGCTACACCAACGAGCAGCTCGCGGCCCTCGGTATGACCATTGGCCTCAGCACACAAACTCCGGGTGGCACGAGCCCCGCGCTCGCCAAGCTCCCACCGGAAGCGCTGCGGGCCATCGACTCGAGCATGGCGGCTGGTTTCGCGAGCAACACCGACCGCCACACGATGGCCGCCGCGGCCACCATTCGCGCAGCGTCTTTGCGTGCTCAGGCTCGCGATCAGCGCACACCAGAGCTCGCCGACCCGCAGCAGGCATCCGCTGCAGCGGAGCGACTGCGGCTACTCAGCAGCCCGCGCGCCGATGGCGGCTACGACGAACGCGTCGCCGCAGCCATGTCCGAAGACGTCCGCACCTCCTTGCGGAACGCGGAGCTCACTCGGCTGCGCGAGACCGTCATGCCGGATCCGGCAGCACGCCGTCAGCTCGCGGCCTACAAGACTGGTCTGCAGACCGCGCTCGCTGGCGCCGGTGACCACATCGATGCCGCGACCCGCCTGCATTTCAACTCGCGTCTCAGCGTGGCTGCAACGCCGGTGGAGACCACCGCGCGCGAAAGACTCGCCGGCCTCGACCAGCAACGCGCTACGGCTCTTACGCGTGGGCTCGAGGAATGGCGCTCGCGCGGCCCGGACGGCGTCGCCGACGCGGCCGACCTCACCAACGCGATCACCCGCGAGCTCAGCCCGCCGGCCGACGAAACGGCGCAAGCCGCGACCGAGCGTCAACGTCGCTTGGGCCTGATTGCGGGCGCGGGCGACACAGCGACCGTCCGTGACATCCGCGCCGGCGTCGACCGAGCGCTGGTCGAGCGCGCGACGGCGTACAGCCAGTCGCATTTGCCACGGCCCGACGTCGCGGGCTCGCGCGAGACGCGCCCGAACCTTCCCGATCATCAGCACAACGAGCTCTCCGACGCCTTGCTGCGCACCAACCTCTCGGCGCCCGGGGTGTCCGACGAGACCCGCTTCGCGGCTCTGCACCTGCGCATGGAGCGCCTGCAGCGCGCGAACCCAGGTGACCTCGAGGCCAACGTTCGCTTCGCGTTCAACCTCCCGCACACGGGTGCCGATCAGCGGCCACAAACGACGATGGGCCAGCTCCTCGAGGGCGCCGGCGCCACGACGAACCCGCTGGTCGCCGAGCGCGTTCAGGCCGACGCACGGCGCATGGTGGCGGCCACCTTGCGTGAGCGCGCCCGCTCCGACGCCGAAGCCGCGCGCATTCTCCAACAAACGCGAGACGCCCTGCCCCCGGGCTCACCACTCCGCCGCGACCTCGATGGCACGCCGACGCCCGCTCCCCGCCGCCAGGTACCGGCCGAACCCCAGGTCACTCCGCCCGATCGACGGACACCACTGAGCCAGATCCCGCACGGCGCGATCGACACGCAGTTGCCCGTCGGTCCGCTGATTACGAGCTACAAGACCCGCGAGTATCAATACGGAACGCAGCGCACCATCGAGCTCATCCGCCGCGTCGCGGAGGACTACCACCGCGAGACCGGCCTCGTGCTGCGAGTCGGTGACATTTCCGCCCGTGGCGGCCGCGCCATTCCCGACCATCGCGCGCACACCAACGGACGCAACATCGACTTCGACATGGCGTTCAGTGACGGCCGCGAAACGGCATGGGGCGCGGAGAGCCCGTCGCGCGGACGGCGGCGCGAGGATCGCGATGCCACCTGGCGCAGCACGGCCTACGACCAGCGCGCGACCCAGGCCCTGGTCGATATCATCCGACGGCACGCCCCCAACGCGACGATCTTTTTCAATGATCCGCGCGTTCGCGGGGTCACTCCGCTCGGCAACCACGACAATCACCTGCACATCCAGGGCATTTGATTCGACAGGCCGCCCCTGGCTGAGGGGGTGTGCCGCGTAACCCTTGGCGTGTTACAAGCCGAGCGAGCGCCTGCCATTGGCCGCGGGCTCTCCGAGGGCGGCAGCGCGATGTTGCGAATCAGCGAGTTCTTGACCGAGGAGATGATCCTCCCGGACCTCAAGGCGAGCGACAAGGAAGGTGTGCTCCGTGAGATGGCGCACCATCTGTGCACCGTCGCGCCCGGCATGCGCGACGCCGAGGATCGCGTGGTGCGCGCCCTGCTCGACCGCGAACGACTCGGCTCGACCGGCGTCGGTGAAGGCGTCGCCATTCCGCACGCCAAAGTACAGGGGCTCGCGCGGCTGACGGCTGCCTTCGGGCGGAGTGTCCGCGGCATCCCCTTCGACGCCATCGATCAGCAGCCGGTGACGCTCGTGGTCGCACTTTTGGTCCCCGAGAACTCCGCCGGTGTGCACCTGAAGGCGCTTGCGCGCATCTCGCGCCTCTTGAAGAACCCCGCGTTTCGCGACGGACTCCAGCGCGCCGGCGGCCAAGCGCCGCTCTTCCGCGCCTTTCTCGAAGAGGATGCGCGCTGTTGAATACCGTGCTCGCCAAAGCGTTGCGTGACGACACCGACTTCAAGCTCGAGCTCGAGCTGGCGGCCGGTGCTGCTGGGCTACGCCGCGAGATCGACCACGTGCGCACGCAGCGACCAGGCTTGGCGCTGACCGGCTTCACCGCCTCGTTGCAACCCGGACGCATGCAGGTCGTCGGAGCCACCGAGATCTCGTATCTCGCGAGCGTCGAGGGCGAAGCGCGGCGTACCGCTGTGGAGTTTCTCGGCAGCGTCAACATCCCCTGCCTCGTGGTCACCAGCGGGCTCGTGCCGCAAGCGGAGCTCATCGCGATGTGCGAGCGGCTCGAGCTTCCGCTATTTCGGACGCCGCTCGTCACCCACATCTTCACGAGCCGGGTCCATCAGTTCCTCGACGAGCACCTCTCGCCCGAGGTCTCGATGCACGGCGTCTTACTCGATGTCTTCGGCGTCGGCGTGTTGCTCACGGGTCCGTCGGGAATAGGCAAGAGCGAGTGCGCGTTGGACTTGGTTTTGCGTGGCCACCGCCTGGTCGCGGACGACGTCATCCAAGTGAAACGACGCTCTGGCTATCTCGAAGGCTTCTCGCCCCAAGTCACCAAGCACCACATGGAGGTGCGCGGTCTCGGCATCATCAACGCCGCCGATCTCTTCGGCGCCGCGTCTGTCCGCGATCGCAAACGCGTCGAGCTCGTCGTCGAGATGACCGAGTGGCGCAACGAGGACCAATACGACCGCTTGGGCGTCGATGAGCTCTACGAAACCATCCTCGAGGTCGGCGTCGCCAAGGTTCGGCTGCCCATCCGTCCCGGCCGCAACGTCGCCTCCATCGTCGAGGTCGCTTCCCGCAACCAGCTGCTGAAGCTACGCGGCCACAACGCCGCCATGAAGTTCAAGGAGGCGCTCGAGCGCCGCTTGATGCGCGGCACGGTGGAGAGCGAATGAAGCGCCAGATCGTCATCCTCACCGGCCAGTCCGGCTCGGGTAAGTCGACGGCGGTCCGCGTCCTCGAGGACCAAGGCTTCTACTGCGTCGACAATCTCCCGACGTCGTTGGTCTCGGAGCTCGTCCGCACGCTGCCCGACGATCCGACGACCGCTCGCGTCGTGTTGGTGATGGACGCGCGCAATCCAGCGTCGCTGCGCGGGGCTCCGGCGCTGGTCGAGACCTTGCGCTCGATGCACACGGTGCGTGTCGTCTACTTCGAAGCACGCGAAGAGGCGCTGCTGCGTCGCTACTCGGAAACCCGGCGCAAACATCCGCTCGACAATGGCGCGGGCCTTCGTGACGCCATCGAGCGCGAGCGCGAGCTCTTGGTGCCGCTTCGTGAGATCGCCGACGACACGCTGGACACGTCGGCGATGTCGCCGCACGAGCTCAAAGCGCGGGTCATCGAGCAGATTGCCGGTGTCAGCATGCGCGACACCTTACGCGTCGCGGTCTTGAGCTTCGGCTTCAAGCACGGACTGCCCCTCGACGCCGACATGGTGTTCGACGTGCGCTTCCTCGCCAATCCGTTCTTCGTGCCCGGGCTACGTGAGCTCACCGGCCTCGACGAGGCGGTGGCGAAGAACGTCCTCGAGAGCGCGGAGACCGTCGCATTCATCGACCAGGCCATGGCGTTTCTGAAGTTCCTGACGCCGCGTTTCCAGAGCGAGGGCAAGCGCTATTTGACGTTGGCCATCGGTTGCACCGGCGGCCAGCACCGCTCGGTCGCCATCGCATCCTCTATCGCGGACAAGCTGCGCGAGCTCGGACTCAACGTCGACCTGCGCCATCGAGACGTCCACAACGCCGCGCGGCTCGCCCGGCCGGCCGAGGCGACCATCAAAACCACCAAGGAGCCCTCGTGATCGGTGTGGTCATCGCAACGCATAGCCGTCTCGCGGAGTCGCTGCTCGCGACCGCGCGGGGCGTCGTCGCCGATGCGACCCGTTTCGTCGCCGTCGAGATCAGCGAAGACGATACGACGCAGACCTACGAAACGCGTCTGCGCGAAGCCGTTGCCAGCGTTCAGGCTGACCGTGGGGTGCTGATTCTCACCGACATGTTCGGTGGCACGCCCTCGAACGTCGGCCTCACTCTGCACAAGGTGGGCGTGGTCGAAGTGCTGACCGGCGCCAATCTCCCCATGGCAATCAAGGCGTTGCAGCTGAGCGTCAAGGATGTGGACCTCGCGACCGCGGCCCGGCAAGTGAAAGAAGCCGGTTTGCGATCGATCGCCGTCGCCAGCGAAGTGCTGGGCGCCGCGGTGAAGGAGAATGCGTCGTGAACCCGCGTATCCGCCGTAGCGTACGGGTGTCGAACGACCTGGGGCTGCATCTGCGCGCCGCCGGGGTGTTGGTGCAAATGGCTGGTGGCTTCACTTGTGAGATCACCCTCGAGCGCGATGGCTCCGGTGGGCAACGAGCCAATGCCAAGAGCATCATGAGCGTGCTGGCGCTCGCGGCCGGCCGTGGCACCGACCTGGTCGTCGAAGCCGAAGGCAGCGACGCCGAGCGCGCCGTCGAAGCGCTCTGCGCCTTGATCGATCGGGGCTTCGAGTCGTGAAGGTCGTCCCGCCGGGCAGCGGCCGACCGCGGGTTTTCCGCGGTATTGGCACCTCGGCGGGCGTCGCTATCGGCCGCGTCGTCTTGCTCGACCGACGCAGTGTCCGCATTCGCCGCTACCACATCGAGAACACCGACGCCGACGGCGAAATCGCGCGGCTCGAGTCCGCGATCACGTCCTCGGTCGCGCAGCTCGAGGCGGTTCGCACGTCGTTCGCCGGCTCGGCCATGGATCACAAGGCGATTCTCGAAGCCCACGAGATGATGCTGCGTGACCGCTCCCTCTTCACCGAGGCATCGCGGACGATTCGGGACGAGCTCGTGAACGCCGAGTGGGCGGTCTCACAAGTCATTGCCCGCATCCGCAGTCTCTTCGACAGCGTCGCCGACCCCTACTTCCGCGAGCGCAAGGGTGACGTTGAGTTCGCGGGCGAGCGCATCCTGCGCAACCTCGTCGGTCAGATGAACGACATCGCCGAGGTGCCGGTCCATGCCGAAGGCGTCGTGCTGGTCGCGCACGATCTGTCCCCCGTCGATACCGCGGTTCTATCGCAGCACAAGGTGAAGGCGTTCGTCACCGAGGTCGGTGGCAAGACCTCGCACAGCTCCATCATCGCGCGCGCACTCGAGATCCCCGCAGTCGTCGGCGTCCACGGCATCGTCGACGCTGCTGGCTCGGGCGACCAGATCATCATCGACGGGCTCGAAGGCCAGGTGCTCTTGCGCCCGACCAAGGCGCAAGTCGAGCGCAGCGAACGCCGCCGGGTGACGTTCGAGCGCATGACGCTCGAGCTCCTCGAAGCTCAAGCGCTACCGGCACAAACGACGGACGGGCACTCCATCCGTGTCGCCGGAAACATCGAGCTGCCGGTCGAGGTTGCCACGGTGATCAACCGAGGCGGCGAAGCCATTGGTCTCTATCGTACCGAGTTCATGTTTCTCGGACGGCGCGAGGCGCCGAGCGAGGAAGACCACTACCAAACGTATCGCAAGGTGCTCGCCGAGGTCGGCGATCGCCAGGTCACCATTCGCACGTTCGACTTGGGCGGCGACAAGATCTTCACCGGCATGGCGCCGCTCGAGCCCGAGGCCAACCCGGCTCTGGGTCTGCGAGCCATCCGCTATTGCCTACGGCACCCGGAAATTTTCGAGCCGCAGGTCGCCGGGGTGTTACGTGCGGCGATGCACGGTGACGTGCGTGTGATGCTGCCGATGGTCGCCGCGGTCGAAGAGGTCGAAGACGCACGCGAGGTGATCTCGCAGGTCTCGGCACGTCTCACCCGCGACGGCGTGCCTCACAAGACCGACGTGCCGGTCGGAATCATGATCGAGGTGCCGAGCGCCGTCTTCATCGCCGACCACCTGGCCAAACACGTCGATTTCTTCGCGGTGGGAACCAACGACTTGCTGCAGTTCCTCCTCGCAGCCGACCGCACCAACGAGCGCGTCGACTATTTGAACCACCCATTGCATCCTTCTGTCTTGCGCACCTTGCGGACTATCGCCGACGCGGCGCGCGCCGCGGGCATCCACACCTCGGTGTGTGGCGAGATGGCCGGCGACCTCGAGAACACCGCGCTGTTGCTCGGCCTCGGGTTCGACCAGCTCAGCATGAACGCGACGTCCATTCCCAAGGTGAAACGCCTGGTTCTCGAGCTCGCCAAGACGGAGTGCGACGCGCTGCTCGCTGAGACGCTCGCGTGCCGCAAGCGCGAAGACGTGGTCGAGCTGGTGCGTCACTTCATGAGCAGCAAGACGATGATGCAGCCAGCCTGGGACGACGAAGAGGCGCAAGCCTAACGGCTGCTCAGAAAGTCCAGCGCGCACCGTTCGGTTTGGCCTCGCCTTCGTGGACGTCGAAGCCTTCGAGCTTGAGCTCGAAGAGCAAGGCGTCGAGCGTGTCGACCTCTTGAGCTTTCGCGACGATGGTAGGCGCCGCCTTGGTGTCGAAACAGTCGACCACGCCGTACGCGATAGCGTGCAAGACGCGTGGCTCCTTGGCGCTGGCGCGGCGCACCGCTCCACCGCCCTCGGGGACCTCGCGCCGTGCATAGGCCACGAGCCGCCCGTCTTTAACGACCGAATAAACCGCGGGTAGCGCTTCGGCCCGTTGCTCGTCTTCGGGAGTCTCGCTCACTGCTCGGCCTTGGCCGGCCGATCGAGCTTGAGCTGGAGCTTCGCCGTCTCGAATGGCCGGATGGTGAGCTCCTGCTGGAATTGCGAATAACCGGAGCGCTTGAGGACGACGGTGTGTTTGCCGGGCGCGAGGTTCTTGATGGGCTCACTGAGCGGCGTCATCCCGCGCGGCTCTCCATCGATCTCGACACTCACGCCGTCGACGTCCGCCTTGACCATGAGCGAGCCGAGGATGCGCTCGGGCGCGAGGAGCTTGTACGCAGCCAGGCGAATCTCGGGGATGAGCGCGTCGCGCGATCCAGCGAAGGTCGCCTGATGGCGCGCGACTTCTTTACCGGTGGCGGTCTCGATGACTCGGGCGTTCAAGCTATAGGCCTCACCGAACGCGCTGATACCCCCGAAAATCACGCGGTCGGCGGCGACCAGCTTGCCGATGTCGGCGGCGCACTTCGCGCCGCCTGCACAGTCGATGAGCTTGGGATTCTTCGACGCCTGCACCGCGAGCTGCACGTCGACGGGCGGTAAGAGCTGGAGACCGTCGATGGTCGCGACACTGTTGCGCAGATAGGTACCGAGGGCCTTGGGCAGCTCGGCGTCGCGGCCGTGCAGACCCAAGCCGTTCAGCTCGAGGACCACGACCTTCACCTTGGCGGGCGGCGGCACTTGCGCCAATGCATCCGTGATAGCGGACAAAACCACGAGGCAGACCAGGGCGGCGAGCAGTCGATGACGCACGGCTCGATCATACCCGCTCATGCCCGTCGCGCCCAATCTCCCGCGCTTCAATCGAGCAGGTTCACCTCGCGCGTCACCACTTCCCGCTCGCTGACCACGACCTCGATGGTCCGCTGCTTGCCGGAAACGCTGCGAACCACCACTTGATGGAGACCGGTGGGCACTTTCTGCGACGAGAACGGCGTCGTGCCGACGACCACCCCGTCCATCAGGACCTCGGCCCCAACTGGTCGACTGATGACCACGAGGCTGCCGATGCGCCCGGCACGGCCGGGAAGTCGCCCGGTCCGCCGGAGCCACGAGAATCCTATGGCAGCGCCGGCGACGAGCAAGCAGATGAGCCCGATGAGCACCACACGACGCAGACCCGTGCGACGCTGGCCGCGAGCCTCGCGCGCCCAATCGTCGACCCCGGCGGCACGTCGAGAATGGTCGATGATGGTGACCTCGCGCGGCACCTGCTCGAGGCCTCCGCCGCCGGAGCGCATCACGCGGTCGGTCGAATCTTCGGCGTCGACGTCTTCTTCCACATTCGCCGGAGCGGGGGTGATGCCGATGGCCGCCAAGCTCTCGGCGGTCTCGCGACGCACTTTCGACGCGACCGGCATAGCGGACGTTCCAGTCGCGACCGGCGCTACGACCGCGGCGGCTTGGGGTCTGCGGAGAGCATCGACCTTGAATGCGACCTGAGTGGGCTCGAGGCTGCCGCCGTCGCTGTCTTCGTGCACGCCCAATATCGCCAAAGACTTGTGAATGCGGTCGGTGTAGTCGTCTTCGTCGGCCGGCGGGACGTCTTGGAGAGACGCGATGCGCGTACCGTCGGTACGAACGATCGCCGTATCGCCGTCATTCGAGTCGTCTTCCGCAGCGGAGTCGATGGCGGCCCGATGGAGCATCACGTGCCGATCCGGATCGAAGCCGACGGCGCGTGGATCGGTACCGGCGTCGCGTGCCACGACGGCGGTGTCACCATCCCGCTCGTCGTCGACATCGGTGCGTTCGAGCTCACTCATCGGCTGTGGTTTCGCCGGCGAGCCGACGGCTACCGGCCGCGGCGAAGGTTTGAGCGTGGGCACAGGCGCGACCATCGTGACTTCTTGCCCGGCTGATGGAGAGACCCAGCTGCTCGTTTGCTCGGTCGCAGGAGGGCTCATCGCGTTTTCGACTGCCGAGCTGCCGGATACGCCGATAATCGCCGCGGGGACAGCGATGCGCGGCGCGGCATCGGGCACTGGAGAAGGCGCAGACGGTTGCGGCCCTGGAGCCACGCTCTCGCCGGTGGTCACTGGGCCGACGACCGGGGGCGAGAGCGCTGGGTCCTTCGCGGGAGCGCTGTTTGCAGCCGCAGTTGCAGCAGCTGCCGCAGCCGCCGCGGCCGCCGGCTTGGCGAAAGGATGGGTGAGGATCACGCCGCTCGGCAGAATGCTCGCGAAACGCGTCGCTTCCGGAGAGGTCGTCTCCTCGATCAGCGGCGCCAACTTGGCGACGTTGACCATGGAGGTCGGCTCGAGACCGCCCTCGGGCTCCGACGCGGGCTCGGTGGTGGTCTGGACGTTCATCGCACGCTCGAGTCGCGCCAAGTCTTCCCGATGCTCCTCGTCGAAGATCCGGCGCACGAAGTTGCCGAGCTCGCGCGCTTGCGGTTGTCCGTGATGGCGGAGCATGATCTCGACGATATCGCGGTGCATGCTCTCGGCGTTCGGATACCTGTCCTCCGGCCGGCGAGCGAGAGCCCGCATGACGACCGCTTCGATCTCCGGCCCGAGGCTTGGCGCAACCAGAGTCGGCGGGAAAACCTCGGCGTTCCTCACCTTGTCGCGAACCGCCGTGTCGCTGGGCCCGTCGAAGAGGCGTGAGCGGGTCAGGAGCTCGAACATCAGCGAGCCGACGGCGAAGAGATCCGAGCGCGCGTCGACGGCGTCGCCACGAACCTGCTCGGGTGACATGTACCCGACCTTGCCGTGTCCTTCGGTCGCTGCCGGTGCCTTGGCGGCACGGGCGATACCGAAGTCGATGAGCTTCACCTCACCCGCGTAACCGACGAGCACGTTGCGCGGGCTGACGTCGCTGTGGACGATGTGAAGAGGCTGCCCTTTGAGGTCGCCCTTGCGATGCGCGTAATCGAGGCCTTCCAGGACCGACGCGATGATGAAGAGCGCGAGCCCGACCGGGATCTCGGTGCCGCGCGCCCTCGCCCGATCGACGAGCGCGCGCAAATCTCGCCCGCTCACGTACTCCATGGCGATGAAGTACGAGTTGTCGATGCGGCCGAGCTCGTAGGTCTTGGCGATGTTGGCGTGGCTGAGCTGCGCGGAGAGCTTCGCCTCGTCGATGAACATCGTGATGAAGTCGTGATTGGCCTGGACCTCCGGCCGGATGCACTTCAACGCGATGAGCTGATCGGCTCCCCCGAACCCGAACGTCTTCGCCAAGAAGACGTCAGCCATGCCGCCCTGGTTCACGTGCTCGAGCAGCAGGTATTTTCCCAGTCGCAAAACCACGATGGACGCATTGTTCCGGTGGGCCCCCCGTCAGTCAATCATCATCGGGTACCTCCACGAACGCCGCCGTTGCAGGCAGGGCTAGACCAGGTCGATGCCCGCTGACGCGCCAAGTCAGACCCTCGGTCCGCAGGGTGATGGCCCCGTGGTCCGCGGTGGTCAGGAGGGGCACGTCCCGTCCGCTAAAACGGCTCACGATTTCGCGATGTGGGAAGCCAAATTGGTTGTGGACTCCACACGAAGCGACCGCAAGCCGGGGCCGAACCGCGTCGAGAAGCTCCGCGGTCGACGACGTACGGCTGCCATGATGCGCGACTTTCAAGACGTCGGCAGCGATGTCGGTGCCAGATGCGACGATCTCGTGCTCGGCGATGGCTTCGATGTCGCCGGTAAAGAGGATGGAGCGCCGGCCGTACCTGAGACGCAGCACCACGGAGTTGTCGTTGAGCTCGAGCTCGGGGAGATACGACGTGACCTCGACCCTCGGGTGGATGACATCGATTTGAACGCCTCCGTAAGCGACCGTCGCGGCCAGCTCGCCGGAGGTTCGCAAGCGCCCGCCGCGGCGTCTCGCGCTGTCTTCCAGACGCAGGAGCGCGCCTGCTTCGTCGTGCTGACCGCTTCGCCAGAGCTCGGCGATGGGAAAGCGCTCCGCAAGGTAGGCGAAGCCACCGATATGGTCGGGATGGGGGTGGCTCACGACCGCCAAATCGATGGCGTCGACACCCTTCCTACGCAATAGCGGAGCAATGACTTGCCGCCCGGGATCCCAGTCGCTAGTGGTGATGGCGCCGCCCGCATCGATCACCGCCGTCTGACCAGCGGGAAACCGCACGATCATTCCGTCGCCTTGGCCGACG
>CAZAER010000004.1:0-283051 GCA_964484195.1 uncultured Bdellovibrionales bacterium | reverse complement strand
AGCCTGGGGGCAGCATGCGGCCCGAGTGCCACCTGCGCGGTCGGGCTCACGTGTGTTGCCAACGTCTGTGTCGACGCCTGCTCTCTAGTAGATTGTGGCGGACACGGAACCTGCGCACTCTTTGGCAGTGTCGCCCAATGCGACTGCGACGACGGTTACCATAGCGATAGCGCTTCGTGCGTGGACAACTGCCAAGGCGTGACCTGTGGTGGGCACGGCGAGTGTTCCATGGTCGGCACTATTGCCACTTGCGTCTGCGAGGCGGGCTACACGCCTAGCGGGCTTGCGTGTGTGTCCGATGCATGTGTGCCCAGTGGCGTCACCACGCTGGTCTGCGAGGGCGGACATATTCTCACCGTCGACAGCTGCGACCGCCGGACCGGCCAACAGGAAAACTGCGGATATCGCGGTTGCACCGGAACCAGCTGCCTACCTGTGACTTGGATTGGGTACGGGCCGTCCGAAGTGGGGCCATGGAGCGTATCGCAAGGTTTTTCGGCGAGCCCTGCTGGAGTGAGTGGAACGGGTAACGTGCTGAGTTCCAGCATCGTTTTGGACGCCGCAGGCCGGCCAATTGTGACTTGGACCTTTGGCGGCACTAATCGCGTTCGATTGCTCCGCTGGAGCGGAAGTACTTGGACTGGAGCTAGCAGCGCTGCGGGTAGTGATATCGTGCTGACCGAACAGGGCTACGCGGACAATGTCGGTCTTGTCCTGTCCAGCAACAATCTACCCATCGTCGTTTGGGAGAGCCTCAGGGTAGACGGCTTCGAGATCTACCTCCGAGCATGGAGTGGAGCTGATTGGAGCGACCTAGGAACGTCTTCCACCGGTCCGGGCCTGAGCAACAGCTCCGACGATGCTCACGGACCGTCCATCGCTCTCCTGCCGAATGGACGGCCGTTTGTCGCTTGGGCCGACAACGGAACTGGGACGTACCGCGTTCACGTAGCGCACTGGACGGGAACGGCCTGGGCGGGTTTTCTCGGCGGCAACTACGACGAGTTCGCACAGTCGATTTACAGCAGCCTTTCGGCAGTGGTCGACAGTTCCGGAAGACCAGTCGTCGCGTTTGTCTCGGTGAATGAGCCCATGGCGTATCGATTCGAGTTAGGTGCATGGACTCGGCTCGGTACGACTTTTACAACTGGTGCCTCATCACTGAAGATGGTCGCCGAGCAAGACAGCAAACTGCTCATCACGTGGCGCGAGGAAGTGAGCTCTCAGTCCGAAGTGTTCGCACGCGTTTGGGACGGCACCGGCTGGACCGCGCTCGGTGGGTCGGGGAGCGGAGGTGGAGTAAGCAACACTCTGACTGCTTCCAATGAGCCAACGATCGCGAGCGCTAACGACGGCAAGCCGTTCATCGCATGGACCGAAGGCACAGGAACCGGTCGCCAGGTCTATCTGCGACAATGGAATGGAACTTCGTGGGCTGAGTTCCCCGCCGGTTCAGCCACAGGTGGCGGGGTGTCCAACATGACGCGCGGAAACGACTTGCCATCGATTGCAGCGTCACCGGAGCGGGTGTGCGTTTCCTGGCACGGTCACGGAACCAACGGCGGCGATCTCGACGTATTCTTGCGCTGTGCAACACGATGAAGGGGCTGCGCCCCCTACCTCACCCCACATCTCGAGAAGATTTTCCGGAGTATCTACGTCGATTGGTATTCTGGCGCGCTTGGGTTAGCCTAACCACAACACACTCAGGGATTTGAGAAAATGAAGCTAAGCCTCCGTGGTTTGGGCCTGTCTGGCCTCATCGCGCTGGCCGCGTGTGGTGGCGGCGGCGGCAACAACAACGTGATCGAGGGTGATGAAGACGATCAGGTGACTGATCCGAACGGCAACCAGGTGGCACCGGCACCCTGGACGAACGTGACCTTCACCGTCGAAGACGTCGAGGTCAAAACTCCGACTCAGCCAGCTGGGCGCAGCGGGAAACTCGTCCGCGATTCGGCCGGCACGCTTTACTACAGCTACTTCCGCGCTGGCCCCACGGTGCCTGAATGCGACATTGCCCTCTTCGGTGGTGGTCGCGCTCCGAGCGTCTCGAACGACGTCATCGTCGCTGTGAAGGCGGCAGGCGCGGCCAGCTTTACGCTTGAACAGATCCCGCTCGCATCCATGGGTGGTACGAACGAAGCTTTTGTCTCCAACCCGCTCGGGCTCGATGCGACCTTTGACAGCATGGGTCGACTCGTCGTCACGATGCCCGCTGGCGGCCCCGGCCAATTCGTGTGCGCGTCGTCTGACCTGGTCATGGCCACACGCACGGGCAGCGCAGCCTACAATCTCGGTACGCTGGTTACCGATAGCGGTGCTTGTTGTGCCGTTGACCCAACGCGCGAAGAGATGTGCGGAGCAAACGCGAGCCAAAATGCCTGCCAGATGGGCAGCGATGTTGGTGCCTGGTCCGCTATTGTGCGCCGTCAGAGCAACGCCCTAGCCGTCAGCTATAGCGACACTCACTTTACGACCGATGAAGACGGTCAGAAGTCGACGGATTACGAGCTCTGGCAGACCGGCGGTGCGGTCACGGGCATCCGACCATGGTCCGGAAGTGGCCGCTGGGCAGTTCTGCGCGAATACCAGGGCAGTCTCATCACGGCCTTCTCGAAGAACCCTGGTGGCGCTGGGGCCTACGTGCTCAAGCAGCAAGGCGACGGTACCTGGACCGGTGAAGACCAATCGTTCGGTGCCACGGTCGGTGAGCGCCTGGCGCTCGAGATCGCGCCCAACGGCACAATTGGTCTGCTCTACTATGCGATCAAGGACAACTCTGACCGCACGGTCGACGACCTCAAGCTCTGCGAGAGCACTGACGGCGGCGTAACCTTCCCGACGTGCTCCAGCCCCGAAACGGCGACGCTGATTGCAGGCGCAAACCCGTCACTCGCGTACGACAGCCAAAGCCGCCCGGTCGTTAGCTACTATTTTTGCGGCAGCAATGGCTGCCCGAACGACGGCTTGCGCGTCGCGTGGCGCGACAACACGGGTAAATGGTGGAAGTACAACGTCCACAACATCGCGAACAACCGCTCCGGCTTCTACACCTCTCTGGTCCTAGATCCCGCGACCGACGAACCCATCATCGCCTTCCAAGACCTCACACGCGGCGCAGCCATGGTCGCCTACGGAAACTTCTGATGCCCCAGGTTCGGTTCTTGTCTGTTTTAGCGTTTGCCGCCCTCGCTGGATGTAGCTCCTTCGAGAATCGTCTCGAGGGGTCGATCAGCTCGTCGTTCTCGCTCGAGTTCGACACCGTGAACGTTCGCAAGCAGGATGTGAGTCTCATCGTCGAGTACATCAAGCAGAGCGGGCCGACGACGACCAAGGTTGCCAAGATGGTGCTCGATACCGAGAACCTGCGGGGGCTCGGGAAGGACAGCAAGATCGACGGGCAGCTGTTCAAGGACCGCGTCGTCGTCCAGCGTGAGGCGCCGAGTGGCGGTGACTTTCCCGAAGTGCAGAGCGGCGAGCTCGAGTTCGGTGACTTCGAGTTCGAAGCCGGTGGAAACTGCAGTGGGTCGTTCAACGTCGGTTTCGTGAACGGACGGACCCTCTACGGCGAGTTCACCGGTACCGTCGAGGAAGTCGCGCTCGACTAAACGCGCCGCCCCTGCCCCGCTCAAATTGACATCCGTTGTTGCGACTGATTATCAGTCTTAAATGACCTCCCCTCTCGCAACCGTGGCGCCCAGCGCTGCGGAGTCGACGCTCGCCGCGCTCGCGCCTGGGGCGACCGCGTCCATCATCGCCGTCGACGTGCCCGGTGAGGTCGGTGAGCGGCTCATGGAGATGGGCATGACGGCCGGTACGCAGGTCACGGTGGTGCGGCGCGGGTTCTTGGGCGATCCGCTGCAGGTCAACCTGCGCGGCTACATGCTGACGCTGCGCAAGGCGCAAGCTCGGCTGATTCGCGTCAGAACCTGATGCAGATCGCCGTCGCCGGAAATCCCAACGCCGGGAAGAGCACTCTGTTCAACGCCGTCACCGGCGCGCGCGCCAAGGTCGGCAACTATCCGGGCGTCACCGTCGAGCGAAAAATCGCGCCGCTCACCCTGCCCTCCGGGACCGCCACGCAGCTCATCGATCTCCCCGGCTGTTACAGCTTGGTCGCGCGGTCCGCTGAAGAAGAAATCGCACATCACGTGCTCACCGGCCGTCTCACCGGCGAGCGTCCCCGGCTCGTCGTCTGTGTCGCCGATGCCACGAATCTCCCGAGAGCTCTCTACCTCGTCCTCCAGCTCATCGAGCTCGAGGTGCCGGTGGTCGTGGCGCTCAACATGATCGACGTAGCCGAGAAACGCGGGCTCAAGATCGATCACACAGAGCTCGCACGACGCCTCGGCGTCCCGGTCGTGCCGCTCTCCGCACGTTATGGACGCGGCCTCGAAACCCTCCTCCAGACCATCGACGCAAAGCTCGTCGAGCCCGCCAAGGCGCAGCGCTTCCCGTTGCGCCTGACCGAAGCAGACGGCATCACCATCGCGGCCCTGAGCGGCGACCTCGAGCGACCTGCCGGCGACATCACGTGGCTGCTCACCTCGAACCTGAGCGACCTCCATTTCGCGGAGAACAACGATCTCGAGAAGCGCGTCACCGAAGCACGGCGCAACCTCGATGCCGAGACGCCAGGCTCCTTCTCGCGTCGAGTCATCGAAGCCCGCTACCGGATCATCGACAAGCTCATCGATGGCGTCCTCGACACTCGGAACGTCAGCGAAGACAGCGTCACCACCAAGCTCGACAAGGTCTTGCTCCACCCAGTGTGGGGCTTCGTCGTCTTCGCTCTCACCATGGTGCTGGTCTTCCAGACCATCTTCTTCTGGGCACAGCCCTTCATGGACGGCGTCGAATGGCTCGTGGCTGCTTTGGCGGACAAGCTCAACGAGCTCATCCCCGAGAGCCTCACGCGCTCGCTCCTCGTCAACGGCGTGCTCGCGGGTGTCGGCAGCGTCCTGGTCTTCGTGCCGCAGATCGCTTTTCTCTTCCTGTTGCTGACGCTGCTCGAAGAGAGCGGCTACATGGCGCGCGCCGCCTTTCTCCTCGATCGCGTCATGCGTCGCGTCGGGCTCCACGGCAAAGCCTTCGTTCCGCTGATGAGCGGGTTCGCCTGCGCGGTGCCAGCGATCATGGCGGCTCGAACCATCGAGTCACGCCGTGACCGCCTAGTCACCATCATGGTGACCCCTTTCATGAGTTGCTCGGCGCGGCTGCCGATTTACGTCTTGGTCATCGCGGCGGTCTTCTCGGCCACGCCGAAGATCGGCGGAATCATTTCCATCGGCGGCCTGGTGATGGCGGCCATGTACCTGCTCGGGTTCGTTGCCGGCCTCGCCACTGCCTTCGTGCTCAAGCGCACCGCGCTCAAGGCACCGCCACCGCCGTTCATCATGGAGCTCCCGACCTACAAGCTTCCGTCCGCCAAAGCGGTTGCGCGGCTCGTCCTCGAGCGCTGCCGCGTCTTCGTCATGCAGACGGGTATGGTGATCCTCGCGCTCAGCGTCATCCTCTGGGCTCTGCTCACGTTCCCGTCGCACGACGCGGAGAGTGACGCCGAGAAGCTCGAGCACTCGTTCGGCGGACAACTCGGCCACGCCATCGAACCGGCCATCGCTCCTCTCGGTTTCGATTGGCGCATCGGCATTGGTCTCGTCGCCTCGTTCGCGGCGCGCGAGGTGCTCGTCAGCACTTTGGGTCAGGTCTATGCCCTCGATGCCGATGTCGAGCCCGACTCTCCCGCCCTGCGTGACGCCATGCTCGCCGACGTCGATCCAGCGACTGGGAAACCGCGCTTCACGCCCCTCGTCGGCGTCTCGCTCATGGTCTTCTTCGTCCTAGCCATGCAGTGCCTCTCCACCGTGGCTACCGTGAAACGGGAGACCAACAGCTGGCGCTGGCCGATTGCGCAGCTAGTCTACATGAACACGCTCGCGTACCTTGCGAGCTTGCTCGTCTACCAAGGCGGACGCGCGCTGGGGTTCTGACCATGGCGGCCTGGCTCGACATCGCAATCGTCAGCACGGCGCTGCTCCTCGCGGTGGCCTTGGTGCGGCACATCTACCGGAGGGGCAAAGCCTGCGCGAAAGCGTGTGGCGCCTGTGGCCCAACCGATGCGCGGAACGACCTCGTGCAGATTGGCCGCAAAGATCGTCCTTTCCTTGCCGGTTCGCGCGGCAATCGGTAACTTCGCGGCAATGACCGCTCGCCGTCTGCTGATCGCCGCGGGGCTTCTGCTCTTTGCGTTCGTCCTCATGGCGCACACGCTCGTGTCGTCCGATGGATGGCGTAAGCGCGCCCGCGTCCGCGCCGATCTGGTCCAGCTCACCGAGACCAACGCCGCCCGCGAGCAACACGTTCAACAACTCCGCGCCGAAGTCGCCGCCATGCGTAGCCGCCCAGACGTGCAAGAGCGGGTGATTCGCGACGAGCTCGGCTATGTCCGCGATGGCGACCTGGTGCTCGAGGTCGATACCCGCAAGCGCTGAGGCGCCACCTTGCCAGCCGAACGCGCCGCTTTCCTGACTCGACGTCAGATTCGTCCGTCGCACCTACGCTGAGTGCCGGGGCGATAACCGAAGCACAACGCAACCAAATATTGGGAAGTGTGCGCTCATGGTGGGTGACGTCAAAGGCAAGCGCGATGGCGTAACGGTTCGGGTCGAGGGTGCTGCAGGGGGCGAGAGACACGGCGCACCCGCCGAAAAAGTAGCAGTCATGCGCAACGCGCCTGCCCAGTTCCCGGACGAGTTGGAGAAACTCGTGAGTAGCACCACACATTTGGCACGCGAGCGAATCGGCGCAGCCGCGTTGATCACCGAGTCGAACCGGCGATGGGACGCAGAGGTCGATCGCGAGATCGCGCTCATCAATCGATGCACGGAAACCGAGGGCGTCAAATACGTCACGTCGCAAACACCGCGCGACGCGCTATCCGTTCTCCTGGCGTGGGAGGAGATGTCGCGCCTCATGGTGCTGGGGATCCGCAATGGCCAGATGACGCTCGTTCAGGGAACGAGCGTCGGCGAAACGACCGCCGACGGCAAGATGATCTATCACACGCACTTCACGGACCTCGTAGGGACCGACCTGCGCCCTCGCAAGGAGGAAGGCGAGATCACCTTCGAAGCATCCCTCGTCAAATTCGACCGCATCACGGCGGAGGTCGTGCTCAAAACCGTCGAGCGCATTCTGCGAGACAAGATGTCTCCCAGCTCCCTGCCGGGGGAGCGGACGTGGCATCTGGCGGAAAACGACGTCGCGCGGCTCACGTCGCGCTTTCGGCCGCCGACTACCCGCCAATCTTGATCGGAATCGTAACCGGGCAGTTGGTGCCGTCGGTCTCCGGGAACGTGATGGTGTTGAACGCCTTGATCATGCAGTTGTTCATCGGGCCGGTGCGGTAGTGGCGGTCGTTGATGCGGAAGTCGACGACCTTGCCCGTGGGCTTCACGACGAACTCGAGCTCGAGCTGCGAGGGAAGATTGGCGGCGTCGCGGCCCTTCTCGTCCTCGACGCAGACGTTGATCTTGGCGAGCTGCTTCTTGAGCGTGCCGAAGATGTCGTTCTGCGACAGCTTGCACGAGAGCACCATCTCCTCTTCGCTGGGGCTCGAGCTGCCGGTCGTGTTCGTGGTCGTCGTGCCCTTGTGCTTGGTGCCCGAAGACGTGGTGCCGGGCTTCTTGGTGCCCTTGATCTTGATGTCGGACTCGTTACCCAGAGAGACGAGCGCGACGAGGCCCATCTTCGAGCCTGACTCGAGGATGCGGCGCTGGCGTTCGAGATCGGTTTCGGAGCGCAGGCGCGCTACCTCGGCGAGCACCTTCTTGTGCTCGTTCTCGAGCCACAGCCAGTAGCCGGCGATGCCGGCGGCGATGACCACGATGATGCCCAGAACGAGCGCGATGGTCTGGGCGACCTTGCGAGCCTTCTTGCTCGCCTGCTTCTGGTAAATGAGAACGTGCGGCTCGAACGCCGCCACCTGGGCGATGGGGTGCCACTCACCGCCCTCGCGGGCCACCTGGGTCTTGGGAGTCAGCTCGCCGGCGAGCAGCTTGCTCACCACCGATTCGAACGCAACCGGGCCGCGAACCTCTTGGCCGACCCGGTAGAGCCACTCACCGCCACTCGACGTCGAGCTCAGGTTGACGCTGACGCCACTCCAGATGTCTGTCATGGGTGCACTGGGTATAGCACAAGCTGGACCGGCAGAAATCCCGTTTTGCCGGAGGCAAACAACTAGCCGAAGGCGTAATTACGTGTCGCCGATGACGACGTCAGTCGTCAGTCGTCATCTCCATCAGCGCTATCCCACATGCTCTCGAACTCGGCCTCGAAGTCGAGCTGGAACATCTCGTCGGCCATGTCCTCGACGGCCGAGACCAACGGGCCCGCCTTGGTGCGGAGCATCTCGTTGTGGAACTGCTGATAGGACTTGAAGCTCGACGACTTGGCCATTCCACTTCCTCGCTGTGGTGCTGTGTAGGCCTATTCAACAACGAGGTGAGCGACTCCGCAATTTTCCTGCGCGCTTTGACCGCGAAAACGGACTGCACGCAAAAAGTTTCGTGGCCGTCAAAGAATCGGCGCGCGCTTATCTGATCGGGCGCTGACGATAGTAGGAATAGTGCGCCAAGAATCGTCGCACATAGTCGTAGGTTTCTTGGATCGGCGGCACCCCGCCGTTGCGCGCCACACGATTCGGGCCCGAGTTGTAACCAGCCGCCATGTAGACGAGGTCACCGCCGAAACGCTCGGAGAGGTAGGCAAGGTAGCGGACGCCGGCGTGGATGTTTTGCTCGGGGTCGGTCGTGCTCGTCATACCGACGAACGACGCAGTGTCGGGCATGACCTGCATGAGCCCGCGGGCCCCGGCGCTCGAGCTCAGGTTCGGACTGAAGTCCGACTCGATGGCCATGATGGCCTTCACGATTTCGGGCTCGAGCTTGTAGTGGCGGGCGTACTTGGTGATGAGCTGGTCGTAGGTCGTGTCGTTGATGCGCGAGCCGCGCAACATGCGGATGAACAGCTCGCTCACCGCGCGTGCCTGATTGTAGTTCAAGCGGTCGCTCGAGGTGTCGAGTCGCATGGGGTCGAGAGGCGCCAGCGCCTGAGCGTTCAGCGGCAGGCCCACTTCGAGGGCTCGCTGCGCAAAGGCGGTGACCAGCTCGGGCGTGATGTTGACCGGGTTGCCGACCTGGATGCGCATGACGCGAAGGAGCTCGCGCATGCCCATGTCGGACGACGCGTTGCTGCCGGGCTCGTCATACGCGAGCGCCAGCAAGATATCGTAGGCGTTGAGCTCGTCCTGAGTCGTGAACGCTTCGCGGTTGGCGCTCACCAGCACTTGTTGTGGCTGGCGGATGGCCTCCATCGCGCTGCGCAAACGCGACCAGGTCTGCGGCGTCATCGTCCCGTTGGCGGGCAAACCCACGAGCTGTTGGAAGTGCCGGATCGCGACGTCGGTCGCGGCGCCGAATTCACCGTCGACACGCAACACGTAGCCGATGCGGCACAGAGCACGCTGAATGATCTCGACTTCGGGATTGCGCGCGCCGAGCTGCAAGGGACGTTCGGGGTGCGGCCACGTCATCGGTTGCGGCGGTAACGCGCGCGTGTTCGGATCACTGAAGAATGTCCGCGCCGGCGGGCGACCAAGCTGCACGCCCGTCGCCGTCGGCGGCGTCAACCCGTGAGGTGCGGCCACGCTGGGCGCGTAAGCCGAGTCAGGAACGTCGAAGGAGCGCGGGGTAATCGACGTCACCGGTCCCGGGGCCGCTGGGATGTTGAGAACGACGCCGGCGTAGACCCCGCTCTGGAGGTTCAGCATCGGGTTCGCCGCCAAGAGGGCTTGCCCGGTCACGCCATAACGTTGCGCCACCTGACGCAGGGTCTCCCCAGGCTGCAGCGTGTGCGTCCTGGCGGCGGATCCCGGCCCAGACCCCGAAATGAGGGTAGGCGTCTCCGTCCGCAGCTGGACAGCTGGCGTGGGTAAAAACGTCATCAGTGTGCCGGTTCGATCTTGTCGGCAGCCAAAAGACCAAGTTGCTAGGGGTTACGCGCGCTTAGACCGGGCTCAGGGCACCCCGAAACTAGCGCAACGCGTTAGCGAACCTGCTGCATGAGCGCGAGGAAGCGCTCTGGCGGCGTAAACCCGGTCACACGGGGGGTTTCGAGGACTTTGCCGGTCGAGTCGATGAAGATGACCGTCGGCAGGCCCAGGATGCCGTAGCGGGCAAAGAGATCATTCATGGCTGCGTCTGGCTCGGTCGCATCGAGCTTGGCGGCGACGAAACGCTCGGCTTCGGCCGCGACCCGCGGGTCCGGGAAGGTATGCGCGTCGAGCTCCTTGCAGCCCGTACACCACTCCGCGGTGAAGTCGATCATGACCGCTTTGCCACCCTCGCGGGCGCGCGTGATGGCGTCCTCGTGTGAGCTCGTCCAGACAATCGATGTCGCGGCGTGCCCACCACCCAGTGCCGCGGCGATGAGCCCGAGCGATAGGCCTGCGACAGCGCCCACCTGCCCCACCGACTCCGGGAGCTTACGCATCACGAGCAGCACGAAGAGGACGACGCCGACCGCGCCCGAGACCTGACCGAGCCACGGCGGCAGCATGCCGAGCACATGCGCGACGTCCTTGGATGCGAGCGCACCGAAGTATCCCGCCACCAGGATCATGGCGCTGGCCAATGCTGCTTTGACCGCTGTCATCCACGGGCCGCTCTTGGGTAAGCGCGCCAGATGATGCGCCGAGGCCGCGATGACGAGGAGGGGCGTGCCGACGCCGAAACCAAACGCCACCATCAGCGCGAAGCCGAAACCGATGGCGCCGTTCTTGGCGATGAGCGTGAGGATGACCGCGAGCACGGGGCCGGTGCACGGCGCGGCGATGAGGCCCGAGACGAGGCCCATCGCGAGCGCGCCATGATAGGTGCGGCTGCCGAGGAGCCCGAGCTTGCTCGACACCGACGACGGTAGCTGGATGTTGAAGGCGCCGAGGAGCGAGACCGCCATCGCGAACGACACCAGCGCCATCGTGCCTGTCACCCACGGCGAGCCTAGGGTGCGGCCGAAGACCACGCCGAGCGCCGCGAACGAAGTGCCGAGCGCGGCATACAGCAGGGTCATGCCGAGCACGTAGACCGCGGCGTAGCTCACGACCTTGCCGGTGGCGCTCTGTTCCGGCTTGCCGCCGGCGAAGTAACGCACGGTGATCGGATAGAGCGGATAGACGCACGGCGTGAACGCGGTGAGCACCCCTCCGACCCACGCGACCGCTATAGCGAGCCCGCTCTTTTCACCCGAGAGGAGGTTTCCGAGCAGAGCGGCGATGCGCTCGGCGATAGGCACACTCGTGTCCGCCGCGTGGGCGACACGCGTCAATGCCAAGACACCGAGGGTCGCGCAGCCCGCGACGAGGAAGCTAACGCTTCCCCTTTGCCTTCTTGCCCTTGGCCTTCTTGCCTTTGGTTGCGCCATCGTTGCCATCGGTCTTCACAGGGTCGGTCGCCGTGGTGGTCGAGCCCGACACGGTCGTCGTCTTGTTCACGGTAGCGGTCGCCACCGTCGGGTCCGTCTTGCTCGCGTCCGCGACAGCGGGCGTGCCGCCCAAAAAGCGGGTCAACGTATCGGGCATCGGAGCACCCGACTCGCCGATGAGCTTGCGGACTTCATCGGCAAGCGCGCGTGGGGTGTCCTCGGTGAAGCCAACACGCGAGAACGCCACCTTGCCGTCAGGGCTCATGACGTAGACGAGCGGAAGCTTGGCCACCATGTAGCGCTTGGCCACGATGTTGAAGCGATCGGAGAGCACCGGATACTTCGCGTTGGCGTTGGTAGCGAGGCTCTTGATGACGTCGATTTGCTCGGCTTCGCGATCGATCGACACGGACAAGACCATCACGCCCTTGTCCTTGTAAGTGTCGTAGAGCGCCGCAAGGAACGGCATCTCCTTCTTGCAGGGCTCGCACCAGGTCGCGAAGAACGAGATCAAGACGGCCTTCTTGGGCTGCTTGGCTTCGGCGCCGAAGTAGCGATCGACAGCCACCAGGTTTTCACCGATGACCTCGGGATTCACGGCGCGCAGCGCAAAGGTCGGAGCGACCTCGCCGACGTCGAACTTCTCGCGTGAGCCGGCGGTCGCGAGCACTGGTTGCTCGGCAGCAGGCGCAGGCGGCGGAGTCTCGGGCGCCTTTTCGGCTTCTTTCGCTCCGTCCGCTTTAGCGGGCGCTTTGGTGGGGGTCGTGGTCTTCTTGGGGGCGGCGACTGCGTACGCCGGCACCATGGTGAGGGCACACGCGAGAACCAGGAGACGGGAGGGGGAGATCATGGGCACCTTTTACGGGATCAAGCGACGAGCTTCGCCAGTGCAGCGCAGATCGCGTCACCGGTCAACGCAACATCACTGCTGGAGGATACCCTGAGGTCTTTCAGATTCCCATGGCGCCGCGCGATCTCGTCTTCCCCGAGAACCAAGGCAAATCGGGCCCCTACCTTGTCGGCCCGGCGCATCTGACCCTTCAGCTTGCGACCGGTCACATCGACCTCGACCCGATACGGCCCGCCCGCGCGCACGGCGTCGGCGAGCTGCAAGGCGAAAGACTCGGCACCCGGCATGGGGGCAATGAAAAGGTGCGGTCCCGTAGTCACCTGCTCTTGGGCGGCGACCAGCAAGGCGAGGCGCTCGACACCCATGGCAAAGCCAATCGCCGGTGTGGGTGCCCCCCCGAGCTCCTCGATGAGCCCGTCGTAACGCCCACCCCCACCCACAGCATCCTGGGCGCCCAAAGCCGAGGTCGTAAACTCGAACGTCGTCTCGCTGTAGTAGTCGAGGCCGCGCACCAACGCCGGGTCACGAACGTATTCGAGTCCGCAATCGCGGAGGTACTGCGTGACTTTCGTGAAGTGAGTCTTCGACTGCTCCGACAGCGACTCCATGATGTCGGGGGCCTTCTTCGCGAGCTCCCGGCAGCTCGGGTTTTTGCAGTCGAGGAATCTCAGGGGGTTGCTCTCGATGCGCCCTTTGCAGGCATCGCAAAGCTTGTCGACGTTGGCGCGCATGTAGCCGCGTAACACTTCGCGATAGCGGTCACGGCTCTCCTTGTCGCCCAAGGTATTCACGCGCGGTGTCACGTCTTTCAAGCCCAGGGCCTGGCAGATGCGCGACATCATCACGATGATCTCGGCATCCGCGGCGGCGTCGGATGCGCCATAAAGCTCGGCACCGATTTGATAGAACTGGCGGTAACGGCCCTTCTGCGGCCGTTCGGCACGGAACATCGGCCCGAAGTACCACCACTTCTGAACCGGATCGGTCTTGGCGAAGCCGTGCTCGATGAAGGCGCGGACGCAGCCGGCGGTTCCCTCGGGTCGGAGCGTCAGCGAACGCTCGCCGCGATCGCTGAAGGTGTACATCTCCTTCGAAACGATGTCGGTGCCCTCGCCGATGCCGCGCGCAAACAGCGCCGTTTCCTCGACCAACGGGATGAGCACCTGCCGGTAGCCGTAACCTTCGATGACGCGGCGGGCGGTATCGACGACCCTGTCCCAGACGGAGGTAGAGAGGAACGGCTCGGCCCCTTCGGGCATCACGTCGTTCATGCCTTTGACGGCGGAGAGGCTGCTGCTCATGGCCCTCCCCTTACGGCGGCGGGCCGCGTCACGCAACGTTTCCGGGGATCGGCCGATACTGGCAAGCATGAAGTCGACAACGGTGATGGGTGTGCACACCCGCGGTCAGAGCGACCTTCGTCCCGCGCTCAGCGCCAAAGATATCCGCGCCTTGAAGATCGGCTTTCCCGTGGATAGGCACGTCGAGCGGCGCCTCGAGCGCGCCTTCGCCGGACCTGACGGATTCGATCGCCTCTATACCGTTGCCCATGCTCACGGCATCCCGGCCCACGTCCTCGGCGGCCGCAACAAGGCCGATGCGGTGCGCGATGCCCTCGACCATGCGGGTGCGAATGGCAACGTCGTCCAGTTCGTAGAAGGTGCTCTTGGCCTCCTTCCGTCCGCTAAAGCGACCGAAACGAGAATTGACAAGGCAGCGCTCGTGGTCGAGCGTTACTTTTTCAGCACGAACCACATGCTTTCCGATGACGATCTCGACGTCAAAGCTCGCGGTAACGGGCTCGTAGCGCGTCTTCGCAACTACGGTTACGCCCCAAAGGTCTTCGAGGCGCAGCACGCTCGCGACCTCGTGGAAGTGCGCGGTGAGCTGGCGCGCGCCGGCTATCCCGACATCACCATCAAGATCGAGGAAATTCCCGAAGCCGCGTACCCCTAGCGACGCTTCGTCCGGGTCATCCGTGCGGTGGATCGGTGCTGGCGCACGCGTTGGCGCGCCTGCTTCTGCGAAGCGCTGCTGATGGCTTTCGCGAACGCTGCGTCGAGCACTTGCTCGAACCGCGACGCGTAGACGAACTCCACCTTGGCACGCACTTCATCGGGGATCTCGGCGACATCGGCCTTGTTGCGCTCCGGAAGGATGACGGTGTTCACGCCGAATCGCCGCGCAGCGACGACCTTCTCGCGGATTCCGCCGACCGGGAGCACCTCGCCACGGAGCGTCATCTCGCCGGTCATGGCGAGGCGGGGCCGAATGGCTTTCCCCGTCAGTAGCGAGATCACCGCGGTGGTAACCGTGATGCCCGCCGAGGGACCGTCCTTCTTCACGGCACCTGCCGGGAAGTGGATGTGGATGTCGCGCTCTTTGAACACCGTCTCGGGGATCCCGAGCTCCTTGGCATGGCTGCGCACGTAGGAGACCGCAAGACGCGCCGACTCGCTCATGACCTCTCCGAGCTGGCCGGTGACGTTGACGTTCCCCTTCCCTTCCATGAGCGCGGCTTCGATGAAGAGCACGTCACCGCCGGTCTGCGTCCACGCAAGGCCGAGCACGACGCCGGGGACTGGGCCTTTGGTGAGGCGCTCGTCGTGGAGCTTCGGGGGTCCCAGCCAAGTCGGTACGTCCTCCGCTGAAACGGACACGCCCTGCGGGTTCTTGCGCTGCACGATCTGGGTGGCGCGCTTGCGGCAGATCTTGCCGATCTGACGCTCGAGCTCACGTACACCGGCTTCGTAGGTGTACTCGCTGATGATGCGCTGGACGGCAGGCTTACCGATCTTGAGCTGCGCGGCGGCGATGCCGTGCTCCTTGCGTTGACGCGGCACGAGATAACGCATGCCGATCTCGAGCTTCTCGCTCGGGATGTAACCAGGCAGGTCGATGACCTCCATGCGGTCGAGCAGCGGACCCGGGATCTCGGTCTTGATGTTCGCGGTGGCGATGAACATCACGCTCGAGAGGTCGAACGGCAGATCGAGATAGTGATCGAGAAACGCGGCGTTCTGAGCCGGGTCGAGCACCTCGAGCATGGCGCTCGAAGGATCACCGCGCCAGTCGTGACCCATCTTGTCGATCTCGTCGAGCATGAAGACCGGGTTCTTGGTGGCGACTTGCTTCAAGCCTTGCAGAATACGGCCGGGCATGGCGCCGATGTACGTGCGTCGATGACCCTTGATCTCGGCCTCGTCGCGCATGCCGCCGACGCTGAAGCGGAAGAACTGCCGGCCGAGAGCGCGTGCGATGCTCTCGCCGAGAGACGTCTTACCGACACCAGGCGGTCCAGCGAAACAAAGCATCGTGCCGCGCGAGTCGGGCTTGAGCTGCCGCACCGCGAGGAACTCGACGATGCGGTCCTTCACCTCTTGGAGGCCGTAGTGGTCCTCGTCGAGGATCTCGCGAGCGCGTTTGATGTCGCGTGAGTCGGTGCTGGTCTTCGACCAGGGTAGCCCGGCGATGATCTCGAGGTACGAGCGGATGACGTTGTGCTCGGGCGACTCGGTCGGGATGCTCGCGAGCCGCCTCATCTCGTCATCGGCGCGCGCTTTCGCTTCAGCGGACAGCCCGGCGGCGTCGAGCTTCTTCTTCAGCTCGTCGATGGTCGCGACCCCGACGTCCTTCTCTTCGCCGAGCTCGGTGCGAATGGCCTTGAGCTGCTCGCGCAGCAAGAACTCGCGCTGCGTCTTCTCGACCTTCTCGCGAATCTCTTGCGAGATGCGGTTGCCGACGTTGAGCAAGTCGAGCTCGCGCACCGTGACCTCGAGCGCCTTGTGCAGACGTTTGGTGAGGTCGAGCTCGGTGAGGAACTGCAAGCGCTCACCGACGTCGCGCGCCAGATGTTGGGCGACGAAGTCGGTCAACGAGCTTGCATCTTCGATCGAAAGAACCGCTTGCTTGAGCTCGTCGGACGCCTGGGTGTGTGCCTCGAAGAACGCCTGCAGTTGAATCTTGAGCTGCCGCGACAACGCCTGGAACTGCTCGTCAGCGACGACGATCTCCACCGGATAGGTGAGGCGCACGATCGGGAACGGCTCGGTGCGCAGGATGCTCTCGGGCTGGGCGCGCTTCATCAGGTGGACGAGCGCGGAGGTACGATCATCCGGCAGCTTGAAGACGCGGAGCACGCGGGCGACGATGCCGACCGGCGCCAGATCGCCGACGCGCAGCTTGCGAGCGATCTCGGGCTCACGCCGAGGCAGCGACGCCTCCTCGATCTCCGGGGTCACGTCCTCGTCGAGCGCATCGGCAGCGTCGAGCATTTGCTGGGTATCGGCGGTGGTCAGCTCGGGCCGGCCGTCGCTCGACATCCGCGTATCCGAAAGCACGACCTGCGGCACGGTCTGCCGCGCGCCGTCACCGATGCGGTGGCGATTCACCAAGAAGAAGAAACCCGCGTTCGATTTCGCGTGCAGGACGGCATCGCGGCGCATGGGATCGTCGAGCACGACCGGCACGACGGGACCGGGGAATGGAACCAAGTCGTCGAGGACGATGGCCGGGAGGACCGGCGGCGGTTGGTCGGCGAGCCGCACCATGGACGTCGGCTTCGGGGTGACCTCGGGCTCTCGCGGTGTGTCTTTCTTGCTGTCGCTCATCGAAGATCCGGCAATGTGGAGCACGGGCGGCAACGGCGCAATACACGGTCCCGCCCGACATGTTAATGACCCGACATGGCCCTCGAACCGCCCGCCCTGGACCCCTCGACACTCGAGCCGCGCAATGCGTCCGCCTACCCCGAGCCCTTCCGCTCGCGCGTCCTGCCGCGTGAAAAGCGCGCCCTCGGCGACCCTCTCGGCCTCACCAAGATCGGCGTCAACCTCACGACCCTCATGCCCGGCAAGGAGTCGTCGATGCGCCACTATCACTCGCGTGAGGACGAGCTGGTCTACATCGTCGAAGGCGAAGTGGTCCTGTGCACCGAAGGCCGCGAGCAGACCCTGCGCGCCGGTGACGTCGCCGGTTTCCCTGCCGGAAGACGCGATGCGCACCAGCTGGTCAATCGGGGGAGCGCGCCCGCACGTTACCTCGAGATCAGCAACCGGGATCCCAGCGACGCGGCCGAATACCCCGACGTCGACCTCCGTCTCTCGCGCGACGAGCGCGGCGGTTTGCGCTTCATGCGCAAGGACGGCTCCGCTTACTGAACCGGTTTGAGAATCTCCTGGGTCACCGCTTCGCTACGTAGGCGCTCCTCCGTCGTCACGCGCGGCGGCACAATCTCGGTATGCGGCGCAGCAAGGACGCGGTTGCGGCCCTGTGACTTGGCGTCGTAGAGCGCCTGGTCCGCGAAAGCGAGCAGAGAAGCGGAGTCAGCGGCGCCACATTCGGGGTAACCCGCGACCCCGATCGAGCAGGTCACGTGCAAACGCTCGCCGTTGACCACGACGCGCATGGCCTCGAGGTCGCCGCGGATGCGCTCCGCCATGTGTTTGGCTTCGGCGATGGTGGTTCGCGGCAAGATGAACGCGAACTCTTCTCCGCCATAACGGCCGGCGATGTCGGCACCACGCATGTTGTCACGTAGCACCGTGGCGGCGCCGCGCAGCACCTGGTCTCCCGCTTGATGGCCATAGGTATCGTTGAGGCGCTTGAAGTGATCGAGGTCGAGGATGCCGATCGAGAACTCCTGACCGTAGCGCGTGCCGCGGCGCCATTCTTCGTTCAAGCGCTGGTCGAAGTAGCGGCGCACGTACAAACCCGTGAGCCCATCGACAGTGGCCAGCTCGTAGAGACGCGCGTTCTCAAGGGCAACCGCCGCGTGGTCGGCGATGATCATCAAGGTGCGCAGATGGTCACCGGTGTACGCGTTGGGCGCGTCGCTCTCGACCGCCATGATGCCGAAGACCTCGTCGTAGATGGTGAGCGGCACGCCGAGCCACGAGGCGCACGGCGGAAGCTCCGCCGGGTCGGTGACGTAGCTCGGACCAACCTCGGGCACGTTCGCCAAGAGCAGCGGGCGGCGATTCTGCATCACCCAGCCGGTGAGCCCATGACCGCGAGGAACGATACCGCGCTGCACCGGCTCGACCCGTGCACGGCCGCGCTGGGCCCGACGTTCGACCGCCAGGGCCTCACCCCGCAAGAAGACGTCGACGACGATGTTCTCGTGCCGCGTGTCGTACGCGCCGAGGATGAAGCGTGAAGCACTCCCGACGAGACGCACGGTCTCGCTCGCGATGTTCATGATCAAGGTACGCCGCTCGAGACTCGACGAGAGGATGCGTCCGACGTTGTTGATGGTCGCGAGCTCCGAGGCGCGCTCGTCGAGCTTCTCACTGGTGATGACTGCGCGGCGAAAGATCCAATTGAAGAGGAGCGCGGTGCAACCGAGGAGCAGGAAGAAGAAGATGCCGTGGTGCAGGTAGTCGAGCACCATCGCGAGCGACAGCGGCACCAGCGTCAGCTCGGCGATGACCACGCGAAAGAAAAAACCGCGGAACAACTTCGCCGAGCGCGCGCCCTGAAACCAATGCGCGCCGCCCGCGAGGAAGTAGTGCACCACCAAGAAGGCGAGCGAAAAGACTGGGACCCAAACGATGAGGCCGCGATCGGTATAAGGCTGGGCCTCGTCAATGCCGAACGCCGCCGACAGTAGAAGCAAGACGAGCGCCGGCAACGAACCAGTCTGGGCAAGCTCCAAGAGCGACTGCCACAAGCGGCGCTTGCCAGTAGCCGCCGAGGTCCGCCCGGGGAGCACTCTGAACCCCGCGTCGGCGGTGATGATCAAGAGGATGAGCCAAGCCGCAGGGACCGCGCCCCAGATGAAGGTGACGGCAACATAAAATGCCGAATCGAGAGCGATGCGGACGCTGCGGAAGACGCGGAACGCCAGTGTTCGCGCCAGCGCTCCTAGACCGAAGCACGCCACTAGCTCCCAGGTCGTCGTCCAAGGGCGGAACCACGGGTACGGCTCGAGCGAGAACCCAATGACGGCGAGCCAGCCGGAGACCGCGATGACGCCGAGCAAGACGAAGCCCAAGCGCGGCATTGCCATGCTATCGCCAGCTCTCCTGGCCAGGCCCCTGAGCCTCTCCATCGTGTTCACGGCATTCACGATCTAACCGTCACGCCCGTAAGTCGACCACGGCGTAATTTATGTTCGCCGGCGCACGCCTCCTAGCTCTTATCATCGTACTTACGCCCGCCTTGGTAGGTGCAAGACCTACATCCCCGATCTCGAGCGGACGGCGGCGTCTCGTTCATCGACGGCCGCAGCAATAACTGAAGCAAAAATTTTTCTGTGTTCTATTGCGGACCAGTGCTGGCGACGCCCGCCTCTGGGTCGCGCGGACCCGCGCGGGTCCAGGGTTGGTCGAGCTCAAACAGCCCGCTAAAGCGAGCATGGCCGCGGCATGCTGATTGAAATGACTCATGGCGGAGGGTTTGCCGATGCGCAGCCTACTAGCCGCCGCGATCATCTTGAGCTCCGCCGCCTGCGCGACCACTGGCATGTACGACGGTGCCAAACAGTACGTGTCGCCCACACTCACACTCCCGCAGGTTCAGACCGACCTGGCCGCTGCCGTCGAGCAGCTGGTGCACCATGAAGGTTGGACCGTCGTCGAGCGTAGCAACGGCCGCATCGAAGCCGTGACGCGCGCCGACGAGAGCATGGGCGTTGCGATGCGCGAGCGCTGGGTGTTCGCCATCAGCGACTACGAAATCGCGGTCGTCCGTACCCTCGAGGCTCAGTTCGACAAGGGCGGCGCCTGGGAGCACGAGAGCCAGGTGTGCACCGGCTACGTCTACTTCCGCGAGCACCAAGTGCTCGCTCAGGTCGAAAAGCACGCGGCACGTGGCGGATACGCCGTCGCCGCGAGCCGGGTGAAGAGCGGTTCTTAAGGTGTGTTCTTGACGAGCGCGGCGCGTGCGCGTCCGCGATCGCGGCCATAACCGTCGTGCCCGCCGAACACCAAGGTCGTAGCGATGATCAACGTCGCGGGGTCGCGCGCCACCATGCGAACGAGACGCGCACCGCGCTGGCTGCGCAGCGGCACGGCGACGACGCAACGGTCACGCCGCCGGCGCACCGCCGCAGGTAGACGGCCGCGGGCTGTCGGAATGATCTGAACACGCTCGCCCACCGAGGTTCCGGGCACGCGAAAACGACCAGTGCTGACGAGCTCCGCCAGCGCTCGCATGAAGATGCGCTCTTCCGGACGTAGCGCGTCGTCATCGAGCACAGGGCCTTCACCGAGACCGAGACCGTGCTGCACCAGGCTCTTGCCCGCGACATGCAAGCTCTCGCGCAGCCAGCGTCGAAGCCGACGCAGCGGTGCGTCAGCGCTGCGATAGGTGGGCGTCACGCAACGCAAGCCCACGAAGCGGGTGATGAAGGCGCGCTCGCGAGCGCTCAAAACAGGTAGACCGATGTCGCGGAGATCTGAGTCGACGATCTGGTCGGGTTCGGCCGCAAGCAAAACCCCGTCTCGCGCCATGCCGCGAAGCGCCGTGAGAGTCACGAAATCGCCGCGCGTAGTCGCGATGATCCGCGCTTCATCCAGGAAGGTCGTATCGCCGCGGTCTTCGCAGGCGCGAAAGAGCAGCTCGGCGGCGGCACCGCGCTCGTCGCCGGTGAGCTTCGCATAGCGCGCTCTGAGCTCGTCGTAGAGCTGGTCACGCGCGGCGATCACCGTGCGTTCGATGACCGCTGCATCCGGAAGGCGCGAGCGGGCGCTGACCACGGCCACATGGACGCGGCCACGGACGGGGCTCGTCACCACATCGCGATCCACGACCTCCGAACGCACCAAGGTGGTTCGGGCAAAGCTCGGCTCGCGCGGCAAGCCCACCGCGCCGTTGAAGCTCGCGCCCGCGATGGGCACGGCGATGAGCGCCTCGGGCAGCTCGAGCCCGAAGCTCACGCGATGGCCGTCGACGGTCACCGGCAAGCGAGCGAATGCGAACACGCGGGTGAGCTGCTCGAGATCCGCTCCGGTGCGTGTACGGCGCAGGAGGATCACCATCTGCGGCTCGCCGGTTTCGTTGGTGCGGCGATGGCGCCCTTCGGCATCCCGTACCTCGAGCACCTCGGTGCCCTCTTCCGACTGCGTGCGTAGCTCGACATCGCCAGCACAGACGACAGCGAGCCATTCGAGCCGGCGGTCGTTCTCCCAGGCAACGAGCGCGGCGTGACGTGCGTCGCTGCCGCGCGAGGCATCGAGGATACAGGCGAGCTGCGCGTGGACATCGACCGACATCCGGGCGCCGTGAGCGGTGATCTTCGTGCCCGAGCGCAGGGTGGTCACGTCGACCGCGTGTGCGCCGCACTCGATGGTCATGCGCGCTGCCGCGGCCACGACGTCGACCGGAGTCGCGAGCTGCTGTGTCCCGAGCTTCTTGATCTCGGCCGTGACGTCGATCGACAGGAGCTCACGCGCGTCGCGTGTCGTCATCGCTCGCCGGCCCCGAGCACGTCGACGGCGTAGCTCGCCGCGCACTCGCGCACTCGGCTCGTGTGATCGGCGAGCAGCTCGCTGCGCTCGACCGACCAATCGAGCCAAATGAAGACGCCGCGCTCAGGGTCGCGCTCCAATTTCTCCAAGCGGGCGCGAACCTCGCGGTGACTGGGCGAGACCGCAATGAACCGGCGTGGAGCGCGCATGCCCTTGGGCAAACGCACGCGCGTCAAATCGACGTCACGCAGCGGCGCATCTTGCAGCGCGTCCGCGAGGACGAAACAAACGTCGGCCTTGGCGTCGGCGAGGACCACGTTGGCGCGATGCAAGCCACGATGCGGCGATGTGGCCGACTCGGGCATGCGCAACAGGGGCTCGATGTTGTCGAGGTCCACCGTCCTCAATAGCGGAACGACCACCTTTCCGAAGAACGGATCGGCGGCGTCGAGCACCGGAGTTCCACAGCGCGCCGCCGTATCGGCCAGCTTCGACCGCGACCGCGACACGAAGAGGACGTTGTCACGCGCACGACGCAGCGCCTCTTCGAGGCTCATGGGTCTACCGGAGAGCACCGGCAACAGGCGCTGGTGCCAAGCGCGCCCGACGCCACGCCATGCGTGTGGCTGGGTGAGCATGTCGTGCACCATCATCGCGAGCGCCTCGCGGCGCGCGTCTTGCGGCCCCTCGTTGACCAGACGCTCTCGAACTCGGCGGCGGGCGATGAAGACGAGACTCGCGATGGAGCCGAGGCCCGCCACCACGCCCCAGAGGATGCGCCGAGGTACCCTCTCCGAAACCGCGTAGATCCGATTGAAGACGGCGTCGAGCCGCGCGCGCCACGGGGACGTCATCTGCGGGGCGGGAGCGACGACCGCCGGCTGGTGCTCGGACGTTGGCCCGGCGGCGGCAGCTGGCGACATCGCAAGACTCGGTTGAGGCGCGCTGATGGTGTCTTCGACCGGAACCGTCTTGGGAGGCTCGGCGCGGGACGATGTGTCGGGAGCGGCAACCGTGTGGCGCTCGCGACGCGACTCGGCCCGTCGCCGGCCGGGTGGGTCGACCGGGGCTGGCACCCCGACCGCTATCACCGCTGGATCGTCCCCCGCCGCCCGGCGCATCGCGAGCTCCTTGGCGCGCTCCGCCGCCGAATCGAAGGCGACGGGCTGGCCCGTTGCATCGATGACGTGCCAACGGCCACCCGCGAAGTATTCGGTCCAAGCGTGCAAACTGGGCCGGGCTGCCCCGTCCTCACCGGCGATACCGATGGCGAGACGCGCGTCGACGCCGAGCTGGCGCAGCAACAACGCGTTGAGCCCGTTCTTCACGTCGCAATCGCCCGCGCCGACCGCGATGACGCGCGCATGCCAGTCGCCGTGCGCATGCGCGAACATCGCCGCGGTCACCGGCGTCACGTCATAGCGGATGGTGTCGCGCACCGTGCTGGTGACGAGCTCGACGCGGCGTTGCACCGGGAGCTTCACGGCGCGCGCGAGCAGACCATCCCACGGCTCGCCAAGCGTGAGCGGCGCGGGCAGCGGTGGGCTCTCGGCCGGAGTGGAAGCGGGCGCGACCTGATAGCGCAGGGTGCCGCGACGTCCCGCCTCGAGCAGCAAGAGGGCCTCGCCGACCGCGTTGGTGGACAGCTCCTGCTGCAGCCCATCGATAGTGACGCTGTGGTCGACCACACCGTAGCCAGTCGGGATCGGCAGCACGAACGGCGTATCGTTGGCGACGACTTGCGTGACCACGTCGATGCAAGCGCGCGGCCCCCTGCCACATACGACGCCCGCATAAGGCCCGGTCACCGGCAGCTCGCGCCGGACGAAGCCGTGGGCTGCCTCGTAGCGGTCGAGCGTCAACGCCTTGAAGAAGACCCGCGATGGTCCGCGATAGCCGAAGCTCCAAGTCGGGCCATACGAATCGGGTACGTCGACGATGGCTCCGCCATAGCCGACGATGTTGCCGATCGGGCGCGAGCCTCCGGTGAGCGCCGTGATATCGCTCGTGCCAACCACCGGCTGCGCTTCGACACGGTAGCCATCGGCGGCAGCCGCGGCCGGGCCGCGCACCACCGTCATGACGGGACGCTCGCCAGGCTCGACCTGCGGACCACGCCATAACAGCAGCGCCGCCAAAGCGCCTGCTGCGATCACCAGCAACCAGACCGCGAGCACCGCAACCGCGAGACCGCCTCCCAAGGCGCGGACACCCTCGGCGATGGCGTCACTCGCCTTGTCGAAGAAGGTGCGTTCGACGACCCCGTCGACGGCGTGGCTGACGAGACGATCGAGGCGGGCGCGCGCGAGGCGCATGAGACGCCGCAGCTCGCGGCTATCGCGCGCCTTGCGTCGCGACAAGACGACGTCGAGCCGGTCCGAGTTGAGCACGACCACCGGTGCGAGTCCGCTCGTTCCGAAGCCGTCACGCCGTCCGCTGGCGGCACCATCGAGCTCATCCAGCACCGTGGCTTCGCTCACCAAGAGCCCACGGGCGTAGAGCTGAACTTTCGGCGTCGACGCGAGAGCGACGATGCCCGAGGCCCCGGCGCTGGAGAAGCTCATAGCCAGGGTCGCCTCGCTGCCGCTGTCCTCCATGACGGACGCAACGTCGAGCTCACGATCGACACGCTCACCGTTGCACCACAGCTGCAGGCGTTCCTTGCCGCCGCGAACACGCACGTAGCGGCAGTAGTAAGCGAGGCGCTCACGAACCGTGCGCGCGAGGTTCGTCAGGTCGTCGTCACGAACCGAGCGCTCCATGACGATGCGCGTTCCGCCCGAAAGCAGAGCGCAGCGCACGTCGGTGACCTTCGACAGCGAGGCATCGAGCTCCACGCCCCAGGCGTCGGTCGCACCGTCGGCGTCGCCGGTGCGTGACTCGATGCGCAGGCTCTCCGGTGTCCAGCGCAGCACCGACCAAAAGCCGACGCCGAAGTGACCGACCGCATCGGTCTCGTCTTCCTTGCTGCTGGCGTAGAGCCGGAACAGGTAACCCTTCGCGTGCTTGAAGGTCATACCGCTGCCGTCGTCTTCGAAGACGACACGCGCACGCCCCGCTTCGAGCGACACGTCGACGCGAACGCGACGTGCGCCGGCGTCCCGAGCGTTCTGCACGAGCTCGCGCAGGAACACATAGGGATCGTCCCCGTAGCGCAGGCTCTCGTGGAGCGCGCGCTCTCGGAAACTGGCGTAGGACTTCACAAACCGAAGGATATCATCCCATCGGCAACTTGCCGTACGTAGCCTTCAGCTTCTCGTAGTAGCCGAGGACCTTACCGGCATAGAAATCGTAGATCGGCGGGGGCAGCCGGCCGAAGCGGTCGACCAGGTAACGCGTGGCGTGTGGGCCGCGGTTGTAAGCTGTAAGCGCGTAGTCCATGCGGCCGAACTCACGGTGGAGATAGGCCAGGTACTGGCTGCCCAGGCGGACGTTCAGCACCGGGTCGAAGGTATGACCCTGGTCCCAACGCAACTGGAGACGCCCAGCCATCCATTCGGCGGTCGGCGGCATCAGCTGCATGAGACCCTCGGCGCCCACGGGCGACAGGGCGAGATGGTCGTAGAACGACTCGATGTGAATGAGGGCGAGCAAGAGCAACGGGTCGTAACCCAAGCGCTCGGCCTCTTCGCTGATGGCCTGGGCGGTCCGTAAAACGTCCTGGGTGGACATCGTACGCGAGAACTTGAGCAGCTCTTGGGCGACCGCGTCTTGGCGGGTCAGCACGATGGTCGGCCGGGGCATGACGATCGCGAGATCGGAGACGAACTCCTTGGGGTCGCGCGGGTCGCTCAACGGGTCGATCGCCGCGTCATGAACGAGGGAGCTGACCACGTTCTCGGCAAGCGCGCGGGTCGTCGGGTGCAGAGCCACCACGATCGCGGCCGCAGCCAGGGCCAGGCGGCCGAGCATCTTGGCCGAGAACAGGCTCTGAAGAAGCGTGAGGTCAGGCGCCTTGGCCATCGCCGTGACGGTCTGGGCCTTGGCGAAGCGTTCGCGGGCGACGCCGGTCAGACCCGGGTTTGCCACCGTGTGCGCTTTGATGCGGCGCGGCGTGTGCTCGAGCGCCGGGGCCGGCCGAAGCTTCTTGGCCGTGATGCGCTTCTTGTCTTTCGCCCTCTGGGCAGGAGCCCGGGCGATCACCGGCAAGTCGAGCTCGGTGACGTCGTCATCCGCCGCCATCGGCATGAGCGGCTGCAGGTCGAGCAAGGTGTCGTGCGTGAGATTACGGGCTTCTACGACGGTATCGCGAAGCGCAGCGTTGTTGCCCCAGGCAGAGGAGGCATAGGGATTCGAATGAAGGTCACGCCCTTGGCGGCGCAAGCTCCGTGCACCGTCACGGTCGGCGTTGGCCGAACGCTTCTGCGATGCAGGGGCATGTGTGACTTCATTCTTCATTCTACCACCTATCGACGATCCGCGTGCTACGCCTATGCACACCTAGGAGGGCGCATCACTTCGAACAGCCTTGGTTACTTTGCGCATCCGGTAGGGATTACGCCGTACGGAGCTCGTTAGACCTTCTCTTGAGCACCGTTTCCGCAGGCTTGAGCGTTAGACGCTCTAGAATGGCCCGCTCTTCTCTGATGGGCACAACCCCACCCATTATCAGTGACGACATTGTTCTCGGCAAGCCGAGCCCAAAGTTGCTTCGTCACCGACTGGGCGCCTCCATATACGCCCCACCCAACCGTGGGAAGTGCAAAGCCACACCCACATGGACCTACTTACCCACTCACTAGATCGTTGGGTTCGAATAGTAATCAGCCGCCACGGAACGCGCATCTCCCCCCTTCCTTTATCTAACGCACCGCGTTAGATTGCCGGGGTTGGACGAACTCAAACCGAGGAAATGGGAGGCTATCCGATGGCTCTGACAGCGAACGTAGCGCGTGAGCGTGCCGAGGAGTGGTTGCAGCAGATGCGTGGTGAGGTCGAGCGTCGCGTGGAAGACGTCGTCGGCCGGGTCCTCGCCTCCCTCCAGATCGTCACGACCAAGGACGTGGCGGAGCTCAACGCCAAGCTGAAGACGATCGCGAAGCGCCTCGACCAGATCGAGCACAAGAAGACGAAAAGCGAGAAGGCTTCCTAAAAGCCGTCGCTCTAGCTCTGGGCGCTGGCGAGCGACGTGCCGCCATGCGTCCCGAGCAGGCGCAGGAGCTCGACGTCGCTCTCGGTGAGCCTCGGCTTCTGCTGCAACAAGCGGAACACGGCAATCACGCCCGTGATCTCGCCGTCGACGAGCATGGGTACGCATGCGTTCACCGGATGGCCGGCGCAGCTCTCGCGCTCTTCTTCGTCGTCGAGCGGGATGTACGGGTCCCCGGACTCGGCTACCCGGCCGATGACGCCGCTGCCAACCTCGATGCGCATGAGCTCGTCGGCCGGCACCCCGACTGACGAGATGAGCTTCAAGGTCTTGCCCTCGAGCACGAAGATGGCGAGCTCCTCGGAGCCCACGATGTTTACGACGACCTCTTCCATCGCGGACACGATCCGCCTGCGGTCGCGTGTGCCCGTGATGCTGGAGACCGCGACGAAGAGATTCGCGAGGCCGCTGATCTCTTCCTGCACGGTGACGAAGTCGGAGCGCAGCCGCTCATTCTCCGCGAGCAGCTCGTGGAGATAACGACTCGCGTCTTCGCGGACGCGCTCGACGAAAGATGGGCCCTTGGCTTTGGTCATGATGACGGCTCGCGTCCCTGAGAGACCTTACGTATGACACGGGTCCGTTGGACTAGGAAAAGTACGACCACCATCGCCCCCATCACCAGTGCAAAGCTAGGGGTAGAAGAAGCGCAACCGCCATCGACGGAGCCAGCCGGATCTGAAGGATCGGGCTCGCTCGCGTCGCCGGGGAGGGGATCTCCCACCGAATCACCGCCGGCTGGATCGCCACCGTCGGGCCCGCCACCCGTGTCTGGGGGTGGATCCGGGGGATCGACGTCTTCGTCAGGCGCCGCACAGTGCGCGACACCGTCCAGGCCGGACCCGCAGATCAAGCTCTGGCACTCGCTCGGAGCGTTGCACGGCTCGCCGTCAGCCTTTGCGCCGCGGACACGGCAGATCCCGGCGTCGTCCGCATCAATCGGATCGAAGCAAAAGTCGTTGGTCGCCTCGGTGCAGTTGACGTCCTGTATGCAGATTTGCAGGCACACGAACTGGCCGTCCACCGACGGAGCACATTTGTGATTGCCCGTGTTGCAGCCAGTCGCACAAGCCGTGCCCCGTGGCGCACATCGAGTAACGCCCCCAGGTGCGGATGCGCACACGTCGCCAGCTGGACAAGGACATGCCTGGGTGCAAATTCCAGGATCCGTCGCGGGCGTCAGGTTATAGCGGACACACACACCACCCGCTCCCGCACAATTGGAATCGTCCCAGCAATCTCCGCCATAGGGACGGTCGCCAATTGCGCAAGAGCCACCGGTACAAACAGTGGCTTCGTTGGTTCCATCCAACATCGGGCAATCGGCGAAGCCCGAACACGGCGTCGTTGCTGCCGGGTAGAGATAACACACTCCCTTCACATCGTCGGGAGCCAGCGTCCGGAAGAACGTGTTTCCGTTGTCGCCAGAGTAGTACATCGTCGCGGTCGGATCGGCGGAATGCGCGAGACCTAATGCGTGTCCAAGCTCGTGGGTAATCACCGACTGTAAGTCGAACGCCCGAAGCTCGCCGCTAGTCGACCACCGCATGCTGAAGTCGTTGACGTAGATGTCTGCGGACGTGAAATCGCCGCCGCCAGGCAGCAACGTGAAGGCGATAACGCCCGGGTCCTCCGGCCAACCCGTCGACGTGTGAGCAAACCGAATGAAGTTTCCTCCCGGATCGCTAGCGCGGAGACCTCCGTCCACAAATCGAAACGCGGAGCACGCTACAGTGTTCCATGCAGCGAACGCCTGATAGATCGCCGCGATGTCCGAGTCATCGGTCAAAGAGGTAATGCCACTCTGGTCGACGTAGTAGATAACGTTCGGATCGGCCCACGTTCTCGATGCTAACGTCGTACCAATGCGGAACGTCGAGAATCCACAAAGCAACGGGGCAAGGAGAAGCAGGTACTTCACCGCAGCTCCGTCCGCTGAAGCGTACGACGAACCTCTTCAGCGGCACCGCGAATACGCTCAAGGTCGAAGGTTTGCTCGCCGGGCGGTCGTCGCAGCCTTCCGTCCGCACCCATGAGCGGCACGTCTATTCGTTGATACGCCAGCCTGCCGCGCAGGAAGAAAGCACCGAGCCCCATTCCCACCAAGCGATTGCGGCCGTTGAAGAGCTTCACGATGAGCACGACTTCGTCGCCTACCGTCAGCAACGGCGTGCCCGGCACTCGAAGGGTGTCTTCGCCAAGCGAACCACCGAGCTGTGTAATGACGAGCTCGTTGCCTGCACGTCCGAACAGCGTGCGGCTTACAGCGATCGTGCTCTCGGTGACGATATTCCCATCGAGCCGTGTAGCCTCCTGAGCAATGACCTTACCCACTACGACCTGGTCGGCGTGAGCAATGCGCTCCTCGAGCGACCAATCCTGCAAGACCGTGGCGCGGGCAGGCGCGCACAGCAGCATTGCAACGGCCAAGAGGGGGGCTCGGACGCTCATCGGGGGAAGTCTACCGGCCTCCGCCGTGCGTTGCGAGTCGGCTATGCGCCGTGGCATGAAGCCAACCCCATGGCGAAGATGAAAGAAGCGGTAACGCTCAAGTTCCAGACCACCAAGGACGCCGAGGTCGAGGCGACCAACTTCAAGCAGGGCGACGAAGTGAAGATCGTCCAGGAGTGGGGCAACCGCTTCCTGGTGCGCGCTTCTGACGGCCACTACTACAACGTCCCCAAGGACAAGATCGACAAGTGATGTCTACCTCGTCGCAAGCAGCCGCGGTCCGCCGCGGCTTCCTCGATTATTTCGCCAAACACGGCCACCAGGTCGTGAAGTCGTCGCCGCTCGTTCCGCAAGGCGACGCCACCCTCATGTTCACCAACGCCGGCATGGTCCAATTCAAGGACGTGTTCACCGGCCAGGACAAACGCCCCTACTCGCGCGCCACGACCTCGCAGAAATGCATGCGCGTCTCGGGCAAGCACAACGACCTCGAAGCAGTCGGCCGCACCACGCGCCACCACACCTTCTTCGAGATGCTCGGCAACTTCTCCTTCGGCGACTACTTCAAGGAGCAGGCGATCGAGCTGGCGTGGAACCTCTCGGTCAAAGAGCTCGGTCTCGACAAGTCGCGCATCTGGGTCACCATCTACAAAGGCGCTCCCGGTGTCCCCGCCGACGAAGAAGCGCGGGCGCTCTGGAAGAAGATCTCCGGCCTGCCAGACGAGCGCATCGTCGCCATGGGCGAGGACAACTTCTGGGCGATGGGCGACAGCGGACCGTGTGGTCCGTGCACCGAGATCTACTTCGACACCGGCTCGGGCCCGGTGAAGATGGAAGACTTCGAGAACGGTCGCATCATCGAGTTCTGGAACAACGTCTTCATGCAGTTCGACCGCCAAAACGGAGTGCTGACTCCGTTGCCCAAGCCATCGGTCGACACCGGCATGGGCCTCGAGCGTCTCTGCCAGCTGCTCCAGGGCGTGACCTCGAACTATCACACCGACCTGTTCATGCCGATCCTCGAGGGCGTCGCCCAGGGCGTCGGCAAGGCGTACACCAAGAGCGATTCCGAGGACGACGTGTCGATGCGCGTCATCGCGGACCACGCTCGCGCCACCGCGTTCCTGGTCGCCGACGGCGTGCAGCCCTCGAACGAAGGTCGCGGCTACGTCATGCGCCGCATCATGCGTCGCGCCATCCGCCACGGAAAACGCCTCGGCTTCGAGAACGACGTGTTCTTCGAGAAGGCCTGCGACAAGGTCGTCGACATCATGGGCGAGGCATATCCCGAGCTGGTCTCGGCGCGCACCCTCATCGGCAAGGTCGCGGACCTCGAGGAGCGCAGCTTCCGCCGCACACTCGACACCGGCCTGAAGCTGCTCGAGGACGCCATGGAGACGACGCGCGTTGGCGGCAAGAAGGTCTTGCCGGGCGAGGCGGTCTTCAAGCTTTACGACACCTACGGCTTCCCCCGCGATCTCACCGAGGTCATCGCCGGCGAGCGCGGCATGACCGTCGACGTCGCGGGCTTCGAGCAAGCGATGAGCGCGCAGCAGGAGCGCTCGCGCGCCGGTGACCTCGGCGTCGCAGGCGTAGCCGGCATCTACAAGGACCTGCGCCAGAAGCTCGGACCGACCGAGTTCGTGGGCTACGGCGTGGAAGACGCGCCCCGCCACCAGGCGACCATCAAGGCCCTGGTGCAGAACGGCCAGCAGGTCGAGTCCGTTTCAGCGGGCGACTTCGAGATCGTGATCTCGCCGACGCCGTTCTACGGCGAATCGGGCGGTCAGGTGGGCGACACTGGACGCATCGAAGGTCCGTCGGGTGCCCGCGTCGAGGTGATGGACACGCAGAAGCCCGCTGACGGCTTGTTCGTCTCCAAGGCCAAGCTGACCGCTGGGAAGCTCAACGTGGGTGATACCGTGTTCGCCGGCTACGACGCCGCGCGCCGCAAGGAAATCCGCGCCCATCACTCGGCGACGCACCTCTTGCACGGCGCTCTGCGCGACATCCTCGGCGATCACGTCAAACAGGCCGGCTCGCTCGTCGACGACACGCACTTGCGCTTCGACTACTCGCACTTCGAGGCGCCGACGGCCGCGCAGCTGCGCACCGTCGAAGACGACGCGAATGCGCGCGTCAAAGCGGACTATCCGGTGGTCACCGAAGTCCTGCCGTTCGAAGAGGCGCGCACCAAGGGTGCCATGATGCTCTTCGGCGAGAAATACGGCGACGTCGTGCGCGTCGTGACCATGGGCAAGTCGGTCGAGTTCTGCGGCGGCACACATGCGGCGCGGACCGGCGAGCTCGGCATGGTCCTGGTCACCGCCGAAGAAGCAGTCGCGAGCGGTGTCCGTCGTATCGAAGCCGAGAGCGGCGCAGCGGCGCTGGCGACCACCGCCAAGACGCATCGGCGATTGGTCACGGCAGCCGACCTCCTTGCCGGCCGCGTACCCGCTAAAGCGGACGATGACGAGCCCATTCTCCTCGCCGTTGCCAAGGCGGTGCGCTCGGCGACCGACCTCGCGCGCGAGGTCGAGGCTGCCGGCGGCGCGCCCGTGCGCGTCGAAACCTCCGCGGTGCGGGCCCCTGCCCTGCCCAAGAGCGTGACGCTCGCCGAGGCGCGCGACCTGCGTGATCTCTGGCGCGCGCTGGTAATGCTCGCGAACGCGCGCAACAACGACACCGATGCCGTCTTGAAGAACATCGCTGCCGTCGACACCGGCGGTATCGCCAAGGCCTTCGCCGACATGTCGCAGGCGGCTCGCGACAACGACAAGCGCCTCGCCGATCTCAAACGCTCACAGCTCAAATCGCAGAGCGGCGACCTGCTCTCGCAGGCGCGCGATATCGGCGGCGTGCGCGTGCTCGCGACCAGCGTCGGCAACGTCGACGCCAAGGGTCTTCGTGATCTCGCCGACGACCTGCGCAGCAAAGTGCCGAGCGGCATCGTTTGTTTGGGCGCCGAAGCAGACGGCAAGGCAGCGCTACTCATCGCGGTCACCAAGGACCTCACGAGCCGCTTCCAGGCGGGCAAGCTCATCGCTGAGCTAGCGCCCCTGGTCGGTGGTCGTGGCGGTGGTAAGCCGGAGCTCGCGCAGGCCGGCGGTACCGACCCGAGCAAGCTCGGCGCCGTCTACGAGCGCCTGACGCAGCTGGTGCAGGGCGGATAGTCGCCACGTTTTTGCACCCACCCCGCGTGGCCACGTACGATCCCGTCATGCGTAGAGCTCTCGTAGCGGTGTCTCTTGCGGCCTGCGGGGCCGCCTGCAGTGGTGCATCCGAAGCACGCGTCGCGAATCTAGAAGCGCGCGTCGCGCAGCTCTCCCGTGGGGGCGGCGGCGGCGGCGAAGGCGCGTCCGCTGACGGCGACCGGCTCAAGGGAATCGAAGATCAGCTCTCGGTGCTGCAACGCGAGCTCGCGAACAACCAGGCGAGCCGCTCGGCCGAGCCAGCCGCGGCGACGACTCCAGCACCAGCACCCACGGCACCACGGCCGTCCTCGGGCGGTCGCGATCTCGATGCCGTCGCTTGGCACGCGGCCGACGCGGCACTCGGCGTCGATCCCGGCGGCGTGAGCGTCAACGGCGACAGCTACGTCGTGCAGCGCGCTTGGCTTGCGCGCGAGCTCGCGGCGCTCCAGATCCCAGGGCGCGCCCCGAAGCTCGCGACCGCGCCCGGCGGCGTGGTCATTCGTTTGGTCAAGCCGAAGTCGATGGCCGCCCAACTTGGGCTCCAGAACGCCGACGTCATCGTCACCATCGACGACCATCCGGTGGCATCCCCCGCCGACGTGTCGAGTGCCCTGCACGCGGCACGTGGGGGCCAGGCGAAAGTGAAGCTCCTCCGCAAGAAGAAGGAAGTTCAGCTCGACTACAAGCTCGTCGACTGACACTCTAGAAAAACGTGACCGACTCCGCGCAAAAACGGGGTAACCAACGCGTCGATGTGACGCTGAAGGTGCAGCTCCAGTACCCCGATCGCGACACCTTCGTGGAGCGTTTCTCGATCAACGTCTCGCGCACGGGTCTGTTCATCCGTGCCCGCGACCCGGCGCCCGTCGGCAGTCGCGTCCGCTTCGAGTACCGGCTCAAAGACGACAGTCGGATCTTTCGCGGCACGGGCGTCGTCCGCTGGTCCCGCCCCGCGGCCGAAGCCAAAGAGCCAGACTCGCCGCCCGGCATGGGCATCGAGTTCGTCGATCTCGACCCCCAGTCGGAAGACCTCGTCACTCACATCGTCAAGACGCGCGGTGAAGGCGAACGGGCTCCACGCAAAGCCGTCGCCGCTCCCGCGAAGACCAAGTCGACGGCCAAGGCGAGCAAGACCGTGCTCGCCGAGCTCGGCGCCGACGAAGAAGAGTCGCTGCTCGCCGGCCTCTCGGAGGCCTCGGACAAGCCGAAAGCCGCGAGCGAGCCGCTCCTCGATCTCGACCTGCCACTGACTCTCGACGAGCCGGCGGTCGAAATCTCGCGTCCCAAAGCGCCTGCGAAGCCACTGCCCCACGTGACCTTCGATCTCGCGGGGCCGAGCATTCTCGCGACGCTGTCGATGGCCAATGATGGCCGGCCAACCGATCGCTTCGAAGAGCGCAAGCTCGCGCTCACCCTGGGCATGAACGGCAGCACCCTCGCCATCGGCGGTGAGGGCCTTGCGGTTCCGGGCCTGTTCGCTTGGGCGGACACACGACGGAGCGCTCGCGTGCAGCTCTTCGCGAGCAAGCTCGGCCTCACGCTCGTCACCGACGACAACTGGCGCCCGGCGCTCGAGGTTCAAGGCACACCGGTAGCCCTGACGGAAATCGCTGCCGCCGCCGCGCGCCACACCTTGCAGGCCTATGTCGAGCACATCGCCAAGGCGCCCCTCTTCCGCGTCATCCTACCGGCGAGTCGATCGGCGGCGATCGACGCCGAGCTGCGTGCAGCCTTCGACCGCACCGAGAGCCTCGAGTTCGTCGACGACATCGTGGCGCTGGCTGGACGCGTCAGCCAGGAAAACGCCGCCGTCATCGCGGTCAGTGGTGTCGAGACTCGTGTCGGACGTGTACGCAATGGCAGACGCGATGCCTATGTGGCTGCCGCCGATTGCGGTCTCTGGGACGCCGATGCCGCCGTGCAAGCCGCCACCGCGCGCGCCCTCCTGAAGGAGCACGGCATCGACGTGGACGACGATCCGTCCCTACGCCAGGCGTTGGCCAAACAAGTCGAGCTCGCGCGCAATGCCGACGACGCCGAGTTCGAGGTGAGTATCGCCGGCGCCACGGTCACCATGGACGCGGCGGCCCTCGACCGCGCCCTGTTCCCGATCGCCGCACGCATCGCAGTCGCGGTCGAAGCCATCGATGACGCCGCGACGACCGTGCTGTGGGCAAGCGACGAGCCTGTCTGGGCCGCGCTCTCCGCCGCGGTCCAGAGCCTCCTTGGTGGCGAAATCGAGAAGCTCGAGCCCAGTCCCTGGGTACGGCTGGGCTAGCCGACGCTAAGCTGCGCAACCGCAGTTATTGCAGAGGTGGACCGGCGGGAATACGTGGCCCATGGCGACCGCGGAGCCGTACGCGGCTTGAGCCGCACGACCCATGCGCTCCTGCGCGCGATACAGGCCAAACACGGCGGCCCCCAGCGCGGCCTCGACCGGAAACAAAAGGTTGAAGTCCATCGGCGGGCGGCCCGAGTCACCAAAGAGGCACTCCCCGAAGACGTGGCCGAAGCTGATGACCGACAACGCCAAGCTCGTCAGGATTGCTAGGCCGATGTGACTTTGCTGGGCGTTCGCCGCGCGATGGTAGGAAGCGGCCGCCTCCTCCTTGGTCGCGAAATGGGGTGCAGCCGGCTCGGCGTGACCCTTGGTTCCGAAGTTAGCGACCCCGATGAGCATGCTGGTTTGCCCTGAAAGCGCCCCGCGGAAGGGGGCCAGGAAAGCCTCGTTATCGCGCCCGCTACCCCAAAGTTGTGTGACGCATCGCGCAAGAAAGCCTGGACGCGCGAGGCTCTCGCCGCTCTTACGGGCCGGAAAGCTCCGTGATAGACCGCGCGCACGTTTCAGAAGGAAACCGCGCCGCATGAGCTCGACCACCACCACGAATAGCCCCACGACCACAGCCAAACCCCGCTCCGCCGACCGCGTCGAGACGCTGATCTCGGCGATCGACATCTACGAGCCGCACCTCATCGGACGCCACGAGGACCTCTTCCGCGTCTTCGCCCGTTTCGTGTCGCGCTCCATCGACGCACGTTATCTCGAGCGCCATCCCCCCGCGGAGCTGCTCCCCGACCTCGAGCACCTCTTCCACGGCATCAGCCAGCGCAAGCGCGACGAGATCCGCGTCCGCGTCACGCAACCCGATCAATCGAGCCAGCGCCGCGGCGTCCTCATCGTCTGCATGCCCGACATGCAGTTCACCTACAGCACCACGCGCCTCGCCATCGATCACTTGGGCATCCGCACCTATCGCACCATCAACACAGTCGTCCCCGTCCGCCGTGACGAACAGGGCGCAGTCGACGGTGTCGGCATTACCGGCGCGCCGGTCGAGTCGATCATCTGGGTCGAGATCGAAGCCGACGACCTGCTCAAACGTCGCGACGAGATCGAGAGCTACATCGCCGGCCGCCTCTCGACCTTGCAGGTCTGCATCAGCGACTTCCAAGCGATGCGCGGCGTCCTCGAGACCACCGCTGCGCGTTTCGAGGCTCTGGCGCGCGACAAGAGCGAGATGCGCGCCAAGCTCGAGGAAGACGCGCGCATGCTGCGCTGGATGCTCGATGAGCACTTCGTCATCGTCGGCACACGTCTATTGCCGGCCGCCGGCCAGAACGGCAGCGCGCCCAAGGACCAAGCATTCGGCAGCGGCCGCTTCGCGGATTGGCGCGGTCTGACCATCGAGGATGGCGACAAACGCGCCCTCGGCGGCGAAACCCCGTACCTGAATCTCCGCAAGAGCGGAGCCGAGTCGTGGGTCTATCGCGCCGGCCGTTTGAACCACATCGTGCTGCAGGCCTTCGATGATCGCAATCAGGCGAACGGCATCATCGTCGTCGAGGGGCTCTTCAGCTTCCAGGGCTTGGCGAGCCCCCGTACCGAAATCCCGCGACTCGATCGCAAGGTGACCGAGCTCTACACGCTGCTCGGCGCTCAGCGCGGCTCCCACCTTTTCCGCAGCGCCCGCAACGCCTTCAACGCGCTGCCGCTCGAGTACATCTTCGGGCTCTCCATCGACGACATCCGCGCGCTCGTCGACCGCATCATGAGCGCCGAGAACGAACGCCGTATCTCGGTGCACTTCACGCACGATGCCGCGCAGAGCACCGTCTTTGCGTTCATCGCTCTGCCGCGCACCCACTACGACGACGAGCTGCGCGCGCACATCAAGCAGCTCTTGAAGGAGCGCTTCAAAGCGTCCGCTATCGACGACGGCGTCTATGCGGGTGAAGGCGAAGCCGTCAGCTTCCACTTCTACCTCTCGGGCGTCCAAGCGCTTTCCGAAGCCGACGAGACCACGCTGCGCACCGAGATCGAGCAGATGGCGAGCCCGTGGGCCGAGCGTCTGTACGACGAGCTGCGCAAGCGCCACGGCGTGTCGGATGCCCGCCGCCTGCACGAGCTCTACGCCAGCGCCTTCGGACCGCGTTACCAGGAGGAGACGAGCATCGCCCGCGCCGTCTCCGACATCGAGCTGCTCGAGTCGCTCTCCGATCAGAACCCCTTCGATTGCGACATCTATCGCGAGAAGGTCGACGAGCAAGCGAGCATCACGCGGTTGCGTCTCTACGAATCGCAGACGCTGTTTCTGTCGAACATCATGCCGATCCTCGACAACTTCGGCTTGATCGTCATCGACCAGTTCCCGACCACGGTGCGCGCGCCGGGGAAGAAGGAGCGCGTCGTCTCGACCTTCCGCATCCGGTGGGCCGACGCTCCGCAGCCGACCGGTCAGGGCACCGGCGCCGAAAACGACCTGGTGCAGCGCCGCAACCGCCTGCGCTCCGCTATCAAGGCAGTCGTCCTCGGCGCCATGGACAACGACCAGCTGAACCGTCTGCTATTGCGAGCGGACATCACCTACAGCACGACGGCGCTCATCCGCGCCTACTCGCACTACGCCAAGCAGATCGGTCTCGCGCACGGCGAGACTGCGATCCGCGACATCTTGTTGCGCCATCCCGAGGTCGTGAAGGCGCTGTCGGAGCTCTTCCGCGCCAAGTTCGATCCCGACTTCGAGGGTCTCTCGCCGACCACCGTCGATGACAAACGTCTCGAAGTCTTGGCCCGCGCCCGCCGCAGCGTCGACCTCCTGCTCGAAGGCGTCACCGATCTCACCGCCGACCAGGTCTTGCGCACCTTCGCGAACCTCATCGACGCCACGGTACGCACGAACTTCTATCGCCGCGATGAAGCACGCGAGCACCACATCGTCTTGAAGTTCATCCCCGAGAAGGTGACGCGCATGCCCGATCCGCGTCCCTATCGTGAGATCTTGGTGCATCACCCGCTGGTCGCTGGTCTCCACCTGCGCATGGGCCCGGTAGCGCGCGGCGGTATCCGCTGGAGCGACCGACGCAATGACTATCGCACCGAGGTTCTCGGCCTGATGGCGACGCAGAACCTCAAGAACGTGCTCATCGTGCCGCGTGGCGCGAAGGGCGCATTCATCCTCAAGGACCCGCCCCAGGGCGCGGCCGAGCGTCGCAAGGCGGCGGACGAGCTCTACAAGATCTTCATCGGCGGTCTGCTCGACGTCACCGACAACCTCGTCGGCAACGACAAGGTCACGCCGCCGCGCGTGCTCTGCTACGAGGACAAAGATCACTACCTCGTCGTCGCGGCAGACAAGGGCACCGCGCATCTTTCCGACACCGCCAACGCGCTGGCATTGGCGCGTGGCTTTTGGCTCGGTGACGCCTTCGCCTCCGGTGGCTCGAAGGGCTACGACCACAAGAAGGAAGGCATCACGGCCCGCGGCGCCTGGGAGTGCGTGAAGCGCCACTTCAAAGAAATGAACATCAACCCGGAAGCCGACCGCATCCGCGTCGTCGGCATCGGCGACATGAGCGGCGACGTCTTCGGCAACGGCATGTTGCTATCGCGGAAGATGCAGCTCATCGCGGCGTTCGATCACCGCAACATCTTCCTCGATCCGACCCCGGACCCGGAGGCCTCGTTCAGCATCCGCAAGAAGCTCTTCGAGACTCCCGGCTCGAGCTGGGAAGACTACCCGGCCAACATGATCAGCACCGGCGGCGGCGTGTTCCCGCGTCGCGCCAAGTCGATCGCGTTGTCGCCCGAGGTGCGCACCGCCCTCGGCGTGACCGCTGAAGCGTTGTCCGGCAACGAGGTGGTCCAGGCCATCCTGCGCGCGCCGGTCGACCTCTGGTGGAACGGCGGCATCGGCAACTACATCAAAGCGAGTCACGAGTCGCACATCGACGTCGGTGATGCGACCAACGACGTGGTCCGTGTCGATGCCACCGAGATCCGCGCGCGCGTCGTCTCCGAGGGCGGCAACTTGGGCATCACCCAGGAAGGCCGTATCGAGCTGGCATCGCGAGGTGTGCGCTTGAACACCGACGCCATCGACAACTCCGCGGGTGTCGACCTCTCCGACCATGAGGTCAACCTCAAGATCTTGTTCGAGCGTCTCATCGCCGCTTCGAGCATGACCCGCGAGGCGCGTGACGAGCTGATGGAGCGCGTGCGCGTCGAGGTCGATCTCACGGTCTTGCAGAACAACTGGGTCCAGAGTCGCGGCATCTCCCTCGACGAGATCCGCAGCAAGCAGAACATCAACCGCTTCCAGCGCGCGGTCGCGTTCCTCTCGGATCGCATCCCGTTCAAGCGCCGTGACATGCACCTCCCCGGTGAGCGCATCTTCACGCAGCGCCAGCAGCGCAACGAGGGCATGACGCGCCCCGAGCTGTCGGTCATGTTGCAGCTCGCCAAGCAGGACATGCGCAACGAGCTGGCCAAGGAAAGCCGCTTGATGCTCGATCAGCTATCGGGCGAGCTTTGTGCGTATTTCCCACCGGTCATCGTGGAGAAGCTCGCGGGACCGGTGCGCGAGCATCCACTCGGGATCAACATCGCCCGCACCATTCTCGTGAACGGCGTCGCCGGCGATGCCGGAGCGAGCTGGCTCGCGGAGACGACTCTACGCACCGGCCGTTCGGCTTCGGACATCTTGGTGAGCTACGCGCGCGCCTCGAAGCTCGTGAATGCCATCGCGCTCAAGCGGCAAGTGGCCGTCGCCGAGAGCAAAGTGTCGACGGACGTCGAGTACCGCATGCGCCTCGCCATCGAGGACGCCATCGAGAAGGTCGCTAGCTGGTTGTTGCGTCGTGACTTGGCTCTCGCAGAGCCGCTCGGTCCATCCATCCAAGCGCTGTTGACGCGCGCCTCCGAGGTCATACCGCCGGAGGACATGGCCGGGGCGAACGCCGCCAAAGCGGACTATCAAAACGCCGGCGCGGGCGAAGAGCTCGCGGCCAACGTTGCAAACCTCGCGTTCGTCGAGTCGGCGATGGACATCGCCTGGATCGCGCAGCTCGCGAGCCGTGGCGAGCAGCCGCTCGGTGACGTCGCCAAGGCGTACTTCACCTTGGGCTCGGCCACCGGCATCGCCGCTTTGTCGAAGCAACAGGCGCAGGTCGCGGGCCAGACCGAAGAGGTCGATTCGCCGGCGCATTTCGCGTTGCGCGACCGCCTGCGCAAGCACTGGGCGCAAATGACCGCCAACGTCATGCAGCACGGCGGCTTGGGCGGTGAGACTGCCACCCGCTTGCAGGAGAGCGTGAAGCGCGAGCTCGCACCTCTAGCGAGCTCCAGCACCGGTCTCGTCGGCCTGGTGATGGCGGCGGATCGCATCGAGCGTACCGTCAGTTGAACCAGCGCGACGTTTTCACCGTCTAACAACCAACATGCCTTCCATCGTCCCTGTCGCCGCTCTTGCGGCTCTCATCGCGAGCCTAGCGGCGTCGAGCGCGGCGCGCGCCGAGGTGCCACCGCAGCGCCAGGCAGCGGTGCTCGGCCGCGTCTTGGCCTACGACAGAAGCATGAAGGAGCGCGCCGGCGACAGCGTCGTGGTGGCGGTGCTGTACCGCTCGGGTAACGGCCCCTCCGAAGAGTGCTCGCAGCACATGTTCGACGGCTTTCGCACCATCGAGCGCTTCGTGCTTCACGGCTTGCCCTTCAAAACGACGCGCATTGCCTACGACGCTAGCGGTGATTGGCGTCAGACGCTGCGCAGCGCCGGTGTGGACGCCTTGTACGTCTGCCTAGGGCTCGACGACGACATCGACACCATCGCGGCCGCGGCACGCCAACGGAAGATCACGACCATGGGCGCCCGCGAAGATTTCGTCACCCGCGCCCTCGCCCTCGGTGTCTTCGAGTCCGACAGCAAGCCGGTCATCGTCCTCAACTACGCGGCGAGCAAAGAAGAAGGCGCCGTGTTCGGCAACGATCTGCTGGGCGTCGCCAAGGTCATCAACGGTCCCAACTGAGCGCTAGAAGAAGAACGTCGCCGTGGCCTGGGCGTTCAGCGGTGCTCCTGGGGTGAAATGAATGTCATCGACCGGTGCGGACTCGCTCGCGAGCTTCGCCGACGTGCCGGAAACGCGACCAGCCCGCGATGTCGCGACCGACGTCGCTCTCGCGATGATGGCGATCGACCGTCCCGAGGCTGCGCTATCAGCGGGACGCCTACGTCGACATCGGCAACGCTTGGCTCAAGCTCGCCCGGGTCAGCGCCGACGAGGGGTTCGTCACCCACGCAGCCGCGGCAGCGCGCCTGGCGCTCGATCGGGCACCGAGCCACGGCCCGGCGCTAGCAATCCTCGCGGCAACGGAGCTTTCGGCGCACGACTTCATGGCAGCGCGCGCGACAGCGGAGAGAGCTCTCGCCACTACGCCCGGCGACCCGCGGGCTCTGTCCGTCGCAGCGGACGCCGCCCTCGAGCTCGGGGACGTAAACGGGGCCGCGGTCTACGTCGACCGCCTGGTCGACGAGGGAAAGACCTTGGCATCACTCTCACGAGCGGCACACATCGCTTTCCTCCGTGGTGACCGAAAGCGCGCTCGCGCGACCTACGACGAAGCGTTGGCCATGGCCTCGCCGGCGGAGCCCGAGGCGATAGCGTGGGTCAAAAAAGAGCGCGACGCGTTGGCTCGCCCATGAACCGCATCGCGTTGTTCCTCACCTTGCTCACGCCCACCGCCGCGGGCGCGCACCAAGTCGGTCTCTCTCTCGGCGACTATGTCATCCGCGACGATGGTGTCGACGCCATGATCACCACGGCCTCCGCCGAGAGTGTGATCGCGGAAAGAGCCCTGACGGTGAGCGTGAATGGCGCGACGTGCTCGCTCGGCGACGTCAGCGCCGACGCCATCGCGAACGATGGGGTGCGAAGCCATGTGCGCTTCGCTTGCTCGGTACCTGCAAATGCGGCCGTACTCATCGACACCGCTTTTGCGAGCGGCCACCGTCACATCGCGACCGTCCGCCGCGGCGAGCGTGTGACACAGCACGTGGTGTTCGACGGCAATAGCCGACTCACCATCGCCGCGGGACCGGCGACCTCGACGTCGTGGGTCGAGCTCTTCATGCTCGGTGTCGAGCACATCCTCACCGGCTTCGACCACCTCGTGTTCCTCCTCGCGCTGGTGCTCGTCGACATCCGCATGCGCAGCCTCCTACGCATGATCACCGCGTTCACGGTCGCGCATGCCGCTAGCCTCGCGCTCGCAGCAACTGGGGTGCTCCAGCCTCCGGCGACCCTCATCGAGCCACTCATCGCGCTGAGCATCCTCTACGTCGGCATCGAGAGCCTGGTTGCCCCCGGCGCGGTCCATCGCTGGGTGCTCGCTCTGGTCTTCGGCTTCGTGCACGGCTTCGGCTTCGCCGGTGCCCTCCTCGATCTCGCGCTGCCGCGCAGTGAGCTTCCGGGAGCTCTTCTCGCGTTCAATCTCGGAGTGGAAGCGGGCCAGCTCGCGGTGTTGACGGTTCTGGTACCGCTGCTTGCGCTCATGCGTGAGCGACTGTGGTTCGTGCGCACGGTGAGCGCTGCGGTCGTCATCGCAGGCGCCATTTGGCTGGCCGAGCGCTTGGCCAGCCAGCTACAATCTCCGATGTGATTGCTCTCGTAGCTCAGCTCTTGGTGGCCGCGGCCGCGTGCCAGGAGACGACCACCGAGATCGTCGTCGACACCGGCGCTCACCACATGATCCTCTGCGAGAAAGGCGAGCAAAGAGCCGAGTACAAAGTGGCGCTCGGTTCGGGCGGCATCGGCAAGCAGCGCGAAGGCGATGCGAAGACGCCCCTCGGAGTTTACCCGCTCGTGCCCGGTCGGCCCTCGAGCAGCTTTCATACCTTCATTCTTCTCGGCTACCCCACGAAGGAGCAGCGCGCCAAAGGCATGACCGGCAGCGCCGTGGGTGTGCATGGGCCGGCACGTGGCTTCGAAACCTTGGGCGAGCTCAACGTGTCGACCGATTGGACGTTGGGCTGCATCGCGGTTTCGAGCGATGCATCCATCGACTTCATCGCGGCGTGGATGAAGAAGACCAAGTGCAAGACCATCCGCATCGAATGACCGTCAGAAGTTGACGGTCACCGTGAGCACGTCGTTGTAGATCCCGGCCGGTACGTTTTGGCGTGCGGGGATCTCCGCGAAGAAGTCGACGGTCAACGTCCCCAACACCAGGGCTGACGGCGCCACGGGTCCGTACGTCGCCGTCCCGCTGGTGCCGTCACCGAAGACGACGGTGTAACCACCGAGGTAGATGTTGTACGCAAGGGCGTAGGCGCCCAGCTTCATGGTGCGCGCCGCGTAGGTGCCTGACGAGCCCTTGCTCAACGTGACGGTCACGCGGTCCGTCGAAATGAGAGCAACGCAGGCTACCGTCAGGCTTCCGGGCACCTGCTTGGGGGCGCTCGCGAAGACGTCGTAGGCGCCGAAGTCGAGCCCCGTGAGCGGGCCGACCGTGCACACACCCAGAGCGCGTGCCGGAAGTGGCGTCACAGTGACCGCCAAAGCAAACAACGCGAAGGCGAAGCGCTTCATCGCATGGCCTCCCGCGGTGCACAGCGCAGGTCGCCGAGCTCGGTGATGAAGTCATCGCCCGCGGGGACCTCGATGATCGCAGTGCAGGAGCCACCCGCGTACTCGACATCGGCGAAGTACCAACCAGGCGGCACGTCTTGGAGCTCGAAATCACCGTGACCGCCGAGCGGCGAAACGACATCGTGGTTGGCGGTGATGTGAGCGGTGAGCTCACCGAACGCCGGGCTGCCCTCTTCGAGCCGCAGGCGACCACGCAGAAAGCGCGTCGTGTGCACCGGGAAGGTCACCGTTGCACCGCTCCGCAAGGTCAGAGCGAAACGCTGTTCGGTCGCGGGCAAGGTTTCGTGGATAGCGAGGTCTGCGTCCGCAATGGCAAACTGATGAGGAAAATACGGAATCAGCTCGGGCACGATGACATCGCCCTGCGCGTTGGTACGCCCGACTTCACGGTTGTCGACGAGCACCCGGACGTTCTCGCGTCCCGGGACCCGCACCAACGCGTAGCTCTGCCGCACCGCACGCGTGGCGTAGACTGGCGCATCGTTCATGTACACCAAGCCACCGGCGATCGTCGCCAAGGTGCTCGTGGTCTCGCCGATACGGTCGGCTCGCACGCTGGCACGCGCATAGCGGGATTGGTAGACGAGCTCGCCGGTCGCTTGTTCGACGTCGTCGTTGAACGCGGCTTGTGCGCGATAGCCCACGCCGCCGGTCATCGGCGTGGGGCGCTGCGCGTCGACGAGCGCTTGGGTTTGACGGCCATTCACGGCGTGAGCGCCGGCGCCGACCGAGCCGCCACCGCCGCCGAAGATCCAACGCAGGGTCGCGAACCCTTCGGTGACCGAGGGCCCCGCGGCCGGCGTCACGCGCGACGCAGTGACCAAGAGTAACCAGTTGCTCGAGAGGCTCACCGACAGCGCCGCCGAACCATTGTCACGAGGGCCGCCGTCACGCATGCCCGCCCGACCGTAGGTCAGAGACAACGCAGCGCGGCTGCCGACCGGCACCGCGACCTGAGCGCTTCCCTCCAGCCGGGCTCGGTCATCGATCGCCGCCAGGCTGCTGTTGGCGTAGCGGTCCGAGGTCCACTGCCCGTAGAGAGCGAGCGAGAAGCGGCGACTGACGTACGACCAATCCGCTTGAGCGGCCGCTCCCGCGACGCGATGCTCGGCGCTGCCCGCCGCGGTCGCGCTGAAGACCCCTGCCGGCGTGCGCAGCGCAAACGATGCACCACCACTGACCAACCAAGGCGTGAGCTCGAGACGCGTCTCGGCGGTGAAATCGTTGCTAAAGCCGCGGCGATAGCGACCGAGGAATGACGGCGAGCCCTCGTAGTCGAAGCTCTCGCGACCGAAGCCGCGCCGCGCGAAGCCGATCGAAGCAACGTAGTCCGTCAGGCCGGCGCCCAAGAGCCGCCGCGTGCCGTACTGAGCGGTGGTCACGTTGGTCTCACGCCCGAATGCGTCCCGGAGCACGTACCGCGTCGCGCCCGCTCCCTGCATCATGGGTAGACCGTCGAGGCGGAAGGGCCCCGCCGGGAGTGCCTCGCGGCGGATCAACACGTCGCCGACGTAGACGTCGAGCGTCGATGGAGTCGATGCCGCACCCGCGAAACCCAGAGTCGGCTCGTAGATGAAAAATGGGTCGAGGTCGAAGCTACGCGCCAGCACCACACCGCCGAAGTAGTTGGCGCCACCCAAGACGCCGCCGTTCACGAACATGTCGCCGAACGAAAGACGCTGCATCCGCTCGCGGTCGTCGATGGTGTAGGTCGTGAGCCCGCGCACGGGATGGAAGCCGTCGTAAGCCACCGCGGTGCCGTTGCTCACCAAGACACCAGGGCCAATGGTCGCACCGAGCTCGAGATTCGCGAACCCGCGCTCGAAGTTCTGCAGCTCGAGGTCGTAGTTCAAGAAGGCGCTGGGAGTGCGACGCACGAGCTCGTCGTCGAGACGTTTCGGTCGCGCGTCGATGTGTGTCTCGGGTAAAGCGCTAGCGTCGTGCAGCGTGATGGCGAGTGACACGTCGGTCTCGTCGACCACATAGGTGATCTCGGGAGCGAGTGACTTCAACGACACCCACGTCACGCCGTCGACGACCTCGGCTACGCCGCGCGTCGAGCGCATGAGCTCCGGCATCGGTGCCACCCAGATATCGTCATCGGCGATGCGGGCGACGATCTCCCCACGCGGCTCGGTGTTCACGGTCAGGGTGACACGCACCACGCTCTCGGTCGGCGCAGCCATCAGAGCCCAGCCGGCGAGAAGCGTGGCGACCGCATTCACGGGCCACAGTCGCGGGCTGCCACCGGCACCTTCGCGCGCAGGGTGCTGACGTCGGTCTCGACCTCGACATCGAGTGCAGCAAGTGACTGGCAGCCATCGAGCGCCATGGCGTAGGCGCGCTCGCCGTGGCTCAGCACGTACCAACCGGCCTCGCGCTTGTCGAAGCTCGCGCTACCGGACGCACTCTGTCCGCTGATGTGGACAGAGCGGATGCTGAAGTGCGCTTCACCAGCGTTGACGACACGCAGCTTCAGGGCTCCGTTTTCGACCCGTGCTTCGGCGATGGTGGGCGTGGCGGCGGTCGGCGACGCGCCGGCAAAGATCGGCAGCGACAAGCGGGTGAGCACCTGCACGCCGACGACCTGACCGTCGAAGCGCGGCAGCTGCTCGATGAACAAGCGGTAGGTCTTCTCACCGCGACCGAGCGGCGTGAGCGAGCCAACGCGCACCCGACGCGTGGCACCAGGCGCGAGCTCGAAGATCGCCGGATAGAAGGCGATGTCTTTCGTGGTTTCGAGCTGCATGTCGCCCGAGGGTCCTTGCGCCCAGGCTTTGGCGCTGACCTCGAAGCGCATGCTGGCGGCGCCTGCGTTGGTTACCGTGATCAGGGTGCTCGACGCGTCGGGCGTGAGCTGCACCTGCACCGGCGTCACCTGCACTTGCGCGACCGCGACCCGCGCGACCGCCAAGGCGGACACGATGATGATCCCCCGCAGCATGGCTAGAAGCTGATCGTCGCGGTGACGACGTCGCTGAAGTTACCGGCCGAGACCACTTGGTTAGCGGCGATACGGCCGTACACCGTCACGTTGGTCTGGAGACCAAGGCCAACGTAGCCCTGCGCCGCGAGGCCACCGCCCCAAGGAACGAGCTGCGTGAGGTCCTGGTAGAGAGAGTAGGCCAAGCGCTCGCTGCCGTTTGCCATTTGACGAAGCGGCGCTACCGCTGTCGAGCCGCTGGCCGGTTGCGCGCCTTGGTCGAGAGCGATGCTGGCGAGGGCGCCTAGCGTGCAGGTCACCTGCAAGGTCGCGCTTCCCGAAGTGGCCAGCACGCTCGTAGGAACGTAGTCGCCGAACGCGAGATTGCCCGCCGAGATGGTGCAGGCGTTGGTCACACGCGCGGTGACGTTCATGAGAGCATTTGCGCTCCCTGCTTGCGCCACCTGAGCGGCCAACAAGACGCCTGCCGCAATGACGATGCCGATGATGTTTCGCATGACCTTCTCCAGGACTCCCCGGAGGTCATGAATGCAGACGCCGTGCCTTCACGAGAGCAGCGATATCATTGAACCTGCAGCGGTTGCCTTTAGGGGTGCCGGGCACCCTGGGTGGGCGCATAGGCTGCGCGCCCCCCTGCGACAAAAGACCGCGATCACTATAGCGATCACCCTTCTTGCACTGCCGATTCATTTTCGTGTAGTCGCAACCCGCGCGCGGCGCCCCTAACCGGGCGCCTCTACTGCAGTACTCCATCGGGGTAGCCGGTGACGTCTTTCAATTTTCCTCCCTGGACGAACAAGATACGACCACTTGCCGGCGCGCTTGGTGCCGGAGGCCTCGTTTACGCGGTCTGCTTGGTATGGTGGGGCTTCTCGCCGAAGACCACCGAGATCGGCTTTCAGCCGGTTCAGCCCATCGGGTACAGCCACGCGCTGCACGCCGGTAAGCTGGGCCTCGACTGCCGGTACTGCCACAACACGGTCGACAGAGCCGCGCACGCGGCCATCCCCCCGACCGAGACGTGCATGAACTGCCACGGCATGGTGAAGACCAAGAGCACGAAGCTCGCGGCTCTTCGCGAAAGCTGGGCAAGCGACAAGCCCGTCGACTGGGTGAAGGTCCACGACCTGCCCGACTACGTCTACTTCAACCACTCGGCGCACGTGACTCGCGGCGTCGGCTGCGTCTCGTGCCACGGCCGCATCGACAAGATGGAAGTGGTGTCGCAGGAAAACACGCTCGCCATGGGCTGGTGCCTCGACTGCCACCGCGCCCCCGAAGCGCATCTGCGACCCGCGGAGCTCGCGACGAAGATGGACTACGTGCCCGAGCGCCCGCAGCTCGAGGTCGGCGCCGAGCTTCGCAAGGCGCACAACATCAATCCCCCGACTGACTGCTCGACTTGTCACAGGTAGGCCAGATGAAGACCGTCACGATCCTCCCGAAAACCGACGAGCCGATTACCGAAAGCCGATCACCGATCACCGAAAGCGGATCGCCGATCGCCGATGGCCGATTGCCGAAGGCCGAGAATGAAGAGCCGGTGACCGACGACCGCGCCAATCAGTTCTGGCGCTCGATGGCCGAGCTCGAAGGCACCAGCGAATTCGACGCCGCCCTCGCCCGCGAGTTCGGCACCGACGTCGGTGACAAGGAAAGCGGCGTGAACCGCCGCCACTTCGTCCAGCTCATGGGCGCGTCTCTCGCCCTCGCCGGTGCCTCGGGCTGCCGCTGGGACAAAGACAACATCCACTCGTTCACGCGCTCGCCGCAGTCGCACACTCCCGGCAAGCCGAAGTACTTCGCCAGCGGTTACGAAACCGACGGCGTCGCCCAGCCGGTGATGGTGACGAGCTACGACTACCGTCCCATCAAGGTCGACGGGAACCCGAAACATCCGATGAGCCTCGGCGCCTCGGACATCGCGACGCAGGGCACGATCCTCGAGCTCTACGATCCCGACCGCAGCAAGAGCGTGCTCAACGATGGCAAGGCGTCCTCTTGGGATGCCTTCAAGGCCTTCACCAAGAACGCCTTCAAGGGCAACGGCACCGGCGTCGCCTTCCTCATCGGCACCACGAGCTCGCCGTCGCTGGCAGGCCTCATCGCCGAGCTCAAGCAGAAGCTGCCCCAGGCGACCTGGGTCACCTACGACGGCATCCCGCGCGACAACGTCCGTTTGGGCTCGATGGCAGCCTTCGGCAAGCCCGTGCGCACCATGCTCGAGCTCGCGCATGCACGCGTCATTTTGTCTCTCGACGAAGACGTCCTGGGCTCGCACCCTGCTCATGTGAAGTACGCGCGCGACTGGGCCACGGCGCGGCGTCCTGAGCTGGGCGAGACCATGAGCCGTATGTACGCGGTCGAAAGCCGTCTCACGCACACCGGTGGTTGCGCCGATCACCGCCTGCCGCTGCGTTCGCGCGACGTCAAGGCCTTTGCCCTCGCAGTCGAGCAAGCGCTCCGCCAAAACGGAGTAGCCATCGAAGGCCAGAGCCCCGCTCCCGCCGGTCTCGACGCCGAAGTGACTCGCTTCGCGCAGACCGTCGCCAAAGACCTCGCGGCCCACCAGGGCGCTTGCGTGGTCACCGCCGGCCGCGGCCAGCCCGCCGAAGTGCACGCTATCGCGCACCGGATGAACTTGGCGCTCGGGAACGCCGGCAAGACCGTCACGTATCTCGACAGCTCGGTCGCGGCGCAGGACGGGACCTCGGCGATGAACCTGGCTCGGCTCATCGACAGCATGAGCAAGGGTCAAGTCGAAACCCTCGTCGTGCTCGGTGGCAACCCGGTCTACAACGCTCCCGGCTCGCTCGCGTTCGCGCCCGCCTACGCCAGGGTGAAGAACCGCGTTCATCTCTCCGACTACGTCGATGAGACCTCGAAGACCGCAACCTGGCATCTGAACGCCGCGCATTGGCTCGAGACCTGGGGCGATTCCCGCGCCTACGACGGCACCGTCATCGTGCAGCAACCGATGATCCGGCCGCTCTACGACGGCAAGTCCGCGATCGAGGTCACCAGCATGATCCTCGCCGCGACCCAGGAGAACGGCGCTGCCGAGAGCGGTTACAATCTCGTGCGCCGCACCTTCGGCAAGCTCGTTGGCCAGAACGCCGACGACAAGACGCTCACCGCGGCGATCAGCGCCGACTACGACTCCCAGGGCCCGATGCCCGAGGGTTCCGCGGCCGCGGCCGAGCCCAAGCTGCCCGTGACCTTCAACGCGTTCGACCGCGCCTGGCGCCAGAGCCTGTTCGACGGCGTGGTCAACGGCACGAGCTATTCGAAGGTAACGCCCACCATCCAGAGCTTCACGGTGAGCGCGCCCGATGCTCCGGCTTCACGCGGCGATACCCAGAACGGCGAGCTCGAGCTCACGTTCTACGTCGACAGCCGCATGCATGACGGCCGCCACTCGAACAACGCCTGGTTGCAAGAGACGCCGGACTTCATGACCAAGCTGACTTGGGACAACGCGCTCCTGGTCGGCCCCGCAACCGCCAAGGCTCTGTCTCTCGAAGACGAAGGCATGGTGAAGGTCACGGTCAACGGCCGCGAGCTCACCGTCCCCGTGCTCGTGCAGCCGGGTCAGGCGATGGGCAGCATGGCTCTCGCGGTGGGCTACGGTCGCACCGCCGCCGGCCGCGTCGGTGGCTGGAAGGAATACGAGCTCGACCACACCGTGGCGGGCTTCGACGCCAACGTGTTGCGCGGCACCGAGACGGTGTCGTTCGTCGCCGGCGTGAAAGTCGCCCCGACTGGCGACCGCTTCAAGCTCGCTACCACCGTCGACCACTTCTTGATCGACGCCGCCGGCATGAAGGAGCGCGAGCGTCGCGCTGGCGAAATCATCCGCGTCGGCACCATCGACGAGTACAAACACGAGCCCGACTTCGCGCAGCACGTGGTGCACCACCCGCCGCTCGAGTCCCTCTTCAACGAGTGGGAATACGGGCAGCGCCGCTGGGGCATGGCGATCGATCTCACCACCTGCACCGGTTGCAGCGCCTGCGTCGTTGCCTGCACCGCAGAGAACAATGTTCCGGTCGTCGGCAAGGAGCAAGTGCTCCGCAATCGCGAAATGCACTGGATCCGCATCGACCGCTACTTCCGCGGCGATCCAGAGAACCCCCAGCTCGGCGCGCAGCCGATGCTCTGCCAGCAGTGCGAGAACGCGCCCTGCGAGCAGGTCTGCCCGGTCGGCGCCACCATTCACACCCAAGAGGGTCTGAATGACATGGTCTACAACCGCTGCATCGGCACCCGCTACTGCTCGAACAACTGCCCGTACAAGGTGCGCCGCTTCAACTACTTCAACTTCCACGAAGACATGAAGGACGGCCGCAACGAAGTGAAGAAGATGGTGAACAATCCGGAAGTCACCGTCCGCTTCCGCGGTGTCATGGAGAAGTGCACGTACTGCGTGCAGCGCATCCAGAACACCAAGATCGTCGCCAACAACGAGAAGCGGAAGATCAAAGATGGCGAGATCACCCCGGCGTGCGCGCAAGCGTGCCCGACCGACGCCATCGTCTTCGGTGACTTGTCGGATCCGACGGCGCGCGTGAGCAAGCTCAAGGCGCTGCCGCGTAACTACGACGTGCTCGCCGAGCTCAACGTGAAGCCGCGCACCAGCTATCTCGCCAAGATTACGAATCCCAACGGAGGTCTCGTTTCATGAGCGCCGTTTCCCACGCTGAATTGATGCGCGACAACACCATCGACGACCCGACTCAACGGTCGCCGCTGGTCACCAACGACGCCAGCTTTGGCGACATCACCCAGTCGGTCGCCGGCGTCGCCGAGGCCAAGCCACCGATCGGCTGGCTCATTGGCTTCGGCATCGCTGCCTGCGGCGCGCTGATGCTGGTGAGCTGCATCGGCTGGCTGGTGTGGATGGGCGTCGGCGTCTGGGGAAACATGACCCCGGTCGCCTGGGCCTGGGACATCACCAACTTCGTCTTCTGGGTCGGTATCGGTCACGCGGGCACGCTGATCTCCGCGGTCCTCTTCTTGATGCGTCAGAAGTGGCGCATGTCGATCAATCGCTTCGCCGAAGCGATGACCATCTTCGCGGTCATCTGCGCCGCCATCTTCCCGGGCGTCCACGTCGGCCGCGCCTGGCTCGCCTACTGGCTCTTCCCCATCCCCAACCAGATGCAGATGTGGCCGCAGTTCCGCTCGCCGCTCCTCTGGGACGTGTTCGCGGTCGGCACCTACGCCACCGTGTCGATCCTCTTCTGGTACTTCGGCATGATCCCCGATCTCGCGACCCTGCGTGATCGCGCCAAGTCGACGGCCGCCAAGGTCGCCTACGGCATCTTCTCGATGGGCTGGACCGGCAGCGCCCGCCACTGGCACCGCTATGAGCGCGCTTACCTCTTGCTCGCTGGTCTCGCGACGCCGCTGGTCCTCTCGGTCCACTCGGTCGTTTCGTTCGACTTCGCGGTCTCGCAGCTCCCCGGCTGGCACACGACGATCTTCCCGCCCTACTTCGTCGCCGGCGCCATCTTCTCGGGCTTCGCGATGGTCATGAACCTCGCGATTCCCGCGCGCGCCATCTTCAAGCTCGAGCACGTCATTACGATGCGCCACCTCGAGAACATGAACAAGGTCATCCTCGCGACCGGCATGATGGTTGGTTACGCGTACGGGATGGAGTTCTTCACCGCCTGGTACTCCGGCAATCCGCAGGAGCAGTTCGCGTTCGTCAACCGCGCCTTCGGTCCCTACTGGTGGGCGTACTGGACGATGGTGAGCTGCAACGTCATCTCGCCGCAGTTCTTCTGGTTCAAGAAGCTGCGCACCAGCATCCCGGTGATGTTCGTGCTCTGCATCTTCGTGAACATCGGCATGTGGTTCGAGCGCTTCGTCATCACCGTGACCTCGCTCCACCGCGACTCGTTGCCGTCGTCGTGGGCGTATTATCAGCCGACGCACATCGACATCATGATGCTCATCGGCAGCTTCGGTCTGTTCTTCACCCTCTTCTTCTTGTTCCTGAAGTTCCTGCCGATCATCGCGATGGCGGAAATGAAGACCGTGATGCCGCAAGCGCACGGACACGAGCCGCATGACGCGAAACACGCGCACGCGGGAGCCCACTAATCATGGCACACGCAAAGACGCCCGAGCCGACCTCCGGCCAGCAGAAGGTCTTCTCGTATCTCGCCGAATACGCGACGCCCCAGCAGCTCATCGAAGCCTGCAAGGCCGTCCGCGATGCCGGATACAAGAACTGGGACGCCTACTCGCCGTTCCCGGTGCACGGCATCGACCCGGCGATGGGCATCCGCCCGACCATCTTGCCGTGGCTCGTCCTCGGCGCCGGCCTCACCGGCATGATGCTCGGTCTGTTGATGGAAATCGGTCTCAACGGCTTCGACTATCCCTGGATCGTCTCCGGTAAGCCGCTCTGGTCGGTCCCTGCGTTCGTCCCGGTCGCCTTCGAGACCACCATCTTGCTCTCGGCGCTCACCGCGTTCGGCGGCTGCTTGGTGCTCAACATGCTGCCGAACCTCTACAATCCGCTCTTCAAGAAGAAGCGCTTCGCCAAGGCCACCGACGACAAGTTCTTCATCTCCATCGAGTCCGACGACAAGCTCTTCGACGAGCAGAAAACCAAGAGTCTGCTCGAGCGGACGCACCCGACCGCTCTCGAGACCGTCGACGACGACCGCAAAGTGAACGCCGCGCTGCCGCGTCCGATCATCTACGGCTTGCTCATCGCTACGTTCCTCTCGTTCGTGCCGATGGCCCGCATCGCGCAAGCTCGCTACACCAAGACCACCGAGCCGCCGATCAACCTGGTGACCAACATGGACTACCAGGAGAAGTACAAGACGCAGCGTGCGACGTCCTTCTTCGCAGACGGCCGCACCATGCGTCCGCCAATCCCAGGCACCGTCGCCCAGGACGACTTGGCGCTCGACGATCACCTGTCGCGCGGTGTCATGGCCGGGACCAACGACAAGTTCGTCACCGACTTCCCGCCGCAGTTTCAGGTCACGCCGCAGACGATGGCCCGCGGCCAGGAACGCTTCAATGTCTACTGCGCGCCCTGCCACGGCCAGGCGGGTTACGGCGACGGCATGGTGGCGCGTCGTGCCGACGAGCTCTCCGAGGGCACCTGGGTGTCGCCGACGTCGCTGCACGAGCCGCGCCTCGCCAAGGAACCGGTCGGCTACTTCTACAACGTCATCTCGAACGGCGTGCGCAACATGCCTGGTTACGCCTCGCAGATCCCCGAGATGGATCGCTGGGCCATCACCCTCTACATCCGTGCGCTACAGCGGTCTGATGCCGCGAGCATCGAAGACGTTCCAGCCAATCAACGTGGAGCTTTGAGGTAAACGAACATGAGCGGCCCTACTCTCGTCGAGCTCCCCAAGGACAACTACAGCTTCGGTGCCGCTGGCTCGAAGCTGACCATGATCGGTGGCATCGTCGGCCTGCTCTGCTTGGGCGGCGCCGGTGCCATGGGCGCAGCCGCCGACGATCACCTGAATCGTTTCCTGCACGCCTATCTCCTCGCGTTCTACTTCGTCCTGACCATCGCGCTCGGCTGCCTGTTCTTCGTCGGCATCCAGTATCTGTTCCGCGCTGGCTGGAGCGTCACGGTGCGTCGTCTCGCCGAGATCGGTGCCGGTGCTTTGCCGGTGCTCGCGATCCTCGCTTTGCCCATCATCGTCGCCACCGCGATGGGCAACCACTCGCTCTACCCCTGGACCGATCACGAGGTCGTGAAGACCAGCCACCTGCTCGAGCACAAGGCTCCCTACCTCAACCTCAACTTCTTCTTGGTTCGCTGCGTTGCCTACTTCGGCATCTGGGCGTTCCTCTCGTGGTTCTTCCTCTCGAATTCCACCAAGCAGGACGCGTCGGGTGATCCGAAGCTCACGCGCCGCATGGAGATCATGTCGGGCCCGGCGACGATTCTCTTCGCGCTGACGCTGACCTTCGCGAGCATCGACTTCATCATGTCGCTCGCGCCGACATGGTTCTCGACGATGATCGGCGTCTACTTCTTCGCCGGCGCCTGCACCTCGTCGCTCTCGTTCCTCATCCTGTTCGCAATGGCGTTGCAGAACAGCGGCCGCATGGTGAACGTGCTCAACACCGAGCACTACCACGACCTCGGCAAGCTCCTCTTCGGCTTCACCTTCTTCTGGAGCTACGTCTGCTTCTCGCAGTTCATGCTCATCTGGTACGCGAACATTCCGGAAGAGACCGAGTTCTACCTGCACCGCTTCCAGGGCCCTTGGTACTGGTTCTCCTGGTTCCTGTTGCTCGGTCACTGGGCGCTACCGATGGGCTTCCTGCTGTCGCGCCACATCAAGCGCAACCGCAAGACGCTGGCGGCCGGCGCCATCTGGCTGCTGATCATGCACTACGTCGACATCGCTTGGTACGTGCTGCCCACGGTCGGTGGTCACGGCGGCGAAGAGCACGGCATTCCGTTCGGCCCCGTCGAGATCCTTTGCTGGGTCGGCATGGTCGGCGTGTTCTTGGCGACCGTCGGCTTCCTCGGTAGCCGCCGCTCGCTCGTGCCGCTCAAGGACCCGCGCGTCACCGAAGCGCTCCAGTTCGAGAACATCTAGACCCGTTGTTTTTGCGCGCCAGGAGGCGCGACAGCCATGGCAGCAATGCATGACGACGTCGACGTACCGAGAATCACCGTCATCGGAGTGTGCACGGTCTTTGCCGTCTACGTGTTCATCACCTTGACCCGCGTCGCCTTCATGCAGCTCGAAGACGAGCAGACGCAGATCAAGCTCATCGACAGCAAGCCGCGCAGCTTGACCAAGTACCAGGAAGAGCAAGCGCAAAAGCTCGGCGGCGGCTACCGCTGGAACGACGAGAAGGCGCGCACCGTGCACCTGCCCATCGACATCGCCATGGCGAAGGTGACGCAAGAGCTCGCGAGCTCGCACAAGCTCGGCAGCGTTCCCGGCGCTCCGCACGACGCCCCCCGTGAGACCACCGTCATCGGTGTTCCCACCAATCAACCCCAAGCCCCGGCCGAGCACCCCAAGAAGGCCAAGGCGCGAGCCATCCCCGTCCCATGATCTCTCTCGCCGCTACGGTGCTGTTGACCGTACTCGGCGCGACCGAGCAGGCGGACGAGCGTCCAGGCCGTGCCGAGCCGCTCCCGAAGGAGCTGCAGGGCGTCGAGATCACCGAGAAGCTGGGCGCGAACGTCCTACAGGGACTCGCGTTCACGGACTCGGACGGCAAGCCCGTCACCATCGGCGACTATTTCAAGAGCGGTAAGCCCGTCATCCTGACCATGAACTACTCGGACTGCCCGATGCTGTGCAGTCTGCAGCTCAACCAGTTCGTGAAGACCCTGCGCGACATGCGTTGGATGATTGGCAACGAGTTCGAGATCCTCACCGTCAGCCTCGATCCCAACGAGAAGCCAGAACGTGCCGCCGCCACCAAGGCACGCTACGTGAAGGACTACGCCAAGACCGGCGAGACCATCGACCGCGAGCGTGAGGCTTCCGCGACCATGGGCTGGCACTTCCTCGTCGGCAGCGACGACAACGTGCACGCTTTAGCGAACAGCGTGGGCTTCGGCTACGCCTACAGCGAGACCCGCAAGGAGTACCTGCACGTCGCCGCGATGATGCTGCTGTCTCCCAAGGGCATCATGTCGCGCTACATGTACGGCCTGCAGCACAGCCCCGAGACCCTGCGCCTGTCGCTCGTCGAAGCAACCGAAGGCAAGAGCGGATCGACGCTCGACAAGGTCATCCTCTATTGCTTCCACTACGACGCCAACGCCGGCAGCTACGTCATGGTCGCCAACAACGTCATGAGGATCGGCGGCGGCGGATTCGTCCTCTGTTTCGCCGCATTCCTCGCTGTGTTGTGGTTGAGAGAACGCCGCAAAAAGTCTAAGAGGGGCGCGGCCGACGCATCCCCCGGTTTCAAGGTTCCGCACGAGGTCAGGCAATGAATACGTTGGTCGCAAGCTTCCTCTCGCAGCTCGTCACGGCGGGGAGCGAGGCTACCTATTGGTTCCCGCCGCAAGCGTCGACGACCGCGGCCGAGATCGATTGGATCTACTACTTCATCTACTGGATCAGCGTCTTCTTCACGGTCCTCATCCTCACGGCCGGCGTCTGGTTCATGATCAAGTTCCGCTCCGCGAAGACCGCTCCCGCGGCCGCGGCCGGACACAACACGGCGCTCGAAGTCACCTGGACCGTCGTCCCCGCGATCCTCTGCGTCTTCATCTTCTACTTCGGCCTCACCGGCTACATGGACACGCACACACCGCCCGACGACAGCTACGTCGTCAACGTCACCGGCGTGAAGTGGGCCTGGGCCTTCACCTACCCCGATGGCACCGTGAGCGACACGCTGCACGTGCCGGTGCACCGTCCGGTGCGCCTGGTGATGACCGCCGAAGACGTCATCCACTCGCTCTTCATCCCGGCCTTCCGCACCAAGCAAGACGTCGTGCCGGGCCGCTACACCGAAGAGTGGTTCGAAGCGACCGAGACCGGTGAGTTCGTGATCTTCTGCACCGAGTACTGCGGCACCAAGCACAGCGAGATGCTCTCGAAGGTGGTGGTCCACGAGGAGGGCGACTTCACGAAGTGGCTCGCCGACGCTGGCAACATCCACGAGCGCATGAGCCCAGTCGAAGCCGGCGAGCTCCTCGTCAAGCAGCGCGGCTGCCTGCAGTGCCACACCACCGACGGCAGCGCGTCGACCGGTCCCTCGTGGAAGGGCATCTGGGGCCGCAACGAGAAGCTCGCGGACGGCTCTTCCGCTACCGTCGACGAGAACTACGTCCGCACCTCGATTTTGCAGCCGCAGGCACAGGTCGTCGCTGGCTACGGCCCCGTGATGCCGACCTTCCAGGGCAAGCTCAAGGATCGCGACATCACGGCCATCATCGAATACTTCAAGACGCTGAAGTGAGGATCGTTTCATGAGCAGTCTCGACACCGTGGGCCACGGCGCCCCATCACACGCCGGCGACAACTACCTCACGCACGCGCACGGCTTTAAGTCGTGGGCGCTGACGCTCGACCACAAGCGCATCGGCATCATGTATCTCTGCGCCACGGTTGGCGCCCTGTTGCTCGGCGGCGTCTTCGCTCTGCTATTGCGGACGGAGCTCTTGACCCCTGGTCCCGGCATCATGGACCACGACACCTACAACCGCATGTTCACGCTGCACGGCGCGATCATGGTCTTCTTGTTCATCATCCCGGCGATCCCCGGGGCGCTTGGCAACTTCGTCTTGCCGATCATGCTGGGCGCGAAAGACGTCGCCTTCCCCAAGCTCAACCTCGCGAGCTTCTACCTCTGGGTCTTCGGTGCGGTGTTCTTCGTCACCGCCATGATCCAAGGCAGCATCGACACCGGCTGGACCTTCTACACGCCGTACAGCGTCACGACTCCGGCGAACGGCGTCGTCTGGGCGACGATGGGCGTGTTCATCTTGGGCTTCAGCTCGATCTTCACGGGCATGAACTTCATCGTCACCATCCACAAGCTGCGCGCCGAGGGCATGACGTGGTTCCGCATGCCGCTCTTCCTCTGGGCGATCTACTCGACCGCCATCATCCAGGTGCTCGCGACGCCGGTGCTCGCCATCACGGTGTTGCTGCTCACCGTCGAGCGCACCCTGCATGTCGGTATCTTCGACCCGTCGCTCGGCGGCGACCCCGTGCTCTTCCAGCACTTCTTCTGGTTCTACTCACACCCGGCCGTCTACATCATGATTTTGCCGGGCTTCGGCATCATCTCGGAGATCGTCGGCGTTCACAGCCGCAAGCACGTCTTCGGTTACCGCTTCATCGCCTTCAGCTCGCTTGCCATCGCGCTCTTGGGCTTCTTGGTGTGGGGCCACCACCTCTTCACCAGCGGTCAGTCGGCGCTCGCCTCGGTCATCTTCTCGGCGATCACCTTCACCATCGCGATTCCCTCGGCAATCAAGATCTTCAATTGGCTCGCCACCATGTACAAGAGCTCGCTGCAGCTGACGACGCCCATGTGGTACGCCTTCGGCTTCATCGTCCTCTTCGTCATCGGCGGCGTCACCGGCCTCTTCCTGGCCGCGATGGCGGTCGACATCCACCTCCACGACACCTACTTCGTGGTCGCGCACTTCCACTACGTCATGGTCGGCGGCACCCTGCTGGCGCTGTTCGGTGGCCTCTACCACTGGTGGCCGAAGATGTTCGGCCGCATGTACAACGAATTCTGGGGCAAGGTCGGCGCGGTGCTCGTGACCCTCGGCTTCAACGTCACCTTCTTCCCGCAGTTCGTCATGGGTACGCGCGGCATGCCGCGTCGCTACTTCTCGTACCTGCCGGAGTTCCAGGCGTTCCACATCGCCTCGACGATGGGCGCCTACCTGCTCGGCTTCGGTATCGTGCTCGCATTCGTGAACCTCGCGGTCGCGGTCTTCCGTGGTCGTCAGGCCGCCGCCAACCCCTGGGGTGGCGCGACGCTCGAGTGGGAGTGCGCTTCACCGCCTCCGCACGACAACTTCTCGAACACTCCGCCCGTGCGTGATCCGTACGACTTCGCGCATCTTTCCTACGACGAAAAAACCGACGGCTACGTCGCGCGCAGGAGCTAACGAAAACGATGTCGACAGCAGCCGCACACGACCATCACGGCGACCACGGGCACGGACACGATCCGCACCTGGCGCATCACTTCGACTCGCCACAGCAGCAATTCGATTCCGGCAAGCTCGGCATCTGGCTGTTCTTGGTGCAAGAAATCCTCTTCTTTAGCGGACTCTTCTGCGCCTACGCCGTTTACCGCAGCAACCACCCCGAGATCTTCGAGTTCGCGCACCGCTACCTCGACGTGACCCTGGGCGCCATCAACACCATGGTGCTCATCTTCTCGTCGCTCACCGCCGCCTGGTCGGTGCGCGCGGCACAGCTCGGTCAGCGCAAGCTCATGATCGGCCTGATCGTCGTGACCATCGCCTGCGCCTTCGGCTTCTTGGGCATCAAGTACGTCGAGTACTCGCACAAGATCCACGAGGGCCTGCTGTGGGGCGAGAACTTCGCGCCAAAGCACGCTCCGGTCGTCCATGGCGAGGAAGCCGCGCACGAGGCCCCGCACGGCGAAACAGCCGCGGCGCCGCAGGCAGGCGACCATGCCGCCCCCGCCGACCATGCTGCCCCCACCGCCAAGGTGGAGACGCCGCGCAACACCTCCATCTTCTTCAGCATCTACTTCGCGATGACCGGTCTGCACGGTTTGCACGTCATCGCCGGCATCATCGTCTACATCTGGCTGCTATGGCGGGCACTGAAGGGCGAGTTCGGGCCCAAGCAGTACGCCGCGATCGATTTCGCGGCGCTCTACTGGCACTTGGTCGACTTGGTCTGGATCTACCTGTTCCCCCTCCTCTACCTGATTCGCTGAGGTATTTTCGATGAGCACCACTGCACACTCGACCGATCACGGCCACGGGGACAACGTCTCGCACGTCATGTCGATGAAGGCGCTGCTCGCGGTCTGGGGCGGCCTCGTCGTCTTGACTGCGGTCACGGTCATCACCGCGACCCAGCCGATGTTCAACTTCGGCGCCTACACCAACCTGATCATCGCCATGATCATCGCGACGGTGAAGGCCTCGCTGGTCTGCCTGTTCTTCATGCACTTGCTCTACGATCGGAAGTTCAACCTGATGATCTTCATGGGCTCGTTGCTCTTCGTGTTGCTCTTCGTGAGCTTCGCGATGATGGACACGGCGCAGTATCAGCCGGCCATTCAGAGCCGCGTCGAGGCACAAGCGCAGGGCTAGAAGCGCTGCACGAGGACTGACGCATGGCGGGGACTGGCCGCGGACGCTTCCAGGTCGTCAAAGGGGGAGCGGACAAGCCCGGCTCCGGCGACTTGCCGCACGTCTCCACCGGCCAGCTCGGGATGATCATCTTCCTGGTGTCGCTGGGCGTGCTCTTCGCCGGCACCATGGCGGCGTACCTGATCGTCCGCTTCAACAACGACACCTGGCGTACGGTCGAGCAGCCCGGCTTGCCTCTGGGTTTGCTTGGCAGCACGGCGCTCATCCTCGGCGCGAGCGTCACGCTACAACGCGCCGTAAGCGCCATTCGCAAGAACAACCAAGACGCGTTACTCCGCTGGCTGGTCGCGACGTTCGTGCTGGCGGTTGGCTTCATCGTCGGTCAGCTCATCAACTGGCTCACCTTGGTGCGTCAGGACATGGCGCCGAATTCCAAGAGTCTCTACGCCTTCACTTTTTACATGCTTACTGGTGTGCATGCGTTGCACGTGGTGGGCGGATTCGTGCCGCTCGGGATCTGTGTGCGCAACGCCTATCGCGGCACCTACTCGAGCCTCGCCCATCGCGGTCTGCGCTACTGCGCGCAGTACTGGCACTTTCTCGATGTCGTCTGGATCGTGATGCTGACGGTGATGTGGGCTGTCACCTGATCATGTACCGTTTCGGCACACGCAGCGTGTCCGCCAAAACGTGGTGCTGAAGATCCAACGCGCCCTTTCCGTCGTATCTCATAGTTGACTCGGGTCGTCTTCTAGCGCGTAATTACGGCTCGAAGTGGTCCGCCTAGGCGGACGGATGTCGAGCATCTTCGCAGTCTTGGACGTCGGCGTGGGTGAATAGCGATGGCGCGGCCGAAATACTCGGACACAGAGCAAGGTCGTAAGCAGCAAGAAGAGAAGTATCAGCGCATTCTCGATGCTGCTCTCGAAGTCTTTGCCGATAAGGGCTTCCACGAAGCCAAAGTCACCGAGATTGCGCGCGTCGCGGGCGTCGCCGACGGCACCATCTACCTCTACTTCAAGAACAAAGACGACTTGGTGGTGTCACTGCTCGAAACCAAAGTGGCATTCATCAACGACTTCATGAAGGAGAGCGTGTCCGGTATAGCGGACGCGCGTGACCGTGTGCACCACATGGTGCGTTTTCATGTCCGCCTCGCCTACGAGAACCCCTCCCTCACCCGATTCATCACCGTCGAGCTACGGCGCGGCAGCGCCTTCGTGAAGACGCACGCTCAGAAAGCGGTGAAGACCTACCTCGAGACCTGGGGTGAGACCTTCGAGATGGGCCAGCGCCAGGGGCACTTCCGACCCGAGCTCGACAGCGGAATCGTCAAGCACCTGGTCTTCGGCGCGCTCGACTTCGCCTGCATGGCTTGGGTGGTCAACCCGGACCGCACCGTCGAACAGCTCAACCGCGTCATGCGAGAGACGACCGACCTCATTTTGCGCGGGGTGGCCGCGTCCCAAGCCGGCGCCATCTGGACGCCCACGCCTGATTTCGGCCGCTTAGAGGCCTGACGGGTCGCCCCCGCAACTCGCCATGAGCGTCAGCGAACGATCATGAACGTGCGGAACTCTTCGAGGTAAGTTCCCCACCGCGCGCTGACGTTCTCGACTTCGGCGGCTGGCGGGCCTTGTTTTGCCCAGTCCACGAACTGCTCGAGCGCGTAACGCGGGCCTTCGGCGACGATCTCGACGCTGCCGTCCGCGAGGTTCTTCACGAAGCCCGAGAGGTTCAGGCTCTGCGCCTTCTCCAGAGCGGAGGCGCGATAGAAGACACCCTGGACCCGGCCGGTAATCCAAAGGGTGACGCGTGCGAGATTCTCGGTCATGACGATGGCCACATACTAAGGCGGCCGCGACTAGATGTAAAAGCCATCGTCCGAGCGCCGCCCTGGTTATCGACGTGAGCTGTCATCCGGTCAGCGAGGCCACGAACCGCCGCGTCGGCTCCGCCAGTAATAAAATGCCATGGGCGTATCCATCGAAATCGTCAACGTCATGACTGGCACCGGCTACGTGTTCTCCGACCCGGCGACCGCCAACGGCAACGCGGCAAACGCGCTCGAGATGGTGAAGTCGGCGCAGGCCATGGTGACATCGGCCGCCTTCAAAATGGACGCCGCGCTTGCGGCGCTCAACGCGGCTTTACGCGAGCTCGCCGCCATCCTGCCGCCAGAACCCGGTCCCGATGGCAAGGTCGACCCCGCCGCTCAGCAGGCCTACGAGGCCAAGAAGCGTGACGCCGAGGCCAAGGTGAGCCGCGCCAATCAGGATCTCTCGAAAGCCAACTACGAATATCGTACGTCGGTCGAAGCGCTCGACCGCGCCAACATGATGTTGCCGGTCGCACAGGAACGCGACGAGGCGCAGCGGCGCGCCTTCGAAGAGTCGCGACGACTGGTGCAGGAGCGCCAGCGCCAGATCGACGACGCCATGCGCCAGGCCCTCGAAGCATCACGCGACGCCGAGAAATCGCATCCCACCACCTACTGGGCGTGGGACACCATCCGTACCGTGGCCCGCGACGTCAATCAGGGCGACATGCGCCTCGGGCAATATCTCGATGGCAAGCGCGAGCGCATGGACATCAAGACGCTCGAGCAGCAGCGCGCCGCAGCAGCTCAGTCGCTCGCCGTCTTCGGCCCGTCCGCTCCAGCGTCGTCATCCGATCGCATGAGCGCGCCACGACCCGCGAGCATGCCGCTCGTGGTGACGCCGAAGCCCACGGGGCTCGCGAGCAACGACGAAGCCAAGCCCACCATCGACGCCAAGGGTAAAGCAGCGGAGACGCTCCTGCGCACGGGCCGCATGAACGCTGCGAGCGCTCGTGCCCAAGAGTGGAAGCCCTTGGCGCGCGCTGCCAACGCCGAGACCATCGTCGGTCTCCTGCGGGTCCAGCTCGCCGCCGCGCAGCCCAATGACCGCGGTACGTGGCAGTCCGCCATCGACGACATGGAAGGCAGGCGCGTCGGTAGCAGCGCCGCGGCCTAGTCGGCCGTCATCGCCAAGAGCTCGTTTTCGTCGATCACTTTGACGCCGAGCTCTTGAGCTTTGGCGAGCTTCGATCCGGCGGCTTCACCAGCCACCAGGTAGTCCGTCTTCTTGGAGACGCTGCTGGCAACGCGGCCGCCGTGGGCGACGATGCGAGCGTGTGCCTCGTCGCGACTCATGGTCGCGAGCGTGCCGGTGACCACGAACGCCTTCCCCGCGAGCTGAGCCGAAATCACCGTGCTCACCGGAGGCGCCGGCTTGACGCCGACAGCGAGCAGCTTCTCGACGAGGGCGCGATTCTCGGGGATTGCGAAGTGACCGACCCAAGCCTGCGCCAGCTCGGGTCCGATACCGTGGACGCCCTCGAGGCTCTCTTCGGTGGCGGCAAGCATCGCCGCGACGCCACGGAAGTGCTCCGCAAGACGGGCCGCGACGGTCTCGCCGATGTGACGGACCCCGAGCGCGAAGATGAAACGCGCCAGCGGTTGTTCGCGTGAAGACGCAATCGCGGACAACAGGTTGCTCGCCGATTTTTCTCCGAAGCGCTCGAGGGCCGTGAGCTGCTCGAGCGTCAGCTGGTAGAGGTCGGCGACGTCGCGCACCAGCTCATTGTCGACGAGGGCATTGACGATCTTGTCGCCCAGACCTTCGATGTCCATGGCACGGCGACCGGCCCAGTGGCGGATGCGCTCGCGCACCTGTGCAGGGCAGCCCACGCTATTCGGGCAGCGGATGACCACTTCACCTTCGTCTTTGACGACCGCGGTGCCGCACGAGGGGCACTCGACCGGGAAGACGAAAGGGACCGCTCCTGCGGGTCTCTTCTCCAAGATCACTTGAACGACCTCGGGGATGACGTCACCCGCCCGACGCACGAGCACGCTGTCGCCTTCGCGGACATCTTTGCGCGCGATCTCTTCGGCGTTGTGCAGGGTGGCGCTGGTCACCGTGACGCCACCGACCTGCACGGCCGCGAGGTTTGCGACCGGCGTCAACGCACCGGTGCGCCCGACTTGCACGCGGATCGACTCGACGGTGGTGGTCTCTTCGCGGGCCGGCAGCTTGAAAGCGATGGCCCAGCGCGGCGCGCGTGACACGAAACCCAGGTCGGCCTGCAGATGGTGGTCGTTCACTTTCACCACCAGGCCGTCGATCTCGTAGGGGTACTCGTCGCGCTTGGCGATGGTCTCGCGATAGACCTCGAGAACTTGCGGAGCGCCCTCGCAGACTTTCGGGCGTGGGATGGGCAGCCCGAGATCGGCGAGCCATGCCGTGAGCGCCGCATGCGTCTTCGGCTTCATGCGCGCCGGCTCGGCGACCGCGTAGAAGAGCGCCGACAGCGGGCGCTTGGCGGTGACGTTGGCGTCGATCTGCCTCAAGGCGCCGGCCGCGGCATTGCGTGGGTTCGCGAAGGTGGGCTCACCCGCCTCCTCACGCTCGCGGTTGAGCGCGGCAAACCGCGCCTTCGGATAATAGACCTCGCCGCGCACTTCGAGCTCGCCGTCGTAGGCCTCGCGCAAGCGCAAGGGGATGGCCTTGATGGTCCGCGCGTTGAGGGTCACGTCCTCGCCCGTCGTGCCATCCCCGCGCGTGCTCGCCTGGAAGAGCAAGCCGTCGCGATAGACCAGCTCGATCGACAAGCCGTCGATCTTCGGCTCGACCGCGTAGGTCACCACCGCATCCCCCGGCATGCCGAGGTGCCGCTTCACCTTGGCGTCGAAGTCGACGAAGCTTTCCTCGTCGAAGACGTTGCCTAGCGACAACATCGGGACGCGATGGCGGACAGGCGCGAACGCCGTCGACGGTGCGGCGCCCACCCGCTGGGTCGGCGAGTCGGTGGTCACCAGCTCGGGATGGGCGGCCTCGATCTGCTCGAGCTCGCGCATGAGCTTGTCGTATTGGGCGTCCGAAATGACCGGCTGGTCGAGCACGTGGTACTTGTAGCTGTGCTCGTCGAGCTGCTGGCGCAGCTGGTGCGCCCTCGCCTTGTCGGTCATGGCCCGAAAGCCCTACTCACGAGTCCCACCGCGATCAAGCCGAAGGTGACCGCCGACGCCGACAAGACTCGCCACACCGCCCGGGCCCTCGGCACGTCGCGAGCGAGCGGCACGTAGAGATGCCACCCCACGACACCGAGGGCGACGATGGGCACGAAGATGGTCGAGTAAAACAAGGCGAAGACGCCCATGAACGCGACGCCGAAGGCCACGAGCGCGATCAACAAGAGGTTCTGCGAAGCAGGCGCACGGTCGTACGGTGACGGCTCGCGGGAGACTCTCGGGCCGTGCGCTTTCGTTGTCCGCAGGAGAAGACGATGCACCATCAGCATCAAACCGAGGGTCGGCGCTGCCTGCCCTGCCGCCGCCAGCAGCAAAAGCGCGCCGACGAGATCGGAGTCGCTCGATTTCATCGCGAAGACGCGTTCGGACGCCATCAGCAATGTGACCGTCAGGGTCGCACCGAGCAGGCCGAGCACTCCGTCGGTGACCAAACGCGCCCTACTCGCCACGTCAGTAGTTCTCGAGCGTCTTGGAGGCGTCGAGGATGTCGGCAATCGCCATGCGGTCGACGAAGCCCTCGATCTTGTCGAGCATGCCCATGATGTAGCGCCGGTCATTGCCAACCGCGACGATGCCGATGGTGGCACGGTCGGAGAAATCGAGATCATCGACCTCGGCCGCCGAGACATTGAAGGTCTGACGGACGCGATGGATCACGCGTTTCACGACCGAACGTTTGTCCTTCAGCGACTCGTTGTCGTACAGCGCGAGCGCCAACTCCATGACTCCGACGACCATCGCCCTAACAGCTAGCGACGCGACGGGCCGGAAGCAAGCTATGCGTCGCTGTCCGGCAGTCTAGGCGCGAGCGTCGTCTGCCCCGCGTCGAGCCAAAGTCCTTCGCAACTCGCGATTGTCGTCGCCGATAACAAAGAGACGGCGACATCGGTGGACTGCATCGCATGACTCAAGTGCGCGACACCCAGAACATTCAGCGCGCTGCAGCGAGTCTGGTCGACACGCGGGCGGACGCCGCCGCGCACGCACCCGGCATCCCGCGGGCCCTTTCGGGGCTCGACGTCATCGAAGTGCGCAAAGCCCTGAGCGCCCCCATGACCGCCGCGGAGCGCGCCCGCATCTTCCTTACCCCCTTGGGTGACCCCGGCCTCGTCCCGGTGCTCGACGCAGCCCGTCGCGGCTTGCGGCGCTCTATGCAGGCATGGGCGCGGCCTTGAGCGTTCAGACCACGGCTGGCCTGCAAGCGGTTCACATCGCACTGGATAACGGACAGCTCGAGACCGCCCGCACGCTCCTGACCACGCCGAAGCTGCGCGAGGGCCTCCTCGATGCAAACCGTGTCAGCCTCGCATGGGTCCGCGACAAGCTCGCGGCGCTTGCCCCTGGTGCGAGCGATGCCGACCTCGATGGTGTCGCGCTCTCGATCAACGGTGGCAGCGCCCGCATCCTCAACAAGGCCGATCAGCTTTCGCTGTACTCCGCCCACCTGAAAGACGTCGCCGACGTGCCCGGTATCTACAAGGCCGAAGGCTGGAACCCGGAGTCGGCGCTCGAGATGCGCATCCGATCCCTCGTGGGCATGTTCGCCGCCCACGGCGCCGAAGATGTCGACTTGCGTGATGCCTTGGTCCGCGAGATCGCCGTGACCACCGAAGCGTTGCACATCGAGCGCCGGGTGTACCTCATCACTCAGAAATCCGATGGTCCGCTCATGCGGACAGCTCTAGAGAACGAGGCGGAGGTCATCCTCCGCAAGATCGACGCCGCTTTCGCGGATGGTAACAGCGAGCTCACGCACCAGCTCGTTCCCGTCAACACCTTCGCGCATGCCATGTACATGGAGCTCGAGCCGTGTTTCGTCGGAAACCAGCGCCACTATCTGCTGCGACTCGACAACGCCGGCTACCTGAATGGCAGCCACACGCAAAAAGGCTCGCAGGTGTACCCGATTCGCGACGCAGTCCTCGCAACGCCGGAGATGCGCGATCTGCTGAAGAACCTGATCGTCGACGTCATGGCACAGCGCTGCAAGAGCAGCGGCAGCGTCGAAGCGGTCTACGAAGCCGTGAATCGTTGGATTGCAGGCGTGATCGCCGAGCTCGGCCCGGAGTCACTCGACGACCCCCGCCGCTTCGAAGAGCCGTACCTCGCGCAAGCCGTGGGCAACTGCCTCTTCGCCAACCTGCAGCCGAGCACGACGCGCCGCCTGGGCAAACACGCCGAAGCGTTCCTCGAATTCGAATATGTGGACGCGCGCCGGCGCCGCAAGATCGCGAGCTCCGAAGAGCTCTTCGATCAGGCGATCGAGCGCGGGCAGGAACAGGCTCGGGCGAAACGCGCGGCGATGGACGCCAAGGCGAACACCTGAGCCGGAATCAAGCCTGTGGGCGATTCTCGCTGGCCGCGGGGCCACGACGGCCACCACCGGCCGGCGTGGTCTCGAGACGACGAGCCACTTCTTCGACCTGGTAGAACTCGAGCACGTCACCGGGCTTCACGTCCTGGTAACCCTCGAGACTCACGCCGCACTCCGCTCCCGCGTCCACTTCGCGAACGTCGTTCTTGAAGCTGCGCAGCGACGAGACCTTACCATCGAAGACCTGGACGTTGTCGCGCAGCACGCGGATGCGGGCCGAACGTTGCGCCTTGCCGTCGACGACGCGGCAACCAGCGATGGTGCCGATCTTCGAAACACGGAAGATCTCGCGAACCTCGCAGCGACCGACGATCTTCTCGCGGGACTCCGGGGTGAGCAGGCCTTCCATGGCCTTTCGCACGTCGTCGAGCATCTCGTAGATGATCGCGTAGGTGCGGATCTCGACACCTTCGCGCTCGGCGATGGTGCGAGCCTTGCCGTCGGGACGCACGCCGAAGCCGACGACGATACCCGTCGAGGCCGCGGCTAGCGTGATGTCCGACTCCGAGATGCCGCCGACGCCCGAGTAAATGACGTTGACCTTCACTTCGGGGGTCGTGAGCTTGGTCAGTGCATCCTTGACCGCTTCAGCGGAGCCCTGGACGTCTGCCTTGAGCACGATCTTGAGCTCGAGCGATTCCTGGCCGGCCATGCGCTTCATGATGTCGTCGAGCGACATCTTGCGCTCGACCACCTGCTCGTCGGCCTTGCGCGTCGCCTTGCGGTTCTCGGCAACCTCGCGCGCCGCGTCGGCGTTCTCGACCACGTTGAGCTGGTCGCCGGCATCGGGGACACCGTCGAGGCCGATGACCTCGACCGGGGTCGACGGACCAGCTTCCTTGATCGACTTGCCTTCGTCGTCGACCATGGCGCGGACGCGACCGGAGTACTCGCCGACGACGATAGCGTCGCCCTGGCGCAGCGTACCGGTCTCGACGAGGAGCGTGCACACGGCGCCGCGACCCTTGTCGAGCTGAGCCTCGACCACCGAGCCGATGGCCGGACGATCGGGGTTCGCCTTGAGCTCGAGAACTTCGGCCTGCAGCAAGATGGCCTCGAGCAGCTCGGGAATACCGGTGCCCTTGGTCGCCGAGGTGTTCACGAACATCGTGTCACCGCCCCAGGCTTCCGAGAGCAAGCTGAACTTCGAGAGCTCTTGCATGACGCGGTCGGGAGCGGCCTCGGGCTTGTCGATCTTGTTGACCGCCACGATGATCGGCACTTCCGCGGCCTGCGCGTGCTTGATGGCTTCTTCGGTCTGCGGCATGACGCCGTCGTCCGCTGCAACGACCAGCACGACGATGTCGGTGATCTGAGCACCGCGCGCGCGCATCTGAGTGAACGCGGCGTGGCCCGGCGTGTCGAGGAAGGTGACCAGGCCCTTGCCCGGCACCGGCACCTGATAGGCGCCGATGTGCTGGGTGATGCCGCCCGCTTCGCCCGCGGCGACCTTCGCCTTGCGGATCGCGTCGAGCAGCGACGTCTTACCGTGGTCGACGTGGCCCATGACGGTCACGACCGGCGGACGCGGCTTCAAGTTCTCGGTTTCCTCGGCCTCTTCGGGCTTGCCGGCGTCGAGGAGCTCGGTCTCGTCGAATGCCTCGGACGTAACGGTGTACTCGTAGTCCGCCGCGAGCAGGGTCGCGGTGTCGAGGTCCACCGGCTGATTCTGGGTGATCATCATGCCCAGGCCCATCAACTTCTTGATGAGCTCCGCTGCCTTCACGCTCAACTCGGAGGCGAGCTCGGCGACGGTGATGGTCTTGCCCATCTTGACGACGCGCTTCGCGGCGCTCGGCTGGGTGACGACCGTCTGCTTGCCGGTGCGGCTGGTGGTCTTCTTCTTCTTGAGACGCGCCGGATGCATGGCGCGCTCGCGCATCTCGACCATCTGGCGCTTGCTCGGCGGACGGCCCTTGTTCTGGCCGGGGCCGCTACCCGCGGGACCGCGCGGCGGACCGAAGCCACCGGGACGGGCACCAGGTGCGCCACCACCACCGCCCATCGGCGGACGGCGATTGACGTCGACCATCTCGCGGCCGCGACCGAACGGATCGGTGACGACGCGCAGCTCGGTAACACCACCGAAGCGGGGACCACCGGGGCCGCCAGGACCACCGGGGCGCTGACCAGGACCACCGGGACCACCCGGACGCGGACCGTAGCCGCCTTGGCGCGGACCACCTTGGCCACCGCCCAAGCGACGCGAAGGAATGCGCTCGAGGAGCTTGTCGCGATCGATCATGCGGACGACTTGCGCAGCGCCGGGACGCTGCTGCGCCGACGGAGCACCAACCTCGGCGCCCTGGTCCGCTGGAGCGGCTGCGGCCGGCCCCGCGGGCATGTCGCCCGGCTCGCCGGCCTCTTGTTGCTCGCCCACCGGCTGGCGCGGTCGGTCTTGTGACTGATCGCGGTGATACGCGGCGGGGCGGCTGCCACCGGTCCGCGATGGCCCACTACCGTAACCGGAGCGCGGCGCTGCTTCACGCGGCGGGCTCGGCGGCGGAGTCGGGGCAGGACGCTGCTCGGGTGCGCGGGCCGGGGCCTCGTCGACTTCTTCGTCGCGAGCTTCCATCTGCGGCGCGGGCTCGCGCTCGACCTGACGCTCTTCGACGGGGGCGGCTTGGGTCGCCACCGGCTCTTCCGCTTCGACGGCGGCAGGAGCCGTGGGCATCGTCTCGGTGGCGGAAGCACCGCCTTCGTCGGCCGACTTCTTCTTGACGATCATCATACCGACGCGCTTCGGACCCGCGGCGGCGGCCGCTGGAGCGGCGGCTGGGTCTGCGGCCGGAGCTGGAGCGGCAGGAGCCGGCTTACCCTTGGCCTTGATCAAGACAGCCCGCGCTTCGTCCTCGTACACCGAGCTGGAGTGCGTTTTGACGTCGACGCCACCCTGCTGGAGGATCAGAACGGCCTCGCGGTTCTCTAAACCGAATTCTTTTGCCAACTCGTGAACCCGCTTCTTACTCATGCGATGCCTCGTTCTGCCCCTCTGTGCCTGTCTGTTCGCGCGAACGGCCCGGCCCTCGGGGGTCGGACTCGTACCACACTGCGAGCCAATAGGCAGCCTCGTTCGTGATGTGATGCGTTTTCCCGGGAATCAGCGCCGCGCCGACGTACCCCATGCCCGCTGCCTGCCCTAGGGCAGCGCCGCTGACGAAAGGGGGCGCACCAAACTTGCCGCTCGTCCGGGCTGCCAGATCGTCGGCGACCAGCAGGACCCCATCATGGGCATTGGCGGGCACGTTGTCAGTGCCGGTGACCAAAATGCCGATGCGACGCGCCAGGCCTACTGCCTCGAGAACCCGGCGCTCTGCCATGCGGTGGAGATCGCTCAAGAATTGCTCGCGGTCGAAGCCCTGCACCTGCTCGCGAAAGGTGCGGCTCAGCACCTTGGGCTCGAGCTGGTCGAAGACATCGCGGGCGACCTTGATGTAGGCGCCGCGGCCGCCACCCTTGGGACCCGGTACGATCTGGCCGTCGACCCAGGCGAGGCGCAAGAGCTCGTTCGGGGGGAGCTGGCGCTTGGTGATGATGCAGGTGCGCTGCGGCTCGTGCTCGATCGCGGCCTTCTGCTCGGCGCGCTTCGCGGCTAGCGGATCGGCAGGCTTCTGCCCGCGATGGGCAAAGCCACCTTTACGCGGCGGTCTCCCGCCGTCTTTGCCACCCGCGCGTTCATCGCGGCGGCCATTGGATCTGTCGTTCTTCTTCATCGACTCGCACGGAGGTCGCCACGCGAGCTCGACTGACGAGCCCGCGCGGCGAACACCCGAATTGTTGGCTAGGCCTCGGCACGGGCCTCGGCGCCGCCGCCGTGGTCACCAGGCAAACGAACCATGCCGCCATTGACGGTCACGCCCGACGCCTTCGCCTCGTCGCGGATCTCACGCTCGGTCTTCAAGCGCTGATTCGCGGAGTACTTGAGCTGCTTCGCCTTCTTCTCGTTGATGCCCGCTTTAGCGGCCAGGTCCATGAGCTCCGCTTCAGCGATGCTCTCGACCGAGCCGTAACCAGCCTTCACCAAGGAGTCGAGCGACGCCTCGCCGATACCGCGCACCAGGCGCAGACGGCCCATGTCGTCGAGCTTCATGAGGTCCTGGAGCTTGCGCGCCCAGTCGGCGGCTTGCGTCGCGCGCTGCTGGTCGAGCTTGTTCTGCTCCTCTTCCTTCTTCTCGCCCTCGGCCACGCTGGCGGCCGACGCGAGCAGCTTCTGCAGAACTTCCTCGGTCATCCCCGGGAACTGCTCGAGGAAGCTGCGGTCGCTCTCCATGAAGTCCTGCGCGCTACGGATGCCGTGGTTGTAGAGCGTCTGGATCAGGAACTCGTTGATGCCGTCGATCTTGGTCAACGACTTCCAAGCGCGGTCACGGATCTCGCTGATGCGCGACTCGCTGTGGATGTCGAGACGCCAGCCGGTGAGCTGCGACGCGAGACGGACGTTCTGGCCCTTGCGGCCGATGGCCAACGAGAGCTGATCATCGGGAACGATGATCTCCATCTTGTGATTCGACTCGTCGATGAGCACGCGCGAGACTTCCGCGGGCTGCAGCGCGTTGCACACGAAGGTCGCGGGATCTTCGCTGAACGGCACGATGTCGATCTTCTCGCCACGCAGCTCTTGCACGACGGCCTGAACGCGCGAGCCCTTCATGCCGACGCAAGCGCCGACAGGATCGACATCGCGGTCGCTCGACGACACGGCGATCTTGGCGCGGGCGCCCGGCTCGCGGGCGGCGCTCTCGATGCGCACGATGCCTTCGTAGATCTCCGGCACTTCGAGCTCGAAGAGCTTCACGAGCAGCTCGGGCGTCGTGCGCGACAGAACGATCTGCGGTCCACGCGAGTGCTCCTGCACCTCGATGACGAAGGCCTGCACGCGGTCACCAGCGCGATACGACTCGCGCGGGCACTGCTCGCGCAGCGGCAAGATCGCCTCGGCGCGGCCGAGGTCGACGATGATGTTGCCACGCTCGAAGCGGCGGACGATGCCGGTGACGAGCTCGCCACGGCGGTCCTTGTACTCATCGTAAACGATGTTGCGCTCGGCATCACGGATGCGCTGGATGATGACCTGCTTCGCGGTCTGCGCCGCGATGCGGCCGAAGCCGCGGCGATAGGTCTTCAGGCGCAGGATGTCGCCGTACTGCTCGTCTTGCTCGCGCGCCGCCTGGGCGTCCTGATCGAGGTAGTAGATCGGGAAGACCATCTCGTCGCCGGCGTCGACTTCGATGCCGCGCTCCTTGGCTTCCTCGACGGAGATCTCGTTGAAGCTGTCTTCGACCTTCTCGACCACCTTGATGGCCTGGTTGAGGTCGACCGCGCCCTTTTCCTGGTTGTAGGCGACGGTGAGATTGCGCTCGGCGCCGAAGGCACGTTTGGCGGCCACGAGGATCGACTCCTCGAGCGCCTTCAAGAGGATGCTTCGATCAATGCCTTTGTCTTTGCTGACCTGATCGAGAACTAGGTTGAGATTTGCATCCATGACACTTCTTCCTTTGTGTTTGCTGCGTGCTGCTTTTTTTTGTGCAGACGCTTTCTTTTTTCAGAAATCAGAACTCGGGAACGAGCCGCGCCCGATCGATGACGTCGTAAGCAATGGTCCAAGGCTTACCGTCGACATCGAGCTTGATCGCTTGCTCGTCCGCCGCCGTGAGCGCCCCAGAAAACTTGCGACGCCCCTCGAGCATCTCGCGGGTGGAAAGCTGAACTTGCCGACCCACGAAGCGCTGGAAATCTTTTGGCTTCACCAGCGGTCGATCGAGACCGGGTGACGAAACTTCGAGCGTGAAGCGTCCGTCGATGCTGTCGCCTAGGCCTTCGCCGTCCATGACATCACTGACCAACCGCGACACGCGCTGGCAGTCTTCGAGCGAGATGCCGCTCGAGCCGTCAGCAGTGACTTCCGCGCCCGCCTCTTTGTCGATGTAAAGGCGCAGGACTTTCTGCCGCGCCGAATACTCGGTGAGGACGAGCTCGTAGCCATCGCGCGCAAGCACAGGCAGAATCGCCCGTTCGATCGCTTGCACGAGACTTTCGCTCATAGAAAACACCAAAAAAAATGGGCCCCGTGAGAGCCCATCCAGCCAAGCTGTCCGAGCCGTACGGGCCTCGAGGACAGCAACCAAATGTCAGGCGCCTCCCTACCAATCTGGATCGCGAATTGTCAACGGAACGGGCTAGTGGGCGGCGAAGAAGACGACGTTCCCCGCAGGGTCCTCGACGATGAGCTCACGCGCTCCGTAGAACGTGGTGCGCTCGGCGCAGACCTGAGGCCAGTCGCGCAGCGCTTGGCGAATTGGCGAGAGATCTCCGACGCTTACGTACAGGACCGAGCGATACGAGCGACCGGCGACAGCCTGAACGTCTTCGGCAAGCGACGCCTGGCTCTGCAGCATGACGGATGTACCGTCGCGCTCGAGGATGACGAAGCCGATAGCGTCACCGTGCGGCACTTCGACCGTGACCTGAAAACCGAGGCGGTCGCGCCAAAACGGCAAACAGACGGCGATGTCGTCGACGATGAGATTAGGAGTCAGTTTTTCGATCATGTCGGGTCATGCTCTTAGCATGAACGACAACGGCTTGGCGTCTTTGACGTCCGGGAACTGCAAATAACTGTCGGGAATCTTCAAGGCGCGTGTCACTGTCCGCCATACCGCACCGGCCGGGGCGCGCCCGCTGTTGTCGAAACCGACCTTCGGGTTGTTGACGCGGATGCCGGTATCGAGATCGGGCATGTGATAGCCGTAGACGTGACCATCGCCCTCGTTAGAAGCGACCGAGATATCGCCGTAGTAGCCCCCGCGTACCATGCCGCCGGCGAGGATGATGGTGTTCTTGCCCTGATCGCCGCTCGAGTTGGCGGAGGGCGCACGACTGCCGTCGGTGGTGTAGACCGCTATGACGGTGCGATCGTAGATGCCGGCTTCCTTCAGCTTGGTGATCAGGCGCGCTAGTGGCAGCGAGATCTGTTTCGCCTCGGTGCGCACCTGCGATTCCGGCCGTTGATCGTGCACGTCGATGTAGTCGAACTCGATAGCGACCGTGCGGCAGAGATCGTTCGACACCAGCTTGTAAGCCCATGCGACTTGCTCCCAGATCTGCGCGCGTGGTGATTCGGTGACTTGGTCGGGTACGCCGGCGCTCCAGTAATCCGTCTCCTCTTGGGTGAGCGGCAGGCTCACGACGCGTGGCTCGCCCACGTAGAGCAAGCGCTGTGCCTCGTCGAGGTTGGCGTTGTGCTGCACGCCACCGGTGGGGGCCATCTTGCGCTTGGCGAGGAACGTCGGATCGATGCGACGTAAGATGTCGGTGAGGGCGCGGGCGTCCTCCGGCTTCGCGAGCACGTTGAGATCTTCGACCGTGTCGGGGAAATGATCGAAGAGCTCTTCGCGGCTGCGCAAGCGATCGAGCTCACCGTTCGGTAGGCCGGCTCCGTAGTGATAGACGGTGTGAAGTGTGCGGCCGATGCCCTTGAAGGCGATGCCCACCTTGGTGTTCTGATCGACGACCTTCGCGTAGTGACTGTGCAACGCCGCGACCGTCGGCGTGGCCGCGTAATAAGCCTCGCAACCCTGCGGATGATTCGAGCCACGCTCGTTGTTGAACATCGGCAAGTAGCCGGGCTTGTTCGTTTGATAAGTGCGGCCCGGCGAGCGCAGCGGGTTTGCCGATTCGTGGCCGTGAATCGCGCCGGCACCGACCTCGCAGCAATCGATCATGGCGATCGTGTCGACGTGCGGCTCGAGGGGCAGTGAGTCGTTGGTGAGGAAGATGTCGGTGCCGGAGACCTGCTTGAGCTCGGACTGCGGCGCGTAGATCGCTGCCATGAGCCCGGAAGCGCCACGGCGCAGGTTCACGTTGCGCGCGAGTGACGGCGCCACGAAGACGTGCCCGTGGTCCCACTGATCGCGCAGGTTGATTTCGATGAAGTACATCGGCTCTTGCGCCGCCTGTGCGTTCGCCTTGCCGAGCAAGATGTCGCTCGCGGCGAGGCGTGTCGCGACTGGCAGCGCGGCAGTGCCGGCGAGGATCTTGAGCAGCCGCCGGCGGTCGAGCTGACTCAGGCCTTTGAGCTCGTGGAAGTTCATTGCGTCGCCTCCTTGAGAACCACCGAGCGCACGATGCGAGAGTGGGAGAATGTCTCGACCGCGATGGTCGCGAGGGTCGGATCCGCAGCAACCGCTCGGGCGGCGTCTCGGACGGCGTGCAGCGTGCTCTCGTCGACCCTGGTGTTGCCGTCGATCGCTAAAACGTACTCGAGCAAATTACGCGCGCCGCACGCCACGAACTCGGGGCTCTGCGCCAACACCTTGGCGGCTTCGGCAAGATTCGCGACCTGGGTGCCCATCATCTGCGAGCTCTCGCTCTTGGCTTGAACCGGGTCACGGAAGTGCGAGGCGTAGAGCCCATCGACCGACCGGCCGAGCTCCGAGCCGGTTCCGGTGTCTTGCAGACCGGTGGCGTCGGTCTCGTACACACCGCTCTCGTCGAAGCGCACGAAGACTTGCGCGTGCGCCGCGAACTGACCGTGGCAGGTGTAACACTGCTCGCCGTTACCGAAGCCGGACGTTGCGCGCTCATCAGTCTGTTCCGCGAGCGACTCTGCCTGGAACATGTTGATGAGCTGAGCGCGCTCGACGCGCGGTTGCAGCTCGACGGCCATGGGATAGCGGCTGCAGGCGAACGCGAGCATCATCGTGCTCGATCGCGTCAGGTTGAAGCGCCCGGCGCGGCTCGCGAGGTAGGCGCGCGTTCCGAGAACTCCCGCGGAGAAAGGCGCGCCAGTATCGCAGGTGCGTTTGGCGCCGGCATCGTCGACGCAATAGTTGGCGGTGACGATGGTCGAATACGGGAGGTTGTTGGCGACGATGTACTCCGCGAGGTTGCCGGGAAGATCGAAGTCGATCCCGCCGGCCTCACCGCTCACGAACAGCTTCTGGGCGATGAGGTTGCGCGCCGCCAGCTTGAAGTACGGCGCCTTGGTCCACGCGTCGACGATGGCTCGCACCGATGCGGTGGGCTCTTGCGCGATGCGCGTGAGCTCGGAGTCGTTCAAGACCCGGCCGGCGAGCATCGGCGCGAGACGCGTGAGATACGCCGTCGCCTCGCTCGCGGTGAGCTCGAAGACCTGCGGCGGCGCTTGCACCCCGGGCGTCTGCTCCAGCGGGGGCAGCTTCTCCATCTCCTGACAGGCGGTAAGAAGTGTGAGCCCGACGATGAAGCGCTTCATTGGGCGACGAACTCCAATGACGCGAGCACCGCCAGACAGGTGGTCGTGTCGCGCTCGTCTCCGGAAAGGCCGGTGAGCGCTTGATTGAAGCTCGCTAGCTCGTCTTGCGTGAGGGTGCGGCCCGTAGCTGCTTTGTAGAAAGCGTCGAGGTCACCGCTCCCTAGGTTGGGAAAACGCTGTGCCATGTCCGCCGAAGCGCACACGGGCTTCAGGCTGTCGACCCAGTTGCTCATGCGCGACGCGGACCACTGATAATCGGCAACGATGCCGTTCGCGAAGTCGTAGTCGCCGAGCTGATAGCGACGGCGGACGAGATCGGCGAACATCGCGTCGCTCGTCGGCTTGCCGACCACGGCCGCGACTTTCGCGAGACGAATGCTGAAGGGTAGCAGGCGCACTTGCACCGCGGCCTGCGTATACGCCGGCACGTTGATGTCGAGCGTCGGGTCGCGCGGTGTCTCCGGCACGAGTGGCGACTCGGGTGCGTCACCGATATCGCCGTGGCAGGCGACAGTGAACGCAACGAGCAATAGGAAAGCGCAGCGCATGGGTGAGGACGGATGAAGCACACATCGTGCCGAATCGCCTACACGCCCTGACCCGGCTAACTCCCTGATTTCACTTCGAGGGGACCAGGCGTCATGTAGAGACAGCTCCCCAAGCCGGCGCGGGATGCGTGGCCCACGGGCTACGCCGCGATGCGGAAAATCGCGAGCGCATTCCGACGGGTAGCCTCACCGATCGCTTGCTGCGTGCTGCCCCGGAGCTCGGCGATCTTCGACGCCGTATGCACCACGTAGGCGGGCTCGTTGCGCTTGCCGCGAAACGGCACCGGGGCGAGATACGGCGTGTCGGTCTCGATGAGCATCCGCTCGAGCGGAATCATCTTCACCGCTTCCTGGAGCTCGACGCTCTTCGGGAAGGTGACGACGCCGGGGATCGATAGGAACATGCCGCGCTTCAAGTACTCCTCGGCTTCGCGGGGACCCGCGGTGAAGCAGTGGACGATGCCGCCGGCCTTGGGAACACCGGCCTCGTCGAGCACCTTCCAGGCATCGTCGTGCGCGTCGCGAACGTGCAGCATGATCGGCTTGTCGACGTCATGGGCAATGGCGATCTGCTTGCTGAAGACGCTCCACTGCACGTCTTTGGGCGCGAAGTCGTAGTAGTAGTCGAGGCCGATCTCGCCGACGCTCACGACCTTGGCATGTCGCGCCGCGGCCGCAATCGTGGAGACGTCGGCGTCCGTGACCTTGGCGGCGTCATGCGGATGGATGCCGGCGGTGGCGTAGATGTTCGGGAGCCGCTCGGCCAGCGCGATCGCTTCGCCCGCGCCTTCGGCGACACGCGAGGCACCTACCGCGACCATGTGCGAGAGGTCGGCCGCGAACGCGCGCTCGATGACGGCGTTCAGCTGATCGCCGAAGGTGTGCAGCTCCAGGTGGCAGTGCGAATCGATGAACATCGGGTCGGGCCATAGCGTTTCGTTCGCGGTTCTGGCAACGCTTCGAGCCTCATGTCCGCCGAGGTCATCATCGTCGGCGCCGGGGTCGCGGGGCTCGCGGCCGCCTCGGAGCTCGTAAAGCGCGGCCTCGACGTCGTGGTGCTCGAAGCGCGTGACCGCATTGGCGGACGCGTGTGCACGCGACACGATCCCGCGTGGGGTACGCCCCTCGAGCTCGGTCCAGAGTTCGTGCACGGCCTCGACCCGGCGTTGTGGCAGCTGCTGCGCGAGCGCGGCATTCGCACCATCGCCATGAACCGCCCGCGGATCACGGTCCGCGGCGGCAAGCTGGTGGAAGCCGACGCATCGTGGGAGTCGGCCACCGACATCCTCGCGTCGCCACCCGCACACGATACGAGCGTCACGGCGCACACCGAGACGCTCGCCGAGGAGTCGCGTCGCGTCGCGCTCGGCTACGTCGAAGGCTTCTACGCAGCGCGAGCGGACGACGTCAGCGCTCAATGGATCGCAGCGCAAGAAGAAGCCGGCGAGCTCATCCAGCAGGACCACGTCGAGCACGTGGTGAATGGCTACGACACCGTCGTCGACGTCCTTGCTCAGCCGTTGCCCGAGGGCAGCATCAAGCTGGGTCACGCGGTAAGCGCCGTCGAATGGGCGCGCGACGAGGTGCGCGTCACCGCTGCCGGTCGAGTCTTCGAAGGGCGTCGGGTCATCCTCACCTTGCCGCCACCTCTCATCGCGAAGCTGCCGTTCACGCCGGCCCTGCCCGTCCCCATCAACGAAGCCCTCGGCGCCGTCGTCATGGGGCCCGTGCTGAAGATCGTCATGCGCTTTTCCGAGCCGGTCTGGGAGAGCTTCCCCTTCGCCGACGCAGCCAAGCCGTTCGGCATCATGTTCGCGCCGGACGAGCGCTGGCCAACGTTCTGGACCGATCCCGCAGACCCTCTTCGCCTTACCGCGTGGGCCGCCGGATCCAGAGTCGATGGCTTCGACTCACGTAACGCTCTTCGCGACGCCCTGACCTCTCTCGCGGCGCTCGGTGGGTACGCCCGCGACGATCTCGAGCGTCACCTCACCGCTAGCGCCTGCCACGACTGGCAAGCCGACCCCTTTGCGGGAGGAGCCTACGCCTACGTCAAAGTGGGTCACGCCGGGGCCCCCACGCTGCTCGCCCAGGACATCCAAAAGACCATCTTTTTCGCGGGAGAAGCGACCCATCCCGAGCACTCGGGGACGGTTCACGGGGCCCTCGAAAGTGGGCAGCGGGCGGCGCTCGCCGTGAGCGGCGCGACCTGCTAGTTAGGACGGACGATGCGCGCCCAGGTGGCAGCCCTAATCCTCGACATCTTCAAGGTCAGGCCGAACGAGGCGCGTCGGACTGGCCTCGCGTTCGTCTATCTCTTCGCCGCGATCGGGGCCTTCATCGTCGGCCGCGTCGCGCGGACCGTATTCTTCCTCGAGATCCCCGAGTTCAAGCAGCTGCTGCCGTTCGCCTATGTCGGCACGGCGGTGACGGTCTCGCTCTCGGTGACCATTTACCAGCGGGTCGAGCGCATCTTGCGCCGCGACCGCACCAACGCGGTGACCCTGGCGCTGCTCACCGTGGTGACCATCGCCTTCCGCTTCGCGCTCGCGGTGAACCACTCGGTCGCGGCCTGGGCGTTTTATTTCTGGGTCGAGATCTACGGCACCTTCGCGGTCATCCAGTTCTGGCAGCTCGCAGGTGAGCTCTTCCACGCGCGCGAGGCCAAGCGCCTGTTCGCAGTGATCGGCGCCGGTGGGGTCATGGCCAACGTCGTCATCGGCGTGGCGGTGAACTGGGCCGTCCAGCACATGGGGACCGAGAACCTCCTGTTCTTGATCGCCGCCTGCTTCCTCCTCGCGCTGGTGATGGTCGTTCTCCTCGGCCGCGACGCGTCACGCGAGCTCGAGTCGGCGCGCGGTCGCAAAAAGAGCAACACACCGGTGCTGCAGCAGCGCTTGCTCTCGTCGCAGCACGTGCGCTTGCTCGCCATGGTCGTCGTGGTCACGTACCTCGTGTCCACGATCGTGGACTATCAGTTCCAGGCCATCGTCGGCGACAGCATCACCTCGAAAGATGCGCGCAGCGCCTATCTCGGCGGCTTCTACGCATGGACCGGCGTCTTCGCGGGCGTCGTGCAGCTCTTCTTCGTGTCGCGCATCCTCGAGCGCGGGGGCTTGCTGGTGGCGCTGTCGATTCTGCCGGCGACCCTGCTCGCAGGCTCGATCGGTCTCGGCTTGGTGCCGCTCTTGCCGGCGCTCGCGATGGTGGTCTTCACCAAGGGCGCCGAAAACTCGCTGCGTTACACGGTGAACGACAGCACCGTGCAGCTCCTCTACTTGCCGCTGCCGCAAGCCATGCGCAGCCGCGCCAAAACCTTCATCGACGGTGTGCTGAAGCCCATCTCGGTCGGTGCCGCCGGTCTCATGTTGGCCGCCGCGGTCGGCTCGCTCGGTGCCTTCGTGCCGGCCCTGAAGGGTCTACCGGCGCTCAGTACCAGCACTCTCGCCTGGGGCGTTGCGCTCCTGCTCGCAGGTTGGCTGACTCTCCTCGTCCGCTTGCGCCGAGTCTACGTGCAGAGCTTGGTGCAGACTCTCGAGCAGCGGCGCTTGGACTTCGCCAACGCGAGCTTCGAGATCAAAGACGAGTCGACCCTGCAGACGCTCGCAGTCGCAATGAAGGGCTCGCGCATCGGTGACGTCTTGCACGCCTTGGAGCTGCTCGCCAACGTCCCCGCGCGGGCGCGCGAGTCGCTCGATGGCCACGTCAGCGCACTCTTGTCCCATCCGAGCGCCGACGTGCGCGTCGCCGCCCTGCGCCTGCTCGCCCTCACGCCCGACAAGCCGGACAACGTCGAAGTCATCGCCCGGCGCCTCGACGATGCCGAGCCCTTGGTGCGTGCCGCCGCGGTGCAGGCTCTCACCGCCATTCAGCGCGAGAACGCCTCCGATCTGGTTTCGCCGTTGCTCACCGATCCCGACGTCGGGGTACGTGCCGCAACGGTCGCGGGCCTCATCCGCCATGGCGGACTCGACGGTGTCGTCCGCAGCGCCGGCGAGCTCAAGGCGATGACCACCAGCGACGACTATCGCGCCCGCGAGCGCGCCGCTTGGATCTTGGGCGAGGTCGGTGTCGCGACCTTCTATCAACCGCTGGTGCCGCTCCTGAAAGACGCCGACGTACGTGTGCGCCGAGCCGCCATCGAAGCAGCGGGCAAGCTCGCGAGTCCCCAGCTCATCGCGGCGTTGGTGGAAGCACTCTCGGCGCCTCGGCTCGCCGGCGCCGCGGTCAACGCATTGGTGCGCGTCGGCCCACGCGGCGAAGAAGCAGCTGCAAAGCTCCTCGCCGACGAGAAGGCCGATCGCGAAGGTCGCTTGCAGGCGACCCGCGTGCTCGCGAGATTCACCGACGGAACCAGCGTCGCCGCCCTGACCACCGAGCTCGACTCGGCCGACCCACGCATTCGCAGCGCCGTCGTCAAAGCCTTGCTACGCCTCGAGGCCGCCGACGTACGCCTGGTGATGAACGTGAAGGCGGTGCGCAAGACCTTGCGTGACGAAGCGCGCCGCTACTTCGAGCTGCTCGCAGCCGAGCGCGACGTCGGGTCGGCGTCACCGCTACTTGCCGACGCCTTGAAGCACCGCCTGCGCACGACTCGCGAGCGCATCCTCGGGCTGGTTGCGCTGCTGGGTCGCGACGCGTCGGTGGACGCGGCGATTCGCAACCTCGCGAGCAGCAAAGCCGCGGTGCGCGGCAACGCCATCGAGGTGCTCGACAACCTGCTCGAGAAGGACGACAAGCACCTGGTGATCCCGGTCGTCGACGACACCACCGTCGAGCAGAAGCTCGAGATCGCCACCAGCGCCTTCAAGCTGCCACGGCTGTCGCGCGATGCGCGCGTCAAAGCCCTGCTCACCAGCGGTGACACCTGGCTGGTCACCTGTGCCGCTATCGCGGCCGCCGATATGAGCATCCAGTCTCTCATCGCCGACGTCGAAGCGGCGCGCGAGAGCTCCGATCACGTCTGCCGTGAAGCAGCAATGCTCGCGGTGGCCCGGCTCAACACCAAGCGGCCTTCCATGAATGTAGCGAGTTGATTCCATGAAGCTCCGTAGTCTCGGTCTCCTCGTCTTGCTCCTCGGCGCCGCCTGTACGCGCCCCAATCAACAGGTGAAGGTGCCTCCGCCAGACGGCGCAGGTCCCGAACGCCCCAAGCCCCCGTCCGCCGACGAAGAGACGCAGGCGCAGACACTCGCCACCCAGGGGAAGACCGACGAGGTTCTGCAGCGCTTCCCCGGCACCAGCGCTGCCGCCGACATCTACATTGCGCGTGGCCGCACCGCCGAGGCGGCGAACAAGACAGACGAAGCCATCGCCAACTACGAGAAGCTCCTCTACTACCGCCCGACCCATCCAGGCGTGGACGGCATTCGCGAGCCCTACGCCAAGCTCCTCATCCAGGCTGGTCGCCACTCGGACGCCGCAACCGTGCTGCAACCGATGTACAAGAACGGCGCCTCCGCCGATCAAGCGCGTCTTGCGAGCATGCTGGCCGAGGCGTTGCGTGGCTCGGGCCAGGGCGCGCGCGCCGTCGAGCTCTATGTCGACCTGAAGAATCAGCAAGCCGCCCTCGATACGGTCGCGAGCGGTCTGTCCGTGAAAGACTCCGAGCGCCTCTGGAAGGATCACCAGAGCGACGCCGCCTACGAGTTCCTGCAGGCCGCCATGGCGTTCAAGCTCGCCAAAATGTACCTGCATGTCCGCGATTACGAACATGCGAACGAGATGGCTCAGCTGGTTACGAGCCGCTTCGGCAGCAGCCCATACGCCTCCCAAGCGCAGACCCTCATCGACGGCTTGAAGGCACGCAGCCGCGTCAACCCGAAGGTCGTCGGCGCGGTTTTGCCGCTCTCGGGCAAGTTCCAGCAATACGGCGAGCGCGCCGCGAAGGCGCTCGACATGGTGCTGACGCGAGCAGGCTTCGAAGTCGTCGTGAAGGACAGCAAAGGCGATCCCTTGGTAGCCGGCAAGGCGGTCGAGGAGCTCGTGCTCAAGAACAACGTCATCGCGATCATCGGCGACATGTTCTCGGCGCCTGCGCTCGCCGCCGCTCAAAAGGCAGAAGAGCTCGGCGTGCCCATCTTGAGCCTGTCGTACGCCGAAGGAATCCCCGAAGTAGGCGGCTACACCTTCCGTGCCGCGCTCACCGTCGAGGCGCAGGCGAAGGGCCTGGTCAAAGTCGCGATGGAGCAGATGGGCATGCAACGCTTCGCCCTCTTCTACCCGCGCACCCCGTACGGCGTGGCGTTCACCACCGCCTTCTGGCGCGAGGTCGAGGCCAAAGGCGGCGAGGTCCGTGGCGCCCAGCCTTACGACTACGATCAGACGACCTTCAGCGAGCCAGCAAGCAAGCTTGTCGGCCGCTACTATCGCAGCGCCCGCCACGACTACTACCAAACGGTCCAAGAGCTTCGCGATCAGGGACTCACCGGCCAGCGTCTCCAATCGGCGGTCGAAAAAGCAGAGAAGAACTTGAAGCCGGTCGTCGATTTCGACGCCATCGTCATCCCCGACGGCGCCACCAACCTCGGCCTCATCGCGCCGGCTCTCGCCTATGAAGACATCGTCATGGAGCACGACGCCCGCCGCCTCGAGAAGATGCGCAAGTCCACCGGTGATCGGAACCTCAAGCCGATCACGCTGATGGGCGGCAGCACCTGGAACACGCCTCAGGTCGTCGAGAAGTGTGAGCGCTATTGCGAACAGGCGATCTTCGTCGACGGCTTCTATGCGGCGAGCACCGACGCCCGCGTCCGCGATTTCGTATCGTCATTCCGCGAGAAGACTGGCGCTGAGCCCGTATTGTCCGACGCGCAGGCCTACGACGCCGCCGGTGTCCTCGTGCAAGTCATGGCCAACGGCTCGGTCACCGACCGCGAGGCCTTGCGTCGTGCGCTCGAGTCCTTCCCCGGCTACCCCGGCGTCACGGGTACGCTCAAGTTCGACACCAACGGCGAGACGCAACGCGATCCGTTCGTGCTCACCATCGAGGATCAGACCATCCAGGTGTGGCACCCGCCGAAGCCGCAGGGTTGATGCTTGGCGGTACGCGGCAGGTCGTGGGTCAACGTCGTGCTCTTCCTGGCGACCTGCTTCACGGTCGCCACGATGCACCTCCCTGTCACCGAGGTCGATCAGCTCGTCGATGACCCGAGCTTGCTCCTCGAAGGTGTTCCCTTCGCGGCGACCTTGATGAGCATCCTGCTCGCGCACGAGATGGGGCACTACCTCACCGCGCGCCGCCACGGCGTGCGTCAGACGCTTCCGTATTTCATCCCGGCACCGACACGGCTCGGAACGCTCGGCGCGCTTCTTTTCCTGCGCTCGAAGCCACCGAGCCGAGGTGTGCTCCTCGACATCGCGGTCATGGGCCCCTACGCCGGGCTCGTGCTCGCGGTGCCCGCGGTCGCCTGGGGTCTTGCTCATTCGGTCGCAACGACGCAGCCGCCTTCCGACATCCTGCTCGGTGACTCGTTGCTCTTCGCGGCGTTGCGCGCGGTGCTCGTACCAGACGCACGCTTTCTCGCGCTGCATCCCATGGCGGAGGCCGGGTGGTACGGCATGTTCATCACCGCGCTCAATCTCATTCCGGCGGCTCAGCTCGACGGTGGCCACGTCACCTACGCGCTCTTTGGCCGGGCTCACGGCGCGGTATCGCTCGCGGTGGCAGTGGCGCTGCTCGTCGCCGGGGCACTGATGCTCGGCATGGACGGCCTCGCGCCCGCACGGCTCACCGGTGGCCTCTGGGCGAGCTGGGCGGTGCTGCTCTTGCTCTTCAGCCCGGGACACGCCGAGGTCGACGATCGTGCGCTGCCGCTATCGCGGGCACAACGCGTACGCGGGATCGGGGCGTTGGTGGCATTTGCCTTGACGTTCATGCCCGTTCCCTTCTTCATCGTCCTGCCGTGACCCAGCTCGCCGAGCTCTTCAATCCCGATGGCCCGCTGGCGCGAACCCTCGCCGGCTACGAAAGCCGCGTCGAGCAGTCGACGGTGGCGGCACGCATCGCTGCGCACCTCACGCGCTCGGGCCATCTCGTGATCGAGGCGGGCACGGGCACCGGCAAGACGCTCGCTTATCTGGGGCCGCTCCTCGCCGCGGGCAAGAAGGCCGTGATCTCGACCGGGACCAAGACGCTGCAAGATCAGCTCGCCGGCAAAGACCTGCCGCTCCTTTCACGAGCCCTCGGCCGCCCCATCGATTTCCAAGTGCTCAAGGGCCGCAGCAACTACCTCTGCATGCTGCGCGCCGAGGAGTACATGAAGGCGCCACCGCTTCCGGGGACGCCGCAGCGCTCGGCCTTCGACAAGCTGCAAGCCTGGGCCGCCAACACTCCCGATGGCGATCGCGCGGGTCTCCTCGGCTTTGGCGAAGACGCCGTGGAGTGGCGCGAGGTGAGCTCGACGTCGGATCAGTGTCGCGGCCGCACCTGCGCGCACTACGAGCGCTGCCACGTGACCCAGATGCGCCGGCAGGCTCAGGCCGCCGAGCTCATCATCGTCAATCATCACCTCTATTTCGCTGACCTCCTGCTGCGTGCGCGCATGCCGGACGCGCAGGTGACGCTGCTGCCCGAGCACGACGTCGTCATCTTCGACGAGGCCCACGAGCTCGACGAAGTCGCGGCACAGCACTTCGGCGTCCAGGTCTCCGAGCGACGCATCCAGGAGCTCCTGCACGACGTCGGCCGTGCACTGCGCAAGGAGCCCGCCATGGTGGCTCGCTTCTCGCGTATCGGCGCGGAGATCGAGCTGCGCAGTCGTGAGCTCTTCGACGCCCTGCCCCTCGACGACGGGCGAGGTCGCGCCACCAAAGGTTACAGCGACGACGTGCGGGTTCGCCGCAAGCATCTCGACACCTTGCTGGCCGCCCTCGAAAACGAGCTGGTCGCGAGCACCCTCGACGACCGCACGCCGCTTGCCCGCCGCGCCATGAGCATCGCCAGCGAGCTCGCGTTCTGCGTCGACGACGTTGCCCGCGCTTCTCTGGTCGCCGAGAACGACGACACACCAACGCAAGCCACACCCTTCGTCCGCTATACCGAAGTGAACGGACGGACGCGCTCACTGGTGGCACGCCCGATCGACGTTGCCGATCTCTTCGCATCACATCTGAAGGCACGCACCGCGGTGTTCGTCTCCGCGACTCTGCGCGTCGGCGATAGCTTCGATCACTACAAGGGCCGACTCGGTCTCGCCGAAGCCGAGGAGCTCGCCGTCGGCTCTCCCTTCGACTACGGCAACAACGCGGCGCTCTACATTCCCAGCGATCTCCCCGAGCCCGACGCCCCCGACTTCATCGAGCGCGCAACCGCCCGCATCACCGACCTCGTCGAGGCATCCGGTGGCGGCACGTTCGTGCTCTGCACCTCACACCGCATGCTGCAGATCGTCAGGTCACGTCTTGCGAGCAAGCACCAAGTGCTAGTGCAAGGCGACGCCCCGAAAGCCGAGCTCATCGACCGCTTCCGCGACGACGGCAACGCCATCCTCTTGGGCACGATGACCTTCTGGAGCGGCGTCGACGTCGCCGGCCGCGCCCTGCGCTCCGTCATCATCGACAAGCTCCCCTTCGCCTCGCCTTCCGACCCACTGGTCGCGGCACGCGTCGCGCACATGAAGAGCCGCGGCGAAGACGCCTTCCGCGGCTATCAACTCCCGCAAGCGGCGCTGCTCTTGCGCCAAGGATTCGGGCGCTTGATCCGACGCGGTGACGACCGAGGCATGGTCACGATCCTCGATCGGCGCATCACCCAGAAGAGCTACGGACGTGTCTTTCTACGCAGCTTGCCGCCTTGCCCGCGCTTCTCGGATTGGCAGCCGGCAGCGGACTTCCTCGGAGCGCTCTAGCCACTCGCGAGTGCGTGAGCGAGTCCACCTCTGACGCGCCAAGCTAAATGGTGACAGTCACCATTTTCCTGACGCGCTGAGCTAAATGGTGACTGCCACCATTTTCGGAGCTCAGCGCTTGAGCAGCTTTCCCAACAACCCGCCCCCCTGCGGCGCCTTGGCCTGCTGGGTCTGCACGAAGCGTAGCTCGCGCTCCGCCTCGCGGTTTTTGGCGTTGAGCTCCAGCGCTCGCTTGAGGTGCTTTACCGCCACGTCGAGCTTCCCCTCGACGCGCGCAATCTTGCCGAGGAACTCGTAGGCGCTGTCGAGCTTGGGGTTCATCGCCAGGCCCTTCTCGATCTCGGCGATGGCTTCCGCCGCCGCGGACTCCCCCTTGGCCGCAAAGAGCGAATAGCCATGGTAGGCGAAGAACTCCGCCTCTCCCTTGTTCATGGCGATCGCTTGGGCGAGTAGCGGCTCGGCGGCATCCGCCTGTCCACGGCGCACGAAGATCTGCGCCTTGCGGAACAAGCCCTCGGCCTCGAGAACGACGCCGACGTCGGTGGGCAGCCCTTGCTTCGCCCGATCGAGCACGACGTCGTAGTCCTCTTTCTGTTGCGGATCACTCAGGACCTTCTGCGCTTCATCGGCGCGTCGAAACAGCGCCTCCGCCTTCTCGCGGTACTCGCCGAGATCGAGTCCGGCGAACCGGTCCGTATGCCAACGTTTCGCGTGCTCGAAATACGCCTTTCGCACGTCGTCCGCTTTAGCGTCGCGACCGACCCCGAGAAACACGTAGTGATCTTGCATCGCCATTTCCGCGTGCGCGGTAGCGATCTCCTGCAACAACGCAGGCGGTTTGGCGACCAGCGCACCGAGCACGAAGGCCATGACCGTTGCCCGATCGTTCGACATGCTCGTGCTCGGCTGACCGCCGCCCACCCGAGATATCGGGTCACGCAAGCGCTCGAGCTCCGGCGATGGCGCCACGTCTTTGTTCGCAGCGCTGATCGCCGCGATATGCGCGGGCGTCAGACCACGGCCGAGCTCCATCAAGAGCTCGCCCAAGGTATCGACCGAGGACTCGCCGCTGACCGTGCTCTCCGCGAAATCCAGCGCCCCGTTGTCCGCCAATGCGAACGCTCGCAGCGTCCTCACCACGGCAGCTCGGTCCTCATTGGCTTGCCCGGAGGCGCCAATCGCCCTCACCGGCCGACCCTGCGCAAGCTCGAGTGCATACGTCTTCCCCTGGACGGTCCAGGTGACACGGCCGCTCTTCTTCTGCCGCGCGATGCCGGCGAGATCTTGCGCGCCGAGGCGCGAGGGCGACAGTTGCGTCAGGGCACCACCTCGAAGGTCTCAGGCATGAGCGCCAACGGCTCGTGCTCCCACCGTAGCAGACGTCGGTGCAAGGCTTCCACGTGCTCGAGCGGTGACGCAGTGATGCTCGCCGCTTTGGTCACCGCCTTGCCCAACGAGAACTCGGCGGACGGCATCTGCACGTTCACCTCGCCACTCACGTGAGCGCGTCGGCGGACTTCGTCGACGGCGTCGGCGAGCCCGCCGAGACGGTCGACGAGCCCGACCTGTAGCGCCTTGAGCCCGCTGTACACGCGGCCTTCCGCGAGCTCACGCACGCGCTCGATCGGTAGCTTGCGGCCCGCCGCCACTTTGGCAAGGAACTCTTCGTACTCTTCGCGCAGGATCTGCGTCAGCCGCGCACGCTCCTCGTCGTTGAACCCGTGCGTGGTGTATCGCCAGTCGGCGAGCGGTCCGGTGCGGTAAGTGTAAGCCTTGATGTCCGTCAGCTTGTAGAGCCCCGAGAGATCGAGCTTGAGCTGAAAAATGCCAATCGAGCCGGTGAGCGTGTTGGGTTCTGCGAGAATCGTATCGGCGCCCGCCACCACGTAATAGCCACCCGACGCGGCCGTGTCCGCCATCGAGGCCACGATGGGCTTCTTGCGCTGCACCTCGAGGACCGCGCGATAGATGAGCTCCGAAGCGAAGATCTCTCCGCCACCGCTGTCGACGCGAACGACCACGCCGGCGACGCGTGGGTCATCACCAGCCTCGGTGAGTTGTTTTACGATGCGCGTTGCGGAAGCGGACTCGCCGGGCAGCGGGTTGTCGCCGTCTTCGTGGACGATGGTGCCGACGACTGGAATCACCGCGACGATCGGCGCCTGGCCCCACATCTTCGAGGGTCGGTCGAGCAAGTCGTCCGCGGTGTGAGCGCGCTCCTTGTTGGGCCGTGCGATATCGAGCTCGGCAAGCTCGTCGACGAGGCCGAACCCACGTGCTTCCTCGGCACGAACGCCGCCGCGGTGCAGAACGGTCGCGACCTTCTCGTCGTCCAAGCCGCGCTCCTTCAGGGCAGACTCGAGAGTCGCCTGCGCCTGCGCGAGAAGCTCACTGCGCACCTCATCGTCCTCGGGCCGCGGCCGGTCACTCGTCAGCGCATCGGGCGCCGACTTGTAGCGACCAATCGCCACGACGTCGAAACGAATGCCGAGATGCTCGAGCGCCGCGCCGAAGTAATAGGCGAGCAACGCAAAACCATCGACTCCGATGATCGCCGCCTTGTCGAGACGGACGACGTCCGCTGCAGCGGCCACGAGATAGGTCTTGTCGTCTGCGTAGCCGATCTCGGCGACGACGCGCTTGCCGGCGGCTCGCAGGTTCATGATCTCGGCGCGCAGCTCGTCGACGAATCCCATTCCGACGTCGAGGTGTCCGACCTTCAGAACCACTGTGCCGACGCTCGGCTCACGGGCCAGACGGCGCAGGCGCCAGCCGATCGTGGGGGTCACTTCGCGGGTCCCGAAGAGCCCATCGGCCTTGCGCCGCAGCTCACCCGAGAGCGCAAGCTCGACGGTACGGCCGCCGAACCAGTCACCGAGGCCCTCGCTCGCATTCGATCGGAAGGTGACCACGGTCGCCGAGGCGAGCTCTTCGCGACCAGTGCCCGAGCGCGGCTCGTCGCCTGCCTGCGCCTCGAACGCCTGACGCAGCTCGAGCGGCCCGAACCCGAGCTGGAGGCCGACCGCGACGAACTCGTTCTGGAAATCGTAGGCACCATAGACATGCACGCCACGCGTGCCCACGTCGACGACGGCACGGGTGTGAGCAAAGTCGTGGGTTCGCCCATCGAGCTGGGCCTGCGCTCCCAGCGTCAGCCAGGGCGCCGCGAGCACGGGTCGAATCGCGATACCTCCGCTATAGCGGAAATTCTGGCGCGCGTCGAGCAAGTACGGGCTGCCAACGTCGTCGATGCCCATCGAGATCGACAGCCACTGGAAAGGCACGGCGTAGAAGCCGATGTCCCACGTGCCGCCCTCTCGGAACCCGCGCTGATATGCGCGATAGCCGCGGTAGGTGAAGCCGAGAGCGAACGTATCGGAGAGCTTGGCCGACAAGCCGATGCTGCCACGCTCGAACGATCGGTTGGTGAGGGGCACCCACTCGTAACCAGCCTGCAGGCGCAGCGGCCCCATGGGCACGATGCCGTACGCACCGAACAAACTGTGCTCGTTCTTGATCGAGAATTGCTCGTACTGCAGCTCGAGACCCTCGACGAAAGCAGTGGCCGCAGGGTCGAAGGTCAGTGCGTCAGCGCCACGGGCGAAGCCGCGCACGTTGGAGACACCGCCGGGATTGGTGTCGGCGCTGCCCGCGCCGAAGAGAGCCATGACGATCAGGAGATGATTCATTGCCGGGCTCGCTTATCGTTGCCGGCGACCAGTGTCACGCGCGTCTTCAAGGGATGCCCCAGGTGGCCCTCGACCCACTTCATGGCCAGAGCCTCCACGGCGTCGGCGACCAAGGTGTTGGGCGCGTCACCCGATAGGAAAGCGGCCAAGATCTCGGGAGCGCACGCGAGCGCATCTTCGTCCGGCATGATACCGGCGGCCGTTAGCAACGACGGGTAAGCCGCTATCGCGGACCGCACGTCGCCGCGGGCGCAGGCGTCGAGTCCAGCCTCGAGCGCCGCGATCTGCTGGGGCGAACGCTGGTGGGCGTTACTCAAGGCGCGGGCGCATTCGGTGATGCGGCCGGCGCGCTCGAAGGCTTCGAGGCTGCTGCGGATCCCGAGTCGCGCCTCGACGACACTCGCGCGTTCGAGACGCCACAGGTTGCCGCCGGGCGCCACTTCGGCCGCGAGCGTCGCGAACAGGTCGAGCCCACCCGCGAAACGTCGCTTCGAGGCCCTGGCGCCACGCGCGACGCAGGCAAGACGACCCTCTTCGGCAGTGAGTAGCTCCACCACGCGACTCGACTCGTCGAAGCTCGTGCTGTGGAGGACGACGCCCCGTAGCTCCATGTCCCTCCGCTACCTCCGGCGCGGTTTTCGCGCAACGAACCAGGGACGTCACCCGATAACCGATACTGGGAGGCTCTGCGCGTAGGCGCCCCGGGCCCCTGGAAAGGGTGGTTTTGCATGGCTGGTGCACCAGCGGTGGACTCGGCCCCCGTCGTCATCCCGGCGACAGCTGCGCCGAGGTCGCTCCCTGCGAACCTCTCTGCCGCGATTGGCACTGCTAGGTTTCCCGCCGAGCTTGGTGACGTATCGACGCTTTTCCACTACGCGCGTCTCGACGCGACGTCCCCGACCATTTCTCACCTGCTCGTGAACGGCGGCCTGTCCGCCTACAACCGCTCGGGCATGACCATCCAGCGCGCGGTGATGGCATTGAACCGCGCCGAGAATCCGCAATGGGGCATGCGCAGCATTCGCGGTGAATTCATCTTCGTCGATGCGCAACGCCTCGCAGGAATGCCCGAGCCGGTGCGCGCCGCGACCATGGCCGCACTCGAGCGCCTCACCCGCGAGCTCGGCGGCGCCGTCACCGGTCCCGTCGAGGGTGACGCCGATCATGTCGATCGCACGGCGCGTCCGCGCCAGACGCGCCCGGGTGGTCCGCAACCCGCGTCGGTGACCCTGCCCGATCCGGCGACGCCGCGTGGTACGCCGTTGCCCCAACACGCGGCACTCGAAGGTATCACCGACGCGTACCGCGCTTGGCTTACTCGGGGCGACAATCGCCTGCGCACAGTCGAAGCCTTGCTCGGCAGTCGTCCGGAGAGCTTCGAGGCTGGCCTCACTGCCGCGGCGGCACGCCACGACATCCGCCCGGGCGGACGACACGCGAACCTCCAAGAAGCCGCGATGGCGTTGCAAACCGATCTCCAAGTTCCGGGCGCACCCGACGGCAAGTTCGGCCGTGTCAGCACGCCCATCCTCGAAGCCGCGCGTGCACGCTATAGCGGAGATCGCCTCGCAACTCCTGACGGCCGACGCGCCGTCCGCGCCGAGCTCGATGGCCGCGACACCCTGGCTGCCGCCGTCTCCGATCGCTTTGGCGCCGACCGATTGCCAGAGGGCATACCCGAGCCGCGCATCGTGCGGACCGAGCCCGTGGTCATCCCGCCCGAAAGAGACGTCGATCCGCCCGCCGAGGTGCGGGAACCCGTGGTCGTTGCACCGCCGAATCCCTATCAAGAGCTCGCGACCCTGCGTACCGCAAACCCAAGTGAGTACGCGACGCGCCGGGCGGCTCTTCTGGCTTCGGCTCGAGGCAACGGCTCAGCGATGGCCCGCATCTTCTCGCAGGCTGCGGGCGCTAACCGCGAGGTCGCCGCCGACCTCGCCTCAGGTTGGCTCGACGGCAACACGACGTCCCTGATCTCGGGACCCGAGGTCCTGCAAAACAACCGAGCCTTCGCACGCTTGGTCGCAGGTGACCCTGCCGGCGCGGCCCTGCCACCGGCGCTCAACGACCGTCTCGCCCGCATCCTCGCGCCCAACACCCCGAGCGGCCCGGGCTTGTTCAGCGCACCGACAGGCGAAGACCTCGCCGCGGTCAGCGTCTACGAGTCAGCCCGCGTTGCACGTGCTCGGAGCATGGACGAGCTCCTCCGCGACGACCGCAACCGCTACGCGACGTTCATGTGGGCTTCACCGGACGTGGTCGCGCGCGCGATCACGACGCTCTCGGCAAGCAATCCCGAGCACGCCGAAGACGTCGGTGACGCAATGGCCACCCATTTGCGGAAAGGCGGTCCGGTCGCGACGCTCGACGGCCGCGTCGACGCGCTTCATGCGATCTTCCAGCGCCTCCAGGGCGTTCCGCGGCAGCGCGTGGAGAAGGGCATCCGCGATATGGGTACGATCTTTGGCTACAACGTCGGCATGGGTCTCGCCGACCGCTTGATCGTTCGCGTGACTGGGCCGCGCTAGTTCAAAGCCGCGAGCGAGCTCCGGCAACGCGCGCCATAGCCATCGGTCTCGTCAGCGCACTGCGTGAACGCGTCGCGCGCCGCATCGTGGTCGCCACGCTTCAAGTGGCCCATCGCCAGGTAGTAGCGCATCTCACGCAGGAGCTCCGGCTGGATCTGCTCGGCAATCTCCGGATCGGCCGCGCAGTAACGCTCGAAGCGCATGCAGCTCTGCACCGTGTCGTCGGCGGCGCCTTGCTCGAGATCGATGTGCGCGAGCCACTCGTAACCACGGCAGAACTTCGGATTGGTCGCTAAAGCGTTGCGCAGATGTTTGCGCGCTTTGACCACGTCACCGCTCTTGTAGAACGCCCAAGCCATATTGCCCTCGGCGAGCCACGGCGTGCCGTACATGATGTCGCCCATGGCGAGCTGATGCGCCGCCACCGCCTCGTCGTAGCGGCCCATATCGGTGAGCAAGGTCCCCATGTTGTTCGCGGCCTCGGAGAAGTCGGGCTTGATCTCCATCGCGCGCTTGTAGTGGGCGAGCGCGTCATCGGCGCGGCCGAGAGCGTGATAGACGAGTCCGAGCGCGTTGTGCACCTGCGGCAGCTCCGGATCCTTCTCGGCGGCAGCCATGAGATCACGCAGAGCCGCGCGTGGGTCGCCGCGCTTCAACGACGTCACGCCCATGTCGTACTGCAGGCGAGCTTGGGCCTGATCTTGCTCGGAAGCGGTGTGAGCACAAGCGGTCAGGCTCAAGGCGAGAATGAACGGGAGTCGGCGCATCGTGACGCGACGGTACGGGCGCGCGCCCACATGGTCAATTTTTCGGCGTGAGGATGGCGTATCCGGCGATGCGGGCCATCTCGCGGCGCTTCTCCCTCGAGGCCAGGAGCATGAAAGGCAACGCCCAAATCGGCGCGGGGAAGCGCCGGCCGAGCCGCACCGCCTCCTCACCGTAATAGCGGATGTCACGCGCCTGCCAGCCGTGCTGCGCGAAGAAGGCGTGCCAATCGTCGACGAAGAACTGGAACGGCGCGTTGCGCATCTGCTGAGCGTGCTTTCCGCCCGACAAAAAGCGCTTCATCGCCGAAGTCATGTAGTCGGCGATCCAATACTTCATGTTGGGAAAGCGGCGCATGGCCGCGCCCAGCTCGGCCACTTGCTCGGGCGTGAGGTACGGCACCACTCCCTCGGTGAGCACGATGACGTTCTTGGCGCGCTCACTCACCTGGGTGAACAGAGCGTCGCGTGCTTTCGGAGCATTGAGGTCGACTGCCCACCGCTCGAGCGTACAACGCGCAGTCTTGCCCTCGAGCTTCTCGTTTTTGAGCGCGAGCAGCGGCTCGTAGTCTGCCTCGAACCATTGAAAGCCTTTCGGGAAGTCGAGGCGATAGGGCCGGGTGTCGAGGCCTGCGCCGAGGTTCAACACCGCGTCGGCTCCCTCCGCGATCAACATCGCGATGTAGGCATCGATGATGACCGTGCGGATGACCACCGACCACGCGGTGTAGCGGCTGCGCTCCATGGTGCGGGCGATCCACTCGCCGCGGTCCCCCGCGAGGATGCCAGCGTACGGATCCTGGAACAGTGGCTTCTTGCGCCGGCCTTCCCGAGCCCGGAAGGTCGCGACCCAGAGGGCGGTGTCGGAGACATGCTCGATCGGGGTGAAGTTGTCGGCCATAGTGACTGCATCCCTCATGTCGACCGCCGAAGACGAACGGCTTGCCGAAGACACACTGCGTGATCGCTACTGGAAGCGTTTCGGTCCCTACCTCGCCGAGCGCCAGTGGGGAACGGTGCGCGAAGATTACTCCGCTGACCAGAACGCCTGGGCGTATCTCTCGCACGATCACGCACGGAGTCGAGCTTACCGTTGGGGCGAAGACGGCTTGCTGGGCTTCTGCGATCGCCAGGCACGCATGTGCTTCGGCCTCGCGCTCTGGAACGGCAACGACGCCATCCTCAAGGAGCGACTCTTCGGCCTCACCGGTCCCGAAGGCAACCACGGCGAAGACGTCAAGGAGCTCTATTACTACATCGACGCCACGCCGACGGCCTCGTACCTCAAGGCGCTCTACAAGTATCCGCACGAGCGGTTTCCCTATGAGTGGCTGCTGCGCGAAGCCGAGGCGCGCAAGCGCGACCTGAAGCTTCCGGAGCCCGAGCTCGTGGACACCGGGATCTTCCAGCGCGGCTACTTCGATGTGCAGATAGAGTACGCCAAGGCGGACCCCGACGACGTGCTCATCCGCATCGTCGTCACCAACCGCGGCACCCAGGCAGCGCCACTCTGGGTGCTGCCGACCTTGTGGTTCCGCAACACCTGGAGCTGGGGTCGCACCGGCGAAGGCTATCCTGCCAAGCCGTCGATCGAGGCGAACGACCCGCTGCACATGACCGCTTCGCACGACGAGCTCGGCAGCTACGTGCTTTCGTTCGACGAGACGCCCGGCCTCGAAGGCCAGCTCTTCACCGACAACGAGACCAACGCGGAGAAGCTCTTCGGCACCACGAGCGCGTCACCCCATGTGAAGGACGCCTTCCATCGCTACCTCGTCGACGGCGAGCGCGACGCGGTGAGAACCGCGCAGCTCGGCACCAAGGCAGCGTGGCTGTGGAGCGACCGCCTCGGCGCGGGCGAGCGTCGCGTCCTGCGCCTGCGACTCGCGCGCAAGCGCAGCAGCTTCACCGGCTTCGACGGGATCATGGAAGCGCGCCGCGGCGAGGCCGATGCGTTCTACGCCGAGCGTGTCGTCCACGGCATGAACGAAGACGAGCAGCGCGTGCAGCGTCAGGCGTACGCCGGGCTCATCTGGTCGAAGCAGTTCTATACCTACGTGGTGAAGGACTGGCTCGAAGGCGATCCGATCGCCCCTCCTCCGCCCGCGGGTCACAGCCACGGCCGCAATCGCGACTGGCAACACGTCTTCATGCGCGACGTGCTCTCGATGCCCGACGGCTGGGAGTACCCGTGGTTTGCCGCGTGGGACCTCGCCTTCCACATGGTCCCGTTCGTGCGCATCGATCCGCAGTTCGCCAAGGACCAGCTCGTGCTGCTCATGCGCGAGTGGTACATGCACCCGAACGGGCAGATCCCGGCGTACGAGTACGGTTTCGCGGACGTCAATCCGCCAGTGCACGCCTGGGCGTGCTGGCAGGTCTACAAGCTCTCGGGCCGCCGCGATCACCTCTTCTTGTCGCGCGTCTTCAACAAGCTCCTGGTGAACTTCACCTGGTGGGTGAACCGCAAGGACGCGAACGGGCGTCACCTCTTCGACGGCGGCTTCCTCGGGCTCGACAACATCGGCATCTTCGATCGCTCGCAGCCCCTGCCCTCGGGCGTCTATCTCGAGCAGGCCGATGGCACCGCGTGGATGGCCTTCTTTTGCGCCGTCATGGTGCGCATGTCGCTCGAGCTCGCGATCACCGACCCCGCTTACGAGGACATCGCCTCCAAGCTCTTCGAGCACTTCATCGCCATCGTCGATGCCATGAACCGCTTTGGCGGAACCGGCCTCTGGGACGAGGAAGACGGTTTCTACTACACGGTGCTCGACGCCGGCGGAAAGCGCATGCCGCTGCGCGTGCGCTCGATGGTCGGAGTGATTCCGCTGTTCGCGGCGCACATCCTCGACGATGCGCAGCTCGAGCGCTTCCCCGGTTTTCGCAAGCGCATGAAGTGGTTCCTCGAAAACCGTAAAGACCTCGCCGGTCAGATCGCTTTCGTGGACAGCGACGGCGACGGCACCGGGCTGCGCTTGCTCGCGATTCCCACCAAGGAGCGCCTGGTGCGCGTCCTGCGCTATGTGCTCGACGAGGCCGAGATGCTCGCGCCGTACGGCGTGCGCGGTTTGTCGAAGGCGCACGAGAAGAAGCCGTTCGTCTTCGAGGCCGGTGGTCAGACCTATCGCCTGGGCTACGAGCCCGGCGATTCGCAGAGCTGGATGTTCGGCGGCAACTCCAACTGGCGCGGCCCCATCTGGTTTCCGCTCAACTTCCTGCTCATCGAGTGCCTCGAGCGCTACCACCGCTTCTACGGCGAGGGCTTGAAGGTCGAGATGCCGCACGGCTCGGGCGTGATGATGACGCTACGCGAGGTGGCGCGCGCGCTCGAGAAGCGTCTCTCGAGCATCTTCCTCGCCGGTCCCGACGGACGCAGACCGTGTCACGGTGACGTCGCACTCTACCGCGACGATCCGCACTTCAAGAACCTGGTGCTGTTCTACGAGTACTTCCATGGTGACGACGGCCACGGTCTGGGCGCCTCGCACCAGACCGGCTGGACCGCGCTGGTCGCGCGCTGCCTCGAAGATCTCGCGCGCGATCGATCGAAGCTTCGCGACCCTTAGCGTTTCTTGCGGTTCACGCGGCAAGCGTTGACCTCGTCGAAGACTCGCAGAGCTTCGGCGAGCGCGGTGACCTTCTCGAAGCTGCCGTCGGTCATGGCCCGTAGCTGCCCGAGGTACACCGCGCCAAGCGCGGTCTCCTGGGGATAGACGACGAGACGCAGGAGCTCGCGCGGAGTGAGCTCGTTGCAGCCGGGCTTGCGAACCTCGATGTGACCGAGCGCCAGGAAATGCCCTGCGAGCAGCATACGCGCGTGCCCCTCGCTGAAGCTCGACAGGATTGCAGGGAGGCTGAGAACATCGCGGGTTCCGCGAAGGTCGTATCCTCGCCCCACCTGCTTCATGGAGCGGTCGATTTCCCCCAGCGCGTGAGCCACGCATCCAGCCATGCTCGTGCCCGGCGGAAAGCTCTTGCGCGTTTCTCGGAGCCATTCCGCGATGGTCACCTCGGGATGTATGCAGAACGCATCGAGCGTGCTCGCCACTCTCATGTCTTTGCTCCCAGGATCTCTTCGACCGTCTCGGTCCAAGGCTTGCGCAAGCTATTTGCGATCTTCCAATCCAGCGGCATGCCTCTGTAGTCGCAGGTCGGGCTGTCGATGCCGCCACAGAACGGGCAGTGATAGACGAAGCGCTGCTCGAGGCGACGAATCTTGATGCCTTCGGTGATGGCGGTGCGGACCGCGGCGACCTCGGTGACCGCTTCAGCGGACGCCACACCGAGCTCCTCGGCGAGAGCCTTCACGTAGTCGCTCGTCGCGTCTTGCTGCGCGGCAAGGAGTCCCCGCGGGTCGTTCGCGTAGCGCTCGGCGAGGCGCTGATTGACCCTCTGCATGGCAGTGAGCACCGCGTCACGCCGACCACGCACCGCGCCGGCTTCGGGTTCACGCGCTTTCTCGAGGGCGCGCGTCTCCGACGCAACCGCGAGGCTTGCGTCTTCCTCGACACGGCGTCCGGCGATGCGGTCCGAGCCGACTTCTTGGAGCGCGGAATCGACTGCCGAAGAGAGAACGCGGCGCGGACTGTCCGGCCGCTTGCCCACGTTGATGAGCTTCGCGAGCTCGGCGGCCTGCTGACGCATGATCGCCTTCACCAGCTTCTCGACATCACCCGAGCCACTGAAGGTCGGGTCGCCGGCGAGGCCGAGCGCGAAGGCCTCGACCTTCTTCAGGTCATCTACGTCGAGCTCGCGCTGCGCATCGGCGAGCTGCTTTACGACCTCGTCGACCACGTCACTCGCGCCGAGCGGCTCGGTCGCGAGCACGACGAAGGCGCCAGCCAGCTGCGCATCCATGCCGAAGAACGCCGCCACCTCGTCGGGCGAGCCTGCGACGATGGTCGCGACGCTGCGCTTCTTCTTGTCGAGGACGTCGAGCCACTTGGAAACGACCTCGCCCTTGAAGCTACCGCCGGCGTTCGCAAGCCCACCGATGTGATTGATGAAGACGGTGCCGCCCCACGCATTCTTGTAGGGCGTCATGACCGCGTCGGAGTTGTGGCCAACGAACTTGCCCTGCAAGTCGGGCCCCGTGAGCTCCTCCATCTTGATGGTCGGCAAGACATCGTAGGCCGCGAACAGCATGGTGATCGCCTTGGCCCACTGGTCGGCGTAGGAGCCCGCTGGTCCAGCGAGGGCAATGTTGGTCGAGATCGAGCGAAACGGATCCTCGTCGTACGAGCGTGCAACCACCATGGCGTCCGCCCAGTCACGCAGCTTCTGCTTGAGCTTGCGATTACCGGGAATCGCATCGATGGCCGCCCAGGCCTGCTCGACGGTCGCCGCGGGCGGCGCGACGAAGTCCTCGGCGACGAAAGTGCGTGGTTCTCCCGCAACCGGTCCGTCGCCAGCGATGGCCTTTCCGCGTCGGGCCAAGCGCTTACGATCCGCCTCCTCGATGATGCCGTCGATGGTGCGGGCGTTCGCGAAGTGCATCATGCAGCGACGCTCGCGGTCGATACGCGCGAGAGCCGCGTCACGTGCATCACCCGGTTCGAGCCGCTTCTTGGCGAGCATGTAGTCGAGGACCGCGCCGGCGGCCTTGCGGTCGTAATCCTCGAAGCCGATCGTGACGGGGAAACGCCCCTCGCCACCCTTGTCGTGCTCACGCAAGAGCGCCTTGATCTCCTCGAGGTAGCCGGCGCCAATGACCACCGTGTCGCGGTAGTGAGGCGAGCCCAGGTAGGGAATCATCCTGCGCAGCGCCAACCGCCCATCGGGGCTGTCAGCGAGCTGCTGAAGCTCGTCGAAGAAGATCACCCCACCCTTGTTGGTCTCGAAGAGCTTCTTGATGCTCGCGTCTGGGTCCTTGACGACATCCGAGACCAGCGGCTTCGCGCAGACGTTCCGCTTGAGCAGACGACGCGCGTAGAGCATCTCGGTGAGCAGCTCGGCGACGGTCGTCTTGCCCGTGCCGGGGTTGCCCACGAACAGGATGTTGAGGCGCGGTATCTCATCGGGCGTCGGGCAGTCCTCGAGCTGAGCGATGAGCTCGTCGATGCGCGACACGACATGGTCGAGTCCCGGAAGCTCTCGAAGCCGCTGCTCGGGTGTCTTGCCGCTCGGCAAGCGCGCGGCGCCGACGTCCTTGGTGGTGATGCGCGTGACGCCGCTGAGCTCCCGGCGCGCGGCGTCGACGTCCTTGAGGATGCGTGCCTGCTGCGCGTCTTTCACGTTGCGCCAGAATCCGAGGGCGGCGGCGAGGCCGCCACCGCTGACACGCGCCGCGCAAGCCGCGATCGCCTCGGTGCTGAAGGTGAAGCCCTCGCTCCTCGCGCGACGGACCACGTTCTCCGCGATCTGCGCCGGCGTGAGAGAATCGAGACTGAAGCGGCCGCGCGTGGCGGTGGGTAGGACCTTCTTGAACTCGTCGAGCTCGGCGGCGGATCCGCGCAAGATCACCGGAGCCTGTCCGCCAAAGCGCTCGACATGGCGAGCGAGCAGCTCGAAGCCGCACGCGTCGGCCGCGATGCCGCCGAGCTCGTCGAGGTAGAGCACCGCGCCGCGGGGTGACGCCACTCCATCGCCCAGCACTTGTGCCAGCTTGTTTTCATCCGCGAAGGTCCGCGCCGAGACGCGCACCAGCTCGGCGCCGCGGAATGCGTCGGCAAGGCCGGCCGCGAGCACGTCGGCGCCCTGGTCGTCGCTTCCGTCGAGCTCGACCACACAAGCCTCGCGCCGCGAGCTCGCCTTGCCGCGCAAGGCATTGAAGCTCTCGCACTTCTCGACGAACGCGAACGGGTCGGGGTCCACGTTGACCGCCGGCGCCGACAGCTGCGCGCGCTGGAGCTCGGCCAGGAGCTCGTGGTCAGGTGCCAGCGCCGCGAAACCGAGCTTGTCGTAGAGATCCTTAGCCGAGCACAGCTGCGATGCGCAGCGCTCGGGATCTTCGAAGTAGCGCGCCAAGCTCTCGACCGCGAAGGCGTCCTGCGTGTGATGAGAAGCCGGCAGCGACTTGTGGCTGTCGGCGAAGACGTCGACGTGATCGTCCCCAAGATAAAAAGGCCTCGATTCCGTGCCGCGGATGCGCAGCATGTAAGCGCGAGCGACCTCGCGGAAGAGCGTGGAAGTCTCGACCCGCAACGTTCACGCAGCATCTGGATGCTGAATGCGTTGAGCGTCGCCTGGAGCAGACGCTCGTCGTGGCTGTCGGCGGGCGGTGTGACGACCGCGAGCTTCTCGACGAGCTCGCGACGCTCCGCCTTCGCCTGGTCGTCGACGCCGGCCCACGCGATGGCAGGCGGCGCGACGTCGGAAGGGAAGGCCTCGCGGAAACGCATGTCGGGGACCAGCGCATCCATGCGCGCGACCCAGCTCTCGCGGTTCTTGAGCTCGGCGATCAGCTCCTTGGCACGCGCGCGAGCAGCTGGGTCACGGATCTTCTTGGGAAAGGCGCCGTCGACCCTCTTGGCAATCGAGCGCCACTGTTTGTCGAGGGCGGCCTTGGCCGCTTCCAGGAAACCGGTGCCGTCGCCCTCGCGGATGGTCGTGTTGGCCGCTTCTTCGATGGAGCCGAGAACCGCGGTCACGGTGGCGTGATATGCGCGCTCGACGTCGGGTCCTGGATCCTTCGCCGCGATACGAGTCGGCGTGGCGGCAGACGCGTGAATCGGAGCAGGAGTCGCGGCGACCACGGGACGCGAAACCCGCGTCTTCGGCGTCGGCGAGCGCGCGAGAATTTCGCGGGTCTCTTCGAGGAGCTCTCGCGCGCCGGCCAGGCCGAGCTGGCCGCGCCCCGCGTGGAACGCCGCGTTGTTGTAAGTCGCTTCGAGCTCTTCGTCCCAGTCCCCGTAGTGCGCGAGCGACATGAGCCGCGTCGGGATGGTGTCGAGCTGAACGTCCCACGCATGACGCATCATGTCGCTCCACACGTCGACGAGCTCGAGCTCGACGCCTGCTGCATTCGCATTGCCGAGCCAGGCCTGGCAGCGCTCCGTCCATTCGCCGAGCACTGCGAGCTTGCCGATGACCTCGAGCTCCTCGACCAGAGCGGCTCGCGTCCATTTCCGTGGCGCGACGCGCTTCGTGAGCGCACGCATGTCGTCGCGGGTGGCGCGGTCAGCGAGATCCAAGGCGCTCTCCACGGCGTGGTAGAGCATGTCGTGATTGCCGAACGACTTACCGAACACCTCCTGGAACGTCGCGACCACGATCTCCGTGGTCGGCGAGGTGCAATGGGCGTGAGTTGCGCCGACGACGGCGTGAACAATCACGCGCTTTGGCACCGACGGAGGTAGATCCATACCGTCGTAGCGGGCTGTGACTTTGTCGCGCGCCATCGCGACCGCGTCTCTCAGCTGTGCCGGTGTCGCATCCCAGGTCAGCTTGCCCTCCAAGAGCTCGCGAAGCTCGTCACCGATGCCGTCGGCGCGAACGCGGAAGCGTACGTCACTCATCGCCAGCCCCGCCGAACGTCGAGCACACCGAGACGCTGCAAGTAGCGACGCGCGAAGCGACTCAGCAAACCGACGTCGCCGGCAACCTGGACGAGGCGCGCGTCACTCGGAAGTCGTCCCTCGAGCAGCATCGACGAGGCTTCGCGCTCACCGAGGAGCAACCACGCGGCGTCATCGCTGGGATCGGCGACGCGCCGAGCTTGGGCCTGTCCGTCGAGATGCACCTCGAGCCAGCTGGTGCCGCTCTCGGCATTGACGCCGATGGCGACGGTTCCAGTGAGTCCACTCGGCCCGGAAGCGCGATGAACGGCAACGTAGAGTGCTTCGATGAACGGATGAGGCTCGAACACGATGGCTCCTGGGATCGTGTGCGTTATCGCGGCGCGCACGGACTCCGGCGCGTTGCTCGCTGCTGGCACTCGGGCAGGACGGAATCCGTTCACTGGCGCGAGGTCAGATCCGGGTCACGCGACGCCCGAGGTCGGACGCGCGAGAACAATTTCATGAACCTCCCGATCAGAAGAGCCGCGGCGACGCCGCACGCGTTCGCTACCCAGGCCCAACCGACTACGTCGGCCGTGCCGAACGTCAAGACCTGGAAGGTCGGCACCTATCGGCGCTCGAACGAGAACCCGCTGTTCTGGCAGGCCGCCGCCGTCAACAAGCTGTTCGACTTCCTGCCAGATTGTTCCGGGGTGACGACCATCGAGGTGCCGCGCCTTCGCAAGCTAGCGCAGGTGATCGAGACGGCTCGAGCCTTGTCCGCTATGGCGGGGACATTCATGACCCGCCAGCTCCAGCTCAAGACCTCGATCGAAGCCGGTGCCTACGATCACGTAGCGACGCCGACGAGCGAGGTCATCCATCCACGTGACCTCGAACGAGCGATGAACCAGGCGCTCCGGGAATTCGGGCTCACGACCGACGCTCTCGTGCCTTACCTGCGCCGGGAAGTCCTCGAGACCCAGCTCCTCGCCGGTCCGGGTAACCGTGACCTTGCCGAGCGCCTCGAGCAGGCGTGCGAGCTGTGGTCGAGCCGCCACACGGACCATGCGTTCCAAGGCGCGTTGCGTCACGAGCCCCTGCGTCGACTCGAGTCGGAGACCGGTGTCGCGGAGATCGTCGTTCGCAACGGAAAACTCGCGGTCGATTACCGAAAGGTGAAGCAGCCCCAGATTGTCCGCGTCGGCGACAGCCTGGAGGTCGTCCGAGGCTAACCCCGCGTGTTTTACCCATCACGGCTCCGTCGCGTACGCGGGACCGCACGCAATCGCCATTGTGGCGTTGCACTCCACGATCGACCGCGTGCATAAAGTCTCTCGTGCCGCTTTTGCCCGAGAACCCAGAGGCTGTTCGCGCGTTCCTCGAGGCTGAGGATATCGCCGACAAAGCCGGGCAGCCGCTCTCGTCGGCGCACCTGCTATTGGCGTTCTTTTGCTTCCCGAATCGGGCGCAAACGTTGCTCGCCGAGCGCGGTGTCGACGAAGAGCGCATCATCGCGCAGATCCGCATGCTCGAAGACGAGCCCAAGCGCACCGTCCAGCGCCTGCGTGACCGCGCCCGCGACATCGCCAAGAGCGTCGGCGCCGACGACGTCGACTGCCTGCACATTCTGATCGCCATCACCCGTCTGCGCGACGCCTTCGCCTACACCCTGCTCGACAAGTGCGGCAGCTCGCTCACCGCGCTGCGTAACGTCGCGGTCAGCTACGTCACCGGCACCCTGCCGCGGCGCTTTCGCACCATTCCGCCGCCATCCGAAACCACCTATGTGCAACCACGCGGACCAGTGACGCGCATCGCGCCGTCGCAAGTGCTCGAGCGCGACGATGTCGACGACGACGAAGCGCCGGCCGTGGCCGAAACCAAACCCGAGCCGCTGAAGCCGGTCGTTCCCAAGAAGCCACCGCCACCGCTGCCGCCGCCGCCGCCGACCCGCTATGGCAGACACGTCTCGTCGGTGCCGGGCGCGAAGCCGCAGGCGACCACGGTCACCACGACGGTCGAGCCCGAGAAGCAGGCCGCGCCAAGACCGAAGCTCGAAGAGCTAGCGCCGACGCTCGCGGCATGCGGCGTCGACCTCACCGAGCAAGCCAAGAGCGGCCGCCTCGACATCGCCATCGGGCGCGAGCGCGAGCTCGAAGCGCTCATCGACATCCTCGGTAAGCGCCGCGCCAACAACCCCATCCTCGTCGGCCCTCCCGGCGTCGGCAAGACGGCCATCGTCGAGGGCTTGGCGGTGAAGATCGCCCGCGGCGACGACGACGTCGCGCACTTCAAGGATCGCTACGTGGTGTCGCTCGACACCGGCGCCATGGTCGCAGGCACCTCGCTGCGCGGCGCCTTCAGCGAGCGCTTGGGCGCCATCAAAGACGAGGTCGCACGCGCCAATCAGCGCATCGTCGTGTTCATCGACGAGCTGCACACGCTGATCGGAGCCGGCTCTTCTGGCGAAGGCGCACAAGACGCGGCCAACGAGCTCAAGGCGGCCCTCGCGCGCGGTGAGTTCCCCTGCATCGGCGCCACCACCCACGACGAGTTCAAGAAGTACGTCGAGAAGGACGCCGCCCTCGAGCGCCGCTTCACGCCGATCACCGTCGCCGAGCCGACCCCCGACGAAGCCATCTTGATCTGCGAGGGTGCCATCGGTGCCTACGCCGACCACCACCGGGTCGCCTACACCATCGACGCAGTGCACGCCGCGGTTCAGCTCTCGCATCGCTTCATCAACGAGCGCCATCTCCCCGACAAGGCCTTCGCCGTCGTCGACCTCGCCGGCTCGCGTTGCCGCCGTCGCGGCGCCCGTCGCGTCGAGCGCATCGATATCGCGCGCGTGGTCCACGAGTGGTCGGGTGTTCCGCTCGAGCGACTCGCCGACGCCGACGCTGATCGCTTCGCGCGCGCCGAAGAGCTGATGGGCCAGAAGCTCATCGGCCATCCGCACGTCGTCGAGACCGTGGCTCGCGCCATCCGCCGCGGCTTCGCCGGCTTCAACGGCAAGCGCCCCATCTCGAGCTTCCTGTTCCTGGGTCCCACCGGCGTCGGCAAAACCGAGCTGGTGAAGATCCTCGCCGAGTTCCTCTTTGGCCGCCGCGACGCCATCGTGCGCGTCGATATGAGCGAGTTCTCCGAGCAGCACTCGGTGGCCCGCCTCATCGGCGCGCAGCCCGGCTACGTGGGCTACGAAGACGGCGGCTGGCTCACCGAGAAGCTGCGCCGCCGGCCCTTTCAGATCGTCCTCTTCGACGAAATAGAGAAGGCGCACCGCGACGTGTTGAACGTCCTGTTGCAGATCCTCGACGAGGGTCACCTCACCGATTCGCGCGGCCGCCGCGTCTCGTTCGTGAACACCCTGGTCGTGCTCACCTCGAACCTCGGTGCCGGCGCCATCGGCCGCTCGGGCAAGAGCATCGGTTTCACCTCGAGCGACAGCGCCGCCGTGACCAGCAACCGCGAAGCCGTCCTCGAAGCAGCGCGCCACGAGCTCGCTCCCGAGCTCTGGGGGCGTCTCGACGAGCGCATGGTCTTCGATCCGCTCTCACGTGCCCAGGTCCGCGAGGTCGCAAAGCTCCAGCTCGCCGAGTCCGCTGCGGCGTTGTTCGCCGAGCGCGCCATCACTCTGCAATGGGAAGACGCGGTGCTCGACTTCCTGCTCGACCATGGCGGCTTCGCCCCCGAGACCGGCGCCCGTGGCATGCGCCACACCATCCAGCGCTACGTGGAAGCCCCGATTGCCGAGCGCGTCCTCTCGACCGACCTCCAGAGCGGCGACCTCGCCAACGTGACCCTGCGCGAGGGCGCGGTGGTCGTCGCCAAGAAGCGCAGCCGTTCGAAGTCGACCCGCGCCGCAAGCTGAGCAAAACGCACCGCTTTTTTGCGCGTTTCGCGGGAAGACCACACACTTATGGCTATGGCTCCACGTTCCATGGCCACGGCCACCATCTCGTTCGGCCTCGTGTCGATCCCCGTCAAGCTCTTCTCGACCGCCTCGAGCTCCGCGGGCGTGCATTTCAATCTCATTCACGCGAAGTGCGGCACGCGCATCAAGCAGCAGTACTACTGCCCGACCGACGAAGAGATCGTCCCCTACGACGACCTGGTGCGTGGCTACGAGTTCGCCAAGAACAAGTACGTCACCTTCACCTCGGAGGAGCTCGACGCCATCGAGGCGCAGTCGACGCAGACCATCGAGATCACCGAGTTCCTGCCGCTCGAAGAGATCGACACCATCTACTACGACAAGAGCTACTACATCGGCCCCGACAAGGGTGGAGACCGCGCCTACCGCCTGCTCTCGGCGGCCCTGCGCAAGACCAAGCGCATCGCCATCGCCAAGTACGCCGCGCGCGGCAAGATGTACCTCGTCGCCGTGTTGCCGAAGGATGACGGTCTGCTCCTGCAGCAGCTCCACTTCGCCGACGAGGTGAAGGACTTCGCCGACATCCCGCGCCAGACCGGCAACGTCGACGACACCGAGATGGGCCTTGCGCTCAAGCTCATCGAGCAGAGCACGTCCGACACCTTCCATCCCGAGAACTATCACGACGAGGTTCGCGAGCGTCTGCAGTCACTCGTCGAGAAGAAGGTCCAGGGCGAGGACATCACCGTGCAAGAAGAGGAAGCTCCGCGCGCCAAGGTCGTCGACCTCATGGCGGCGCTGCGTGCATCGCTCGACAAGAAGGGCGCATCGGTCCCAGGCGAAGAGCGCAGGCCCGCCAAGAAGGCCGCGAAGAAGGCCCCGACCGCCAAGAAGAAGGCCAAGGGCTAAAGCCCTGACGTTCCGACATGCCCCGCCGCACAACCGGGCGGAGTACGGCGCGATGATGCTCCCGGATGAAACCGGGAGCTCAGGTGAACAAGCCAGTTGCCATCAACAAGGTCGCAGCGCCCAACACCGCTGACGAGCGCTTGCTCACGCGCGCCGACCAGGCGACCGGGAAGCCTGACCAGCAGACGAGCGTCGCCGAAGTCGACCGCTTTCTCGCGAAGAGCGACGACGCGCGGGCGCTGACCGATCCGAAGGCAGTGAAGGCGCTGCGTGGCAAGATCGACGCCCTGGCCAACGCCCGTCCCCTGCCCGACGCCGCGCGCGTGCTGGCGGAACGCACGATCACCGCCGAGCAGGCCGCGGCCATGCTGCAGCCGGGCGAGCGCGTTTACGTTCCCATCGCGCACATGGCGCCGCTGACCATCCTCGGCGCTCTGGGGGCCCGCGCCAAGCAGCCAAGCGAGCTCGACGCGAAGAAGCCGCTCAAGCTCTTCGGTTCCGCCGTCCTCATCGACCCCAAGCTCTTCGAAGGCGACGGCAAGATCGTCCCCGAGAGCATCTTCGTCGACAACAGCTCACGGGCCGCCATCGCAACCGGACGTGGGTCGTTCATCCCGAGCTTCTTCCACCGCCTGCCCGGATTGATTCGTGGCGGCGAGCTAGCGATCGACAAGGCCCTCGTGCGCGTCAGTCTCCCTGACGCCGAAGGTTACGTGAGCATCGGCACGAGCGCGGTGCTCGAGCCGGCGGCCATCGCATGCGCTAAAACGGTCATTGCTGAGATGAGCCCGAGCGTTCCGCGCATTGGAGGCGCTTGCCGCATTCACGTCAGTGAGCTCGACCACATCGTGCGCACCGACGCCAAAGTGTTCAGCGTCCCAGCGGTGCCGCCTACCGCCGAAGAGCTCGCCATCGCGGCGAACATCGTCCGCTTGATCCCCGACGGCGCGACACTGCAGTTCGGCATCGGCGGCCTCCCCAACGCGGTAGCCGCGACCCTCGCCGAACAAGGCCGCAAGGGCTTCCACGTTCACTCGGAGATGATCGCCGACGGCGTCATGATGCTTGCCAAGGCCGGCGCCATCGACGGACCCATCGAGTTCAGCTTCGCCGGCGGTTCGGCTGACTTGCTCCAGTGGATGGACGGCAACCCACAGCTCGTGGCGCAGCCCATCGACGAGTGCAACGACCCGGTCGCGCTCGACAAGATCGAGAAGCTCATCGCCATCAACACGGCGCTGCGCCTCGACCTCAACGGTCAGGTGAACGCCCAGGTGATCAACGGCGGCTGGTACAGCGGCGTCGGCGGCCAGGTCGACTTCATGCGCGGGGCGTCGCGTTCGCCAGGAGGCGCGGCGATCCTCGCGCTGGCTTCGACGCGAACCATCAAGGACGCCGACGGACAGGCGAAGGTCATCTCGAGCATCGTCCCGTCCCTGGGCACCGACGACGTGGTCACCACCTCGATGCATGACCTGCAGTGGGTGGTGACCGAGCACGGGGTCGCGAAGCTCGAGGGCAAGTCGACGCGCGAGCGTGCCGAGGCGTTGATTGCCATCGCGGACCCACGGTTCCGGCCCGAGCTACGCAAGGCGTTCGACGACCGTCTAAAGCGCGTCGCCGAAGCGAGCCGCCGGAGGAAGAGCTAGGCCGAGTTTGCGAGGAGCGCTCGTTCGTGTGACCCTCGTCGCATGAATAGAATGCTCGTTTCGGTGCTCGTTGCCGGGCTCGTCGGCGCGTGCACGAACCGCAAAGCTACGCCGACGTCATGCACCCAGACGGCGACGTGCGAAGCCGGATCCGTTTGCCTCGACGGTGTTTGCACGCCACTCCCGACCATCACCTCCGTACGCGGCAACTCCACGACTCCAACCGCTATCGCGGACGGTATCGTCGTCGCTGGTACCGGTTTCGCGGACGCGACGTTCACGCTCGGTGCCCTGGCGCTCACGGTTCGCTCCCACACCGCCACCGAAGCGGAGCTCGTCCTGCCCGCGAACGTGGTGTCCGGCGAGTACGTTTTGACGGTCGTCAACCAGGCCGGCTCCGACGAGACGGCGGTGACGCTCACCCTGCCCGAGCTCGGCGGCAACGTGCTGGTCGAGCGCATCAATCAAGCGACGAACCGCATCGACGCGACGCGCGTCGACATCGGCTATGACGACCTCGGCGCCCTGCCGGCGCACACGCACTCGGCGCTCGACATGTACTCGGCCGCTTGCACCGTGCCGGGTGCTCTGGGCTTCGATGCCGCCACCAACCGCTTGCGCATGTGCAGCGGCAGCGCCTGGCAGTATCTGACACCGGTGTCGGGCCCTATTCTCGATCTTGTAGCCAGCGACTACGCCGGCGGCGCCAGCTGGGTGGACCGCGCCCGAGGCACGACCTTCACCGCCACGAATCTCGTCGCCGACTCCAGTGGCGCCTTCGTGTCGTTCACCTCGGCGGCGTCGACCCTCATCAGCAACGACAGCATCGCCCTCCCAGCCTCCGGCTACACCTTCGAAGCCGTGGTTCGGGTCGCCGACTACGACGCCAATTTCTGCGGTCTCGTGCACGGCAATGACCCGAGCTACGGCAACTCGCTCAATCTCTGCCTGCGCAATGCGAACCGCATCGAGCTCGACGAGTTCCAGCGCAACCTCGTGGGCAACAACGTGCTCGTCGACGGCAGCAAGCATCACCTCGCCTTCGTGCACGAGAACAACAACGAGTTTTCGATGTACATCGACGGCGTCCTCGACCGCCGCGGCATCCCCGCCGCGCCGGGAGCCTATGGCAATGGCCAGGGGCGCACGGGAACCATGCGCTTCTACTGGTTCAACGCCTTGACCTCGCTCTACGCGGCCCGCCTCTACGACCGGGCGCTCGCACCCAACGAGATCATGGCCGATTACCTCGCGGCGCCTTGAGGACTAGCTCCCACGTACGCCGACCAGGACTCCAAGCCCGAGGCTCGGGGGCGGTGGGCTCATGATGGGCTGCTCTTCGGACGCCGGTACGCAGCGGCAGAACACGCCCGTGAGCTGCCCATCGACCAGGAACGGCGAAGCCTCGACCCAGACGTCGAGGTCACGCGTCGTCCCCAGCTGCCCGTCGGGCGAGAGCTCGCACACGGGGATGCGCACGCACGTGATCTTCGCACGCTGCTGAGCGATGAGCCGACTGTTCAGGCCCCAGATGGTCAGTCGGTCTCGGAGCTGCTGCTCGGTCGTGCCGGCACCGAGCAAGATGCGCTTGTCGTTGGTAGCGGACTTGAAGACCAGCTCTGCGCGCCTTCCGACGACATCGTCCAGATGCTCGTCGACCCACACGGTAGGCAGAACAGCCGCGCGACGCGTCGACGTCACACGCGAGACGAGCGGTAAAACGTTCTTGTCGAGCAGCGAGACGGTCGGGGGCAACCACCAGCGCGCGCGGCGTGCCGGATCGCGCAGGGCTCGGTAGCCCTCGAGGATCGTGACCATCGACTCGGTGGAAAACTGGAAGAACGCGCCATCCCGGCTGTCGATCGCGCTGATGCCGGCCTCGTCCGCCGGATCGAGGACGCCGCCCAATTCGCTGCCAGCGAGGAAGCGCTCGATGAACGCGGTGAGCTGTCCCTCGAACATCCGCCACTCCGGACTGCCCAGGGTGGCCGTTCGTACGATGGCGCCGAGGGCACGGACGCTCGCACCGTTCGTGTGACGGTCGAGCGAGCCTCGCCACGCCGGGACCGGATCGCGTGGGACGAGCTCGGGACAGGCGCTGAACAATCCCATGTCCTCGTAGAGCTCGGTGAGCCAGGCGGTCTCGATCGCGGTCACAGCGGCGCCGTTCCCGATGTTGAGCTCGGTCACTTGGAACGAAGCCCCGTCGAAGAAACCGTCTGGCCGGGCCCAGGAGGTGAAATGCGGCGACGCGAGGTCGTCGAGCAAGCCAGTAGCTTCGGCGCGAGCCCGGTCGATACCGATGAGGTCGGTCTGGACAGCGTCCCGCTTGAGCGCCGCGATGAGCGAGACGAGGTCGCTCGCGATGTCCTGAAGCAGGCTCTCCGCCAAGACGAATGGGCGCAGCGGAACGAAAGCGGGAGCTTTCACCCCGAACGCCGCCGCCTTCGCCACCCATCGGGCGACGGCATCGCGCACACGTTCCGGGTGCGACGCGACATGTCCGTTACAGCGGTCAACGACGTCCTGCGGTTCGGCGAGAGCGCCGGCGCCTTCACGCGCCATCACAGGATCGCCGAAGCGGTCATTTCTTCGGTAACGCCTTGTCGAGCGCGAAGCTGAGCAACGGGCTCACCGGCACAGCATCGTCCGGGGCCTTGCCTCCAGGGATCTTGCGCTCGGTAGGAAGCCCGAGCTTGGCAACGATCCCGGGTTGCGGTCCGCTGTCGCTCCGGTGCTCGCGAATCTCTTCGCGCATCCACGACATCAAGGCCGTGAAGAGCGCCGGTTCGATCGGGTGAGAGATATAGTAGAGGGCAAGCTTCTCGTACATCGCTGCCGCGTCGTCCGCTGCGGCGACCTCGGCCGCGGCGAGTGCCTTCACGAACGCTTGACGCGCCCGCTCCGGCATCTGGTCGAGCGGAAACGACACCATGATGAGCACGTACGGGAGCGCGTGATCGACGATCGCGTCGTCGAACACACGCTGCCCATCTGGTCGCGTGGCGAACAAGATGTCCGCAAAGGTCTTCACGGCGTGCTCACCGCTGGTGCTACCCGACTAGAGGTTCGAGCCGGACGGCCAGCTGCCTTCGCCCATCGCGGCGCGCGCGAAGGTGCGAAGGGTCTCGGCCTGGTACTCACGGAGCGAGTACGACGCATCGTTGATCACGAGATCCGCGAAGGTCTCGATGACGGCGCGATCGGCGCCCTGCAGGCTCTTGAACGTGTTCAGCGCGAGGCGGTCGCCGTCGCCATTCTGAGCGGCCGCTTTGACGAGCTCGTTGAGCTTCGAAGCGGCGAGGGTGATCTGCGACGACGTCTTCGCGGCCTTCGCGTCATAGATCGCAGCGTCATACGGGTTGGTGGGACGGGGATTCGAGCTTGGCGGCGGCGCTGCTCCACGGCTGGTCATGATTTCATCTCCTAGTAGTCAATTCGTTGATGAGGTCGAGACGTCAGCACCATCGCAAACAATCGGGAGTACCTGCAAAAGCGGCGTGGAGCCTCCCCAAACGGGCTGACGATCTCCTCGGTCGCAAGTATCGCTCTTTTCGCCGAGGCGTCGCGTGTGAGGCGTCTGTCAGAATGACACCCTTTGGGCGCGTCTGGTCACTCGGCGACAGGCGGAACGCAGCACCTTCCTATTGAACTTGAAAAAGACCGACCGGTCGTGCTATTTTGTATTCATGGCAGCCGCGACCAAAGGCGAGAAAACGCGCGCGCAGATCGTCGACCAAGCGCTGCGCATGGCCGAGACGGTTGGCCTCGAGGGGCTAACCTTCGGCGAGCTCGCCGCCGCTTTGGACATCTCGAAGAGCGGGTTATTCGCTCACTTCGAATCCAAGGAAGACCTCCAGCTCGAGGTCATTCAGGCACTGGTCGATCGGTTCATTGCCAGCATCATCCAGCCCGCATTCACCAAAGCGCGCGGTGAGCCGCGCCTGCGGGCGCTGTTCGAGCGCTATCTTCCCTGGGTCGGTAACCACGCCGACGGCGGCCGCGGCTGCCTTCTCACCCAGCTGCAATACGAGTTTCAGAACAAGCGCGGCCGGGTGAAAGACAAGCTCGCAGCCGCCGAGCGCTCGTGGTTCGAGACGCTCACCAAAGCCTGCGACATCGCCGTCAAAGAAAAGCACTTCAAGAGCACCATCGACCCCGAGCAGTTCGCCTACGAGCTCTTGGGCATCTTTACCTTCTATCAGCACGCCGCTCGCTTCTTCGCCGACCCACGGGCCGAAGCCCGCGCCACCTCGGCCTTCGCCGCGCTCGTCGAGCGCAGCCGCGCCTCGAAGTCTTAAACCGCCCTAATCAAGGAGCCCGTCATGTCACGCAGCCAAGCGGCCACTTCAGCTCAAGCAAAAAAAAGCACGACCGGTCGGTCAGAAATCGTCTCACTACCGGCGGACACCCCCGCGTTCTCCGCGAAGCCCGTCCCCGCCCCGTGGCTCCTCCAGCAGAGCATGCGCGCTCTCAGCGTCCTCTCCCCGGGTCTCGCCGCCAGCGCTGCCCGCCAGCTCTTCTTCCATCCCCTGAAGGCGCCAATGAAGCCGGAGCAGGCGGCCACCCTCGCCCATGGCTCCCCCTTTCATCTCGTCGTCCGTGACTGTGACGTTCACGGCCACACCTTCGGCGAAGGTGCCGCGGTCTTCCTGATTCACGGCTGGGGTGGCCACTCGGGTCACATGGCGTCGTTCATCGAGCCCCTGGTCGGCGCCGGCTTCCGCGTCATCGTCGCCGACATGCCTGCCCATGGCCGCTCGAGCGGACGACTCACCTCGCTGATCCATTTCGCCGACACCCTGGACGCGATGACGGAGCAGTTCGGCGCACCACACGCCGTCATTGCACACTCATTCGGCGCCGCGGCCGCCACCGTGGCGATGGCTCGGGGCCTTCCGGTCCAGCGTGCGGCGTTCATCGCGCCTCCCGCAACCTATCGCTCCTTCTGGGCGCGGTTCCGCAACGGCGTTGGCGTCTCGAGCGTCGTCTTCAACCGGCTCGTACGGCGAGCCGAGCTCGAATTCGGTGTGAGCTTCGCAGAGCTGCATCCAGAGACTCTTGCCCCGAAGCGTAACGAGCCGCTCCTCATCGTTCACGACGCTGCCGACCGCGAAATCGACGTCGGCGAAGGGCAGGCTTTGGCGCTCGCCTGGCCGCGAGCAACCATTCACCTCACGCGGGGGCTCGGCCACGTGCGCATCCTCGCGGATGGCGAGACGGTCCACCGCGTCGTCGCCTTCGTGACCGCGGAGCGCCAAGAGGCCAAGCCGCGACCTAGCGTCGTGAGGACGGGCGCCGAGAGCACGATCTAGCGACTTGCCCAGCCGGAGGGTCGCTGCCAAGCTGCGGCCCTCATGGGCATCGACAGCATCGCGCTCATTGGCGCCAGCAATGCCGGGCTTGCGTTCGCTTTGGCGGCGCGCCGGCGTGGGATCGTCGTGCGTGGCATCTGGAACCGTGGCGCTGTCGGACGCGAGCGGGCCACCGCGCTCTTACCGGGGGTCCGGGTCGCGGGGCTCGACGCCCTCATTGCGAGTGACGCCGACCTCACTCTAGTCGCCGTAGCGGACAACGCCATCGCGGACATCGCGCGTCGTGTGGCCCACGTGACCGGCACGGTCGCCCATCTCTCCGGCGCCCTCCCCGCGAGCATTCTCGGCCGCGATGACGCCGCCGCCATTCACCCCATGCTCGCCATCGCGAACCCTACGCTCGGCGCCGACGCCATCACCGGCGCCGTCGTCACCGTCGAAGCAGCCCCGGCACCATCGGAGCGGGCCACCTTGTTCGTGCGCCGCCTGGGCGGACGGCCGGTGCCACTCGCGGCCGCGGACAAGGCCCGCTACCACGCTGCCGCGGTCTTCGCCTCGAACTTCGTGGTCGCGACGATGGGAAGCGCCGTCGATCTCACGAACCGCACGCTCGCCGAAGGTCTCATGGGCCTTGCCCGGTCGGCATTGGACAACGTCGCCAAGAACGGACCAACCGACGCGCTCACCGGCCCTGTCTTGCGCGGCGACGTGGCGACCGTCGAGAAGCACCTGGCTGCCCTGACGAATCCCCGGGATCTCGCGCTGTATCGCGCCGCATCGCTGAAAGCGCTCGATCTCGCCGTCGCGAGGGGGCTCCCCAAAGACCGCGCCGAGGCCCTCGTCAAAGCGCTTGGCGCTTGATCATCCGCTGTCAAAGGCGATAGCCCGTCCGGCCAAGCGAGGTTTTTCGCATGGCCAATCAGGCAGCAGCGCTGGCGTCGTCTTCCGACCAAGGGGCACGGCCCAAGTTCCCCGGCGGTATCCCCTACATCGTCGCCAACGAGGGTGCCGAGCGCTTCAGCTACTACGGCATGCGCCAGATCCTCTACATCTATCTGGTCGGGCTCTTCTTGCGCTTCGTCGCCGAGAACACGCTGCCCGCCGGAACGGTCACTGACGCGAAGGTTCACGCGACCCAAGTGACGCACACCTTCTTCGGCGCCGCCTACATGTTCACGCTGCTCGGAGCGACGGTCGCCGACCGGCTCCTAGGCAAGTACCGCACCATCTTCTGGGTCTCGCTCATTTACTGCGCCGGTCACGCGGTGCTCGCGGTCGCGGGTCGTCTGTCGGTCATGGGCGACTACGCCGGAGCCGAGAACCTCATGTACCTGGGCTTGGGCCTCATCGCCTTCGCCGCCGGCGGCATCAAACCGTGTATCGCCGCGAACCTCGGCGACCAGTTCGAGGGCGAGAACAAGCCGCTGCTCGATGTCGTCTTCCAGATCTTCTACTACATCATCAACTTCGGCTCGTTCTTGAGCACCATGTTGACGCCCTACCTCTACCGAAAGTTCGGTCCCGAGGTTGCCTTCGGTGTCCCCGGCGTTCTCATGTTCCTCGCGACCGCGGTGTTCTGGGCCGGCCGCAATCGCTTCGTCCGCCGTCCGCCGGCAGCGAGTCCGACGCTGGGTCTACTCGACACGCTCGCGACGCTCGCGCTCTTCACACCGATCTTCGTGCTCCTTTGGGGCGTGAACCACGGTTGGGATCCGTTGTGGAACATCGGGATCACCAGCGCCGGGCTCGCCCTCGGCGGCATCCTCGCGCGTATCCGCTATCGCATGCAGCCGCATGCAAGCGTCCTCACGGTCATCGCTTACTCGGTCAAGCACCGTGGCGAAGGCGACGGCAACGGTTTCTTCGCGCCCGCCCGCAAACATTTCGGAGAAGCAGCCGAAGGTGCCCCAGCCGTGCTGCGCATCGCGCTCGTCTTCGTGATGATCACCATGTTCTGGGCGCTGTACGATCAGCACGCCTCGACCTGGGTCGAGCAAGCGCGCCACATGAACCTCGGCGTCACCGTCCCGAAGATCTTCTGGGACTATTTCTTCCTGCCAGCAGTGATCGTCACGGTGCTGTTCTCCGCCGTCTGGCTGATGCGCTACGTCTCCAACCAGCCGTTCCCACGCGCCCTGAACCTCGGCTTCGTCGGCTTACTCGCGGTTTGGTGCGTCGGTGCCATCGTCGCGCAGACCATGAGCGGCGACTGGCAGACCATGCAGCTCGACGCGGCTCAAAGCTCGTCGCTGAACCCTTTTTTCATCCTCATCACCATCCCGCTCTTCAACGTCTTCATCTACCGTCCGCTGCAGCGGCGCGGTCGTCCTCTCGGGCTCCTGACGCGCATGGTGATCGGCATGTTCCTCACCGCCGTCTCGTTCGTGGGCATCGCGCTCATCCAGGTCTATCTCGAGAGCAACGGCGACGGTTCGCTACACGTCGCGTGGCAAGCCTTTCCTTATTTCCTGCTAACGTCCGGCGAGGTGTTGGTCTCGACCACCGGTCTGGAGTTCGCGTATTCGCAGGCACCAGCGTCGATGAAGTCGACCATCCTCGGCCTCTTCTATCTGACGATTACGCTCGGCAACGTGTTCGTCATCTTCATGGCACCGCTGCTCAAGCTCCAGTTCTCGATCTTCTTCTGGGCCTTCGCGGCAGTCGGCGCCGGCGCCGCGGTCATCTTCTGGGTGATCGCGTCGATGTACAAAGGCAAGACTTACGCGACCTAGCGCTGATCGCTAAAGCGGATGGCCCGCTAGCCATAGCAGGCGCGCCGCCGCGACCATCAAAGCAATGCTGAGCAACGTCACGGTCAGGGCGATACCGCCTACGATCGTGAGCTCGATGCTGGCGGCAAGGTATGCCCAGGCCGGGCTCGTCTTACGACGATTGGCGAAGCGATCGGCAAACGCGCCCGTCCAGAAGCGCGCCCCCTCGGCGAGGCGGAGCCCTTGCGTCTTGGTGACGTCGCGCGTCCAGCGCATGACCGCGCGACGGCGAGCCTCGGCGCGCCATACGACGACGACGGCTCCGATGACGAGCGCCAGCAAAGCGAGCATCTCGAGGCCACGCAACCAAGCACGGCGCAGATAGGTGAGCTCCACCCAGACGGGATCCTGCGCGTCGATCCAATAACGGCGATAGCCCATTTCGTGACCCGCATGCGGAACTTGCACGCGCACCGCAACGCCGCCGCTATTGCCGTCGCCGATGGCACCCAGGGTTTGCGCCTGAATCGGCATCTGGCGAGCGGCGCCAGCTCCGCGCATGCCGCCGAGCGCATGGCCTCGCCGCAGTCCCTGCGCCTGGAATCCTTGCTCGAGCGTGTTCTCTAGCTGATCGAGTCCCATAGACTCGTCGTCGTCGCGGTAGACGTCTTCGCCCCGCGGACTCTGCCACTGCGCCGTGCCCGCATAGCTCTGCTGCGCCACCGGCCCACGCAGACGCGACACCGCGTAGCGCTGCGGCACATCGACGGTCCACTGCAGCGAGGCGATCGGCAGCTCGATCGCTGGCAAGTCGAGGTGAGCGCGGCCGAAGATCCCGAAGATGCCCGCCTGCTCCTGATAGACGAGCTGGACGTTGATCGGGCGTAGGCCTTCACCTTCTTGGCGCGAGCGCACCAAGGGCAAGAGGAGCTTTCCCTGGGCATCGCGGCTGGGCTTGACCGGGTCGCCTTCCACGGTCGCGCTGCGTACGGTGGCGGCGGTCGGCACGCCGATGGGGAGATACTGCCGGTGCGCGTTGCGGAGCTTCACCGAGAGCTCGGTGAGACGCGAGCCGTCTTCGGTCGTGACCGTGTGAACGACGAGCGCGTCGATGCTGTCGCCTTCGACGGGCTTGGTCGGATAGCGCGCGATGGCAATAGCCGCGCGGCTCGCCGCATCGCTGTACTGGAAGGCGCGGACGATGGGCGTCACGCTGCTGTCGATGAGCGTCGCCGGTAGCTCGCGCACGTCGAGAGGCGTGAATCGCGCAGCCCCCTCTGGCGTTACCGCGGTGATCGCGAGCTTTCCGGGCACCTCGATGGCAACGAAGCCGCTGTCGCGCTCGACGTCGAGCATACGCGGGATGGCGAGCGGGACCGAGCTCTCTCCCGCAGCCAGCGGACGCTTCAGCCGTAGTGAGATCTCATAGCTCTGGCGGATCCCGTAGCTGGTCTCGCCGGTGATGATGCGCGCTCCATCGACGGTCTCCACCGTGTACTGGAATGCACCCTCGCCGTCGGCGCTGACCAGCTCGTAGCCAGCCGGCAAGGCGATGCGAAAGCGCTTCTGCGGCGCATAGAGAATGGTGAGATTCACCACCGTGAACAGCTCGACGCTCTCGTCAGCAAGCGACATCAGGCTCTGGGTGTCTGCGTAGAGCTTCGCGGCCGCCGTCGGCGCTTGCGCGAGCTCGCGGAATCCCACGAGGTGAATGCTCGTAGTTGGCCCAATGATGGCGGTGAGCTCGCCGCCGTTGGGCGTCTGACGAACGACGTTGCTGACCGCCCCGTCGACACGAGGCGACAGGTCACGGTCCGCGAACGTGCACGTGAGGTCGGTGACCGGGCTCTCGACGACCTCGAACAAGTACTCGGCGGAGCCACGTGGCCCGCTCGCCGGAACGACGAGATCGACCGTCAGCTCGGCGACACCGCGCTGGCGCGTCACCCAGGTCCAGAACTCACCGTTGTCGATGAGCGCGACGGGAGTAGCCGCGAGGCGTGCCGCTACGACCACGACACGGTTACCGATGACCGCGACTTCCTTGTAGCGGTCGTTGGCACCGAGCTCGACGCGCATGACCATGGTGAGGTGCAAGCCGGCCGAGTCAATGCGTCCGCGATAGCGCGTAACACCGACGACGACCTCGGTCTCGCCGGAGGCTTCGGCCTTCGCACGCAACACACGCTCGCGCTCCCGCAAGCTTTGCCACTCAGAGAGCGGCATCGTGACCTCTTGCGCCTGTGCGAGCGTCGACGCGAACAGCACGGCGATGAACGTCAGGCGACTAAACATGACGCACCTCCACGCGGCGGGCGACCAACCAAGCAAGAGCAAAGAGCGCGATGAGACTCCAAAACATCGGAAACATGACCAGTGCGTAGGCGACCGCGACCAGCGCGATGAAGCGCAACAGCCAGCGTCCGCGGAAACCGCGCTTCAAGACCATCGTCTGATGCGCCTGCCGCGTCGCCGGCGTCCAGCTGCGCCACACGTCGTGCAGCAGGAAGAGCAGCAATCCGAGGTCGAGCGCCGAGAGGACGCTGCGATGAATGCCGAGCACGTAGTGTCCGAGGATGGTCGAGATGCCCAGCATCACCGCCAGCACCGCGAAATCACGGCCGCGCCAAGCCAGCCGCCGAATCTCACGGCTGCGCAGCAGCCAGACCCAGAGAGCCAAGAGCACGCATACGAACACCGCGCCGCGAACCCATGGTTGTACGCTCCGGCGGACGTAGCTCACGTCGAGCTTGGCGCGCTCGGTCCCGAGCAGCACTCTGCTGAAGCGATAGCGCTCCCCGACCAGCGGAAAGGACGTTAGGACGACCTTCGCCTGCTTCTTTTGTTCCTTGTCGAAGATCATCTTACGCGAGCGCAGGATGTTCTCGTACGAGCTGCCGCCGCCGGCCCAGGCATCGCGCGTCGCGAGCGCGGTACCGATGTAGTAGCGCAGGCGCGTGAGCAGGTCGTAACGCAGGCCGTCGAGCTGGCGCAGATCGGTCGCGAACCGCAGCGGCTCGTAGGCATTCGGCAGATAGGCGTTCCAGTGAACCGTCATCACCGCGATGTCGAGCGACGGCAGCGTCAACACGCGTCGACCGAAAGAGCCCAACGCGGCGCGGCGGGTTTCGTAGGCCAGCTCGACGACGAAGTTGCTCTCCTGGACCGAGCTACCGCCGCTGGGCACGACGATCGCCTGCCCGACCTGCAGTTGATCGGCTCGGATATTGCCGTTAGCTGCCGCAATCTCACGGGCGCGGTCGGCGCGGTTGTAATAACGCAGGGCGATTCCACCGAGCGTGTCACCCGACTGCACGTAATGGACGCGGCGTGCACGTGCGCCGATCTTCTCGGACTGCCGCAACGGCACCAGCAGAATCTCGACACCTTCTTTCGAGGTCACGGCGGGCTGGATAGGAGCTCCGTCGATGAGCGCGTGCGTGACGTGGCTATCCACCGGTAGGGTCACACCAAGATACTGACGTGTGTTATTGCGGACGAAGAGCTTGAGCTTGACGATCTCGACACCCTCTTCGCCGACGATGGTCACCGCCTCGAGGTCGTCGATGACCGCTTGCGTGAGCTCGACTTGCTCGTTGCGTGTCACGGTCACCGTGACGTTCGGCGCTCTCTCGAAGCGAAACGCCGCGAGCAGCGGCTTGTCCGTCGCCGAGAGCAGCTCGTTCGGCAGGTCCCCGGTCGCCATCGCCGCCGCGCCGTCGCTCTTGGTCACCGCGAGCTCGAAACCGGCGCGGCCTTCGAGCGCGATGAAGCCCTCACGCAAGGCGGCGTCACTCGCGCGCACCAGGGCGAGGTCGGCGGTGCCGCCGGACCCACGCGGGTGCTGGGTGGCGACCTCGATGCTGGTCGCATCGTCCACGAGATACTTGAGCAGCACGGTGACGACGCGTTCGTTACCCCGTCGTTCGGCGGTCCATTGCAGCACCGCATCACCGGTCACCTGCGTGACCTCGACGCCCTCGGGAATGGCGAGCTCGAAGCGCGAGGCTTCACCCGCGAGGAGGCGATACGCGATGGTGGTGCGGGTGCGCACCGTCTGCTCGTGGATGCTCGCGAGGACGAACATGCGCGCTTCCAGCTCGCGCTTGGCGGTGCCGACCTCCGCCGCCCGACGCCGCCAGTGTAGCGACAGGTCGCCAGAAGCGCCCATCGCCGCCTCGATGCGTGTTCCCGAACCACCGCGGCTCTGCGAGAGGATGACCCCACCATCGAGCTCGGCTTCGACATCGGCTTCGGGAAGCGTTGCCACGACCCGCGTCACCGGCCCCGGCGGCAACATGAGTGAAAAGCCTCGCGTGAACCGGTCTTCGTCCTGACCTTTCGCGAACGTCAGGTGAACGCGGTGACGGCCGCGCGTCGCGATGAGCACCGCGTTCATCCCGTCCGAGCGGGTCGCTACCGCGGCCGAGCCATCGACCGTGATCGACGACAGCGACGCTTGCTCGTCGAGCAGTGGCACGGTCACCGTCCGCTCGAGCGTATCGACGTCGATTTCCGCATCCATGCTGCCAGTGAGCACGCCGCGCGCGAACGCCACGTCGACGTTACGGCGGACCACCGCGTAGGGATGCTGCGGCGTAGGCGGCTTTTCCAGCTCGCGCACGCCGTCGACGGCGTCTTGCCATTGCTGCAGGGGGATACGAACCGTGGCCGGCTCGGCTGCAGACGTGACCCTCGCGACACCTAAAAGGACGCAAACAGCCAACGCTCTACGGGGCATCCCCCGAGCCTAGCGCGTAACCGCCTTCACCTTCAAACCCGGTTCCACCTCTTGCTTCGAGGCGACCACCAGGCAGGTCGACGCATTGTCGCGGATGTCGACGACGATCAACGTCGCGATGGCCTTGGGCGGTAGATCTTGGGGCTCGCCGACGATTGGATCGTCGCTGCGCGTCACCGTGAACTGATTGCCGCGTTGGACGCCATCATTCTTGCCCTTGTCGATGAAGACGACGTTGTGTTTGCCGGCAACGACCCCGGTGTCGTAGTTGACCGCCAAAACGTACCCTTCGAGGGCTGCGGACGCGGTAGTCGGCGTCACGCGCTCTTTGAGATCTTCTTCGACCTTGGTGACGAACTGGCCGCGCTCGACCTCGAGACGCGTCGCGTCGATGCGGGCCTTGCTCACTTTCTCGTAAACTTCCTCGATGGAGGCGAAGCCGGTCACCTCCGTCATGTAGCCGAAGTTCTTCTTCGTCACCGGGTGTGTCACCTTGCCGACGGTGCGGTAGACGAAATAGCGCTCGCCGCTGCGTGGTTGGCTCTCGCGCGGGAACGACAGGAAGACGCGATCATTCGGCGACAGCAGAATGTGCTCGTCAGCCGAGTTGCGTAACGTTCCGGCTTCGGAGAGCTCCTTGGGCGTCACGAAGAGCCCGACGAAGCGCGCCGGATCGATGCCGCGTGGCGGCGGACGCGTGTTCTCATCATCGACGAACTTCGAGGGCTCCGGCTCTTGTGGGATCTCGCGCTGCGCCGAAGCGAGATCGTAGAGGCTCGGCAGCTCGACATCGCTCGGGAAGAAGCGAATCTGATCACCCGGGTAGATCCAGTTCGGGTTGGTGATCTCGGGGTTGTACGACCAGACCCTCGGCCATAACCACGGCGAGCCCGTGACCTTGCGCGTGATGTTCCAGAGGTTATCGCCCTGCTGGACGATGTACGTGTCGAGGTTCGGCTTGAATGGAATGGCGTCGACGTTGATCTGCTGTTTTTTCCGCTTGGGCGTTTGCGCGTGCGACGAGGAGTTCCCCATCAGCACGAGACCGACCATCGAGCAGATCATGAGGGCGAAGAGCACGTGCTCGACCGCCATGCGCACCGGCGTAGGTTGCCGCATCATTTCGAGCGTCCTCCACGGATGCCTGGACGGGCACGCGCAAGCTCCGCGACGGCGCTGTCCGGGTGTTCGTCGACCAAGCGCTGGAAAGCCTCGCGCGCGTGCGTCGAGTCCTTCAGCTTCTCGAAGCTGATGCCCATCTTGAGCAACGCCTCGGGGGCCTTGCTGCTCGAGGGATAAGCGTCGACTAGCCGTTTGTACTGAGCGATCGCCTCGTCGAAGCGCTGGTCGTCGAAGCGCGACTCGCCCATCCAGTAGAGCGCGGCCGACGCCTTCTCGGCCTTCGGGCTCTTCTTCATCAGGTTCGAGAAGCGCTCGAAGGCTTCCTCGGTCCGGCCGTTGCGATACGCGTCGAGCGCATCGGCGAACGGACCGTCGAGCGGGTCCGCTTTGGCGGGTGAGGCGTTGGTCGGGCTTGCCGCGGCTTTGGCAGCGGCGCGCGCCCGTGGCGCAGGAGGCATTTTCACGACTTGGAGACGTTCACCTTCACCGGTGATCTCGAGCATGACCGGCTCTTCTTCGGGCTCCGCCGCACGAACCGGCGCCGGCGTGAGCTTCACCACTTCGAGATCACGCATGCTGCGCGACGTACCCGCCGTCTGCACCGCGCCCGCCGCAGCCATGACGTCGAGGCGCCCTTGCAGCGTTTCGAGCTGCTGCCCCTGCGCTGCCACCTGCGCGCGCAAAGCATCGAGGCTGCGGGCTAGCTGCGCATTGTCGATGTCGCCACCGGACGAGTGCGCACAAGCGGACAGGACGAGAAAAAGTGAGACGAATAGCGGTCGCACGGCCCAAGTCTCGGGCGTCCGGGGCGTGCGGTCAAAAAAACGGCGAGAATCTCAGGCCAGAGCAATGACCCCGGCTTGGCGGCCGGTCACGCCGTCGTCACGGCGGTGCGAGAAGAAACGCGTATCGGCAACGGTCGAATACGCGACCACATCGATACAGGCCTCGGGCACTCCCGCCTCCACGAGGCAGCGTTTGTTGAGCGCCCACAGGTCGGCATACGAGCGATCGTCGCTTCCGGGACGAATGGCGGCACCGGGCGCGGGATACGCGGTCTCGAGAGCGAGCACGACGTCCGGGCCGATCTCGAAATCGTTCGGACCGATCGCCGGGCCGATGGCCACGCGAAGCTCGTGCGGCGCGATATCGGCGTCTTTCATCCGCTTCACCATCTCGGCGGCGATGCGCGAGGCGGTACCACGCCAGCCGGCATGCACCGCTCCCACCGCCCGACCGCGCGTGTCGGCAAAAAGAATCGGAACGCAGTCGGCGACCAGGACCGAGAGCACGGCGCCGCGGTCGCGCGTCCACAAGCCGTCGGCCTCGATGCTGCGACCCGCGAGCCGCGTCACTTGAACGACGTCGTTACCGTGGACCTGACGCAGGGCGACGAACGTGGCCGCTTTCCTGCCGAGGGTCTCGAGCACGCGGCCGCGGTTGGCCTCGATGGCCGGGCGCTCGTCCTGCGAGCCGCCGAGGTTCAAGCTGGCAAACGGTCCCTGGCTCACACCGCCATCGCGCGTCGTGAAGCCGTGAACGACGCCGGTCACGTCCGAAAGAATCGGCGATGTCAGGATGGCAACGCTCACCGCTCAGGACTCCGACGACTTACGGGTGCGCGAGCGCTTGGTGCGCGGCCGATCACTCAACGTGCCGATACGCTGACCCATCTTCACCTTGCGGCCGGGGACCAGCTCTTCGAGGGAGATGCGACCCTCTTCGCAGACGAGAATCACCGTCGACCCGAGCTCGAAGGCACCCAGCTCGGCGCCCTTTTGCATGGCGTGAGGTGGATCGTAAGCGAGCGCGGCGCGCGCCTGGCCTTTGACGTTGGTGTGGACGCTGTCGTCGTAAGCGAGTGAGATGCGTCCGACCAGCGTCGCTCCGACCTTCACGACCGCGACCCGGCCACAGGCCTTGTTGTCGATGTACGTGATGATCCGCTCGTTGCGCGCGAAGAGCTCGTCGATGCGCTCGAGCGCCTCACGGAACACCGGGAACAGGGCGCCGGGCACGAGCGCGCCTTGCGAGATGCTGCCCGACACCGGTGCGTGAATGCGGTGATAGTCGTGGGGCGCGAGATACAACGTCGCGTAAGCGCCGCCCTCGAAGCGCTTGGCTTCCTCCTCGTCGTCGAGCAAACGCGCGAGGCTGTAGCTGCGCCCTTTCACCTGCATGAGAGTGCCGTCTTCGATGACCCCGACTTCGCCGACGGTGCCATCCACCGGGCTCACCACCGCGTCGGGTTGCGGCTCGATGCGGCGCGCGCCCGTCTTCAAGTGACGTACGAACAGATCTTCGAGGGTCGAATACGTGCCGATGGGCTCCTGAGCCTCGGACATGTCGATGCCGGTGGCCTTGACGAATGTCCGCTTCAGCAGAGCAACCCCGAGCTTCGGATGCTTGCGACGCGCAAGCCACCCCCAAGCGCGCGACACCACCGCCTGCGGCAGTCGGCGGGTCAGATCGACCACGAAGCCGCTCTGGAGCGGATTGCCCCGGCTCGGAACCGGCGTCGGCATGTCCTCGTTGTCAGGTGTCATCATGGTATCTGCCCGCATCGGCGGGCCATATCTCACTTCGGACGCTCATCGCCAAGCCCCGACGGCGGGACCGGCTCGATCGCTTCAGCCGGGTCTTTGCGGTGCTCCGACCATTGTTGCCAAAGCACCCGCGCCGCGATGAACAGGGCCGCCGCAGCGACGATGGCCGCAAGCCCCAGTGCGGTGCTCGGTCCTTCGCGACGCGACACGGTCAAACCGCTTTAGCGTTTCTTGCCACGACGCGCGGGGCTCTTCGCTTTGGCCTTCGCCCTGGCCTTCGGCTTCGCCTTCGCAGGCGTCTTGGCCGCCGGCGATGCCTTCTTGCCTCCAGCATGGAGCTCGAAGCGCGCATGCAACGCCCTCACGGCTTTCTCGACCTGGGCGCGGGCGATGACGCAGGTAACTTTGATTTCGCTGGTCGTGATCATCGCGATGTTGACGCCGGCTTCGTGCAAAGCCTGGAACATCTCGGCGGCCACACCAGCGTGTGCGCGCATACCGACGCCGACGATCGACACCTTGGAGATCGAGTGGTCGACCTCGACGTTGCCACCGTGGAGCTCCTTGGCAGCCTCGCGCACGAGCTCCTCCGCCTGAGCCGCGTCCGCTTTGGCGACCGTGAAGGAGACGTCGGTCTTACCGTCTTCGGAGGCGTTCTGGACGATGACGTCGATGTTGATGCCCGCCTTCGACAGACCACGGAACAACGTCGCCGCGACGCCCGGCCGGTCGGGGATGCGACGCACCGTGACCTTGATGTCGCCGTTGTCGTGGGAGACGCCGCGCACCACGAGCCGCTCGATGTGCTCGTCTTCACCCGTGACCAGCGTTCCCGGATCGTCGCTGAAGGTCGAACGTACACGCACCGGCATATTGTGATTCATCGCAAGCTCCACGGATCTGATCTGCAAGACTTTCGAGCCCGCCGAGGCCATCTCCATCATCTCCTCGAAGGCGATGACGTCGAGCTTCCTGGCGTCAGGGCAAAGATTGGGGTCGGCGGTGTAGACACCGAGCACATCGGTGTAGATGTCGCACTCGACGGCATCGAGCGCGGCGGCGAGCGCGACGGCGCTGGTGTCGGAGCCACCGCGGCCGAGGGTCGTCAGGTTCCCGTCGTCGTCCATGCCCTGAAAGCCGGTGGCGACCACGACATGGCCGCGCGATAAAGCCCGGTCGATCGCCGAGCGATCGATCTTCTTGATGCGGGCACGCGAAAACATGCCGTCGGTGCGTACCAACATCTGAGCGCCGGTCATCGACACGGCTGGCACTCCGCGATCGCGGAGGGCAATCGCCAGCATCGCCGCCGACACCTGCTCGCCGGTCGCGACCATGGCGTCGGTCTCACGCGGATCGGGGCGCGGCGCCATTTGGCCGGCCAGGCCCAAGAGACGATCGGTCTCGCCCCGCATGGCCGAGACCACGACCACCAAGTGCGGGTGCTTCTGTTTCGCTTTGGCGACCAGCTCGGCGACGTGTTTGATGCGCTCGACCGTACCGACCGAGCTGCCGCCGAACTTCTGAACCATGATGTCGCGGATGGGGTGCATGGGGGCTTGGAAATCGCACGTTTGGCCGCCAACGTGCAATCCACGCTGCTCCTTTGCTATGGATGAGCGGAAGGCGGTTTCGCAGTGAACATCCAGCTGTTCAATTTCCTCGAGGACTACAACGCGCAGATCGTCAACCTGCTGCTGACGAAGATCCCGAGGTCCGTCACCGCCTACAGCAAGATGCCCCGCACCGAGCTCAAGCAGATGCTCGAGCACTTGCTCGACGGCTACGTCGACTTGCTGGTCACCGGCCAAACCGACGCGCTCGAGAAGGTCTTCCGCTACATGTCGCGTGTGCACGCGGCGAAGAAGTTCAAGGTCAGCGACGTCCTCTCGGCCATCCTGCTCTTCCCGCAAGTCATTCGACGCTTACTCGCCGAAGAATACGCCGACCTGCAGGGCGACGACGCCATCCGCAAGTTCAATCAGGCGCTCGAGCAGACCGAGACCACCGCGCACAGAGCAGCGTGCTCGTTCGTCGACATCTTCCAAGAGTTCCTGAACAAGCGCATCGAGGAGCACAACGACTACCTCGATCAAGCGCAAAAGAAGTTCGGCATCGACCTGTCGCGCTTCATCGTCTTCAAGGCCTAGACCGGCAAGGGAGAACGGGGGCGCTTGTGGAAGGTGTTGGTGAACAGCACCTCTTCCTTCGCGGCGGACCAGGCTTCGTAGCGGATCCCGTCGCGACTCACCTCGAAGAACGCGCCACCTTTACGCATGCTGCCGAACTCGCGATTGCCCCAGGGCCACAGCGGTCGCGACTCCGACGCCGCGCCGCTCACCACGGTGGGTAGCCCGCCCGGGGTGCGCAGCTGCTGCTGATTGTGCTCGTGCCCGCAGACGTAGAGGTCGGCGCGCGCTTCCAGGAGCGGCATGATGCGCTCCCTCATGAAGTCGCTAGCGCCGTGCCAGCCTTCGTTCTGCACCGGGTGGTGGCCGAAGACGAGCGTGTAGTCAGCGTCCTTGGCGAGCTGCGCTTCGAGCCACTTGAGCTGGATGGGGTCGACGGGCAGCGTCGAGGTGTCCATGAAGATGGTGCGGATGGTCATGCCGTCGACCTTGATGAGCCGCGAGTAGTAGCGCGTCGGCATTTTGAAGGTGCCCGGCAGATTGCGATTGGCGACTTCGACCAGGGCCTCGGGCATTCCGGCGCCCTTGCGGCTGCCGTAGTCGTGATTGCCGGGAACGGCGTGGAGCTCGGGTAGCGCTCCGTACATTCCCGTGACCTTGCGCTCGAGCTGCGGGTCGTCGGCGCTGGCGATGCCGTGCGGATAGACCATGTCGCCAGTGTGAACGCTGAAATTCACGCCGCGCTCTTTCGCCATCTTCGTGAGCGCTATAGCGGTTTCACGCTGAGCGCTGTTGCCGTGACCACCGTCACCGAAAGCCAGGATGTCGAGGGACTTGCCGGGCAGAACCAGCGGCGGCAGCTCGGCACCACCGGGCGGCAAGAGATGAGGAATGACGAAGCTGCCGCGATACTCGACTCTGATCGGTTGTCCGTCTGGGCGGACATGCTCGTGGAAGCTGAAGCCCGAAACGTCGATGAGCGGCTCGGGCGGCGTACCCGCGGCGGGCGCGGCCTGTCGGTCGAGCCTCGCGAGGGTCGGTTCGAGCGCCTCGAGGTTCGCGGAACGGAGCTGTGGCGAAGGCAAGCGGCGGGCAAAGGTGTCCGTCTGCAGCCGGGGGGAAGCGGCTGCAGCGCGGCTGGTGGTGACGCGCATGGGTCACGTTATCGGGGCGAAGGTCCCCGGGTTTCGTGGGCTTTTACGAGAGCGCCGCGAGCACCCGATCGGTCACCGCGCGCGTCGTCCCCTTCCCGGCGAGATCCGGGGTCAGATCTCCAGCATTAATCACTGCTTGCACGGCGCGAGCGATGTCAGTGGCCGCCGCCTGGGCGCCGAGATTCTCGAGCATCAGGGCGACCGTCTGGATAGCAGCCAGCGGGTTTGCCACGCCTTTTCCGGCGATATCGGGCGCCGAGCCATGGACCGGCTCGAACAAGCCGATGCCGTTGGGCCGCGAAGGTCGCCGCAGCGCTTCACTCGGATTCAGGTTGGCGCTGGCCGCGAGCCCCATACCGCCCTGCAAAGCCGCTCCGAGGTCGGTCACGATGTCGCCGAACATGTTGTTGGTGACGATGACCTGGAACGCTTCCGGCGCCCGGATGAGCTCCATGGCGAGCGCGTCGATGAACAGATGGCGCGTCTCGATGTGCGGGTATTCTTTTTTCACCTCGGCGAAAACGCGCTGCCAGAGGTCGTGAGCGAAACGCAGAGCGTTCGACTTGTCAGCCATGCAGACGCGACGCTTGCCGTTCTTCGCAGCATAGTCGAAGGCGGCGCGGATGATGCGCTCGACGCCTTTGCGCGTGTTCACGTCCTCGTTGGTCGCGACCTCGTCGGGCGTGCCCTTCTTGAAGTTGCCACCGATGCCCACGTAGGCGCCTTCGGTGTTCTCGCGGAAGACCACGAAGTCGATGTCGGACGCCTTCTTCCGCTTCAGCGGACACAAGTCGTCGGCCAAGCATCGCACCGGCCGAAAGTTCACGTAGAGATCGAGCTCGAAGCGTGTCGCGAGGAGGATGTCGCGCGCGTGCCGCATGTCGGGAATGCGCGGGTCACCGACCGCGCCGAGAAAGATGGCGTCGACCTCACGGCGAAAGCGATCGATCTCGCCGGCGGGCATTGTGGTGCCGTCACGCAGGTAACGTTCGGCACCGTAGTCGAGCTCCTCGATGTCCAAGCCGACAGAGTGTTTCTTGCCAACCACGCGGAGCACTTCGAGCGCCGCAGCAGTCACTTCGATGCCGATCCCGTCACCTGCAATCACCGCAATTCGCGCCATGTCCCCGTTATTGGGTTGCGCTCCGGGCTTATGTCAACGCACCTTGATTGGATGAAGCTCTCCGCCATCATGCTGCTCGTCGCCCAGGCCCAGGCGCAGATGCCCAACGCGCCGGCGAAGCCCGATGAGCCGCAGCGCAAGGTCATCGGCACGCTGCCCGACGACCTGAAGAAAGAGACGCCCGAGGTAGCGCCGCCGGACGCCATGCGCGACTACGTGCCCGATCCCGCGACCCAGCTCACCATCGATCTCGCCGAAGCGCAGGGCAGCATGCTCCGCGAGCTCGCTCTTGCCGCCGACGACACGATGGAGAGCCACGAGCTCGGCGCGGCTCGTAAGGCCTTGGAGAAGACCGGCCTGTTCGTCGTGGTCGGCATCGACACCGCGCAGGCAACTCTGCAGCTCCGACGTCTGTCACCCAAAGAAGTCCTGGCGACCCTCACCGCCCGCGCTGGCGAGCGTCTCTGGGTGAAAGCGATCACCTGGCCCAAGACGACCGGCGAGAAGGCACGCCTCGACGATGAAGAGCGTTTCTCGCGCATGCGCCGCTATGCGCGCGAGCGCTTGGCCCTGCGTCCGATCATGCAGTCACCGGTGGGCCCGTCGACCATCTACTATGGCGGATACCAGTCGGTGCCCGGCTTCGCGGATCCGTCGTGGGGCTGGGGCAACGGCATGATGGGTGGCACGCCCATCAGCGGCCAGAAGAGTGGCGACTGGGTCGTGGTGCGCGGGCCGGCGGATGTCGTCGACGAAGTCGAGCTCGCACGGATGCTCGGCAACCGCGCCCTCGAAGAGCGCATCAAGGATGCGCGCTTCAAGCCGAAGTTGTGGTGGGGACTGGGGTTCGGCCTCGGTGCGGTCGCGGGGATCACCGGAGGCGTGCTGCTCTACGACGACAAGTACACGAACGACACCCGAGCGATTGGTTTCTCCTTGCTCGGCCTCGGCGTCGCGAGCGCGATCATGGCGCTCCTCACGCCAACGATCGGCAACGGCAACAAGCTCACCGCCAACGAAACGGACGAGCTCATCGCCGACTACAACCACGAGCTGCGCGAAGATCTGAAGCTCTCTCCAGCCGACACGCAGAAGCTCGACCTCTAGAAGTGGATGCCTTTGACGACGTCGCTGATCTGGCCGTTGGCGCTGCCATCGCCGGGGCCGAAGCCGCGCACCACCCATAGCTGCTCGCCATCCACGATAGCGTACAGTTGGGCGGCGCGGCGCTCTTCGGTGCCGTCCGCGAGGGATTCGGTGAGGTTCACGTCCATGCGCGCCGCTTTGCGGCCACCGACCTCGACGTCGGCCGGTGAGCCTTGCGCCTCGAAGCCGTCGAACGTCTGAGCGATCTCGCTGACGAGCGCGGTGAGAATCTGTGCCGGCGCCCGACGACGATCGGCAGCCGTGAGCGGGCGGCGCGAGACCTCGACGGTCGGAGCGAGCGTGGCACTGCCGATGGGGCCGTGAAGGATGACCTGCGTGTCCGCCGAGACGCTGCTGTCGGGCTGCACGAAGTGCCACTGCGAGGGGCGATCGATGGTCATGCCGTGCGACGAGTAGCTCGAAGCGTCAGCCGCGACCGGCGCGGGCTTGCCCTCTTGATTGCCGCCACTGCTCGCACACCCGACGAGACCGACCAGCGCCACCGAAAGCAGAATTTTGCTCATGCTTAAACGGGTAACAGGTAGAGGAGGATCGTTCAAACGGAATGGCGCTGGGGCTCATCGCGGTTGACATTGGCGCGCTATTTCGATGTTCGTGCGCAGCGCCTTATGATGGAAACCGCAATGACGAAGCTCACACTCTCCTTGGTCCTCATCGCTCTCACCGGCTGCGGCCATCGCTACATCAAAGGCACTCGCGTCGAGGACACCCGCGAAAACCACGCGGTTTACGACGTCATCGAAGACGTCCGCGCCGGCATGGAAGAGCGCAACAGCGAACGCGTCCTGGCGCATGTCTCGCCGCAATACTTCGAAGACATGGGCACCCCCGAGCCGAGCGACGACTACGGCTACGAACAGCTGCGTTCCCTCGTCAGTGACAGCTTCGGTGCCACCAAAGAGATGCACGTCATCCTCGATATCCACGCCATCACGGTGCAGGACGAAAAGGCCTGGGCCGACGTCCGTTACGCCTCGCGCGCCCGCATCGAGCTGCCTTCGGGAGGCACCTGGGACGCGCACCGTGAGTTCAACCGCATCGAGCTCATCCGCGAAAACGAAAAATGGATGATCGTCAGCGGGTTGTAGCCGCGCCTCTCACCTTCGTCGCCGCATCTCGCATCGTCGTCACGTCGGTACGCGTCACGTAGATGCGCTCACCGCCGTATTCGAGCAGATCCACAGGATTCACGTAGGTGTCCGCGAGCTTCACCCCGAAGTGAAGGTGCGGTCCGGTGACGCGGCCGGTCTTGCCGATGGTGCCGATGCGCTGACCACGCTTCACGCGCTCACCGTGATTCACCATCGTCTTCGTCATGTGGAAGTAGATGGTGAAGAGCCCGGCGCCGTGATCGATGAACACCGCGTTGCCGATGTAATAGAAGTCGTCCGCGACCAGGACCACCTTGCCGTCGTTGGTCGCGAAGATTGGGTCGCCGTTTTTCCCATCGATATCGAGACCGCGGTGGCGCCCTTCGATCTTGCCGTTGAAGGTGCGGCGCACCCCGAATGGGCTGGTATCGATGCCCTTGGCGGGACGCGTGAACGTCTTGTTCCACTGGCGGCGGGTCTCCCCTAGCGTCCACGCCTGCTTGATGGCGGCGCTCTCCTCGACGACACGCGGCGGCGGCGCCTTGTCGAACTTCGGATCCACCGACAGCTTCGACTCGGGGAAGGTGCCCTCGGACACCTGGACCACGAACTTCGCCTCGCGTCCGCTGCAGCGGACCTTCAGCGTCTGATCACCGGCGTTCAGGGCGAGGCGCACCGGCAGGAGGACCTGATGCACGCCGTCCACCGGGAATGCGTCATGGCGCTGGCCCATCCAGGTGACGCGAACGCGGTCGCACTTCGGCGAGCCTTCGATCTGCGCCACCATGAGCTGGCCATCGACGACGGTCTGCGGACGGACGAGGGTGATGGTCCCCTCGGTCTGCAAGCTCCAGACGATCTCGGCGTTGGGATCGACGGCGGGCATGCCCGAGCGCGACAGCGAGACCGACGCATCGATGTCTGGGCCCTGTGCGGGGTCGGCGCTGTTCGCCGCTGGTGTTTCTTTGGTGATCGTCGCGCTCGGCGGCGGAGGGGCTTCCTTGACGATGGGCACGCCGCTGGGCGGCGCCGCGAGCAACGCGGGCTCCTTGTCCTTCGCGGGCGCAGCCAGCAAAGCGACGAGCAACAACTTGGCGCCGGCGGTCGTGACGAGCCCCACGTCCAAAGGCTCTAGCGCTCGCGCGCGCCGCGGCCAAGAATCTTGTCGCGAAACTGCGGCCCACCGAGGGCGCGCAACGCGTCGAGACGCCGCATGGAGTGGCGATAATCGCGATATCGCAAAACCGACTGACGAGGCGGCACCTCGAAGGCCCCCATGTGCATGATGGCGCCGCGCGCGGCGGCGTAGCGCGTCAAATCGAACAGCCCTGCTCTCTCCGCGGGCTCGAGCGGACGCACGCTCTCGTAGCCAGCGACCAACGCGGCGGCGCGATCGGGCACGAGCTGGTCGTGCGAGAAGCCCCAATCACAGAGGGCGACGGCGATGTCCCAGGCGAGCGGCCCGACGGCGGCGTTGCCGAAGCCCAGCACCGCGCGCAGCTCACCATGGGCGAAACGTGCGTGGTCGATGGTGAGATCGCCATGCACCACGCCGCGTGGCATGCGGCGCTGCGTGAGGTGGCGTACGACTTCGAGCCCCAAGGCGCGGGCGTCGCGGCCGACGTCGTCCGGCATCGTCCGCTTTAGAAGACGCTCGAGCTGGCGAGCCACCATCGTAGGAGTCGAGCGGCTGCGGCGAACCCGGCGGAAGGTCTTCAAGGCGAGGTGCATCGAGCCGAGGAACGCGCCGACTTGCCGTGCATGCTCTGGGCTCACCTCGAACGCCGCGAGCGCCCGACCCGGCACCGGATGGAAGAGCGAGAGATCGGCGTGCTTCGAAACCGGCACCGAGCTGCTCTCGTGGCGCGCCTTGAGCACTGGGGCGACGGGGAACGAACGTTCTTCGAGATGTTTGAGCAGGGCCTCTTCGAAGCGCGCATCGGCGGGCTGGCGATCGGCAAGCAAGCGCATGACGTAACGGCCGCGGGTGGTGTTGAGCTCGTAGAGCATCCCGAGGATGCCGCCCGAGACGCCACGCGACGCCACCAGGTCTCCGATACGGAAAGCACGGAGATGATGGCGCAGGGCGCGATCGTTGAGCTGCGGGGGGGCGAACTTCATGCGTCCTTGAAGCTTACCCGATGAATTCAACATGGCCAGCGCGAGAGGCCATGCCGCTGGTCTCGTTTTTACCCAGGAGACGCGCTACATTGCGCGCCGCATGACCACCGCTCCTTCGCGCCGCCCCAAGGCCGGCTCCGATATCGATGCCTATTGCTCCAAATGTGATCTCGACCTGGCCCACGTCATCATCGCGATGGTGGGTGACCGCGTCGTCCGCGTGCAGTGCAAAACCTGCCGCTCTCCCCACGCTTATCGCGGTAAACAGTCTGTCGACGGCCGCAGCAAAAGCGCTCCCAAGCGCATGAGCGGTGGGGCCGCGGCGAAGAGCAGCACCCCAAAAGCGAGCGATTTCGACCGCGCCATGCAGGGAAAAGACCTTTCCCGTGCGCACCGTTACAAGCCGGCGGAGACTTTCACCGTGGGCGACGTACTCGACCACCCGAGCTTCCGCTTCGGCATCGTGACGCGGCTGCTCTCCGACAGCAAAATCGAGGTCCTCTTCGAGTCCGGTCCGAAGACCCTGGTGCACGCGCGCGCTGCCGCAAGCAACTAGCCTACACGGGCCTACCTCAGGAAATCATCTGAGAGGCCGGTAAGGCTGTTGATCTTTAATCGGTCCCCCCGCATTGTGATCTCCATGCGGCGGGTCGCGCTTGCGCTGGGCGCACTGCAGTTGGCAGCTCCCCTCTCGCGGCGAGAAATTTCCAGTTCCGCCAATAGCATCGGACAATCGAATGGATTGAACCTACTCCCTCGTTGGGGCGATTCTCCGCCTTCACGCAGCATGAAAATGCGTCGTGGATCGTCAGAATCGCTTGGCGCGTCGCGCGTATCGCGTGGCGTAGGCTTCCTGACGGTATTGACTTTACGCGCGCCTCCGCCGTTGATCAGCGTAGACGCATGTGACGCATGACGCACCAGAATCGAGCGCCCATGGACACCACCGGTAGCAGTCGCAACAGAACCCCCACGCAAGGACGTCCGGTGCACGAGCGCCCAGGCCAACGCACGAACGTGAAACAGAATTCCAAACGCAAAGTCAGCGCCGCCCGCGCCGGGCGTGGCAGCAGTGCCCGCGCTAGCGGACCAGCCACACCGACGAAGGCAGCCGCCAAGAAGAAGGCGCCCGCTGTGAACGCTAAAGCGGGCAAGAAGACCGAAGCGACCAACGACGAGTCGAAAGACATCGACCTGCTCGCGCTCGCGTCGGGTGACGACGAGGCCGCCGACGGCGCCCTCAAGCGCGGCAAGAAGAGCTCGAAGGCCAAGGCCGAAGCCAAGGGTAAGGGCAAAGACGTCGAGCCGACCGCCGAGGAGATGGCGTCGGAAGAGAACCTGATCGTCGCCGAAGAGAAAGAGCTGAAGAAGAAGACGAAGAACACGCCGGCACCCGGCAAGGATCTGCTCGCGAGCTACATGGATCAGCTCTCGCGCATCCCGCTCTTCACGCCCGATCAAGAGCTCGAGAATGCTCGCACCCTCGAGACCTTAGACCTCGCGACCTGGACGCTCATTCTCTCGTCTCCCCGCGCCGTCGAGCATCTTTGGACCGAGTCCACCGAGCTCGAAGCACCGCTCAAGAACGAGATCGAAACGCTCCTCCAGAGCTATCGACGCGCGGCGTCGCGTACGCGCAAGCGCAAGATCCCCCCGCACCCGGCGCGCGCCAAGCTCATCGAGAAGGTCGCCAAGGGCCTGCGCCTCGGTGACTACGACAAGGAAGTGCTCGACCAGACCATGCAGCGCCTGCGCCGCGAGGTCTGGGGCCGACGCGTCCTCGATTCGTCGCCGGCGTTCCGCATCACCCACGCCGACCTCACCGAAATCGAGAAGGCACGCGGTCTGGCGCTACGCTGCCGCAACAACTTCGTGCGCGCGAACCTCCGCCTCGTCGTCTCGGTGGCGCGTAACTTCCACCACTATCGCATCCCGTTCATCGACCTCATCCAAGAAGGCAACGTCGGCCTGATGAAGGCGGTCCACCGCTTCGACCACCGTCGCGGCTTCCGCTTCTCGACCTACGCCCATTGGTGGATCCGTCAGTCGATCGAGCGCGCCATCATCAACAAGGGCTCGCAGGTTCGTCTGCCCGTCCACGTCATCGACTCGCGCCGTCAGATCGGCCGCGCCACGGCGAAGCTCACGCAGCGCCTCGGCCGCGCTCCGACTCCGGCGGAGATCTCGAAGACGGTGAAGATGCCGAAGACCAAGGTCGAGCAGATCTTGGGCGGAGTGCAGCAGGATCCGGTCTCGCTCGACGAGAGCGTGGGTGGCGATGATCCGCGCAAATTCCTCGACCTGGTGCGCGATGACAGCGCCCCGGGCCTCGACGAAGCGCTCATCCGCGAGAACACGCACGAGCGCGTCCGCGAGCTCTTGCACCTGTTGAATCCCATCGAGAAGGACATCATCCGCCGCCGCTTCGGCTTGGGCGATGACACCGATCAGACGCTCGATGAGATCGGCAAGATCTACAACCTGTCACGCGAGCGTGTGCGGCAGATTCAGGCCCAGGGGCTGATGAAGATGCGGCGTATGTGTGAGCGGCGCAAAATCAGCTAAGCGTCGTCAACGGTCTGCTGCTTCCGCTCCTCGGTCATGCGGAAGCCGCATAACCTTGCGGTGCCGCGCGCAGACCTATGCGGCGGAGTGGACGACACTTCGCCGCCTCCTTTAATTAATTGATCAAACTATCGAGGCGCGGCCCGGCCACTGTGCTGATAGGCCGACGCGCGGCATCGCAAGGTTATGCGGCCCGGCCGCATGACCGAGAAGCGGAAGCAGGAGGCCGGTCACCCCACTCTGATCAGCTACCCAGCCGGCGTCGCCGGACGCGCCGCCATCTTGGCCGCCGCCCTCTGCGCCAGCTTCTTGCGGAACAACAGCCCCACCAGGTTGAACAAAACGATTCCCGTCACGCAGCCGATCGCCTGCGACCGGAAGAACATGTGAATCGCGTCTTGGGCGTTCGCGAGGCAGGGACACAACGCCGCCTGAACGTGCGTGTTATTGCCCGGGTCGAACCAAAACAGGGCGAGCCGATAGCCGAAGATCGAGCCGACGACGCCACCGCAGATGGCGCCCAACATCGTAAACCAGGTCAACGCTCGCATCATGGCTAGTCCCCTTTTACGTCTTGCTACGACTACGACTCGTACGCTTATTTGCCACGGCCCACGCACTCAAGGGGAATGTCATGCGCTCTCTCGTCATCGCGGCAGTTGCTACCTCGGCCATCGCTTGTTCGAAGATGGATACCCAAAACCCCCGGGCCGGTGAGCAAGGCACCACCATGGCGGACAAGGCCGGTCGGGTCGACCCAGCAGCATCGGTCGCTCTCGCACCGCTCTCCGACAGCGGCGTCAGCGGCGAGCTCGCCTTCTTCCCGACCGACGGCGGTGTGCGCGTCGAGGGCTACGTGAAGGGTCTCACGCCGAATAGCACCCACGGCTTCCACATCCACGACAAGGGCGACTGCAGCGCTCCCGACGGCTCCTCCGCCGGCGACCACTACAATCCCACCCAGGCGCAGCACGGCGCGCCCGGTCCGGAGACCCACGTGGGCGACATGGGCAACATCGTGAGCGACGCCGATGGCCGCGCCACGGTGAGCGCCTTCATCGTCGGCGGTTCGGTCGGCGCCAGCGGTCACGCCGAGCATTCGCGCGGCAACATCGTCGGCCACGCCGTCATCGTGCACGCTAAAACGGACGACCTCGCGAGCCAGCCCTCGGGCAACTCGGGGCCGCGCGTCAGCTGCGGTGTCATCGCACAGCGCTAGCGCTGACAGGCTCCGCAGAAGAACGTGCTGCGCCCGGTCGTGACGATTCGACGGATCCGACCGCGGCCGCACCGGCACGCTTCCCCCTCGCGCCCGTAACACAGGAGGCGCGTCGCGTAGCTACCCGTTACCCCCTCGGCGTCGACGAAATCACGCAATGTGGTTCCACCCTTCACGATGGCGCGATCGAGCACCTGCCGCACCTCGTGCGTAAGCACTTTCCACTTCTTTGCGTCGAGCTTGCCGGCCGGTTTGAGCGGATGGATGTGGGCGAGGTGCAGCGCCTCACAAGCGTAGATGTTGCCGACGCCTACTACTTTGGTGCCGTCCATCAGGAAGTTCTTGATGGGCTTTTTGGAGCCTCGCGCCAGCTCAGCGAAGCGTTCGGGCGTCAACTCGTCCGATAGGGGCTCGACACCGAGGTGGCGGAGACTCTTGTGAGTAGCCTCGGTGTCTTTGCTGAATGCGTCGACCATCCCGAAACGGCGTGCGTCGTTGAAGCGCATCTCGAGGCCGTTCGATAGCGCGAAAACGACGTGGTCGTGCTTCAGAAAGGCCTCTGCACGCGGCACGAAGCGCAGCCGCCCAGTCATGCCCAGATGCACGAGCAGCACTCCGCCTCCTTCGAGGTCGAACAGCAGGTACTTCGAGCGCCGCCGCACGTCGACAATGGCGCGCCCCTCGGTGAAGCCGGCCAGGCGCTTCTTGTTCACCGCCGAGCGCAACCGCGACTCGCGGACCTGCGTCTTGTCGATGCGCAGACCTTGGACGCGCGGCAACACGGTGCGGCGGACGGTCTCTACTTCGGGAAGCTCGGGCATAGGGGGCTACTCACGGCCACCCCAAGACCTCGGGATGGACCGCCCACACATTAAGCATGGCGGAGCCGTCTTTACAGCCACAGCCGCTACGCACCTGCATGATTCCGTAGTCGGCGTCGGGCGCGATGGGCGTGCTCATGGCGTTCCAGATACTGTCCGTCGCCGGGGGCACCTTCACGTAGCGCTCGCGCTCACCGGCCCCGAGCCGTAGACGAATGAGGCCCTCGATGCGCCCGTGCCTCATGGCCACCGCATAGATGGTGACACCCGCCTGGGCGAGACCCGCCGCGCTTTCCGAGAAGACGACGCGAACCTGCCGGTCACTTGCCTCGATGGTGATGCCGGTCGGCTTCGGCGGCGCGGCGACGAGGAAACGCGCGAGCTGCGTCGCAAAGCCGGTGGCGTCGAAGGCGTCCGCGACCTCATCGAGGTTGCGCGCTTCCAGCTCGGCGGCGCGGCGATCGCTCCCGGTTCGGTGATGCAACGTCGCGACCGTGTCGGCGAGGCCGATGTCACGCGGCGACGTCTGCAGGCCGGCCTCGGCGAGCTGCAGCGCCGCCTGTAAGAGCGGCTGATCGACGTTCTTCTTGATGGCCAAGCGCCAGGAGATGGCGTTGGCTTCATCGGCGGAAAGCAGCGCCTCGCGCGCCAGCACCGTCAGGCGCTGCAGCTCCCCGAGCGCCTCCGTCGTCGCGACGCGATAGGCCATGATGCCCAACGCGGCGACGTGCAGCAGCACCGCGAGACACGCAAGCCAGCCGAGGTCGGGCTTGCGCAACCGCGACAGTGGCCGGCGCATGCACAAGAGATAGGCGGCGAGCGCTCCAGCGAACGCGCCGCCGGCGTGGGCCGCGTGATCGATCGCCGAAGGCCCCGGTCCATCGGGTGACGGCAACAGCAGGATGATGAAAATGACCCACCACCACGCGGGCCGCGCAAGCGGGCGCGGCAGCTCGCGACGGTACATGATGGCGACCACCGCAAAGCCCGCAGCGAGCCCCATGCCCACGCCCGACGCGCCGATGGTGTGGCCGAAGGTGAGCCAGGTCGAGCCGAGTGAGCTACCGAGCGTCGCCGCGGTCATGATGATGAGAAGCCGCGACACACCGAGCGCCCGCTCGACAGCGCGACCGAGCCAGACGATGGCCACCAGATTGCCACCGATATGCCAGAGATTCGCGTGCAGCCATGCGGCGGTCACCAAGCGGTAGAGCTCGCCATGTTTGAGCCAAGCCCGAGCGCTCGCGCCGAAGTAGTCGAGATCGAAGAGCGCGTCCGCAAAAGCGATCCGCGCCATATAGGCCGCGAAGAGCAACGGCACCATGAGCCAGACGAAACGCGCACGATGCACGAGCAGCGCGTCGACCTCGGCCTCACGGGCGGCGATCCGCTGTAGCGTCAGGTCGCCGTGCGGTTGCGCCTCGATGCGGTCACGCGTCGCGGTCACGAAGCTGCGCGCCGCTTGGAGCGTCGCCTTGCCGACCAGGCCCAGGTTGAACACGCGGTTGCCGGCTTCGATGGTGAGGAGCGAGCGCGATAGCTCGGGCACGATACGAATGCCGGTTATCTGCTCGAGCGGCACGTCGACGCGGCGCACGCTGATGTCGCTCGCGGGCACGACGAGGTGCTCCGCATGAAGCTCGACTCGATGTGAGGGCGCCTTCTCGCCAGCGATGCCGAAGAGCGAGCTCTTGGCCCGCGATCGGCGCAGCGGCAAAGTGATCGTGTCGTCGGCAGGAGGGCTAGGGGTATCCATCGATGCTCGTGTCGTGCGGCCAGAACCGCACCTCGTACGACGCAGCATCGCAGCGACAGTCGTTCGCGTCCACCCACGCGATCACGACCTCGAGCCCTTGGGGATTGCGCATGAGATCGGCACCCCGCACGACGGCAGAGCCCAATGGAATGGTGTGCTCACGCTCGGCGGCGCGATCGGAGCCGAGCGTCAGTCTGACGATGCCCTCACGGGCGCTGCCGCGCTTGAGCAAGCCGTAGGCGACCAGGCCTTTGGGAGCCGGAGCCGCGAGCTGCACGCGCAAGCCCTGCCCGACGATGCTCACGTGGAGCTGCGATGGGTCGAAGGCGGCGGCACGCACACCCTGCTTCTTGTAGCGCGCGTCGAGGAAGCGACCCATCTGTGCCCCGACTTCGCGGTCGGCAGGCTGCTGGATGAGGTCCGCAAGAGCGGACGACTCGCGAAGCGCTTTGTCCTCCTCATCCAGGGCTTCGTCGAAGGTCCCGGCGCGATAGAGCAGCGTGGCGTAGGTATCGCGAACCGCGCCGGCTTCGGCGGGGCCGCGGCTTTGCTCGACGGCGCGCTTGGCGATTCGCGTCGCCGTAGCCAGCAGCTCGGGGGATGCATCCGGCTTGCGCGCGATTTCCCAGGCGACCGCGTTCATCCAGCCCGTGTCGGTGCTCTTCTCGGCGAGCGCGAGGACACGGGCGTCGGAGCCCAAGACGGCGCTGCGTGCCGCGAAACCAATGCTCAGGGCAACCACACCCGCCGTGAGCACGCCAGCCGTCCGAACCAACCCGCCTGCCGGCCGGCTGTAGATCAGCTGTCCATGCGGCGCGATGAGCACGTAGGTCATCAAGGCGCCGGAGACCAGGCCGCCGAAATGCCCCCACAAGTCGATGAACGGGAAAATGAACGGCAGAAGCAGGTTGAGCAGAATGTTGAAAGCCCAGAGCTCCAAGGGCTGTTTGAAGCCGAGCGCGAGCTCACGCCGATAGTGGAAGTTGCAGATCGCGAGAGCGCCGAAGATCCCGAAGATGCCGGTCGAGGCGCCGACCGAGACCGCGCCATTGCCGAGCACGGCGGAGGCCAAGGCGCCGCCGACACACGACACAACGTAGACGATGCCGAGCCGCCACGGCCCGATGATGCGCTCGACGATCTGCCCCACGACAATCAGGGACAGCCCATTGACGAAGATGTGCAGGAAGCTGCCGTGGAGGAAGCTCGCGGTCACGAGCCGCCACCACTCGCCGGCGCGCACCAGCTCGGGAACGTTCGCGCCCAGCGTGCTGATCTTGATGATGTCGCCGTCGTCGACGAGCGCACCGAAGAAGACCTGCGCCGCGAGCCCCACCAAGAGCGAGCCCAGGATGGCGTACGTCACCGTCGGCCGCAGGGCCAAGACGCGACGAATCAGCTCCTCGCGACGCGCCATCACGTCCAGGACATCGCCGCCGTTCGGTAGAGTCTGTAGACGCTCGCGCAAGCCGACGAAGAAACGCTCGATGGCGTTGGGATCGGTGAAAGCAGCGGCTGGGAACATGAACAAGCCGCGGGTGGTCTCGATGACCAAGATCTGCTGCGCACCGCGTTGCCGAAGACTCAAGGCCCGCAGGTCGCTGTAGTCGAGCTCGACGGCGCGTCGTGAATCCGCCGACGTGGGCATGGCGAAGCGACTCGCGCCCAGCTCGATCGGCGGCACGAACCTGGGCAAACGCAAGGCCCGGACCAGCACCAGAGCCAGACAGATGGCGGCGAGCCCTCCCGTCCACACCAGATTGACCTGTCCGTCACCGCGGACAAGGCTCAGGGAGGCAATTGCGCAAACCGCGACGGTGAGCAGCAAAGTCCCTGACCAGAAAGCGGGCTTGCGAAACGTCAGTCGCAAGATCTCTGGCGTTGGCTCGGTTTCCATTTGAGGCTTGTGGCCAATATGCGGCTTGTCGGGGAGGCGCAATGGTCCCCGACCAGTCCGCGGACCGACGCGATGTCCAGCGAATTCGTTACATTGTAAGCGCGGCGACGTGGGCTCCGGGGGCGGTCACCGTGCTAGGCTCGACGGCATGGCCTCTAGCAGCCGATTCCTCGCATTTGCTTTACTGACGCTCTCCGCTTGCTCGGTCGACCTCGCGGCCGGCGACGCCATCATCACCTGCGGCGCCAAAGGTGAGTGCCCCTCGGGCTTCAGCTGCGACCCGGAGATCAACCGCTGCGTCGAAGGCGCGACCGATCGGCCGGTTCAACCGACCCTCACCCTCTCGGTCATCCGTCCAGCCGCGGGGCCCCGCTACGTCGACACCATCGAGGTCCCTTTCACCGCCGACGACCGCAACATCCCCGGCGGCGATCGCGTCGCACTCACGTTCGAGTTCTCGATTGGCTCCGCCAGCGAAACCTGGTTCGCGGCGACGTCCGCCGACGGGCCCATCAGCGGCATCGACGACCGCAACACCCAGGGGGTCTTTCGCTGGAACGCTTTAGCGGACGCAAGCTCCGGGGTCGGCGGTCTCGGCGTCACTCCCGCGGGCTTCGTCGGCTACACGCCACAAGTGCGCATCCGGGCCCGCGCCACCGACAACTCGGGTCTCCAGAGCTCGTTTGCGACCAGCGAGGTCTTCGCCATCGGCAACACGCTCGCGCTCGCCGACCTGCGGCCGTTCGAGCGTGAGAGCTACGCTGGCCTGCTCGCGATTCAGTTGAATCTCGCAGACGAAGCGGCCGACGACGTCGATATCGAGGTCGACTTTCGCTACCGGGACGATCCGACCTGGCGGCGGTGTGACATCAGCGTCGACCTCGTGACCAATGTGCCGTCCACCCCGGAAGGCAACCTCTATCTCGTAGCCTGGCGCACCGACACGCCGATGAACGCCGATCCCGCAATCCCGCAGGGCGTTGGCCGCATTTGGGCCAACTCTGTCGAGCTGCGCGCGCGTGCCGTCGATCATCCCGAAGGCACGACGGACTACGCTGGACCCTGGTCGGAAGCGCGCCTGGTAGGCGCGGTTCGCAACCAAACGCCGCCACAGATCGACTCGCTCGAGGTGCAGCGCGTGGTCGGCGCGACGGGCACGGGACGCTTCGCGCTCACCTACGTGCTCATGGACGAGGAGAACGATCGTGTCGACATCCGCGCCGAGACCTCGGTCGACGGCATCACATGGTCACCGATCAACGAGCACCCACTGCCGGTAAGCGAAGGCATGCTCGACCTCGCGGCGGCTCCTGACGAGAGCGACGGCAGCGGTGGCGTTCGTCACGTGCTCATGCTCGACCCCGCGGACATCGGCGTCGAAGCCTTGCCGCGTCGCGTGCGGCTCATTGCCACCGATGGCTTTCCGCCGAACGCGCCCCTCGAAGCAGTCGCGGAGATCACCGTTGGTGAGCTCGGAACCCCGTACGGTTTCTCCACGGTCCAACGCGACCTGCAGAACCAAACGCAGGATCTGCTGATCGGCAATTTCACCGGCAACGCGACTCTCGACCTCGCGTACATCTCTTTCGGCTCGCTCTACATCCACGTCGGCACCGGCGGCGGCTCGTTCTCGGTCTCACCGACGTATACGCTCACGGCAGGAACCTTCCCGCGCACGCTGGCGATCGGACGCTTCGACGGCGACGCCTTCGATGACATCGTGGCGACCGACCAGAACAGCGCTCAGATCCGCGTCTTCCTCTCGGGCACCGGCCCGTTCACGCCGGTCACCTACGCGGTCGGCACCCAACCCGCGGCGGTGGTCGTGGGTCGCTTCAACACCGATAGCGCGCTCGACCTCGCGGTGACCTGCGGCGGCAGTAACGAGGTCCGCGTCCTCGCCGGCTCCGGCACGGGTACGTTCTCGGCGTTGCAAACCCTTTCCACCGCTGCCCAACCCCGCGGCATCGCGGCGGGCGATCTCGATGGCGACGGGCGCGCCGACCTGGCGCTGGCGAGCGGCAACAATGTCGAGATCTTCTACAGCAACGGCAGCGCCACTCCCTTCACCACTGCGGTACCGTTCGTCACCGGGCGTCTTGATGCGCTCCAGATCGCGCTTGGTGAGCTGAACGGCGACGGCGCACTCGACGTGGCGGTCGGCTTCCTCACCAACAGCGTTGCGGTCGCGTACGCGAACATCGGCGGGCAGGATTTCGACGAGCTGCAAGCGATGCAGCTGCCGGATATCTCCGACTCGGTCGCCGCCATGGCCGTTTCCGATCTCAATGCCGACGGCATCGACGAGCTGTTCGCGCTCGGCACCGACACGCTGTTCGTCATCGACGGCGACAAGATCAACGGCACCTTCATCTCGCCGACGACCATCGAGGTGAGCCTGTCGCCGAGCGGCGTCAAGGTCGCCGATCTCGACGGCAATGGTCAGCGCGAGATCGTGGTTGCCACGGAGGATCCGTCCGACTCCCAGCTCGCCGTCATCAGCATGTCGGCAACCAGCCCCTACATCGGCAACGGTGGCTTTTTGTCCGCTTTGGCGGAAACTGTATTCGAGCCGGGCGATCTCGCGGTCGCCGACATCAACGCCGACGGTATTCTCGACGTGGTCGCGTCGAGTGAGCCCACGTTCACGAGCCCGGTCGGACGGCTGGCGATTCTGCGCGGTCGTGGCCTCGCCGGTGCCGCGGCGGGCGTGCTCGATCCCGTGAGCGTGGTCGAGGTCGTCGGGGAAGTCGCGGATGTCGTCGTCGTCGACCTCGACCGCGATGGCGCCCCCGATCTCGCAACCGTGCAGGGCACACCGCCGAGCTTCACGACCTACGAGAGCCGCGGCGACGGTACGTTCGCGGTGGGCTTTACCGCGTCCCTCGCCGGAAACGCGGACGCGCTCGCGACCGCCGACTTCAACGAGGACGGCATCGCCGACATCGTCGTCTCGAACGGCGCCGGCGGCAACGCGCAGGTCTACTTGGGCAACGTGGCTGCGGGCGCGTGGACAGGCTCCGCGACGGGCTACGCGCTCGGTATCAACCCCACCGAGGTGGTCGTCGGTGACTTCGATGGCGACAGCGACATGGACTTCGCGTGTATTTCGGGTGCGTCGATTGCGGCGCGCTTGGGCAATGGCAGCGGCGGCTTCGCGGCGACCACGACCAGCACCATCGCCGCCAACAACTGGTTCGCTCTAGCGACCGCCGACATCAACGACGATGGCCGCGACGACCTGCTCACCGTCGGCGTCAGCACGCCCGGCATTCTCCTCTCACAAGGTAACGGAACCTTCGCATCCGGAGGCACCGTCGGCCCCGGAGGGCACACCTTCGTGACCGCTGGAGACTACAACAACGATGGCGTCATGGATTTCATGAGCGGTACGACCGCGAGCGCCAACGCCGCCCTCTACCTGACGAACCGCGGCACGGTCCTCGGCACCGGCTCGCTCGTGGCATCGACGGCGGTGCGCGCTGGGTCCGCAGGCGGCATCGCCATCGCCGATCTCAATGCTGACGGCGCAGCCGATGTCGTCACCAGCATCACCACGACCAATCAGGTCCAGGTCGATTGGGCGCTCGACAAGAAACGCAAAGCGCGCCCCGGTACGACCCTCGTCACGGTCGGCAACGCCACGCCTCAATCGACGCGCTGGGACAAGTCGAATCGAGCGGTCATCGGTCGCTCCATCGTCCCCACACACGTCGTCCGCGATGGCGGAGTACGAGCATTGATGCCGGCGGGCTTCGAGCGACGCTTGTTGGCCCCGCTCACCGCAGCGGAGCACATCGTAGGCGACATCGAGCTGCAGCGGCTCGAGCCCGCGGCGCTCGGTCTACTCGGTGTCACCGGGCCGCGCCTACGCCCCGTCCCACGGCTCGGATCGCTCGACCCTGCCGACCCGGCCGGCCAACGCCGCGTCGGTCTCGACCTGAACGCGAATCCCCCGCGTGCTGTCGTCGTGGAGCTACCGATGCTCGCGGGCCGGGCTGTTGGTGTCGATGGCTCGACTGTGCGCGTCTTCGTCGGCGCGCCTGATTGGCTCCGCGCCTCCGAGGTCGCGTTGGATCCGTTGAGCGCCAGCGCCCTCGCGGCCACGTTCCTACCGCGCGTCGCGCAAGGTACGAGCTTCCGCGACATCATCGTCGAGCAAATCGAGTGGTTCGAGATCGACTTCGACCCAGACGGCCTGAGCTCGGGAAGCCAGACGGGCAGCCGCTTCGAGATCGATGCGACCGCGGGCGTCGTTCGCGTGCTGACCGATCGTTTGGGTCACATGCAGGCGTACATCGACACGACGTTGTGAGGCTGCATGCCGCGGCCGGGACTCGAACCCGGACACCCTTGCGGATAAAGGATTTTAAGTCCTTAGCGTCTACCGATTCCGCCACCGCGGCGAGCGCGCCGACTCCGCCTGGGCCCGAAGGCCCAAGCGGAAACGAAGCGGAGGTCTAGCAGCTAAGGTCCGTGGCCGCTACAGGAGGCCACGTGAAGACTTAAGCTCAGGAGCTCTTGCGCGCCCAGAACGGCGGCTGAGCGTAGACGGGAACCTGATCTTCGTCCGACGACAGCTCGCGCAGCATCGGCTTCTTCTTGGGTAGCGACGGATTGCTGACCGACGCGGCCGACGCGCTGAACGCCGACGGGCTGAAGCTCGGACGCTGCTCCGGCGGACGCGGGGCGACCTCGCGGATTGCGGGATGGCTCATCACCGGCGCCGGTGCTGGTGCCGTCACCTGCGGTTGCGGCTCGACCGCGCGCTTGATCAGCATCGCGACCCAGTCGCTCATCTTCATGCCCGAGTCCTTGCAGTACGCCTTCGCGAGCTCGTGCGCGTCATCGGACAGATGGACAACTTTCTTCGACATGATCGTAGACCTCCAAACGCTGATTCGTGCGCTCGCCGTCTCGGCGGGCTGAATTCAGCGTGGGGAGAGTCTTGATCGAGGGTCCGACAGATCTGCGATCGCGATCCTTTGCGATCGACTCTGCTGAAAGATTCTCGAGGAAAAACGATCGTCTGCGATCGCGCGGCGGGCGCGAGAGGATCGAATCTTACAAGCGGAGGAGCTCGATCGTCACGTTCGACTAACCCCCAGAGAATTCTAGAGGTGCCCACAAGCCGACGCGTAACCCCAAGCTCCTCCGCATGTAAGTCGCGGGCGGAAGCGACGCCTCAACCCGCACCACTCAATGTACGACGTCGAAGATGCGATGGGGGCCATCGCAACAAATCGAAACAGTTGGCGCAAAAACCCCGGCAGCGCTCAGAGCCAGCCGTCGCGAATTTCGAGAAGGCCGCTGCTGTCGAAATCCCTGACACGCTCGCTGAACGAGCGGCCGCCGACGATGCGCGCCGGCGCGAGATCGGCGAGCGGGGCCACGACGAACAAACGCGACGTCGCGTGCGGATGCGGGAGGGTCAGGAGCGCGTCGTCCACCACGCGATCGTCGTAGTAGAGCAAGTCCAAATCGAGCGGTCGCGCCTCCCAGCGCAAGCGGCGGATCCGCCCCGCCTTCGTTTCGACGGCCTGCAGCTGCGCGAGGAGCTCGTGTGGGGAAAGCGAGGTGGCGAGCTCGGCCGCGGTGTTCCAATAGTCGGGGCCTGGCGGCTCGCTGGGGTCGGCCATGAGCGCGTGTGTGCGGTACGCCCGGGCCACGTTTACGACCCGCGTCGAAGGCAGCGCCGCGAGCGCGTCGATGGTGACGCGGAAGCAAGCGAGCACGTCGCCGAGATTGCCGCCGAGCCCGACGAGCGCCGAGACCACGGGCTCAGCGCCGCGCGACTTGGAGCACGTCGCGCATGGTGTAGCGACCCGCGGCTTGACGCACGAGCCAGGCTGCGGCGACCAACGCCCCGCGCGCAAAAATGTCGGGCGTCGTGGCGCGGTGGGTGAGCTCGATGCGCTCCCCTTCTCCGAAGAAATGGACGGTGTGCTCGCCGGCGACGTCGCCGCCGCGCATGGCGGCGTAACCCACCTCATCGTCGACACGCACGTTGCTACCGGCGCGCCCCAAGACGTCTTTCAAGCCGGAGCGGCCACGACGTGCGGCTGCTCCCAACGCCAGTGCGGTGCCGCTCGGAGCGTCGCGCTTGTGGCGATGATGAATCTCGGAGATTTCGACGTCGAAGCCAGCGAGCCGCGCCGCCGCGTCCGCCACCAGCTCGGCGAGGACGTTGACGCCGATGCTCAGGTTCGCTGCCTGCAACACCGGCACGTTCTGAGCCGCGACATCGAGCGCTAGCTCGTCTTCGGGCGTGAGGGCGGTCGACGCCACGAGGTAGGCCGTGCCCTGCTTGGCACAGATCGGCGCGATGCGCGCGCTCACTGCTGGCGCGGCGAAGTCGATCACGACGTGGCTGCCGGCGATGGCGGCCTCGGGATCATCGTCGCGGTCGAAGGCCCGACCCAGCGTGAGGGTTTGGTGACCCTCGAGCAACGAGACGACACGCCGCCCCATGCGTCCGGCGGCACCGACGACGACGACTTTCGCGCGTTCCATGAAGCTAAGGCTACTACGCCTCGCGCCCATAGGCACGGCGGATGCCGGCCTCGAGCTGCGCGATGCAACGGGCAATGGCGTCGGCCCCGACGTCGAGCGCCGGCCGCATGCGCACCGACTTCGTGCCGCACGGCAAGATGAGCAGCATCTCGTCGAAGGCAGCGCGCACGACCTTGTCACGCTCCTGGGTCGAGGGCAGATCGAAAGCCGCCAGTAGTCCGCGGCTGCGGACATTGCTGATCTCCGAGAAGCTCCCCGCGAGCTCGGCGAGCAGCTTGTGCTGGTACTTGCCCATGGCGGCGGCGTTGGCCACCAGGCCGTCGCTGTCGATGACGTCGATGATGCGCTGGCAGCGGACCATGTCGACGATGTTGCCCTCGAAGGTGCTCGAGATGCGCGAGGCGACCTTGAAGACCGAATCGACCTCGTCGACGCGCGCCGTCGCCGCGAAACCACAGACCTGCGACTTCTTGCCGAAGGTCATGAGGTCCGGCTTCACGTCGTGGTGCTGCCAATCCCACCACTGGCCGGTGACGCCCATGCCGGTTTGGATCTCGTCGAAGATGAGCATGCACTCGCGCTCGTCGCAGATCTTGCGAAGCGTGCGCAGGAACTCAGAACGGAAGTAGTTGTCGCCACCCTCGCTCTGGATGGGCTCGATGATGATCGCCGCGATGTCGTGCGGGTTTTTGTCGAAGGCCTCGTCGATTTCCTTGAGCGCCTGGGTCTCGGCCGCGATGGTCTCCGCTTTAGCGGCCTCATCGAACGGGAAGCGCATCTTCGGATTGCTGACGCGTGGCCACGGCCACAGCGGAAAGTACATGGTCTTGCGCGGGTCGTACGAGTCGGTGATCGACAGGGCGTAGCCGGTGCGGCCGTGGAAGGCCTGGCGGAAGTGGAGGATTTGTTTCCCCTTCTCGCCCCGCCCAGCCGCGAGGTTCTTGCGCACCTTCCAGTCGAAGGCGGTCTTCAGAGCATTCTCGATGGCCGGCGCGCCACCTTCGATGAAGAAGACGCGCTTGAAGTGGCCGCCCAGCGCCTTGGTCGCGAAGGTCTCCACGAACTGTGCGTAGTTGGTCGAGTAGAGGTCGCAGTTCGACTGCTTGTGGGTCGCGGCGACCGACATGCGCTCGACGAACTCGGGCTCGCGCAGACGCGGATGGTTGAACGCGAGCGCGCGGGCCGCGAAGAACCCGAAGAAGTCGAGGTAGTCCTTGCCGCTCTTGGCGTCGTGCAAATAGTGGCCACGACTTTTCTCGCCATCGAAAACGACGGACATGCCGTCGGCGAGGAGCCATTTACCCAAGGTTTCGTGAACTGACGCGGCCTGAAGGGTCATAGGCGGGGCAGATACCAAGCCGTTTTGACGGGCACAATACGGGAAAAGCGCGGTCAGACGCCGCGTTTCGCCGGATCCCAGATGACCTTGTGCATTTGGATCTGCATGCGGACCGGCAACTTGTCCTCGAGAATCCAGGCCACCAGGTCTTTCGGGTCGAGCTTTCCGAAGACGCAGCCCATGAGAACCGTGCATTGCTGGTCGATGGCGTTGTCGCGAATGAGGGCCCGGGCCCACTCGTAGTCGGCGCGGTCGGCCAGGACCAGCTTCACCTCGTCGGTTGGCCGCAGGGCGTCGATGAGGTGGTAGAGGTTGTGCCCCTCCTCGCCGCTGTAAGGCGTCTTGAAGTCGACGATGCGGCGGACGCGGGGGTCGACGGCGTGGATGTCGACCGAGCCGCTGGTCTCGAGCAGCACGGTGTAGTCGGCATCGCACAGGCGCTTCATCAGGGTGAAGCTCGCCTCCTGGAGCAGTGGCTCGCCTCCCGTCAGCTCGACGAGCTTGATGCCGAGCTCCTCGACGCGCTTCATGACCGCGTCGAGCGACATCGATCCACCTTCGACGAAGGCGTGCGGCGTGTCGCAGTAGCGGCAGCGCAGATTGCAGGCGCTCGTGCGCACGAAGGTGCACGGTAGGCCGGCGTAGGTCGACTCGCCCTGGACGCTGGCGTAGATCTCGTGGACCACGAGCTCGCCGGGGGCCCCACGCTCCAGGACCTTGAGCCGCTTGTCGGCAATCGTGAGCTTCTTGGCCGCCTCGGAAAGCATCGCGGCGTCTCCTATGCCACCGCTCCACAAAATCGTCAGCCCCTCCCGTTAGGGTGAGGCCATGAACGACCGCACCTTCGTCGCACTGGCAGGCAACATCGGATCCGGGAAGACCACGGTCGCAAAGCTCCTGAGCCAACGCCTTGGCTTCGAGCTGTTCGACGAGCCGGTCATCGACAACCGCTTTTTGGCTCCATATTACGGCGACATGCGGCGCTGGTCGTTCACGCTGCAGCTCGAGTTCCTCATCAAGCGCGTGGCGCATCACGAGATCATCGAGCGCCTGCCCAAGAGCTGCATCCAAGACCGCACGCTGCTCGAAGATCCGGAAATCTTCGCCAAATACCTCCATGGCCTTGGCCACATGACCGATAGCGAGCTGCAGCTGTATCTCGAGTACTTCGAGCGCCTGAACCGCCACATCCAGCAGCCCAGCAAGGTCATCTACCTGCAGTGCCACGATCTCGACGTGCTCATGCGCCGCATCCACACCCGCGGCCGCCGCGAGGAGCGCGCCATGCAGGCCGAGTTCCTGCAAGGCTTGAACGGCTATTATGCCGCGCTACCGCAGATCTTGAAGACGAAGTACGGCATCCCGGTCATGACCTTCGATGTCACGCACTTCAACGTGCACGACACCGTCCAGGCCGAAGCGCTGGTCACTCTGGTGTCGGCCTTCCTGCGCGAAGACGAGACGCCATCCACGATGGTGCGCAGCGACGAGAGCTTCAGCCGAGCCGCGGCGCACTGAAGCCCATATCGTCGAGCATCAGGTCGACCTGACGCCGCTCGTCGTCGGTGAGCCGCCAGCTCCCGGCGCGGGCATTCGCCTTCACCTGAGCGACCGTCGTCGCGCCCGCGATGACCGAAGCAACAGGAGGATGCGCGAGCAGCCACGCGAACGCGAGGTCGAGCAGGCTGTGCTTGTGGTCGGCGGCCCATGAGCCGGCGCGGTCGATCAGATCGTAGCTCTGAGGCGTGAGATAGCGGTCGTAGCGCCCACCCTTCTCGACCCGTGTGCCCTCGGGATGTTTGCTGCGGGAGTACTTGCCCGAGAGCACGCCCGACGCGAGCGGGAAATACGGCAGGAAGCCGATCTTCTCGCGCGCGCACTCGTCGAGCACGCCCGCCTCGGGGTCGCGGCGAACCATGCTGTACTCGTTCTGCAGGCTGACGAAGGCGTGTCCGCCATGGCGGACAGACGCTTTAGCGGACTGCAAGCGCGGCACGTCGAAGTTAGAGCAACCGATCTCGCGTACCTTGCCTTCCTGCACCAAGTGGTCGAGCGCTTCCATGGTGTCGCCGATCGGCGTTTCGGGATCGGGCGTGTGCAGCTGATAGAGGTCGATGACGTCGACCTTGAGGCGGCGAAGGCTGTCCTCGACGGCCTGACGAATGTACGCGGGCTTTGCCCCGCGCTTCTCCGGCGTGACCTGCATGCCGAACTTGGTCGCGATGATGGCCTGGTCGCGCCGGCCCTCGAGCGCCGCTCCGAGAAGCTCTTCACTTTTCGTCTGACCATAGGTGTCGGCGGTGTCGAAGAAGTTGATGCCGACGTCCAGGGCCGCGTGGACGACGTCGCGGGTCTGGGCCTCGTCGATGCGCCAACCGAAGTTGTTGCAACCAAGGCCGATGACCGAAACGTCGAGGCTGCCGATCTTGCGCGTCTCCATGAGGCGCAGAGTGGGTCTCAATTCTCCGTCGTGCAAGGCGGAAGAACGAAACGATTCTGTGTAGTTCCGTCACGTGTCGAAATGATGGGGGCCTGGGCACCGGACTCCCAAGGCACCTCTGGCCACCAACGCTCCGAAGCCGTTTGGGTCTCCGGCTCCACGCTCTCGCCGGGTCGGGGCGTCATCACGACTGCGCCCGAGCACTTCGCGGCAGCGAGCACACGTTCCACCGGTTCCGTCCAGCCGTGCGGTGCCAGCTTGAACAACCCCCAATGGATGGGGATGAGCACTTTGCCGCGCAGCAGACGGTGGGCCTCGACCGCCTGCTCCGGGCCGATGTGCCAGTCGGGCCAGGTGACGTTGTATTGCCCCGACTCGATGAGCGTCACATCGAACGGGCCGAGCTTCTCGCCGATGGCGGCGAGCTCCGAAAAGAAACCGGTGTCGCCCGAGAAGTAGACGCGATGTTTGAGTCCGATGAGGGCGTACCCCGCGAAGAGCGTCTGATTGGCTTGCGGGTTGATGCGGCCGGAGGCGTGCCGTGCCGGGGTGGCGGTGACCACGATGTGACCCACGCGCGTGCTCTGCCACCAGTCGAGCTCGGTGATGCTCGTCTCCGGCACGCCCCAGTGGATGAGGTGTGCAGCGATCCCGAGCGGCACGACGAAGCGCGTGCCCTTGGCCGCCAAAGCGGTCACCGTGTTCATGTCGAGATGGTCGTAGTGGTCGTGCGAGATCAATACGGCGTCCACCTCGGGTAGCTCGTCGAGGGGGAGCACCGGCTGGTACCAACGCTTCGGCCCCGCCCACGCGACTGGCGAGGCGCGCTCACTCCAGATCGGATCCGTGAGCAAGCGCACGGCGTCGATCTCGACGAGCGTCGACGAATGGCCGAACCAGGTGATCCGCAGGCCGCTCATGGGCAACGCCCGAAGGTTCTCGCCGTGACCTTCGACACGCGGAACATCGACCGACGGCGCGCTGGTCGGCGCTGGCGCAAAGCCTTGCCGCAGGGAGGCCCAGAGGTTGGACCACATCGGCTCTTCACTGCGGAACTTGCCGTCCCGCCAGTGTGGCGACTCCTCGATGCGCCGCTGCCGCGGTCCGGCTGCGTGTTTACCGAACGCCGGCGCGCTGGCGATGTACCCGGCGGCACCGCCAACGATGGTGCCGAGAACCGCGAGGACGATGAGGATACGCTTCACGATGGCAATGACCCTGGACGCGACTCTATCGTACCAAGATCATGGGACGCGCAATTCGATTCGTTTGGCCGGTGATCGCGATGGTCGCCTGTCACGCTACGCCCTCCCCCCGACCGCTCCCGCAGTCGTCCTCCCTCGCGGACAGGCGCGCAGCGCTCGAGCGCGCCGACGCGGAGCCCGCGAGCGTCACACCGGAATGGGTCATGTTGCAGGTCGCCGAGCTCGAAACCATCGGAGGCGATACGGCGCTCGCCAACGCGGAGCGTGCAGAGGCCTTCACGCTCGCGGCCAAGGCGGAGGGCGTGCTCATCGAGCACTTCACCACCCTGTTTTGGAACAAGGCCGACCCCGGACGCCGAGTCATCGCTGATTTGCGCCAGGCACTGGCGCTCGACCCGAGCCACGAAGGAGCCGCCGTGGCCTACACGTTCTCGGTTCTCGGGATACGCAACAGCGGATTTCGCTCACAGGCGGAGGACACCATGGAGGTGAGAACCACGCCGGAGCTGGTGAAGGTAGCCCCCCTCTTGGCCGCGCACCGCGAGAGTCTGCTGGCGCAGAGCGTCTTGCGCGCCGCCATCGTCGCCTTGCGCGAAGACGGTCCGCTGCCGCCCGACACGGAAGCGCTCGGAGTCGGGCTCGACGAGCACATCGCGACGCTGAGAGCTCGCGACGTCGACATCGCAAAGAGCGTCGACGCGCAGCTCGATCGCCACGCACGCTAGCGGTTTGACACCGCGCCAGAGCGGTCGCTACATGACCCGCCCATGGCACGAATTCTCGTACTCGGTGGTGGCCGGCAAGGACGCATCATCGCCAACGACCTCGCACGCGATCACGATGTCACCGTGGCCGACGTCAACGCGGTGAACCTCCCCGGAGTGCAGAGCATCCAGTCCGACCTGTCACGTCCACACGAGATGGTCGCAACCATGCGCGGCTTCGATGTCATCGTCGGTGCCTTGCCGGCGCGCCTGGGCTTCGCAGCGGCGCAAGCGGCGGTGAAGGCCAAGCGGCACTACGTCGACGTCTCGTATTACGTCGAGGACGCTGCCCAGCTTCACGAGGCAGCGCAGGCAGCCGGTGTTGCCATCATGCCGGATTGCGGTGTCGCGCCGGGCATCTCGAATCTCATCGCAGGCCGCGCTTTGGCGACGCGCAAGCCGAAGAACATCAGCATCCACGTCGGCGGTATCGCCGCCGATCCGCGAAAACCCTACGGCTACGTCGTCACCTGGTCACCGGAGGATCTGCTCGAGGGCTACTTGCGGCCGGCGCGCATCATCCGCGATCGCAAAGTGGTCGACGTACCGCCGCTCTCGGGCCTCGAGCTCATCAAGATCCCCGGGGTCGGCGAAGTCGAGGCCTTCTTCACGGATGGGCTGCGCACGCTGCTCTCCGAGGCAAAGCCGCGCATGGGCGTGCCGCGTGTCGAGAACATGACCGAGCGCACCGTGCGCTGGCCCGGTCACGTCGAGGCGGTGAAGCCACTGATCGCGAACGGGACACTGCTCAAGGAGCTTTCCGAGAAGTGCACCTCTGGCGATGACATCGTCGTCGTGCGCGTTCAATGCGACGCCGACGTGGTCACCATGGTGGAGCGCGCCCGCGACGGCATGTCCGCGATGGCGCGCACAGCCGCGGTCTCTTGTGCGGCCTTCGCGCGCTGGGTAGCAGCCGGCAAGATGCAGTTCGCCGGCGTCGTCCCGCCCGAGAAGCTGGCGACCGATCACGCGGCGTATCAGTTCATCCTCGATACGCTTCGGGTGCGCGGCATCGCTTTCGATCCGCCGTATCCGTTCGTACGCCCGCAGTAGTGGGCAGTCGTTTCCACGTCGCCATCATCCTGGTGGTCTTCTTCTTCATTTCCCTGGTGACCAACATCTCGGGGCCGCTCATCCCCGACTTCATCCAGGCCTTCGACCTGAGCCTGACGATGGCGGCTCTCCTGCCGTTCGCGTTCTTCGCCGCTTATGCGGTGACCTCCATCCCGGCGGGGGTCCTGGTCGAAAAGCACGGCGAGAAGGCGGTACTGCTCGCTGCGTGTTTGATCACGCTCGCCGGAGCAGCGCTGGTTTCCTCGGTGCCACTCTACTGGAGCACCATCGTCGCCATCTTCCTCACCGGGGTCGGCATGGCGGCGCTGCAAGTGACGCTCAGTCCACTCCTGCGGACAGTAGGCGGCGAAGCGAGCTTCGCCTTCAACTCGGTGCTCGGCCAAATCGCCTTCGGGTTGGCAAGCTTCGTTTCGCCGCTCGTCTACAGCCAGATGGTCACACGATTCGCGTTGCCATGGGTGTCCGCCTACTGGCTGTTCGCCGGCGCGAGCGTCGTGATGCTCGCGCTGCTGACGGTCGTGCGCTTCCCGCGTGTGGAGCGCCAGGTCGGCGAGCGCGTCGGCGGCGCCGCGGTGCACCTCGGACTGCTGCGGCGACCCTTGGTGTGGCTCTACTTCGTGGGTGTGTTCTCGTACGTCGGCCTCGAGCAAGGGCTCGCCAACTGGATGTCGCAGTACCTCGCCTCGGCACACGGACTCGATCCGCAGACCAGCGGCGCGCACGCCGTCGCCGGCTTCTGGGGTGCGATGACGGCTGGCTGCGTCGTGGGCCTCGTGTTGCTCAAGCTCTTCGACAGCCGCAAAGTGCTCATCGGGTTCGGCGGGCTAGCGTTCATCGCGGTAACGCTGGCGTTGTTCGGACCCACCGCCATAGCGGTCATGGCGTTTCCCGCGTGCGGCTTCGCGCTGTCGGTCATGTGGTCGGTGGTGTTTTCACTCGCGCTCAACTCGGTGCCCGATCACCATGGAACCTTCGCCGGCATCTTGTGCACGGGTATCGTCGGCGGTGCCCTCGTGCCGCTCGTCGTCGGTAGGCTCGGCGACGCGGTCGGTCTTCGCGCGAGCATGTGCGTGCTTTTCTTGCCTCTCGCTTACGTGACGAGCGTCGGTTTCTGGGCAAAGCCGCTGATCGCCAACGCGGTCGTCAGAAGGTCTCGATCACCTTCGACTTGAGCGTGCGCGGGCGATCGGGGTCGAGTCCCAGCGCCAACGAAGCACGAGCGAGCCAGGGATAGACGGTTTGCAGCGCCAGCAGCGGTGCAAGGCGTGGATCGCTGCTCGGAACGTCGATGACGATGGCGCGCCCGCCCTGCGCTTCGAGCTCGCGCGTCGCCATCACGATGTCGTCGTGCCCGATGCCGGGCATGACGAGGGCGATCACCAGGAAGCCTTCAGCGACGATCTCGCGAGGACCGTGCCGCACCTCGGCCGTCGAGAACGCTTCGGCGTGGACGCCACACGTCTCCTTGAGCTTGAGAGCGGTCTCGAGCGCCGCCGAGAGCCCGAGGCCGCGCGACAAGACGTAGGCGTTACCGACGCGGTCGAGCATCTGGGCGTCGAGCTCCAAACCGTTCGCGTGGGCTTGCTCGAGGGCTCGAGGGAGATCTGCTATCGCAGCCCGCAACCCGTCGTCGTTCGCCCATTCTGCGGCGAGTCGCGCCACCGCAGTCATGGAGCACAGGACCGTCTTGGTGGCTGCGATGCCTTCGGGGCGCGCGTGCTGCGGCAACACGTGATCGGCGAGCTTTGCGACGGGCGCGTCAGCGTCGTTGACGATGGCCGCGGTGATCGCCCCGCTGTCCTTCGCGCGTTGGAATGCGGCAACCAGATCCGGGCTACGGCCGGCTTGGGAAATGGCCAAGGCCAGTTGGCCAGCGAGCGCGAGCTTCGCGTCGAGCACGGACACGACGGACGGCGGGATCGAGGCGACCACCTTCCCGGTGCACTGCGGAATGATGTAGCTCGCGTAGTTCGCGACGTGATCGGAGCTCCCACGCGCGACGGTCGCGACCACTGTCGGATTCGCCGCCCGCAAGCGCTCTCCGAGAGCGTGGTAGGTATCGCCGTCCGCCGCGAGCAGGTCACGCACACGTGCCGCCGCCTCCTTGGACTCATCGAGCATGCGGGACATCGGTGACCTCCCTCATCGAACCATTTAGTATCGCGGGGATGCGCACGCTAGCCCTACCTTCGGTTCCCACGTCGATCCGATGCCGCGGCGATCACCGTGACCGCTGGTTCCGCGGGGCCATCGTCAGAGAGTAGCGTCGACCCGTTCGGCGCGTTCGCGGCGGTGCACACGACTCATCGCGACCTCGCCCCCGAGCTCGGCAGCACGGCGCATCCAGACTAGCGTGTTGGCTTCGTCGTCGACGTCCAGATAGTGCTCGTACAAGTCCGTCGCGCATCCGACATGGCCGGCGTCGGCGCCTCGCGTGTACAACGCGATAGCAGACGCAAGATTTTTCTCGCCACCCAACCCGCGATGATAGTGCCCCGCCATGCGATAGATCGCCTCGAGCGAGCCCGCGGCAATCACCGCCGGCAAGAGCTCGCGCTCGGATTGATACGAGCCAATGATTGCGATCTCGTAGGCTTTGTCGAGGCGGCCCGCGACGATCTCTTGGTCGACTTCGTCGCGTCGTTTGGCGATGTCGGCTCGCGCCGCTTCGTTCTTGGCGGCCTCCTTGGCCTCGAGCTCGATGCGCTCTGCTTCGGTCCCCTGCCACGGCGTGCCCTGATGCATCAGCGCGCGCAAGGTCTCCTCGACATCGCGTCCCGCGCGCTGCGCCTTCAGTGTCCAGCGCTGCGCCGCCTCGAGCTGGTGCCCGTGCATCAAGGCGCGGCCATACTGCTCCCAGATCCGGGGATCGTCGAGGTGGCTCAGTTGCGCCAAGAGCCAGCGATCCTGCGGCTCCCATAACCACGTGGAGTCGAGGAATAACTTACGAGCGTCGGCGTCGCCATCACGCGCGCGCACCATGTGGTCGTGCTGCTTCACGAAGCGCTCGCCGTCGTAGTCCTTGGCGTCGGCTGCTTCTTTGAATAGCGCGATAGCGCGCGTGACGTCGGCCTCATCGCCGCGCCAAAAGAGAGCCGTCGCGAGCTTCGACTTCTCATATGCGTCCGGCTTCGCCGCGTGCGCGAGCTCCCACCAACGAATCGCGAGCGATTCCTCGCCTGGCTTGGAGTCGTGCTCCTTGGCCACCATCGCGGCTGCTCGAGTGCTGCCGCGTAGTGCTAGGCGCTCGATGGTGGCGCGGTCGGTAGGCTGCTTGATGTCGAGCTTCTCGAGAGTCTTTTTGATCGCTTCCTCGTGCCCTGCGTCGATCGCCCGCTCGTTCCAGACGTCGTGCTCGCCTTTGTCGCCGTTCGCCATCGCGAACTGCGCCATCGCGTAGAGGGCGTCGCCATCGCCGATGTCCGCTTTCGAACGCACGAGGGCGCGGACTTCTGCGCTGTCTTTGCCGAACATTTCGCGAGCCAGACGATCGGACGCCTTGAACTTGTTGTGGCTGGCCGCCGTGAATTTCACGCGCGCTAGGTTCACGATATCGACGAGCTCGCCCGCTTGCGGCCCTCCGGTCCAGCGCATGACTGGAGCGTGGGTGGTGCGCTGTAGCGTCGTGGCTTTCCAGAGAAACGGATAGCACTCGAAGAGCGCGCGCATGCGTCGCTCGCGCACCGTAGTCAGCGTTTGCGTGCCTTCGGGGTCGCCAGGGTTGACGACGAACATCAAATTTTTGCCGAGGCCAACGATCAAGAGAAAGGCACACTCGGCATCGACGTCTTTGAGCTCGTGCTCTTCGACCTCGGCGCTGCGCGCTCCGCGATAGCGCTCAACGGCGGCGACGTACGCTTCGGCGTCGTTCATGACGACGTCCTCGAAGCGCGGATACAGACGGCAAACTTCGTCGAAGGTCTTGCGCATCATGGCGAACAAGAAGGCTTCGTAGACATTGGGGTGGAACCCGACCGTCTTCACGCCGTGGTCAATCTGCGCTTCGTGCTCGATGTTGGCGATGGTCGACCATTGCTCGTCGAAGAGATGATGCAAGAGGTCGTGTGACGCGTAAGTCGCGAGCTTCTCGAGGCCGCTGATGATCTCGGGCGCGCTCGCTTGCACGCGCTCGAAGAGCTCGGGAGGCATCTCGAACAATGGTTGCGCGACGATCTGACGCTTGGGCGACACGACCGTGCCGCGCTCGAAGGTGATTTCGCCGAGCGACATGGCGACGCGCAGCCCTTGCACCTTGAATGGAGTCGCGAAGCGCACGTCGTAACGCGCGCCCTGGGTGTAACTTTTGAAGCGCTCGCCTTGAGTGAGAACGGCGGGAATGACCCGTGCGCTGGGCCGATTCAGATGGAAGGGCGACCAGTCGCGAAGGTCCGACTGCAGGCTTTCGACGGAAATGCGGACGTCCGGGGTCGAAAGGAGATTGGCCAGGGCTTCGAGGTACGGCTTGCGCTTCTTGGCTTCGATGGCGCCGAGCTTCTCGACCGGATGCGCGAGCCGTCCGAGGTCCGCAATGACCTCGTCACGCGTCGCCTGCGGCGAGAGCGTGGTCGGGGTGAAGCGCCGGGCGGCCCAGGCAGCGAGGTCGAGCCCGCCGCCCTTCTGCATCGCGGACTTGGGCGATTCACTAGACTTCTCCGGAGCTTGCGAGACGGCCGACCCGGGCCGGGCTTCGGCTACGAACGGGCGATCTGTGGCCAGCTTGTCCATACAACGCTCCTAGTATCGCTGAGCGAGTTATCGGTGACGGGTGGGGGAAGTTGCTTGAGGACGCTCATCATTTTTCTTCGAGCCGGGGCTTCGGTGGCCTTCGTGGCCGTGGTGGTTTGGCACCGAGGGGGTGGACGCACCCGCCGGTCTTCGATAGCGGACATCGCGTCCGCCCCGGGGCGAGTGCGTACTTTCTTGTGACTGACATCGTGTCGTTCGTGTCGAATGTGTTTGACACTGCTTTTGCGGACACGTCGCTTGGTTGTTTCTTCGGTGGGCAGGAATAGTCGTTGCGGGCCTTGCCGCACACGCTGGTGCGTTGGCTGAAACAGCTGGATTGATTTCGTCGTCGCGCTGATTTGAGGGGCGTGGCGGGGCTGCAGAAGGCCTCAAAAATCCCGTGTTACAGTCGACACATGAAGCTGTCCGCCTTAAAAGACGATGCGTTCGATCAGTCCTTACAACGTGCTGCTCGCCGAGAGCGCATGGCCATCGCCGATGTCGTCGAGCATCTGGCAGAAGCTGACCGGCGGGAGTGGCATATCCGGAAGGGATTTGCCGGGCTCACGAACTACTGCGTTGCACGGCTCAAGTACTCGCAAGAGGCAGCCGGCAAACGTGTCACAGCGGCTCGGCTCGTTAGGAAGTATCCTCGGCCTCCAGATGCTGCGGGAAGGTGAAGTCCATCTCAGTGGGTTGTTGGTCCTCAGTCCGGTACTCCAGGCCGACAACTATGAAGAGCGATTGAAGGCTGCAGCCGGAAAAACCCGCGAGCAGATCGAGCTGCTCGTTGTGGGATGGAAGCCGAAGCCTCTCGTCGAGACCCGCGTCTTCGAGGTGAAGGTCGACAACCGGCAGGCGCTTCTCGAAGAGATGGTGAAGACGCGCGCCGAAGGACCGCAAGCCCCTGCTCCCGAGCTTCCGCGTGCACCGCGACCACGCCCGCTCGACCCGCAGCACTACAAGCTGCAGCTCTGCGTCGACCTCGACACCTACGAAGACCTCCGCTGGCTACAAGAGCACATGCGGCACAGCATCCCCGACGGCGACGCTGCGAAGGTCATCGCCAAAGCCATCAAGGAGCTACGCAAGGAAGTCGAGAAGCGTCGCTACGGCAAGACCGACAAGCCGAAGAAGCAGGCGCCTGCGCAGCTTACGATGACGACCGGCGAGACACCGAAGCCCGAGCCACGCGCTCCGGGGCGGGCGACGCGACGCGAAGTCTCCGAGCGTGACGGTTGCCAACGCACCTACGTCGGCGACGACGGCCATCGTTGCGAAAGCGCTGGTTGGCTTCAATTCGACCACATCGAGGAGTGGGCACGGGGCGGCCCAACCGAAACAGAAAATCTCCGCATGCTCTGCCGAGCGCATCACCGAGCTCGTAACCGCCACCCGCCCCGGGGCGGATCGCCGTCCGCTATCGAAGACAGAACGGAGGCCTAACGAAGAAGCACGCAAGGCAAGCCCGGCGAAGGCCCCCGGGTTTCCTCAACCCCCTCGGTGCCAAACCACCGCGGTCGCGAATTGCAACGAAGCAACGGCTCGCAAGTGCCTGCAGGCACCCTCACTCCCGAACCAGCTCCAGCCGAATCTTCCCAATCAACTTCCCATCTGGAAGCAGCTTGTTGCCCTCGAGCCCCTGCCCGACGCGGCGCAGCTCCAGGTTCTGAAAGCTTTGGCGCGTGATGCCGCGGCGGAGCTTGATCTGGTCGCCCTGTGCGATTCCCTCGAGGTAACCGCCGCTCCCCGCTTTTTCGTCGTAAAGGACGCCATACACGGCATTCTTGTCCTGGATGAGCATGATGCTGCCGAACCAATCGCCGTTGCAGCAGTCCCATTTGTACGTGCCAGTGACGCCCTCGCGCTGAGCTCCGCTCGCACGCGAGGTGTCGCGCGTCATCTGCATGATGCCGGCGTTGTCGAAGTCGCCTTTCGCGGACAGGCCGTCGACGGCGAGCGTCATCGTGTAATCCTGGACGAGCTTCTGGGCGGGGATGCGGCGGATGAAACGCAGCGTCGAACCGTTCACGAAGCCCTCGAGCGTGCCAGAGGACCCGAACGCCAGGTCAGTGAGCAACCCTTTCACCTGGGTTCCGGATTGTCGCAGGATGATCCAACCCGCGTATTGTCCGCCGCAGCACTCCCAGCGCCACATGCCGGTGACGTCGCCGTTCTGGGAGACGCTTGCGGTCGGCGCCGCCGGGGCGGTCGAGGTGATTGCCGCTATAGCGGAGCGAACGCCGACGTCGAACTTCTCTTCGTCGCTTCCCAGATCCTGGGTGTGACGAGCAATCGGCCGTGCGTCGCGCTGACCGATCCACGAGAGCGACAGCACGCTCTTCTTGCCGAGGTTGCCGATCGTGCCGGTGAGGATGCTGTCGACGCCGAGGGCGCCGGCGAGCTCGGCGGCGCAGGTCGATTCGGTGCAGCCGACCGCGTCTTTGGTCTTCTCGAAGCCGAGCAGCGCGTCGATGTCGGCCTTGCCCACGACGCGAACGGTTTTGCCGATCGCCGCCTGGAGCTGCGACAGGATCATCTGATCGAGGACCGCGACCGTGTCCTTGTTGACCTTGCCCTTGACGGTCACGGGCATGACCGCAACCGAGGTCACACCCTTCCCCGCAGCGCCGTCGGAGGGAGGCGCCGCGAGAAGGAGCGTCAGAATCAGCGCGACCAAGCTAGCGAGCCGCCGCCTGAGCGTTGGGCGCGTCGCGATAGCCGTGCCAGTCGGTAAACAGCGCGATGACGCCGGCGCTGACCGCAAGCACACCCGAGCTGATGAAGAACACGTTGGCTGTCTTGGCCCGCGACTCGGCAGTGTTACCGATGTCGACCAGCGTGTCGCCGGAGACACCACCGGGGGTGTTGGCGTTTACCGTGTCGTTCCACTGCTTCTCGCTGTCGTTCGCGAGATAGGCGAACAGACCACCAGCGACCGCGGTCGCGGCGGCGGCGCCGGCAGCGCTCCAGAACACCCACTTGGGGAGCGGCGGCGGGTCGAGTCGCAGGGCGACGTCGCGCGGAACACCGCGGCTCAGGCCTTCACGTACCGGGTACTCGGGGAAGAGCTCCTCGACAGCGGGACCGACCGCGGCCAAGAACTCCTGGCCCGATTCCGCTTTGAGGCGCTTGTCGACCGTCCCGACGACCTTGGCGCGGTTCTGGTCGATGCGGCGGATGACCATGACGTGCGAGCCTTCGACCTTCGAGAGCGAGCCCGACACCAGCTCGTCGACACCGAGGGCGCCGGCGATTTCCGCCAAGCACGCTTCGTTTTCTTCGCAGCCCATGAACTGCTTGTTGGCTTCGTGCGAGAGCATGTCGCGGATTTCGTCCATACCGATGGCGGAGACGCGCTGCAGCTTACGCATCTCGGCGAGCACCGAGTCGGTGACCACGGCGCCGACATTGGGCTCGACGCCTGCGAGCTCGAAGTCGTAGACGGCGATACGGGTCGCTTTGACGACGCCACCCGCAGCACTGCCGCCACCCAGCGAATCAGCGACGATCGCCGCCGCGGCGGTCGACGAGGCACCCAGGTCGATGGGCCTCGCGGGAGCCGCGGGCGTCGACGACGTGGACGCCGGCGTTGGTGTGGCCTCCGCCACGGTGCTGTCGGTCGAGATGTACGGTTGCTCCACGGCGGCAACGGCATCCCCGGCGACCTTGTCGACGGCCTTGAGCGCGGCGGTGACGGCACTGGCGCCGGCTGTCACGCGATAGGTGTGCGTGCCTTCCGGAACCTTCCAGGAGAGCTTGCCGTAGAGGGGATGCGTCTTGGGGCCGCCCGCGGGCTTGGGCTTGAGCGCCACCTGATTGCGCGAAATCGACTCGTCGTCGCGGACCAGCTCGACGGTCACGGGCTTGCCGCGCTCGGAGGGCTTGCCACGGAGCTCGAGCAACACGGCGGTCGGGCCGGTCACCTTGTAGGTAACGCCGCCCTTCGGCACCTCATAGCCGCTGACTTTGGGGTTCCATTTGACGGGCGATGCGGAACCAACGACTTCGACAGCGCCCGGATCCGCTAGGAGGGAGAGAGCTACCAGGACGTGGAGCATTGGGCGGGAGAATACCCGGTCTGGCTCCGCGAGAAACGAAAAAAGATGGAACGAATTTCGCTCTCCCGGGACGGCATCCGCGCCGGCGCTTTGACGATGCGATCTGTCGGTCCGACGTGGCATGGTGCGGGCGATGGCGGCGCCAGATTCAAGCGGTTTCACTCACCTCCACCTGCACTCCAGCTACTCGCTGCTCGACGGTGCAATCCGCCTGTCCGAGCTGGTCCCGACGGTCAAAGAGAAAGGCATGACCTCGGTTGCGGTGACCGACCACGGCAACATGTTCGGCGCCATCGACTTCTATAAGACCGCGAAAAAGCACGACATCAAGCCCATCATGGGCTGCGAGGCCTACGTCGCCGGCTCGAAGGGACGCCACGACCGCACCGATCGCTCATCAGCGCACATGGTGCTCCTGGCCAAAGACAACGAGGGCTACAAGAACCTCTCGTACCTCATCTCCATGGGCTTCATGGAGGGCTTCTACTACCACCCGCGCATCGACCTCGACCTGCTCAAGAAGCACAGCAAGGGTCTCTACGCCACGAGCGCCTGCCTGGGCGGCGTCATCAACAAGACCTTGTGGCGCGAAGGTGAGTCCGCTGCGGCGGCCTACGCCAAGGAGCTCAAGGAAGTCTTCGAGCCCGGCCACTTCTTCCTCGAGCTCCAGAACAACGGCTACGACGAGCAAGTGAAGGCGAACACGTTCTTGATGAACGTCGCCGAGATGTACGACATCCCGCTGGTCGCTACAGCGGACGCTCACTACTTGAAGCCCAAAGACTCGGCCGCCCACGAGATCTTGATGTGCATCAAGGAGAACAAGTCGCTCGGCGAGTTCCGTCAGAAGTTCAAGCACTCCGACGACCTCTACGTGAAGTCGCCCGAAGAGATGTACCAGGCCTTCGCGAAGATCTGCCCGCAGGCGGTCGAGAACGCCGCGATGATCGCGGCCAACTGCAACGTTCAGATCGATCTCGACCAGGTCTTCATGCCGAAGTTCCCGGTCCCCGAGGGCTTCGATCTCAACACCTACCTCGAGCACACGGCGCTCGCCGGCCTCGACCAGCGCATCGCCGAGGCGCGCTATCCCATCGACCGCGCCGCCTACAAGCAACGCCTCGACTACGAGCTCGGCGTCATCATCAAGATGGGTTTCGCCGGCTACTTCCTCGTGGTGTGGGATTTCATCCGCTACGCCAAGGAGAGCACCATCCCGGTCGGCCCGGGCCGTGGCTCGGGCGCCGGCTCGCTCGTCGCCTTCAGCCTGCGCATCACCGACCTCGATCCCATCCCGAACGACCTGCTGTTCGAGCGCTTCTTGAATCCCGAGCGCGTCTCCATGCCCGACTTCGACATCGACTTCTGCCAAGACCGCCGCGGCGAGGTCATCAACTACGTCACCAAGAAGTACGGCGAGAAGAACGTCGGCCAGATCGTCACTTACGCGCAGCTGTCCGCTAAAGGCGTCATCAAAGACGTGGCGCGCGTCATGGAAGTGCCCTTCCAGGAAGTGAACGAGCTCACCAAGCTCATCCCTGCCCTGGTCAACGGCAAGAAGGTCACCATCGATCAGGCGCTGGAGCTCGAGCCCAAGCTCAAGCAAGTCCAGGACGAGAAGCCGGTCTACAAGGAGATCATCAACGTCGCGCGCGCCCTCGAGGGCCTGAATCGCAACACCGGCATGCACGCCGCCGGCATCGTCATCGGCGACAAACCGCTCTGGGACTACGTTCCGGTTCTCCGTGGCAAAGAGGGTGAGATCATCACCCAGTTCGCCAAAGACGAGGTCGAGCAGGCCGGCCTCATCAAGTTCGACTTCCTCGGCTTGAAGACGCTCACGGTCATCGCCAACGCGGTGAGGCACGTGCGCCAAGTGAAGCCCGACTTCAACGCCGACAATCTGCCGCTCGACGACGCCAAGGTCTATCAGCTGATCGCTTCAGCGGACACCGACGGCGTCTTCCAGCTCGAATCATCGGGTTTCAAGGAGCTCTTGAAGCGCCTCAAGCCCGACCGCTTCGAAGACATCGTCGCCGCCGTCGCGCTCTACCGCCCGGGCCCGCTCGATGCCGGCATGGTCGACGATTACATCGCGCGCAAACACGGAAAGAAAAAGGTCGAGTACCCCCACTCCTCCTGCGAAGAGATCTTGAAGCCGACGTACGGCGTCATCGTCTACCAAGAGCAGGTCATGCGCATCGCGGTCGCGCTCTCGGGCTTCACGCTCGGCGAAGCCGACACGCTCCGCAAGGCGATGGGCAAGAAGAAGGCCGACGTCATGGCCAAGATGCGCGCCAAGTTCGTCGATGGCGCCGTCGAGAAGAGCGGCATGAAGAAGGACGCCGCCGACGAGCTCTTTACCCAGATCGAGAAGTTCGCGGGCTACGCCTTCAACAAGTCGCACAGCGCCGCCTACGCCGTCGTCACCTACCAGACCGCTTACCTCAAAACGTATTTCCCGGTGGAGTTCACCGCCGCCCTGCTGTCGACGGAAATGGGCGTTCAGGACAACGTCGTCCGCTATATCTCCAGCGCCAAGCAGCGCGGCATCAAGGTCATGCCGCCCGACGTCAACGCCTCGGAGCGCGACTTCACGGTCGTACGCGAGACCACCGGTAACCGCATTCTCTTCGGGCTCGGCGCCGTGAAAGGCATCGGCGACACCGCCATCGAGGCGATCATCGAGGGGCGAGCGGGCGGCAAGGCGTACACCTCGCTCTTCGATCTCTGCGAGCGCGTCAGCACCCGCAAGATCAACCGCAAGGTCCTCGAAGCCCTGGTGAAGAGCGGCTCGTTCGATCAATTCGGCAAGCCGCGTGAAGTCTTGCTCGGTGCATTGGACAAGGCCATCGAGCTCGGTCAGTCGGTGCAAAAAGACCGCGAGAGCGGACAGACGAATCTCTTCGCCGCTTTTGCCATGACCGCCGGCCCGGCGGTGAAGATGACCACCAGCGAGACCTACCCTTCGGTGCCCGAGTGGACCGAAAAGCAGAAGCTCGCGGCCGAGAAAGAAGCGCTGGGCTTCTTCGTCACCAGCCACCCGCTCGACAGCTACGCCGACGATTTGCCGCGCATCGCGACGACGACGACCAGCGCCCTGCCATCACTCGCCGAGTCGCGGGACGTCCGCTTTGGCGGCAAGGGCATCAGCATCGCCGGCATCATCACGCAGTTCCGTGAGCGCCCCTTGAAGAGCGGCGACGGGCGCATGGCCTTCGTGACCATCGAAGACCTCACCGGGTCCTGCGAGGTCTTGGTCTTCAGCAAGGTGTACGCCGAGTACGAGCAGCTCCTGAAAGGCGACGACCCCGTGCTGATCACCGGCGCGGTCATGGTCGACCACGGCGGCGGCAAAGACGAAGACAACGAAGCCGGCGGCGCGGTGAAGCTGCGCGCGCAGCAGGTCGACTTGCTCAGCGACGCGCGCGCCAAGAAGACCAAACGCCTCGAGCTCGCGATTCCAGTGTACGCCATGACGGATGACAAGCTCGTGCGCCTTCGCGAGCTGTTGGTGCAGAACCGCGGCGACGTCCAGGCGCGGCTCACCATCTCGCAGCCGAACCTCTTCGAGACGGTCATCGTCCTGCCCGAGACCATGAAGGTGAATCCCACCGAAGAGCTGCTCATTCGCGTCGACAAGCTCTTCGGCCAGAAAGTCGTGAAGCTGGCCTGAGCCGGTGCAGGCGGTGCGTCGGCGGTCGGCGTCGGCGTCGACGCTAGCAGCGTCCGCTATCGCGTCCCCACGCGGCAATGAGTCGCTGTCGCAAGTGATCGACGAGCTTGATGTCGGCCGGATTCGCCAGCGGGGCCGAACCGATGACCTCGAGGAACGAGCGGGTGCGGCCGCTCTGCGGGTTTCGGCGCTGCACTGCGACCCGAACTTCGATGACACGTTCGGCATCGGCGGTCTCGATTTGCAGCACGAGGTAAGCGCCGCCTTCGCGGGTCTTGTTGTGCGACTGGGTGGCGCGCTGCCCAAAGCTCAGGGCGGAGCCGGTGGTGCGGCGCACGCGAACGGCGCGCAGAAAGGGGTCGTCGCCAACCAAGGCGGCGCCGAACAGCGCGGCGATCGGGTTGTCCTTGGTGGTCGCCTTGATGCGGCCGGCGAGAATGCCGAGGGCGTTCTTCAGAGCCTCGAGCTTCTGCTCATCGACCGACACGGTGAAGACCGGCGGCTCGGGCGCTTGCGCGGCCATTGCCATCGGCTTGCCCTCGGCCACCTTGGTCGGCTGGGGCTGGGTCCCCTTGGCCCAAGGGGCGAACGTGCTGGTGAAAGCGTCGGACTGCTGGGCGACGGGGCGTCGCATCTGGGGGGCCGAGGCCAGGGACTCCAGAATGGCCTCGCGCGGGGGAGGAGGAGGCATCTCCGTGGCCACGTGCCGACGCGGCAGGCCCACGAGGGTCTGTGTCTGTGTCGCGTCTGTCAGTAGCGTCGGCATGACTAGGTAAAAGCGGCCCCAGTATCGTCTGCGGTGTGTATCGGCGGCTCAACACGGAAGGTGCGTCTCGCGCGCCAAAAAACCACCCTCGACGTACCTGCCAGCCTGGCCAAACCTGCAAGGTGCCTTATCTAAAGCGTTGGGGGAGGCGGGGCTCCGAATGGGCCTTGCCGACGCAATATGATGACCAGCCTCGCCTTGGCCTTGGCGCTCACGGCATTCGAGCAGCAGGGTTCGTCGCCGTACGCAGTCGATTGGGTGTTCGACACCACCCTGACGCTCGCAAGCTTTGGGACGTTATCGGCGATGCACCAGCTCGCCGGCCGCAGCATCCAGGGCAACTACGTGTGCACCGAGGCAGACCCGACGACGCCGTGTGATCCAGGCGACCTCAACAGTCTCGACCGCGGGACGGTCGGCAACAACTCGAAGACCTGGGACAAGATCGGTAGCGTCAGCCTGTACGCGATCATCGGGGGTGTCGCGGCCAGCACCGTCTTGGACAACGCGCTGAGCAGCTCGTCGGGGCGATTCCGAGGTTTCCTGGCCGACAGCGTCGTGATCGTCGAGACGACCGGGCTCGCGACGCTGACCACACACGTCTTGCGCTACGCGGTCCGTCGCCCGAGGCCAACACAATACGAAGGTGGCGCTGACATCGCCATGTCCGACCAGGAGCGCCACCTCTCCTTCCCATCGGGCCACGTGACCTCGACGTCCGCGATGGCGACCGCCTTCGCCACCACCTTCTGGCTAAGGCACCCGGACTCGCCATGGCGTTGGGTCGTCGCAGGAACGAGCGTGGCTCTATCGACGGTCTCCGGCTACGGCCGCGTCGGTGGTGGCCGACACTTTCCGAGCGACTGGATCGCCGGCCAGGTCATCGGCACCGCCTTCGGTCTGCTGGTGCCCCTCGCGCACCGCGCCGACCTCTCGGTGAGCGTGAGCACCGGAGACGCCAAGACGGTGAACGTGATGGGTACCTTCTAGCCGGGTAATCGTCGCTCGCGATACGTGGTGATCAAGCGCTGCGTCGACGTATCGTGATGCGTGAGCGGCGTCGCGTTGGTGAGCTCCGGCAGAATCGCGTTGGCCAGCTGCTTGCCGAGCTCGACGCCCCACTGGTCGTAGCTGTTGACGTTCCACACCGCCCCTTGCACGAAGATCTTGTGCTCGTAGAGAGCGACCAACGCGCCGAGCGTCTTGGGCGTGAGCTTCTGCACGAGCAGCGTGCTGGTCGGCCGGTTTCCAGTGAACACCTTGTGCGGCGCGAGCTTTGCGATTTTCTCGGGTGGCGTGCCCGCTTTGGCGAGCTCAGCCTCGGCCTCTTCGCGAGTCTTGCCGCGCATGAGCGCCTCGGTTTGCGCAAAGCAGTTCGCCACCAAGATGTCGTGGTGATTGCCGAGAGGATTTTGCGTTTCGAGCGGCACGATGAAGTCGCAGGGGATGAGTCGCGTGCCCTGATGAATGAGCTGATAGAAGGCGTGTTGGCCGTTGGTGCCGGGCTCGCCCCAGATTACCGGTCCGGTGCCGTAGCCGGTGATGCGTTCGCTATCGCGGTCGACGCCCTTGCCGTTCGACTCCATGTCGCCCTGTTGGAAGTAGGCGGCGAAGCGATGCATGTATTGGTCGTAGGGCAAGATGGCGTGAGTTTCGGCGCCGTGGAAGTTGGCGTACCAGACGCCGAGCATCGCGAGGATCGCCGGCATGTTCCGCTCTAGCGGAGCGCTCTTGAAGTGCTGATCCATGGCGTGACCACCCGACAGCATCTCCTCGAAGGCGTCCATGCCGATCATGCAGGCGATCGGCAGGCCGATGGCGGACCAAAGCGAGTAGCGGCCTCCAACCCAATCCCAGAAGCCGAACATGTTCGCGGTGTCGATGCCGAACTTCGCGACCTCTTGCGCCGCGGTGCTCACCGCGACGAAGTGTTTGGCCACTGCTTTCTCGTCGCCCAGGGCCTTCACCAACCAGGCACGTGCGCTCTTCGCGTTGGTGATCGTCTCTTGGGTGGTGAAGGTCTTCGACGCCACGATGAACAGGGTGGTCTCGGGATGGACCGCCCGCAGCGTCTCCGCCATGTGCGTGCCGTCGATGTTCGAGACGAAGTGCGGCGTGATGGAGCGCTGCCAGTACGGCTTGAGAGCCTCGCAGACCATCACCGGCCCGAGGTCGGATCCACCGATGCCGATGTTGACGATGTCGGTGATGCGCTTGCCGGTGTGACCAGTCCAGGCGCCGCTGCGCACTTTGTCGGTGAAGGCCCGCATGCGCTCGAGCACGGCGTTCACGTCGGGCATCACGTCTTTGCCGTCGACCATGATCGGTCCGCCGGAGCGGTTGCGGAGCGCTACGTGCAACACCGCCCGATTCTCGGTGACGTTGATTTTCTCGCCGCGGAACATGCCATCGCGCAGCTGCTCGACGCCGCGCTTGCGGGCCAAAGCGAAGAGCTTGCCCAAGGTCTCATCGGTGATGCGGTGCTTCGAATAGTCGAGGAAGACGTCACCGGCACGGAGCGCGTATCTCTCGGCTCGGCCAGCATCCCGCAAGAACAGCTCGCGCATGTGGACGTCGCGCGTCGCGTCAGCGTGTTGAAGCAGCGCCAGCCATTCCGGAAGCTTTGCCGTCGTCGTCATGGGGCGACACATTGCGACGGGTACCGCCCCAGAACAACCCCGTTCACCACTTACCGCCCAAATCGAGCAACCCGGGCACGCGGGTGACGATACTTCGGGCACGAACAACGGGCAGGTTTGCGCCCGCCGTCAGCTTTCAGGAGAGTCCCCATGTCCAGAGGAATCACCAACGACGTCATCGCGGCCTACAGGCGTCAGGGCGCTTTTGGCGCGGATATCGATCGTTTGTGCGACGCGGGCATCACTCCAGAAACCTATGCAGGCTACGCAAGCCGCGGGGCCTACACCAGCGATGCCGTTCGCTTGCACACCGCCGGTATTACCCCTGCGCACTACGCGGTGTTCACGATCCATGGCGCGTACACCGACAACGCGCTGGCGCTGCATGCCGTGGGCATCACACCCAAGGTTTATGGAGGCTACGCGCTCAAAGGGGCCTACCACTCGGACGCCATCCGCCTGCACGCCGCCGGTGTTTCACCCGAAGAATACGCCAAATACGTCGCCCAAGGCCGCTACGTGAACGACGTCCTCCGCTCCCTCGGATACCTACCCGACCCTCTCGCGCAACAGGCACCGTCCGCTGTAGCGCACGGCGTCGAGACCGCGCTTTCGTAGCGTAGGCTCAGGTGTCCGCTAGCACACCGGAGGGATTTCCGGTGCTTTGCCACTGGTCCTCGCCGAACACCGGCTTGTCGATGCCGTACAGCTTGAAGAGGTCGACGTAGACGTCGGCGAGGTTGCGATTCTTGGTGGCATCGGTGACGTCAGTCGCCGCGACGATCTCCTCACCGAGTCGCAGCTCCGGCCCCGAGCTCGCGACCAGCAGCGGGATGTTGGCGTTGCGATGCGAGCGTCCGTCCGACATGTTGCTGCCGAGCGTCACCACCGTCTGCTCCAGCAGACTGCTGGCCGCGAGCTGGGCGACGAAGTCGGCCCACAGCGTGACCTGCATACGATTGATTCGGCGCAGCTCGTTCCAGTCGCCGTGGGCACACTCGTGCTGCTTGGCGACCGTCGCGGTCCCGATCGTCGTGTCACCAATGCCCTCGTGGTACATGATGGTAGCCGAACGCGCCGCGTCGCACTCGAGGGCGCGCACGATGATGTTTTGCATGGTCTTCAGCGTCGAGATGTAGACCTCGACGTCGTCGTCTTTGGTGCCGTCGCCGGTGCAGGTGTTGGCTTCGCGCTGGGCCACGAGCTCGCGCTCGACGTCACGAATGCCCGACTCGTACGCGTCCATCTTGGTGAGCTCGTCGGTGGGCAAGCTGGCGCGGAAGCGGCCGAGCTGATCGAGCACGCCGTCGAGGATGCTCTGCTTACGGTCGAGCAGATACGCGATGTGCGGGTCGGCAATCGTGCTGCCGTCTCCGAAGACACGCGTGAAGAGCTGCAGTGGATCGCGCGTGTTGGCGATGGGGTTGCGCTCGTCTCGCCAGGCAATGCTGTTCACGTACTGGATCGAGATGACCGAATCGTGCCCCTCGTCCCAGCCCGACAGATGTCCCCAACCGACGTTGAGGCTGCGGAGCTTCGTCGGTTGCAAGTCGGCGATGTACTGGTCGAAGCTTTTCCCGCAGCGTTCTCCGACCAAGGCGCTGCCCTGGAAACGCCCGACCCGATTGCAGGACATGAACGCCGCGGTCCCGCTCCAGTGGACGTCGACGTCGTCGACCGAGCGAAAGCCGCGTAACAGCGAAACCTTGTCGACGAGACCCCGATCGACGATGGGGGCGAGCGCGCCCGTGAGCGCCCAATCACCGTCGGCGCCATCCGGCATGGCGGCGCCGCTCGGGAAGAAACAACCCACGAAGCGCGTCTTCGAGGGCGTCACCGCCGCGGCGGCCTGGCGCGGGGCCAGCGAAGGCAAGAGCGGCAGCGCCAGGGCTACCCCACCCCAGCGCAAGACGTCGCGACGCGTCGGATTCCTCATGGGGTTGCTCCCGGGCGGGCAATCCGCCGAAACGGAGTGCTGGTGACGAAGCGCTCAACGAGGTCGGCGAAGCTCGGATCGTGTCCGTCCACTGGAGCGGACAAGGCGAAAATGAGGCCCTCGTCACTGTCGGCGGGCATCTGCCCCAAGCCGTGAATGACCATCTTCTCGGCAAGGCAGGCGTTGACGTCGGGCATCTCCGCGAGCAGGGCGTTGAGCTCGGCGAACGTCGCGAAGGGTTCGCCGAGGAGCTCGGACGCGGTTTCCACCGGGCGCGTCGCCGCTTGATCGTAGTAGGTGCGCGTCTTGCCGACCATGTCGAAGGTCTCGAGACCCAAGCCGATGGGGTCCATGTACTGATGGCAGCCCGCGCACGCCGGACCGGCCTCGCGATGCGCATCGACGCGCTGTTTCACCGTCGCGTCGGCTGGGATGCTCGCGCTCACCGCGGTGATCTGCTCGAGGAGCTCGGGACCAGGCGGGGGAATCGTCTTGCACAGCAAGCGACCCTGCACCCAGCGACCGCGTCGCGTCGGTGAGGTCTTCGTCGCCGTCGAGGTGAGCGATAGGACGCTGCCCTGCTGCAAGATGCCACCACGCTCGGCGGTCTCGTGGCGTACGAAATCCCCGTTCGTGAACGTTTGGGCCGGCGGACCGACTCCGTAGTGAGCCGCCAGAGCGGCGTTCAAGTAGGTGAAACCCGGCGCGACGAGACTGCTCGCCGGCAGCTCGCGGGAAACGATTTCCGACAGGACCAGCGAGCTCTCGCGATAGAAATCGTGCGACAGACTGTCCGCTGGAGCGGTAGCCAGCTGGCGAAAGTCGAAGAGCTGGCCGGTGAACGTGTCGACGAAGTCCGCGGTGCGCGTGAACAAGAGGCGCAGGGCATGAGCGCGCAGCACCTCCACCTGGAGAAGCTCACCGGTCTCCGCCGCGAGCCACAGCTCGTCGTCGGGCAAGGTCCCAGTCATGAAGAAAGCGAGGCGCGTCGCGAGCTCGTACGCATCGAGATCACGTTCGCCTTCGACGGGCGCCGGCTCGAGCCGCACCATCAGCTGCGGCGCGAGGAACACCGACGCAATCGCGACGCGCAGTCCTTCATGGAACTGGTCGCGCGCCGAGGGGACCTTGCCCTGCGACATCGCGAAGGCTCCACGGTACGACTCCATGAGCTCATCGAGCTCGGTCCCTTGCACCGGCCGCCTGAACGCGCGCGACGCGACGCGCTGGAGGATACGCCGGGCACACTCGTCGGCGCTGGTGGCCTCCGGCTCGCAAATCATCACCCGGGGCGAGGCGACGACGCCGTCGATCAACGTCTCCACGAGAGCGATGCGATCCTGAGTGGCTTTGCCGCTAAATCCCGACCAAAGGACGCCGTCGAAACCGGAGAACGTGAGGGTCGCAGTCCAATCCTCGAAGAGACTCGCAGGGACCTCGTAGCCCAACAGGGAGCTCAAGGACTTGCGGTATTCGCTGTTCGAGAGGGCGCGCGGGACGCTGCTTTTGACGATGACGGGTGGTGGCGGCGACAGCTGCTCGAGCGGGGTGCGCTCGGTGTCACCGATCAGGCCGTCGCATGCAGCACACACGACCACCCATATCGGCCAAAACACATGCCGGGCCGGGAGCCGCATGGGTCTTTCGCCTCCCGCCGACAAATCGCCGACTTAGGAGGCCGTACCCCTGACACCGTGACGTGGCTCACATTCGCCCCCTGACACGATGTCAGGCTCCTGGGCTTCCTGCCTGCCGCACTGCGTCAACTACTTCAGCGCGTCGATCTTCGCCGCAAGCACGAAGTCGTTCTCGGAGAGCCCACCGGCGCTGTGCGTCCAGGTCGTGATCCCGACCTTGCCCCAACCCAGGGTGATGTCGGGGTGGTGATTCTCTTCCTCGGCGAGGGCGCCCACCTTGTTCACGAAGGCCAGCGCCTGCGCGAAGTTCTCGAACGCGTACTGCTTCTCGAGCTGGCGATCGTCGACCACCTTCCACGACGGCACCTCGACGGCGAGCAGCTTACGCGTCCCGGCATCGAGGGCCGGTGCGTTGTCGCGGCAATGCAGGGTAACGAGCTTCATTCCCATGAGCTACTGGGCGCGCTTGTCGAGCGGAACATAGTCGCGCTTGGTGGCGCCGGTGTAGACCTGACGCGGACGCGAGATGCGCGAGTCCTGGTCTTTCATCTCTTTCCACTGCGCGATCCAGCCGGGCAAGCGGCCCATCGCGAAGAGCACCGTGAACATGTTCGTCGGGATGCCGAGCGCGCGGTAGATGATTCCGCTATAGAAGTCGACGTTCGGATACAGCTTGCGCTCGACGAAGTAGCTGTCCTTCAAAGCGGACTCTTCGAGCTGCTTCGCGATGTCGAGGAGCGGGTCGTTCTTGTTCATGATCTGCAGGACCTTGTCGGTCTGCTTCTTGATGATCGTCGCGCGCGGATCGAAGTTCTTGTAGACGCGGTGGCCGAAGCCCATGAGCTTCACGCCGGCCTTCTTGTCCTTCACCTGATTGATGAACTTCGAGACATCGCCGCCGTCGGCTTTGATGTCGTCGAGCATCTCGAGGACCTCTTGATTGGCGCCGCCGTGACGCGGGCCCCAGAGCGCGCAGATGCCCGCTGCGATCGAGGCGAAGAGATTCGCCTGCGAGCTGCCGACCATGCGGACCGTCGAGGTCGAACAGTTCTGCTCGTGATCGGCGTGCAAGATGAGGAGCACATCGAGCGCGCGGACCAGCTCCGGCGAGACCTTGTAGGGCTCGGTCGGAAAGCCGAACATCATGCGCATGAAATTCTCGACGTAGCTCATGGAGTTGTCGGGATACATGAGCGGCAAGCCGTGCGACTTGCGGTACGAGAAGGCGGCGATGGTCGGCAGCTTGGCGATGAGACGATGGATGGTGAGGTCGAGCGCTGCCTCGTCCTGCCAAACGCGCGTGTCCTGGTAATACGTCGACAGGCCGCAGACGACCGACGCCATGATCGCCATCGGGTGCGCGTCCTTGGGGAACGCCTCGAACATGCGGCGCATGTCTTCGTGAATGAGCGAGTGGCGAGTCAGGCGATCGCTGAAGGCGGTGAGCTTGTCTTTGCTCGGCAGCTCGCCGTTGATGAGCAGGTAAGCGACCTCGAGGAACGTCGACTTTTCGGCCAGTTGCTCGATGGGATAGCCGCGGTACTGGAGGATGCCCTTCTCACCATCGATGAAGGTGATCTTGCTCTCGCAAGCCCCGGTATTGCCGTAGCTCGGGTCGAAGGTGATGGCGCCGGATTGGGCGCGGAGCTGCTGCACGTCGATCGCGACTTCGTTTTCGCTGCCGACGGTAACCGGGAGCTCGTAGGTTTTGCCGCGCAGGGTGAGGGTTGCCTTATCCGTCATGGTCCTTCTCGCTTCCGGTCCCGGGGCGCACGGGGGCGCCGATTAAGCTAATGCCGCATGGGGCAGCGCGTCACGCTGAATAGTCGATGGAGACGGGACCTTCAAGCGTTGCGTAGCGTGCTTCGCACCCGAGCAGGAGCAGTGCCGTCGTGGCACCAGAGGCTCCCGCACCGTGACCACCGGCACGCCCGAAAACGTCAACAACACGTTGAGTGACTTGGGGATTTCTTTGTCGGCACCGAGGCCATGAGCGAGCTTTCCGTCCAATCCATGCGATTGCGCCTGCCCGGCTCGCCGTCGGCTCCGGTGTTCTCCGCGGACGGCCCCCTCGATCGCGTCATGGTCTGCCGGGATCCCGTGACAGGGAAAGCAGTCGAACGGCCGCCGGGTCACACGGCTCTGAACTTGGACGGTCAGCACCGTTGCAGCCTGCCCCTGCCCCGACCCGGCAGCGAGGCACTCACACGCTCGCCATCCGCGTCCGACCGCAACGGCATCACCGGTTGGGTGGCCGCGCAGGTCGCCGCGCGCAGCGACACACCGTTCGCCGGCATCAAGAAGCGGTTGTTCGCGAGCTATGGTGGCGTCGACAATCTCATGCGCGTGCTCGCTCCCGGCGAGCTCGATAGCTATCGCCTGCTGCTCGGAAAGACGCTCGACGCCCGCGACGAGGCCACACTGAAGGTGTGCGAAGAGCAACTGCGTAGCCTCAAGGCTCGCTTTCTCGGTGAGGCGCGCGGCGTGCTCGCGCGCGAGCGTCAACGCCTACAAAGCGCAGGCGAGCCGTTCGACGCGCTCGAAGTGCTCAAGTCGAAGGGTCTCGTGTGGCCCGGGTGGGAACGCCCGCGTCCCGGCCAAGCGGCGCTCATGTCCGTGCCAGCGGACGACTGGCGTGACGAGCGCTCGGGCCTGTACAGCCAGCGCGTTCCGATCGAAGCCGAGCTCATCCTGAACACGGCGATGCCCATCGGCGTAGGCAGTGAGAAGGGCATCGTCTTTCTGCGCGGCGAGAGCTTCGGAGTCGATCGCTCGATTACGCCGGCCGCGAACGAGCTCGCGCAACGCAAGGCGCAGGCAGAGAGAGCGTCGGTCGCCCGCATCGAAAACGCCACCGCGGCAGCGGGCCTCGGCAGCGCCGAGGCGTCCGTCACCGCGCGTGAAGAGGCGGCCCGCCGCGCGTTCAAGGTCACGGAAGCGACGCTTGCCGCCACGACCGAGAGCGTCGTCCAGACGGCACGCGCGGTCGAAGACGCGCAAAAGCGCGCCGCCGCCGCGGTCAGCAGCGAGCGCGTCCCGATAACCCAGCTCGAGGCGGATCTCGAGCTCATGGTCGGGACCGACCTGGTCATCAACTTCCGCCCAGGCTTCGCGGAGATCCTGGCCGATTCGCGCCCGGCGCTCGACGGCCTGGTCAAGCGCCTCCAGAGCAAGAACGTCGTCGACCTCCAGGTGACCATCGAAGGCCACACCGACGGTCGCGGCAAACCTGCCAAGAACCAAGAGCTCTCGGAGCGCCGCGCCAGCGCCGTGCGCAGATATCTCATCGCCGCCGGCATCGACGGCGCGCGGCTCGATGCCCTCGGCATGGGCTCGCGTGCCCCTATCCCCGGCACCGATCCCAACGATGATCGCAACCGTCGGGTTCGCGTCTCGGTCGAGATTCCGCCGGAACGCCAGAACGAAATGCGCGCGCGATTGGCGACGGCGCAGGAAGCCTACGCCTCGAGCATGGAGGCCCACCAACGCGCGGTGACCGAAGCGCTGGAAGCAGCAACGGCCGCGGCAACCAGCCATGAAACGGCGCTGGCCTCCCGCAAGCAAGTGCGTGAGACAGCGATCGACGCAATCACGGCACGCGTCGCCGCATCGAACGCCTTCCGCAAGGCGCAACGCGCGTCCGCAAAAACCGACACGGTCGACAGGCGCGCTCAAGAGGAGCTCGAAGTCGCGGAGCGTTATGACGCCAATGCCCGCTCGAACGCTCAGGGCTTCTTCGTCATCAACTACGTCGACAACGAGAACATCCTCGATCGCACGCCACCGCAGCAGCTCGGCGCCAAGGTGACTCAAGCGCTGCTCAGCCCCGAGGCGGAGCAAAGCGCGGGCGAGCTGTTCAGCCGCTGTAACGGTTCCGAGTGCAAGAAGCTCGCGGCTGTCGTCGGCGAAATCGTCGCTCAGCAACAGGCAAAAAAGTCTTCAGGACGCGCCAACGCCGAGCGCCTGCGCATCCTCTGGGCGCAGATGGTCGGCGACCGTTCCGTGCCCATCGGTCGCTTCGTCACCGTGGCCGGCTCTTTTGGCCCGCATGACAAGAAGGCCAGCCCGTACATCCACGCGGCGATTCCGCTCCCGGAGAGGCTGACCACAGCCCAAGAAACGAGCGTACCGGTCGAGGTCGTCGTCGATTCGCCGCAAGACGTCCGCAAAAACGAACCGCCGAGGGATCCGCAACACGATGCGGAGCTCGCGATCGAGGACACGCCCTCGTCCGGCGACACCGAGCCGCCTCCCGACAAGGTGCAGGCCGCCGCGGCCCAATCGCTCGACAACGACACGCCCATCGAAGAGAGCGAGCTCTGGGCCGAGTGGCTGCCCGCGATGCGCGTCGGATCACCACTCCCTCCGGTTGCCAAGAAGCTCGAGCCGTCGCCCGTACGCATCGTCGTCGTGGCCGGCCCGCGAAACTCCCAAGAGCCCCCAGACGAGCAGGTCGTCCTCGACAAAGACCTGCGGGACGAGCCGCTTCCGCAGGCTTTGCCCGACGCCGCCGCCTTGCAAGCCGAGCTCGACGCCGCGAAAGCGCGCAGTGAGGAAGCCGAGCGTCGCGCCGCCGAAGCGCTCGCCGCCGCCAAGGCGGCAAGGGACCGCGCGGGGCAAGGCGCCGCCATCCCGTCGTCGGTCAGCCGCCGTGGCGGCAGCACCTCCGTGCGGCTCGACATCAGGTTCACCCACGACTCGGCCGTCATCGCGGACGCTACGGCGCTCGAGGCGCTCGTCCCCAAGCTGCGCTCCGACGAGTTTCGCGGACGCCGCATCCTGATTGCCGGCCACACCGACAAGACCGGCTCGGACGAGCACAACCAGCGACTCTCACTGCGCCGTGCACAGGCTGTCCGCGACCATCTCAACGCTCGCGGCGTGCCAGCGGAGGTCTTGGTGGTTCAAGGTTTCGGCGCAAAGCACCTTATCCCTGGCACAGACCCCAACGACCCCGCGAATCGCCGCGTGGTCATTTCGGTGATTGAGCTTTCAAAATGATTCTCAACGCATCTCTCATCAAAGTTGCTGACACCATTCCACGCATCGAGCCGTTCTTCGAGGAACCGCGCACGGTCAGGGCCCGCCCGCAGGATATTCGCGAGAAAGTCGCGGGCGCCGTCGTCGCCGGCTCCTCGTACCCCCTCGTAACTCGCGCCTCTCGCACCGCCATGGCGGACGCGCGTCGCGGCAACACCTTCGATAACGGTTGGACCTCGGTGCTGGCCTACGCAGCTGCTGCCGCCGGTTTCGTGACCGAGCGGTGGACCGGCCTATCGGGCGTCGCCGTGCGGGCGGCCATCGAAAACGCACAACCCTACGTCAAGGTGCAGGTCGCGTCTGGTCTGCGCACCGTGACCGACATCGACTTCTCGAGGGTGAGCGCCAACGACTTCCTTTGGTCGACCGCCGGCATCGTCGCCGCGGCGCGTAAGGAGCCTTTCGCGGGTACCCGACCCTCCTTTGCAAAGCGCATCGAAGGTCTCGATCTCGAGGGTCGGCAGCGCATCATCCAGCACGTCGTCGACACCTGCACACAGCTCGTCGATCAACACATCGCTCGCGCCGCGATTGTTCGGACGCGCCGCGAAGGCAGTGACCTGCTGGTGAGCGTGCATCTCGACACGGTTCCCTTCGGGCTCTGGGCAAGCCGGCGCTACCTGCGCACGACCCTCGACGAGCAAGTTGCATTCATCAACGACGCAGCGAACGCCGTGAAGCTCTTGCCACCCCCTGCTCAGGCTACAGGCACGGCCAAGAGCCCACGTCCCAAGCGGCCAGCGGCGATCTCACAAACGCGCGTCCCGCCTGCCGACCGCATCGTCACGGATGTCGGCGACCTATTGACGGTACGTGAGGTCGCGCGGCAGCTCGGCGTGTCGACCGGAACGGTCTACCGACTCTGCGAGCGCGGCGCCCTGGCCAATGTGCGGGTCGGAGCCGCGATCCGGGTCACACCTGCCGACCTCGAGACCTACATCGGTCGGCGCCGCACAGCCCGCCAGGTTCTCTGACCACGCCAGCTTGGAAATCTCGGGCGCACCTTGTATAGATCCGCGCGAATTCCAACGTCCGAGGGACTGATGAGCGTGGCCGTGCGACACGATGATACGAGCTGGTTGGGTACGGGTGAGCCGCTGTTTTCGACCTTGAAGCACAAGGTCCGCGACATGTCCGCCGCGACCGTGCGTTATGGCCGCAAGGAGATCGAGCTGGCCGAGCACGAGATGCCTGGCCTCATGGCTTTGCGCGCCGAGTACAAGGGCAAGCAGCCGCTCAAGGGCGCCCGCATCATGGGCTCCTTGCACATGACCATTCAGACCGCGGTCTTGATCGAGACCCTGGTCGAGCTCGGCGCCGATGTCCGTTGGTGCTCGTGCAACATCTTCTCGACCCAAGATCACGCCGCCGCGGCCGTCGTCGTCGGCCCCAAGGGCACGGTCGACAAGCCGGCTGGCACACCGGTCTTCGCCTGGAAGGGCGAGTCGCTCGAAGAGTACTGGTGGTGCACGCTGCAGGCGCTGCGCTTCCCGAACGGCCAGTTCCCCACGATGATCTTGGACGACGGTGGCGACGCCACCCTGCTCGTTCACAAGGGCTACGAGTTCAACAAGAGCGGCAAGGTGCCGGCGCCCTCGTCGTCAGACGTGCACGAGATGCAGATCATCCTGCAGCTCCTCACCGACATCCAGGCCGCTGACGCGAAGTTCTGGGAGCCCTACGCCAAGTCGATCCGCGGCGTCTCGGAAGAGACCACCACGGGCGTCCACCGCCTCTACGACATGATGAAAGCCGGCACGCTGTTGTTCCCGGCGATCAACGTCAACGACTCGGTCACCAAGTCGAAGTTCGACAACCTCTACGGTTGCCGCCACTCGCTGGTCGACGCGCTCATGCGCGGCACCGACGTCATGCTCGCGGGCAAGAAGGCGCTGGTCTGCGGCTTCGGCGACGTCGGCAAGGGCTCGGTGCAGTCACTCAAGGGTCAAGACGCGCGCGTGGCGATCACCGAGATCGATCCGATCTGCGCCTTGCAGGCCTGCATGCAGGGTCTCGATGTCGTGACGTTGGACGACTGCGTCGGCGACATGGACATCTTCGTGACCGCGACGGGCAACATGAACATCATCACCGTCGAGCACATGCGGAAGATGAAGCACAACGCCATCGTCTGCAATATCGGACACTTCGACAACGAGATCGACATGGCCGGTCTCGAGAAGATGAAGACGGAAGGCAAGGTCGAGAAGATCGAGATCAAGCCGCAGGTGCACGAGTGGAAGTTCAAGGACACCGGCCGCAGCATCATCGTGCTCGCGGAAGGCCGTCTCGTGAACCTCGGCGTCGCCACCGGTCACCCGAGCTTCGTGATGAGCGCATCGTTCACCAATCAGACGATGGCGCAAATCGAGCTGCACCAGAACGCCGAGAAGATCGGCAAGAAGGTGATCACGCTGCCGAAGCACCTCGACGAGAAGGTCGCGCGCCTGCACCTCGGCAAGTTCGGTGCGAAGCTCACGACGCTCTCGAAGACGCAGGCCGAGTACATCGGCGTGCCGACCGACGGGCCGTACAAGGCCGACCAGTACCGCTACTAGAACGTAAACGTCGCGGCGAGAACGTCGAAGGCCTCGAGGCTGAGCCTCGACCTCGACGTTCCGTCGAGCCGGAACATACGGGCGAGCGGCAGGTTCGGCGCGGGAATGAATTCCTCGGACATGTCGCCGTCCGCGAAAACGTACGTGAGAGTCCGTCGTGAGGTACCGTTCTGGAAGACGACGGTGCGTAGCAGGTTGTCGACGTACGTCAGGTCGTAGCTTTGACCGCAGCAGCCGGCGTGCATCACCCGTCCGGCGCTGTACCTGAAGGTCCACTCAGTGCCGTAATCGCTCGCCTCCGCGAGCTGTCGGTCATCGTCGTAGGCGAACGTCGACGCGCGCGGTCGTGCCCGCCCGTCGATGCGCACTAGGCGCCCTTCGTCGTCGTACGCCAACACGCCGATGTTTTGGCCGTCGAGCTGCAGCGCGACGATGCGATCGTCTTCGTACGCCAATGTGTACGTGTCGCCATCGACGCCGACTGACGTCGGATAATCACCATCCCAAACCATCGTCTCGGCGACATCGCCCGCGATGCCGATGAGGTGCTCGGCGTCGTAGGTGAACGAGAGGTAGGGTGTGCTCGAGCCCGTGCTCGCAATGCTGGCGATGCGGTCGCCGTCGTAAACCATCGTCAGGTCGACGTTCTCCGCGACCGAGCCGTTTTCCTCGACGACGCTGTTGATCGCCGTAAGTCGCACGCCGCGTGGAACACCAATCTTACGCTTCTCGACGATATCGTCAGCGCCGCACGCCGCCGACACACACAGGGCGGCGAGAACCATCACATTCTTCATGCGTGCCTAGAATGTCGCGGCAACGGCGCTGAAGCCAACGCCCAACGACATGGAGTCCTTGGGTCCGTTGGCCTTCGGCGCGACGTTGCCGGACGCATCGACCACGTCGACGTCGGGGGCGAACACCGTATCCAACAGCGAGTTGTTCTGGACCTCGCACAGCTCGATGACGCTGTTGTCGGCGATGCCGCCGTCGCAGCCGCCGGTGTCGAACAGGTTCAAGATCACGAGCGTCGAGGAATCGGTGGGGTCGGCGGCGATGGCGGCGTTGTACTGAGCAGCGAGCACCGGCATGACTGCGGTGTCGAGCTCGTCCGCTAAAACGGCGCCGGCGAGCTTGCCGGCGGTCAGCCGCTGCGCTCCCGTGTCGATGGTCATGGTGACGTGCACCGCGATGATCGGCACCTCGACGATGTCGTCGCCGCCGCCGAACGCGATGGCGAAGTCGAGGGGCTGCGGCGCACCCGACGGCGCGTCGGAGCGGAACACGTGGTTGACGATCTCGCCGGTCACCGTGAACGGAGGCGTCGCCGTATCGACGGTGAACGTCCCGCCACCAGTGAGGTTCGGGCTCGCTTGCTGCACCGCTCGGCTGATGGTCACGGTCGCGTTTTCGTCGCTCTCGAAGGAGTCGTCGTGCGATGCGACTTCGATCAGGAACACGGTCTCTCCGCCCGCGATGGCGGCATCGATCCCGCCTTGCAGATCGAGCCCGCTCGCCGTCGACAACGATCGGGCGATGCGGCCCAAGGCGTCGTCTTCATCACCGTCGTCGTCGAGGTCGGTCGCATACTCACCGGGCGGCGTCCCCAAGAGCAGAGACGACACGACCGCTTGGAAGGTGTGATCCCCGACCCCGCCGGGCGAATCATTGTCGTCGCTGCAAGCCGCGAGCAGCGCGACCAAAACGAGAGCGAGCTTACGCATCCGCGGAACGTATCACTAAAACTCGCCGATGTGCCCCTTCGGCGAATGCATGCGCTCGTAATCGGGAAACAGCTTCTTGCGGCTCTCGAGCGCGTAGCCTCGGCTCATGTGCGCGTCACGAATCACCTGCGCTCGCACCTCGGCGGGAAAATATTCGGGATGCGGGGTCGCGAGCTGCGTCTCGTTGAGGAGAAACTGCACCAGCGGCTCGCACGACATCTCGAGCTCGGCCAGGGCACGCCCCGAGAACAAGTCGGCGCGGGTCTCTTCGTGGCGGCAGAGTGCCTCGAGGTCTTCTTTGGTGAGGTCTTTGCGAACCTTGTAGTCGGCCCAGCGGCGCGGGCGGTGGCCAATCTCGTGTGCCAACACGCCCACCAACAGCTCGGGGTTGTCGCGCGCCGCGAACAAGAACTGCGCGCCCATGTAGATGTTACCGTGCTCGTCGATCTGGGCGATCGGCCCGTCGGCCAGGTTCAAGGTGTAATCGTCGTCGTCGTCACCCGCGAGCTGCGCGAGCTTCTTCTTGAAGCGGTTCAAGAGCCGCATCTGCTCCGCGAGCATCGGGAACTTCGCGGGGTCGAGCACCAGCGGGATTGGCCGGCTGAACAGTGCACGCTGCACCTGGTCGCCGACGCTCGGGATTTGCCCGGGATCTTTGCTGCTCGGCCACTGTGGCCCGAAGGGATTCAGCTGACCTGTTAGGCCGCCTTCGATACGCCGTGACATCGCTAGTCACTATACGTCAGTCGCCACGATTTCGCAGCACATCCCAGACCCCGCTCCGGGACTGGGCATAATCGCCGGCAGCCCCGTTTTCGCCCATACGCTGCAGCAAACGCTGATAGTCGGCGATTGCGAACTCGAAGATATAGGTGTTCATCCACTCGCCGCTGACGGGATGCCGCTCCACCTGCTTGGCCACGAGCCGGGCCCCGTGCCGCTCGTGCCGCTGGGGCACCCGCTCCCCATGGGACCGAACGCGCCAGCGGACGCGCTTCGCCAGCCCGTTCTCGAAGAGGTACTGGCTGATGATGATGGTGGCGTCGAAGTACGCGCCGACGTTGCGATCCGCCTCGTGAGGGAAGACCAGGTCGAGCTCGCGGATGCTGTCGTTGGGATGGTCCCAGCCGAAGTCGAGGAAGAAGCCGACGAAGCGGCCGTCATCGTTGCTCGAAAGTGCGTGATAGCGGACAGGCTCGCGGCGCATTTCTTCGCCGCGGTGGAGCTCCAAGACGTCGGTGTCGAACTGAGCGCGTGAGGGCGGTGCTTTGAGGCCTAGGTTGGGGTGGATGTCTTGCCGCTGTAGCGCTGCGAAAATGGCGTCACGCTCGACGGCGCCCGGTGGGCCGATGGTGAGGACGTTTCCGCGGACGACGCGCATGGTGGGATTCTAGCACCGCGGTCAGACGCCAAGCACCAAGTCGATGGAGCTCTCTAGATTGTTGCGAGTGGTGAAGAGCTCGCCGGGGTAGAGCTGCTCCCACGACTTGTTGGGTGTCTCGGGAAAGCCGCGCTCGGCGTGCGGTACCTCGGGGAGCGGGTTGGTCGCCGGTACCTCGAACCCATGGAGGTTTCGGAAGACCAGTCGGTCGTTCTCTCGCGCGAGCTTGTAGCCACCCTCGTGCAAGATGCGGTGGTGCTTCCTGCACAGCAGGATGAGGTTGTCGATGCGGGTCCTGCCGCCAGCCGACCAGTGTTTGATGTGATGGGCATGGAGGAGACGCGTGTGCGTGCAGCCGGGATAGCCGCACGTGCCGCCTTGGAGCTGTTTCAAGATACGCAGCTGCGTGGCGCTCGCGGTGCGCTTGTACGGATTCTGGCAGATGAGCCGGTCGGCGGTGGCGCGTGAGCAGGCGTGACCTTCGACGGTGCAGACATGCTCGGACGTCTCCACGTGGAGAATGGCGTCGTCGCCAGTCGCGAGCTTCTCGATACCGGCGGTCGCGACTTCGGTGAGCGCGAGGCAGGTGTCGTCGGCACCAGCCGTCTTTGCCGCGTCGAGAGCCTTCTTCAAGATGGCAGCTTCATCGGGAGCGAGTCGACCACGCACGACGACCATGCCGTCCCCCTCCGTGTGCATCTCGAAGTAGCGGCGGCGCTCGAGGTCGGCAGTGTCGCTGTCCAAGATCTTGGTGTGGACGCGAACTGTCTTCTCGAGGAAGTGCACTGGGCTGTGGAGACAAAGGTAGGCGTACTTGGCGTCGGTCTCGGGCGTCGCAACGCGCGTGACGATGCGAACCTTCGAGTAGGAAATCTTCCCGGCTTCGAGCTCTTTGGCGATGCAGGGCAAGTGGCCGAGCGCCTTTGCCACCCGCACACATTCGTAAGCGCTCTTGAGACTCATCTGACAGAGCCACGCGAGGTAGCGCGGGTAACTATCGAAGGGCAGCACCGCAACGGCTTCGTGCTCGCGCACCAAGCGCAGGAACTGAAAGTCCGCCGCAGCTCGGCGTGACGCCAGGTTCACCAGCTCATCACGCAACTTCTCTGCAATCGCTTCGTTTCGTGTCATCTGCATGCCGACGAAACTAACATGCGTTTTTTCGATCGATTCTGAGGCCCCGCCACGCGTTTGAAATGGCTCCGGACCCCATCGCATGGCCCTTCGCGAAGAAGTCGCGCCATACGCGTCGCTAGGCAGGTTTCACAGCGGTTTCACGCAGGACACGGTGTCAGCGCTGGTCGCTATAGCGGAAACGTGTCAAACACTTTTTCAGGAATCGACATGACGCGCGTACGTTTTTGCCGGTCATGCGGAGGCGAAACCCCCAAAGGTGGATTCAATCGGTCGTCGCAACACCCAATTAGGAGGTGCTGCGATGGCTGCTCGAACGGGAGTTCTTGGCAAGCGTCACGCGGAAGTCTGGGCTCGATGGCGTGCTGGACAATCTCTCACAGAGATTGGTTGCGCGCTTGGGACGAAAGCCAACGTCCCGTTTAAGTTCCTGAAGATGCATGGTGGCATCACGCCGAGGACGCGCACGCGGCGCGAAGGTTCGTTGAGACCCGAGGAGCGGGAAGAGATCCGCTGCGGCGTCGTTCGTGGCGATTCCGTCCGCTCGATTGCTGCGTGGCTAAGGCGCGCCCCAAGCACGATCAGCCGTGAACTCAGACGCAATGGCGGACGCGATGCCTATCGTTCGTTCAAAGCCGACCAACGCGCGCTGCAACGGGCTTTGCGGCCAAAGCGATGCAAGCTGGCAAAGAACCTAACACTGAAGAACGTCGTGGCGTCCAAGCTGACGCGCAACTGGTCGCCGGAACAGATTGCGAGCTGGCTAAAGCGCACGTATCCCAGCGACGACGCCATACAGGTCTCGCACGAAACGATCTACCGAACTCTCTTCGTCCAAGCGCGGGGCGCCCTGAAGCGGGAACTCATCAAGCATCTTCGAACGCGTCGGCCCATGCGGCGCGGCAAGAAGCACTCGAGCAGACCCGCGAACATCAAAGACATCGTGTCCATCCGCGAGCGACCTGCGGAGGTGGAAGACCGGGCCGTGCCTGGCCACTGGGAAGGCGACTTGATCGTCGGAAAGGGGCACGGAAGTCACATCGCAACCCTGGTCGAGCGGCATTCGCGATTCGTTCTTCTGATGAAAGTTGAACGCAGCGACGCAACAACAGTGGTTGCGGCGCTCAAGAAGAAGATCGCCTCACTGCCGAAGGAACTCGTGCGTTCCATCACTTGGGACCGCGGCAATGAGATGGCCCGCCACCGGGAGTTCACAATCGACACCGCTATCGCGGTTTACCTGTGCGATCCAGGAAGCCCTTGGCAGCGCGGCTCCAACGAGAATACCAACGGCTTGCTGAGGCAGTACTTTCCCAAGGGGGCAGACCTCAGTCAGTTCTCTCAAGCGCATCTCAACAAGGTCGCACTGCAGCTCAACACCCGTCCGCGCAAAACACTCGACTATCGAACGCCTGCAGAAGTATTCGGGGATGCTGTTGCGATGACCGCCTGAACTCGCAAAAGGTTTCGTCGTCTCCGCCCCCGCCTACTCGAGGCGCGCGAGACGGTCTACACGTGGAGACTAGCGGCCGGCAGGTTTCGCTACAGCCAGCTCTTCCTGTGCGACGTGCAACAGCACCGCCCCCGCGATCACCTTCGCAAGTCGCTCCCGATGCTCCACGGTCGCGAGCCGCTTGCACTCGTCCTTGTTGGTGAGAAACCCCGTCTCGATCAGCACCGACGGCATCTTCGCCGCCAGCAGCACGAAGAATGGCGCCTGCAACACCCCGCGCCGCCCCGGCAGAGCGAGCTCTCGGGTCAGCATGCCATGGAGCCGCTCGGCGAATCGGGCGCTCTCTACGTGGGACGCAGACAGGGAGAGGTTGTCGAGGACACGTGTGGTCTCGTCGCGGGAGACGTCGACTTTGAGCGCCTCGTTCTCTCGTGCCACGAGCCTCTCGATGCGGCGATCGCTCATGGTGCGCGACAAGAAGTAGGTCTCGACGCCGTGGGAGCGCTCTTGTGAGCCGGAGTTCGCGTGGACGGAGATGAACAGGTCGGCGCCGGCGTCGTTGGCGAAGCGTGCCCGCTCTTTGAGGTCCATGGTGGCGTCGTCGGTGCGGGTGAGGAGGACACGCGTTTTGCCGCTGGCGGTCAGGATGCGGGCGACCTCGTTGGAGATGCCCAGCGTGACATCCTTCTCCTTGGCGCCACAGACGCCGATGGCGCCGTCCTGGGTACCACCGTGGCCGGCGTCGACCACGACCAGTGGCAGGGGCCCGGCGGCGGCAAAGACCAGCGCTAGAACGAGCTGCATGTCGGCCAAGCATAGCTGTCGCGTTGCCTCATGCGCGAATCTTCGGCACAACGCGCCCCCATGCCACGTCGTAACGCTACCCAGCTCCGTCCCCTCCGCATCACGCCCCACTACCTCGAGCATCCCGAAGGATCGGTGCTCATCGAGCTCGGCTCGACCAAGGTCATCTGTACGGCCTCCATCGACGAGAAGGTCCCGCCGTGGCTGATGAACAAGGGCCAAGGCTGGGTGACCGCCGAGTACGACATGCTGCCGCGCGCGACCAACACCCGCCGCCAGCGCGACTCGCACAAAGGTCAGATCAACGGCCGCACCCAGGAGATCAGCCGCCTCATCGGCCGCGGTCTTCGCGCTGTCGTCGACATGCCGACCCTCGGTGAGCGCACCATCTCCATCGACTGCGACGTCATTCAAGCCGATGGGGGCACGCGCACCGCGTCTCTCACCGGCGGCTACGTGGCCTTGGCCCTCGCCCTGCAGTGGCTCAAAGAAGAAGGCAAGCTCAAGCAAAACCCCTTGCGTGACACCGTCTGCGCCATCTCCGTCGGCATCATCGACGGGACGCCGCAGCTCGATCTCGACTATGCGATGGACGCTCGAGCGGACGTCGACATGAACGTCGTCATGACGGGCGCTGGAAACCTGGTCGAGGTGCAGGGCACTGCCGAGGGCAACCCGTTCAACAAGGCGCAGCTCGACACCATGCTCGAATACGCCCTGCAATCCCTGCCGATCATCACGGACGTGCAACGTCGCGCGGTCGAGGTAAAACTAGGAGCCTCTGGGACAACCATCGAGGCCAAGTGAAACGACGACTCCGATTCGTGACCCATAACGCGTACAAAGTGCGCGAGATTGGCGCCATTCTCGGCGCCGCCGGTGTCGAGGTCCTGGGTCTCGACGACCTACCCACCTTCGACGTCGTCGAGGACGGCGATACCTTCGAGGCCAACGCCGAGAAGAAGGCGCGAGCCATCCATCAATGGACCGATGACGCCGCTTTGGCGGACGATTCGGGCCTCGCAGTCGATCTCCTGGGGGGCGCACCCGGCATCCACTCGGCGCGCTACGCCGGTGGCGGGGGCATGTTGCGCGGCGAGCAGGACGCGGCCAACCGCGTGAAGCTCCACGCGGCGCTGGCGGGGCACGAGAAGCCCAAGGCACGCTTCATCTGCGTCCTCGCCTATCTCGAGAAGGGCAAGAAGCCGCAGTTCTTCCGTGGCGAGGTCGAGGGGACGATCACCTCGAGCGAACGCGGCACCTTCGGCTTCGGCTATGATCCGATGTTCGTGCCCATCGGCTCGACGCGCACCTTCGCCGAGTACAGTCCGGCCGAGAAGAACGCAGTCAGTCACCGCGCCAAGGCCCTGCAGGCTCTGATGCGCCACCTCTCGGGCTAAGATCACGGTCCCTCGTCTGCATCTCGCGTTCGCCGAACGTGACGAGCTCCTCGGTCGTGAGCTCATCGACGCATACCCAGCGAGCGCTCACCGCGCGTTGGCGGGTGGCGTCATCGCCTCGGACCTCGACGAGAACGAAGCGGCGCTGCCGGGACATCTCGCTTTCGCGAGTCAGTGCCTGGTCCGGCCGACGCTGTTGACCGCCGAGTCCGTGAGCCAGCTCGCACGCCAAGCGTTCGAAGCGCTGCTCGAAACCTTCAAGTACCACGATGGACCCTGGCGCCTGCACGTCTTCACCCACCCCGAGGAAAAGCCGCCGGTGTCGCCGCGCCGCTGTGTGCTGGTCGAGCACGCCATCGAGGAGCTCCTGCACAAGAAGCAACGTCGGCTGAAGCGGACGCGGGTGACCGACCTCACGCAACCCGTCGGCGATGGCGAGGCATTGTTCCAGGTACTGGCTCTGGCGCCGGACGCCGCCTACTGGTCGGCCACCCTGCCCTCCGATCAGCGCGTGACCGGGGAGATCTTGAGCCGCTTCCCCGCTGGCGTCGCTCCCACCCCCGACGACCAACGTCCGCCATCACGTGCATATAAAAAGCTGCTCGAAACCGAGCTGCATATGGGCGAGCGCATAAGCGAAGGCGAGCGCTGCGTCGACCTCGGCGGTTCACCCGGTGGCTGGACCTTCATTGCCGCCGATCGAGGAGCCCACGTGGTCAGCGTCGACCGCAGTCCGCTTCGCGACGACTTGATGAGTCACCCGAGCGTTGTTTTCGAGCGCGGAGACGCCTTTCGCTATGCGCCGGAAGAGCCTGTCGATTGGCTGCTCTGTGACGTCGCCGCGGTGCCGGAGCGCTCGCTCGAAATGCTCGACACCTGGCTCCGCGCCGGACATTGCCGGCGCTTCTGCGTCACCTTGAAGCTCAAGGGGGACGACCCCTTCTCTGCGGTGCGTGACGCTCGAGCTTTGCTCGCAAGGCATGCGGTGCGCGGTCGCGTCCGCCAACTCGCCGCCAACAAGAACGAGGTCACGGTCTACGGCACGGCTTTGCAAGCGGGCTGAAGGCGCGTTACAGCTCTTCCCGCATGCGGTGGGGAGTGTTTGCACTGGCCGCGCTGACGGCGCTGCTCGTCGCCGGCTTGGGGCTCATGGCGACCGAGCTCCGCGACGTCGAAGGGCCCGCACGCGTCGAGGTCGCGCCTGGGGTCGTGGCGGTGGCCACGGGCAAAAGCTACGCGTACGTTTTGCGAGGCGACACGGGAGTCGTGCTCATCGACTCCGGCAGCGATGGCGACGCGGGCGGCATTCTCGAGGAGCTAGGGCGCAACAAGCTCGGCGCCGCCGACATCCGCGCCATCTTCATCACCAGCCCGCACCCCTTCACCGTGGCCGGGCTCGATACCCTGCGTGAGGCGACGGTGTTCATGGGCGACGGAGACGAAGACCTGGTGCGCGGCAGCCGCTTGGTGCACGCCCCCATCGCGCGTCTCTGGAGCCGCATGCACGCCCGCAAGAAGCGAGACAATCCCATGCAACCGCTCCTCCCCGGCTCGCGGATCACCGTCGACGGCATCACCATCGAAGCGGTCGCGACACCCGGCGTCAGCGATGGCGGACGGAGCTACATCGCCCGTGACACCGTATTCGTCGGTCCAGCGTTCAGCACGCATGACGGCAAGCTGACGACGCCGTCGTTTTGGTTGGTCGACCATCGTGAGCAGCTCCGCTCGACGTTGCAACGCTTGGGCGGACACGCCTTCGCTGCCGTCGCCGGCTCGACCTTCACTCCTCACGGCGACGGTCGAGCGCTGTACCTGGGCTGGGAGTCCAAAATCCCCGAAAGCGAGCGCTTGCCGAAGCCATGAACGACGTCGAGCAGATCGCAAAGAGCATCGCGGAGCGCGTTGGCGGCGACGGCAAGCTGACGATCCTCACCGGCGCTGGGGTGTCCGCCGAAAGCGGCATCCCCACCTTCCGCGACATGGGTGGTCTGTGGCGCACGTTCGACATCATGGACGTCGCGACTCCCGAAGCCTTCGCGCGCAATCCGGAGCTCGTGCACAGCTTCTACAACGAGCGACGCGAGAAATTGCCCACCGTCCACCCCAACGCCGCTCACCAGGCAATCGCCAAGCTCGAGCAGACGTTGGGCGGGCGTTTCACGCTCATCACGCAGAACGTCGACGACTTGCACGAGCGCGCGGGCTCGACGAACCCCTGGCACATGCACGGCGAGCTCGCCAAGGTGCGCTGCACCGGCTGCCGCAGTGTGCTCGAGTGGCGCAACGCGCTCGGCGTCAACGACGCCTGCGGCCGCTGCAGCGGACCGATGCGGCCCCATATCGTGTGGTTCGGAGAGATTCCCTTCTACATGGACGACGTCATTCCAGAAGCTCTCGAGTGTGAGGTCTTCATGAGCATCGGCACGAGCGGAGTCGTCTACCCGGCCGCGGGATTCGCCGCGCTCGCGCAGGCGCGCGGTGCGTTCACCGTCGAGGTGAATCTCGAACGCACTGCGAGCACGTTCGACGCGCAGCTCGTAGGCAAAGCCGCCGAGATCATGCCGCTGCTCACCGAAAAGTTATGCTCCTATTTCTGATCAGCGCATCGCTGAGCGCGACCCCGTGTGTGCATACGCAGCCTGCGATTGCGTTCGCGCATCCAGGAATGGTGCAGGTCTGCGATGCGGTCTACGCCGAGGGCCCGTTGTCCGAGGCCGACCGAAAAGCTCTGGTCACGGCCTGGGTCGACGTCCACAAGCGTATCCAGGAGCTCTTCGGCGGCGAGCAGTCCGTGCAGGACCGGCGGCTGTAAGATCGCATTCGGAGCGGATCCGGCCTCAGCCAATGCCTCCGATGTCGGCTTCGCGCGTGACACGGTCGAAACGCGCGATGGCCCACTCACGCACCCAGCAGTCATCGTCACCTGGCCGGGTCCCAGGGCGTCGCACATCCTCATGCACGAGCTCGTGCACGCCCGCATGAAGTCATGGGTGGCGTACGATGCTCTGCCAACCTGGTTCAACGAAGGTCTCGCAACCGCGCTCGCCAACGAGCCGCATTGCGGGGGAGTCGCGCCCTCTTCGGAGCTCGACGTCACGGCGCTGACCAACAAGGCTGCTTGGCAGAGTCAGGTCGCCCAGCCCGGCATGACGCTGCCGACGTATTGCCAGGCGCGCTACGCGGTCGAGGCTTGGTCGGGCTTCGCAGCGCCGGAAGCTCTCGCGAAAGCAGCGCGGGCCGCGGCGCAGAGCGCTGCCGCCGGACGCCCCTTCAGAAATAATTGACGGTTCGACCCTTCGTCTCCGCCCGCACCACGACGACCCCGCCGATGAACGTCCAGAACTCGTTCCGGCCGGTCTCGTCGAGCTGGAACTCGACGGCGAGGCCACGTTCGTCGCCTTGGCTCGTGCAGCGCCTGACGATGCACGGAATCGGGAACTCGTCGTTGGTCTTGGGATGAACGATCCGCAGGAGCAGACGCGCGCCCTCGGCGGTGACCGTCGTCGTGGCGATGAACATGCCGCCGCGAGAGAGGTCGCGGGTGTGCATCGAAACGAGATCTTCGATGCTCTCGAAGTACGCCTTCACCTCGACCAACACCTCGAAGCGCTGGTAGCGACGCCGCTCACTCGTAGCCGGCTCGGTCTTCACGGCGTCCGCTTTAGCAGTCGACCTGCGACGCGGCAGAGACGGAGGTCGCTCGAGCGGCCAAGGGTCGGCGGCCGCTCGCGCCACGACCGCTTCTGCTTCCGCCGAGCCCAAGACCACGTCTTTCTCGGACGCTTCGGGATGTCGGCGCTCGATCTCGCGCACGAAGCGGTGCCAGGCATCGCGCTCCGTCGGGCCATTGCCGTAGAAAGCCACGCCGCAGCCGGGAGACCGCGCCGCATCGCCCGCGTTGCGCACCGAGGTGACGCGCCCGAGCAGCTCCACACGGTCGCCGCCGAATGGCAGGTCGATGGCGATACGCACGAACTCGCCGTCTTTGGGCCGCGCGTCCGTACACACGAACACCCCGCTCATCCCGATGTCTGCGGTTTTCAGGAAAAGCTTGTTCTTGCCGATGGACAACTCGACGGGCATGCCGATGCGGTAGCGGCGATAACGTCTCCCGTTCGCTTTCATGCTCCTCGGTCAGGCCGCGTCGAATGTGGGGTTACGGCGACGAGCTGGCACGGCACTGTCCGGCAGCGTACCGCCGGCGCCTCGTTGCGTCCACATGAAGGAGCGCGGCGATCCGACTACTTGGCAGCCTTCACCGCGATGACCGCCGGCAGCGGGAACCGCACCGGGCCGACGTTCTCGAAAACGCTACTACCGGTGCCGTATTGCCCGTAAAGCGCGAGCTTGAGCTCCGGTGTGCTGATGGCGATCTGCGCCTCGATGCCACCGTCGAGGTTCATGGCGCGGGCGATGCCGAGGTTGCTCTCTCCTAGCCAGCGCGCCAGGTCGCCCAGGGTGATTGCGCCTTCGGAAACGAGGATGAGGAGGCGGCCTTTGTCGTCTTGGGCCACCACGGTGCGGCACGCCGTCTTGTCCGTGTCGCGAACACGGACCTGGGACTCCTCGTCGATGAGCATCATGGACTGGACGACGTGGCGGTAGGCGTCGGTGATGTTGGGGCTCGCGTGCTCGAGATCGATGATGCCGCTGAAAGCGCCGCCCTCGACGGGACCGCTCACCAAGAGCCCCTTCCACTGTGACTTGCGGTCGGAAAATAGCCAGGCGCTGTCGGCCTTGAGCCAGCCAAGGTGATTGAGCTTCTCGTCGAACTGTCCGGCATTGAAGACGATTGGAGCCTGCAGGCGCTCGGACCACTCTTCGATCGGCGCGGCTCGCTGCATCTGGTCTTTGGCGAAGTGATGCGGCACTAGCTCGACAGGTCCGGCAAAGCGGACAACGAGCATACGCGGCGGACCACGTTTCACGATGCTGCCCGCGTCCAGATAGAACACTTCGGCGCCGAGCGACGGAATGGCGACGAGCTGGGTGCCTTGGGCACCGAGCGCCGGCGGTGCTTCCTGCAGGACCTTGGCGGCGTAGAGCGCGGCGCCCGCGGCGATGATCGACGCCAAAAGAAAAACGCGCTTCTTCACCATACGAAAGCGAGCTCGGCCTCGTGGGCCATGAGGAATGCGCGCACTTCGTTGCGAACATCGTCGGGGGCAAGGCCTGGACCTGGGCAGATCTTGTCCGGATCGTTCGAGCCACCCTGGAGCTCATCGTGCCCCGAGATGGTCTCGACGTTCAGACCGAAGCGCTCGAGCAACGCAGCGCACACGGCAATCGCGGCGGCACGCTGGCGCGGCGGTGGTGGGGCTTTGCGAAAGTCGCCGATGACACCGACGCCGACGGTGCGTGGGTTGTGCGCTTTAGCGTGCGGCGTGACGAACCGAAGGGGGACGGTCTGGGTTACGTTGCCTTCGCGGTCGATGAGAATGGGATACGGCATGTCGCCGCCGGTCGCCCTCACGCCGATCGGGTGCTCGCGAAAGAAACGCGCCACCTCGGCCGGCGTGTCGCCATACGACGCATCCTCTTGCGACACTTCGATGCGGTGGACGATGACGCCGGTGATCTCCGTCTGCTCGCGCGCCTTCAAGCGCTCGATGCCCGGGACCTCTTCGAATCGAAACGGCGGCATGCTCACGCAGTCACTCAGCCATGGGCGGTATCGCGACGCAAGGCGACGATGGGCTTCTTGCTGGCCTGCCAGAACGCGACTGCGAGCCACGTAGCCACGACCGCGAGCCCGACGGTAAGCCCCCACCAAAGGCCGGCTGGGCCGAAGCCGAACCCGAAGGTCAACAGCAACGCCAACGGAATGCCGACGACCCAGTGACCAACCAGATTCGCCGCGAATGAAACGCGTGTCATTCCCGCGCCACGCAGAGCGCCAGCGCCGACCGCCTGGACGCCGTCGACGATCTGGAACACGGCAGCGATGCGTAGAAAGACCGCTGCCTGTTGGACGATCTCGGGATCCCGAGTCATGACCTTCACTACGATGTCCGGTATAGCGGTCATGACGACCGACGGGACGAGCATGATGACGCCACCGAGCAGCAAGCCGAGCAGGCCCACCCGCCGCGTCTTCACGCCATCACCGGCGCCGATGGCGCGACCGACTTGCACGGACGTCGCCGAGCCCATCCCGACGCAGACCGAGAAGGTGATGCTCGCGAACATGAGCGCCACTTGGTGACCCGCGATCGCCACTGACGAGATCCGCGCCATGAGCACGCCGACCAGCACGAAGGCGCCGATCTCGGCGAGCATCTGAAGACCAATAGGCATGCCGATGCGCACCTGCTGCGCGAAGAGCACGCGGTCGAAACGACGGTAGCGTTCCTCGGTGCCCTCCGGTACCGGGATACGGGACACGACCCAAGCAAGGATCGCGAGCTGGCCCAAAGTGCCGATGGCCGCGGCGACGCCGATGCCGAGCGCACCGTAACGCGGCAGGAAGAGATAGCTCAGCGGGCCGTTCAGCAGATTCGCGACCAGGACGGCCCAAAGGATGACGCGCGGGTGCCCCGCCGCCTGGAGATAGCCGCGCATCGTCACCGCGCAGATCAGCGGGAAGAGCGAAACGGCGCGGCCCAGCAAATAAGCGAAGGTGCCATCCGCGACCTCGGGCTTCACACCGAAGCTGGTGAGCGACAGCGCGGCCATCAGCATGACCATGGTGAGCGGCACGGTGATGACGGCGGCGAGATAAATGCCGTTCCAAAGCACGCGGCGTGCGTGGACGCGATCGCCCGCGCCCAGCGCCTGCGAGACCAGCGGGTCGACGACCAGGGCGGTGCCGGTCCCGAGGACGGCGATCGAGTAGAACAGGCCGCCGCCGAGCCCGACTCCCGCGATCGTCACGCCGCTGTCGAGACCGGCAATCGCGGTGTCGACGAAACCCAACGCCGTGTACCCCACTTGGACCAGTGCCAGCGGCAGCATGAGGCCGGCGAGCTCGCGGAGCTCCTCACGAATGCGGTTGGGCTGCATCGACCTTTCGCGCTCTTATGATAGAGCCATGGACATGTCACGCGATGCCTTCCACGGTTGGCTGTTGCGCACGCAGGGCGTGGTGGTCGGCGCCGTCGACACCACCCAAACCTGCAGGGAAGCGCAGCGCCTTCACGACCTGAGCTCGACGGCCTGTATCGCCTTGGGCCGCCTTCTGACCGCCGCGGCGCTGGTGTCGTCGGTGCAAAAGCGCCGAGGTCTGTTGAGCCTGCACGTCGTCGGACGTGGCCAGCTCCGCCAGCTCTTTGCCGACATGACCGACGAGGGTCACCTGCGCGGTTACGTGAAGAACCCGCACATCGGCTTCCCCTTGGTGCCCGGTGAAGATCCACAGCTTCGCATCGGCGTCGGCCACGCCATCGCCCCCGGCAGCTGTTCGATGATCCGCGAGCCCGAGCGCGCCGACTACGTTCAGAGCACGACCGACCTCGTGAACGGCGAGATCGATCAAGACGTCGAGTCGGCGGTCCGCATGTCGGATCAGATCGTCACCAGTCTCACCTGCGAGGTGCTCCTCGACGAGAAGCTCGCGGTGCGCCACGCGGCCGGCATCATCTTGCAGCCGCTTCCGCACGGTGACGTGGCGACGCTCGAGGCAATCTCGGCTAAGCTCCGCGATGGCGGACTAGCGAAACGGTTGCTCGCCAACAAGGGCGACGTACTCGCGGTGCTCAAAGAGGTCGCGCCGGACGCCGAGCGCGTGGAAGAACCGCGTGACGTCATCTGGAAGTGCCGATGCTCCGTCGAGCGCGTGCGCGGTGCGCTCAAGATGCTCACCGCCGCGGACCTCTCCGAAATGATCGCCAAAGGTGATCCGGTCGAGGTCACCTGCGACTTTTGCGGAACCGTCTACACCATGGGGCTAGACGACATGCGCGTCGCCCACGACGAGCTCATCGCGAGCCAGAATTAGCCACGGCCCCGCCCGCCGACAGGCCAACGACGTCGTTCTTGATATCGGCGGCGAGGAGCTTCGAGACCTCGGCGATCGCCTTGGCTTGCGCGGCACCGTCACCGAGACCGACGGCCTGCGCCTCGCGGCTATGCTCGGCGATCAGCGTGCCGGTCCAGACGTCGTAGACCGCGACCTTGGCCTTGGCCTCGTGCCACACCGAGCGCGCTCCCATGCGGTTCGCAAAAGCGGTCTTCACGGTGCCGGCAACGATGACATCGAGCGCGCCGTCAGCGAGCTCCGCGATGTCGCGCAGAGCGAGATCGGTCTGACGGGGCGAAGCGAGCACCGACGCGAGCCGCTGCGGAAGCGCCTCTGGCTTGGCCATGCCTGCGCTGGTGAGAGCATCGACCATGGCCTTCACCGCGGGGTCGGCGGCAACGCGATTGTCATCGGCAGTGACCTCGAGATGCACCGCGAGGCGCGCATTGCTCGAGGTGATCTCGCGCAAGCTGACGCCGACTTCGGGCAGAGCCACGTCGGTAAGCTGCGGCGCATCGAGAATCACCCGCGCCTGCATGGTGCCGCACCCAGTGAGATCGAAGCGAGCGGAGCCGTCGCTGGCTGTGCTCACTGGTCCTCCGAGCGGCTGATTGCCGTCGAGAGCGCGCAAGGTGATGCCGTACGCCGAAGCGGTTGGCCTGTCGCGCAAGCGCGCAGTCACCACCGCGGGTTTCAGCGGCCCGACGCCGCGGCGGAACGGCACGCCATTGGCGCTCGTCGTGAGCTCGAGCTCGGCGAGGCGCGCCAGCAAGGCTTCACGCATGGCGCCGCCTTCATCGCTGGTGCAGCTCGTCACCCAGGTGCAGGCCTGCTGCTTCTCACGGCCCTTCGTCATGTTCGCGATGGCGACGGCGAGCCGCGTGCCGTAGATCGCGTTCGGATCGTCGGCGGTATAACCGATGGTCGCGATGCGTGCTTGCATGAGGCGCGCGAGCACCGCTTTGTCGACGGCCAAGAGCACCGCGTGGGTATCGGCGGCGTCCGTCTTCTCGAGCAAATCGGAGGGCGGCACGGTCGGCCCCGCCGGGACCGGCACGTCGCCCCAAATCTTGTGCTCGAGCGCCTGCGTCGCGGCAGTACGCGCCGCGTCTTCGTTCGGCCCCTCGCCGACAGCGACCACGAAATCAGCGAGCTCGGGAGGCATGATGCCTTTGCGCCAAGCAGCCGCGTCCGTGGCGGCGACGATCGGGCCGGGGCCCTTGGGCTCCGAGCCACACGCGACGGCGAACAGTACGATCAGTGCCAAGCGTCTCATGGGACCTCCAGCGTCCTCTTGAAGTTATCCCATGCAGCGCCGTTTTTCGGCGCCACGCCCTGGCGCAAAGTCTGAAACCCCTTGGTGAGGAGCTGCGGCACTTTGTCGTCCGGCGTAGTCTTCGAAGCATCGCCGAGCTCCGGGCGTTCCGCCAGGTCGAGAAGGACCTCTTGAGTCGCTGACACGAAGACAGTCGAGAATTGTGTGTCGCCGCCGGCGCGGGCTTGCGCGGCGCCGTTGAAGTACCCGGACACCGCAGCGAAGAATCGCTTGTCTTCCGAAGCGGACACCGCGCACGCCCAAGCCTTGCGAATCAGCAGGCCCAGGTTGAACACGTAGCGCAGCGCCTCGTGATTCACCGCTTGGTCGTCGACGCCACCACTCACGCGCAGCAGCTGCGGCACACGGTAGCTCGCGTCCACCATGACGGCGCGCAGGGTCGGCTCGAGCTCGCTCCAGGTCTTGCCGGCGCCTACGTGCTCGCCACGACGCTCGATGGCTTGGGTGAGCGCGGCAAGGAGATGGCCGCGCGCCGCGGTCTCGCGCAAGAAAAGCGGCTGCGAGCGCCCCACGTCTTGCGAGCTGAAGGCGCCGCTCGCCTCGGTGGTGAACACCTGCGAGATGATGCCGTTCAAGAGATCGAAGTCCTCGCGCGCGAGCAGCGCCGTGGTGATCTGCTTTGCGGTCGTGTCACCGCTCGTAATGGCCTTGGTGACGGTGTCGTAGACTTGAATGTCGAAGTACTTGTTCTGGTTCTCGATGATCTCGTTCTGCTTGAGCGCAACGTAGAGCTGCAGCCCCGGCACGCTGAACGCCAGCAGCGAGAACACGAACATGAAAACGCGTCGCTTCACCACGAAGCGCATGAAAGCGACGGCGAACAGCTTGCCGTCGTTGATGACGTCGTCGCGTGTCGGCCAGGCCTCCTTGGGCCCCGCAAACCCGGCCACGGTCTCGATCAGGGCCATGAAGCTGCGCACCACGCGTTGGCGATCGAAGACCGGCAGCAGCATGGATCCCGCGGCCTTGGCGATGCGCTTCTTGCGCTCGGCGGCCTTCACTTCGGCGGTCTTGAAACGATCGACCTCCTTCCGCAAGGCCTGATTCTCACGGCGTAAAGCGTCCAGATCGGCCGGCGGGGGCGGCGCATCGAAGGTGGGCTTGGACATGGGAGGCGGACTCTACCCCAAACCCCGCAACCCGCCCCAGGGGTCCCGCGATACTTCGAAATCCCCCGGAGGTTTGTATGAAGACGACCCGGGTCACGCCCACCGAGCGCGTGATCGATAGCAGCCTTTTGCCTGCCGCATCCCTTGGCAAAGCCGCGTCCTCCGGCGCGGAGCTCAAATCGGACGTCTTCACGGTCGGAAAGACTCCGAAGGCCCCCGAAGTCGCGCCTGCGGAAGGCGCAGCGGCCGGCAAGAAGGTCGCCGTCGAGCTGCGCAAGATCATGGAAGGCGAAGTCGCGACTCTCGCCAACAAGTACCGCCTGCGCTACGGCCCGGCACCCGTGAAGAAGGCCGACTTCGGCTGGGACGTCGACAAAGAAGAAGCGAAGTCCAAAGACGCGATTGCCAAGGCGACGGCCGATGCCTCGCAGCCCCAAGAGGCCATGTTCGCCGCCTGCCAGCGCGTGCTCGTCGACTTCGCGAACGCCATGAACGACTACCACGTGTCGCTTCACCTGTTGCGGACTAGCGCGGCACGGCTGCCCTTCGCCATCCGGCCTATCGGCGACGGCTACGCCATCAGCGTCATCAATCGCCAGAAGCTCCCCAAGAGCGATTTCCCCTTCGAGCCGGGCGACGAGATCGTCGCGGTGGACGGCAGGCCCGTCAAAGACGTCGTCGCGGACAACCTCAAGCTCTTGCCCCGCAGCAACGCCATCGCGGACCGCGCCACCGCCGCGAAGATGTTGACCGTGCTCCGTGGCGAGGTCGGCGCCCCCATGCCGACCGAAACCACGCGCAACTTCACCATCAAGCGCGCCGACGGCAGCACCACGTCGCACGATCTCGCGTGGAACATCACCGCGGAGCGCATCAAGACCAAACCCGCGGGCAGCGGCATCCTCAACGTCCGCAGCACCGCGCCCAAGGCAGACGTCAGCTCTCTCGACATGACCGCGTACCGAGTCATCGACAAGGAGGCGCTCGCCGAGGCCGAGTCCGCAGACGAAGCAGATGTCGACCCGTTCCTCAGCGCTGGCCGCAAGACGCTGTTGCCGGATCTCGGGCCGATCATCTTCCGCACCAGCGAGAAGGAGCCTTTCGATGCGTACGTCTACCGCACGCCCGAAGGTAAGAACGTCGGCGTCATCCGTCTGCCCGAGTTCAGCCCGGACGAGGCGCCCAAGCTCGACAAGTACGTCGACGCATTCGCGGAGCTCATCGAAAAGCTCGAGGCGACCACCGACGCCTTGATCATCGATCAGCAGAACAACCCCGGCGGATACTTCTTCTACATGATGTCGCTGCTCTCGATGCTCTCGCCGCAGCCCATGAAGATGCCGAAGCAGAACGAGAAGATCACCCCCGCCGAGGTCGCGCAGGCCGATGAGCTCCTGCAAGAGCTCGAGAAGGTCACCGACGACAAGTCGGCACGCAAAGCGCTGGGCAAAGCCATCGCTGGGCTGTCGGTGTCGTACGACTTGGTCGAGAAGATGCGCGCCCACAGCCGCCACATCTTGAAGCAGGCCGAGCTCGGCAAAGACTTCACCGACGCCTTTCCCCTGGCGGGCATCGGTGTCGTCAATCCGTCATCGCGGGCAACCTACAGCAAGCCCATCCTCTGTTTGGTGAACGCCACCTGCTACTCGTGCGGTGACTTCTTCCCGTCGGCGCTGCAGCAAAACAAGCGCGCCGTCATCATGGGTGAAACGACCGCGGGGGCCGGCGGCTACGTCGTCCGAGAGAAGTACCTGAACAAAGCGGGCATCGACTACATCACCATCACCGGCAGCGTCGCCGACCTCGCCGACAAGGATCCATCGCGCGTCGAAGACCCGCTCGAGGGTCGCGGCGTGAAGCCGGAGATCGCATACTCACCGACCTTGCGCGACCTGCGTGAGGACGGCGCCGACATGGCCGAGGCGGTGAACCTCACCGTCGCGGCGATGATCGAGGCGGCCGAAAAAGCAGAGAAGGAAAGCTAGACCCAGTCGCGCGGGTTTCGCAGCACCTGAGTGACCTGGTCTTCCGGCGAGCCGGGGGCGACTTGCACGTCGTACTCCCAGCGCGCCGTCAGCGGCAGCGACATCAGGATGCTCTCGATACGGCCGGCAGTGCGCAGGCCGAAGAGCGTTCCGCGATCGTAGACGAGATTGAACTCGGCGTAGCGGCCGCGGCGCAGCTGTTGCCAGCGCTTGTTGGCCTCGGTGAACGGTGCGTCTTTGCGCTTTTCGACCAGCGGCACGTAGGCGTGCTCGAAGGCGAGTGCGCAATCGCGGACAAAGCTCAAGAGCTGCTGTTGCGGTCGGTCGTGCAGGTCGTCGAAAAATATGCCGCCGATGCCGCGCCGCTCGCCGCGATGAGTAATGACGAAGTAGTCGTCACAGGTTTTTTTGAAGCGCGGGTAGAACGCCGGGTCGTGCTTGTCACACGCTTCCTTGTGGACGCGGTGGAAGTGACGAGCGTCGTCTTCGAAGAGATAGCTCGGGGTGAGATCGGCGCCGCCTCCGAACCACCAGGCCGCGGGTGCTTCCGCCTTCCCGCGTTCGAGATAGCGGTAGTTGAAGTGCGCCGTTGGAGCCATCGGGTTGTGCGGATGAATGACCACCGAGACGCCGCAGGCGAAGAAATCGAGGGCCTGGTCGCCGAGCTCTTTGCCGCCGCCCATGCTGCGTGCGGCTTCGGGGGTCAGAGTGCCGTGCACCGTGCTGACGTTGACCCCGGCTTTCTCGAAAACGGCGCCGTCCTGGAGCACGGCGCTGGTGCCACCACCGCCGCCTTCGCGTGACCAGCTATCCCTCCTGAACCGCGTGCCACCGTCGACCGCTTCGAGGCTCGCGGTAAGCGAAGCTTGAACTTCGGTCACGAGCGACTGCATATGACTGCGCATGGCCGGCCACTCTACACGTTTCTTGCGCGCGTGCCGCGGGGAAGCGCTCGATCGTCCGCCGGTTTGGTTGATGCGCCAAGCCGGCCGCTACATGCCCGAGTACCAGGCGTTGCGCGCCAAGGCTGGCGGCTTCTACGAGCTCTGCGTGAAGCCGGAGTACGCGGCGCAGGCGACCCTCGACGCGGCGCGCATCCTCGGCACCGACGCCGCCATCATCTTCAGCGACATTACGCTTCCCGGTGAAGCGATGGGGCTGCCACTCACCTTCGACCCCGGGCCCAAGTTCAAATCGCCGGTGCGCACCGCGACAGACGTCGAGCGCTTGCGTGAGGTCTCGCCCGAGCGTGACCTCGGCTACGTGCTCGAAGCGATCGCCCTGACGCGCGCCCAGCTCGACCCTGCAGTGTCGCTCATCGGTTTTGCCGGCGCGCCGTTCACCCTCGCGGCCTACATGATCGAGGGTGATCCGTCGAAGACCTGGCGCGAAGCCAAGCGCCTCGCCTACGGCGACCCGAAGACCATGCACGCCTTGCTCGAGCGCGTGAGCGAGGTCGTCCTCGCCCACTGCAAAGCGCAGCTCGCGGCCGGGTGCGATACGGTGCAGCTCTTCGACACCAGTGCCGGCGTTCTCGCCGCGCCGGAGCTGTCGACGTTCGCGTTCGCCTACGCCAAGCGGATCATCACCGAGCTCAAGAAGACTGGGGCGCCGGTCATCTACTTCGCGCGCGACGTCGGAGCCCATCTCGAGGAAGCCGCGACACTCGGTGCCGACGTGCTCGGCATCGACTGGACCATCACGATGAGCGAGGCGCGGCGACGCCTGCCGAAGGTCACGGCGCTGATGGGAAACCTCGATCCGACGACGCTCTTCACCACGCCCGAGGTTGTCCGCTCCCGCGTACAGGGGATCATCGGCGAGATGGAGGGCCGCAACGGCTTCGTCTTCAATCTCGGTCATGGGGTGCTTCCCGAGACGCCGGTCGCGAACGTGAAAGCGCTCGTCGCCGCGGTCCACGGCATCTGATACGGTGATCGTGATGGATCGCCGCGCTGCCGTTGCGTGCGTGCTGTTGGCCGCCTGCTCCCCCGAGCTCGACGTGCCAGACGGGTCCGTCATCACCTGTGGGCGTGACGGGGCTTGCCCGTCGGGCATGCTCTGTCAGACGAGCGCCAATGTTTGCGTGAACACCGATTCCGTCGACGCGGACGCTCCGCAGCTCACCGATGCAACGGCGCTGGGCCCCACCACGGTGCGCGTCGACTTCAGCGAGGAGATGCTCGACGCCAGCGTGTCCGCGGCCGGCGTATTCGTCATCGACGGTCTGACGGTCACCCTCGTCCAGGTGGCGCCGGACAAGCGCAGTGTGACGCTCGTCACCGGCACCCAGCTTCCCGAAGCGCCCTACACCCTCACCGTCGACGGCGCCGCCGACCTCGCCTTGAATGCGGTCCCGAGCCAAGCACGGAGCATCATCTTCAACGGCTTCGGTACCGCCGATCGGCGGGCACCCGAGCCCCTTTCCCCGGTGGCCGAGGCACTCGTGAGGCCGGCTTCGGTCGACCTTGCCTGGACACCGCGTGCCGGCGCGACTGGATTTACGGTGGAGCTCGCGACCGATGCCGCGTTCTCGGAGCCGCTCCAGCGCGAGGTCGGCGCCGACGCGTCGAACGTCACGCTCGACGCCGCCGAGCTCGAGCTCGGTTTGCATTACTACTGGCGCGTCCGCTCGAGCTTGTCGGACTGGTCGCAGGTCGCGACGTTCGAGGTGTTCGACGACATCATCTTCGTCTACTGCCCTGAAGCCGCGGATTGTGCAGCCAGAGGGAGCGGCGCCCTGAACGATCCGTTCACCACCATCGGCGCAGCGATCTCCGCGGCGGTACGTGCGGGTGTCGGTCAGGTGCGTGTTGCATCGCGTTGCTCCAGCTCTCCGAGCAGCTGCAACACCGCGTATCACGAGCTCGTCACCATGGCGGACGGCGTCGACCTCCTCGGGGGCTACGAAGCGACCTTCACGTCGCCGCCCGATCCGCCGACTCGACTCACGATCATCGAGAACACGGGGCTCACCGTAGTCGTCGCGTCATCGCTGGGAGCGACCGGCGAGGTCCGCTTGCGTGGCTTCCAAGTGCGGGGGGTGAACACGCCCGCCTCTCCCGACATCGCTTACGGCGTCGTCATCGAGAACTGCTCCGCTTTTGCGATCATCGATTGTTTCGTCAAGGCGGCTCATGCGAGCAACGCTTCGTTCGGTGTCGGGGTCACGGGCTCGCCGGCGGTCACACCGAAGGTCCCCGGCGTTCGCATCGTCGACAGCACCATTGCCTCGGGGGGCGCGGGCGACCGCGATCAAGCAATCTCCGTCGGCTTGAACAGCACGAGCAGCGACGTCCTCGTCGTGAATTCCACGTTGGTCGGGGCCGCCAGCACCTATAGCGACACCTGGCAGGACAATCGTACGGAGACCATCGGTGCGCGCACGGTGTTCGGCAGTCTGAGGCTCGAGCGCAGCACCGTCGAAGCCGGTGACGTGCTCACCGACTCGTTCGACGTCGCGGCGTGCGGAGTCATCACCGCGCGCTCGACCGCCATCGCCGCGCGCCGCAACAACGTCACCGCGGTCGGATCGATCATCGAGAGCAATCGCGCTTGCGTCAGTACTGGTATCGCCGCCGAGTCCGTCCAGCTCGTGCTCAGCGGCACCACGGTCGCCATCGGCGGCACGCCCTACGGCGTGGGTGGCCAAGTCGAAGCCCACGCGATCGACATGACCGACGACGGGGTCGGCTCTTTCTTCGACTTTCTCACCCTCGTGAACAGCCTGGTCGTGCTCAAAGGGACGCTCGGCAGCGCCGACGACGACCGCTATGCCGCGATCCTCGAGGCACCCGCGCCGGTCGATCTCGTCGCCATCGACAACACGACGTTCGCAGGCTTCGAGTGCCTCTACAGTCCCTCGGTCACCTGTCTTGCGACGGGTGGCCAGCTCACGACTGCGCTCGCGGGTCGCGACCCGGTCGGCAGCGCACGCGCCGCCGAGGTGACATCGGAGCCCAGCGACACCGCGCTGGGCTTCGCGGTGGACAGCTTCCGCCTCACCCCGGCCACACCCGCCGCCGTCCGCCTTCAGGGCAAAGACACGCGGACGCCGACCTGCGGGCCACAACAAGATCAAGACTGCGCTCACTTACAGCGCGACCGCGATGCGCAAGAGCGAACCTGCCAAGCAGCCAACGACTGCTATTCGCGCGGTGCCTTCGAGCTCGACTAGCTAGAGCATCACCAGGTCATCGTCCTCGACGACCATGAGCTCGTCGGGAGTCATCATCGTCTTGGTCTTCTGGATGCGCTCGGCCGTGAGCTTCGAGAGACCTTCCTTGAGCTCGGGATGCCGCGTGATCGTCGCCTTGAAGTCGCCCTTCGGCAGCAGCAAGAGCTGGCCCGCGGTCGCGGCCTTGCACGTCGCGGTGGTCGGCGAATCCTGGAGCAAGGCGATCTCGCCGAAGACGTCGCCTTCTTTGAGCATGGCGAGACGCACGCGATGGCCGTCTTCGCCCTTCTTCGAGACCTCGACCTCACCTTTCATGATCATGAAGAGGCCCTGACCTTGCTCGCCTTCTTCGATGAGCTCGTCACCCGCGTCGACGGGAAAATCTTTGAACTTCTTGATGATCTCGCCGCGCACCGACTTCGGAAACGGCTTGAAGATGGGGCTCGTCGCCAAAAGGTTGGTGAGGAAGCGCTCGTTGGTGAAGTCGTGCAAGGCACGGGTGACGCTCTTCAAGCGATGTGCGTGCTCTTGCAGCGCCGCCCGCTTGAGCTCGAGCACGTCGCAGTCCTCGTCGGCGGCCACGGTCGCGGTGCGCGGAGCGTTCGAGATCAGCGCCATCTCGCCGAAGACAGCGCCATGGTGCAGGCGCGCGAGCTGAACCGGACGCACCGCGCCCTGCTCGTTCGGAAGCTGCCGCGTCACACCAACGCTGCCGGAGACGATGATGAAAAACGAATCGCCGGGCTTGCCCTCTTGGACGATGACCTGCCCCTTCACGAAGCGGCGCAGCTGCAGGCTCGCGAGAACGACCCCGAATGACTCCTCGTCGAGAAACGAGAACAGGGGAATCGGCGGCACCTTGTCGGCGCCCTCACCCAGCATGCTGAAATCGGTGGCGACCTTTTCGGCGTGGGTGAGCAACGCATCACCGGTTATCCGCTCCGGCGGACCCACCTGCGTGTCGACCTTGGGGGCTTTCGGCTCCGCGCCCTCGGCGACGCGGTCCGACTCCGCCGAATACAAGTCGGCCAAGATCTCGATGCCGTCGTGAAATGCCGGGTCGATGAACGACGCCATCTTGATGGCGAGCAGCGCCTCGAGCGGCAGGCCCGCCTTCATGGCGTACCAAGCACAGCCCTTGTAGACCTCGAGCGCGCGCGCCTTGTCCTTCGACGACAGCAACGCATCGCCGATGCGGAAGCGGGCGCGCCAGAAGGACGGCACGGCAGCGACGGCTTGCATGTAGCCAGTGAGCGCTTCGGCGTACTTGCCGGAGCGGAGCGCGTCTTCGGCTTGATTGAAGGTCTGCTGCGCGGTGCCGGCCATGAGCTACTCCTTGGGTAGCGCGTCGATCGCTGCCTTCACGACGCGGGCGAAGTCCTCGACTCGGGCGCTCGCCTGCGTCAGCAGCTCGGATGCGCCTGTCTCCATGAACTCACCGAGGTTACCGAGTGCTTCTTCGACGAGGCGGGCGTGCTTCATGAGCTCCGCGTCGCCGCTCGACTTGCAAGCGTACACCAAGTCGACGAGCCAGAAGAGTTGTTCGCGAAAGCGGCTATCCGGCGGCCTTCGCTCCAGCATGCGTGCGACCTTGGCCAGCGACATCCGAACTCAGTTCGGACGGAGCTTGGGATCGCCGATCGCCCGCACCGAGCCTTTGCCCTCGAACATCTTCTCGATGAACGAGCGCAGCATGCCGATGTCATTCGGCCGCGACTCGATGAGCTTCTTCTCGGTCTCCGGGAGCACGTCGAGCTTCAGAGCGACGACCGCACGTAGACTCTTGGTCTCGTCGTCGCGCTTGAAGTTGGAGATGCGATAGCAGCACATGTCCTTGAAGCTGCGTTGCACCCAGAGCTTCAGGTTGTGGTCGTCGAGCGCGAGCGCGCTCTTGTCTTTGATTTTGATCTCGACTTCGCCTTCGACGAACATAGTGCCGAGTCATAGCCAATATGCTGAGTGTCAGCAATGTGCGCGTGCGTTTCCCGCAGTCTGGAAAGCCGGCGCTCCACTGTCCCGAGATCACCGTCGCCCGCGGCGAGATCGTCGCGCTCAGCGGACCCTCGGGGTGTGGCAAGTCGACGCTCGGCCTCGCCATCCTCGGGCTGCTGCCTACGGACGCCGAGCGCAGTGGGCGCATCACCTTCGGCGACCTCGTCACGACCGATCTCGACGAGCGCGCGATGCGGCCATTGCGCGGCAAGCGGATCGCCTGGGTCCCCCAAGACGTCGGCGCATCACTTTCCCCCTTTCACCCAGTCGCCCGTCAGATCGCCGAAGTCGCCGAGGTTCATGAGGGCGTTTCACGCAAAGTCAGTGAGCAGCGCGCCGCGGCCCTGCTCGGTCGCCTGGGTATCGAGAACGCCGCCGAGCGCATGCGCGAGCATCCCCACCGCTGGTCGGGTGGCATGCTGCAGCGAGCCCTGGTGGCCATGGCCTGCATGACCACGCCGGAGCTCACCATCGCCGACGAGCCAACCTCGGCGCTCGACCCGAGCTCGCGCCAGGCCGTGGTCGACTTGTTTCGCGAACGCGCGGCCGCCGGCACGGGTTTTCTGGTGATGACGCACGACAGCGCGCTGATTTCCGCGCTCGATGCACGGGTCGTCTACGGGGTCGCTTCGCTGTCCGCGTCCGCCGGATAGTGCTGATCGAGGCAGCTGTCGCACAAGCCATGGCTGAAGACGGCGTTCGAGCGCTGCTCGATGTACGATTCCATCTTCTGCCACGACGATCCGTCATCGCGGATACGCTTGCAGTGCATGCAAATCGGAATCAGGCCCTGGAGCTGCTTGATGTGGGCCGCGGCTTCCTCGAGCTCGGCGACCTTGGCCGTGAGATTCGCTTCGAGCTTCACGATGCGCTCACCGACGCGCAGGCGGGCGCGCAGCTCGGTGGGATCGTAGGGCTTCTTCACGTAGTCGTCGCAGCCGCAGTCGAGGGCTTCGAGCAGGTCGGCTTGCGTGTCACGCGCCGTCACCAAGCAAACATAGGTGTAGCGACTCTTCTGGGCGCGAATCCAACGGCAGACCTCGGGACCCGAGGCACGCGGCATCATCCAGTCCATGACCACGAGCTGGGGAGCGTCAGGCTGAGCGAGGATGCTGATCGCGGCAACGCCATCGGCGGCGGTTACCACCTCGAAGCCGGCCCGCGTCAGTTGCGCCTGCAGAATGCGCAGTGACATCGGCTCGTCATCGGCAATCAACACCTTCATTGCACATCCCCTCGTGGAGGCTGAGACCTCAACCAAGGCAACGGCACATTTGGAGATATTACCGACTCGGATCTTCTCACGCCGCCACAAGGGATGTAGGTGCTTGGAGGCATGTCCGATGCGGCCACGGTCGCCCGACGCCTTTCGACCGCTTATTTCACCTATTACGCGACGATCGGCCTCGAGTACGTCTACATGCCTTTTTTTTTCACCCACATCGGGCTCACCCCCGGTGACCTGGGTGTCCTGTACGGCGGCCGCGTCGCCACGTCGATCGTTTGCCAGCCGCTGACCACGCGGCTCGCGGACCGCACCGGTAAGCCTTACCTCACCCTCAAGCTGGCGATGGTCCTAGGATTCGTCGCGGCGTCGGGCCTGTATTTCGCACAAGGCCTGGCGAGCGCCGCCGTCTTCATGTGGCTGCAGGCGGCATTCCGCAGCGTCGCCATTCCGATTCTCGACGCCACCACACTCCACGAGCGGGGTCCGCAGAGCTACGGGCGGGTTCGCCTCTGGGGCAGCATCGGTTACGGCATCGCCGCCCTCGGGCTCGCCTCGGTCGTTGGCACCATGGCTTACGAACAGGCTGGCGCGACCGCTTTGCCGGCGTATCTCGGCGCCAACGCCCTCATGGTGCTCGCGATGTTCTGGCTACCGCCGGGCATGAGCATGGAGCATCCCCAGACCAGCGCGCCGGCAGCACCGTCGCGTTTGCCGGCGGGGGTGATCGCGCTCATGGTGATCGGCGCGGTGCACTGGGCGTCCGTCGAAGCGTACAACGTGTTTTTCTCGTCACACGTCCGCTGGCGCGGATTCGCTCCCGACATGCCCGGCCTGGGCGTGGCCGCCGCCATCGCCTGCGAGACCGTGATGCTCTATGGCTTCACGTGGTTCTCGAAGCGCGCTCCCGCGGCGACATGGATCCTCGTGAGCTTGGCGGCGAGCGTGTTTCGTTGGCTCGGAACCGCGTTCGCGACGACCCCGGCGGTCCTCATCGCCGTCCAGGGTGGCCATGCATTTTCGTTCGCCCTCTGGTGGGTGGCGCAGCTCGCGGCCTTCCGGGAGAACGCGCCGTCCGGCCGCCGCGCCGCCTTGCAGGGTCTCTACACCGCGGCCGTCATCGGTGTCGGCGGCGCTCTCGGCACCACGATCTCGGGCAGGCTCCTCGACCGCTATGGTGGCCAATGGATGTTCAGCGCCGCAGCCCTGCTCGATGTGCTGGCGCTGATCATCGCCTTGGCGACCCGCCGCTGGTGGCAGAAGAGTTCCGCGCAAGCGTAGTTGACGGAAATCGGGCGTTTGTTTATGACGCGCGGCTGCAAGCCCGGATGGCGGAATTGGTAGACGCGCCAGGTTCAGGTCCTGGTGGGGGCAACTCCGTGAAGGTTCGAGTCCTTTTTCGGGCATGAGCAATAGTACCCAGGTTGCTTAACAGGCGACCTGGGGCTATTTGCCAGCCCCATGCTGGCATCGCTTATCGTTGCAACCACGCTGCTCGCGGCGCAGCCCGGTGACGCTCTCAAGGCGCTCGAGCTGCCGTTCACGCGTTACACCCTGTCGAACGGTCTGACCGTCATCTTGAGCCCGAACCACACGGTCCCGACCGTCGCGGTCGAGGTCTGGTACAAGGTCGGCGCGGCACAAGAAGAACAAGGTCGCTCGGGCTTCGCCCACCTGTTCGAGCACATGATGTTCCAAGGCTCCGCGCATGTCGGCGACGACAAGCACTTCGCGCTGCTCGAGGCCGCGGGCGCGTCCGACCTGAATGGCAGCACCAACTACGATCGCACGAACTACTACGAGGTGGTCCCGGCGCATCAGCTCGAGCTCGCATTGTGGCTCGAGAGCGACCGCATGGGCTGGCTCACCATCTCACAGGAGAAGCTCGACAATCAGCGCGCCGTCGTCCAAGAGGAGCGCCGCCAGCAAATCGAGAACCGCCCCTACGGCGCCTCGAGCGAGCAGCTCATCCAATCGGTCTACGCCCCGACCCACCCGTACTACGGGATGGTCATCGGCTCGATGAAGGACTTGAACGCCGCGACCCTCGAGGACGTCCAGAGCTTCTACGACCGCTATTACGCCCCGCGAAACGCCGTACTGGTGATCGCCGGCGACATCGAGATCGAGCCGACCAAGGCGCTGGTGGAGAAGTACTTCGCCACCCTCGTCGATCGTCCGGTGGGCGCTTCACGCGTCGTGCCCGATCCGCAAATCCCCGCGGAGAAACGCGTCGACGTGACCGAAAACGTGCAACTGCCGCGGGTGCACATGGCATGGGTGTCGCCGAAGCCATTCGCGCGCGACGACTATGTCTGCGACATCCTCGCATCGGTGCTCGGTGAGGGACGCCAGTCACGCCTGCACAAGCGCCTGGTCCACGACCTGCAGATCGCCCAGTCCGTTGCAGCGGATCAATCTTCGCACAGCCTGGGCTCGGTCTTCACCATCATGGCGACGGCTCGGCCCGGGGTCTCGGCGGCGAAGCTCGAGAGCGAGATGCAAAAAGTCCTGGACGAGCTGGTCGGAGACAAGCCGCCGAGCGAACGCGAGCTCACCGCCGCGCGCAACAGCATCATCACCGATCACATGGCCGAGCTGCAGACGGTTGGCGCCCGCGCCGACACCCTCGCCTTCTTCACGCACTACACCGGCAATCCTGGCTACGTGCGCGAGTGGATTGGCACCTATCAGACGGTCAGCAGCGCCGACGTGCAGCGTGTCGCCAAGGAGCTGCTCGTCAAAGACCATCGCGTCATCCTGACCACGGTCCCGTTGCCACAAGTGGGGCAAAACTAATGCGTCGCGTATTCATTTCGTTCTTGTCCGTTTTGGCGTTCGCGTGCAGCCGCGGCGCCGACAAGCCGGCGACCGCCGGTGGCGGTGCCGACGATGCAGCACAGGCATTCCGCACCGAGCAGCCGAAAGCCGCCACCCCCAAGGAGTTCGTCGGGCCGGTTCCGGCACGCACCGTGTTGAGCAACGGCCTCAGCGTCTTGGTGATCGAGAAACACGAGCTGCCGCTGGTCGCGGTCCATCTCGTGGTGCGTAGCGGCACCTCGGCGGACACCAAGGGCCACGAAGGCATCGCCCAGATGGTGGCGAACATGTTGCAGTCGGGGACGACGACACGCAAAGCGTCGGACATCGACGAAGCGATCGAGACCCTCGGGACCCAGATCACGAGCTCTACCGATCTCGACGGCAGCGCCGCCTTCGTCCAGGTGCTCCGCGACAACCTACCGCAAGCGTTCGAGGTCCTGGCCGATGTCGTCCAGAATCCGACCTTCCCAGCCGACGAGCTCGAGCGCGTGCGTGCGCAGATGACCACGAACTTGCTGCAAGAGCGCGATAGCCCACCCCGGCTGGCTTCGCGTACGCTATTGCAGACACTCTACGGCGACCATCCCTATGGCCGCAGCGCCGCCGTGACGCCGGACGGCCTTGCCAAAGTGAAGCGCGATGAGCTCAAGACGTTCCACGCCAAGCACTACCGGCCGGGCAACGCCGCGCTCATCATCGTCGGCGACATCACCAGCGCCGAGGCCGTGAAGCTAGTCGAGAGTCGTTTCGGCGGCTGGAAGGGCAGCGATACGCCGCCCGAAATTGGGCCGGTCGCGGCGCGCAAGCCCGGGATCATCCTGGTTCCCAAGTCGGGCGCAGCCCAGGCGCAGATTTTGGCGGGCCACGTCGGCGTCCCCCGCTCGCATCCCGACTTCTACGCGCTGGTGCTCGCAAACCTGGTGCTCGGCGGCCAGTTCAACAGCCGCATCAACATGAACCTGCGCGAGCAAAAGGGCTTCACTTACGGTGCCTCCTCGGCATTCAACTACGGGCGCGGGCCCGGCGCCTTCTTCGTGGCCACCAGCACCCGGCCGGAAGTAGCGGCGCCGGCGATCCACGAGATCTTGATCGAGATCCGCAAGATCCGTCAAAGCGGGGTCACGGAGCAGGAGCTCGACAGCGCCAAGAGCAACTACATCGAATCGTTGCCCGGCGAGTTCGACACCGTGCGCTCGCTCGCTCGCATGGTCGCGACCATCTACATGTACGACTTGCCGCTGGATTACTACGGCACCATCGGCGCCAAGCTCCACGAGGTCTCGATCGATCACGTCGCCAAGGCGGTGAAGGATCACATCGACGACGACAAGCTCGAGATCGTCGTCGTCGGTGACGAAGGCCAGCTCAAGGCGCAGCTCGAAGCGCTCGGCCAGTCCGACATGTCACGCGCGGTCGAGGTTCGCCCACCGCCACCGCTCGACAAGAAGGGCTCCCCCGGGAAGCCTGCGGCCGAGCGTGGCAATCCCGCCATCGCGCCTTGACCATTCGCCGTGGCGCCTCAGGTGCCGCGGCTGATGAGACGCACGAGCTCCGGCGGCAGCTCTTCCCATCGCACCGGCGTCACCTGAGCATGGGTGCGCGCGCGGATCGCGCCAGCGAGGTCCCAACCTGGCCTCGTGGGCCAGCGGCCGGCGCGCGCGGTCAGCATCAGGCCTTCGGTGGCGAGCGGGTCGTTCGCGCTCACGGCATGCGAGATGAACGCGGCTACGTCACGCTCGCCCGGGCCGGTGAGCAGCCGGCGGTTCAGCTCGGTGACCACCGCGCCGACGACTGGCGAGTCCGCGCCGAAGGTGCGCGCGATGGTTCCGACGAGGCGCGCCGCACGTAGCGCGCGGTCGCTGTCGAGCATCCGGTGGTCGCCACCGAAGTCGCGAGCCAAGACCTCGCGCGCGACTGCTCCGGCCCGGGCCTGACCGAGCGGCTCGGCGGCCGCGAAGGCCTCGGTGACACCGTTGCGTCGCAGGATGTCGTTGGCCGCGGTCCGTATCGCCTCGGGATCGGTCGAGGCGGCGAGGTCCGAGACCACGCGCTTGCCCCAGGCCGCGTCGATGCGCCCTAGCACTTGTGGCGCGAGCTCGGCGGGGCGGTCGGCGACGTAGTCGAGCGTCGCGAGACGAGCGACGTTCTGCTGCAGAGCGCCCGACGTGAAGCGCTCGTGCTCGCGAGGCGCAGCGCGGATCTCCGACGCAACGCGGGTCACGTCGGCGTCGCTCCAGCCCGCGCGGCGCAAGAGGGCTTCGTGCTCGCCGCCCCACTGACGGTAGGCGCGAGGCGCGTCTTCGGGACGCTCCCAGATGCGCGCCGCATCGAGATCGTGCAAGCGGGCGCGCACCAGGTTCTGTGCGAGCTCGGTCTCACTGCGCTCGAACTGTTGCCGCGCGATGCGCGGGAGAACCTCGCGGGTCCACGCCGCGATGTCTTCACGGGAATCGGAGCGTGGCGGGTGGCGCAGGAGATCCGACTCGAAACCAGTGCGATTGGGCCCGGCGGCAATGCGCATCGCCGAGATGGCGTGGGCACCGTTGCCAAAATAGACGTCGCGGATGTCTTCGTAGGTCGCGTCGCCCAGGCCGCCGGTGCTGCTCCGTAAGGTCTCCGCGAGACGCTGCCAGGTGTGGAGCTCGGCGCCTTCGGCTTGCGCCCGAATCAGCGCGGCGGCGCGGGCCCGATTGGCGTCGTCGGTCGCGAGCCCGGCACCCGCCACCGCGTTGGGGAGGAACGTGTTGGCGAGCTCGATGGCGGGTCCAGCATTCGGATGGTTGAGGCGAGCCGCGACCTCGCCGAGGTGGCGCTGATAGTCGGCGTCGCTGGTCACGGCCGACCAACCCACCCCGCCGACGAAATCGGCGGCCATCGCGGCGCCGGCGGCATTGGCGACGCGCCCCGCCCAGCGCAAGGCGCCGAGGGCTCGCTGCCGGTTCGCGAGCTCGAGATAGCTGTGCAAGGCGCTGCCGCCGTACTGCATCGCCGTCGTGCCGCCAGCGAGCCCCGCGTGATGCACGACGCTCCCGGGCTCGACGCCCATGGCGCGCAGAGCCGTCGCGGTCAGGCCGCTGTGGAACAAGCCGGCGGGGAGCGAACGCAAGACACCGGAAGCGAGCGTTCTCGACGACAGCGGCTCCGCGGTAGGCGGCCGGCCACCGAGATCGGCCGCGAGCTGCAAGCCGGTCGATGCTCCGAGCGCGACGAGTGAGCGCCCCGTCGCCGATTCGATGCCGGACAGATGCGCCGCGGCGTCCCCGACAAGGTTGCCAGTGAGCCCCGTGCTCGCGGAGCGCAGGCCCGCGCGAACGAGAGCCGGATTTCCGCCCGCCCATGGCACTTGGCCCAAGCGGAGCAACTCGGCACGCAACTTCGCGCCATCGTCGACCGCGACGCCGTCACTGATGGCAGCGAACATGGCGCGCGTGCGCTCGCCGTCGGCGAAGAGCTCACGGATGCGCTCGTGGGGAATCTTGCCGGGCGTGCCATCGGGATTGTTCGCGGGCGGCAAGGCGCCGACGAAGCGATCGATGTCGGCCTGAGCGAAGCCGGCGCGTCGTAGCAAGTCGGGCGCGTTCGCACGCAAGGCGTTGACCTTGCCGATCTGCAGACCGCGCAGCGCGTCGTAGACGAACGGCTTCCCGGCGACGAGCCCGTCGGCGAGCGAGTTTGCGCCGGTGACGATGCTGGGGTGCGACGACGACGCGAGCAACGCTCGGAAGCGATCCTGCGGTTGCGGACGCATGAAGAAGAGCTCGCCTTTGCCGTTGGGGAGCTCGACGCGCACCGGGCCGCTCGAGAAGTCCGGCGCCGCCGCGCCAGTGCGAAAGCCGAACGCACCGGCGTAGGAGAAGAAACGATGGTCTTGCGGCAACACCACGACACCGGAGATCGGGCGGCCGCGGTGCTGACTGTCGCCTTCCAGCGCGGCACGCCACATGACGGCGTTGTCGTGCGCGTAGGCCATCCCGAAACCGTCACGCGCGAGTCTCGCCGAGGTGTCGGCGTCGAATCCGCTCGAGCGGAGCAGCGCGGCGCGCTCGGCGGGATTGCCATCGTAACGCGCCACCAGATCGCGCATGGTGCGAATGTGTTCGGCCGTGTAGTCGCTGAGCCGTCCCTCGGCTCCGAAAACCGTGGTGGCAATTCCGGGAACCATCGCGCGCGACCGTGAAACGTCGGGCTCGTAGACGTTGACCATCACCGGCGCGCGCACGGCGCCGCGTGGGTCGAGATGCCAGACGCGCCGATCGACGGTATCTGCTGCGCCGCCGACGACCGCGAGATCGGACTGTCCGAGGACGCGCGCCGCCATGCTGTCGCGGGTCGGAGCCATGCGCTGGGGCTCCCCCTCGTGAAACTGCCCCGGTCCGGTCTCGACACGCCGGCCGCGGTCGACCCCGCTGATCGTGTAGTGCTCGCCAGGTGCGCCGTTCGCACCGGCCGTCGCGTAGACGAATTGGATTCCGTTGTGGCGGACGACGGGATTCGTGGTGACGTCCCAAGGCTGCGACCAACCAAGCTGACGACCGATGTACTCGGGAACGTTGTTCGGGCGCGGCTGAACGACGTGGTCCTTGGCTGGGTCGTATCCCTCGGGCGCGATGGTCTCGTTGGGGCTGAAGACGACCATGCTGACCTGGGCGCGCGGGAAAAGCTCACGCATGCGCTCCGCAAGACGCACGCTGTCGCTGAGCTCTCCACCACCCGTGCCAGCGCGCTGCCCCGGAAACACCACGGCGATGTTCGCGGGGGTAACACGTGGTTGCTCGCCCGCAACCGTGCCTGCGATGGCGCGCTGCCCAGCATTTGCGACCAGCTGGTAGAACTGCTCGGTCTGGTCCGGCGTCATGGTGCCGAAGTCCGGGCGGCGCGTGACGTCGCGAAGGGCCGAGACGCCCGCCGAGTTGGTGAGCAAGGCATTGGCCACCCCGAGCTGCAAACGCTCGGGCAGGCGGCTGAACCCAGGCTGGTCACGGATGGTGTCGTAGACCTGTCGCGCGGCGCGCGAGAGCTGTGCGGGTTCGATCTTGCCACGGGGTCTGTCGGCGACCGGTTCGACGAGCTCGGGCGTAGGTCCAACGGCCGCCCGGGGTGCGACCGCCCGGCGAGGGCCGTTCTCGACCACCGCGGCGGGGTCGTCGGCTGGTTGCTCGTCCGGCTTGCGAGGCTTCGCCTCGTCTTTGCGCTCGGGGGGCAAAGACGCGAGATTTGGGCCTTCTTTGGGCTGGACCGTGGCGGCGGCGGCCATGTTGTACGTACCCCGATGCTCTCTCGAGCATACCGCTATTTGCGGCGGGGCTTGTGACATCGTGTCACCCCCGTAGAAGCCCTCAAACGAGCTCTACGGGCTCATCCATAGCGGTCTTCACGCCAGGGGTAGGCGGTGTTCGAGTAACCGCGCTCCTCCCAGAAGCCTTTGCGGTCCGCGAGCAGGAACTCGATGCCCTTGATCCACTTGGCACCCTTCCACGCGTAGAGCTGGGGGGTGATCATGCGAACCGGGCCACCGTGCTCGACCGGGAGCGGCGCCTGGTTGGCGGTGTGGACCAGCAACACGTCCGGCTTGAGCGCTTCGACGAGCGGCAGGTTCGTGGTGTAGCCGTCGTAGCCGTAGGTCATCACGTGCGTCGCTTTCTCGTCGACGTCCGCCAAAGCGGCTAGGTCGGCAAAGCGCACGCCCTTCCACGCGATGTCGTACTTGGACCAGGTCGTCACGCAGTGGAAATCACTCGTGTCATCGATCTGCTCGAGCGCCATGAAGTCCGCCCACTTCAAGGTGAGCGGATGTTTGCATGCCCCTTTGAGCTCGAGCGTCCACGTCTCGAGCGGCACCTGGGGCTGACGCCCGAGATCGAGCACCGGCCACTTCTTGGTCTCGTATTGCCCCTGGGGAAGACGCGGCATGCCGTGACGATTCGGCGGACCTTCACCGAGTGGCTTGTCGTCCGCCATCGAGGGCGTGCTCCCCATGCGATCGAAGAAGCGCTCACGCAGCCGCATCCGGGCATCGACGATGCGCTTCTCGTCGGTGCGTTGTTTGGTATCGATGGGCTCGTCGCTCATGGCTTGGAACCTTTCCCCTTGGCGCGCTCGAGGAAATAACCCTGGATGAGCGCGTGATGCGCCTCGTAGCGTGCCGCGCACAAACCGATCGCCTCGTGGACCGCAGCGAGCGCGCGCGGTCCACCCGTGAGGTTCTCGATGCGCGGCCGCAGGAAGCGCTCGACCTCGGCGGCTCGCTCGGCGGTGCAGAAGTCGAGCGCGAGGTACGGAATGTACGCGTGTTGTTCCTCGGGCACTTTGGCGCGCACGCCGTCGAAGCTCGCTTGCAGCCACTCCCAAGTCGTCGCCATGCTCTCGCGGCGTGCCCCGAGCGGCTGCGCCACCTCCCAGAACTCGGCGGCTCGCACCGTGTCCGTCAAAGCCCTGTCGAGCGCCTGCCACACCAGCTCGGAGTCGCGCGCGCTGGCCAACGCAGCGATCAGTGGCGACCGCAATCGCGGATCTTCTTGCTTGCCGAGCAACGCGATCACGCGCTCCAGCACCGGGCGGCCGCCGTCAGCGGTCGCGACCGCGAGAACCGTTCCAGCGAGCGCCGAGTCGACGACATCGTCGCCGGCCTTGCCCGCCTCACGCGCCGCGAGAAGGGCTAGACCTCTACGGTTCGCTTCCTTCCGGAATGCGGGGTCGGCTCCCGTCTCGGTGAGGAAGGTGACGAGACTCGAGCGGGCAGTGCGGGCCTCCTCGCTTTCACCGGCGCGTCGGTCGAAATCGGCGGGGGTCACACGGCCTTTGAAGAGCTCGCGCGCGAAGGCCTCGACGGCCGCCCGCGCGTTGGCGTCGACATAACGGTCACGCGTCACCGTGACGGCAGCCATCACCTGGGCGTCGATGCGGGCGTCGCGCTGGGTGACGAGCACCGGCAGTGCTTCGTAGACGGCGATGGGCGAAGCGCGGCCCGCGGCAACCGAGGCACGCAGGCTGTCGGCGAAGGCCAGAGCCTCGCCGCGGCTCAAGTCTTTGCGCGCCAGGGCCGCCTCGAGGCTCGTGGTCTGCTCCGGCGCCAGCGCAAAGCGGTAGTAACCCGCGGCATCGGCGTTCGGCATCAACCAATCGGGGCAACCCGGCTTGTCGAGGCTCACCTGCGCGGATGCCGTCGTCAGCATCCAGCACTGTTTGTAGGCCTTCCCCTGAATGCTATAGCGGGCACACACGGGCACTTGCCATTGGCGATCCGGGTCACCCTCGGAGCCCAGCGGCAAATAACGGGATTGGTCGAGGGTCAGTTGCGCAGGCCCTTGCGGAGCGCAGGTCATCTGCACCCCGATGAGCGGCACGCCGGGTTGCTCGACGAAAGACTGCAGAGCGTGGCTCACGTCCGCGCTGGCGGACGCACCGAGAGCAGCGAAAAACTGCGCCGCCGTCGCGTTCGCGAAACGATAGGTCTCGAGATAGCTACGGACCGCCGTCTTGAACACCTCGCGGCCCATGTACGATTCGAACATGCCGAGGACGCCCATGCCCTTGTCGTAGGTGATGGAATCGAAGGCGTTGGCGATGTCGTGATTGCTCTCGACCGGCTGATGCACCTGGCGCGCGGCCAACAGGCTGTCGGCATGCATGCTCGCGAGCGTCGCCTCGAGGCCGGCAATCGCCGCGTCGAGCTTGGGGTCGAATAGGTCGGCGACTCGGTAGCCCATCCAATTGGCGAAAGCTTCGTTGAGCCAGGTGTCGTCCCACCACTGCATGGTCACGATGTTGCCGAACCACATGTGCGCGAGCTCGTGCGCCATGGTCTCGGCATAGGCGCGCCGTTCCTCGAGCGTCGATTGTTTGGGGTCGACGAAGAGCAGCTTGTCGAAGAACACGACAGCGCCGACGTTCTCCATCGCGCCTTCAGCGAAATCGGGTGCCGCGATGATGTCGAGCTTGTCGAAGGGATATGGCGTACCGAAGTAGTCCTCGAGGATCGCGAGGAGCTCACCGGTCGTCGCCATCGCGTGCGCAAGCTTGGTTCCGCGCCCCTTCACCGCGATGCCCCGCAGCGGCAGCGGCTGCTCGCGCACCCGGTTCGGCGGAATGCTGCCGCCATCGACCACGTCGAAATCACCGACCGCGAAGGTGATGAGATAGGTCGGCAGGCGCTCGGTGCGAGCGAACCGCAGCCGCTTCAGCGGACCATCGACTTCTTCGCGCTCGACATGGGTGGTGCTCACCGCGGTCGCGCCCTTTGGGGCAGTGATGGTGATGTCGAACGGCGTCTTGAAGCGCGGCTCGTCGAAGCTGGGGAATACGAGTCGACCCGAAATGGCCTCGAGCTGTGCAAAAACGTACGGCTTGCCGTCGGACACGACCTTGAACAAGCCCTCGACGCGGCGGCTGAAGCTCGCCTCGTACGCGATGACGATGGTGATCTCTTGCGGCGGGAGGTTCTGGTCGAACGACAAGCGCGCGAGGCCGTCGGGCGTCATCTGCTGCCAGGTCGCGGGGATCACCTTGCCGTCGAACAGGGTCACCTGAGCGGTTTTCACGCGCAGGCCGCGTCCGTGCATCCAGACGAGCTCGTGCGGCTTGTTGAGGAGCACCTTGATGGCGACATCGCCCGTGAAGGTCTCGGCCGCGGGGTCGATGGTGAGGTTCAGCGTGTACGCAGTCGGCGTCGCGCTTTGCGGGAGCTTGCCCAACGGCAGCCCCAGGTCTTGCTCGAGGTCCAAGCGCTCGAGCGGCTCGGTCATGCCCTTGGCGGGCACCTTGTTGCCCCGCGCACACCCCATTTCCAACACCACCGCCAGCAACGCAAACGCCTTCCACATGGCCTGGCCCGGTAGCAGCCCGGGAGCCAATGAACAAGCATGCGCGCCGCTTCAGCCTGTGGTTCAATGGCCCTCGCCCATGGCCGACAAGACTTTCTATCGCTACATCGACGCCAACGGTGACGCGCACTTCGTCGACGTCGCAACCGAGGTCCCCAAGGACTACAAGGGCGGGCTCGAGAAGCTCACCATCAAGGAGAACACCGGCGGCGCCAAAGCCATCGGCGTCGCCGAAGGCATCGCGGGTAACGCGGTGGAGCACATGCACTGGCCGTCGTTCGCGTGGGGCTTGGGCCTCGCGGCAGCCGTCTTCTTGGTGATGCGCATCATCGCGATCGGCAAGATGGCGTTCATCGGGCTTGCTGCCTTGATCGCAGCCGGCGGCGTCGGCGCGGGCTTCTTCACCAAGAACTTGAAGAGCCACCTCCCCAGCTCGGTCACGAACATGATTCCGAACGGGACCGACTTGAAGCAGATGCCGAGCCCCGCCGAGGCCAAGCGCATCCTCGATAGCCTGCCGAAGGCGGGCGCCGATCGCGACAAGACACTCGAGGCGATCTTCCAGACCGAGAAGAAGTAGCTAGGTCCGCTTGATGGGGAACGGCGCGAACGCCTGCACCGTCGGCATGACCTCGAGCCGATTGATGTTCACGTGCGCGGGGAGCGTTGCACACCAGAAGATGCTCTCGGCGATATCGTCGGGGCGCAGGGGTTCCGTGCCAGCGTACAGCTTGTTGGCGCGCTCGACGTCGCCTTTGAAGCGGACGATCGAAAACTCCGTCTCCGAAAATCCGGGCTCGATGCTGGTGACGCGCACCGCGGTGCCGTGCAGATCGGCCCGCAGATTCAACGAGAACTGCGACACGAACGCCTTGGTGGCGCCATAGACGTTACCGCCCGGGTATGGGTACGAGCCGGCCACGCTCCCGAGGTTCACCACGTGTCCGCGATTGCGTTCGACCATTCCCGGCAACACCGCGCGGGTCACATAGGTTAGGCCCTTGATGTTGACGTCGACCATCGCGTCCCAATCATCGAGGTTCGCTTGGTGGGCAGGCTCGAGCCCCAAGGCCCCACCGGCGTTGTTCACCAGGACGTCGACGGCCGCGAAATCCGACGGTAACGCGCTCATCGCCGCGGCGACGGCGTCACGGTCGGTGACATCGAAACACAGGGGCAACGAGCGCCGCCCGAGCCTCGCCGCGATGGCGTCAAGGCGATCGTTGCGGCGGCCGGTGATGATCACGCGCGCGCCGGCAGCGTGGAACCGCTCGGCGGTAGCCTTGCCGTAGCCCGAGGTCGCGCCGGTCACGAGGACCGTCAAACCCCTCGGGTCGATCATTGCGAAACGCGGTCCAAGGCGCCGCGGAACTCGTCGCTCGCGTCGATGAAGCGGGCAGTGAAGCCGCTGGCGATCGGGCTCATGACCTCGGCAAACGAGCCGACGATCTCACGCACGTGCGCGCCATCGCTGCGGGCCGGCAGGAGCACGAGGAGTGTCTCACCCGCGCGCAGCTTCTCGGGCGTTTCGATGGCGATGACACCCTCCCCCGCCTTCTCCACGCGGCCGACGTATTCGAGCATGCCGCGGCGGAACAGCACCAAACGTTCGTCGGCGCCCAGCACATCGCCATCCACGTCGACTCCGCTACTGAGGATGTCGTCGATCACGCCGATGAGCTCGGTGATCGCGACCGGCGGCGGATCCACGAAGCGCAAACCGAGTCCGTCATCGCGGCGGTGTGTCACCTCGGCGCGCATCTGCACCTCGACACCTTTGTGCTCGAGGTTGAGCTCGACCTTCGTGCCGGTCGCCCACTTTGCGTCCGTCAAAAGATACACGCCGCCCACACTCAGATTCTTGGTGAGGGCTTTGACGCGCCCGGTCTCGGTCTCCGCGGTGACCTTCAAGGCGACGAGGATGCGGATGTGACTGCGCTTCGGGCTCATGTCAGGCCTGCACGTCGCAAATGAAGATCGGCGCGTAGTGCATATGGGTGATCTCGGGCGATGCTGGCGCCGTGGCCCGCGCCATGGCGATGGCCTCTTGCAACGAGTCGGCACGCTCCCACCCGAGCAGCTCCGGCACGCGCGAGTTGTCCGCTCCAGCGGCAATGATGCGACCGTAGTGTTGGCGGCCACGCTCGCCCCAGTACCACATGAAGAACGGGTGAGAGCCGTGGTAGGCGTGTCCGAAGCGGAAACGGTCGATGTACGACGGGTTCTGTGCGAACTCGCGCTCGTACTTCTTGTGCAACGTCATGGCGTCGCGCGTCTCGGGCAGCAACCGGTTGAAGAACTCGATGTAGCTCGGATGATGCTCGGGATCGAACGCGTCGTAACACGGGTGCGTGAGGATGAGCGTGCCGCCCGGCCGGCAGAGCGGCGTACCCTTGTGCATGTTGTGCAGGTAACCGAGCGCCTGCACCTGCACGAGCAACGGGTTCAAGATCGAGTTCACGTTGTACGGCGAGATGTAGGGCACCCCCATGATGAGGATGTCGCACTGGCCTTTGACGGGCACGGTGTACTGCTGGAACGACTTCTCCAGCGTCTTTTCGTGCACCGGCTCGGTGGCACCGGCGGTGACCTGCACGACCTCGTAGGCCGCCGGCACCTTCATCATCATCTTGTTCTTCGCGGCGCGCGGCAGGTGCTTGAGTGAGAAGCGCATGGCGTCGAACTTCAGCCAGTCGAGATCGGTGAAGTGATCTTCGTTGCGGCCCAGGAAGTCGAGATTCGAGTCGTACATCCGGTTGTTGAGCACGGTCTCGATGTGGAAGACCTTGAGCTTCGAATTGATGAAGCGCCCGATGCGGTCGTAGATGCCGTGCATGTGCGAGCGCTCCGGCGTCATGTACGTCTCGGTGGCGCGCAGCACCTTGGGATTGTGGTGCGACAAGAGCGTGCGGTAGTTGCACAGGCCGACGCCCACCGACTTGTTGCCGCCGTTCATGGGCACCAAGTTGATGTTCACGTAGATGATGAGGTCGCTCTCGCAAGCGCGCTTGTTGAGCTCGACCTTCTCGCCAGCGTCGGTCTCGCCGAGCGAGGTGATGCCGTTCGGATCTTCGGCGTCGTGGTTGTAGAGCCGGTCGGGCCAGTAGGCCTTGAAGATCTTCGACCCGACCATGCGTTTGACTTCGCCTTCGGTCATGCGGCGATGCACCCCGGTGGCGATGATGATTTGCACGTCATCGACGCCGTAGTCGGACAGCATCTGCAAGACGACGTTCAAGATGCGCTCGCGCACCTCCGGCGTCTTCATGGGCGGCAGCGGCAGGGAGATGTCGTCGACCGCGATGGTCACCTTCATCCCGGGAGTGAGGAGCGCGTGCAGGGGGTCCATGCCGAGGGGATGAGTCACGGCGTGGCGGATGGCGGCATCGACGTTCGCGAGCCCAGCCAGCGGCGGCGGCGGATAGATGACGCGGGTGCCGACCGGCAGGTCCTCGAGCAGGAAGTCCTCACCGAAGTGGAGGATGCGGGGGGCCGAGTCTTTGTCGACGTAGGTGACGAGCTGTTCTAAGTCGTGAAGTGGCACGGCGGTGGACTATGCCGTCACTCGTAAGGAGTCAACGGCTGCCATTTCCGTAGCTTAGCGTCGCGTGGGCCGGTCAGGTCTAACGAGCCAAATCCGGCCGCTTCGGGTGATCCGATGGGTGCGAGGCGAAGTTGGCGCGGACGAATGCGTCGGCATCTTGTTCGAGAGCCCGCACCGCGCCGCGAATGGCGTGTTCGACCGATGACGCGCCTAGTGCCCCGCGGACCGCCGCGGCGCGCGCACCGGCGGCGAGACTGCTGTCGCTCGTTGCTGCCTGGATTTGCGGGGCAGCGGCACTACGCAGCGCCGTCGCCGCGAATGACGCTTGGGAGACCAGCTCGATGCGGTCGGCGGGAGAAAGCGAGCGGCTGCCGTTCAGCTTTGCGACCCACGCCGCAGCATCCTTCGGGAAGGCGCTGTCGGGATCTTTCCCGGCCAGAGCGTCGCGGATCTGGAGCTGATCCGAAGCAGAAACAGGCAAAAAATCGAACGAGCCCAACATCAGCGCCATGGCAACACAAGCCTCGATCATCGTTAGTCTTGTCCTCAGTATCGACCGTGCGCGCCGAACGTTGCGTGTGCGATGCAAGCCATGGTGAAAGCCCCCGTGGTTCTTTGGCTTTCCATTCTCCTAGCGGCGACGCCAGCTGACGAACGCACGAGCGACCGGTACCTCCGGCAGCTCGATGAGCTCTCGGCCCTCTGGAGCCGCTACGAGTTCGACTACGTCAAAGACGGCCGCGTCGTGGAGCTCGACGAGCGCGGCATCACCACCAGCGAGGCCCAGAGCTACGGCATGCTTCGGGCGGTCTGGCAGCGCGACAAAGAAGCCTTCGCCTCCATCTGGCGCTGGACCCGGGAGAACCTGCGGACCCGGCGGGACGCGCTGTTCGCGTGGAAACACGATGGCCGCGGCGTCGTCGACCACAACAGCGCCAGCGACGCCGACGTCGATATCGCCCTCGCGTTGCTCATCGCCTCGCGGGTCTTCGACGTGAAGGCGTACCGGACAGAGGCTCTGCGCATCATCGACGACATCTGGAAACAGGAGGTCGTGGTCGCGGGGGACACTCCCTATCTATCGGCGGGCAACTGGGCGCCGCGTGAACGCTACGTGACCATTCACGTGGGCTATCTCGCGCCGGCGTCGTACGGCGCTTTCGCGGACGTCGACTCGAAACACGATTGGCGAGGGCTCGCGGCGTCGAGCTACGCCCTGCTGGGCTGGCTGCAAGAGCGGACGAAGCTTCCGCCCGAGATCGTCTACCTCGACAAGAGCAAGAACGAGCTCTTGCTGAACAAGCCCGGCGGCAAGGTGGCGCCATTCGGTTACGACGTGGTGCCGCTCTTCTTCAGGCTCGGTGTCGACGCCATGTGGAACGCGCGGGCCGAGAGCAGCGCGCGCGAGCTACTCGACAACATCGAAGAGATCTACGCGGCGAGCGGCAAGCTGGTCGAGCGCTACGACACCGACGGCCATCCGCTATCGCAGCTCGAAGGTTTGCCGCACTACGCCAGCGTCCACGCCCTGGCGACCGTCATGAACGCCGACTTCGCCGAGCGCCTCGAGCGCGAGAATCTCGACAAGCTCTTCGCCAAGGCGCTGCAAAACCAGGAGACGCCGTACTACCTGCACAACTGGTTGTGGTTCGATCGCGCGTTCACCTTGGCGCGCGTCGTCCAGGGCAACGAGCTCTTCGCCTTCTTGCGGCCGTTCGACATGGAAGGCTTCCTCGTGCACCTGCCGCTCGTCTGGGTGCTCGCGACCTTCGTGGCCTTTGCCTTGGGGAAGCGCTTTCGCGCCGCGCGCATCGCCTTCATGATCTCGGGCCTCGCTCTGTGCGCGCGTTATCTCGTCTGGCGCCTCACCACGAGCTTGAACTTCGTCGAGACCCTGGGTCCGATCATCAGCGTCGCCCTCTGGTGTGCTGAAGCGTACAGCTTCACCACCGTCGTGCTCCTGGTGCTGCAAGTGGGCCTCTGGCCGAAACCCAAGCCCAAGCGCCCCGACGATCCGTCGTTTGCGCCTACAGTGGACGTGCTCATTCCGATCTATTCGGAGTCGACGGACATCCTCGACAAGACGCTGATCGCCGCGGTCGCCATGCGCTACCCCAACAAGAAGATCTGGGTGTGCGACGACAGCCACCGCGACGAAGTGCGAGCGCTCGCCGAGTCGCACGGCGCCGGCTACATCAAGGGGCCGAAGAAGCACGCCAAAGCAGGCAACCTGAACAACGCCATGACGTTCACGTCGGGCGAGCTGGTGCTGGTCTTCGACACCGACCACATCCCCGTCACCAGCTTCCTCGAAGAGACCGTGCCCTGGTTCGCCGATGCCAAGATGGCCGTGGTCCAAACGCCGCACCACTTCTACAACGACGACATCTTCCAGCGCGCGTTCCGCCTCGAGGGAGCGGTGGCGAACGAGCAGGACCTCTTCAATCACGCCATCCAGAACGGCCGTGACGGCTGGGGCGGCGCGTTCTTCGTGGGCAGCGGCGCGGTGTTCCGCCGAAAGGCACTCGAAGAAAACGGCGGCTTCAATCTGCTGTCGATTACCGAGGACATCCACACCAGCCAGCACTTGCACGCCCGCGGCTGGCGCACGCGCTTCGTCGACAAAGATCTCGCGGTCGGTCTCACCGCCGAGAACCTCTCGAGCTACCTGGTGCAGCGCCGCCGCTGGATGCTCGGTTGCTTGCAGATCTTCTTCAAGGACAACCCACTCTTCCATCGCGGACTGCCACTGCGTTTGCGGCTCGGTTACTTCGCGTCGCTCTATTACTTTTTGCACCCGATGTTTCGCGTCATCTACTGGATGACCCCCCTCTATTTCCTCTTCTTCCACCTGCATCCGTTGTTTGCGGACCTTCCTGAGCTGCTCGCCTATCTCCTGCCGGCGATCATCTTCTTGCCTATGGTTTCCTCGGCGCTGCTCCCGGGTTGGCCGCGCTTCGGTTGGGGGGTGGTCTACGAGCTCGTGGTCTCGTTCCCGCTCTTCCGCGCCATGTTCGACCTGTTCCTGCCCAAGTCGCTCGGCTTCAAGGTGACGCCGAAGGGGATCGTGTCGACGACACGCAGCTTCGATGCGAGCTCGTCGCTCCTCACCATCGTCGCGGCGCTGCTCACCCTCGCAGGCATCATCAAGGGCTACATCGAGATGACCGCGTTCGGCATCGAGCGCGACGCCTATGTGCTCAACATCGTCTGGGCCACGGTGAACCTTCTGGGCCTCGTGGTCGCCCTGCTGGTCGCCTGGGAGCGTCCGCAGCGGCGTGTCGAAGAACGTCTACGCCGCGCGTTTTCCTTGCACATGGATGGCGTCGAGCTCGGAGCCACCAGCGATGTCAGCTTGAGCGGCTGCGGGCTCACGGTCGTGCGGTCGGCGGCGACGCTTGCGATGGCGCCGGAGGGCGAGCTCACCCTGGGCATGTACGGCGGCGACCTTGCGCTTCCCGCGCAACGCGTCTACGAGCTGCCCCTCGGTGGAGGCCGTTTGCGCTTGGGATTCCGTTTCGCGCTGAATGCGGAGCAGCGCAAGGCTCTGCTGCTCGAGCTCTATGCCCACCCCAAGTCGTGGGAGTCGGTGCACTCCGCCGAGCCCCGCGGCAACATCGCCATGTTTTGGCACCTGGCGCGTGGAATCGTTCGAGCCTTGTTGCCGATGGTTCTGGTGCTAGGCGTCTGCTCTAGCGCACACGCCGAAGGCATCCGCGAGTCGTGGTACATGATGCGCGGCCGCTCCAACATGGAGATCGGCAACTACAAGGCAGCCATCGAAGCCTACGAGAAGGCCGTCGAGCTCAACCCCGAAAACAAAGACGCCATGCGCTCGCTCGGCACCGCCTACGAGCAGCAAGGCCTCTACGACAAAGCGGTCGAGCAGTACGACAAATACCTGACGCGTTTTCCCGACGACACCGAGATCAACTTCGCACAGGCGCAGCGTCTCAAGTGGTCGCGCTACGCCTATCGACGCAAAGACGCCATCCGCTATTACAGACAAGGACTCGCCAAGAAAGACGACCCGGCGATGCGCCTCGAGCTCGCGAAGCTCCTCGCCCAAGACAAGAAAGACGTGCGCGCCGCCCTCGATGAATACGAGAAGCTGCTCGACAAGAATCCCAATGATCCGGCTCTACGCCGCGACTACCAGAAGCTTCTCTTGTGGGATGAAGCCCAGGGCACGCGCGCCATCCCCGAATACGAGAAGCTGTGGAAAGAGCGACACGACTACGAGACCGGTAGGACCCTCGCCGAGCTCTACTCGCGCGATAGCAAGTACCACGACAAAGCGGTGGCCACGTACGCCGAGCTCGTGCGCATGCGGCCGGAGGACGTGAAGAGCCGCCGCGCCTACGCCGGTCTCTTGGCGCAGCGCGGGAGCACCCGTCAGCAAGCTCTCGAGGAGTACGAAAAGCTCTCGAAGGGTGGTGACCGCGAGTCGCGCATCGCCTACGCCGGTCTCCTTGCCGAAGACGAAGCGACGCTGCCGCAAGCAATCGAGGTCTATCACCAGGCCGCCAAGGCGGACCCCAAAGACGTGCGGCCTCGCGTTGGTCTGGCCCGCGCCTACGCCGCGCAAGGCGATCGCGAGAAGGCGCTCGAGCAAGCGCGGCTCGCCCGCAAGCTCGCGCCCAACGACCCCGAGGTCGCGCGCCTCAACTACCAGCTCGAGGGTCGTGATGGCCCGGCGATCACCGGCAAGCTGACCGCGCTCATCCAGCCCTCGGACGTCTTCGAGCTCTACGGAGTGACCGCGACGGCGAGCGGCTCGCTCGAGGTCGCACGCAAAGCGGTCATCGGCCTGCGCGCCGGTGGTGAAACCTTCTGGAACGATACCGACCGTGCGAGCGGTGGCATCATCGGCGCCTTTGCCGAGGTCCTCGTGGGTGACGCGGATCTCGCTAGCGCCCGCATCGAGCTGCACACCTTGGCAGACGCCGGTGTCGAAGCCGGGGCGGCGTTCGACCATCGCGCCGGCCAACTGCGCCTGCGCCCGAGCGTCGAACGCACCCTGCGCTACGATTCGTTCCTCGCACTCGTGGGCGCCGATGGTCGCGGCGCCGCCCGCTCCCACCTTGCTCGACTCGAAGCGCGCCTCGAGCGCGACCGCTTGCATCTCTGGGCCGCTCCTCACTTGGGCGTCGTCACCGCCAACACCGACACCAACAACCTGCAGATGGGCGCCGAAGGCGGCGTCCAGTGGTTTGCCATCGCCGACAGCACCACGCGCTTCGGTCTCGGCGCGACCACGTACCTTACGCACTACGGCAGCGACCACGGTGCCTTCGACGGCGCTCTCGGCGACGGCTATTTCAGCCCCGACTTCTTCTGGTCGAATGCCCTCATCGCGAGCCTCGGCGTGAGCAAGGAGGCGCATGACCTGCGGTTGTTCGCGGGCCCGGCGATCCAGTACCAAAAAGCGGGCACCACTCCCGGCGGCGTCCGCTTTGGCGGCAACGCCGGTCTCGCCTACGCCTACGAGATCATGCCGAAGCTCAGTTGGGAGAGCGCCGCCGACATCACCCGCACGTCGAACGTCTACACGCGCATCAACCTATCGACGCGGCTGATCTACGCCTATTGAGCCTAGCTCGGGTCCCATGGATCCGGCTTGTTCTCGGGCAGGCAGCTCCAGACGAAGCTCTTGAGCGCTTTCTTGGCGTCGCCGTCGCGGGCGCGCCCGCGAAGAGCGTCGTAAGCATACTTCGCCACGGCTTCGCGTTCGCTATGATGCAGTTGCTGGATGTCGCACGCCAGGTGCTCGATTTGACGAGCGGAGACCTCGGGAAGGTTGAGGACCTCTGCAATCGACTTCACGTAGATCGCATCGCCGCCAAGCACCACCCGCGCGCCATGCCGCTGCAGCCGCCCGCGCATATCCCAGGAAACGTCGTAACAGTTGGCGAGCTCCCAAGCGCGGCTGTGGGCGTGCGAAGCGACGAGCTCGCGCATCTCCGGGGCGGCGTCTTTGCCAACGTCGAGCACCCGTTGCGCTCCCTTGTCGCTCACCCAACGCAAGCTTTGAACCGCGGCCGTTGCACGCACCAGAGCCGCGACCGCGACTACCGCTCCCGCGGCGAGGAGACCGTAGCCATCCGCCATGACGCTGGTCGCAATGCCGGCGATCAGGCTCGAGCTCGCCACGCGGGACAACGACAGCCAGCGCGCGACGCTCTGCGTCCGCGATTCCGCAAAGTGCGGGATGCCGACGGTGATCTGGTGGTACGTGTCGTCGACTTGCTGGCAAAGGCGTCTGGCCTCGGCGATGTTCGCGAGCGACCTCGATTCGACGGGGCGGGTGTCGCTCGCGGCGGCTTCAACGCGCGTTGCAGCGGACAATGGCCAGAATCCCGTCGTCATTCTTCTGTTATCGGCGGCGCCGCTCGAGGCACGCACTGACGCTTCGTCAGGCGCCGTTGCCAAGGCCGCCGCGTTCGCGTTTTCTACGACGCCATGGCTCTCCTTCCCCTGTCTGGCATTCGCGTCCTCGATCTCTCACGCGTGCTCGCTGGGCCATGGGCGACACAGATGCTCGGCGACCTCGGTGCCGAAGTCATCAAGGTGGAGCAACCTGGCCGTCCCGACGAAACGCGCTCGTGGGGCCCGCCCTTCGTGGACGACGGTTCGGGAGATGCCGCATACTTTCTTTGTGCCAACCGCAACAAGTCCGCCATGGCGGTCGATTTCGCGACCCCTGACGGCGCGGCGAAGTTGAGGGAGCTCGCCAAGCACTGCGATGTCCTGGTCGAGAACTTCAAGGTCGGCGGTCTCGCGAAACACGGCTTGGACTACGCAAGCCTTCGTGTGGAGAACCCTCGCCTCGTCTACTGCTCGATCACCGGGTTCGGCCAAACCGGCCCATACGCGGGGCGCGCAGGGTACGACCTTCTCGTTCAGGCGATGAGCGGCCTGATGAGCATCACTGGCGACCGCGAGCCCATGAAAGTCGGCGTCGCAGTCTCGGACTTGTTCACCGGCATGTACGCGGTGGTGTCGATTCTCGCGGCCCTGCGCCAGCGCGATGCCACCGGCGTCGGGCAGCACATCGACCTCGCCCTCCTCGACAGCCAGATCGCAGTGCTCGCGAACCAGGGCATGAGCTACCTGGTGAGCGGCAACGTTCCCCAGCGGACCGGCAACGCTCACCCCAACATCGTGCCCTATCGCGACTTCGCGACGCGCGATGGGCGCATCATGCTCGCTGTCGGCAATGACGGACAATTCTCCGCTCTCTGCGAGGTCTTGGGGCACCCCGAGCTGACGCGCGACCCGCGATACGCCGACAATCGCTCGCGAGTTGCAAATCGCAAAGCGCTCGAAGAGTCACTGGGTGACGCGCTGAGCAAGCGCGACTCCGCCGAGCTACTCGCGGCGCTGCATCGAAGCGGCGTGCCTGCCGGCCCTATCCACGACCTCGCAGCCGCCTTCGCCGATCCTCAAGTCCTCGCACGCGGCCTCGTGCACACCATCAACCGAGACGGCACCCCCATTCCCACAATCGCCTTCCCCGCCAAGTTCTCCGGTATCGACGAGCTACCGATGCAACCACCGCCCCGCACAAAATAGGGACAGTCACCATTTATCTCCCCTGGGTCTTCCCCTCGCGCGCATGAGGTTGGCGCGGCCTGTCTTCGCCTCTACGCCCTGCACGAACGATTCACTCCCCAGCGGCCGACCCGTCCGGGCATGGCGGCGCAGTCGGTCCGCCACGTCGTCCTGGGCTTTGCACGCAAGCAGCGCAGGCCAATCGTCCACAAGTCCGCCATAGCCTGCTGTGTCGACGATTCCGTCGTGGGCGAGTCCTAGATGAACGCCAACGCTCGAATACGACCATTCATTCGGCTGAGCAACGAGCCCTGCGCGGACCGGGTTCATTGCAACGTATCTTGCCGCAGCGACTGCATATGCGGGGTCCATCACAAACGAAGCGAACCGAGCCTGCCACAGATGTCCGCGCCAATCCCGTTCGGCATTGATCTGGAGACTGTAGCGGGAGTGGACTTCGCGCATGCAGGCAGCGAGAGCGTTCCCATGAGCAGGCACCACAATGAGGTGCACGTGGTTGGGCATCAGACAGTAAGCCCAGATTCTCACCCCCGTCCTGGGTGCCCACGCGCGCAGCAGCGACAGGTAGGTTTGATAGTGGTCAGCAGAGAAGAACGTCCTCTGTCTTCGGTTGCCTCGTTGAGTTACGTGGTGCGGCAAACCAGGAACGACGACGCGAGCCATACGTGGCATTGAGCCTCCTGCACGTCTCTGTGGCGAAATTCGTGCCGGCCCTCTGTCGATGAGACAACGCGGCGAATGGCGCCGCTTGTGTCATCTTGCGACGCGAGAATTGATCCCGGGGCTGCGAAAAATGGTGACTGTCCCCATTTTGGAAAATGGTGACTGTCCCCGTTTTTGGCGCGCCTAGGAGAAGCTGAGGACCGGCCAGTCGAAGGAGCGGGCCAGCTGCTTCAGTCGGAAGTCCGGATTGATGACCGACGGCTTGCCGACGACGGTGAGCATGGGCAGATCGCTCATCGAGTCCGAATACGCGAGGCATTGCTCGAGATCGAAGCCGTTCTGGGTGCAGTACTGGCGCATCCAGGTGGCTTTCGTCGCGCCTGCGAGCAGCGGCTGTTTCATCTTGCCGGTGCAATAGCCGTCGACGAACTCGAGCTCGTTGGCCACGAAGACGTCCATGCCGAGGTGACGGGCGACCGGCTCGGCCAGCAGATCGAGCGCGCCAGTCACCATCACCTGCACGTAACCAGCGGCCCGCGACTGGCGAATCATGGCGTAGGACTGCTCGTAGATCCCGGGCTTCACCACGGTCTCGAACATCTCTTCGGCCATGAGCTTGAGACGGTCTTCGCTCTCGCCCTTGTAACGCCGGTAAAAGACCTCGTTGAAGAGCTTGCGCGAATAGGTGTCCGCGATGGCGAAGAACGGCACCTGTGCGAGGGTCGAGGCCGTCTTCACGAAGCTCTTCAAGAACGTCGGCTGGTTACGCGCGAAGTACCCGTAGGTGTGCACGATATTCGTGGAGCAGAGAGTGCCCTCGAGGTCGTAGAAAGCAGCGGCCTTGCGAGGCGCGACGAGGGTCGGCTCGGCGGCCTTCGAGGTCTCTTTTTTGGCCGGGCGCTTCGCGACGCTGGACATCGGGCCGGGAGCTACCAGCCGGGCTCGCCATTCGCAAGAGTGGACGCCTTCCGCTCGTGCCGCCCGTGTGCTACGTGAGCCGCGTTTGGAGGCCTGTATGGCGCGCTCTGTTCACTGCGCAAAGCTCGGAAAAGACCTGCCGGGGCTCGACTATCCCCCGGTGAAGGGCGAGCTCGGCAAACGTATCTACGAGAGCATCTCGGCCGAGGCCTGGAAACAGTGGCTGCGCCACTCGACCATGGTCATCAACGAGATGCGCTTGAACCCCTCCGAGGTCCAGGGCCAGCAAGTGCTGCGCGAGCAGATGGAGAAGTTCCTGTTCGGCGGCGGCGTCCGGCCCCCCGAAGGATACGTGCCGCCCTCGTGAGCACCATGAAGAAGCCGCAGAAGCACTTGCAGGTCTGTCCCAAGTGCGCGGCTTACATGCAGCCCCAATCTCCCATCGAGACCAAGGCCCGCCACAACTGGAAAGACGAGACCTACCACCGCGCTTTCGGCGGCGTGGAGCTACGCAAATTCGTCTGCGAGAAATGCGGGCACATCGAGGTCTATCAAGTCGACGACCTCGCGGGCATCGGCGAGGACGTCTAGTCCGCTAGAGCGTGCACTGCTGCCGCGACTCCTGATACCACTTCGGCCATCCCCGCGTAGTCGAGCATGTCCGCCTTGTCGTCGGCGGTGTGGTAGCGCGGATTGCGGAAGAATGCGGTGTCGGTGACCATCACCGCCGGATAGCCTCGGGCGCGGTAGCTCTTGTGATCCGACCAGTCGATGCCTTGAATCATTGCCGGTCCGTTCATCGAACGCACATCGATAGGTGAGGCTGACTGCATCGCCGCCTTCACGGTGCGAACGAGACTGGCCATTCCGAGGTCGCCGACCACCGCGACGAAGTTGCCGCGGGTCGGATACAGGAGGGACATGCCGGGGAGCGGGAAGGTCTGCGAGTCGGCGACGTCGGAGAAGGTGCCAATCATCTCGAGCGAGATCATGGCCCGCACCGCTACCTTGGACTCGGCGAGCGACACCGCGTGGACGACGCTCCCCTGCATGGGAGTATCGAAGTGCGGCGGCTCCTCGAGTGTGTAAGCGACCAGCTCGACCGTCCGCCGTGGCGGATGCTGGACCAGCAAGCGAGCCAGCTCGATGAGGCCGGCGGTGCCGCTCGCGTTGTCATCGGCTCCCGGCATCGGGCCGCACGCGTCGTAGTGCGCGCCGACGACGACGCGCTCGCCAGCGCCGGTACCGATGGTGGCGATGACGTTGCGATAGTTGCCCTGATCGTAGGCTTGCTCGCGCACATCGGCGACGCCGGCCTCGCGGAACTGCTGCGCGATGTATGTCGAGATGGTGTCGAGGGCCTCGCGTTGCGTCGTGTCGTGAGGCTTCGCGGTGATGAAGCGCACGTGCGCTTCGAGTCGTTCTCGCGACACGTCGCTCTCGCCGGTGCCCTTCGGCGTAAAAGTCGGCTGGGTCGTGTAGACGGCGATCCCACCGAGCAGCGTGCCAGTGACGAAAAGAACGGCGACGAGGGCTTTCATCGGGCTACAGGCCCATGCTGCCGATGGTCTGCAAGGCGGCCGCGCGCACGCCGGCGTCGGAGTCGATCGTCAGGCTCTGAAGCGCCAGGAGCAGCCCGGGATTCGAGCTCGTGAGTAGCAGCGCGGCCAAGTGACTGACTGCGTCGCGGCGGTAGTCAGTCGGCGCGTCCCGCAGCGCCGCCAAGGGATCGTAGAGCAGCAGGAGATCACGGGCGAGCCAGGAAACGTCGTTCGCGGGATCCGCGAGGTATTGCTTCAAGGCGCTGGTGCAAGGGACGACGCGCTGCTTGCTGCACCAGCGGGCTGTAGCATCGAGAGCCGCACCACGGACCACGGCGTCGGGATCGCGCCCCAGGAGCCACAAGGTGGCGTACCCCCGGGTCGAAGGCACGGTCGCGAAAGCGGACGCAACGATGGCGCGGATCTCGGGTCGCGCATCACGCGTGGCCACGAGACCCAGGGCTTCGAGCTCCGGCCACTTCTCGCGCAGCGCGGTATCGAACATGGCCGCGCTCGCGCCCAATGCCGGTGTCCGAGCCAACGCACGGCCGAGCAGGCGGTCACGCGTCATGCTGCTGACGTCTGAGCTCTCGCTCGAGATGCGGTTCACGAACCAGGCGTTACTCGGGGTGTACGTCGCCCCCTCGCCGTTTCCGAGCGGGCAAAACGTCGCGCCGCTGCCGGTCTCGATGTTGACCGGTGTCGTGAGCTTGTCGCGCGCGATGCGCACCACTTTGTCGGTGCTGCCGTCGCTCGCGAAGAGGAAGCCCGTCTTGCCAATCGACGCGCGCGCGGCGCTGAAGGGAAGCTTTGCGGCCTCGGCACACACGGCGTCTTGTCCGCAGCGGTAAATGCGGTCGCCGTTGGCCATCAAGACACCGTCAGTGGTGTCGAGAATGATGGCGTTCTTGCCGTCGCGGGTGAGCTTCCCGGGGACCACGTCACCGGTCACCAAATCGACGCGGGCGATCCAGGACTGGCCGATCAGCCAAGCCGACTGGCCAATGACACCGATGGGTCGGGTCTCTCCGCTCTTGGCGCCTTTGGGCATTTCGACGGCCATCGTCGCTTCGCCCTTGGTGAGCGACCAACCCTCCGGCTTGATGCCGAGGGTCGAGCTCTCGCCGTTCATCGTGAACGACTTCTCACGCGCCGCCTCGGCGGTCTTGGTCTTCACCAACGGCTTGGGCTCGCGCAGGGTCACGTCGTCACTCGTGACCACGATGTCGCCGTAAGTTGCCTGCAACACGAGCTTGCCATCCTCGCAGTGCGCCGGCGGCGGCGGGACCACCTTGGCAGCGAGAACGATGAGGGCAACGCCGAGCATCATGCGTCCTTGAGAATGGCGCGAGAGATCACCAGGCGCTGAATCTCGCTGGTGCCTTCGCCGATGGTACAGAGCTTCGCGTCGCGGTAGTGGCGCTCGACGGGGAACTCCGCAGTGTAGCCATAGCCGCCGTGGATTTGGATGGCTTGATCGGTGGCGCGCATCGCCGCTTCGGAGGCGAAGAGCTTGCCCATCGAAGCTTCCTTGGCGAAAGGCTGGCCCCGCGCCGCGAGATAAGCAGCGCGCTGAACCAACAGTCGCGCGGCATCGAGCTCGGTCGCCATATCGGCGAGCTTCCACTGGATGGCCTGGAAGTCGGCGATGGGCTTACCGAACTGCTTGCGATCCATGGCGTAGCGCCGCGCCGCTTCGAGGGCACCGCGGCCGAGGCCCACCGAAAGCGCGCCGATGGTGATGCGTCCGCGATCGAGGATCTGCAAGGTCTGAATGAAGCCCTCGCCCTCGCCGCCGATACGATTGGCGTCAGGTACTTTCACGTTGTCGAAGGTCAGAATCGCGGTGTCGGACGAGCGCATCCCGAGCTTCTCTTTGAGCGGCTTCTGCTCGAAGCCCGCCCAGCCCTTCTCGACGATGAAGGCGGTGATGCCGCGCGTACCCTTGGCTTTGTCCGTGACCGCCATGATGACGAAGGTCGAGCCGACGGTGCCTTGGGTGATGAAGATCTTCGACCCGTTCAAGACCCAGTGATCGCCATTGCGGACGGCGGTGGTGAGCATGCCGGCGGCGTCCGAGCCGCTGCCCGGCTCCGAGAGCCCCCAGGCCCCGAGCTTTTCCGCCTTGGCGAGCGGCTCGAGGTATTTCTTTTTCTGCTCCGGCGAGCCGAAGAGATTGATGTGGCCGCCACACAAACCGTTGTGGCTTGCGACCGTGAGCGCGAGCGAGCCGTCACCAGCCGCGACCTCTTCGACGACGATGGCGACCTCTTCGGGCGTGAGACCGGCGCCGCCATAAGCCGGGTCGACGGTGATGCCCATGAGGCCGAGCTCACCGAGCTCCGCCATCAGCTCCATGGGGAAACGGTGCTCGCGGTCCCAGGTACGGGCGTTGGGCACCACGCGGTCGTTCACGAAACGCCGTACGCTCTCCTGGAGCAGGCGCTGATCGTCGGTCAGGCTGAAGTCCATCGCTCCGGATACGTACTAGAGAGGTCCGTCGCTGTCACCTCGGACGAACTGATGAACGTGCGGCTCCTGGCAGGCCTCGAGCCCCTTGGGATCACCCGCGAAAAGGGCCTTCCCCTTGTGCAGCATGAGCACCTTGGTCGCGATGGGCAGAGCCACCGGCAGCTCGTTCGAAACGACGATCGTGTGCAGGTCCAGGTCCCGCCGCAGCTCCATCAGCAAGTCGAGCACGCGAGCCGACGATAACGGGTCGAGCCCGGCCGTCGGGTCGTCGAAGAGGCCGACATGCGGCTCGATGACCACCGCGCGCGCGATGCCACAGCGTTTGCGCATGCCGCCCGAGAGCTCGGATGGCAGCTTGTCTTTGGCTGCCCATAAACCCACCTCCTCCAGGCGCCGCTGCACCTTCTTGCGCTGCTCCTCGCCGGTGATGCCTCGCTGCTCCAGAGGAAACGCGACGTTCTCGAACGTCGTCGACGAGTCGAAGAGCGCGTCGTTCTGGAAGGCGATGCCGACGCGACGTTGCCAGGCCGCGAGTCGGTCTGGGTCCCGCAGATCGATGCGCTCGCCGTCACAGGTCAGCGAGCCACTTTGCATCGGGACGAGCCCGGCTAGCGCCCGCACGAGAATGGTCTTGCCGCCTTCCGGAGGACCGATGACCAGGAGCATCTCGCCGGCATCGAGCGTGAAGCTCACGTCGTCGAGGCACTTGCGCCCTCCGAGCACGACGGTCGCATGCTCGAGCGCGATCACTTGCTCTTCATCCTGGCCAGCGCTTCTTCGGCCTTCGGCTTCAAGCGGGTATCGCGCGCTTCGAGGAGGTTTTCGAGCGCGTCACGCGCTTCGTCATAGCGGCCGAGCTTCTCGAGCAGCAGGCCCTCGGCGAGCCAAGCATCGTCGAGAAAAAGGCTGTCGTTCGAGCCGAACGGGAAGGCGTCGGAGCGTGTTCGGACGATCCAATGATAGCTCGCGAGCGCCTCTTCGAGGAGACCCGCAGCCTCGGCGGCGCGCCCGAGTACCCAGTGCGCATCGTCCATCCACTGCGTGCCTTCGGCGTCGTGCACCGCGACCTCGCCGGCTCGTACCGCCGCGCGTGGATCAGGGCAGTCCGTGAGCAATAGCTCGGCGCGTCGCACCGCGGCTTCGATACGCAACGGCTTGCCACGATCACCGCCGATACCCTGACGCATGCGCTCGAGGTACGCGAGAGCCGCGGCACACCCTTCGCGATCTTGGACATCGACCTGATGGGCGATGAGCTCACGGCGCGCTGCATCCGTTCCAGCGTACGCTAGGATGAACGGCTCGCTGTCGTCGGTACGCGCGAGCACGCGTCGGCGCTCGCTGGCTTCGAGCTCGTAGCTTTCGGCGCGCAAGTCGGCCTCGCGCCCCTTCTGGGTCTGGCCGGTAAGGCCGCAGGCGCTCCCCAAAAGAGCGAGCAAGACAACGCGTCTCACGAACGGCGGCGGCGGCGCGCGAGCCATCGGCCGACCGAAAGCTTCCGTAGCCGAGGCGTGAGCAGATAGCGGCCGAGCGCCGACCCGAACAACATGCTCGCGAGATAGAGGCCCAGCGTCGGCAAGACCGGAACGCCGAACATGCGGTACTCGTACCGCGACAGATAGACGAGCGACCCGACGATGAGGCCGCAGGCAACGAGGCCCATGAAGACGATGACGCCGAGCGCGTCGATGTTCTTCGCGATGGTGTCGAGCTTGGGGTTGTCGACCTGCAAACGGAGCTTGCCCGCCTCGAGGTCCATCAACACTTGCGACGCCGCGAGTGGTAGGTCGCGCATGAGGGAGCGCGCGCGCACGAGATTGCGCATGGCGGCGTCGCCGAGCTCCGACAACGCGAGCTGCTCGTCGACCAGCTTCTTCACGTACGGCTTCACGACATCGAGCACGTCGAGCTCGGGATCGAGCTGGCGGATGATGCCTTCGACGGTGATCGACGCGCGTGCGACCAGGGCGTACTCGCTCGGGATACGGATGCGAAAGCGTGCCGCGAGATCGAACAGCTCGCGCAGGAGCTGCGCCGCTTCGACGTTGGCGATGACCGCGCGGTCGCCCAGATACTTGTCGAACAACGAGGCGCAAGCATCGCGCAGACGATGCAGCGAGACCTGAGCGTCGGGAACGCCGACCCGGTACAAGAAGCGCGCCGCCGAGTCCGCGTCACGCAAACCAACCGCGACGACGAGCACCACCAGCGCCTCGCGCATGGCGTACGAGATCTCGCCCACCGAGCCAAAATCGATGAGCGCGATGCGTGCGTCCGGCAAGATGAACGCATTGCCCGGGTGCGGATCAGCGTGGAAGAGCCCATCCTGGAAGAGCTGCTCGAACGAGGCGCGCGCGATGTTGGCGGCGACGGCGCGACGCTCGGCCGGGTTCGTGAGCTCGGCGAAACGGCGGCCGCGCACGAACTCCATGGTCAAGACCGTTCCAGCGGACAGGTCGTCGTAGACACGCGGCACCACGTAGCTACGCGGTGTCGGGCTGCGTTCGAGCTTCTCGGCGAAGCGACGCATGTTGTCGGCCTCGCGCTCGAAGTCGAGCTCCGCGAGCAACGCGCTCTCGAACTCTTCGACGATGCCTCGCGGAGTCACCAGACCGCTCTCTTCGATGATGGCTTCGGCGAGCTGCGCGAGATAGCGGAGGATGTCGAGGTCGCCGATCATCTTGGCGCGGATGTTCGGGCGCTGCACCTTCACCGCAACCTCGTCACCGTTCAGGGTGACGGCGCGATGCACCTGAGCAATCGAGGCGCTGGCGATCGGCTGCTCGTCGAACCGCGAGAAGAGCTTCTCGACCGGCGCGCCGAGCGCATCTTCGATGGTCTTCTTGGCCTCCGCCGCCGACATCGGCAGCACCTGATCTTGCAGGTCGGCGAGCTCCTTCGCGAAGCCGGGTGGTAAGAGGTCGCCGCGGGTCGAGAGGATCTGGCCGAACTTGATGAAGGTCGGCCCGAGCTCCTCGAGCATCGAGCGGAAGCGTCGAGCCGTCGCCGTGAAGCTGGTCGCGGCCTCGGGCTTGTCAGCACGCGCCTTGCGTCCGCCCCGGCGTTGCTCGGAATACTGGGCAAGGCCGTGCCGCGCCACGACCGTGGTGATCTGCCTCAGACGTCCGAGCGTACGCGTAACCACGCGTGAACCCTATCTCACAACCGCGCGCGGGATTACCATCACCCCATGGACGACTGGCGCAACAACCTCGTGAACGACCGACAGGCCCTTGCAGCTCTTACCCTCGCGTCCAAACGCATCGCGGTCCTCGGCATCAAAACCGAAGAGCAGCGCGACCAGCCAGCGTTTTACGTGCCGGAGTACATGGATGATGCCGGCTACGACATCGTGCCGGTGCCTGTCTATTACCCCGAGGCGCGGCAGATCTTGGGCCACCCGGTGGTGCGAAACCTCCGCGATGTCTCACCGCCGCCGGACATGATCAACGTGTTCCGCAGGCCCTCGGACATCGACCAACACGTCGACGACATGATCGCGGCGAAGCCCAAGGTCGTGTGGTTCCAGCTCGGCATTCGCAATGACGCCGCTGCCGAGAAGCTCGCGCGCGCCGGCATCAAGGTCGTTCAGGACCGCTGCCTCATGGTCGAGCACCGGCACGCCCTGACATCGGCCTGACGCTAGGACAGAGCCGCGCGCACGCCAGCTTGACCGGGCTGGAAGAACGGTAGGTTCTTACGCTCCGCCAAAGCGGTGATCCAACCCTCGCGGAGCATCGCCGTGAGCGCGCAGTTCAATGCATCGCGGATCTCTTGCACGCCGTTTGCTGGATAGGCGGCGCTCACTCCAACGTCATCCGCGAGGCTGAGCTTCTTGCTCAGGGCGACGATCTCATTGCGCTGGATCGCGTCCCACACGGCAGGCAGCAAGGTGACCGTGGTCTCGGCGCGGCCGTCGCGCATTGCTGCCAAGGCCTCGGCGCCGCTCGCGTACTCCTGCACCTCGGCGCGCGGAAAGTACTGTCGCGCCGCGATGGCGTTCTTGCTGTCCTTCTGCACGGCGATCGACTTGGGGTTTTGTGGATCCACCTGACGCCCGACGACCGTGAACAGCTGCCGCAGGGTCTCGTAGTAGGGCACGCCGAAGGTGATTCCCAGTCGGCGACGCTCTTCCGTCGGGGACGTCGACGCGAAGGCGACCATCTCCGTCTGGCCGGCCTTGGCGATCATTTGCAGGGTGTCGGCCAGCGTGGCGCGCACGAAGGTCGGCTTGTACCCGGCGCGGCGGCAAGCTTCTTTGACGATGTCGGCCTCGAAGCCTTCGGCCACGGGAGCGTAGCGGCCCTGCTCGACTTTGGCGAACGGAAGGTTATTGGGGTCGACGATGACGTAGAGAGGCTTCAGCTTCACGTGGGTCTCCTAGAGCCGCGATATCGCGGCTCGGGAGCCCCATGGTGCGCCAACCAGGGTGAAACGGCGTGTGCCGCCGTGTCCCGGCGTCGAGTGAGCGCCCTAACGCCGCAGCAAGTCGGCGTACATCGGGAAGTCCGCCGCGACCTTCTGCACGTCCTTCTTCACCGCCGCGAGGTGCGCCTCGTCTTCCGGCTTCTCCAACGCGCGATTGATGAGGTCGGCGATCTTCACCATCTCCGCCTCCTTCATGCCGCGCGTCGTGACCGCCGGTGTGCCCAAGCGGACACCACTGGTGACCATGGGCTTCTCGGGATCGAAGGGGATCTTGTTCTTGTTGACCGTGATGCCGGCCTTGTCGAGCGCGTGCTCGGCGAGCTTGCCGGTGATCTTCTTCGGCCGCAGATCGACCAAGACGATGTGATTGTCTGTGCCGCCCGAGACCAAGCGGAAGCCGCGCTCCGCCATCGCGGACGCCAAAGCCGACGCGTTCTTGCGGATCTGCTTCTGGTAGGTCTTGAAGTCGGGCTGCAGCGCCTCGAGGAAGGCCACGGCCTTGCCGGCGATGACGTGCATGAGCGGCCCGCCCTGGATGCGCGGGAAGGTCGCAGAATCCAGCGACTTGCCGTAGTCCGCTCGAGCAAGCACGAGGCCCGAACGCGGTCCACGCAGCGTCTTGTGGGTGGTCGTCGTGACGTATTCGGCGTGCGGCACCGGCGATGGGTGCTCACCCGCCGCGACCAGGCCGGCGATATGCGCCATGTCGACCATCAAGCGCGCACCGCCACTCTTGGCGATCTTGGAGAAACGCTCGAAATCCAACGTGCGCGCGTAAGCGGAGGCGCCGGCGACGACCATCTTCGGCTTGTGCTCGGCGACCAGCTTTTCGATCTGATCGTAATCGATGCGCTCGTCTTCGCGGCGCACGCCGTACGGCACGACCTTGTAGAGCTTGCCGGAGAAATTGACCGGCGAGCCGTGCGTAAGGTGTCCGCCTGCGTCGAGGTCCATCGCGACGATGGTGTCACCGGGCTCGAGGTAGCTCATGTACACGGCCATGTTGGCCTGCGAGCCCGAGTGCGGTTGGACGTTGGCGTAGTCGGCGCCGAACAGCTTCTTGGCGCGCTCGATGGCGAGGTTCTCGACGACGTCGACGACCTCGCAGCCACCGTAATAACGGCGGCCGGGGAAACCCTCGGCGTATTTGTTGGTGAGCACGGTGCCGACTGCCGCGAGAACAGCACGGCTCACGAAGTTCTCGCTAGCGATGAGCTCGAGACCCTCTTCCTGACGGCGGGTCTCGTTCTGAATCGCTGCGTAGATATCCGGGTCGACGGCCTTGAGCGCGTCCAAACCTTGTACGCCAGAGCTCATGGGCGGTTAGCCCTGGTGCGCGTTGATGTAGGAAACCGCGTCACCGACGGTGCGGATGTTCTCCGCTTCCTCGTCCGGGATCTCGAAGCCGAACTCGTCTTCCATGGCCATGACCAGCTCGACGATATCGAGCGAGTCGGCACCCAGGTCATCGACGAACGACTTGTCGGCGGCGACTTCGTCTTCTTTGACGCCAAGCTGGCGGACGATGATCGCTTTGACGCGCGCCTCTACTGCGTTGTTCTCGGCCACGATAGCTCTCCCTTGAGCGTGCTTTCTTTCGAAAAACGCGGAGCTAGCTAACACGGCGACGCTACAAAGCCAACGGAAACCAGGACGCTAATGTCGCGGATCGCCGCGAGTGAGCGGAATGAAGCGTACTGGCAGGGTTTTACGAACCCGGAGATCGCCACCGACCCGCTCGAGCACCCGGAGCGTCTGGGCTTCTTCCGGGCCACCGATCGGGATGACGAGACGGCCGCCAGGCTCGAGCTGGCGGGTCAGCGCTTCGGGGATCTCGGGCGGAGCCGCGGTCACGATGATCGCGTCGAACGGAGCCGCCTCCGGCCATCCGTCGTGGCCGTCGCCGAGGCGGACGTGGACGTTTGCGAGACGCATGCGCTCGATGGCGGCCTCGGCGCGGTCGACGAGCTCGGGCACGATCTCGACGCTGTAGACCTCGCAGCCGAGGGCAGCGAGCACCGCGGCTTGGTAGGCGCTGCCAGTCCCGATCTCGAGCACCTTCGACCCGGCGGCCACGTCGGCCGCATCGGTCATGAACGCGACGATGTAAGGTTGCGACATGGTCGCGCCGGCGCCAATCGAGATGGCCTGATCGGCATAGGCGAGGTGCCTATTCCACTCCGGCACCAGCTCGTGGCGCGGCACCTTGCGCATGGCTTCGATGACGCTATCGCGCACACCACCGCGGCGGGCGATGGCATCGACCATGTCACGACGGGCCTTGTCGGTCGCGGAGCTCACGCCCCTAGGGTGCGACCGTCCCCGGCCGGAAGGAAGAGGAAACCGCTAAGACTAGCGGCTCTTCTTCTTCTTCTTCGCGATTTCGACCTTCTTGCGCTTGTTGCGCGCCTTCGCCTTGATCTTGCGCTGCATACGAACCCGCTTCTGCTTGCTCTTCGAGTTAGCCATTTCACTCTCCTTTACTGCGATCATCGCCGCTACGCTCGACGTGCTCGTCGAGACGCTTGCCTTCGAGCACGTGCGTCTCGAAAAGGCGTTCGGCGTCGTCCGGTGACAGGTGCGTGTACCACGTTTCCGGCGCCGGCTTGCCCGCCGAGAAGACCGCGACGGTGCAGCCTTTGGCGCAATAGTCGAGGCAGCCCGACGAGGTGACGCGCACGCGACCCTTGAGCTTGTGCTCTTTGGTCAGCTCTTTCATGCGGTCGAGAAGCTCGGGACCGCCGCGGTGGTAACACGATCCCTTCGAATCGTCGCGGTCGCGCTCCTTCGTGCAGACGAAGACGATGTGATCGAAGCGCGCCATGAGGGCGGGCGCTATAGCAAGCGCTCGCAGGTCAGGCAATCGAATGCTAAGAGCCAGCCGCCATGAAAATGCGCCTCGTCCACGCGGTTCCGCTGCTCGTCATCCTCGCCTGTGCCAAGCGCGTCGAAGATCCCTCCCGCGCTCCCCTGCCCGGCACCAGCACCCCCCAGGACAATGGAGCGCCCCTGGCGCTGAAGAAGCCGCACACGGTCACGTCGCCGAATGGGGACCGCGACGACCCTTACTATTGGCTGCGCGACGACGAGCGGAAGAACCCCGAGGTGACCGGCTACCTCACTGCCGAAAATGCTTGGCGCGACAAAGTCATGGCGCCGCATCACGCGGTGGAGGAAGCGCTCTTCGCCGAGCTCATCGGCCGCCTCACCCCCAACGACACCAGCGTGCCCTATTTCGATCGCGGCTACTGGTACTACCGCCGCCTCGAGGAAGGAAAAGAGCACCCGATCTACTGCCGCAAGAAAGGCGACATGCAGGCCGCCGAGGAAGTCCTGCTCGACGCCAACGCCGCCGCGGTCGGGCACGATTTCTACGAGGTCGCGAGCCGCACGGTCAGCAATAGCGGACGACTATTCGCCTACAGCGACGATACGGTCGGACGCCGGCAGTACGTGTTGCACGTCAAAGACACCGCCACCGGGGCTCTCCTCCCCGATACCGCGACCAACCTCGACGACGACGTGGTTTGGGCGAACGACGAGCGCACGCTGCTCTACGTGGAGCGCGACCCCACCACCCTGCTCGGTTACCGCGTCATGAAACATGTCCTCGGCGAGACCCAGGACACGCTGGTCTACGAGGAGAAGGACAAGAGCTTTTACGTCAATCTCTCGAAGAGCAAATCTGGCGCCTACATCTTCATCGAGCTGCACGCGACGACCATGAGCGAGACGCTGTACGCGGACGCAGCCGATCCGGCGCTCGCCTTCAAGCCCGTGCTGCCGCGCTCGGCGGACCACGAGTATCAGGTCGAGCACGCCGGCCGGGACTTCATCATCCGGACCAATTCGAAAGGCGCGAAGAATTTCCGCATCGCGCGCGTGCCGATTGCTCAGAGCGACAAGTTGTCCGCTTGGAAAGATCTCGTGGCCGCACGCGCCGACACGTTCATCGAGGGGTTCGACGTGCTCGCCAACGCCGTAGCGGTCAACCACCGCCAAGACGGACTACTCAAAGTAGCGATCGCACCGCTCGCCACGAAGCTCAAAGCCGTCACGGTGAGCACCGATCAGCCGTCGTACACCATGATCTTGGTGCCGACACCCGAGCTCGAGCGCGGCAAATTCCGCTACGTCTATCAGTCGCTCACCACGCCCCCGACGACGTTCGACATCGACGTGAAGACCGGAGCCAAAGAAGAGCTCAAGCGCGAGCGCGTGCCGGGGTACGATCCGACCCAATACGCGACCGAATATCTGCGCGCGAACGCCCGCGACGGCACGGCGGTCCCGGTGTCGCTTGCCTACCGCAAGGACACGCCGCGTGACGGCAGTGCTCCGCTCTTCCAGTACGCCTACGGTGCCTACGGTGTGTCGATCGATCCCGAGTTCGATCGCGACTGGGTGAGCCTGATGGACCGCGGCTTCGTGGTCGCTATCGCGCACATCCGCGGCGGACAGGAGCTCGGCCGTGCCTGGTACGAGGCCGGAAAGCTCCTCAAGAAGCGCAACGGCATCAACGACTTCATCGACGCCACCCACGCGCTGGTCGAGCATGGCTACGCGGCGCGCGACAAAGTCTTCGCCGAGGGGCGCAGCGCCGGCGGCATCATCATGGGCGCCATCGCGAACATGGCACCAGGCGACTACCGCGCCATCAGCGCCGAGGTGCCCTTCGTCGACGTGGTCACCACCATGCTCGACACGTCGATCCCCCTGACCACCAACGAATTCGACGAGTGGGGAAACCCGGCCACCAAGGACTTCTACGAGTACATGCTGTCGTATTCGCCCTACGACAACGTCCGCGCCCAGGCCTACCCGGCCATGCTAGTCGTCACCGGGTTTTGGGATTCTCAGGTTCAGTACTACGAGCCGGCCAAGTGGGTGGCGAAGCTGCGGGCAACGAAGACCGACAACAACCCGCTGGTGTTCAGCGTCGATATGGCTGCCGGCCACGGCGGAAAATCAGGCCGTTTCGAGGCCAAACGCGACCGCGCGCGTGAGTACGCCTTCTTCCTTGCCCAACTCGGCGAAAAGCCCTGAGCGTTTTGTCAGGTCGCGAACAAGCAACCCGCCCCAAGCCAAACCGATAACAGCGATCTCCCGAGGTAGCTCCTTGGGGGTTTTCTCTTTTCGGGACGGGCTTCCCAGGAGACGGGCAATGCAGGCTGGGGTCACAGGGGCACGAGCGTCCGCCGTTCAAGCTGATCGGCGCGTCATCCAAATCCGCAGCTCACAGATCGGCGAAATGGAAGCCAAGGCCGAGCATCACGGCCTGGACTTCGGACCGACGCTCCGTGGTCGCATGAGCCTCGAGCATGCATTCGCCGCCCTGCGCGCTAGCGACCTCGACCTCAACGACCCCGAATCACCCATCCGTTTCCCGACCCCGACCGAGAGCGGCTACCTGCTCGACCGCGCCAAGAAGCAGTTTGGCCAGGACCTCTGGGGCCACAACCTTCTCGCTCTCGACGACGGCATCAACGACCCGGTCATCGTCGACTTGGGCGGCCCCGGGCAGCCTGCGCATGCGACCCAGATCGAAGCCGAGGAGCACTACGAACGCCATAGCGGTCATCAGGGCTTTGACGAAGACGTCATGGTCGATATGCCCTCACCGCGTCCTCCGCGCGTCACCATCCGCGAGGTCGAGCCCGGCGAGGGCTACGACGATCACCCCGAATTCGATCCGCAGCCGATGCCGCGCCGGGGTCACCCGACCTACGACCGCGCCGAGCCCCAGTTGGGCTTCGATCGCGCTTCGGAAGAGATCGAAGACGCTCCGCGCGTCCGCAAGATCGAGCCCCGTGGCGGCGGCCAGGCTCCTGCCGCGCAAAAGGGCGGCGAAGACGCCTACAAGGTCGGTCGCGTTACTCTCGACGGCAAAGACATGGACGAGCTCATCGCTATCGCGAAGGAGCTCAAGATCCCACCGTCCGTTCTCTTCCGCTCACTGCGCGCGCCCACCAACGACGAGCGCGTCTTCGCCCGCGGCAAAGAGCAGTTCCTCATGCGCGACGCGGAAATTCGCGAGCGCATCATCACCATCGACGTCGGCGGCAAGAAGGCCCCGGTGGTCGTCAGCTTCGCACCGAAGCCCTCGTTCACCAACCTCTGGTCGGCGGCTCTACACGCCGTCTCGCTGATCCCCGGCGTCGGACCGGGCGTGCAGGCTGCGCTCGGCGCCGCCACCGCCATCACCGGCCTCGCTGCCACCATGGGGGCCAAGCTCTTCGGCCTCGGCAAGCAGGAGCACCAGCTCAACCTCATGCGCACAGGCATCAAGCACGTGGGTTGGGGCGTGGTGAACGGCCTCATCGACTTCCAGAGCGCCGGTTCCCTTTGGGGTCCGCGCGCCCTCGTGTCGGCGGGCGCCATGGGTCTTGACCTTGCGCAGTGGGCCAAGGCCCGCAAGCGCGGCCCGGAGGCGGGCTACATCGTCGCCGAGAAACCGACCGCGCTGCATCGCGCCGGTGGTGCTCTCGACACCCTGGTCAACGGCATCGCGACCGCGCTCAAAAAATAGCACGTACGGGCCGCCACGTGAGGCGGCACGTCAGCCGAAGCGCTCGCGCACCCGCGCGGCGTAGCGGCGACTCATGGGGAGAGGATCTGCCAATCCGCGCAAGCGGACGGCGCAGCCCTCTCCCGTGTGCTCCAACCCCTCGACGAAGGCTAGATTCACGATGCTGCCGCGATGGATGCGCGTGAAGTGGGTCGCCGGCAGCCGCTCTTCCCAGCTCTTCAAGGGACGGTTCACGAGCACGGTCGCGCCGTCTTCGAGCACGACCTCCGAGTAGTCGCCGGCGCTGCGCACACACACCACCTCGCGGACGGCGACGAAGCGCGAGCCTGCCCCGTCGGCAAGCCAGACGCGGTCGTCGTAGCCCAGGGCTCGGGCACCCTCCGTCGTCACCGGCGCGTCCCGCAGTCTGTCGAGCGCCCTCGCCAGCCGGTCGGGATGGACGGGCTTGAGCAGGTAGTCGAGGGCGTTCACGTCGAAGGCTCGCAAGGCGTGGCGGTCGTATGCAGTCACGAAGACGACCCGCGGGGCGTTCTCGAGTCGGGCCAGCAGATCGAATCCCGACTCGTAGGTGAGCTGGACGTCGAGGAAGATGACGTCGGGCCGATCGCTGTTCACCACACGGGCGGCGGCGTCCACACAGTCCGCTTCTGCGATCACTTCGACGTCGGCGTGCTCTGCGAGCAGGCTGCGTAGCTCGCGGCGCGCGAGGCGCTCGTCATCAACCAACAGCGCGCGCATCGTCTGCCTCCGGCGCCCTCTCGGCGCGTTCGATGACCACTTCGGCGCAGGCCCGGCCAGCGCCACAATCCAAGGCGAAGCGCGCCCCGGTGCCGTAGATCTGCGTCAGGCGCTCGCGCACGTTGCGCAAGCCGATGCCAGTGCCCACTGGCTTGCAAGCGAGCGCAGCATGGGTCGATGACGACCCGCTTCGCGTCCCGAGATTGTTGACCACGTGGATGCTCAAGGTATCGCCGCGGAGCTCTGCCTCGACCGCGACGCTGAGCGGCACCGCACCCGAGCCGAAGCCGTGCTTCACCGCGTTCTCGATGAGCGGATGGAGGATCAACACCGGCACCAGACGATCACGGGCCGCAGGCTCGACTGAAAAGCGCACTTGCAGCTTCTCCTCGTAACGCGCCTGCTCGACCGCGAGATAGCTCTCGATCGCCGCCAGCTCCTCCGCGAGCGGCACGAGAGGCCGGTCGGCCGTCGCCAGCGAATAGCGATAGAAGTCCGCCATTTCGGACACCACACGTTTGGCGCGCCGCGACTCTTCGTCGATCAAGGCGCGCACCGAGTTCAAGGCGTTGAACAAGAAGTGCGGATGCAGCTGATAACGAAGCGATTCGAGACGTGCCGCCTGCGCTAAGGCGTCCGCCCGCAACGCCCTCGCCCGCTCGTGCTGCCAGCCGTGCCAGGCGGTGAAGCCGAAATACGCGGCACTCCAACCCATCAAGAGGAGAGAGAAATTGAGGGTACAGAGCGCGAAGTTCGCGCGAATGTCGGCCCAATCGAGCTCGGCGAAGATGAGATACCGGAGCACGTTCTCGGTCACGGTGGCGACGCCACCCAAGACGATGCACGCGAGCAAACACGCCACCATCGTAGCGGCGGACACGCCGCGCTCGCGCAACGTCCGGTATAGCGGCACCAAGAGCGACGTCAGGACCAGACCGGTCAGGGCCTGCACGATCTTCAAGCGGGCGAGGATGATGCACTCGCCAGCCTCGACGAGCGGCAGAAAGCTCAGGAACGCGAGGCCGCCGTAGGTCGCCCACGCCACACACTGAATGAGCCAGACCGGGGGAAGTCGGCGGACAATCGGCGTGCTTTCGACCACGAGTCCTCCGCCAGGATCGCAGTGTAACCGCCGGACCGGGACAATCCTTCCGGGTTTCTGCGAGCGGCGCCCTGGGTCTTCAGACGGCTACGGCCCTTCACCCGCCGCGGCAGATGGGGCGGCAATAGAGCGAGCCGTTGCCCGGTAGAACGCAGACGCCACAGCCAACGCCGTACTGCTCGCAATTGGGGTAGGCGCACGACCCCCCATAACAGGCTGCGCAGCTACCTCCATCGCAAGCCACACCCTCGTTGCGGGCGACGCCGGCATTACACGCACCGTTGTTGCACGCGTAGTAGAGGCACGTACCTCCGTCCGCACAGTAGGCGCCGTTGTTCCGCGGCGCGATGATCGCGCTGTAGTTGCCGTCGCACATGTAATACCGACAGGTATCGATCTCGGCGTAGTAGGTGCCGTAGGGCGACGGCGTCCACGCCGGACATACCGGCGAGCCATTGCAGACGCGGTTTTGATAACAAGCGTTCGGCGCCGCCTGGCACACGGTGCCGGCCGGTTGCACGTTTTGGGGACATGCCGCGGCGCTGCCGCTGCAAGAGTCGGCAACGTCGCACGGATCTCCGCTTGCGGCGCGGCAAGCGGTCCCTGCGGGCGTGAACGCATCGGCCGGGCACGCGGGGCCGTTGCCGGAGCAGGACTCGGCTACATCGCAAGGCCCCGCGGAGCCGCGGCAGCTAGTGCCCCCGGCTACGAACGCATCGCCCGGACAAGCACTGGCGGTTCCGTTGCAGGTTTCGGTGATGTCACAGGCGCCAGCCGCGGCACGACAGACCGTTCCCGCGGACAGCTTGCTGTCTCCCGGACAGGCCGCGCTCGCGCCGCTGCAGCTCTCGGCGGGGTCACATCCACCCTGACTCGCGCGGCAGACATAGCTCGAGGGCCGTAGGTCGTTGCTGGGACATGCCGGCGAGTTGCCAGTGCAAGTCTCTGGGATGTCGCAGTCGCCAGCGGCCGGGCGGCACGCGAAGGTGTCGGAGTAATAGGCGTCGCTCGGACAGGACGTCCCGGTTCCAGTGCACTTCTCGGCAGGGTCGCAGCCGCCCGCCGAAGCACGGCACTCGACAGTCTCGGCTTCGAAGAGATCGACCGGGCAGGCGCTCGACACGCCGTTGCAAAGCTCGGCCGCATCGCAAACACCGTTCTTGGCGCGGCACACGGTGCCGCCCGCCGCGACGACGTTGGTTGGACATAGCGGGCTCGCGCCGTCACACGTTTCGGCGATGTCGCAGACACCGGCGCTCGCGCGACACACCGTACCTCCGGGCACATGCGCATCGGCGGGACACGCGTCCGACACCCCATCGCACGTCTCGGCGACATCGCATGCACCGACCGAGACGCGGCAGACGTAGCCCGCGGGGCGACCGGCGCAAGCACGTGGGTCGTTGCAGTTGGCCGCGCAGACGCCATCACAGCACTGCTGTCCGCTTTCGCAGACAGGAGTATGAATGCACGCGCCCTTCTCGCAGATCGCGGTTTCACAGGGCGCGGGCAAGCAGTTGTCGGCGCTACACGGGGCCGGGGTGCAGCCGGTGGCAGCAGCTGCCGTCTTGGCGGTGGGGTCACAGATGGTGAGATTGCAGCGGGTATCGTCGCGCTGAGAGGCACAGCGGCCGCCGTTGCAGCGCTCTTGCGTGCACGTCGTCAGGTCGTCGCATTCCATCTCGTGGTCACACTCGTGGGCCGCGACCACGCAGCCAGTCCCAGGTATGCAACGCTCGTCACTCTCGCACAGCCCATCTTCGCGACGTTCGAGGCACCGTCCGCCAACGCAGACGGCGTGAGTACAGGTAACGGTCGCGGAGCAGTCCTCGTCTTCGGCGCACATCGCCACCGGACAGGCGTCGGGATTGAGCTCGGAGCAGGCGCTGCTGATGCAAAGACCGTTGAGACACTGGTCGGCGGCACCGGTACAGGTCACACCTTCGCAATCGCGCGTCAGAATCACCGGGACCGTGAGGTCACCGCTCACGGTGACGGAAACGGCGCGTTGCGCGGTCACGCTGCCGGAGCGGAGCAACTTGATGACGACGCGGTGCTCACCAGAGGCGATCTCGGGAAACTGCGCGATGGGACGTGGATTGACCAGCTCGGTGACCGCGTTGACGTCGATGATGCGCGACGCGGAGGCGAGCTCGACGGAGATCTTATCGAACTCGTAGCCCGGCACGAAGTCGGTTGCGAGGCTCGCCGACAACACATTGGTGCCGACGCGGTTGCAATCGCTGGAACAGCGTCCGTCACAGCAGACAAGACCGTCGGGACAGTTGGCGTCGGTGAGACAAGGCGCTCCGGAAGAGTCGAAGAGCGCGCCGAGGTTACACGCCGACGACGACGCTGCGAGCGCGACTAGGACGAGGAGCTGATGGCGGAAGCTTCTCACCGTCCAACAAGGGTAGCCCAGCGGACGCGGCTTGGCGCGGGGTGGTTAATCCACGCTTGTGTGGTCAACTGACCACGATGTCATTGCTGCGCTTTGAGCTGTTTGTTCAGGGCGCCGAACAGATCGCGTGCCTGGACGTGCAGCTTTTCGGCGGCGCTGGTCCAACCGACGTAGGTCGCTTGATTCCAGCCGAGCTTGCGCAAGGCCTCGGAATGAGCGGCTTTTTCCTTCAAGCCGCGCTTCGCGACGAGGGCCTGTTTGACGGCCAGGTACTGCTCGCCCTGGTCTTTGATCTTGCCGAGCTGATCGATGACGTCACCGATGCCAATCCACAGTGCCCGGGAGACCCTCACAGGCTGCGACTCGCGATCCGACTTCGGGAGGTCGGCAAACTCGCCCTTCGCGGCTGGATCCGTGAGGTAGTGCGTGAAGCGCTTGGGCTCGCCGCCGTCGACCAAGAGCACCGCTCCGTTCATCGCCCGTGCCGCGATAGCGAACCAGCGGCAGCTGCGACGGAGCTCGTGGATTTGATCCACGTCGGTGAGATCGAATTCTTTCTCGAGGAAGTTCTTGACCTCATGCCGCAGCATCTTGGCATTCGCAGCGCGGTCCTCTTCAGCGGACAGGACTCTGCCCTTCTTGGAGACGACGAGCAGCTGTTCCTTCTTGACCGCGTTCGCAAGCAAGGCGAAGCCGTGGTCCTTTCCGGCGCTGCGCGGCAGCCATTCCGTCCGTAAGAGCGAACGCAGCTCTTTGCGTTTGGTCCGCATGATGCCCGCCGAGTAGGCCCGAAGGTCGCGGTCACCGAGCTTCTGCATGAGCGCATGGTTGGTCTGCGCGTCGACGAGGTGGCCGAGGGCATCTTCGAGACCTTTGGTGAGCAAGCGCTCAGGCTCGTAGCGGCCCTCGAAACGCGTCTCGAAACCGCGCATCAGCGACTCGACCGCGAAGGTGGCGGTGCGGGCCGGGGCGTTATCGGCTTTGAGCAAGAGGCGCGATTGCGCCTTGGGGATGGTGACCAAGGCCGCGGCGCGATTGATGGTGTCGAGGATACGCTGCACGGCTCGCGGGTAGCGATCGGGCTTTGCCGTCGGCGCGAACGACGCGACGACGTTGCCGGCGCGGTGCATCTGCGCGCCGCGCTTGGCTTTTCCGGAAGCGGCGCTGGTGACGACGTCGAAGCGCGGCTGAGAGATGGCTACAGCGGTCGGCGTTTTCATCGTCCAGGTTATCGCTCACCCAAGCGGCGAGTTGCCTCTCGTTAGGAGGCAGCTCGTCACTCCGTCGGTGCGTCCCTGACACTCTGCGCTGCCACAACACCGCCGATGGCGAGCCGAAGATGAGCGTTCACCGGAGGATTTCTATGAGCAATGTGAATGGCATTTCGGGCTCGGGACCAGTCATCTCGCGCCCCTTCGAAAGCGCAAAGGTCGATGTCAAAGTCACCGGCCGTGTCCAGTACGTGCCGGAGGAGATGGGCTTCGGAACGCAGCCGCCGGGCGGCTACTACGTCATCCTGAACAAGCCACTCGTGGTAAACGGGAAGAGCTACGACAAGCTCTTCATCGGCGCCGAGACGTTCCTGCCCGAGGGTCGCGAGCTGGAAATCACCGGCAAGGCCTTCGAGCGCGCCATGCCGGTCGTCGAGGGCATGCAGCAGTACGCGGTCATCGAGAGTCCGACCGTGAACGAGCCGCGCCAACATCGTCCCGGGATCGTCTACGGGTAAAAAAAAGGGCACCCAGTGGGTGCCCTTTTCGTTTGTCTAGCTAGCTAGGCTGCTAGAGCGGACTGGCTACTGAATTAGTAGTCCATGCCGCCCATGCCACCCATGCCGCCGCCGCCCGGAGCCGCCGCCGGAGCATCCTTCTTCGGACGCTCGGCAACCATGCAGTCGGTGGTGAGCATGAGGCTCGCAACCGAAGCGGCGTTGGTCAGCGCGGTGCGGACGACCTTCGTCGGGTCGATGACGCCCATGCTGATCATGTCGCCGTACTCTTCCGTCTGAGCATTGAAGCCGAAGGCGCCCTTGCCGTTCTTGACCTTGTCAACAACGATGGCGGCGTCGAGGCCGGCGTTCGTGGTGATCATGCGCAGCGGCTCTTCGATAGCGCGGCGAACGATGTTCACACCGAACTGCTGGTCCTCATCGACCTTCAGGTTCTCGAGCGCAGCGATGCTGCGGATGAGAGCCACACCACCGCCGGGGACGATGCCCTCTTCGATGGCGGCGCGGGTCGCGTGCAGCGCGTCCTCGACGCGGGCCTTCTTCTCTTTCATCTCGGCCTCGGTCGCCGCGCCAACGCGCACGACGGCAACGCCGCCGACGAGCTTGGCGAGACGCTCCTGGAGCTTCTCACGATCGTAGTCGCTCGAGGTCTCTTCGACCTGAGCGCGGATCTGAGCAACGCGGCCTTCGATTTCCTTCTTCTTGCCGTTGCCGTCGACCACGGTGCAGTTGTCCTTGTCGACAACGATGCGCTTGGCCTGGCCGAGGTCCTTCACAGTGATGGACTCGAGCTTGATGCCCAGGTCCTCGCTGATCAGCTGGCCACCGGTGAGGATGGCGATGTCCTGCAGCATGGCCTTGCGGCGGTCGCCGAAGCCCGGCGCCTTGACGGCGCAGACGTGCAGAGCGCCACGCAGCTTGTTGACGACCAGGGTCGCGAGAGCCTCGCCTTCCACGTCCTCGGCGATGATGAGGAGCGGACGCTTGGTGTTCACGATCTGCTCGAGCAGCGGGAGAAGGTCCTTCATGCTGCTGACCTTCTTCTCGTAGATCAGGATGTACGGGTCGTCGAGGACGGCTTCCATACGCTCCGGATCGGTCACGAAGTACGGCGACAGGTAGCCGCGGTCGAACTGCATACCCTCGACCACTTCGAGCTCGGTCTCCATCGACTTGGCTTCTTCGACGGTGATGACGCCCTCTTTGCCAACCTTGGCCATGGCCTCGCTGAGGATGTTGCCGATGGTCTCGTCACCGTTGGCGCTGATGGTGCCAACCTGAGCGATTTCCTTCGGGTCCTTGGTCGACTTCGAGAGCTTCTTCAGCGACTCGGTGACCGCGATAACGGCCTTGTCGATGCCGCGCTTCAAGTCCATCGGGTTGGCGCCGGCCGCGAGGAGCTTGATGCCTTCGCGGTAGATCGCCTGCGCGAGCACGGTCGCGGTGGTGGTGCCGTCGCCGGCGACGTCGCTCGTCTTCGAGGCGACTTCTTTCACCATCTGCGCGCCCATGTTCTGGAAGCGGTTCTCGACTTCGATTTCCTTGGCGACGGTGACGCCGTCCTTGGTCACGTTCGGCGAGCCGAAGCTCTTCTCGATGATGACGTTACGGCCCTTCGGACCGAGGGTGACCTTGACCGCATCGGCCAGGGTGTTCATGCCGGCCAGGATCTCTTCGCGAGCGCGCTGGCTGAAAATGATTTCTTTCGCTGCCATTGTAGTAACTCTCCAGTTAGATTTTTGTCGTGTCTTTTAAAACGGATTAGGCGTCGATAACGCCAAGAACCTCTTCCTCGCGGAGGATGAGGTGCTCTTCGCCGTCGACCTTGATCTCGGTGCCCGAGTACTTGCCGAAGAGGATGCGGTCACCCTTCTTCAGGTCCACCGCGACGACCTTGCCGTCTTCGGTCTTCTTGCCGTTGCCGACGGCAACGACTTCGCCCTCTTGCGGCTTCTCTTTGGCGGTGTCGGGGATGATGATGCCGCCCGAGGTGCGCTCTTCGTTCTTCACGCGCTTCACCAAGATGCGGTCCTGCAGGGGACGGAACTTCTTCGCCATTGTGGCTCTCCAGTGGATGGGCGGCCGGCCTCTTCGAGACGGGCCGCGGAAATCGCTGGCGAATGTAGCGATTTCCTAAGCGGTGTCAAGAGCTATCAAGCAACTTGGTCAACGGCAAACAGCGCTGATTTTGCAATGTTTTTTGCATTTTTTTAGCAGTCTTGCGACGGAAACCGCTGATTTTGTTGGCACTCGTGGACGAAAGACTGCCAGCACTAAGACCACTCCCGCTCGCCGCCGAGATCGCGATCGGTGAGGTTGCGCGAGCGCGGCTTCAGCGAGTAGTTAGCCTTCCATGGCAGACATCCTCGCGAAGGCCCGCGCCGGGCGTACCGTCTTGAAGCGCACCACTCAGCCGCACGGCATCAAGTTGCCGTCGCTCGTCCTCTACATGGAGTGGCTCGCTGGCGAGAACAAGCGCCGCGTCATCGACACCGAAGGCGCCGAGCACCGCCTGCACGACAAAGTCGTCGAGAGCAGCTACCGCCTGGTCACCGGCGGCCAAGCCGAAGAGCTCTTGAACCAACACTGGCCCGCCCAACTCGACGGCGAGCCGTCGGTGCCGGTGACCAAGGCCGAAGCCAAGCCGGCCCCGAAGCCCGTCGAAAAGCCGGCTGCCAAGCCGACCGCTAAAGCGGCGCCCAAGAAGCCCGAGGCCAAAAAGGCCGACGCCAAGAAGCCCGCCGCCAAAGCTGCCGCCGGCAAGAAGCGCTAGAGCACGAAGCAATAGCCGAAGCTCGCTGTCCCTCCGGGCGCGAGCGTCGCGTTCCATTCAGCCCCGCTGAAGGTGACAGCGCCGATGTCGCCGCTGCGCGTGCTGTTCCACGCGTTGTTGATGGTGCCGGGGACCGCGAGCTCGACCATCCAGGCGACGCTCGAGGCGGTGTTGTTCGTGACGACGACGTCGTGGCAACCGCCGGTTGCCCACTGCGAGTTGGTGGTGACGGTCGCAACCACACCCGTCGGCGGCAACGGCGGGTCGTCGGGCTCGGTTGGCTGTGGTGTTCCGGGCTCTGTCGGCGAGGGAGCGCTGCCACCGTTTCCGCTCCGGCGCACGAACGTCGAGGAGCGCACCGTGCTGACCATCAAGTCCTGCAGCGATAGCGCCGCGACGTTCTGGGTGAGGTCGGCGGCGATGCACTCGGATGCGCCGCGATCGACACCCGACGCGAAGACTGCCCATTGGGTCGCGAAACATCTGTGCGCTTCGGAGCTCGCCGCCAACGCCTGCGCGACGTCCATGGCGTCGGTGACCGCCACCGTTCCGCCCTCGAACGCCGTGACCTCCGACTGTGTCGACACCGGCACGCCGTTGTCCGTGGTGCGCGCGCGGCCGATGCCGTCGTAACCTTCGAATGCAAAGCCGATGGGATCGATGAGCTGATGACACGAGCGGCACTTCGCATCCGTCGCGTGCTGCGCGTAGCGCTCGCGGGTGCTCACACCCGGCGAGATGCTCGGCGGATTCGCCGCGACCCCGGGCGGCGGGGGTGGCAGCTGCGTGCATAGCAGCTGGGTGCGCACCAAAATGCCGCGATGAATGGGTGACGAGCCGTTCGCCAACGCGTGTTTGGTGAGCGTGCCGGTCAGCATCAGCACGCCACCGCGTCGAGGCGACAGCACGACCTCACCCACGGTGGCCCCATGCAGCGTCGCCAAACGCTCGTCGAGAAAAGTCGTGGTCGACGTGAGCAGATCCGCGAACGTGCCGCTTTTGGTGAACAACACATCCTCGATGAAGCGCCGCGACTCCTCGAGCATACTCTGGCGGAGCTCGGGCGTGAGCTCGGGATAGGTGGCGTTGTCTTTCGGCACGTAAGGCAAACGGTCGAGCTGCAACCATTGCTGAACGAAGCGCACCATCGTCGCTCTGCCACGCGGTGTGTCGAGCAGTCGCCGCGCCTGCGCCTCGAGCGCATCCGGCGTGTCGAGCGCTCCAGCGTCCGCCAAAGCGAGCAACTGTTCGTCGGGCAAGGAGCCTGCGAAAGTGTATGAAAGCTCACTCGCCAGCTCGTGCTGCGTGAGCACGTAGGCGCCGCTGTCGTCGCGCACGCCGAGCTCGGTGCGGTAGAGAAAAAACGGGGACTGCAGCAGCGTCGCTACCATCAACTCGGCACCGACACGGTAGCCCGCGCCCGCACCGCTATCGAAGACGGCAAGATAGTCCTGGATCTCGTCTTCGGCGAGCGGCCTGCGAAAGGCTCGGCGGCCAAGAGTCGTGACCAGGTCACGCGCGCAGACGCGCCCTGCCCCGCCGCATGCCGGCACGCTCATCGCCGCCGCGATTTCCTCGGCGGCCTTGCGTAGTTGCTCGGCGAGCAACGGGCTCACGCGTAGCGCGGCCGCGTTATTGTCGAAGTTGTGAATGACGGGGTCGGCGGCAAAGCCAGCGCCGTACGTCGAGGCGACGTTCACGAGGTCGAACACCGTGGCGTCGTATTCCTCGTTGGTGAGTCGTCGTAGCTGCCGTGGGCCCAAGGGGTTTGCGGTGCAATCGCGCGGGCCCGCGTCGTTGACGATGACGGTGGCGCACTGCTCGCCATCGCACGTCGTGTCGCCGATCGATCCGGTGCAAGCACAAATTGCGACCGCCACAACGGACAAGAGCCGCTTCATGTCAAACCCGCGAGCGGTCCGGTCGAGACGTTCGGGTCACCGAAGCTCGCGACGTCAGTTTGGCCCATGGCGTGGCAGATCGACACCAACAGCTTCTGGTGCGACGTGCCGCCGAAATTCATGTAGCGCCCGAGACTCACCGCCCCGCCGCCACCGGCGAGCACGAACGGCACCGAGTTGCAGTCGTGCAACCGGCTGTCGCCCATTTCCTTCGCCCAGACCACGAGTGTCGTGTCGAGAAGCGAGCCATCGCCGTCGGGATTGGGGAGCTCGGCCAAGCGGTCGAGCAAGTAGACGAACTGCGACGCGAACCAGCGCTCGGCGTCCACGAAGTCACTGACGCCGGCGGTGTTCGAGTCGTCGCTGTGCGACAGCGAATGGTGACCATCGCCGATACCGAGCCAGCTGAAGACCGGTGGCCCCACGGTGTGCGACCACTGCAACGAGCCGACGCGGGTGACGCCACAAGCGAGCGCCGCCACCAAAAGGTCGGTCTGCGTCTTGCCGATCGCCGGGAACTGATCGTTGTCTTGCGAGTTGATCATGCCCACCGGCGTCGCCTGCGCGCAGTCTGCTGGCGCTTGCATCCCCTGCTCGACGCGCCGCAACGAATCGAGGTGCGCTTGGAGCTTCGGCTTCTCTTCGCTGCCCACCCAGGTTTCGAGCCGCGCGAGGTCACCGCGAATGCGGTCGAGCATGCTCGTGCGTCGCGCGATGAGCGCTTCGACCTCGCTAGCGTCTCCGACCAGCGAGCCCCACACGCGCTGGTAGACGCTCTTCGGATCGTCGTCCGGCTCGGCGCGTTCGTCGACGCCACGGTACGACATGCGCGTCTGCGTCCCCGACCCCCATGCGCTCGTCTGCACGCCGAGATCGAGCGAGGGAAAGCGCATGCTTTCACCGAGGCGCGACGCCAAGAATTGATCGACCGACATGCCGCCGCTCGGATGGCTCGCCTGGGCGAGCCCCGTAAGCATGCAGTGCATGCCTGCTTCGTGGTTCGTCGCGTTCAAGAAGTCGAGACCGTCGCACACGAGCACGCTCTGCTTATGGTCGGCGAGCGGCCAGAGGATGCTCTCGGCGGGGAAGCTAAAGTCGGTGCCAGTCGAGCCGGCCGGTCGCCAGTGGCGATGAATGGTGCCGTTGGGCGAGAACATGACGACGATACGCTGCGGGCCACTCGTGGCCGCTTTAGCGGACCGTCGATTCAACAGTTGGAGAAAGGGGGCGGCGACCAAGGTCGCGCCAGCCCCCAAAACGAACTGGCGGCGGCTGCGTACGAAAGCCATGTGGGCGCTTGGGCGAGCAAGTCGGATGCCGACCGCTTAGCCGCGCAAAGTCTCGCACTTACGCTCGGAGCTTCAGGCAAGGTCGTGGTGCGAACGCCTCACCTTGCTGGGCAGAGGCCACGCATATCGCGCGCCCAAGGCCATGACGGCAAGCACCGTCCAGAGGTCGGCACCGGTAGCGGCGCAACCCTGTGGCTCGTTCTCCGCCATGGCGACCGCCGCTTTGGCGTCGAGCTTGCCCAGACCGTAAGCTTCGTTGGGCGTCGAGCCGGTCATGATGTCCGCTCGAGCGGTATGCGTGAAGATGCGGCGGACGTCGTCCGACGAGAGCTTCGGCGCCGCCTGGAGCATCAAGGCGACGGCGCCGGCGACGTGCGGGGCCGCCATGCTCGTGCCTTGCATGATGACGCGGTTCGAGTCGACGACGTCCGGGCCGTCGGGGATGCTGCGCGCGCGCGCCGAGATGATGACCGAGCCCGGGGCAGTGATGTCGGGCTTCACGCCGGTACGCTCGGGGGCCGCGGTCGGACCGATGCTCGAGTAAGGGGCAAGGCGTCCAAGGCCGAGGTCTTCGACCTGCTGCGAGCCGTCGATCTCCGAGGTCCAGGTGTTGCGCGTCGCGTAGGCGCCGACGGCGATGACGCTGCGGGCGGTCGCGGGCACCGCGATCGACTCACGACCGTCGCCGGCAATCCAACCGGCGCCGCTGCCGTTTCCGAAGCGCGAGGCACTGCCGCCATCGCTCTGAGAGACCCACGCGTCCATGAGTCCACTGCCGGACATCACGAGCACGACGTGAGCACGGCCCGCGAGCTCACGCGCGGCGGAGCCGTCGACCACCAAGAGGCGATGCTGGCGTCCGTTGCGTGGCTCGGAGGTGAACGTGAAGTCGACGCGATACTCACCCTCGACCGTGACCGAGTCCTCGAGGACGTCGTCTTCACGCGCCACGAGCGGCAGGCGCGACACCGGCTCGCCGTCGACCCAAAGCTCGACCGCGAGATTCATCGAGGCGTTCGACGGGCTCCACATGTCGACATGCGTCGTCACCTGACGGCCGAGCGGCAAACGCTCGACTGCGAGGTACTTCTCGCTGTCGCGCAGCTCCGCCGAAGCGTGCAGGCGCCCGCCACCTTCGTTGCCTGCCGCGGCGACGAGGATGCGACCTTCACCCAAGTGATCGTCGAGCCACTCTTCGAGAGGGGTGGCGCCGTCGTGCGCGCCGTACTGTCCGCCGACGCTGAGGTTGATGACCAGCGGCATGTCGCGGTCGTGCGCCAGGTCGGTGAGGTACTCGACCGCGTCGGCGAGACGCGTGAAGCTGTTCGAGCGGACGACGGCGATCTTGGCATGCGGCGCCATGCCGCCGAGCTGACCGTTGCCGGCGGCGATGCCAGCGACGTGCGTGCCGTGACCATTGCCGTCGTCGATGGTGCAAGCACCGCTCGCTATCGCAGACTCGCGGCATTCGTTGCCGTAGTCGAAGCCATCGGGTTTCGTGCCCTTGCCGTCCTGGTCCCAGACGGCGATGACACGGGAACGCCCGTCGTCGTCCATGAACGCCGGATGACGCAGGTCGAGGCCGGTATCGATGATGCCCACGAGCACACCGCGGCCCGTGCGCGGCGACTGCACACCGATGCCGGCTTGCACGTCGGTGACGCCGATCTCGCGCGCCGACAGCTCGAGATACGGACGGTGCGCGGGCTGCACTTCGAGGTCGAGCTTGCCACGGCTCACCAACGCCTGCGCGATGGCACCACGGTCGAGCTGCACCGGCGTCCAACGGTCGAGGTCGGCTTTCACGCCGAGCATCGCGAGGCTCCGTCGCGCCTCGTCGTCGCGGGCGCGCACGAACATCGGCACGAGCCCGGAGGCTTCGGACACCGGCGTCCGCAATAGCCGATAGACACGAGCGTCAGCTCGACCGGCGGCCCGCGGCGAGCGCAAACGCTCACTCGCGGCTTGCGCTGTCGACACTCCCGCGAAGATGACTACGGATACTGCTAGGAGGGCGTGGGGGGACGCGCGCATCCACTGCTAAGCGTAACAGTGGCCGATCCACTCTCCTGTTTTTTGGCGGACTACCTGCACGATTTCGTTCCACGTGTAGGGGCACGTAGCGAACCCACATGTGGGCCTACGTAGCGCGCCGTGTGCACAAACACACCGTCCGCTAAAACAGACGGCTTTGCTCGGGCAAAACGACGTCGCTGACCGTATGGTGCAAGCGGCACCGCGGCTCGTACGATTCGGTGGCGCCCAACATCACGCGCTCGGACTCTCGGACGATGCGCTGCGAGCGCCCGGCGGGGTTGCCGCAGACCACGCAGATCGACAGCGCCTTGGTCACGAACTCGGCCACTGCCATGAGCTGTGGCATCGGCTCGAACGGAAAGCCGCGATAGTCCATGTCGAGGCCGGCGACGATGACACGCACCCCGCGGTCGGCGAGCTCCTGGCAGACGGCTACGAGGTCTTTGGAGAAGAATTGCGCCTCGTCGATGCCGACGACCTCGCAGTCCTTGTGCTCGCGGTCGAGGATCGCCTTCACGTCGTCGACGGGGGTCGCCTTGATGCTCTGCTTGGAGTGGCTGACGATCTCGATGGCGTCGTAGCGGGTGTCGATGGTCGGCTTGAAGATGGCGACCTTCTGGCGGGCGTACATGGCGCGACGCAGCCGGCGGATGAGCTCCTCGGTCTTACCCGAGAACATCGGGCCCGCGATCACCTCGATCCAACCGGTACCTGTCGGGACAGCTTGCACGCATGCGCAGTTACTACGTTGCCCGCTGGGCACGCTAGAGGCGTCGAAAACGGCAAATCTCGCGTTGACTTTGGGGGGGTAGGCCCATAATATCCGCCGCAACCCGGCAAGAAGGCCAAATTCTCTGGTCTTTTCAATGACTTAGGCGTCAGCCAGCTAAGAGGGGAAGCCCCATCATGCGTCGCAATTTCATCCCGAGCATCATGCTCGTTGGCCTCTGCGCGGTTCTTTTCACCGCTACCGGCTGCAAGCCGAAATACCCCAAGTGCGAATCCGACGATCACTGCGCCGAAAAGGGCGAAGTGTGCGTGAACGGTCAATGCCAGGAGTGCCGTGACGATGCCGCGTGCGAGACCAAGCACGGCGCAGGTCACGAGTGCGCCCAGGGTCGCTGTGAAGTGCGCCCCGAGTGCCGCGCCGACGGTGACTGCGCCAAGGTTGGCGCTGGCCTCGTCTGCCGCAGCAAGAAGTGCGTGCCGGAGTGCACCGCCAATGAGAACTGCCCCGGCGGCATGAAGTGCGAAGCCCAGCGTTGCGTGCCTGAGTGCGCTCAGGACATCGACTGCGGTCCGGGTCGCACCTGCAACAACGGCGCGTGCTCGAGCGGCGACGGCACCAACATCTCGGCCTCGTGCCGTCCGGTGAACCCGGGCTCGGGTGACATCGTCGCCATCCCGACGGTGTTCTTCGACTTCAACGAGTTCAGCCTCACTCCCGACGCCCGTACGGCGCTGGGTCAGGCGGCCGAGTGCTTGAAGCAGGCCGGCGGCAAGATCACCTTGGTCCTCGAGGGCCACGGCGACGAGCGCGGCACGCAAGAGTATAACCTCGCCTTGGGCGAGCGTCGCGCCACCGCGGTGCGCAGCTACATGCGCAACCTCGGCATCGACCAGAACAAGATGAAAACGCGTTCTATGGGTGAGAATCAGCCGCTGTGCAGCGATTCGTCGGAAGAGTGCTACGCGCGCAACCGCCGAGTTAACTTTGTGCAGCAGCGCGGGCAGATGTAACTCGCCGGCGCGAGGCTTCGTCCTCTCGCTGCGACCGTTTTTTTTCGCCTCGCTAACGCGAGGCTAGAGGTCAGGTTCCGCAGAGGCAACGCGGAACCTGACGCCTGCTTGGCAACACTCCGACTGCTGGCAATGCGGCTACGTTGGGGCTCCAGCGGGGGGTTGAGTCATGCACTGCTTCGCGGGTAGCCCTACAACGATGGAACGTTCGTCTTCGCGCGTCGGCACAGGCCCCGCTCTCCGCTTGCTGGGGGGGCTGCCGCGTCCGCTTCGGCGGACGCTGTGGGGTGCGGTGATTGTCCTCGGTGGGTGCGTCACATCCACGGAGGGCAAGCAGATGAAGCAAGACATTGCTAATCTGCAGGCCCAAATGCAGGAAGCGCGCGCCGGCATCGACCAACAGGGCGCGCAGCTTGCCGAGCAGCTGCAAAAGGCTTCGACGCAGGTGAAGGAGCTCTCCGAGACGCTGGAAGGGCTCAACCGTGCGGCGCGCAATACCGACGCGGACTTCGGCGTGCAGCTCGATCAGCTCCGCGCCGAGCTCCAGGAGATCCGCGGCCAGATCGAGCTGACGGACTACCGTGTCGGTCAGATGCAGGCGCAGCTCCAGTCCGCTCCAACGGCCAGCGCCACTCCGGTCGCCACGACCAATCCGCCCGAGGACAACGTCAAGCCGCCAGCGACCGCCCCCAAGGACAAGAAGGGCATGCTGGCGTACGCCCAGAACCTCGCGAACCAGAAGCAGTACTCGGAGGCCCGCGGGGTCTACCGCGAGGTAGTCAAACAGTGGGGCAGCGAAGCCGGCGTCGGTGATCAGGCGCGCATGAAGATCGGCGACACCTTCTACGACGAGAAGCGCTACCGCGACGCCCTCCCCGAGTACATCAAGGTCGTCGAGAAGTTCGCCAAGGGCGAATACGCAGACGACGCGTACTACAAGATCGGTCTCGTCTCGATGGAGCTCGGCAACCTCGAAGACGCCGTGACGTTCTTTGGCGAGGTCGTGAAGAGCTACAAGAAGTCGCCGCTCGTTGCGCAGGCGCAGGCCAAGATGTCGGAGGCGCAGAAGCGTCTCGACAAAGAAAAAGCCGCCAAGAGTAAGAAAAAGTAGAGCCCGTCCGTACGCGCTTTTGCGTGTGGTTTCGAAGGCTTCCTTGACACCCCTATGGGTGTCGGGAACACTCGACTTCGCACCAAACCGTCCGCGCAATGGCCAAGAAAAACCTCCTTCTGGTCGATAACGACGCGAAGAGCCTGCGTGTCATGGAGGTGTCCCTGCGCAAGGCGGGCTTCTCCGTCACCACGGCGGTGAACGGCGTCGACGGCTTGGAGAAGGTGCGCATCTCACCACCCGAGCTCATCCTCTCCGACACCAAGATGCCGGAGATGGACGGCTTCGAGTTCTGCCGTCAGCTCAAGCAAGAGCCGAAGACCGCGACCATCCCCTTCATCTTCCTGACGGCGGAGAAGGCGGTCGACCACAAGGTCAAAGGGCTCGAGCTCGGCGTCGACGACTACCTGACGAAGCCGATCTACATCAAAGAGATCGTCACCCGTATCAAGATCCTCCTCGAGAAGCGCGACAAGGAGCTGCTCGAGCGGCGTGACCCGCGCTCGAAGTTCGCCGGCGATCTGTCCGACATGGGCATCGTCGATCTCATCCAAACCATCGAGATCGGCCGCAAGACCGGACGCATCAAAGTGCGCCGCGGCGACGGCAAGAGCGCTGACCTCTACTTCAAGAACGGCAAGGTGATCGACGCCGAGCTCGGCAAGCTCCGCGGCGAGCACGCCGTCTATCGCTTGATGGTGTGGAACGAAGGCACCTTCGATATCGAGTTCGGTGCCGAGCGTGGCGATCGCAGCGACATCATCGAGCTGTCGAGCCAAGGCCTGCTCATGGAAGGCATGCGGCGTCTCGACGAGTGGGGCCGCTTGCTCGAGCAGCTGCCGCCTCTCGAGACGCGCTTCGCGGTCGATCATCACGAGCTGGTGGAGCGCCTCGCCGAAATCCCAGACGAAGTGAACGGCATCCTCCGCCTCTTCGATGGCCGCCGCACCCTGCTCGACGTCGTCGAGGACTCGAGCTTCGGCGATCTCGAAGCCATGAACGTCGTCTCGAAGCTCTACTTCGAGGGTCTCATCTTCGACGTCTCCTCGCGGCCCACCGAGCTGCCGCCCGAGGAACATCCCGATGGCGTCGACGGCGAAGCGCCTGAGTCCGCTATCGCGGGCGAGGAGCATATCGGCAGTGAGCCGCCACCGGAAGCGCACAACGGCGGCGAGGTGATGCCGGAGCTCACCTTCGAAGGCAAAGCCGGTATGATCTTGCCGGAGGCTTACGACCCCGAGCCGGTCGTCGCTGGCCCCGCACCACCCGCGACCTCGTTCGCTCCCCCAGCCTCGGACGAAAAACGCAGCGTCGCTTTCGGAAGCGATGCCGCGCCGCCGTGGCCCTACGCCTACCAGGGCTTCCTCGCAGGCAGTGGCGTCGGTGTCGCGGAGAACACGCCGGCGCCTGCCGCTGAGCCGCCAGCCGTCGAGCCGCCGGTCGCGGCCGCTCCCGTCACCCCGTTGCCCCTACCCATCCCAGCGCCGATGAGTGTCGCGGAGACGGTTCCCGCTCCGGCACCGCCGCTGAGCTTCAGCGCGCCGCCACCCGCGGTCTTGCCGGCTGGTCCGTCGGCGCCTATCGCGGTGCCAGCTCCCGCGCCGCCAAGCTCGCCTCCACAGTCCGCCTTGGCGGCTGACACGCGCGCCGCCATCACCAACGGCAACATGACGGCCGGCAACGTCTCCGAGCTACCGATCGTGTCCAAAACCTTCGCTCCCGAAACGGACGAGGACAACGATACCGACACGGTGGAGATCCCTGGGGTCACGCCAGGCGCGGCACCGCTAGACGGGGCACGCGTGCAAAAGCCAACGCCACCCCACGGCATGTTCATCGCGGGCACCCACCCGCAGCCCGAGAAGACCAACGGCAGCGTCGTCGGCCGCGCGCCGCTCATCGGCGAAGCCCACTTCACGAAACCCGACACCGAGTCCCAGGTCGGTCGCCCAGTGCGCGGTGCATTCGGCGACGAGAGCGTGCCGCGGACTCCCGAAGAGGCATTCGGGGAACGGCCGGTCGCCGCTCTCAATCAAGACTATCTCGACGAGGCCTCCCGCGACGTGAAGCCGCCGCGGCGCAAGGCTCCGTTCGTCCTCGCTGCCCTGGCTGCGGCGATCGTCATCGGCATCTTCATGTTGCACTCGGGCAACAAGACGACTGACGCCAAAGCGGACAGCAACGCACCGGTGACCACGCAACCGCCCGAAACGCCCAAGCCGGCGCCACCGCAACCGCTGCCGCAACCAACGCCCGAACCGCCTCCGCCAACCAAGGTCGTGGAGACCGCCCCAGCCCCGGTGCCCACGCCGCCGCCGGCTCCGACGCCCCCGCCAGCGCCAGCGCCCACGCCAGCCCCGACGCCGACCCCGGTCGCGCAACCCACGGCCCCGGTCGTCACCCAACCGCAGCCCGTCGTGACCAGCGCCCAACCGACGCCGCAAAGCGATCCCAAGGTCGAAGAGAACCGTCCGCCCGAGCCACCCGACGTCGCCGCCACCCGCCTGGTCGCCAAGGGTAACGCCCTCTACAAGCGCGGGAACCTGAAGGGCGCGATCGCAGCCTTCAAAGAAGCCATCGACCTCGACGAGACCAACGAGCGTGCTCACCTCGGCATCGGCACCACCTACTTCGATACCGAGCAGAACAACCTCGCCCTGAAACACCTGCAGCGGGCCATCGAGCTGGCACCGCGCAGCGGCCAAACCCTGGTCGCCCTCGGCAACGTCCACCAGGCCATGGGCAACACGGTGAAAGCCAAGGACGCCTACGAGCGCTATCTGGCGGTCGAGCCCAACGGGAAGTTCGCGGCCGACGTACGAATTATCCTCTCCGGCCTGCGCTGAGGTTCACACCCGCGAGAGGCAACCTGACACGGTGTCGGGCCGATACGTAGGCCGACCTCCCTAAAAGGCCCAATCCCATGAATTCGTCTGTCTCGAAGGCCAGCGGCCTCACCGCTGGTCATGCCGCTATTTTTGCGTCCGGCACCCCTGCGAGCCGCAGCCAACTCGCCCAGCGCGCGCGCGAGCTCCGCTACAACTCCCTGCCGCTCCTCCCCGGCCTCGGCTCCGACACCTTCTTCAAAGCCAGCGAAGCTCCCGCCCCCACCTACGTTCCGCCTTACGGCCGCGTCGCCCCACGCGAGGGCCTCCGTCGCTCCCAACCGAGCGCCGAACGCGATGCCGCCGTCCAAGCCTGTGTCGACAAGGTGATGAAGCGCATCGACGCCCTGCCGGCGCGCGAGCGCATCAGTGCCAAGGTCGGGCAGATGATCCAGTACGCCTACGAGGCGTTCACCGGTCCCGAGCGTGGCGAGAAGATGAAGGCCTTCGAGCAGCGCATCCGCGAAGGTCAGGTGAGCTCGTTCCTCTACGCCGGCGACCCCAAGGAAGCCCGCCGTTACCAGCAGATCGCCGTCGAGGAGTCACCGCTCGGCATCCCGCTCTTGTTCGCCTGGGACGTCATCCACGGGATGCGCACCATGTTCCCGATTCCGCTCGCCACCGCGGCGAGCTGGAACCCGGCGTCCGCTCAGCGCTCCGCCGAAGTCGCCGGCCGCGAAGCCGTCGAAGACGGTCAGCACTGGACGTTCGCCCCGATGGTCGACATCGCGCGTGACCCGCGTTGGGGTCGCATCGCGGAAGGCGCGGGTGAAGATCAATTCCTCGGCTCTCGCATGGCCGAAGCGCAGGTTCGCGGCTTCAACCAGTACGTCTTGAGCTGCGCCAAGCACTTCGCCGCATACGGAGCAGCCGAAGGTGGCCGCGACTACAACACGACCGACATGTCGCTGCGCCGCTTGCACGACGTCTATCTGCCGCCTTTCATGGCGGCCGCCAAAGCGGGCGTCGACACTTTCATGACCTCGTTCAACGACTTGAACGGCGTCCCCTCGACGCAAAATCCGTACCTCTTGCGCGAAGTCCTGCGGAAGCGATTCGGCTCGAACGCCATGGTCGTTAGCGACTGGGCGTCGTCGTACGAGCAGATCAATCACGGCACCTCGCGGACGCGCCGCGACGCCGCCATCACCTCGGCAAACGCTGGCCTCGACATGGAGATGGTGAGCGGGCTGTTCTCCGATGAGCTCGTGAAGGCGGTGCTCGAGAATCAGGTGGCCGAATCGACGATCGACGAAGCCTGCCGTCGCATCATTCGCTTGAAGGCCGAGATGGGCCTCTTCGACGACCCCTACGGCACTGCAGTGCCGAAGTCTCCGCTCGAGCGGACGGCGGCTCGTGAGGTTGCCGAAGACTCCATCGTCTTGCTGCGCAACGACGATGCGGTGCTGCCGCTCAAGTCGTCCGTGAAACGCATCGCGTTGATCGGCAAATTCGCCGATGTGCCGCATGACCACATCGGCTCGTGGCGCGCTCTCGGCAAGGACGACGAGACGGTTACGGTGCGCCAGGGCCTCGAGGCCCGCGCCGCCAAGGCCGGCGCCAAGGTCGACTATGTCGCCGCCAACGACCGCGACGGTGTGTCCACTGAAGCGGACATCGCCGCCGCCGTGAAGGCCGCAAAAGACAGCGACGTCATCGTCGTCGCCATCGGCGAGAACGCCGACCGCAGCGGTGAAGCGTCGAGCGTTCAATCGATCGAGCTGCCCGGCAATCAACGCGAGCTCATCAAGGCTCTGCAGGCGACCGGTAAGCCGGTCGTCGCGCTGCTCATGAACGGGCGCCCGATGGTCCTTCCGCCCGAGGCCGACAAGATCCCGGCCCTGGTCGAGACGTGGCAGCTCGGCACCGAGCACGGAACCGCCGTCGCCAACGTCTTATTCGGCGACCGCAACCCCAGCGGCAAGCTCCCGGTGAGCTTCCCGGCCTCCAACGGGCAGATCCCGGTGCACCACCAGATGGTCAACACCGGCCGTCCGGCGTCGTTCGACGAGAACGGCAAGGCCGTGAACCGCTTCAGCTCGGCGTATCTCGACGGCCCGAACGCGCCGAAGTTCCGCTTCGGCTTCGGTCTCTCGTACACCACCTTCGAGATGGGCCAACCGCAGCTCTCGGCGCGAGAGCTCTATACGGACAAGACCTTGTTCGTCGACGTGCCGGTGAAGAACACCGGCAAGATGAAGGGCAAAGAGACCGTGCAGATCTACAGCCGCTGGGAGGACTCGAATCTCACCCAGCCGCTGCGCAAGCTGCAGGGCTTCGCCCAGGTCGAGCTCGCCCCCGGCGAGAGCAAGACGGTGCGCATCGCCATTCCGGTAGCGGACCTCGCGGTGCACGACAACGACGGCAAGCTGATGAAGCCGAGCGGCATGTACAAGCTCTATGTCGGCAACGACTCGTCCGCTTCGGCGGAGACTTCGTTCGTCGTCCGCTAGGACTACAGGGGCGCGACCTCGAGGTTGTCGAAATACAGCCGCGAGGCCCAGTTGGCGAATGCGAATCGATCCGCTCCCGGCCCACCGAGCGGCGACGGATCGAAATACGTGAGGTGCACCTCACCGTCGATGCTCAAGGTGAGGTCGTTGCCGCGCTTCTCGAAGACCACGTGGTAGACGCGATTGGGCTCGAGCTTCTCCATCTTGGCGATGGCGTCCTTGCGATCCTTGTTGATGGTAGCGGCGCGCACTTTGTCTTGCGCGACCTGAGCGCGGAGCGAAGCGTCGTCGGAGTCGATGCGGCGCGGTGCGTGCTCCCCGCGCCGGGCGATCAGCGTCGTGGTGTTCTTCCAACCGCCCATGATGACGCTGTAGCCCGATTCGTGGGTCTCACCGTCGCCATAAATCTCGAACTTGAAGTCGACCTCGTCGCTCTTCGACTCGACGTCGAAGCTCACGCGCACGTCCTTCGGGAGCGACGCCGACAACCACAGCGGTACGTTGTGCGCCCCGGCATTGTAGAGGCGGCCGTCGACGATCGACCAGCCACCGCTCGGGGTGTGCCAACCGGACGGCAGGGCCGGCCCGTCGAAGGATTGCTTGTACGGGATGGCCTCGGTCGCGGGCGGTGGTTTGCTGCAAGCGGTGGCGGCGACCACGAGGGTCAGGAGCAGGCGAGGCATGCGTTCCCTTAACCCGGTTGCGCGCCTCTTTCCATGCGGCTACGACATGGGACCTCATGTCGCAGCACTTCGATGTCGCTGTCGTCGGCACCCAGCTCTCCGGCATCATTGCCGCCGCCTTGCTCGCCAAGCGCGGACGTCGCGTCGTGCTCGTCGACCATGGCGAGCAGACCAACGCCTACCGGCGTAACGGCTTTCGCTTGCCCCTGGTGCCGACGCTGGTGCCGAACCTCGATGATTCGCCGCCGGCGAAGTTGGTGCATCAAGAGCTCGCCTTGGGGCCGCAGTTGCGCGCCAAGCTCGAGACTCCGGCGACCTCGTTCCAGGCGGTCATGCCCGGCCACCGCATCGACGTGCGCTCGACGCCGGAGGCTTGGCTCGGTGAGCTCAAGCTCGAGTTCCCCGAGCTCGTCGATCAGGTCCGCGACTTCTTCGCGCGCCTCATCGAGATCGACGGAGAGATCAGCGCCTTCCTGGCCCGCCAGCCCAAGCTCCTGTCGACCGGCTTCTTCGAGGGCTTCAAGGTGCGCCGCGAGCTCGCCGAGATGGAGCACCTCGACGTGCCCTTCGAGGACCACCCCATCTTCCAGAGCATCCCGACGGACCATCCGATCCGCGACCTATTGCTCGGCCCGCTCTCGTTCTTCGGCAATCTGTCGGCGCAGTCGCCGTCCGCCTTCCATGCCATCCGTCTGATCGCGCGCTACTACCGCGGCACCGTCAGCTTCACCGACCGCCTGTTCGATATGGCGGACATCTTCGTGAAGGCCGCCGACGAGGCCGGGGTCAATGTCCGCCGCGGCGCACTGGTGAAGACCATCAGCCCCAAGGGCGCGACGCTCCACGAGATCGAGCTCGCCGACGGCCGCCACAGCTACACAGCCGACTACTTCATCGACAATGCGACCAGCCCGTTCGAAGAGCTGCTCCCCCAGGGTAAGCCGCAGGCCAAGCTAGCGGCCGAGCGCTCGGTGCTGCGCCCTGTCGGCAGCCTCATGGTGCTCAACATCCTCGCCAAGCGCGAGGTCGTGCCCAACGGCATGGCCGAGAGCGTGTTCCTCTTGAACGGCCGTCAGCGCCAGCGTGCCGGCGAGCCGGCCGACCCGCCGCTCTTCTTGCGACGTTACCCGGCGCAACGCATCGATTCGCAGCTCAATCGGCGCGTCGACGATGACGCCCACGTGGTCTTCAGCGTCGCGTGTCCGGTCCGTACCAGCGAGGTCTCGCGCTCACCCGCACGCTTCCAAGCGCTGCGAGCACAGATGGCGAGCCGCGTCGCGCGCCTCGTGCCCTTCCTGAACGATTTCATCGTCGATCAATCGATGGCTTCGGACACGTCGAGCTGGGACGCCGACACCGACATGACGCGCACGATCGATCCGTGGGCACTGCATCCCATCTACGAGCCCGCCGAGCGCCCGGTCCTCGGCATCGCCATCAAACGCGAAAAGGGTTTCTTCAAGAACCTCGTGCGCTGCGGGCGCGACGTCATCCCGGGTCTTGGTCTCGAAGGCGAATACGTTGCCGCCCTGGCCGCGGTCGACGAGGTCACCGAGCGCGCTGGCAGCGCATGGAAGCCCAGGATTTGACCTTTTTCCGGGCACCCTGACGTCGCTTCAGGGACGGCTGTGCGGAGAATCACGTTTTTCTGACGATGAATGGGCCAAGTGTCACCAGGCGTGGGCGTTGGTGGCGCGAGGTCATTCATGTCGTTCAACCGGTTTCCATATCAGTTCGGCAAGTACATCATCCTCGATCGCGTGAGTGGTGGCGGGATGGCCGAGGTGTACCGCGCCAAGGAAGCGCGCGAAGGCATCTCGCGGATCGTCGCGATCAAGCGCATGTCGAACGCGGCGGCGCAGGACCCAGAGATGGTGCCGATGTTCGTCGACGAGGCGAAGGTCGCGTCGCGGCTCATGCACACCAACATCGCCCAGACCGTCGAGCTCGGCCGCATCGACGAGTCGCTCTACATTGCCATGGAGCTGGTCTGGGGCCGCGATCTGAACGGCATCATCAAGTCCTGCCGAGCCATGCGCGTCCAGCTGCCGCAGGCGCTCACGTGCTACATCGTCAGCAAGGCAGCCGAGGCTCTCGACTACGCACACAACGCCCTTGGCCCCGACGGCCGGCCGATGCGTCTCGTGCATCGCGACGTCAGTCCGCACAACGTGATGGTGGACTACGAAGGCGAAGTGAAGCTCATCGACTTCGGCATCGCTAAAGCGGACAGCCGCGCAAACAAGACCGCGGCCGGCATCATCAAGGGCAAGTTCAGCTACATGGCGCCCGAGCAAGCCGCGGGCGGCGACATCGATCGCCGCGCCGACATCTTCGCGCTCGGCATCCTGCTCTACGAGCTGCTCTCCGGCGAACGCGCCTTCGATGGCAGCAGCGCCTTCTCGATCTTCGACAAGGTCGCAAACCACCAGCCACCGCGTCTGTCCGACGTAGCCGTGGTGCCCGAGGCGCTCGAGGAGGTCGTGACCCGCTGCCTCGCCAAGAATCCGACCGAACGTTTCGAGACCGCTTCGCAGCTCGCCGATGCCTTGGCGCCTTTCCGCATCGTCAACACCAGCATCGTCGGCCGCCGCGAGGCTCGCGAGCTCATGCAACAGCTCTTCCCCGGCGACATCGCAAGCATGCAAGAGCGCCTGCGCAACTACGCGACGGTGACCGCCGCCGATTGCATCAACGCGAGCTCGCTGCTCAGTTTTCCCAAGACCCAGGTGCTCGTTGCCGCCGAGCTCGTCTCCGCAGCGCTGAAAGAGCTGCACCACGAAGCCAAGACGACGCTCTATCAGCCTGGATCGCGGCGACGACTGACACCCGACACCATTCCGATCCCGCCCGTCGTCGAAAAAACCGTGATCGAGAGGCTCCCGGCGGCGCGCTGGCCGACGGTGCTCGTCATCGTGTTCATCGCGCTCGTCGCGGCGGTCATCATCGTCGCTGCGCGCTCGCGCAACCAAACGGCGTACGAGCTGTTCGAAAGCCTGTGGCGGGGCTACGCCACCTCGCAGAGAGTAGAAGCTCCGCTCGACACCAAGACGCTCCTCGGTCCCAACAGCCGCGACGCCGACCGCTACTCAGACGCTCACAGTAAGGAAGTCGTGCGCGACCCGCGTGTCCGCGAAAACTGACTGAGCGTCGGCGAGGACGGCATCGGCGCCGTATCGGCCGGAGATGTGCGTGAGATAGAGCGTCTTGACCCCGGCGTCGCGCGCAAGCTCCGCCGCCGCGCGGGCGGTGAGGTGAGCCCGTGCCTTGGCTAGCGGCGCGTCGGGCCCGAGGAACGTCGCCTCGATGACGATGGCGTGGGCACCGCGGGCATGCGGCAAGATGTCACTCGTCTCCTCGACGTCGCCGACGACCACCAGCTTGGTGCCTTGTGTCGGCGGGCTCGTCACATCGTCGGGAGAGATGACCTTGCCGTTGGCGAGCGTGATCGGCTCACCGCGAGCGAGCCTCGCGCGTTCTGGCCCGTGAGGCACGCCTGCAGCGGCCAGGCGCTCGGGGATGAGATGCCGCCGTGTCGGCGACTCGAAGACGTAGCCCAAGCTGTCGGTCTCGCCGTGACGGACGGTGAAACAACGGACCTCGAGATCGTCCGTCTTGTGGAAGACGCCTGGGCTGAGCTCGTTCCACGTGACTGGGAGCGGCGTGCGGCCGCTCGGCCAAACGCCACGCAAAAGCTGCTGCGTGAGCCGCAGCGTGCCTGGCGACCCGGCGAGCATCATGGGCTGCTCACCCCCCGCTTCCAGCAACGCCAACGTCGACAAGAATCCCGGCAAGCCCAGAATGTGGTCGAGGTGCGCGTGGGTCAGCAGGATTCCGGAGAGCTTGCGGAACCCGACTCCCGACTTGAGCAATTGACGCTGCGTGCCCTCGCCACAATCGACGAGGAAGCGTTCCCGCCCCGCGCGCACGAGGAGCGACGACAGCCCGCGATCGATGGACGGCGTGCTCGCCGCCGTGCCGAGGAACACCACGTCGAACATGTCAGCGCTTCGGCGCGGGCTCCTCGCCGAAGAGCTCGTCCATCGCCGACATACCCTTCTTGACGGCGACCGCTTCGACCTCGACGTTCACGTCCTTCGGCAGGGCCGCGACGCCGACGACGGCTCGCGCCGGCAACATCTGACCGACGAAGAACTTGGTGTAGACCTCGTTCACCGCATCGAATTGCTTCATGTCGGTGAGGAAGATGGTGACTTTCACCACGTCGTCCATGGTGAAGCCGGCGTCCTGTACGATATTGCGGACGTGCGTGAGCGCAATCTCCGCCTGCTTCTTGATCTCGCCGCGGAAGACATTGCCGCTCGGAACTTCGATGGGGATCTGCCCCGAGACGTAGAGGATCTCACCGGGGCTCTTGGTGCGCACGGCTTGCGAATAAGGCCCGACCGGCTTCGGCGCTTTGCGCGAAGTGATCATCTCGTGAATCGATGGACGCTTCGCCATACGTCGTTCTCCTGATTCCTATCGGCGGTAGGCCGTCACTGCGGACGCCATGAGGTCGGCAATGTACTGGCGAGGTTGCTCCGGGCTCAAGACACGGGCGTCCTCGCCGAAGGGCAAGACCCACCGTGCGAGCCATGCGGGGCTCGAGGTCGAGACGCGCACCTTGAGGCTGCCGTCGGCTTCTTTGGTGACGTCGCTCTCGGAGAAGCGCTCGGCGACCTCACGGGCCACCGCTTTCGAGAACCAAACTTCGGCGGTGAAAGCACGCTCGCCGAAATACAGGCGTTGAGTGCGAAAGCGAGCGAGGTCGAAGTCGCGCGGCTTCTCGAAGGTGCGATCGGTGACTTGGACGCTGCCGATGCGGTCGATGCGGAAAAGCTTCTCGTGGTCGTCCTCGTCGATATCGAGGGCCACGACGTACTCGATGCCGCTGTGCGAGACGAGCCCCAGGGGCTTAGCGCGGTAGCGTTTGTGGCGGTCACTCGACGCCGAGTAGTACTCGAGCGCGACTTCGCGGCTGGCTTCGCAAGCCTTGCGCAGGCTCGCCGACACCGCGCCTTCGGGCAGCTCGCGCGAAATGCCGACGCGCTCGGCGAGAACCGCGACCATCTCTTTCTCGGCCGGATTCAGATGCTCGGCGATCTTCGCGAGCACCGCCTCGAGCTCGTTGCCGAGACCCCCGAGATCGCCGACGAGCTTCGCCGACAAAACGAGCGCGCTCGCCTCTTCATGTGTCAGCTGCAGCGGACGCGACAGGGATTGGTCCAGATCGACGTAGACGACGTCGTCCTCGACATAGAGGTCGATGAGGTGGTCGGGCGTGAGCGGCGGCTGGCCGACCATGGCGAGCAGCTCGAGATCCGATTCGATCTGCGCAGTCGTGACGCCGAGCTTCTCGGCGAGCTCCTGCAACGTGACGCCATCGCGGTGCGCCACGTAAGGAACGATGAAGAGTAGACGCCCGAGGCGATCGGTGACGCTCATGTGTAGGCCGCCGCTAGGCGCTCGTAGGCGCGCCGCATGGTCTCGCGCAGGGCTTGCGGCTCGATGACCTCGGCTGCCGCGCCGTAAGGAAGGAGCGTGTTCACCAGCGCGTTGGTGTGCGTTGCGTGGAGCCTCACGACGGCGCCGCCGTCTGCAGCAGGTTGACTCGTCACGTTCGGTCCGAAGATCTCGTGCATGGCCGGGAGCAAACGCTCGGCAAGCTTCACGGTCACCGCGTAGGGCTTCTCTTGTGGGAACTCCCACGGACGTCGGCGAGCGTGCTTTGCGAGGTCGAAGTCCTTGGGCACGTCGAACTCGTGCTGGCTGCCGGGGCGGACATCGTCGAGCTCGCGGATGCGCGCCAAGTGGAAGGTGCGCTCTGCCTTGCGCAGATGGCAGAAACCCACGAGGTACCAGGCGCCCTGCTTGTAGTAGAGGCCGTACGGATCGACCTCGCGTGTCGTCGGCTCGGCACCACGGCCACCATCGTAGACGACGCGCATGCGACGCTGGACGGCGACGGCTGGGTGGAGCTTCGCGAGATGGCCACCGACGCGCTCGGCGTCGACGCCTTCTTGGACCGGAGTGTGGGCCATCGTCGCTGGCATGCGGGCCTCGTCGACGTCGAAGCCCAGCTTGGCCAAAGCGCGGATGACTGCGGCGCGTCCAGGAAACCCCGCGACGCTGGCCGCGGCTGCACCCGCAATGGAGAGCAAGGCCAGCTCGGTCGGCTGGAGGGCGAGATCCGGCAGATAGTACTTCTCGCGGTCGACCAGATAGCCACCGCTGCCGTCTTCTTCGTCTTCGCGCTCTGGGGCGACCCAGCGAAGCGGTACCCCGAGCTCGAGCAGGGCGGCCTTGTCGCGCTCGAAGGCCCGTTCGCCGCTCTTCGGGTCGCTCGTCTTGTAGGCCTCGAACTCTTCGAGCTCCCTGATTTCACGCAGGGAAACCGGCCGACGCGCGTTGAGCAGCAACGTCAGAAGGTTCAGCAGACGCTCTGTCCGGGCGGCGCTCATTCGGCGGGCGGTAACACGCCGATCGCCGAGCTGGCAACGTGTTTCGGGGCTACGCCGCGGGACGCGCCATCGCGCTCAACGCGAGGATGAGCTCGTAATCGACCGGGTGGGTCTCTACGTAACGTACGAGACGACCGGCAATCTTCCACGTCGGCTCGGTGGGCGCTCCGCCGGCGCGGACAATGAGATCGACGGCAAGCTCACGCGCCCGTCCAACCAGCGCGCTCAAATTGCCGTTCGTGCTCTGCCAAAAAGTAAGACCAAGTACGTCAGCCAGGGGGTTTGACTGCATGAGGAAGAGTATCGGCGCGGCCGCGTGCCACGTTGTCACGGCTTGGGCTGCTTCTTTGGCACTCGCCCAGCGTCAGCAATCGCTCGTCGCAACACGAACTCTATCTGACCGTTCAAGCTGCGCAATTCGTCGTCGGCCCAGCGCTGCAGCGCAGCCAAGACCTGCGGGTCGATGCGCAGCAAGAAGGCTTTTCGCTCGGCCATGCTCTCACCCGTAGAGCGTGCCGGTGTTCACCACCGCCTGCGTGCCACGCTCGCCGCACAGCACCACCAGGAGGTTCGAGACCATCTGCGCCTTGCGCTCCTCGTCGAGCTGCACGACGTGTTTCTTCGCCAGGAGATCGAGGGCGCTCTCGACCATGCCGACCGCACCTTCGACGATCTTCTGGCGCGCCGCGATGATGGCTGCGGCTTGTTGGCGCTGCAGCATGGCGTGAGCGATCTCTGGGGCGTAGGCGAGGAAGCTGATGCGCGCCTCGACAATCTGCAGACCGGCGAGAGCGACGCGCTGCTGCAGCTCGGCTCTGAGCTTCTCGGCGACGGCGTCGATGGTGCCGCGTAACGACGGCTTCTCGTGGTCCTCGCTGTCGTAGGGATAGTGGCTCGCGAGGCTCCGCAGACCGGCTTCGCTCTGCACCTGCATGTAGTGGCGGCTGTCATCGACCGCGAAGGCCGCTTTGGCGGTGTCGACGATGCGGTAAACGACGATGGCGGCGATCTCGATGGGGTTACCGTCGAGGTCGTTCACCTTGAGCTTGTTGCTCTCGAAGCTGTTGGCGCGCAGGTTCGTGTTCATGCGGGTCATGAACGGGTTCACCCAGTGCATGCCCTGCCCCGTCACCGTGCCCTTGTAGCTGCCGAAGAGCAGCAAGATGCGCGCGTCGTTGGGGGCGAGCACGAAGATGCCGCGCAGGATGAAGAGCTCGATGACGACGAGCGCGCCCATCGCGAAGGGCACCTCGTCGGGCTCGACGCCGCGATTCAGGATCATGAACATCCCGACCACGCCGATGACGAGGCCAAGAAAGATCATCGGCAAACCGGGGAGAGTGCCTTTGCGCTTTTCAGCAGGAACGGCTGATGCAGAGCTCATATCAAAGTGATATCACTTTGATACCGCGGCCGCAATGTGGGTGTGCAACGCACATAAACTTGAACTCGTCGCCAATCCCTTGGAAGATTTTGCCCATGAGCAACGACACGACCGGTGCAACGCGTTCACGCGTCGACGAAGCCCTGCGTTCTGGAAAGCCGGCCGACGCCGCCGCCTACCTTGCCGAGCTGGTCGCCCTCTCACCCGACGACCGCAACACGCGGTTGGCTCTCGCCGTCACGCTCGGTGACGCCGGTCAGCCCGCCTTGGCGCTCAAGATCATGCGCGCGCTGGCGGACCGCCTTGCCCACGACGGCTACCTGCTGCCCGCGATGGTAGTCATCCGCCAAGGTATCGAGCGCGCTCCGAGCGACGCGAGCCTCCTGTCGACGTTGGGTCGCATCCACGTGCGCGGGGTCCGCGCCAAGGCCGGCAACCTCGCGACACCGCCGGCGCTGAAATCGAAGACCCGTGACGCTAACACCGTGCGCGCCGACGACCTGCTCAAGCTGCAACCCGCCGAGCGCTTCGAAAAGATCGGTCAGATCGGCCTCGCCTTCTCACCCGCCGGTGAGGCCGCGATTCCCCTGCCGATGCCTCTGTTCTCGGAGCTCGACGAGGAAGCCTTCGTCGAGACGGTGAAGCGGCTGCACTACAAACGTGTGGCCAAGGGCACGAAGCTTCTGACCGAAGGCGAAAAAGGGAACACGCTCCTCGTCGTCGCCAGCGGCCATGTGCGGGTCGAAAAAGGTGGTCATCAGCTCGCAAAGCTCGGGCCCGGCATGGTCATCGGCGAAATGGCGCTGCTCACCGGAGCGCCGCGGTCGGCGACCGTTATAGCGGATGAAGAGGTCGAGGTATTCGAGCTCGCACGTAGCGATGTCGAGCAGCTCGCGAAGGCGAAGCCGAAGGTCGCGGAGGAGCTGGTCGAGTATTGCCGCAAGCGCATCATCGGCAACCTCCTGCGCACTTCGCCCTTGTTTGCGAAGTTCGACGACGAGGCGCGCTACTCGCTCATCGACCGCTTCAAGCGCGTCGGCTACCAGCCCGGCTCGAAGCTCATCACGCAGGGTCAAGAGGGCCAGGGCTTGTTCGTGGTCGCGACCGGCGACGTGCAGGTAAACGTCCAGAAGGACGGCGGCGACGTGGTCACGGTAGCGAACCTCGGCCCAGGCCAGGTCGTGGGCGAGATCAGCCTGCTGCACTCGCAACCAGCAAACGCGACCGTCGTCGCTCACTCGCTGGTCGGCGCGCTATTCCTGCCGCGCAACGACTTCCAAGACGTGCTGAAGAAGCACCCGGACGTCCACGAGTACCTCAAGGGCCTTTCGGCCGATCGTCTGAAGGCGACTCAAGCCGCACACGACGAGCATGAGGTCCTCGACGCCGACGAACTGATCGTGCTGTAGTCGGCGGCGCCGATGCGCCCCAAAGCAATCATTGCGCCGTCCGTTCTCTCCGCCGATTTCACGCGGCTGGGCGAGGAAATTGCCGCCGTCGAAAAAGCCGGCGCCGATTGGATTCACCTCGACGTGATGGACGGCCACTTCGTGCCGAACCTCACCTTCGGTCCGCCGGTCATCAAGGCGCTGCGAAAGACCACGAAGCTGCCCTTCGACGTCCACCTGATGATCGAAAAGCCAGAAGACTCCATCGCACAGTACGCTGAAGCGGGCGCAAACCACTTGCTGGTCCATCCCGAGGCCACCGTGCACCTGCATCGTACGCTGACGCGGATTCGCGAGCTCGGCTGCAAAGCAGGCGTCGTGTTGAACCCGTCGAGCTCGCTGTCGAGCGTCGTGCACGTGTTGCACCTGGTCGATCAGGTCCTGGTGATGACCGTGAACCCCGGCTTCGGTGGGCAGTCGTTCATCGCGGAGATGCTCCCCAAGATCGAAGCGCTGCGTGACATCGTCGCGGCCCGGGGCGCGAACGTGCGCATCTCGGTCGACGGCGGCATCGATCCCAAGAACGCGGCCCGAGTCGCAGCGGTCGGCGCCAGTGCTTTCGTCGCCGGCTCGGCGATCTTCGGACACGACTACGCGACGGTGATCAGTGCCATGCGCAAAGCGGCAGATGGCGCCGATGAAACACCAGCGAAGCCACCGGTACCGCTCGTCTAGCCCGGCATCACCAACCATTCGATCGAGCACTCGAGGTTGGTTCGGTGGGTCGTGTACTCGCCGGGGTAGAGGTCGGCGGGCGGAGGCGTCGGGATGTCGCCCAGTGCGCGGTCTTCGAGCACCACTGTCGGCTGTAGCGGAGCGGCCTTCAGCTCGTAGCCCCACGGGTTACGGAAGACGAGCTCGCCGTTCGCACGGATGAGTGAGTAGCCCTCCTCATGCAGCGCCCGGTGATGCTTCGAGCAGATGAGCACCAGGTTATCGAGCTTGGTCT
>CAZAER010000003.1:0-291174 GCA_964484195.1 uncultured Bdellovibrionales bacterium | reverse complement strand
ATTCGAATCTCCGATCAGCCAGCCGCGCTTACGAGCGTGACCTTCGACGAACGCGCCATGGGCAAGACCCGGCCTGAGCTCGCCCGCATGGTGCTCACCACACCCTACTCGGCCTTCGCGAAGCGCTTCGATCCCGTGTACGCCGAAGCGGTCGAAGAGTTGAAAGCCGATGATCAGGTCACCGGGAAATTTTCGCCGCCCTACGAAGGCGCCACCGAGTATCCGACTCTCGACGAGCTCTTCCAGCTCTCGGAGTCCGCGCGCATGGAGATGATCGGCGCCTTCTTCACCGTGGACATCCTCCGGCTCCTCGTCACGGAAGCCGCGGCCCAAGCAAGCTGGGCTGTGCGATCGATCGACAGCGTCGCGAGGCACGGTGATGTCCTCGAGCTTCGCGGGGCCGTCGAGAAGCTCTAAGGCATCGGCTCGGTCAGTCTCTCGAGCGCCTGCGCCAGGCGAAACGCGAGCTCCAGCGCCTGGTCGACGTTGAGCCGCGGGTCGCAGAGGGTCTCGTAGCCGCCGCTCGCGAGTTGCTCCTCGGTGATGTCGGCGTGTCCACCGATACACTCGACGACGTGCTCGCCGGTGAGCTCGAGGTGGACGCCGCCGGGCGGGATGCCTTGCTCGGCGCACACGCCCAGGAAGATCTCGACCTCGCGGACGACGTCTTCGAAGTGCCGCGTCTTGAAGCCCGACGCCGTCTTCCGGGTGTTGCCGTGCATCGGGTCGCAGGACCAGATCGCCACCCTGCCCGCTTTAGCGGTCGCGCGCGCGAGCCGAGTCAGATGCGCCTCCGCCTTGTCGACGCCCATGCGGCCGATGAGCGTCAAACGGCCGGGCTCGTTGTGCGGATCGAGGACGTCCATCAGCCGCAGCAAGTCGTCTTCGGCGAGCGACGGGCCGCACTTCACGCCGATGGGGTTCGCGATGCCGCGCATGAACTCGACGTGCGCACCGTCGAGCTGGCGGGTGCGGTCGCCGAGCCAGAGCATGTGCGCCGAGCAGCAGTAGTGCTCGTCGGAGAGCTCCTCGGCGTGGGTAAGCGCCTCTTCATACGGCAGGAGCAGCGCCTCGTGCGACGTGTAGAGCTCGACATGTTTGGTCTCGTGATGCCCGGCGATGCCCATGGCCTGCATGAAGGCGAGCGACTCGTCGATTCGGCTGGCGATGGCCTCGTAACGCGAGCCGCTTTTGCCGACGAAGTCGACGTTCCACGAGTGCACCTGGCGCAGGTCGGCGAAACCACCCGACGATAAGGCGCGCAACATGTTGAGCGTCGAAGCGGACTGCAGGTAGGCGCGCAGCATGCGCTGTGGGTCGGGGAGACGCGCCATCACCTCGAAGTCGACGCCGTTGATGATGTCGCCGCGATAGGCCGGCAAGGTGACGCCGTTGCGGGTCTCGACCTCTTCGCTTCGGGGCTTCGCGAACTGGCCGGCGACGCGACCGACCTTCACCACCGGCAAACGTCCGCCGAACGTGAGCACGACGGCCATCTGCAGGAGGACACGTAGGTTATCGCGGATGGTCGCGGTACCGAATTGGTCGAAGCTCTCGGCGCAATCACCGCCTTGCAGCAGGAAGGCCTTGCCGCGCGAGACGTTGGCGAGCTTCGCCTTCAAGGCGCGCGCCTCACCCGAGAAGATGACCGGCGGGTAGCTCGCGAGCTGCGCCAGCACCTTGGTGACGGCGTTGTCGTCCGGGTACTTCGGCAATTGCCGCGCCGACTTGGTGCGCCAGCTGTTGGGGCTCCAGCGCGTCATCCGCGCACCCCCGCGACGAGCTCGCGCGTGAGGGCGCGCACCGATTCGACACGCTCGCTGTCGCTGTTCGCCTTGGCCATGCGATCGACGATGGCGCTGCCGACGATGACACCGTCAGCGATGCGCGACACGGCGCGTGCTTGCTCGCCGTTCGAGACCCCGAAGCCGACGGCAATCGGGATCTTCACGGCGCCGCGCAAGCGCGACACTTCCTCGGCGAGCGACGTCGACAGCTCACGCTGGGCGCCGGTCACGCCGAGGCGCGACACATAATAGACGAAGCCGCGTGACGCTTCACCGACGAGCTTCAATCGGGCGGGGGTCGTGGTCGGCGACGCGAGGAAAACGGTGTCGATGTCTTCGCCGCGCATCGCAGCGATGTGATCGCTAGCTTCCTCCGGCGGCAGGTCGACGACCAACACGGCCGAGGCGCCGGCGGCGCGCATCGCCCGAGCGGCCTTCACGAAACCCATGCGGAAGAGCGGATTGGCGTAGGTGAAGACGACGACGGGGAGCTTGGGGTGTCGTTCGCGGATCTTGCGCAGCACGTCGAGCGCTGACTGCAATGACGGACAGTTCTTGATGCCACGTTCGGCGGCGGCCTGGATGACTGGACCATCGGCCAGCGGATCGGTGAACGGCACTCCGAGCTCGACGATGTCGGCGCCTTCTTGCACCAACACGTCGACGGTGGCGAGCGTCGCTTCGATGGTCGGATCCCCGGCCATGATGAAGGGGACGAAGAAGCGGCGGCCGCCCAGCTCAATGCCCACGGCGCACCTCCATGACGGTCGCGAGATCTTTGTCGCCGCGACCCGAGAGGCCGACGAGGATGATCTCGTCCTTGGCGCGCTTCGGCGCAGCTTGGATGGCGTACGCGATAGCGTGCGAGCTCTCGAGTGCCGGTAAAATGCCTTCGGTTTCCGCGAGCTCCTTGAAGGCAGCGAGCGCCTCCGCGTCGCTCACGGCGGTGTAGCGGGCTCGACCGAGCGCTTCGAGCTGTGCGTGCTCTGGACCGACGCCCGCATAGTCGAGACCGGCGGAGATGCTGTGGGTCTCGGCGATCTGGCCGACGTCGTTCTGCAACACGTACGTCTTCACGCCCTGGAGGATGCCGATGTTCTTGTCGGCGAAACGCGCGGCATGCTCGCCGAGCGCCCTGCCCTTGCCTCCCGCCTCGACGCCGGTCAGCGCCACTTTGGTGTCGCCGAGGAACGGATGGAAGAGGCCGATGGCGTTACTGCCACCACCCACACAAGCAACGAGCTCGTCGGGGAGCCGGCCGCACGCCGCCATGATCTGTTCGCGCGCTTCGCGACCAATGACCGTCTGGAAATCGCGCACCATCAATGGATACGGGTGTGGCCCGAGCGCCGAGCCCAAGACGTAGTAGCTGTCACGTACGCGAGCCACCCAATCGCGCATCGCTTCACTGACTGCGTCCTTGAGCGTCTTCCCGCCCGCCTCGACTGGGACCACGGTCGCGCCCATCAAGCGCATGCGCTCGACGTTGAGCGCCTGACGCTCCATGTCGACGCGTCCCATGTACACCGTACACTCGAAGCCGAAGCGAGCAGCCGCAGCCGCGGTGGCAACGCCATGTTGGCCCGCGCCGGTCTCGGCGATGATGCGCTGCTTGCCCATGCGCTTGGCGAGCAGCATCTGGCCGACGGCGTTGTTGATCTTGTGCGCGCCCGTGTGGGTGAGGTCTTCGCGCTTCAAGAAGAGCCGCGCGCCGCCGAGCTTCGCGGTAAGGCGCGGCACCTCGGTGAGCGGCGTCGGACGGCCCACGTAGGTCTTCAGCAGCGCCGCGAGGTCGCGTTGGAAAAACGGATCTTCGCGCGCCGCGACATAGGCCTCTTCGAGCTCCTGGAGTGGTGCCACGAGGGTCTCGGGCACCAGGCGACCGCCGAAGTCTCCGAACCAGCCGCGCGCGTCGGGTGAGGTCATCGCATGCTCCGTAGCGCGCTGAAGAAGGCTCGCATTTTCTCTTCGCTCTTCTTGCCGGGACTGTCCTCGACCCCGCTCGATACGTCGAGGGCCCACGGCTTCACTGCGGTGACGGCATCGACCACGTTTCCCGCGTTCAAGCCGCCCGCGAGCACCACCGGCCGTGTCCGCGCCAGCGACGCAGCGAGGTGCCAATCGCTGATCTTCCCGGTGCCACCGTGCTTCTCGTCCGCTTTAGCGTCCAGAAGCATCGCTTCACAGCCGCTGTAGGCAGCGCTCGCCATCAGCCATTCGGCGCGCTCCGTAGCGCTCGCGTGGCTCACGCGTAGCGCCTTCCAGACGCGGCCGTTCGAGGCTTTGCAATGCTCCGGCGTCTCGTCGCCATGGAGCTGTGCGACCGAAAGTCCCACGACGTCGACGATGCGCTTGACCTCATCGGCCTCGATGTCGACGAAGACGCCGACGGGCTCGACGTTGCTCGGCAGCGTCTTCACGATCTGCCGCGCGCGCTCCGGCGTGACGTAACGCGGGCTCGCCGCGTGAAAGATGAAGCCCAAATAGGCGGCGCCGCAAGCGACCGCAGCGTGCGCGTCTTCCTCGCGGGTGATGCCGCAGATCTTCACCTTCACGTCTTGCCCTCACGGCGCAACTTCTCGAGTGCCTGCCCAGGCTCGCCCTCGCGCATCAGCGACGTGCCCACGAGAAACGCATGAAAGCCAGCTTTCGCGAGGCGCTTCACGTCGGCGCCGGTGGCGATGCCGCTCTCGGCGACCAGGAATGCGCCCTTCGGTGCTTCCGCCGCGAGCGCGATGCCGGTCTCGAGCTTGACGTCCATGGTCTTCAAATTGCGGTTGTTGATGCCAATCAGCGGCGCTCCGGCGCGGATGGCCACTTTCATCTCGTCGCTATCGTGGACCTCGACCAACGACGTGAGCCCCAGCACGGTCGCGACCGCCAGGTAGTCGGCGAGCTCGTCACCGAGCACCGACACCATCAGCAAAACAGCGTCGGCGCCCCAAAGACGAGCCTCGAAGAGCTGCGAGTGATCGACGATGAAGTCTTTCATCAGCAGCAACGCTTTCGGTAGGCGCTCGCGGATGGCAGTGAGCACCTCCGGCCCGCCGCCGAAATGATCGGCCTCGGTGAGCACCGACAAGGCGGCTGCCCCAGCGGACACGTACTGGCGCGCGACTTTGACAGGGTCCGCTTTGGCGTCGATGTCGCCCATCGACGGACTCTTGCGTTTGACCTCGGCGATGATCGCCGGCCGGGCCTGGTCGAGCACGCCGATGAAGTAGCCTGGCTGCCTGGCGAGCAGGGCTTGGTCTCGCAGCTTGGCGAGCGACATCGCGCGTCGGCGCTCGGCGAGGCGCTTCTTCACGTCGACCAGGATGTTCGAAAGGACCGCGGTCATTTACCAGCCTGCATGCGCTTCAAGAGATCGAGCGCCTTCCCAGAGTCGATCGCCTCGCGGGCCATGGCAACACCCGTCGTGGCATCCGGGGCCCTCCCCGCGACTTGCAAAGCGGCACCCGCGTTGAGCAGCACGACGTCCCGCGGCCCGCCCTCTGCTCCCTCGAGCACGCGCAGCAGAATCACGGCGTTGTCTTTGGCGTCGCCACCGCGCAAGCTTTCGATGGTGGAGCGTCCCAGCCCCGCGTCCTCGGGCATGACGGTATCGCGCTCGACACCGCTCTTCGAGGCGCGCAGCACAGTGGTTGCTCCAGTGACCGACATCTCGTCGAGGCCATCGTTGCCACGCACGACCCAGGCATTGTCGGCACCCAGCTGTACCAAGGCGTCCGCGACCAGCTTCAATGCGCTATCGCGGAAGACACCGATGAGCTGACGCTTGGCTCCTACCGGGTTCAAGAGCGGACCGAGCATGTTGAAGACGGTGTAGAAGCCGAGATTGCGGCGCACCTGACCGAGCGCTTTCAAGGTGGGGTGAAAAGCTGGCGCGAACATGAAGCCGAGGTTGAAGCGATCGATTTGCTGATCGACGCCGGCAGGATCGGAGGCATAGCCGACACCCAGCGCATCGAGCACGTCGAAGCTGCCGCATTTGCTCGAGACCGCGCGATTTCCGTGCTTGGCGATGGGCTGACCCGCCGCCGCGACCACGAAGGCGACGGTGGTCGAAACGTTGAACGTGCCGAGGCCGTCACCACCGGTGCCGCAGACGTCGATGCACTCGGGCCGCGGGCGGGCGCTCGCGACCGCGCGCTCGCGCAGAGCCTCCACGAAACCGACGACTTCGTCGACATGCTCGCCGCGCAAACGCAGAGCTGCGAGGAACGCACCGATACGCTCGGTGGGTAGACCCGGCTCCAGCATGGCGTGCATGACACCACGCGCCTCGTCGCGTGACAGCGTGCCACCGGCGAGGACGGTCTCGAGCGCCGCGAGCATCACGCAGCCTGTCTCCGAAAGCGCTTAGGGACCGGGCGCACCGCCGTGCTCTTGGTGGCGTGTTGGTTCAAGAAGCTCTCGATGAGCTTGCGACCTTCGGGAGTGGCAACCGACTCGGGATGGAACTGCACGCCCTCGACCCGCAAGGTCTTGTGACGCACGCCCATGATCACCCCGTCGTCCGTTTCAGCGGTCACCTCGAGACACTCGGGCAGCGTCGCGCGCTCGATGACCAGCGAGTGGTAGCGCGCCGCGACGAACGGCTGCGGCAGCCCCGCGTAGATACCGTCCCCGCAGTGACGAACCTTCGAGGTCTTGCCATGGCGCTGAGCCTTGGCCCGCACCACGGCGCCGCCGAAGGCCTGGCCAATGGCCTGGTGACCGAGACAGACGCCGAGGATAGGCGTCGTCGCCGAGAACTTCGCGATCAGCTCGAGAGACACGCCGGCTTCGTCGGGATTGCCAGGACCGGGAGAGATGACGATGACCTCGGGCTTCATCACCGCGACCTCGTCGGCGGTGATGGCGTCGTTCCGCACCACCTTGCAGTCGAACCCGAGCGTCTCGATGAGCTGATAGACGTTGTAGGTGAACGAGTCGTAGTTATCGACGAGCAGGATCATCTCAATTCTCCAAACGTGCCAGAGCTCGACGCAAGGCGCGCGTCTTGTGCTCCACTTCAGCGTACTCTTTGTCGGGACTCGAATCGGCGACGATGCCGGCGCCGGCCTGGAGCACCACGTGATCCGCGGCAACGCGGGCGCAGCGGATGGCGATGCACGACTCGAGCGTGCCGTCGTAACCTGCGAGGGTCACGACGCCGCCATAGACTCCACGGCGCGTCTGCTCGAGCTCGGCGAGCAGATGCATGGCGCGCACCTTGGGAGCGCCGCTCAACGTACCGGCCGGAAAACACGCCGCCAGCGCGTCGATGGGATGGCGCGACGGCTCGAGCTCGCTCACCACCACCGAGACCAGGTGGAAGAGCTCGGGGTAGACCTTGAGGTCGCGGAAGTCTTTCACCTCGACGCTCCCAGGGAGGCTGACGCGGCCGAGGTCGTTGCGCGCGAGATCGACGAGCATGATGTGCTCGGCATTCTCTTTGGCGCTCCGCGATAGCTGACGCTTCATGCGCTTCGCGTCCTCGAGGTCGGCGGTGCGCGGTCGCGTGCCGGCGATCGGATGGGTTTCGAGCTCACCGTCCTGGGCTCGGACCAGCATCTCGGGGGACGAGCCCACCAGCATGCCTTCGGCGGTCGGCACGTAGAACTGATAGGGCGAGGCGCTGCCCGCGAGAAGCGCGCTGAATAAGGTGAGCGGCGAGTAGGCGCGGCGCAGGGTGAAGCGATCGGAGAGCACCGCCTGGAAGATGTCACCGGCGCGGATGTGCTCCTTCAAGACGCGCACGCCCGCAACGAAGCGCTCGTACCCGAGGTCGGCCTCGAAGGCGTCGAGCGGCAGCGGCGTGGCGTCGCCTCGCGGCAGCGCCGGCCGCGCTTGGGCGGACAGCAACCGGGCGAAGACGGCATCCAGCGCGCCTTGGGCGCTGCGCTCACCATCCTGCGTCGACTCCTCGTTGGGAAAATAACCGGCGATGACGAAGGCGCGCTGGGCACGATGGTCGATGACCACGTAGGCGCGGTGAAAGGTGACGTCGGCATCGACACCTGCGTGCGCCATGGTGCCGCTACGCGCGAGCGACGGCTCGACGTGGCGCACACTCTCGTAGCTGAAGCTGCCGAGGGCGCCGCCCTGAAAGGCGGGCAGGCCCGGGTCGAGGGGAGCAGCGCGCTGCAGCAGCCGGTCACGCACCGCCGCGAAGGGATTCTCGCCTCCGCTGAAGCGGCAACGCTCGTAGGCCATCACTCCGAGAACGTCGAGCATCGGTGCCGAGCTCTCGTCGTGGCTTGCGAGCCGCATGAACGCCGCGTCGGGGTCGTCGGCGAACGCGGCAATGAGCGTCTCGGGGGACATCCCGTAGAACGGCAGCTCACGCACGATGCGAACGAAACCGGCTGTCATGACCTGGGGGTTATCGTCAGGGAGCGCGTTGACATAAAGTGAATAATTCTCCACGATTGGTTCCAAATGGAGACCAGTCGTCTGCATCACTTCCGGATGGTGGTCGAAACGCAAAACCTGCGTCGCGCCGCGGAGTTACTTCGCATCTCCCATAGCGGCCTGTCCAAATCCTTGAAGGCGCTCGAGGCCGAGCTCGGCCTCACCCTGGTGATGCCGGCCGGTCGCGGCCTGGTGGTGACCGACGACGGCCATCGCGTTTACGCGCGCTCCGAGCAGGTCTTGCGGGCGATCGCGGCGCTCAGCGACGCGGAAGTTTCCCAGCCGGTCGTCAAAGTGCGGCTCGGCACCTTCGAGGTCTTCACCTCGTTCTTCATTGGCGACCTGGTGCGGGAGCACTTCGGCGACGCCGAGGTCGAGGTGCACGAGCTCGTGCCCGGTCGACTCGAGGAGGCGCTCTTAGGCTCACGCATCGACATCGGCATCACCTACGAGCCCGTGCCGCGCGCTGGGGTCGACTACACCAAGGTCGCGAGCGTGCGCATGGGCACGTTCGTGCGTCATGACGCTTTCGCGGACACGCCGCTCGCCGAGATCCCCTTCGTGGTCCCGGTCCAACCCATCGACGGCACCACCAGCGGCGTTCGTGGCAGCGACGCGTGGCCCGCCGAGCGCTTTCCCCGACGCGACGTCTATCGTGTCGACGTGCTGACCACTGGCCTCACACTGGTGCGCCAGGGTCTGTGCGCCGTCTTCATGCCCGAGTTCGTGGCGCGCCTTCACGACGCCACCGTCGATGCCCCCTATCGCTTGCGTGAGCTGCCGCGGTCCGCCGGCATGCCGGCGGTGAACCGCGACGTCTACATCGTCAAACGTGAGTCGACACCGGAGACGGCGACCATGAAGAAGATCGCCCGAGCTCTCAGAACTCTCCGCTAGGACCATTCTCGATCGCGGTACGAACGCCGCGGCTGAAGGCTTCCATCGCGAGGTAGTTACTCGCGCTGTTGATCTTGGTCATGCCGTAGGCGACGCCCGGCAGACGCGCCAAGACGACCGGCAAGGGCTGCCAGCTGGCGAGCAGCATCATCGGCAGCTGCGCGTAGAACGAGCCGTTCACCAGGCCGTAGGTGCCGAGGTTCTCGGCGGTGAGCTGCGCGGCCTCGAGGCGAACCTTGGGATTCACGGATGCGAAGTGACCGAGGAACTCGGTCATGATCTTCTCTTTGACCTCGGGCTTGCTGACGCGAGCGATCTCGGAGCTGGAAATGGAGCCGGGCAGCAGCTTGCTACGCAGCGGGAAGGGTTGCGCTTTCATCGAGAAACCTTCGTTTCGAAATTGAACGCGCGGCTTATCGGCTCGGTGCGTCAGGGGTTTCGCAACATTTGTGTGTCAACGCTCGGCAAAGAGCTCTTCCGGCGTCGTGATGTAGCCGGCGAGAGCGCTGGCCGCGACCACGAGCGGTGACGCGAGGTACACCTTCCCCGGTCCCGAGCGCCGCGGGAAGTTGCGATTGATCGCCGACACCGTCACCTGGCCTTCATTGCGCGAAACTCCCGGGCCGGCGTTGATACAAGCGCCGCATGAGGGATTCACCAGCTCGGCTCCGGCGCGCGTGAACAGGTCGACCCACCCGGCTTGCTCGGCACGAGCGCGGATCGCCTGCGAGCCGAACTGTATGTAAAAGCGGACACCGTCTTTGACGCGCATGCCGCGGGCAACCGCTTGCTCGAGCACGCGCGCGTACATCTCCATGTCGCTGCTCTTGCCGCCGGTGCACGAGCCACCGTAGGCGATGTCGATACGGACCGGCTCGCCGAGCGCGGAGACCGGCACGCCGTTACGCGGGTCGCCCGGGGTCGCGACCATCGGCGCGAGCTCGGAGACATCGATGTGCATGTTGTGGGCGTACTGGGCCTCGGGATCGGAGACCACCGCTTGCCCCTCCGCGGTCGAAGCACCGCGATGTTTGGCCATGTACGCCAAGGTGACGGCGTCGGCCGCGATGAACCCGGTCGTGGCGCCGGCCTCGACCGCCATGTTGGTCAAGGTCGCGCGCTCCTCGATCGACATGCGCTCGACGGCGCTGCCGCAGAACTCGAGGACTTGACCAATGGCTTTCCCGTCCTTGAAATACTTGTCCGCCATGACGTACAGCATGACGTCCTTGGCCGAAACCTGTGTCGAGAGCTCGCCGTCGATCTGGATGCGCACCGTCTCCGGCACCGTGACGCGGACGTCGCGGGTCAACCAGGCATTTGCCATGTCGGTCGAACCGACACCGAACGCGAAGCAACCGAGGGCGCCGGCAGTGCAGGTGTGCGAGTCCGTGCCGATCACCAGCTCGCCGGGACGGGCGATGTCCTCGAGCACGGCGTTGTGACAGATGGCTTCACTGCCGCCACCGCGCTCCGGCGGGACTTCGCCATAGAGCTTGATGCCTTGGCGCTTGCAGAACGCTTCCTGGGTCACGGCGAGGTCGTCGGCGATCTGCAACAGGCCTTGTTTGCGCTGGGCCTCGGGCATCACGTCTTTCAAGAACGTCAGGTGGTCGCGGAACGCGTAGACCCGCGCTGGGTCGGCCACCGCTGCGCCGGCACCGAAGCCTTCGGTGAACTGCGCCGCGGCCATCGGGGTCACATAATCGTGCGTGAAGCGAACGTCGGCACGGCAGAACACCGCGTCACCAGGCTTGACGGCGGCGATGCCCGTCACGCCCTTGGCGGCGTCGGTGATGGCGTGACGCGCGATGATCTTCTCCACCGCGGTCATCGGTCGAGCCGACGTCGTCGGCAATGGCGGACGGACGACGCCGGCGAGGCGCGCCGTGTTGTAGGCGAAGAGGCCGCCGTGCTCGACGATGGCTTTACTGATCGGGTCGAGACCACGCGTGAACTCGGAGATCGGGATGGCCTCGCCGTTGTTGATGCGCTCGATGAGACCGAAGTCGGTCGAGGTGAGGAGGCCGATGTTCTGGCAGTTCTGCCCGTAGATCTTCTCGATGGACTTGGCGATGACCAGGCGAATGCCGGCCGCCTTCTCGGAGTACGGCGCGGTCTCGCGGCTCGAGCCACAGCCCTTCGAGCGTCCAGAGACAATGACCGAAAAGCCACCCTCTTTGATGGCGCCGCGACCGATGGCTTGGTTGCGCAGGCCGACGAGAGAGTAGAGGCCTAGGGTCGCGTCGTACCAGAAGCAGACCCAGCCCGGGGTGATCTCGTCGGTCGAGATGTTGTCGACCAGACCCTCGGGGACGGCCGGAAGGTCTTCGCCGCCCAGCTGGCGCGCAATGGTCGCGGCGTCCTCGGTGAGGAAGAGAGTACGGCCGGGAAAGCTGACGCTTTGGTCCATTCTAGAGGGCTCCGGGTGAACGGTGTGGGTACGACACATCCACGCCGCACATTGAGGCCAGGCCCTAGATTGCGCAGGTGCGCCCGAATATGTCACGAGGCGCCCCGATGACACCCGAAGAACGCCTACGCCAGCGCGCCCGTATCATCCGCGCCCTGCGGGCGTTTTTCGACGACCAGGACTTCGTCGAAGTCGACACCTGGGTGGCGATCACGGCCCCTGCTCCCGAGCCGCACATCGAGACCGTGAAGGTCGCCCTCCAGGTCCCGAACGGGACAGCGACCCGCTATCTGCAGCCGTCGCCGGAGATGCAGATGAAGCGCGTCATGCCGAACGCGCCGCGCATCTATCAAATCGCGCCGGTCTTCCGCCAAGGCGACCTCAGCCGACGGCACACGCCGGAGTTCCGCTTGCTCGAGTGGTACCGCCGCGGCGCAGCGTGGACCCAACTGCTGGACGACTGCGAGGGCTTGTTGCGCGCCTGCGCCAAAGCCGCAGGTGGCACACCCAAGATCGACGTCAGCCGACCGTTTTTGCGGATCAGCATGGAGCAAGCGTTTCGCGAGCACGCAGGCTTTTCCATCCTCGAAGCTCTCGAGCGTGACGTGCTCATCGCCCGTCTGCGGGAGCGGAAAGTCCACTTCGCCAACAACGACAGCTGGAACGATCTCTTCCACCGCGTCTTCCTGACCCACGTCGAGCCCAAGCTCGCGGGCCTGGGCGCACCGTTCTTCTTGTACGGCTACCCGGCGCCGCTGCAGATGTACTCGCGACTATCGTCGGAAGACCCACGCGTGAGCGAGCGCTTCGAGCTCTACGCTGGCGACATGGAGCTCGCGAACGGCTACGGCGAGCTCGTCGACCCCGAGGCGACGCGGCAGCGCTTCCTCGCCGACGCGGACGCGCGCCGTGAAGCGGACATGCAGCCCTATCCGATCGACGAACGCTTCTTTGCGGCGCTCGGCAAGCTCCCGGGCTCGGCGGGCATCGCCCTGGGTGTCGACCGGCTGCTCATGCTGATGATGGGCGTCGATCACATCGACGCGATCGCCGCCGTGCCGTGGAGCGAAGCATGAGCGAGAAGCTCGAGCGCACACGCGTCACCCCGCGTGAGCGCCACCGCCGTCACGCCAACCCCTTCGCCATGCGCTTCGAGGTCGCGCCGCTCGACCTGACGGCTTACGCGAGGCCCCAGCCGTTGGCCCTCGACATCGGTTTCGGCGAAGGCATCTTCGCCATCGATCTCGCGCGCACCCATCCCGAGTGGAACGTGCTGGGCTTCGAAATCCGCGAGCACTATGTACGCTGGCTCAACGACGGCGCCCGCGCCCGCAACCTCACCAACCTCCACGCCGTGCAGGCGAACGCCAGTACCCATCTCGACACCGTGGTGCCCGACGCGAGCGTCGCCTTCCTCGCCATCAACTTTCCCGACCCATGGTTCAAGCGCCGTCACATCAAACGACGCGTGTTGAATCCCGAGTGGCTCGCCATCCTGGAAAAGAAGCTGCTGGCGAATGCGGAGCTGCATGCGATGAGCGACTACGAGCCCATCGCCCGCGAGATGCACAAGGTCATGAGCAAAGCTCCGGGATGGGAAACCATCGTCCCGCTCACGTCGACCGGCCCATCGACGACCGGCATCATGACCGAGCGCGAAGCCCGCCATAGCGGTCGCGGGGAGCCGATTCACCGCATGGCGTATCGATTCACGCGGAAGTGACTATTTCCGCTTCTTGGTTTCGACCTTTTTCGTCGTCGTCTTCTTGGTCGTGCGCGACGTCTTGGTGGTCGTGGTCGTCTTCGTGCCCTTGATGGGCTTCTCGGCCGCGACCTTGTCGATCGCGTTCTCGGTTTGCTCCTCGGCGGGCGCTTCTTCGACGGGCTCGGTGGGCTCCGGCGCGGCCGCAACCACGGGTGGCGTCACCGTGAGCCGCGTCTTGCAACCGTCGATGCACTCGGTGAAGCGGTCCTGACAGCGCTCGAGACATCGTCCATCCGCTGCGCAGGTGCCACCGCACGCATCGTGAAGGGTACGCGCGCGCGTTTCGCAGGGCTCTTTGTCGGACTCGACGGGAGCCTGGCGACAGCCGGGGAACTGCGACTCGGGTGTCACCGCGGGGCGCTCGTCGCTCAGACTTTCGCGGTTCACGTAGCCAACGCGGCCCCAGATGTCGCGCACCAGGGAGTATTCGCCATAGACCTCGCGCAGGAAGATGACTTCTTCGCCGCGCACGAGCGTGTCGACCTGCGCGTAGCCACGTTGTGCCGCTGGGCCGCTCCACATCGAGGCCGGCGAGGTGATCCACTGCTTGTGCAACGGTGGCGGTCCACCAGACAGGGCGACGATGATGATGGCGAGCACCAAGACGCCGAGCGGGAGGCCCAACATCGCGGCTTTGCGACCGGGTGTCGCGTTCGAGAACGAGCGCACCAGGTGCCGGGCGTAGATGCTCGCGGCGGACGGGCGCGTCGACTTCGCCTTGCGTGGCTTTTCCGGAGCGATGGCCGCGGGCTCGAAGGTGCCGGCACCTGCTTGCGAGCGCGCTCTCTCCTCCTCCTTGATGGCGGCTTCCGGCTTTTCGATGACCGTCGGCATCTCGGGCAGGACGTCGGCGACGTGGATTGGCAACGTCCCCACCGGCAAAACGATCGGTCCGCCATCGTACGCGGGTCTACCGGTCGCGGCTCCGAGGTCGGCGAGCGAGGGGCTGACGTTGGCGCTCGAGTCCTCGACCATCATCGCCGCGGCACCGGCGGTCGTGCTGTGCTCGTTGCTCATGGCGACGGGCGCTGGAGCACCGTCCGCCGAGGCGGCCGCAGCATCGTCGACGGGCTCGCCGGCGTCGATCGTCTCGATCATGTCGGCCTCGGCTTCGGCCGGCTCGGGCTCGAGCGCGTCGGCAAGGCCACCCGCGGGCGCAAGACCCTGCGGCGCCCTCATGACGTCGGTGCTCAAGCCTTCGAACACCGGGGCGTCGGCTTTGGTTTCGGTGGTCTCGGCCGCGATCGCTTGGGCGACGACTTGGGTCCCGGCGTCGGCAGCCGGCGCCGCTTCTTCGGGCGGCAATGCTTCGACCCCAGCGGCGGTCACACGGAAGCGGGCCTTGCACCGGCGGCAAGTGACGTTCACTCCCGCCTTGGCTTCAGCGTCAGGCTTGAAGTGCGAAGCGGAGCACGAAGGGCATGCGAAGATCACGCACGCACATCGTAATGCGAATCCCGTGGACTTTCCAAGTTTGGTGCCCGGTCACACCACATGGGGGAAACCTTCAGGAAAGCGCTAGCCTCCAAGCGACAGCCACCGCTGCACAGGTGAGGGTCGCAAGCACTGCTTGCCCGATCCACCCAAGCGGACGCGGCGGTAGCCCGAGCCCCACCGCAACACCCCACCCCGCCCCACCCAGATGCGCCGCGATGTTCGAGTGCTCCCCGAAGGCGGTGAGCGCGAGCACCGACGCCAACGCTCCGACGACACGCATGCGATGACGCAGCCACAGGTCACGACCGGCACCCGTGCGCAGCGCATGCCCGGCCGCGGTGCCGAGAAGGCCGAAGAGCCCCCCGGAAGCGCCAACCGACGTGGCACTTGGGTCGTAGGCCATCGACACGAGAAAGCCCGCGATAGCGGTCGTGAGCCAGGCCGCTAGCGCCGCGCCGACACCGACGCGCTCGGCGGCGGCCCAGCCCAAGAGCACGAGAAAGGCGGCGTTGTGGAGCACATGGTTGGCGTCGGCGTGCAGCGTCGCGGCGGTGATCAGCCGCCACCATTCGCCATGGCGGACAGCCTCGGGCACCATGACCCCGAGCTTGAACCAAGCGTCGCTCTTGTTCACCACCGCATGCACGACGAGGAGCGTGACCGCGCTGCACACGGCTGCGGCGAACGCCGGCTGCAAGAAGAGCGGCGAGCGCGTGGTGAGGTCACGTTCGGTCGCCTTGCGGCGGCGTATCTCCTCGCCGAGTTGTTCACCGAGGAGCTCGGCGACCCGGTCTGCCTCGCCATCGGCGACGCGGAGCTCGGCGAGGCCATGCGCGACCGCCCAGGTGCCCTCGATACCCGCCGCCTCGAGCAACGCCTCGGCTTGAGTGGTCCACCACGTGTCGCGCGTTGTCAGGAGCAGCACGGGCGGCATATACCGCGAACCGTCATGCCGAGCACACCGAGCACAGAGCTTCAGACCTTTCCCAATCCCGCAACCAAGCGTGACTATGTCATCGCCTTCGATTGCCCCGAGTTCACCTGCGTCTGTCCGATCACCGGCCAGCCTGACTTCGCGACGATCCGCATTCGCTACGTGCCCGACGCGCTCTGCGTCGAGCTCAAGAGTCTGAAGCTGTACCTCTGGTCGTATCGCAACGAGGGAGCTTTCCACGAAGCGGTGACCAACAAGATTCTCGACGACATCGTGAAGGTCACGAACCCGCGCGCCATTCGCGTCGAAGGCGCGTTCCTCGTCCGCGGCGGCATCACCACCACGGTCATCGCAACGCACGGAAACGCCGAGGCCCTGCGGTGACACGCAAGCTGCGCATCGGCTCGCGCGGCTCCGACCTCGCCCTCTGGCAGGCACGCTACGTCGCGGCGCGCATTCCCGGCGGTGCCGAGATCGTCGTCATCAAGACGCAGGGTGACGCCATTCAGCACGTGTCGCTCGACAAGGTCGAGGGCAAAGGCTTCTTCACCAAAGAGATCGAGGCGGCCCTACTCGCGAACGAAGTCGATATCGCGGTGCACAGCTACAAGGATCTGCCCACCGAGGAGACTCGCGACTTGGTCATTGCCGCCGTCCCCGAACGCGCGCCGGTGCACGACGTCATCGTCGCCAAGAGCGCGGCGTTCGGGCACCAGACGACCACGGGACTCGCGCGCCATGCCCGCGTCGGCACCAGCTCCATTCGACGCAAGGCACAGCTCGCCGCCACTATCGACGCGCTCGAGACCATCGACCTGCGCGGCAACGTTCCGACACGCGTGCGTAAGGTCGAAGAAGGTGAGCTCGACGCCGTGGTCCTCGCCGAAGCTGGTCTTGCGCGCTTGGGCATCATCGAAAGCGCGCCCACGAAGGGCCTGACGGTGAAGCGCCTGCCGCTCGAGGTGATGACCCCGGCCGCTGCCCAAGGCGCGCTGGCCATCCAGATCCGTGCTGGCGACGCCGAAGCGCGAGCCGCCGTCGCTTTGATGAACGACAGCGCCGTGCGCAGAGCAGTCGACGTCGAACGTGCGCTGCTTGCCCGCTTTGGCGGAGGGTGCCACCTACCGCTCGGCGTTTCCTGCAGAGCCGTCGATGCCAACACCGTCGAGCTCATCGCCACCATCACGTCGCCGGACGGCTCCGACCGTCTCGGGGCGCACACCATCGGCGGCGAGGCCAAGGTCGTCGAGGAAGCTCACGCGACGCTTGTCACCCAGGGCGCTCTCCGTTACCTGTGACCGCCATGCGGCACGAGCGCTCGAAAAAACTCTTCGACAAGGCCACGACCCTCATCCCCGGCGGCGTCAACTCGCCGGTGCGTGCCTTCAAGGCGGTCGGCGGCGAGCCGATCTTCGTGACCCGTGGCGAAGGCCCCTACCTCTTCGACGCCGATGGCAACCGCTACATCGACTACGTTTGCTCGTGGGGTCCGCTCATCTTGGGGCACGCCTACCCCGCGGTCATCGAGGCCGTGACCCAGACGGCCCGCGACGGCACGAGCTTCGGCTGGGCCACCGGCCGCGAGATGGAGCTCGCGGAACGCGTGGTGCACCACGTGCCCTCGGTCGACATGGTGCGCTTCGTGAACTCCGGCACGGAAGCGACCATGAGCGCCTTGCGCGTCGCGCGAGCGGCCACCAAGCGCGAGCGGGTGGTCAAGTTCGCTGGCTGCTATCACGGACATGCGGACGTCTTCTTGTCGGAGTCCACCGGCTCGGGTGTGGCGACGCTGGGAATCCCGGGCACCGCCGGCGTCCCCAAAGGCGCCGCTCAAGACACCGTCACGCTGCGCTACAACGATCTCGAAAGCGTCCGCGCGACGTTCGCCGAGATGGGCTCGACCATCGCCGCCATCATCCTCGAGCCGGTGGTCGGCAACATGGGCCTCGTGCCACCGGTCCCGGGCTTCCTCCAGGGTCTGCGCGAGGTCTGCGACCAGCACGGCACCCTCCTCATCTTCGATGAGGTCATGACCGGCTTCCGCCTCGGCCTTGCCGGCGCCCAGGGGCTCTACGGCATCCGCGCCGACCTCACGACGTTCGGGAAGGTCATCGGTGGTGGTCTTCCCGTGGGCGCCTACGGGGGACGTCGCGACCTCATGCAGCAAGTCGCCCCAGCCGGGCCGGTCTATCAAGCCGGCACGCTCTCCGGAAATCCGCTGGCCATGGCAGCTGGCATCGCAACCCTCGACGCCATCGCAGCGCCGCACTTCTTCGAAGCGCTGAACGCGCGCACCGCCGAGCTGGGTAAGGCCATCGGTGCGGTGCTCGAGAAACACGGGAACCCTGCGCGCTTCGATCACGTGGGCTCGATGTTCGGTCTCTACTTCTTGCCTGGCGCGACCAAGCCGCCGCGCGACTACGATGAAGTGAAGAAGGCGAAGACCGAACGGTTCGGCGCGCTCTATCGCAACCTCCTCGACCAGGGCGTGGCGCTCGCACCGTCCGCGTTCGAGGCTGGCTTCGTGTCGGCTGCGCACGAGCAAATGCACGTCGAGGCGACGGCTACCGCGCTCGACAAGGCCCTTGCCGCGATCAAGGCCTGAGCGACCAGAACGACACGCTGGCTGGGCGAAAAAACCCCAGGTCTCGCGGACCAGCGGCAGATTTCCACCCATGCAGCGTCACGCCCCAGACGGCCGTCATGGAGTTGGCGTCAAGACCTCGATCGCCCCACATACGCCCCGTCGCGTAGATCGTTGATTCTGCGTGGTGTGCCCCACTTGAGGCGGTTTTGGGGCAGCTGGGCATGAGTTGGCACGGCCTATGCTCATTGTCCGGTCGTGCGAACGATGGTGCAAAACGAAGCGACGATTCAGCTGCCCAACGGGCCGCGCGTCGGCGATTTGCTCGGTGATTACCGACTGACCGCGCTCCTCGGTGAGGGCGGCATGGCCAAAGTGTTCGCCGCCGAGCACGTGTCCGCCGGACATCAGGTCGCGCTCAAGGTCTTGGGCAAAGATCGCTCGCTGAGCCCGACCGCGGCGCGCAGCTTTGCGCTCGAAGCGGTGGTCTCGCAGCGCATCGCGCACCCGAACATCGTCGACGTCATCGGTACCGGCGAGCACGAGCAGCAGAAGTACCACGTCATGGAGCGCCTCGACGGCGTGTCGCTCCGCGATCTCATGGACGAGACCCCGGCGATGAGCGTGCCACGTGTCGTCGCCATCGCCCGCCAGCTCGCGTCCGCTTTGGCGGCAGCTCACCAGGCTGGCATCGTCCACCGCGACCTGAAGCCCGAGAACGTCATGATCGATGACCGCGATGGCCGCCTCCAGGTGAAGCTCATCGACTTCGGCGCCGCCAAAGATCTCACGCAACCCGCCATCGCCGGCGAGACCATCATGGGCACGCCCATCTACATGGCGCCCGAGCAGATGTGGGGCCGCGCTACGACCGCTTCGACCGACGTCTACGCCTTTGGCCTCCTGGTTTACGAGATGCTCGCCGGTAAGCTGCCGTTCAAGGCACGCAAGTTCGTCGAGCTCCGCGAAGAGCGCTCGACCCAAGAGCCGACGCCGCTGCGCGTGAGCCTCCTCGAGCGTCTGCGCACCGCGCGCACGCGCGCCGGTGGCCCCGCGCCGCTGCTGCGCGAAGCCGTTCCGGCGGAGCTCGAGGCGCTGGTCATGACCTGCCTCGCGCGTTCGGCCGACGAGCGCCCATCTTCGATGCAGCAAGTTCTCGACCGTCTGACACGCCTCGGAGACGACGGCCGCCAGGTCGCCTCGCAAATCACCACGCGTCCCGCTCGGCGTCCGAGCCTTGCCCAGCCGCGCAGCCGCCATCATGCGCTCGGCTATGTCGCCGCCATGCTCGCGGTGTTCGCTTCAGCGAGCACCTTGATATCCGATATGCACGCGCGTGGTCCGCGCGACGGGGCGATGATCGTGGCCTCGCGCTGACCCGGCTGTGTCGGGGGGAAATACAATGAAATATCTCGTAGCGTTCTGCGTTGCGGCGCTCGCCGCATGCGCCAGTCAGAAAGAAACAACCGGACCGTCGAAGGCAAGCATCACCGCGACCGGCGGCACCGAGGTCAATCGCACCGACGAGGCGAAGGCCGACGAGCCCCTGGAGATTCACCCGCGCTGCAAGCAGGTGGTCTCTTGTTACAACGCCCTGGCGCGCGACCTGTGCTTGAAGTCGACCGAAGATTGCTCGGCGAGCTTCAAAGTGACCACGCCGGTCGACAAGCCCGAGACCTGCGAGCGGCTGCTCGACCAGGCCGAAGAAACCGCGAAGCCCTTCATGGCCGACCCGCGGTACAAGATGCCGACCGAGTGTGGTTGAGCGCGTAGCCGTGGCGTATGCTGCGGCGACATGATCGATACGCACTGTCACCTCGACGTCGACCGCTTCGACGATGATCGCGCCGCGGTCATCGAACGAGCGGCCGCCGCCGGGGTGCGTGACATCGTCGTGCCCGCAGTCGACGAGTCGTCGTGGGACGTCATCGCGAACATGGCGCGCGCCACCAAGGTGCTGCGCGTGCACGCGACCGCGGGGATTCACCCGCTGGTCGTGCCCGAGCTCGACCCCGCTGGCGACGAGCAACTGCTCGCGCGGCTCGATGCCCGTGCCGCTCGCGGTGGCATCGTCGCCATCGGCGAATGTGGTCTCGACGACACCATCGACATGAGCCGCGCTCCCTACGCCCGCCAGGAAGCCTTGTTGCGGGGACACTTCGCCATCGCCGCGCGCCACGACCTGCCGCTCATCCTGCACGCGCGAGGGCGCGGGGCCTACGACCAGTTGCTCGCTTTTCTCGAGCGTTGCGCCCTGCCGTCCGCTTCGGCAGTCTTGCACTCGTACGGAGGCGGCATCGATCTGCTCAAGCGCTTCCGCTCTCATGGGCTGTATTTCGGCTTCGCGGGGCCGGCGACCTATCCGAACGCACGCAAGGTGCGCGCCAGCCTCGTCGACGTCGACGACGCGCACCTGCTCGCCGAGACCGACGCGCCCGATCAAACGCCCGAGCCGTATCGTCCAGGGCGTAGCGAGCCCGCCTATGTGGCCGAAGTCATCGCGGCGATGGCCACGACGCGCGGGAAAGACGTCGCCGAGCTCAGCGCCTCGACGACCGCCAACGCGCGCCGGCTCTTCCGATTGCCAGAATGATCAGCATCACCATGGCGACCGACATGGTCTCGCCACTCGCGGCGCAGCCATCGTTCTCCGTCACCCCAGAGCCGTTGCCGGTCCCCTGAACACACTGGCCGCTGGAGCACGTCTGCCCCTGCGGACACGCGCCTTCATCGTCGACGATGCCGTTGCAGTCGTCGTCGAGCAGGTTGCAGATTTCGTCGAGCGGCTCGCCGGGAAAACAGGCCGAGAGCGCGCAGCCCGATGAGACGCGAGCGCAGCGCCCGACCCCGCATTGGGGCTTGACCCTCTCGTCGTCGTCGCCGTCGCAATCGTTGTCCTTGCCGTCACAGACCTCCTTGGCACCCGGGTAGACGACCGGATCATCGTCGTCACAGTCGTCGTCGCCGACGCCGAAGCCGCTACCCGCGCAACCCAGCATCGGCGCCCCACCTCGTCCGCCATAGCCGTCATTGTCGCCGTCGGGATAGACTTGGACGTTCTCGAGGCCGTCGTCTTCCAGGTCGTTGCAGTCGTCGTCGACGCCGTTGCAAAGCTCTTGCGCGTCCGGGTACCGGCGCTCGTCGTTGTCGTCGCAATCGTCGCCGCGCTCCGAGAAGCTCTCCGGTACGATGCACGCGACCGTGGTGCCGCTGCTCGTCGCGCCGACGCCATCGCCGTCGAAGTCGCGGTAATACGTGGTGCCAGGGCAGCCGAAAGCGAAGCTCCGGCGCAACGACAGCCCGGTGTCACCGCTATCATCGTCATTGTCGTTGGCCGAAAGCGTCGCAATGTCGAACTCGACACCGCCGGGGGCATCCGACGGCGCCACCCACTGCGCCTGGAAGGTCACGGCTCCGCCGCTCGCCGCTTTGGGATTCTTGTGAACGAAGGCGTCGGGCCGCGCGAGCTTCGTCGCCGAATCAGTGATCACGAAGGTGCCGCGGTTGCTCTGCACCGAGATGCCGCCAGTGCTCCCGTTCACGGCCTCGATCCTGATGGTCATGGTGACCGTTTGGCCGAGCTGCGGATTGCCCGGGGCGAAGGTCACGTCGACCTCCGGCGTCTGCCCACCGCTGTGGCAGCCGTTGCAGTCGGCCGCGAGGATGCCCTCCGGCCGCGCGAGAACGAGGGCCGGCCACAAGAAAGCTACGATTGCGAAAACGCGAACCATCGCCTTCGAGGTTATCGCGTCAGCGCTTTTCCGCCAGCTTGCGATTCGCTTCACGGAGCTTGTGGGCAAGACCACGAGCCACGTTCACCATCAACCAGGTGAAGCCGTTGCGGTGCGACTTGGCAAAGCCGTGCAGGGCGTCATGGGTCAAAACGTAGAGCGTCGAGGCTTCCCGCGCCCGCACCGTGGCGCTGCGCCGTGACTTATCGATGAGGGAGATCTCGCCAAAAGACTCGGTCGCGCCCAAAGCCCCGACCAAGACGTCACCGCCGTCGGTGTGCACGAGGACGTCGAGGACGCCGGCGGCAATGATGAACAGCGAGTCCCCCACTTCACCCTCGCGCAACACGACTTCTCCCGCAGCGACCTCGATCGCGGTAAAGACGCGCGCCAAGCTCTCCAGCTCGACCGGCAACAAGCTATCGAGGAGCGGTGACTTCGCCAGAATACTGGAGTCGACGGCCGCCACGACGCTCAGCTCGAGGGCGTGAAGATGAAGGGATAGTTGACCGTGACGCGGCCACCATCGGGCTGTGGGAAACGCCAGCGCCGTACGCGGGAGACGATACAATCGCCGACTGCCGCCGAGCCCATCTTGTTGGACGAAACGCGCGCGTCCTCGACCTCGCCGCCAGCGCCGATGGTGAACTCGATCTCGATCTTGCCGGTGAGGCTCGCGTCGCGTTTCAGCTCTTTCTCGTAGCAGTCCTGGATGCTGCGCAAGCGCGCCCGCACGACCTTGGCGATGGCGTCGCCGTCGAGCGAGCCGTCGACCTCGGGCGCTTCGGCTTTCACCGCGGCCACCCGTGCCTCCTTCTTGCCGCCTAGGCCGACCTGGCCACCGCCCGAGGTGGCAATGCCGCCGATGCTCGCGGCGCTGCCGGCGCCACCGGTGCCCTCGCCGCGCGAGGTGCGTCCGGTGCCGCTCGCGACGTTGACCCCGGATATGCCTTCGAAGGCGCGATCGAGATCGCTGTTGATGCTGCTGTCGCCGAAGACGTCGGCCACCGCACCGGAGGCTCCGGAGCCACGCGTGCCGAGAATGGCGAGAACCCCTCGCCCTTCGATGCTCTTACGAATGGCTTCGCTGCGAGACGCTTTGGTCTGCGGGGCGTCATCGACTTTATCCGCTTTAGCGGTGCGGTCTTTGGGCTCGTCTTTCTTGGGCAGCGGCTGATCGCCTTTGGGCTTCTCGTCGGCGCGCGGCTTCTCGGGCACGTAGTCGGGCACGATGAGCTTTGCCCAGCGGTCATCCATGGTCTCGAAGGTGACCTCGCCCTGCTGGGGTTGGCGGTAGAACCAGATGATGAGCAGGAGCGCGACGACCGAGGTGGCCGCGAGCGTCGCGGCGAAGAACCGGTCGAGGTTCTTGAGATAGTTGGCGCGCAGCTCGGGGGGCAGGGGTGGAGCAGCCTGTGCGCCGACCGGCGGAGCGAAGTGGAAGATGACCGTGTAAGGCCCGAGGTGGACCTTGCCGCGGCTTTCCTCGCTGAGGCGGACGCGCTGGCTGGTGCCCTCGGTGCGCAAGAGGCCGGCGGCACGCAGCCCATCGAGGTCGAGCTCACGTCCTTCCACCGCCAGCTTGGTGGTCATCTTGCCTTCGAGGACGAGCTCATACGAGCCATTGCGCTGCGCGATGAGCGCATAGCTCTTGGTTTCGGCGTCGTCGGTGCCCAAAGGCTCGCCGAGAATGAAAGTGTTCTTCGGGCCACTGCCGATGGTCAGGGACTCGCCGGCGCCGAGGCGGCGCTCCTCGAGGATCCTTCCCTGCTCCACGACGCAGGCACGCAGCACTTTCATCGAAGCTGCCACCGACTATCCCGCCGCCTTGATGGTGGCGAACTTGTACTTGCTGAAGCTCGCTTGACCGATCGTGTACATGACTTGCGTGAGCAACCTGAAGGGCACGTTCCTGTCCGCGATGATGGTCACGAGACCCTTGAACTCCGCGGCCTTGTTGTATTGCGCCACCAGCTCTTGCCGCTTCACCTCCTGCTCGAGGCTCGCCGCCAACGGCTTGATGAGATAGCCGTTCGACAACAGATCTTTGGGAACTTCCCCGCTGTCGAAGCGCAAGACCGGTTTGTCGTTCACCAGCAACGACCCGAGAGTGACGGTGACTGCGACCGACTCCTCGACCGGGGCCACGGCCGCGGAGAACGGGATCTGCAGCTCGGGCGACGGCTTCACCTGCACGGTGCTCGACGCGAAGCTCTTGAGCAAGAACACCAAGATGACCGAGAGGATGTCGAGCAGCGAGTTGATGTTGATGTCGGTCTTCACCTCGGCCGGGTGGACGTGGCGCTTCTTCCGCGATGGCGGAACGTGACCCGAGAACAACCTCGGGTCGGGCAAGCCGTCACCGACCAGCTCGCTCGCCACATAGTTGCCCGGATCGTCGACGCCCTGCGCCTGATCCCCCGTCGATGAGCCACCAAGTATCGCCATCGTCAGCTCCTCACTCGACCAGACCAGGGCTCACGACCACTTCGTCGAAGAGCGGTTGCAACTTGCCGTCGGCGTCGCGGATACCGCGGCTCGCATCCATGACGTCGGTGACGACCTCGTATTCGACGCTCGGCTCCGCGGTGATGATGATGCGCCGCTCCTCGGGGAAGACGACCTTGATCTCACGCAAGCGCTGCACCAGCGTGTCGTTGTCGTAGACCCAGAACATCTTTTGTTCCATGGCCTCGGGGCTGCACTTGGGCAGCTCGCGATTGCGGACACGTGGCGGCGGCCAATAGTTACGGTAGCGCGAGCAAGGCAAGCGCTTCTGCGCCAGCGGAATCGACGACTCGCCACCCTGCGTCGCATCGCCACCGGCGACGAAGCCGACGCTGGTGACCAGCTCGTAGCCGCGTGCCGTGATCTTGAGCGTGAGATTCAACGGCGGCTTCTCATCCGGTGCCGGCTTCTCTTGCTCGAGCTCGCCCGGCGTCGCGATCCGCGGCGCCGCGACGTTGAGCACCGAGATCTCGAGGACCGCGGAGAGCATGAGCAGCGCCGGGATGAGGACCGCGAACATGTCCATCATCGGATTGAGGTTGAGCGTCGGCTCTTCGATCGAGTGACGGTGGCGCTGCGACGCCTTGCGTTTGGGATCGGGAAGACTCAAAGCGCCTGCCTCAAGCCGTCTGTGCTGGGTTGCCCTGCGGCTGATTCAGCGTGCCGCGTCCGCGCGCCGTCAGCATGTTCTGCAGCTTGAACGAGTGGAGGTCGATCTCCTCGATGATGCGTCGGGTCGCGGCATTCAAGAAGAGGAACCCCGCAAGCGCCGGGATGGCGACGAGCAGACCGAACGCCGTCGCGTTCAGGCCGATGGAGAGCGCCTTGGTGAGCAGCTGGCTCTTCATGTCGGGTGGCGCGCTCGCGACCGCACTGAACGCATCAATGAGACCGACGATGGTGCCGAGAAGACCACACAGGGTCGCGAGGTTCGCGAGGTTCGGCAGCATCGGCGTGCGCTTGTTGAGCTCGGGCAAGGCGTCGAGAGTCGCCTCCTCGATGGCGTTCGAAACCTCGACCTCGCCTTTGTTGGCGCGTGTGAGCCCGGCTTTGATGACGCGCGGCAAGAGCGCCGTCGGTGCGCCGTTACACAGCTTGATGGCGCGGTCGATGTTGTTCGCCATCACCAGCTTGTGAATCTGCGCCATGAACGCAGTGGCATTGATGTTGTAGCGGAAGAAGATCTGCACGACCCGCTCGACGATGCAGGCGACGGCGATGATGCCGACCAGCGTGATCGGATGCATCCACACGCCGCCGTCCTTGTAGAACTGGGCGATCCAGCCCATGGCGCTTTGATGCTCCGCCGGCGCGGCCGCGGCCGTTTGCCCAAGAACCGAGGTCAACAGGATGAGCTGCTCGAGCATGGAGTCGTCCCTCTCAGATCAATCTGGTCGTACGCTCGCGCGTCGACGGCTGGCAGGCAAGTGCTTCTTTTGTCCCTAAAATGGCGCCTTCTTGACCGATTCGATGATCTTCGGAATGAAGCTTTGCTTGAGCTCCAAGCCTTCGAAGTTCAAGTTACTGCGCTGCAGAATGTAGAACGCCTGCGGCTTCTGGATACGTCCTTCGACCTTGATGGCTTCGAGCCGGATCACCTTCCGCTGCGCCGCCTCTTCGGCAGCCGCGACCGCTGGCAGCGCCAACAACGTAAGGACGATGACGAGCTTGCGCATCACGAGCCCTCCTTGGCTTTCTCTTCGCGTTTCTTCTCGCGCTCGAGCCGGCGCTGCTCGGCTTCGATCGCTTTGTTGGCGGTCGCCACGTATTCCCCGACCTCACGGGTAGCGTCGGGCGTGGGCTTGGCTTTCTTGAGATAGTCCTCGAGGAACCCGACGCACTCACGGTAGCGCGTGATCGCGTCTTTTCCAGCGATCTCGTTGTCGAGGTAGAGGACGCCGAGGTTGAACAGCGCGTCGGGCGAATCGCCGAGCTCCAATGCCTTGCGATACGCAGCCTCTGCTTCGCCGTACTTCTGCTGACCGCGCAGCGCATTCCCGAGGTTGAGGTAGTAGCGCGCTTGGCGCGGGTCGATGGAGATGGCCCGATTGACTGCCTCGACGGCGCCATCGAAAGCGCCCACTTCGTTGCGCAGCGCCGCAAGGTTGTTGTGAACGGCCGCGACGCGCGGTGACGCGGATGCCGCACGCTCGAACGCCGCCACGGCCTTCGCCTTGTCATCGAGCGCCACGTAGACCAGACCGAGCTCGTTGTAGGCCTCCCCGAGTCGCGGATCGACGGCGAGCGCCTGGTCGAGGGCCAACTGAGCGAGCTCGATCTTGTGCTGGCGCCTGAACACCATGCCCAGTGCCAGCATCGCTTCGGCACTGCGCTCGTCGATGCGCAAGGCGGCGATGGCGTTGTCCCGCGCCGCGTCGAGCTCGTTGTTGCGCGCCAAGAGCTGCGCCAATTGCGCGCGCGCTATCGCGGACTCGGGATGATCGGCGACGTGGTTCTTCAGGAGCTGGATGGCACCGCTGGTGTCGCCTTGGGCGTCGCGCAAGCTTGCCAGGCCAGCGACCGCGGGTCCGTACGCCGGATCGGCCTCGAGCGCCGATTCGTAGGCACGTTTGGCGCCCTCGCGGTCTCCGTCCGCCCCGAGAAGCGCGGCGACGTTGTAGTGGGCGGCAGCAAGCTTGGGATTCTGCCGGGCCGCGGCGCGGAAGCTATCGAGAGCAGCGCGACGATCGGTGGCCAGGAGGTCGAGGCCTTTGGCGAAGGCGTCCTGACCGCGGTCGGTCGTCGCAGGGGGGGCCTCGCCCGCGGGTGTCTGGACGGCCGGAGCCCCGGCACGCGCCTCCTCGGCGGGCTTGGGTGCCGACGCGCACGCCGCAAGAGCGACCAAGGCGAAGCACAGGCAACGCTTCATTGCGGTGTCCCTTCGCTGGTCGAGCGGGCCGTGCGGCCGTCGGCAAGCGCTGCCGGCGGCGTCGCGAGGGCGCGTTCGTCGACGTACGCTTTAGCGTCCTTCTGCAAGGGCCACTGGGCGCGACGCAGCTTGTTCAGTGCCACCAAGGTCTGTTTGGTCCAGGAGCTCACGACTTGCAGCTCACGCGCTCGCGTGATCGCCGTCTCGTAGGCGGCGACGGCCTTGTCCTCGACGGTTCCGGCTTGCTCTTCGAGGAGCACGCGATACTCCTCGCAGACCTCGTCTTCGGTGGCACCAACCTTCTTGGCGCTGCGCTTCACCTCGATCGGGCACGGCGCCTTGATGATGCTCTCGGCGAACGATTGGTAGAGCTGGCCGATGCGGAAGAGCGACGCCATGGTCCAGTCGACCTGCTTGAAGCCGAGCACCTGCTTGTATCGTCCCTCGACGTCCTTGAGCGTGCTCGCCTTGCGGACGATGGCCGACTTCTGCTGCGCCGTGTTCCCGGTGATCGCGATGCCGCGGAACTTCTCGAACTCGCGCTCGACGAGCTGGAACTGTGCTTCGGCTCCATAAGGAGCAGCCTTGTCGTTCGGGTTCTTGCGGAAACCAGCGACGGTCGCCTCGTAGTGCTTCTCGGCGTCACGCGGCTTCTTGAGCTTCTCGTAGGCCTTGGCGATCTTGAGATCGGCTTCGATGACGCGGTCGGCGTCCTTCACGCTCCCTTTGTAGCGTTTGGTGAAGACCGAATAGGTGGCGATGACCTTCTGCGGCTCGCCCATCTTCTCGTAGACGCTGCCGGCGCGGAAACAGACGGAAGCAGCATCGTCGCGCTTCGGAAACAGCTCGCAATAGCGTTGATACTGGCGAGCAGCAGCTTCGTAGTTCTGGGTGTTCTCGAGCGAGAGCGCCGCGTTGTAGATGGCGTCGGCCCGCCGCTCGCTCTTCGGGTAGTCGTCGACCAGCTTGAGGTAAGACCGAGTCGCCTTGTCGAAGTCGAAGAAGCGCTCGGCATTCAAGCCGACGCGGAACAGGGCACCGTCCGCCAAAGAAGACTTCGGATACTCACGCACCAGGCGCTCGTAGAGCTTGGAGGCGGATTCGTAGCGACGGGCGCGCTCGTAAGCCACCGCCGCGTTGTTCAAAGCCGAGTCGGCGAACTGGTTGTCGGGATGCTCGCCGAGGATACGTAGGTACTCTTCGGCCGCTTTCTCGGACTGGCCGGCGGCTTGGTAGTCCTCGGCGATCTTGAACATCGCTCCAGCCTTGTACTTCACGAGGTCGCCCTTGAAGCCCTTGCCAACGCCCGGGGTGGCGGCGCGTGCCAGGAGGCCGCGGCTGAAGTCTTCGACCGCTGCGTAGTTCTTCTCGGCTAGGTAGGACTCGATGATGAGGTTCGCCGAGTACTCCGCGACCTGATGCTGCGGATAGCCGTCGAGCAGCGAGGTGAAGCGCCGCCGCGCCTCATCGAAGTGATCGTAGGTGTAGTAGATCTCCCCGGCCTTGTAGAGGACCTTCGGCACCTCGGGGCTGTTCGGCACCGCGCTCGCGAAACGGTCGGAAGCTGCGATGACCTTGAGCTTGGCTTCCGGGATGGGCTGCGGCGTGATCGGAGCGTTGGGATCGCGATCGGTGCTCTTGCGCACCTTCACTTTGGCGAGCCCCTTCTGCTCGGCGACCTGCACGTTGCGCTCGTAGGCGAGCACGGCGTTGTATGCCGAAAGCTCGAGGTACTTGTTATCGAGGTTCGAGTCGCGCACGCGCTCGTACTGCTCGGCCGCTAAAGCGAACTGCTGCGAATAGTAGAGAGTCTCCGCGTAGTAGAACGTCAGATCGTAGGCCTGCTTGTCGTTCGGAAAACGCTTCAGGTACTCGCCGTACGCGGATGCAGCGCGACGATAGGCCTCGGTCGCCATGTCGACCTTGTTGGCCTCGCGCGCCACTTGCGCCTGACGGTGATGGAAGAACGCCGCCGTGTAGAGCGATGACTCGGTGAGGCGCTTGGCGTTTTTCAGCGCATCGGCTTCGTTCTTGTTGGCCGCGAACCAAGCGCCGTTCTCGGAGTAGAGAGACGTCATGCGCTCACGTGCGGTGGCCGCGCCGTCGAAGTTACGATCACGCTCGTAGGCGGCGATGATCTTGTCCTGGACGTCGGGGGCGCTCGGGTCGGTAGGGTAGCGCTGTTGCACCAGCTCATAGACGCGGATCGAGTCGGTAAAGCGCGTCTGGTCGAAGTAGACGTCGCCCAGGGCGCGATAGATCTCGCGCTCGTACGGCCGGCCGCCGATGCTCTTGAAGTACTGCAACGCTTTGTCGAGGCCGCCCCACTGTTCGTCGGCGTAGCTGATTGCGATATATTGAATGGATTCGCCGCGCAGGTCGCCGCCGCGCTCGTTGCCTTCCCGCCGCGTCTTGTCGTTGAAGTCGAGCAGACGAACGAAGGTGTCGACCGCGGCTTGATACTCTTGAGGAGCGCGATCGGGATCGGCGAGGCGGTAGTGCGTCCAGGCGAGCTTGTACAGCGCCTTGTCGTAGTAGGGGCTTTCGACCTCTCCGAGCACGTTGCTATAGGCGCGTAGGGCCCGCTCGAGCTCGTTCGAGTTGAAGTAGTACTCGCCGATGCGGGTCCAGACTTCCGGCGCGAACTTGCTCTTGGGGAAGCGCCGCGTCAGCTCCTCGTACACGACCGTGGCGCGGTCTTCTTCGCCCTGCTCGGTGAGACAGTAGCCGAGGAGATAGTAGGCGCCGTCCACCAGACGATAGTCGGGGAACTGCGTGAGCAGCCGCTGCATCATCGCGATGGTGGGCTCGTAATGGAGCTGGGGCTCGACCGGCTCCGGGCCCGCTCCCTGCGTCCACGCCTCGAGCGCTCGGTCGTACGCCTGCCGCTGGCGGAAATAGCCGTCATACGACTGCTCGAAGTAGAGCTCCGCCAAGCGGAACATCGCGTCCGGCGTGTAACGCGGCTCGCTCGGGTACTCCTTGATGAAGGCCTCGAAGCGGGCCACGGCTTCTTCGCGCTTGGCGCGCTGGTCTTTTTCCAGCTGGACGATCAGGTCTTCATAGGCCTGGAACAGCGTCTGGCGCTGCGCGTTGTACTTCTGTTCGATGAGGTGACGCGTAGTCTCGCGGTATTCGGCCGCCTTGGCCTCGAACTCGTGAACGCGCTGCTCGAGCTCGTCGAGCTCACGGCGTTCTTCCTCGGTGTACGTCGTGGTGTTGGCGAGGCCCTGCGCCGCGAGCGGATTGGGACGCGGGTCTGCCATCACGGTCCTCGTGACCGCCATAGCGACCAGAACACATGGAGCAAAGCAGCGCATCACTCGGTCAAGACCTCTTTGAACTCGGCGTCGAGGACCTCGAGCTCGCGACGCTGCTCGGCGACACGGCGGTTGATCTCGGCGGTCTGCTGCTCCTTGAGCTGCCATGCGACGTCGATGCCGCCGACATCGGCGCGCAGGACGATGTCCTGGAACTTGCTCGAAGCGCCGCGCACCGCGGCCATGGCGACCTCACCAACCGTCTCTTCCGTATCGTTGCGCGTGCCGCGGCTCCGCTCGGCGAGCTCGGTGAGAACGACTTTCTCGCGTAACACCTGAGAGCGCAGGCCTTCGGCCCTCTCGTCCATCTCGGCATCGATCTTGGCGATGGTGTTCTGCAGCTCGGCGACGAAACGCGACATGCGCTCGCGTTGCAAGTCGGCCTGCTCGTTCAAGGCTCGGTCGTCGGCATCGAGTCGCGGAGCTGCGCGGTCGAGGAGCTCGCGCTGGCGGACGAGGAGCTGCTCGTAACGCTCGCGTACCTGCAGCTCGCGAGCTTCGCGCGCCGATAACGCGACCAGCTGACGCTGCGCGGCGACGTCGCGAACCAGATCTTTCTGTGCCTTGTCGAGCGCGTCGAGGTCGGCGGTTTGCCGGTCGATGCGCTGCCGTACGCTATCGCGTTCTTCACGGGAGAGATTCTTCCCATTGGTGCCGTACCACTGGTTCAGGCCGCGCACCGTCGAACGCATACTCTCGAGCTCGAAACCGATGCGGAAGACGTCGCGCCCCTTCTCGTCCATCACGCGCTTTCGCGCTTCGATACGTGAGTCGACCTCGTCACGCCGCTTCGGGAGAGCGCGATACGCCGAATCGAGACGAGCCAGCTCTTGCATGATGTTCTCGAGCTCGCGCTTGCCTTCATTGTCGAGGGCATCCTGCGTGATCTCGCGCTGCACGGCGAGCAGACGTGTGTTGGCGCCGATCAGTTGATCCTCGAGCTCGAAAGCGCGGGCCTGCTTGTCGCGGATCTGCGGGAAGAAGCTCGAGCGCCGATTCGAATCGAGCACCGCCAAGAGGTCGGCGACGATCTGCAGCGACTCGCGCAACCAGCCGTCGCTCTGATCGAGGTCGTCCGACACCCGCAGCGCCTTCTGGAGGCTTTTGTCTTCGCGCGTCCAACTCATCGCCAGCGGTGACAGCTTGGAATCGCCCATCTTCGGCCGCACCACGACTTCTTCGTAGTATTCGTGCGGTTGCGCCTTCACGGCCAGGAGGCCGGACAGCTCACCGCGTGCCGAGCGGTAACGGCGCGCCAAGTCGTCGAAGGCAATGCTCGCTTCATCGAACGCCGCGACGCGGATGAGGATATTCCCGTAGAGAAGGCGCGCGTCGCACATGAGCTCGCTGTCGCTCTCGGAGAGCATGAGGACCTCGAGCGTGCGCTGCGCTTTCTTGTATTCGGCGATCTTGGCAGCATCGTCGGCCGCGAGGCTCGCGGCGCGTACATAGCTCCAGCTCGCTTCGTACAGCGACTGCTCGAAATAGGGACTCTTGCGGTCGATCTGTTGGTACGCGTCGACGGACGCGTACAGATCACCCTGGTCGAGGAAAATGCGGGCTCGGTCCATCGCCGCGAGGTCGCGAACCGCAGCCGCCTCTTCGTAGTTGTCGGGAATCTTGGACAGCTCTTCGAAGATGGCGCGGGCCTCGGCGTAGTGACCGAGCTGAACCTCGGCAACCGCGGCCATGTAGCGGGTCTTGGCCCACAAGCGGCTCTCCCGTGGAACCGCGGCCGCTTCACGCTTGGCGAGATCGGAGTTGCCACGCAATACCTGGCTCTTGGTCCAGATGTAGCCGACTTCGGACGGCAGTGGCCCCTTCGCACGCATGGAGGCGACCAGCGCATCGAGTCCGTCATAGCGGCTGGTGCGATCGGCGATTTGGATGAGGCGCTGCAACGCGATGGCGGTGTATGCAGGATTGTTGCGCCGCTGCAGCTCGAGGAAGCGGAGCTTTGCGGCCGAGTCGTGGCGCATCATGAAGAGCGATTCGCCGAGGTAAAACACCGCGTCGTCGTAACTCGGGTAGCTCTTGCTCTCCGGGTCTTCGACGGCGTCGTAGAGAATCAGCGACGCCCGCGTCGGGTCGTTGAGGAGCACCAGAACCTGCGCGTCATTCAAGCGACGCGCGAAACGGCCCGGCTTGTCGTAGAGCTCGGGCGTCGCCACGTCATTGGTCAGTGAGGTAAGCGTCGTCTCGATGGCGTCGAGCTCGCCGCGCACGGCCGACAAGGCGCGGTCTTGCGCTGCCGCCGGCAAAGTCAGACCGCAGACCGCTATCGCAGCCATAAGCGCGACGCGAAAGCTCAAGGCGTCTTGCCACCCGAGCTCGGCGGCGGCGCGGGAGCGGGCGCCGGTCCGGGCTTCACGTCTTTGCGCTCCTCGCCGATGGTCTTGCCGGTATCGATCTCGTAACGCACCGCTGGGCGATCCTTGAGCTCGGTGGTGATGTTGCCCTTCTCGAATCCGACCACGCGCACGAAGGTAAGCTTGCCTTCCTCCGCGGTCACCATCTGGCTGGATTTCACCTTGAACGTGTAGCCCTTGAGGTAGCTGAAGACGCCGTAGCCGCTGCCCGTGTACTCGAGATAAAGCGACAGCTGGTGATTGCCGGGCGCGATGCTGCCGTTGAAGACCTCGATTTCGTCGGGCGCTTCGAGCTCCTCACCGGTGGCGACGCGATTGTAGATGGGTGCGCCGTCGAGCGCGTACTGCAGGCGCGACAAACGGAAGGTGCCGCCCATTTCGTTCTTGTGGACGATGACGGCCTTGGCGCCGGAGATGGCGCCATGCAGCACCACCTCTTGCAGCTGGATGAGCCGGGCTTTCGATTGGAAGACCTTCTCTTTGAGGTCGTTCACCCGCTCTTCGATGTTGCGCAAGCGTAGGTTGTACGACGGCTCGTCCGCCGCAGCGGGCACGGGGGTCGGCGACGGCGCTGGTGACTGTGCCCGCGAGGGCAACGCGACGGTCAGGACGACCAGAACGGAAGCAAGACACCGGAGAAACATGCGCGACGTCCTCGCGGCCACTGCTCGGGTGCGAGCGCGACGCGCCAAAAGGTGTCCAAACTGCCGTAAGTTCGCGTAAATGGTAGCCGCGCTCATTGCGGTGGTCAACACGGCCCGGCTACACTGCCCCACGATATGGGACGCCTCCCCGCAGCCATACTGATGGCCATGCTCGTCGTCGGCTCCCATGCCTTCGCCGCGCCGGGGAAGAGCCGTTCCGCGAAGCCAACCCTGGCCCTCGCGCCCGCTCAAGCGGACGGCAGCATGTCGAAGAGCGCCCTCGACGGCATCGACCGAGCGCTGGCAAGCCACGCCGGAGCCAACGGAGAGGTCGTGGGCACCAAGGCGCTGGACAAACGCGCCAAGCCCGACTTCGCTTCCGCCGTCCGCCAGTGCAAACGGGACAGCACCTGCACCAACCGCCTCGCGAAAAGTCTGCGCGTCGACCTCTTGCTGGTCCCCGTGGCGAAGCCCGAGAGCCGCGGCACCAGCCTGGTCATCAACGTCGCGGGTGACAAGCCACGCCAAGTGAGCTTCGTCTTCGTCACCTCGGCCGACTTGAACGCGAGCATCCTCGCAAATTCGGCCACCCTCTTCGGCGACGGCCCCTCAGCCACACCAGGCCCTGAAGACCTCGCCGCCCTCCCCCTCGAGCCACCGCCCCTCGAGCCCGCGGTCGAGCCCAAGCCCGAGGCCAGACCCGACCCCGTCATCACCGTCGCCCCGCCCATCGCTTCGGCCCCGCCAACCGTCATGACCGAGACAGGCGCCATGGAGCCACCGCCCCTCGACGACAGCATCGTCGTCCGCCGCGAGGAGCCACTGGTCACCTGGAAGACCTACGTCGGCGCCCCCGCCGCCATCATCGGCGCCGCGGCCGCCACCTACGGCATCCTGCAGTACGCCCACCACAAGAGCCTCGTGAACGACGCAAACGGCAACCCGAACCTCACCCAACGCGAGGCCGCCGCCATCGACGACGACGCCCAGGGCGCCTACGACCGCTCGCAGATCGCCGTGTTCGCGGGAACCCCGTTGTTGGTCATCGGCGCCGCGTTGGTGGTCTGGGACCTCTTCGTCGATGACCACAGCTTGCACGCGTCGCCCGCCGACGAGGGTGTGAGCTTGATGGTGCTCCCCGACGGACGCGGTGGGGGATCCGGGAGCTTCGGGTTTAGCTTCTAGGATGCGCCCCGGGGCGCGTCGGGTAGTTGCGGGCGGCGTTGTGGACGCGGCAGTACAACCGCAGGTTGCTGACCTTGGTGTCGCCGCCTTTGGCGAACTCGTGCTTGTGGTCGAACTCTAGCCAAGCGGTTGCGCTGCAACGACGGCCGTCGTGGCTCACGTAGGTGCATTGGTCGTGGTCGCGCTCGGAGACCTCGCGTCGGGTCGCTGCACTTGGTGCGCGGCTGGGGTCGGGTGTGCGCTCGGTGCTCGTCGCTTCGATGGGCAGCTGCTTCGGCTTGTCCGTGCGGCCGAACTTCCGCTTCTCAACGGACTTGCGGGCAAGCCTGATGGCTTTGGCCACCACCTTACCGACGTCACCATCGGGAACGCTGTGACGCACGAGGTCCCGTAGCCGCATGAGCTCAGCATAGGTCTCGGCGTCGATGGTGAACTGCAGCTTGTAGTGCTCGGCGGTGAGCGGCTTTGGCATCGGCGCACGGGGCGGTCGTTCGCGTCTCGACGAGGGGCTTCGGCTTCCAGGAGGCAACCAGCCGCTCGAGCTCGTTGCGCGTCTTGCCAGCAGCTGCCGCGAGGCGCGCCTCGACGTCAGGAACATCGAGCGCCGGCGCAATCACTCGCACACCGCTCACGCAAAGTGTCCCCGCCTTCAGCATCGCAAGCACCGCCGCATGTTCGAGCACGACATAGACGACCGTCACGTAGTGCCGTGCCGCATCTTCCGAGTACCCCAGCACCTCATGGCAGTAGACGAACAAGCTCGTGCAAGCCGACGTCACGTAGAGCCTACGCCTAGCCACCTCCGCGAGATGCTCGACGATGTCCGCGACGACCGCACGCTCACGCGCGACGAGGGTCTTGAGTGACGAAACCAACTCTTCAGACGTCAACGCGGTCACGTTCATAGCTCATCGTAACACGCGATTTTCGAGGCCCTTCCCGAGCCCGTGGTGCGCCGCAAACGACCGCGAATGCGAAAACACTCGACGCATCCGCCAAAACGCACCAGCGTTCTCGGCAGCGCGAAAGAACGCCATTCCTCGAGGCCCGCAGAACGCTAACGCCGAGCCCTGCAAAACCAGCGTCAAGAAAATAATAAGAAATCGCTCGAAGAAAGTACGCGACGCGCCCCGGGGCGCGTACGCCATAGCGGACAGAACACCAGCGCCCGGGTCTCCTCAACCCCCTCGGTGTCAAACCACCCACGCTACGAATTGCAACGCGGCAACGGCTCGCGAGTCAGTGATCGAGTTCCCAAACCGGCGACCTTTGACGCACTGAGCTAAATGGTGACTGTCACCATTTTCCGTGACCCCGGCTCGACGCTACCCCGTATTCCGAAGCCCAGCCGCAATCCCCGCGATAGTCCCCGCCAACGCCCCTTCGAGCTCATCCGACGCAGGCAAAGCGCGCGCCCTCGCCAGCAAGGCAATCTGCGCCAAGCTCATCGGGTCGACGTAGGGATTCCGCAGGGCAATCGACTGCTCGAGCACAGGGTCGTCCGCCAGCAACCGCGGCATTTCGCAGACCGACAGCACCATCTGCCGCGACCGCCGCAGCTCCTGCCCGAGTCGCCCAGCAATCCGCCGTCCGGTCTCAGGGTCGCGCGCCAGTGCGCTATAGCGGTCAGCAATCAGCTTGTCTGCTTTGGCCATGCCAAGCCGCACATTGCGCAGCAGCTCGCGAAACATCCCCCACTCACGCGCCATGGTGCGCAGGAGAACCAGCCGTCCCTCGTCGCCTCCGACGAACTTCTCGAGCGCGGTCCCGACGCCGAACCACGCAGGCAAGCAGCACCGCGACTGCATCCACCCGAACACCCAGGGAATGGCGCGAATGTCCTCGAGCCCGCTGAGCGAGCCGCGCTTCGCTGGACGCGAGCCCATCTTGGCCCGGTCGATGAAGGGCGCCGGTGTCGTCTGCTCGAAGTAGGCGAGCATCTCCGCCGAGTCGTAGACCTCGGCGCGGTAACAATCGAATGCGAGCTGCGAGAGCGTGCCCAAGGCATCGCGCCACTCACGCTTCGCCGCCTGACGCTCGGTATCATTCACTACCGAGCAAGCCGCGGTCACCATCAGCTCGAGGCTGCGGCCCGCGATGGTGGCGTCGGCGTACTTCCAGTGGATGACCTCGCCTTGCTCCGTGAGCTTCAAGGCACCGCTGAAGCGAGGTTGCACGACGATGGCGCGATGAGTCGGTCCGCCGCCGCGGCCAACGGTACCGCCGCGTCCGTGGAAGAGACGCAAGCGCACACCGCATGTCGCGGCGACGTCATGGAGCTCGGCGTGAGCGCGGTCGATCTCGGCTGTGCTCGTGAGCATGCCGCCGTCTTTGCTCGAGTCCGAGTAGCCCAGCATGACTTCCTGGAGGTTGCCCCATGAGGCCAGCAAGACGCGGTACTCGGGATGCGTCCACAACGCGCGGCAGATATCGGGCGCCGCACGCAAGTCGGCGATCGACTCGAAGAGTGGCACCGGCATGAGCCCAGGGTCAGTCGCCGTGCCCGCGGGTGAAACCTCGCAATGGCGCGCCAGCGCGAGGACGTTCCACACGTCGGTGACGCTCGTCGCTCCGCTAATCACGTAGCTCGTGATCGCGTTCGGCGACGTCCGCTTGATCGCCGCGGCGGCGCGCAAGACCGCGAGTGCGCGTTCGGTGGCCGCCGAAGGATTGTCGAGCTCCTTGAGCGCCTGGGCATGGACGCGGGCGTGTTGCCGTATGTCGACGGTGTGGAGGTGCAAACCGAAGGTGTCGACGAGCCGCGATAGATCGACGATGCCGCGCAACGAGACGTTCAAGCTACGCAACACATCGAGCTCGGCGCGCAGCTCCGCGACGCTGATGTCACGGGTCACGAGCGCGTCGATGAGTCGCCGGATGCGCGCGCGCGTACGATAGCCGGCGCTCGTCGCGAGCCCCTGAAGCCGACCTACGTAGTGGCGCGTCACGACGGTGCGCGCGCGCTCCACTGCCTCTCGCAGCGTCTCGGCGGTGACGTTGGGATTGCCGTCGCCATCGCCGCCAATCCACGATCCGAAGCGGACGATGGTCGGCAGCTCGTGCGCTTCGACGTCGGTCTCGTACGCTTCGGCGATGGCTCCAGCGAGCTCCCGGTAGAGCGCCGGTACCGCCTCGAAGATGGCGGGGTCATAAAACGCCAGCGCGCTCGCGATCTCGTCGCTGACGCTCGGGCGCTGCAACCGCACGCCGCTACCCCGCCACAGGGCGCTGATGTCGTCCGCTAGAGCAGACTCGATGATCGTCTTGGTGTCATTGTCTTGCGCCTCGTCGAAAGCCTCGAGGTGCTCGGTGATCCGCTGCTTTGCGTGCAGGGTCGCGATCGGCGACGCCTCGGTGGGATGCGCCGTGAATACCGGGCGCAGATCGAGCTGAGACAGGCGCTGCATCACGTCTTCGAAGGACAAGCCGCGCGCTCGCATCCCTGCGAATGCCCCGTACGCGGCTCCCGTCTTGCGACGTCCGCCATCGAGGGCCAAGCGGCGCTCGCGCTGGCGAGCCTCGGCTGCGTTCACCAGGTCGAAGAGCACCGCGAACGCCTTGGTGAGCGTCGCGAGCTCGGCGGTGCTCGCCTGCTGGATGATCGCCATCGCCTCGTCGAGGCCGTTTTGCGCCTGAGTGGTCTCCTCCTCGTTGGTGAACGCGAGACCGCGGCGGTAGCTGATCGCTAGGCGTCGCAAACCTTCGACGTGATCGAAGGCCTGCTGGCCGGCCTTGCGCTTGATCTCGGCGCCCAAGAGCTCGCCTAGACGGCGAACATCGGCTCGAAGAGGAGCGAGCTTGTCGGTTGAGTCCACGTCGAGAACGACGGCCTCAGCCGCCCTTCTTGAGCTCGGTGAGCACCAGCTTCGCGATGGCCTTCAGCGTATCGAAGACGCCGTTGCCGACGGTCGCCGATGCCTCGAAGTCCGGTACGGTCCGCGGGTTCAACAAGCGCTTGAGCTCGTCGACGCCGGCGGCGTTCGGCAAGTCGCGCTTGTTGTACTGGATGACGAACGGGATCTTGTCGAGGTCGTAGCCCTGCTCGGCCAGATTGGTCCGCAGGTTTTCCATCGACTCGAGGTTCGCTTCCATACGCTCGATCTGCGAGTCGGCAACGAACACGACACCGTCGACGCCCTTCAAGATGAGCTTGCGGGACGCGTCGTAGAAGACCTGACCGGGAACCGTGTAGAGGTGGAATCGGGTCTTGAAGCCACGGATTTCGCCGAGCGAGAGCGGCAAGAAGTCGAAGAACAGCGTGCGCTCGGTCTCGGTGGCGAGGGAGATCATCTTCCCTTTCGCCTCGGGATTGGTCTTGTTGTAGATGTACTGAAGGTTCGTCGTTTTGCCGCAGAGACCCGGCCCGTAATAGACGATCTTACAGTTAATCTCGCGCGAGCTGTAGTTGATGAAGGACATGGCTCGGCCGCCTTACTCAGAGAACAGATTGTCGATATCGTCGTCGGTGATCTCGCCGAACGGCGCGCCTTGCGCCTGACTCTGCGCCTTCTGCAGCATGGCGCCGAAGATGTTCGCGAGCTCTTCACTGGCGCGCTTCACGCGCAAGCGCACGAGGCCCAGCGACGACCTTTGGTCGAACATGACGACCAGGATCGCGCGCTGCGCGACGATGGAAAAGTGAAGGTTGTACTTCTCGCCTTCGAGGAAGTTGTTCGGAAAGTCCTTCTCGCCAATGAGCTTCGCCAAGCCGTTGGTGGCGGCATTGGTACCCGCTGCCAGCGAGGCGAGTGACGTCGTATCGAGGTCGCCGGTTTCGCCGTTGCTGGTGATGTACTGACCGTTCTTGTCGACGAGCAGAACGGCCTTGGCGTTGGCTTCACGAGTCAGGCGTTCGCAGATCGCAGCGATCTGCCGAAACTCCTCCTCGTACATCACCATCTGTTGGTCGGCCATGGTGGTCTGTTGTTAACAGACACCCCGACCTGGCTTCAACTTTTACGTTTCAACCATTTACGGGGCTGCAGGCGTCAGAAATCCCGACGGTTCTCGAGGGCTCGCCCGAGGGTCGCTTGGTCGACGTATTCGAGCTCGCCGCCCATAGGGATGCCCGAGGCCAGGCGAGTGACCTTGATGCCGTGAGGTTTGACCAAACGGGCGACATAGAGGGCAGTGGCGTCGCCTTCGACATCGGCATTGGTGGCGAGAATGATCTCCTGCACCTCGCCCGCAAGCCGGGCAACGAGCTCGCGCAAGCGTAGGTCGTCGGGACCGACCCCTTCGAGCGGCGACAGCGACCCGTGCAACACGTGGTAGACGCCGCGGTATCCGCCGCTCGCCTCGATCGCTCGCAGGTCGGCGACTCCCTCGACCACACAGATGACCAACTTGTCGCGCCGCGCGTCACTGCACACGGCGCAGACTTCGCTGGTCGTCAGGTTCTGACAGACGTTGCAGAAGCGCGCGTGGTCGACGCACTCGACGAGGGCCTTGGCGAGATCGTGCGCCAGCGACTGCCGGCCGCCCCCGTGCGACGCCTTGATGACGTAGTACGCCAGGCGCTGCGCGCTGCGCTCGCCGATGCCGGGAAGGCGTCCGAGCTCGAGCGCGAGACGCGTGATTGGGTCCTGCGTCACGTCAGAAGTTGCCTAGTGGCCCCACGCCCATGCTCTGGGCGAGCAAACCCATCTTGTTCTTGGCTTCGTTCTGGACGTTCGTCACCGCCTGGTTGAAGGCAGCGCGAATCAAGTCTTCGAGGAGCTTGACGTCCGTCATAGCAGACGGCTCGATTTTCACCTCGATGACCTCGTGACGGCCATTCATGACCACCGCCACCATGCCGCCGCCGGCCTCGCCGCGAACCTGCATGTTCATCGTCTCGGCCTGCGTCTTTTCCAGATGCGCTTTCATCTGGTTGGCCATCTCCATGATCTTGTTCATATCCAAGTCCATGGTCACCCCTCCGCGTCCGACTCGCGGACGATTACTTCTTTGATTTCGCCACCCAAGATCGAAATGGCGCCCCGCACCGCTGGATGCTCGCGGGCACCGGTCACGATCTCCTCGTGGCGGTTCTTGCGCTTGCGGTCGGCGGCTTCGGCGATCGATTCCTCGACCTTGACCTCTTCGGTTGCCGCGACGGCGGTCAGCTTGAGCGGGACCGGCTTGCCGAACATCGCAGTGAGGCTTGCCTCGATGGCGGCCTTGCGCTCGGGATCATGCGCTTCGTTCCAGTGCCAAGACTTGGCGACGTAGCCCAGCTCGATGCCGTCGGCGCCGAACCGCAGAGGCTTGGCGTGCTCGAGGATCGAGGACAAGCCCGGCTTGGTGGCGCGAATCGTCGCGACGAAGGCGGGCCAGGTGAGCTCGCCCGTCGGTTTGTCGGCGATCGGCTTGTCGGACATCGGCGATCGGCTCTCGGCCATCGGCTTGTCGGCAATCGGTGATCGGCTATCGGCCATCGGCTTGTCGGCGATCGGTGATCGGCTCTCGGCAATCGGCTTTCGGACTTCGGGCGTCGGACTTCGGTGCTCGGTTTTCACCGGCGCCTTCGCACTCACCGTCCCCGCCCCATCCAACCGCGCCAAGAGCTCCTCGAGTCGCTCCGTCGGCTCCACCTCGAGCAGGCGCAAAAGTCCCATCTCGAAGCTCACGCGCGCGAACGGCGAGCGACTCACATCGTCTGCCACCTCGACCGCCAAAGCGAACATGCGATGCAGATCCGGCGCCGACAGCTGCTTTGCCTGCGCCCGCAATTGCTCGACTTCACCCGGTGAGCGATCGAGCTGCGCTTCGGTCGGATCTTTGACGCTCTTTGCGACCATCACGTCGCGCAGATGGTCGACGAACAGCGCCGCGACGTCGCCGAGCTCGTGTCCTTTCACGTCGATGTCCGCGATCATGGACAAGAGCCGGTCGGCATTGCGTTCGAGCACCGCGTCGAACAACCCGAAGATGGCGCCGCGATCGACGAGGCCCAACGCAGCGACCACCGCTTCGTCCGACGGCGCATTGCCTGCGTACGACAAGACCTGATCGAGCAACGACAGGGCATCGCGCACCGAGCCTTGCGCCTCACGCACCACCGCCGACAGCGCCGACGCACCAATCTCGACGTTCTCGCCCTTCAACACCAAGCGCACGTGCTCGGCGAGCGTCTGATTGGAGACGCGGCGGAAATCGAAGCGTTGGCAACGCGACAAGATGGTGATCGGAATCTTCTGTGGCTCGGTCGTCGCGAAGACGAACTTCACGTGCGCCGGTGGCTCTTCGAGGGTCTTGAGCAGCGCATTGAAAGCCGCAGTCGAGAGCATGTGCACTTCGTCGATGATGTAGAGCTTGAACTTCGAGCGCGACGGCAGATATCGCACCGTCTCGCGCAGCTCGCGCACGTTGTCGACGCCGGTATTCGAGGCACCGTCGATCTCGAGCACGTCGGGGTGCGAGCCCGCCGCGATGTCCTTGCACGAAGCGCAGACGCCGCATGGATCCGGTCGCATGCCGGTGTCGCAGTTCAACGCCTTGGCGAGAACGCGCGCGCAGGTGGTCTTACCGACGCCGCGGGCGCCGGTGAACACGAAAGCGTGATGGACACGGCCCATGGTGATGGCGTTCTGCAAGGTGCGAACGACATGCTCTTGGCCGATGACGTCGGCGAAGGTCGCCGGGCGGTATTTGCGCGCGAGAACGAGGTAAGACACGGGGCGTACCTATGCGATCGGGAGCGTCTCGTCTACGTCAGGCCGGGGTACCGGGAGCCGCTTCGCGACCCGCCTTGGCACGCGCCCGCAAGTACTCGATGATCGGCGGCAAGATCGACAGGAAGACCACCACGATGATGACCTTCTCGATGTGTTGCACGAGCACCGGGAAGCGCGAGCCCAACACGTAGCCGACGATCGTCATCGACGCGATCCACGCCGCGCCGCCGACGATGTTGTAGGTCGCGAATTTCTTGTAGCCCATCTGACCGACGCCAGCGACGACCGGCACGAACGTCCGCAATATCGGAACGAAGCGCGCCAGGATGATCGCTTTGCCACCGTGCTTCTCGTAGAAGCCGTGCGCCTTCTTCACGAGGTCCGGGCGGAAGAACCGCGAGCGCGGCCGCTCGAACAACGCGTGGCCGGCACGGTAGCCGATGAAATACGAGAGGGCGTCGCCCAAGATAGCGAGCGGAATGAGCAGCAGGTTCAGCCAAAGAATATTGAGCGAGCCCTGCGCCGCGTAGAGCCCGGCCATGACCAACAACGAGTCGCCCGGAAGGAAAAACACCAGCGCGCCGGTCTCGAGGAAGATGATGGCGGCAAGCGCGGGGTAACCGCCCCAGACGATGAGCGCGCCCGGGTTGCGGATGAGCTCGATGAAGCTGCGCAGCAATTCCACTTACTGTTCTCCCGGCGTGACGCCGATACCGATATTGGTGACGCCCGCTTGGCGCGCGATGTCGAGCACGCGCACCACCGATTTGTGAGCGAGGTCGCCGTCAGCGTCGATGACGATCGGCGTCTGCTGGTTCTTCGTCATGCGATCCTTGAGCATCGTCTGCAGCGACGTCTCGTCGATGGTCTCGCCACCCACCGCGATGCGGCCGTCTTTCATGATGCCGATGACCATCGCCTCACCCGGCGTGGTGTCCGACGAGCCCGCGCCCGCGGTCGGGAGATCGACCTCGAGTCGCCCTTCCCGTGCTGCATCGACCATCTGATTGGCCGAGACCATGACGATGATCAGGAGCACGAGGATCACGTCCGTGAGCGGCGTGATCGTCACCTCGGCGAAGATTGGCGAGTCGTCGTCCGCGTCGTCCGCGCTGTGGGGCATGTTCGTTGCCATGCGCGATCAACCAGCGGCCGGGAGGCTTTGTGCCGGCAGGCTCATCGAGGTCTCGGCGATCTCTTCGGCGCTCTCTTTGAGCTCCGCCGAAAAAGCGCTCGCCTGCACGCCCAAGTAGTTGAACAAGATCATCGCGAGCACGCCGACCGCGATACCCGCCGCGGTGGTGATGAGCGCTTCGCTGATGCCTCCCGAAACCACTGCGAAGCCGCCGGCCCCGCTCGATGAGATGTCACGGAACGAGCGCATGATACCGACGACCGTGCCGAACAGACCCACGAAGGGCGCGGTGGCGCCGACCGTACCCAGCACCCAGAGGCGGGTCTTGGTGCCACGAATGATGCGGGCCTGCATGCGGCGGACCTCACCGGCGCTGACCGTGCGATCGGAGAGCAAGAGCTCGAAGAGCTTGGCACCAGGATGACGGGCCACGGTCGAATTCACCGCGAGGGCCATGGTGCGGTTGCGCTCGCGTAGGTGTCCGAGGATGCGCTCGGTGCTCTCGACCATCCGGCGACGCGCCACGAACATGGCTGCCCAGCGCTCGATTCCGACGGTGAGCGCGAGCACGGACATGAGCAGGATGATGACGAAGGTCGTACCGCCCTGCTCGAACATGGCTTTGACGGTCTCGGTCATGGTGGCGGCGGATATATCCATTGGATCTAATGGTGGCAATGTGACGGAAGGGATCTTGAAAGCCCCCGTCGGACCGGGTGTATTCGCGGCCGTGGGGGAACCTCCTTTCCATAAGGAGCTCGAGCGAGGCGATGTCCTCGACGACGCCTACCGTGTGGTCCGCCTGATCGCGCAGGGCGGCATGGGGTGCGTCTACGAAGCCGAGCAGGTGCGTCTCGACCGGCGCGTCGCTCTGAAGGTCCTCTCGGTCGACCCCAAAAAGAGCGGCGAGTTCTTGCCGCGCTTCCGCCGCGAAGCCGAGATCTGCGCCAAGCTCTCCCACCCGAACATCATCGCCGTGCTCGATTGGAACGTGACCCACGGCATGCCGTACATGATCATGGAGTACCTCGACGGCGAGGATCTCGGGTTCCGTCTGGGGCAAGGCGCCATGCGCTTCGACGAGGCCTTGCCGCTGATCACCGAGATCGCCGCGGGCCTCTCATCGGCTCATGCGAACGGGGTCGTGCACCGCGATCTCAAGCCCAGCAACATCTTCTTGTGCAACGTCGGCGCGACGCGACCGCACGTGAAGCTGCTCGACTTCGGCGTATCCAAGGTTGCCTGGGAGACGACGCTCTCGACGACGTCCCCCAAGGTCCTAGGCTCGCCACGCTACATGGCGCCCGAACAAGCCCGCGGTGACGCGAACATCGATGCGCGCGTGGACCAGTTCGCGCTGGGCGCGGTCATCTACGAGATGCTCTCGGGAGAGTTCGCCTTCGACGGCGACTCGTTGACCACTGTCCTCTATCGCGTCGTCCACGAGCACCCGACTCCGCTCGCAACGTTGGCGCCGAATGTCCCGGCACACGTGGTTGCCACTGTCGAGCGTGCGATGGCAAAGAACCCCGCCGATCGCTTCCAAGACATCGCGCAGCTGTTGCAAGCCCTGCGTGGCGAGGTGGCACCGGATGCGCCGCATCGCGAGGCGCAAGAGACCGTGCCGGCGCAAACATTGAAGCCCGCCGGCGACACCCAGCTCCTGGCCGGTGAGCTGGCGCGAACCAGTCGCGTCGAGCCACGGGTGATCGTTGGTCTGGCGATGGTCGCGGTTGCTCTCGCGTTCGCGGTGTGGCGCTGGGCACCGCACGCCGAGGAGCCGCCGCCTGCGCCGCCGTTGCCATCCGCTGAAGCAAACAAGGTGGAGACGACCACGCCCGAGCCGCCTCCCACGAAGACGCTGGAGCCGAAGCCGTTGCCAGTCGATATCCCCCCGAAGACACCACCACCACCACGCGAGTTGGCCTCGGTGAAGGTGCTCCTCGATCAGGCCCAGAAGCTCCACGACTCCGGCGAGTACGATGAGGCGATCCGGCGCGCGCGGCAGGCGCTCGGCCTGCAAGACGCGCCACGAGGCGATCTCATCGTCGCCCTCTCTTATTGCGGCCTATCGAGCTTGGGTGATGCGAAAGCGGCGTTGTTCTCGGTGCGGCCCGAAGACCGCCCGCGCGTCCAGAAGGCCTGCCGCGCCCGCGGCATCGACCTCGATTAAATGGTGACAGTCACCATTTAATTAATTGGTGACTGTCACCATTAAAGGTCGTCGCAGGGCGTGCCGAGCCTGACTTTTTTGTAGACGCCGAGGTCGTTGTAAATCATCGGCACGTTGTCGTCGATCGGGATGTCGAGCAGCGCCGTGTGGCTGTCGCCACGCACCCACTCGCTGACGGTCGGGTTGCCGAGGACGAGCCTGAGATCGCCGCTCGGCGTCGCGAAAATATCGCCGGCGCTGTCGTGCACGATGTTGCTCAGCTTCTGTTCTTTCATGTTGCCACGCTGGCCTACGAAGACGCGGAAGTTGCGCTCGAGGTCGGGATAGCGGCCGTGATCGACGAAGTAGTAGACGCCCTTGTTGTCGCGCGCGAGCGCGTACGGCCTGTAGTTGTGCGGCCCGCGTTTGAAGGCAGCACTCGCTAGCAGCGCGTTGGCCTTCTCGGCAGCGACGGGGGTCAGCTTGGTGGCGCGTTTGCCGCACACCACCGTGAGGTTGCCGTCTTTGTCGCGGTTGAGCTCGGTCTGCGCTTGTCTGTCATAGCGTTGGTCACGCAACGTCGCTTGCGCGATGGTGCCGTCGCTCGAGGTCGTGAACGGATTCGTCTCGTAGAGCACCTTGCCGTCGCCGTAGTAGACGTGGTCGAGGTCGCGTTCGGCGGCGATGTAGTGGCCACGCCCGTCGCTCCAGAGTTGCAGCTTCGCGCGATACTCTTCGACATCGACCGCTTCGACGCCCGCGGCCGCGACCAAAACAAAAACGATCGAAAACATGTTTGCACCCTAGCACATGACCGCCAGGTCGGTTAGCGAAGCGGCCCCTGATGGACCGTCAGACAGATCAACGGAGGAACTATGAATAAAATTCTCACCGCGGCGTTGCTCACGACCCTCGCCATGCCCGCCATAGCGAACGCCGAAGTCTCCGACTCGTTGCCCTCCGGTCTCGGTGTCAAACACGTCGTCACCGTCGCGGCGCCCGCCGCCAAGGTTTACGCCTCGTTGCTCAAGGTCGGTCGCTGGTGGAACCCCGAGCACACCTATTCCAAGCAAGCAGCGAATCTGTCGCTGACACCGCGTCCCGGCGGCTGCTTTTGCGAGAAGCTCGCGAACGGCGGCGGCGCGCAGCACATGACGGTGACCCGCATCGAGCCAGGTAGCCTGCTCGTGATGGTGGGAAGCCTGGGACCGCTCGCGGGAGCCGGCGTTACCGGCGCCACCACCTTCGCGCTCGAAAGCATCGACGCCAAGACCACCAAGCTCACCATGACCTACAACGTCGGCGGCTACTTGCCGGGCGGGCTCGCCACCATGGCGGCGCCGGTCGACAAGGTGTTGGGCGAGCAGGTCGCGCGTCTCAAGACATTCGCGGAGACCGGCAAGCCCAGCAGCTAGAAACCACGGACGCGGGCGCGTGATTCCGGCGTCTCTTCCGGCGGCAGCGCCACGAACGTGTAGTAGCTCATGTCGCGGATGAATTCTTCGAGCGGCACAGTGAGCTCGCCGAAGGCCTTGATACTAAGATCCTCGCTGTTGAACACCGCCTGGAGAACATGCGCCGCGATGTTGTCCGGCCGGGGCGGCCTGGGGCGGTTGAGATTCACCAAGTGCACCTGCACTCCCGCCGATGTCTGCTCGATGCCCGAAATCATGTAAACGTGCTGGTCCCGCAGCTTGCTCGTCGCGTAGCGCGACTCGTCGGTGTGCGTGGCGCAAGCGATGGGCAGAGAGCCCCGTAAGGCAGTTTGCAGGCTAGTGATGACCTCGCTCGGCGCGGCCATCCCGTCCAGCCGCACCACACCAACGGACGCGTTGGGATAGAGCAACCGAAACATCTCAGCGGGGGTCCCCCCTTCGGTGCTGCCGTAGCGGGCGTTGCGCTTGCGCAACATCGCGAACGCCTTCTCGACGAACGCGTACCAGGAACGCTTGTGCTCGAGCTTGCCAGCCCCGTGCGCATGACCGTAGACCGCCGAGCCATCGCGTTCCACGTAGAGGCGGCCGTCGAGCCAGACTTCGTGGCTGACCAACTGCATTTCGTCCGGCTTGCCTTCCTTGACAACATATCCACTATAGCGAACACAAAACTGTCGAAACTCCTCCAGCTCGCCGCTTGCCCGCACCATGAAGCTCGAGATGAGCGTCGCGATGTCGCGCGGCCGGGCCATCGCGACCGCGCCGCACCCACCCCCGAAATAGCAGTTCCCGAGCATGCCCTGCTCGACGTCGCGCCAGGTCGCATCGGTCTCACCGAGAGGCCCAAGTGCTTCGAGGACATGCACGGGACCGACGAGTGATCGCACCGCGAGCTCCGGCATGGGCGAGCGACCGGGCTCGTCCGCCGCGTGTTTCGGAAACTTGCCGTGGTCGATGAAGTAGCATGCGCTACCGAGCGCCAGCACCAGATGCCGCGCCTGCTTCTGAGGCTTCAACGCTGCGCCCTCGTCCAAGGCCTTGGCGAGATGTTTCGCCGCCGGATGGTCGGCGTCCAAGGTCTCGCGCAGCATGGCGAAGACCATCCGCCAAGCTCCGGTCAGCTGATGGTAGCGACGGTTGGCGCCCGTCTCTTCGTCGACCAGGCGGCTGAAGGCGACGCGTGCACCTTTCAGGTAGAGCTCGAATTCGCGTGGGCCCTTGCCCGCCTCCGGAATCTCGCGATCGGTGATAGCCGCTATAGCGGCATGCACACCGACGCAGAGAATACGGTATCCCGGGCCGTCACCCTCTTCTTCAGTGCTCTCGTAGGCACGTACGCTGCGCTCGAGTAGGCGGCGCGGCAGCTCGGGCAGACCGGGATCATCGAGAATACGCTGCACGTTGTCACGCAGCGCCCGCCCCCGGGTCTCCGCCGGAATGCTGCGATCCCCGTTGGTCGCTATCGCGTACAGCAAGGGTAATGCTGCCGCATCTCGGGAGGCGGCTTCGGGGTGCAGGCGAAGCTGGTCCAGGACGACGAGTGCGGCCTCATGGCTTTGCACCGTCAGCTGTTTCACCAAAGCGAGCGCCGGCGCCGTCTGAGGTGGGCTGTTCGCGCTGGCCAGGTCGATGCGTGACGCGAAGAGTTGACGCGTCTGCTCGTTGACGCGGGCGGTAAACAGGTCGCGGTCGAGGGCAGCCGGTTGGCACACGCAGCCCTGATGGGTGCGAAGCCAGACGACGGCATGTTTGGCATTCACCGCGACGCTCGCGATGCTCCCATCGGCGCGCTCGAACGACCCGCGCAAGTCAGCTCCAACGGGCTCGAGGGCCACCCGGTAGGTTCGGTCATCGAGGTCACGTACGGTCGCGATCCAACCAACCGGTGGCGTCTCGGTGAGGATCACCCGAGGTCGCTTGAGCGTGGCCATGCTGCCCGACGGGGGATCGCTCAAGAACTCGAAAACGCGCGGACGGCCGGCGCTCACCTCGTCGTCGAGCTCGCGGGCACGATGCTCGAGAGCATTGCTCAACAAAAAGTGGAGGAGCGGCGAGGGGTCATCGCCCCGACGCAGCTTGTCAGTCACCAAGCTCGGCGAGCCAATGACACCAGACGCGATGCCGCGCCGAACGCATTCTTCGATGGCGGTCGCCATCCCCATGATGTCGGTAGGCCGTAGGCCCGGCAACTTCTGCCGCAACGCATCGGGATTCTTGCGCGCATGGCCGCGCAGCAACCCGACGAGATCGTTCACTTCGGTGCTGGTGACACGCATGGGCCGCTGAAAAGTGTCCCATTCACACGCAAAGCCGACAAGACGAAACGATTGCGGGCCTGTCACTCGAGCCTCTAAGCTCAGCTCATGGCCGAGACCACCGACCTTCAATACGGCGATATCGGCCTGATGGCGGAACGCGACGGCGTCATCGCCAACGCTCACCTCGAAGCGGCGGTAGCCCTTCTCCGAGATGCATTGAAAGGCGCGACGATCTGGGTGCGCACCGTCCCCGAGGTCGAGAGCGTCCAGAACCCGACGCCGACCGGCCGGACGCCGGTGCGCGCTGGCCAAGTGGTGCTCGAGCTCAGTGACGTCGAGCCGGCCGATGCGGAAGCGACCATGCAAGAGGCCGCCGGATTGCTCGAGGCACCCGTCGCCGTGGTCTACGACAGCGACGCCGACCAAGGCGCAAAGTAGGTGATAGCCCGGCGATCCGATACCCCCGTACGACCGCTACCGTTGCTTCCTTCCGGACCTGGCGGATTCACGGGCACGAGTCATCGGCGCCGGACTATCACAAGCGGAGCGAGAGGGATTCGAACCCCCGATGCCTTGCGGCATACCTGATTTCGAGTCAGGCGCCTTCGACCACTCGGCCATCGCTCCAGAAACGCGAGGGGCGGTGTCTAAACGAATGGGCCTACGATCGCAAGAACTGATAGCTGCGCTCGCGCGCCTACAGGTCCGACCAACCCCTGCCGCCCTTGGAGATGAACCAATCGCGTACGCCCTTGCTCCATTCCTTGGGAAGCTCGCCGCTCTCGGCAATGCTCGGGAGCTGCGCCGTCGCGGCGTCGAGCTGGGTGCTGACCCTCTCGAGGTCGAGGGAGGCGTAGACGCTGTTGACGTACGTCGGGGGCTTCCAGAACAACAGCCGCAAGGGGTTCCAACTGATCGGCGGCACGTCTTTGAAATAGAGAAAGCTGCCCGGGTTGCCGTTGGCTCTATAGTAGTCGGCGAGTGAGACCGTGAAACCGCCGGGAGTCAGCGAGAGAACGTAGCCGCCTGGCAACGCGCCGTCGAAGTGAACCGCGCCCTTGCCGGCCTCGAGCGCCGCCCTGAGCGGTGCGTGCCGCTCGGCCAGCTCGCTCAGCTTCACGACATTGTCCGCGGCCGTGACCTGGCGCTGAGCGTCGCGGCGTACCGCGGCGTCAGCCGAGCTTCGGGCTCTGTCGGCGCTCGCGAGTCGCGCCGCTTCCGCAGCCTTACGCGTCTTCTGCTGGGCAGCGAGGATGGCGTCCGCCGCCTCGTAACCACCGCGGTTGTTGGCGACCTTCGGGGCATCCGCTGCCGCATTGGGCGACACTGAGGCGCCTTGGCCCGCGGGTTCACTCGCTCGCTGGAGATTCGGTTCGGTCTGGCAAATCGCAGTCATCGTGGGCTCTCTCAGGCAGAGGGATGACGTAACGTCAGCCTCGTCTCGTCTTTATCGCCATCGGGGCCCAGGACGTTGCGCGAGATTGCTTGCGACTTTCCGCGCCGTCTGGTTAGGGTGCGCGCCGCTGGAGCGGTGACCGAGTGGTCGAAGGTGCACGATTGGAAATCGTGTGTAGCCTAAACAGCTACCGGGGGTTCGAATCCCTTCCGCTCCGCCATACTTTGCCCCTTGTTCGGCCCTTGGCGGGCCGCGGGGCTGTCGAGCTCGCCGCACAAAACGACGGCGAACACGACGCCAGGAACCTCAGCGCTTCGACCGAAGAGCATTGCGGCAACGCGGTGGCTTCGAGCGGGGGGTTTAGCTGCGCCTCGCGGCACAAACCGTGGCAATTTATCGGACCGCTTTAGCGGACCGACGGCATCGGCCCCGCTCTGCGCTTGCCCATGGTCGCGGCCTCGAGGGCGAGGTCGACAACTGCGACGAATTTTTTAGTCGCGCGCCTGAACGTTCACCCAGCTCGTGCCATGGGTCTCACGGCGGCGGACCAAGGCTTGGAATTCGGCGAAGGTGTAGAACTGGTGTGGGCTGCCGGCGACGCTCAAGCCTTTGCCCGAAAGGCCGTAGCGCTGGCCGCCGTAGATCAACTGCTTGGCTTTCGGATCCCATTGGAGATTGCGCGGGCGCTCGGCGATGAACGGCATCATCTCCGCGGCGAAGCGCTCATCTCTAAAGCGGCGTAACTGCTCGATCGCATCTTTGAGCTCGGCATAGCTGCTCTCTTTGCTGACGCCTCCGACCAAGGATTCGGAGATGCGTCCGTCCTTGGTGGTGAACACGCGCGTCGTACCTTCAGGGTTCTTCACGTCGAAGTGCGTCCACTTGGGCACGTCGCCGACGACCTGAAGGATCTCGGGTCGGTGGTAAGTCACTTGCAAATCACGATTCGTAACGAAGAGATCGCGGAACACCTGGCACAAGCGTTGACCAACGATGCCCATCAGCTCCGCAAGCTTCAGCTTCTTGTCGCCCGCAGCTGCGTTCGCCGGCACGAAGAAACCGCCGACGATGGTGAAGCGCTGCTCCTCCCCCTCCCATGGCTTGATGACCAGCACGTCGTCGATGAGCTCGACGCGTTCCTTCGGGTACTGCGCTGCGAGCTCGGCCGCCGCGCGTTTTGCCTCGAGTCCGTGCGCCACATTGATGGCATCGACGTAGTCGCGCAGCTCGGCGAAGGACATCGCCTTGCCCTCGCCTACGAATTTGCCGCCGCTGACCTTGAACGACTCGTTCTTGCGGCCGGGGCCTTGCACCTCGACGGTGTTGTCTTCGTGGCCGAAGTGGGCCCACGGAGTGCCAGCGACCAGCGCGTCGAGCTCCGCCTTGTCGACGCCGGAGTGTTGCCAGGCTTGCTCGACCGCGACCTTGCGCAGGTCTCCCCAGCGCATCTCGGCCGGAGTCCCGGTGTTGCTCGTCCGCGTTAGCATTCCGTACTTCAGCGTGTACGTGTGCGGGGCACCGGCACCATTGGGGATGGAGACGGTCTTCGCGACATCATCGACGCTGAAGTGACCGCGTTCTGACGCGCTCCGCTTGAAGGCATCCCAGAGCCCGGCGTCGGCCTGCGCCCAGGTCTCGGCGACGAAAGCACGGAACTGGTCGGGAGAGTACTTCGGCCCGTCCTCGCTGACCACGCGCGGCACGAACTGCCCCTTGTCGATGGCAAAGACCGGGAAAAAGCCGCGCACAGGGATGAGGATACGCAGGTGCTGCTCGCCCTTGTCGACGAATGACTCGAGCGCGTGGCGCGGATAGGCCGCCAAAAGCTCGGCGCGGACACGCTCGGCGGGGCTGTTGTCGATGGGCTCGCCGTGCGACGACTGACTGTTGGGTGGGATGCCGTTGATATTCATAGGTAGTGCCAATTGTCGTTTCGTTCGACCTCTACTATCGGCGACGGACATGAGCTGGTTGCTTCCGAAGTGATCGCGCCCACTCGGGCTTGCCCGCGCAGGGATCGTCCGATCGCCGATCGCGCTCACGCCCGATCTCACGACGCCAAAAGGTGACGGGCAGCTGTTTCTTGCCCTCTCACGCCAGGGATTCTGTGCCTACAAGGGCAAGGTTCCCGAGCGTCTCTACAAGCTCACGGATGCTGATCTCGCGCGGGTTTCGCCCCAGGCCGTTCACGCTTTCGCGGCTCAGCTGCAGCAGGCTCTGGCCGGCGGTTCGCTCGATCAGCAGCTGCAGTGGGTAGTCTTCCCGGTCATCGATCGCGTCAAGCCCCGGCGCTAGCCGGACTCCCGACGCTGACCTAATCGCGTCCCTTTCGGCGCGCGGCGAAGAAGCTCTTTAGCAGCTCCGCCGACTCGGCCGCGCGTACACCGCCCACCACTTCGGCGCGATGATTCAGTCTGCCGTCGCGGACGATATCCATGATCGAGCCGGCGGCACCGGCGCGCGGATCGGCGGCGCCGAACACCAAGCGCTCGATGCGCGAGTTGACGATGGCGCCGGCGCACATCGGGCAAGGCTCCAGGGTGACGACGAGCGAGCAGCCGAAAAGGCGCCAGCGCCCGAGGTGCTTGGCCGCGGCCGCGATGGCGAGAAGCTCGGCATGGCCGAGGGGATCGTTCGCGGTCTCGCGCAGGTTGTGACCGCGCCCCACCACGATCCCCTCGTGCACGACCACCGCGCCGACCGGCACCTCACCCGCCGCAAGCGCGAGGCGTGCCTCGGCCAGGGCTTCATCCATCAAGCGCTCGTCCATGGCGACAAGCTACACGACGAATGGGATGGTCGGTCCAGTGCCGGGGGCGATGTTCGAGTAGACGTTGGCCTTACCGCCACCGCGCATCTGGCGTGACCACATGACCGCAGGAACATACTGCTCGCCATCGCGGATGCAGACGACCCGTAGCTCGCATTGCGTGTTGCCCTCGCCAGCGACCGGCGGGATCCAAGGAGCAAAGCGAACGCGCTCCTGCAAGCACCAGTGGTCGCGGTGCTCTCGGATCTTCGCGATATCCTCGACGGTCGGGCCGACCGTCACGCCTTCACCGCCGAAGTCGGCGAGCGGCTTGAGCACCCAGTCGACGAGGTCCTCGGGCAGGGTCTTCACGTCACTGAGCCGCAAGATGCGCGGCACGCTTTCGTGTACGAGGTCGAACATCGCCGGCTTCGCCACGCGGTAGTGCCACTCGGGATCACAGAACCAGCTGACCTCGGGGTTGCCGTCGAACAAGGTGGCGAAGTGATCATGCGGGGCGCGCGGGTCGGAGAGCAGCATGCGATTGACGATGCGCTTCACCTGCACCTCGCGGCCGTCGGCGTCGCGGCGGAACAGTTGGTCTCCCACGCGGTAGATGTCGCGGATGTCGACGGTGTCGATGCCGAACAGCTCCTTGTGCAAGATGAAGTCGTGCGGGAAGTGCTGGTAGTCGAACGGGTCGATGTCCATGAGGACGACGTGCTCGGGCGCGTGACCGTCGAGGAAGCGGCGCGACAACAAAGCGCGATAGTCTTCGGGTGACATGCCCGAATGCGTGAAGCGTGCTGCCGCCGGCATCCCCGGTGTCTGCTCGAGCAGACGCTGGATGATCTTCCCCTGGGTGTAGAACATCGCCAGCTGAGGCGCGGCGGACTGGAGCTCGATGAGCTTGGGCACGAGATGCCCCTTGGCATCGCGCGCCAGGGCAAAGTCGACGAGGACCAGGTCGGGCTTCGCGGGAACGTGCGGGACGCGGAACGTGGCCGGAACGTAGGCCCGGCTCTTCGCGCAGTAGGCGTCGCTCGTCACCTGGCCGACGATGTCCATGGCCGCTGAAAGAACGCGGTGGGCGATGCGCTGATTGAGGAACGGCGGTTGCGTCGCGAAGGTGTAAGCGAAGGGCGGCATGCCCGGAGCAGCCGCGAGGAGCTCGTTCACCATGCGTTCGTGGAACGCGGGCGTGTAAGCGCGCTGGAAGGCGAGGTTCGTCGCCGCTTCGGGAGGCTCGCGCCGGCCGTTACGCTCGGGACGCCGGGCTTGGGTGGCTGCCTCGAGACCAGGCCCGCGCCGCATGGCTGGGGATCGCTGAGGAGCGGATTCCGGTGCAGTTGCGTGCTGGGACGCTGCTACCGCCGCCACCCGTCGCTTGCCCACGGTCAACACGTCTACCACCGAAAAAGCCTCTGAACGGCGCGCTGGAATCCCCCTTTGGCGTCATTCGAGTCCACTATCGGCAGGCGACTCCCTGGTGTTGTCTGATTCCGCGCCAGCAAATTGGGCGTCTGGGGGAAGCGCCGGGTATCATTCCCAGCAATGACGCGACCCTGGGCCCTGCTCGTCACCCTCGCGAGCACCGCCTGCGCAGCCGAAGGGAAGATGGCTTGGACGTTCGAGCCCGGCCCGACCAGCCGCTGGAAAGCGACCCCAGTCAAAGAGATCGAAGCGGTTTCGCTCGCCGATGAGGGCGTGGTCACCATCGAGCCGGCGCCCGCCACCGAAGCCGCTGTCGCGGACAAGGCCATGGGCGGCCCCATCGACGAAAGCGACCAGCCGGTGCTCGGCACCCCGCCCGAATTCTGGATCACCCTCCCCGAGGCACCGCGCGTCATGATGTTGCAATGGCCGCTCCCAGCGACCGGGGTCACCAGCCCCTTCGGTGAGCGCGCCGATCCGTTGGAAGGCGATGCGCGCTTCCACTACGGCATCGATCTCGAGGCCCAGTACGGTCAGGTGGTGCGCGCCGCTGCATCGGGACGTGTGACCACGGTCGGCTGGAATCATGGCCACGGCCGCCAGATCACCATCACACATCCGGGTGCCTTCCAGACCGGCTACTCACATCTCTCGCAGACTCTGGTTTACGAGGGGCAGATCGTCGAGGCGGGCGAGGCCCTCGGCCTCGTCGGTACCAGCGGACGCACCACCGGCCCGCATCTGCACTTCGAAGTGATGCGCTATGGCAGTCATGTCGACCCCATCGGCGTGCTCGGCATTCCCATCAAGCTGCGCTGAGTAGCCCGCTACTTCTGGCCGCGCGTCTGCAGCATGCGACGCGCCTGCGTCGACACCGCCGCGGAGACGTTCTTCGACTTCGCCATGATCTTGATCTCGGCGTCGCGTAGGAGCGGCAAGAGCTTCATCGCCATCGGCAACGGCGTCTTCGGATTGCTCGCCAGCGCGACCTTCACGCCGTAGCTGCGCGAGAGCTCGCGCGAGTTGCCGATGATCCGGATGACATCGTCGTGCACCGTGCGGCTCGCCGCCACCGTCTTCACTTCGCCATCGGTGATGCGCGGGCTGCGAATCGCGGCGACGGCAACCAAGCGATTCGAATCGCGTACGAGCAGCGACCGCGCCTCCTTGTTGCCGCGCATGGCCAGCGCGACCTTCTGGGCGATGTTGAGCTGCGCGACGAGCTTGAGCATCGGTACCCGCTTCTCTTTTTCCTCCTGCGAGATGTTGGCTTCCAGGGCCTCGTCGATGTCGCCCTCGGCCGGCGCGGCCTCGGCGTTCTCTGCCGACTCGCTCGCGGGCGGAGCTTCGGCAACGGCCGGAGCCGCTGCAGCTGGCGCGGCGGCCTCGGGCTCGAGCAGCTTCTGCACCTCGGGGGGCAGATCGATCTTGGCCGCGGCCTGCTCGAAGTCCGTCGACGACAAGCGGGCCAGTGCCTCGGTGGCTTCCGGAAAGTCGTCGTAAATGACGCCGGCGCGCACCAAGAAGTCGAAGACGCGATCCAAGCTCGAGCGCAGCAGCGATGTGTTGGTGCGCAGGGCTCCCACGAGATCGTGCGAGCGCAGCAAACGCTCCTGGTCGCTGGCGATGATCTCCGCCACCTTCTCCGACGCCTGTTGGGCGACCTGGGCGACGACCGAATCCGGTGTGCCGCGCGCGAGCACCAGCTTCTCGAGCGGTCCATCGCGGCCGGTCAGGGCGGCGGCGATGGGCGCCAAGGCAGCGGGCGGGAGAGTCGCCGCTAGCGCGGTGTCGTAGATCTTGTCGGGGAGCTTCGTGAGCGAAGCTTTCGCGGCGTCCGCTAAAGCGGGATCGGTATCGAGAGACAGCCCGGCGAGGACCATCACCATCTCGCGCGGCGGCAACGGCGCCATGCCACGCGCCGCCATCATACGCGCCGGCATCGGCGATGCCGGGTCGAGCGCTTTGCGGTGCGCTGGTGAAAGCTCGGAGGCGATATCGGCCTGGCTCATGCGCTACCTCGATTCCGGCCGTGAATGATGCGCAGGCCTTCGAGAGTCAGGTTGTCGTCGACCGCTTCGATGGTCGTCGCATGTTTGGCGATGACGTTCGCGAGGCCGCCGGTCGCGAGGATTCTCGGCGCGAAGTCGAGCTCACCACGCATACGCGTCACCAGGCCGTCCACGAGACCAACATACCCGTAGAGGATACCCGCTTGCATGCTGGTGACGGTGGTGCGGCCGATGGCGCTACCCGGCACCTCGAGATCGACGCGCGGTAGCTTGGACGCGCGCATGAACAAGGCTTCGGTCGAGATGACGATGCCCGGCGCGATGGCGCCACCCAAGTACTCGCCCTTCGGCGAGACCACGTCGAAAGTCGTCGCGGTGCCGAAGTCGACGATGATGACGCCGTACGGGCCGCCTGACTCGCGGCGGAAGCGCTCGTAGCCGGCGACGCCGTTCACCACCCGGTCGGCGCCCACCTCACGCGGATTTTCGTAGAGGACGGGCATGCCGGTCTTCACCCCAGGTCCGACCACCAGGGGCTCGACCCCCTTCATCCTCCGCACGCACACCCTGCGCCACACCTCGGTGAGTGGTGGCACTACGCTTGCCAGCGCCGCGGCGTGGAGCTCGTTCCAGGCAAGTCCTTGTTCGGTGAGGAGATTGCCGAGCAACATGCCGTACTCGTCATCGGTGCGGCTGCGGTCGGTGGAAATGCGCACGTGGTGGCGCAGATGGTCGCCGTCATAGACACCGACGACGATATTGGTATTGCCCACGTCGATGGCGAGAAGCATGGCCGTATCTCCAGGCCTTGGGACTAATACAAATCTTGCCGGGGCGCGATCCGTCGCATATCACCCCAAGGGCATGCCCACTCGAATCGCCATCATGCTCGCCGGTCTGTGCGCCGCGAGCTTGGCCCAGGCCGCTCAGAACGACGGCGCTATTGCCCGTGCGGCTTTCGCCCAAGGCGCGAGCGCCATGGACGGTGGGCGTGCCGAAGAGGCGCGTGATGCGTTCGCCAAAGCGGTCGCGGCGGCCCCCGATTGGGGTCTTGCGCATCTTTCGTTCGGCATCGCCGAGCAGACAGTCGACCCAGAGAGCGATCGCGCGCTCACCTCGCTCGAAGCGGCGGTGCGACTCGAGCCGGAAAATCCCAAAGCGCACTACCACCTGGGACTGGCATACGACCGCAAGGGTCGATTCTCCGAAGCCGCCAAGCAGTACGCTATCGCGCTCGAGCGCCGGCCTCAGATGTACGACGCGCAGTTCCAGCTGGCGAACGCGCTACGCATGAGCGGCGAGCTCCAGGCTGCCATCGGCGCCTTCGAAGTGCTCCTGCGTGGCGAGCCAGCGCACATCGGTGCGCTCTCGGCGCTCTCGGAAGTCTACGAAAACGCGCAGCGCCTCGAAGACGCCGAGGCGGCGCTGCAGACCATCACGCGCTTGCAGCCGAACGTCGCCTACCACCAGTACCGACTCGCGAAGTTCTACGAGCGCACCGGCAATGCGAACAAGGCACATGCCGCCTACGTGCGCGCCGATAGCTTGAAGCCGCAGCAGCAGAAGAAAATGCGGCCGCTATTGCCGTCGCGCTAGCCGAGCAACCATCGCGTCGCCCAAACCGCGCTTACCGCACCAACCACGTCCGCGGTGATGCAGGGGATCAACGTGTGCCTGGTGTTCCTCACCGCGACGGCGCCGAAGTACACCGCAAGCACGTAGAAGGTGGTTTCGGTTCCACCGTACATCGTCGACACCATCTGCCCGATGAGCGAGTCCGGCCCGTGCGTCTTCATGGTCTCGGTCATGAGCGACAACGCTCCCGAGCCGGAGAGCGGCCGGAGGATGGCCATGGGTAAGGCGTCCGCGGGCATGCCGATGAGCTCGGTCACGGGCGAGAGCATCGCGACCAGCGCTCCGAGCGCCCCCGAAGCGCGCAGCATGCCGATCGCGACGAGCATCGCCACGAGGAACGGGATGATGCGTAACGCCACCGCGAAGCCTTCTTTGCCGCCCTCGACGACGCAATCGTAAACCTTCACCCCGCGCGCGAGGCCGTACATCACGATGGCGCCGAGGATGATGGCGAGTGGCCATTGCGACATGGCATCGCGGACCGCGAGCGGCCAGCCGACTCCGCCCTCACCCGTCGCGCGGCGAGCCAGTGCCACACCCATGGCGGCAAAGAGAGCGAGCGCGATGCCCGCGACGATCAGGCGTCGCGTGAGGCTGGGTTGCAGGGCCGCGCCTTCGATGAGCGCTTGCGCCTCGCTCACATCCGGGCCCAACGGCGCTGGTGTCGCCGGCGTGACCAGCGCCACGGCGGGCCTCCTGAAGAACGGCTCGGCGATCTTGCAAGCCACGATAGCGGACAGGGTCGAGCAGGTCGTCGCGATCAGCGTGGTCAAGAACACCGAGCCGGGTTGTGCCGAGCCCATCGCCGCGCGAATCGCGATGACGTTGGTGGGGATGAGCGAGAAGCCCGCGGTGTTGATCGCCAGGAACAGCACCATCGAATTGGTTGCTGTCCCCTTTTCTGGATTCAGGGTGTCGAGCTCGGTCATCGCCTTGAGCCCGAACGGTGTCGCGGCGTTGCCGAGCCCGAGCATGTTGCTGGCAATGTTGAGCACCATCATGCTGAGCGCTGGATGACCGTCCGGTAGCTCGGGAAAGAGGCGTCGCAAGATCGGGCGCATGAGGCGCGCGAACACTTTGAGCAAGCCGGCTTGCTGGAGGACGCGCATCAGGCCGAGCCAGAGCGCCATGGTTCCCACCAAGCCGAGCGACAACGTAACAGCGGCGCCAGCGCTGTCGGTGACCGCTTTAGCGACAGCGTCGAGCGTGCCGGTGGCTGCTCCGGTCAGCAAGGCGATGAGCACCATGCCGACCCAAAGGCCGTTCATCATGACGACGAGCGTTATGGCGAACGAGGAGACCTAAGCAAGCTCAAGGTTCCGAGCTGCTCTTGCCGCCGATCGCGTCGACCGGCAGCGTGAGACCGAATCGCCATCCGTCCGCCACGGGTCGAGCAAAGAGCTGACCGCCGGCCTCCGCGAACGCTTGCTCGAGCATCGACAGACCGGGGTAGAAGCGCGGCGTTTCACCGTCACGCGATAGCAGACGGGGCTCGAGGATGATCTCGGGGTCATCTTCGGTCGCGCCCTCGATGCGGACCACGACCGCGAGCCGCGACTCCTCGACGTGTACGCGCGCCGAAACGGCTCCGCTGCAGTACGCGAGGCTGTTTTCGACCACCGCATCCGCGGCATCGACCAACAAGCGCCACAGCGATTCACCGCCGACATTGCCAGCAAGCTCGGAGTCGACGGTGATCGGTCGGCCGTGGCGCGCCAGACGCTGGCGCAAGCTCTCGAGCAACTCGGGTCCGGTCACAGCCGAAGGGCGATGGTCGAGCGCCTTGGTCTGCAAACGGATGGCATGGGTGCGCTCGCGAATGCGCTCGAGCATCGCGTGCGACTCCTCGACCAACTGCGACAGCTCTTCGTCGTGCGCGCGCTCACGCACCAACGAGAGATTCGCCATGGCCGCGGCGAGCGGATTGTTGATCTCGTGCGCCAGAACCATGGCCAGCCAATCGATGGCGCGGCGTCGCTCCTGACGGGCGAGGAGGCGACGGCGCGCCTGGGCTCGCAGCGCGTTGCGCACGACTTGACGGAGGGCGTCGGCATCGATGGGGCGCGGCAAGAAGTCGTCCGCGGCACGGGCCGTGAGTCGCAGGGACGCGATGGCGTCGGCCTCGGCGATGAGCACGGTCGACATGTTGGCGAGCCGCGCGTGACCGCGCGCGTATTGGCAGAGCGCGCCGCCGGACATGCCCTCTTGCTCGTGAATGGCGATCAGCACATCGACGGTCGGCTCGCTTTCGAAGAGCTCGAGCGCCGCGGCGCTGCCGTTCGCTTCCAGGGTCTCGGTTTGCAGGGGCGCCAGGAGGTCGAGAATGAGAGCGCGGTCGCCTGCGTCGTCACCGACCACGAGCACGCCGCCGCGACGATCGGCGGAGAGGCGATCGCGATTGCTGCGCAGACGTTTGCGAGATCGCAGGCTCACGGACGGGCTAACGTCACATCGACTGGGTGGGATTGAGTAGTTTCTGCGCTGCGGCAGGACGCCTAGGCTCAGGGCGAGCGGCGAGGTGGCGGAGCTAGCTCATCGAAAAGACGTGCGATTTCGACCGAGCCGTCCCGGGTGCGACGTTCGCCGTGCATGATCTGGCTCATCCGCGTCATCAGTGAGGCGGCCGTCCTGGCTCGGCTTTGCCCTTCGACCATCTCGGCGAGCACCGGGTTCCCCTCGTAGCCGCTACGCTGGAAGAAATTCACCGTGAGCCGATCGGCTGTCCGCGGGTGACCGAGCCAGAAGCCGTTCACCGGCCCGGCGAGGTTCATGGCCTCCAGGACCTCGGCGGTCAGCTCACGCTGCGTCCCCGTTCGCCGCGAATAGTCTTCGAAGTCGCTCGCGGTCTTCTTGAGCTTGGTGATCTGCAGCTGCGGGCCAATGTCGAGATCGAGGTTCGCTGCATGCACGGCGCGGCCGAGAGGCGTCGCCGACATGACATTGTACGCGTGCTCCCAGCTGGGTGGGTTGCCACCGTTCGCCGCGAGGATGTCGTTGCGCAGTCGCGCCACCAAGTCCGCTTTAGCGTTCAACCCGAGGCCACGTAAACGGTCGGCGATTCCCCGCCCTTGCTCGACGATGGTGGTGATCGAATTGGGGACGAGAAGCTGCGCATAACCGATGGCAGCCGAGCTCGAATGCAGCTCGCTGTGCTTACCGCTACCACCGGTTTCGAAGACGTAGACGCCAACGGTTTGGTCGCGGTTGAAGCCAGCGGCGAGCGCCGCTTGCACGTAGCGCTTGCGAAACTGGGTCTCGTACGCGGCGGCTTGCGCAGGTGTCGCGTTCTCTGGAACCAAGTCGAACGGATACCCGCGCTCGCGGGCCGCTGCGACGAAATCGGCGATGCGCCGTGGTTGACGACCGAGCTCCGGATCCAAGCCGAAATCTTTACGATTCGGTTTTGGCGGACCGCTGTAGACGGGCGGATGCGTATCGACGAAAGGCCCCTGATGCTGCTCGGTCCACGGTCGCGCGCGACGCTGCGTGCGCGCTTCGGTGACCCGCGTCCAGTAGGGTTCTGCGTGCTGTTGTTGCCAGGTGGTGAACGCGGCTTTGTAGACGTCGAGGGCGCGCTGGTAGGCAACCTCTTGGGGATTCGGAAGCGCGGGAGCAACGGCCGCGGGTGTCGGATCGGACGCGCGACGCACGTGGCCGGTGTAGAGTCCGTCGAGAACGGGTCGCGCAGCCCCAGCCTGCGCAACTTGCTCGGAATCGCGTGCAATTGGTGCGCGTGGCACCTGTGTGGTGACTCTCGTCGTCGTAGTCATGGTCTCGAGGTTTGCTGAACGGTGGCTTTCTGGGTTCACTCGGGGACCACGGTCAGGCTAGGTTGCCCCCCGTGTTGACGTCTCGCCCAATGAAATATCGTCCCCGCGGTTACACCGGACATAACCACGAGACCATCGGTTCGGATATTCTCGCGGTCGTCCGCTCTCTGAAGTTGCCACAGCTCACTCTCGGCAAGGAAACCTCGGACCACCTCTCCTCCGTCGATCCCGGCGGTTGGTACCCGATCAGCGTCTTGCTCGAGGCCATGGAGCGTATCGATGGCAAGCTCGGCGTCGAGGGACTGCGCCAGATGGGCCGGCTGCTCTTCAAGATGTCGCACGAGCAACGTGTCGCACCGAAGAGCGCTCGCGAGGTCATCCACGGTCTCGACGGCATGTATCACCACGCAAACCGCGGTGACGGCATCGGCGGCTGGCGGGTCGCGTTGTTCGAGCCCGGCCTTGCTCATGTCGAGAAGACCACGCCCCACTACTGCGCCATGGAAGAAGGCATCGTCGGCGCCGCGCTGCAGGCGGCGGGTGCACCCTGCACCATCAAGCAGCCGCGCTGCATGCGCACCGGCTCCGATCATTGCCTTTTCGTGATCAACTCCGTGATCACGGACCACCGTTGGATGGGCGAGGCTTGAGAGCCTAGCTACAGCCGTTAACGGTGCCGCAATTCAAGCAGCGAAAACAGGTACCGCTGCGAACCATCACCGATCCGCACTCGTTGCACGGCGGTACGTCGCTCTCGGGTCGCGCGACAGCCACCGGTTGATCCGCGCGAGTAGCCAGTGGCTGCACGCGCTTGGCACCGTCGCGGTAGATGGCGATGGCTTTCAGACCGAGCTTCCAGGCGGTCATGTACGCTTCAGCGACATCGTCTACCGTTGCCTCGGCGGGGAGGTTCACCGTCTTCGAGATGGCGCCCGACACGAACGGCTGGACCGCGGCCATCATCCGCAAATGCCCCGAAGGCTGGATGCTGCGTTCACCGTGCTCGGGAGTGAAGGCGCAATCGAAGACCGGCAGGTGCTCGTCTTTCAGATCGGCAGCCCCCTCGATAGTCGCGCGCGCGTCGATGTGCGCGACGATGCGACGGGTGGCGTCGGCGTCGTAACCGAGCGACGCCAGCGCCAACGGCACCGTGCCGTTGACCAGCTTGGTGACACCGCCACCGACGAGCTTCTTGTATTTCACGAGGGCGATGTCGGGCTCGACGCCGGTGGTGTCGCAATCCATCATGAAGCCGATGGTGCCGGTCGGCGCGATGACCGTTGCTTGGGCGTTGCGATAGCCGTGCAGATTCCCAATCTTGACCGCGTCGATCCAAACGCTGCGCGCCGCGTCGACCAGATCTTCGGGGGCGTTCTCGATCTCGTCCACGGCACGCCGATGTTTGGCGACGACTTCGCGCATCGCGGTGGCGTTCGACGGGAATCCCGCAAACGGGCCGCGTTGCTCGGCGAGGCGCGCGCTCTGCGCGTAGGCCTCGCCGCAGATGATGGCGGTGACCGCGGCGGCGAGCCCACGGCCCGCGGGACTGTCGTACGCCAAGCCATTGGCCATGAGCAGCGCACCGAGATTGGCATAGCCGAGACCGAGCGGACGGAACTCACGCGAGCGCTGGGCGATGGCCGCCGTCGGATAACCAGCGTTGTCGACGATGAGCTCCTGCGCGGTGATCGTCAGGTCGACGACGTGTTTGATGCCCGCGACATCCAACCGCCCGCTCTCATCGCGAAACCGCAAGAGGTTGAGCGATGCGAGATTGCACGCCGTGTCGTCGAGGAAGATGAACTCGGAGCACGGGTTGGACGCGTGGATGCGGTCGGTCGCCTTGCAGGTGTGCCAGGCGTTGATCGTCGTATCGAACTGCAAGCCCGGGTCGCCACAGAGGTGTGCCGCCGCGGCCATCTCGCGTAACAAGGCGGCCGCGTCGTAGGTGTCCGCGATAGCGCCATCGGTCCGGCGTTTGGTCTCCCAGGGCTCGCCCGCACCCGCAGCGCTCATGAACGCGTCGCTGACCCGCACGGAGTTGTTGGAGTTCTGGAAAAACACCGAGGCGTACGCTTCGCCGTCGATGGCGCCGTCGTACCCGGCGTCGATGAGCGCCCACGCCTTCTTTTCTTCCTCGGCCTTGCAGCGAATGAACTGCACGATGTCGGGATGGTCGACGTCGAGGAGGACCATCTTGGCCGCGCGCCGCGTCTTGCCGCCGCTCTTCACGACTCCGGCGAAGGCATCGAAGCCGCGCATGAACGATACGGGTCCGCTCGCGGTGCCCCCACCCGAGAGCGGCTCCTTGCTGCCGCGCAGTGGCGACAAGTTCGTGCCGGTGCCGCTGCCGTACTTGAAGAGCAAGGCTTCCGTCTTGGCGAGCTCGAGGATCGATTGCAGAGAGTCTTCGACGGAGTTGATGAAACACGCCGAAGCCTGCGGAGCGTCGTGGATCCCGACGTTGAACCACACCGGGCTGTTGAACGAGACCATTTGGTGCAGCAACGCGTACGTCAGCTCATCCGCGAAAGCGGCCAGGTCCTCGGGCGTCGCGAACAGTCGCGCTTCCGCCGCCCAAGCACGCAGAGCGCCGACAACGCGACCAATGAGCTGCCGGACGCTGTTCTCGCGCTCGGGCGTGCCGACACGGCCATGGAAGTACTTCGAAGCCACGACGTTGGTGGCGAGCTGCGACCATTGTTTCGGTGCTTCGACATCGCGCTGCTCGAACACGATGCTGCCGTCGGCACCCGAGATGAGCGCCGTACGATGCTCCCACTCCACGGTCGAAAAGGGGTCGACCCCGGCGGCGGAGAATCGCCGCGTGACGCGCAGGTTGGCCCTGCGCTCGGCCGCCTTGGCGCTCATTTGTCGCGTTTGGGCTGAAACGAGGTGTAGCGCGGTAGACGCTCGTCAGCGGCTTTGCGGGCGGCGTCGAGCTTGTCCCAGACCTTCTGCCGCCGTTCGTCTTTCTTGGCGTTGACCCGAGCTTCGGCGTCACTGCGCGCCGCCAACACCTTCTCGGCCGGTGCTTCGCGTTGCGACGCCGCGCGCAGGCCAACAGTGCCGCGCGGTACTTGCCGCGTGCCCTTCTTCAGCGGCGAGGGCTGGCTGATGCTGACCGACGCTTCGTCGTCCATCTTACCGAGGGCGCGCTTGGTCTTGGGCCCAGCCGCGGTCGGCAGAGCTTCGACGCGCGAGTCTTCGTCGGCTAAGGCTTTGGGCGGCGGAGTCATGACCTATGAAATCGTAACGGTCGCGACCCAATCCGGCAAGGATCGGCGTTTCGGTGCGCTTCCCTGCCCCTAGCGGACCAGCGCCGGTCGCTGAGCTTTCGAAACTTCCCCGTAAAGTCGCTCGGGTACGGTCGCATGGGGGGGCTTCAGGTCCATCCCGGCGCGCCGTGCCAAACGGGCCAAAGCGACGGCGCCGAAGCTGACCACGCCAGCTGCCCTGGCGAGGCGTGGGTTTTGCCACTGCGTCCATTCTTTTTGCGCGATAGCCGCGAGCGCGCGCACGAGGGAGGCGCGGTCGCGTTCGAGGAGAGAGCGAAAGGCCAACGCGTAAGCGCCGCCGAGAGCGCCTTCGTATTGATGGTTCCGCAATAGCGTACCGAGCTCGGGCCAGCGCTCCTGGAGATACAGGCCCAAGGCCCACAGTCGGTAGACGTTGAAGATGTTGTGGAAGTAGAGCGTCGGGTCGGTGATGAGCTCGAAGAGCTCGCGCGCGAGGTTGCCGTCGCCAATCGCCACCGCGGCATAGACGGCGTCGGCGCTCTCGGTGGCCCGCCCGCCGACCAGATCGCTGTTCTTGTCGAGACGGTACTTACCGGCGCGCAGCTCGCCGTGCAGTCGCTTCATCTCGCCGATGGCCACGCGAACGTCGCTCTGCCAAACCTGAACGCTCTCCCCGAGAAACAGCTTGCAGTGCGCGAGCCCTGCCCGCGCCGCGAAGAGGTCGGCGAACAACCGCGGCCTCGGCAGCTGACTCTGCAGGGCATCGAGCGATTTGACGATGGCTCGCGAGCGCTCACGCTCCGCCTCGCCGATGGTTTCGGCCTCGGTGAGCTCGGCGCGCGCCTTTTCGATGACCTCGCGCTGGCTGGCGATGATCTTTTCGCGGTCTTCGATCTGCACCAGGAAGCGTGCACGTTCACGACGCAGGCGCTGGTGAATGGCGCCGGGGCCGACCCGGTCCATTTCGATTTTGATGTCCTCGGCGCGCCGCTTGAGGCTCGCGGTCTCCTGGTGGAGCGAGGCGATCTTGGCATTCCCATCGGAGACGATCTGCGCGGCCTTTCCGGCACGCGATTGGGCGTCTTCTTGGGCGATCCGAGCGTCGTCGAACCGGCGGACCAGGCTCGAAAGCTCGGCGTCCACCGCATCGGCGCGGCGGCGGGCCTGCTCCATCTCGCGGACCAAGACGGGCAGTTGGGCCTCGACGTCGCCCAAAAGGCCTATGCAGTAGGCTTCGGTGAGCTCACTCATGGCGTTGCGTGGCCGCTCCGGTTGCTGCTATTCGGCCCTGGCTCATGGCGAAGCTACACGGGGAGAGAGCGCACGTCTACTTGAGGCGTCTTACGATGGTCTTCGGGCTCATCGTCGGGGCGGCGTGGACCAGCGCTTGTGGCGACGCGTGTGAGGCGCTGGCGAAGGAAATCTGCCGCTGCGGACGCACGCAGAACGAGCAAGATGCCTGCGTGCAGCGCATCAACAATGACACATCGGTACGGACCCCCTCCGATGCGCAGAAGGCCGAGTGCGAGCGGTTGCTCGACGAGTGCACCTGCGACAAGCTCGGCCAAGGCGACCTCGCCGCCTGCGGCCTCGCGTACCAGTGAGCAACCCGGAAGCCGACGGACCCGTCGAAGCCGGTCAGCAAAAGACCGGGAAGCGCCGGCGGCGCCGGCCACGTGGGCCGCGCCTCACCCTGAACCTGCGCAAGGCGATGTTCGTCTTGCCCAATCTGTTCACCGTCTCGAGCATCTTCTGCGGCTTTTACGCCATGGTCTCGCTCTCGGGTGACGTCACGCCGCGCCGGCTGCACGAGAGCGCGCTCGCCATCTTCTTCGGTCTCTTCTTCGACATGGCGGACGGGCGCGTCGCACGCATGACGCGCACCCAGAGTGCGTTCGGCGTCCAGCTCGACTCACTCGCGGACGTCATCGTCTTCGGCGCGGCGCCGGGCGTCGTGCTCTACCGCTGGACTCTCGGCGACCTCGGCCTCCTCGGCATCTTCACCGGCTTCGTCTACGCGTCCTGCGGAGCGCTGCGCCTCGCGCGCTTCAACGTCCTCGCGGCGCGCGGCTCGGGCTCGATGAAGTTCTTCGTCGGCCTGCCCATCCCCCTCGCTGCCGGCGTGATGATGTCGCTGTGCATGGTTCACCAGCGCCCAGAACCCATTTTCGTCCTCCCGCCGACCATCGTCATGGCGATCACCTTTTTGGTCGCCTACCTGATGATCTCGAACGTCCGCTATCGCACCTTCAAGGACATCAAATTGTCGCCGATCTCGGCCGGCGTCTTCGTGGCCCTGTTGACCGCTTTCGCGGTGATCGCCTGGGCGCTCCATCCTACGTTCGCCTTGCTTGCGTTCGTCTCGGGCTACGTGGCCTATGGGCTTCTCGAGGAAGTCGTGTTCTTCAAGCGCCGCAGACGCGAGCGTGCCGACGCCAAGGCAGTGGCGACCAGCCCTCCGAACGTTCCCAAGGTAGGCAATGAAAGCTAACGAGCTCGCTCAAGGTGTTCGCCGACTCGGCGAGCACGCGACCGCCCCATTCGAAGAGATCCCCACCCGCGACGCGCTGCACCGCTGGCTCGAGGAGCTCAAGCTCGCCTTCGAGGTCGACGCCTATGGGAACACCCTGGTGCGCGTCCGCCGCGGCATGCCGCGCCGCCCCATCGCTCTCGTTGCCCATCTCGACCATCCCGGCCTGCGCGTCGAGAGCGTCGGTCCCAACGGCGTCGTCTGTGTCGGCGAAGGCGGACAGCCACTGAAGAGCTTGAAGGGCGCGAAGGTCGTCTTCCCCCGCTGCAAGGCTGGTCCCGCAAGCGGCGTGGTCACCGCCGTGAAGACGCGTGAGGAAGACGGTCGCGTGAAGCTCGCGAGCGCCGTGGTGAAGCTCGGCACCAAGAGCGCAACGCCCGAGCCCGGCGACTACGCCATCCTCGACTTGCCGGCGTTCGCCAAGGTGAACAACCGCATCAAGGCGCGCGTCTGCGACGACCTCGCCGGCTGTGTCGCCGTGGTGGCGACTTTGGTGACGCTCGCCAAGGGACAAGCCCCCGTCGACGTCGTCGGCGTGTTCACGCGCGCCGAAGAAGTCGGCTTCATCGGATCGCTCGCGCTCGCCATCGACTACCGCCTGCCCCGCGATACGTTCGTGGTGTCGGTCGAGTGCAGTGCCGCGCTCGGCGACATCGAGCTCGGCAAGGGACCGGTGGTCCGCTTGGGCGACCGCCATGGCCCATTCGATCCCCGCGCGGCGGCAACGGTGCTGGGCGCGGCGAAACAGCTCGCCGAGAAGAAGTTCGACTACCAAGTGGGGATCATGCCCGGCGGGACCTGCGAGGCGACTCCGTTTCTCACGTTCGGCTACGCTGCCGCCGGCATCGCCGTGCCGCTCGCGAACTACCACAATCAGGGCGCGACCAAGGTGGCGTGCGAGGAGATCGACCTGCGTGATCTCGAAGGCGCGTTCAAGCTGGCGTGCGCCACGGCTCTGCGCGTCGGCGCCGGCACCGACGACATGGATCTGTATCGGAACCAGCTGGTGATGAGCTCGGCGGATGCGCGCGAGAGGTTGCGAGCGCCGATGAATCACCAGACCGGCTACCCGACGGGCACGCGCTTCTAGAGCCTCGCGAACGAGGCGCACTCCGCAATCACCCCGGGCTGCGTCGGCGCCCACTTGTACATCTGCCGCGCCTTCTTGCCGCTAACGTTCTGGTCGAGTGCCAGTGCGTCGGCGAAAGCCCCGAGCGTCTTGCGCGCATCGTCGACGCCCCACGGCTCCACCCGCTCCACCCGCAGCGCCCGTGCAATCGCCAGCGCCACCTCTCCCAGCGGCAACACCTGATCACTCGCCGCGTTGAGAATCGTCGCGCCTTCCGGTGTGCGCTCGACCACGTGTGCATAGAGATTCGCCAGATCGACGAGATGGATGAAGGTCCATCGCGTCGTCGGCGTACCCACGTAGCGCAGCACACCCTTCTTCTTGGCGTCCTCCGCCATCATGCCGAGCAGCCCGCGCATCTCGCCGTAGACGATGCCCGGCCGCATGATCACCACGCGAACGTTGTGCGACGCCGCGGCGGCGACCTCGTCTTCGACGGCGTTGCGCCAGGCGGAGAGTGGAGTCGCGCCAGCCGTCGACGCTAGCTCGTCTGCTGGTCTGTTGCCGGTGCTGCCGTAGCTCCAGCAACCACCCGTGTAGATGAAGCGCTTCCCGGTGCCGCGCATGGCTCCGAGCACTGCGCGCGCCGCGGCGAGGTCGGCCGTGGAGCGTCGATCATCGCCGGTGGTCGCGGCATGAACGGTCGCATCGGCTTCGAGCGCGCCCTTGGCGAGCGCCGATGCATCGTCGAGCCCACCACGGATGACGTCGTACCCGGCGGCTCGCGCCACCATCTCGGATTCGTCACGTCGCGCCAGGATGGTGACGTGATGACCGCGGCTCTTCAGACAACGGGCGACGGCGGCGCCGATGTAGCCGGTTCCGCCTGTAACGAAGACGCGCATGGGGGGCTCCGCGTTAACAGATGGCACAAAAGAAAAAGGGCAGCCAACCGGCTGCCCTTTCGCTACTCAGAAACGAGCAGCTCAGCGTAAGCTACTTACGCTTAGCCTTCTTGCGCGAAGACTTCTTCGCCTTTTTCTTGCTCGCCTTCTTAGTAGCCTTCTTCTTCTTCGCAGTAGCCATTGCCAACCTCCTAGAAGGTGGTTAGGGAAACAATGTCAAGTGTAACGCGCGTACAATTGGTGTCAACGATTTACTTACGTAGTTACGCGGCGCTGGCCGCGATTCCGTGAGCAAACGTCGCGCTTCACGAGACCGAAAATCGCCCGCCATCCGCCACAACGGACATCGCAGATCCGCATGATTCAGCCTCCAAATCGATTCGTGTTCGCTATAGCGACAGGCGTTTTTTTGGCAAAATCGGCGCGATCGCGGCGCGTACGTGGCTAGGAAAAAAATTCATGAGGAGAGCACAAAATCGCTTCGTTTTGCGCACAGAGCTGACACCGAGTGGTGATCAGCCTCGCGCCATCGAAGAATTGGTCGCCGGTTTCACCCGCGGTGAACAGCGTCAGACGCTCCTCGGCGTCACCGGATCCGGCAAGACGTTCACCATGGCGAACGTCGCGGCACGCCTCGGACTACCGACACTGGTGATCGCCCACAACAAGACGCTCGCGGCCCAGCTCTACGGCGAGTTCAAGGAGCTCTTCCCCGACAACGCCGTCGAGTACTTCGTTTCGTACTACGATTACTACCAGCCCGAGGCTTACGTGCCGTCGTCGGACACGTACATCGCCAAGGACTCGAGCATCAACGAAGCCATCGACCGCATGCGTCACTCGGCGACGCGTGCCCTGCTCGAGCGCAACGACGTCATCATCGTCTCGAGCGTCTCCTGCATCTACGGTCTCGGTTCGGCCGAGGCCTACTACGACCAGCTGGTCTTCGTTCAAAAGGGCGAGACCGTCGACCGCGACGCGGTGCTGCGCAAGCTCGCGGAGATCCAATACGAGCGCAACCAGATCGACTTCCACCGCGGCACCTTCCGCGTCCGTGGCGACGTCCTCGAGGTCTTCCCCGCCCACGAAGAAGAGCGTGCCGTCCGCATCGAGTGGTTCGGCGACGAGATCGACCAGATCGCTCTCATCGATCCGCTCCGCGGCAAGAAGATCGCCGACGTCGAGAAGATCGCCATCTACCCGGCGACTCACTACGCCACGTCGATGCAGACGCGAAACCGCGCCCAGGACACCATCCGCGACGAGCTGCGCGAGCGCTTGGACATCCTGCGCGGCGCCGGCAAGCTGCTCGAAGCCCAGCGACTCGAGCAGCGCACCATGTTCGACCTCGAGATGATCGAGCAGCTCGGCTACTGCAACGGCATCGAGAACTACTCGCGTCATCTCACCGGCCGCAAACCGGGCGAGCCACCGCCGACGCTCATCGACTATTTCCCCGACGACTTCTTGCTGGTCATCGACGAGTCGCACCAGACGGTGCCGCAGATCGGCGCCATGTACCGTGGCGACCGCGCCCGCAAAGAGACACTGGTGAACTACGGCTTTCGCCTCCCCAGCGCTCTCGACAACCGGCCGCTGCGCTTCGACGAGTTCGAAGCCCTGGTCGATCGCGCCATGTTCGTTTCAGCGACGCCCTCCGACTACGAGCTCGAGCAGTCTCAAGGCGTTCTCGTCGAGCAGATCATCCGCCCGACCGGCCTCGTCGATCCGCAGGTCGAGGTGAAGAAGGCGAGCACCCAGGTCGACGACTTGCTCGAGGAGATCCGTAAGACCATCGAGAAGAAGCAGCGCGTCTTGGTGACGACGCTGACCAAACGCATGGCCGAGGACCTCACCGAGTTCCTCTCCGAAGCCGGCGTCCGGGTGCGCTACCTGCACTCGGACATCAACACGCTCGAACGCATCGAGATCCTGCGCGAGCTGCGCGTCGGCACGTACGACGTGCTCGTCGGTATCAACCTGCTGCGCGAAGGCTTGGACCTCCCCGAGGTCGCGCTGGTCGCGGTGCTCGACGCCGACAAAGAGGGCTTCCTGCGCTCGGGCACGTCGCTCATCCAAACGATCGGGCGCGCCGCCCGCAACATCGAAGGCCGCGTCGTGCTCTACGGCGACACCATCACGCAATCGATGCGCGCCGCCATCGAAGAGACCACTCGCCGACGCGAAAAGCAGGTGGCCTTCAACCAGGCGAACGGCATCACGCCACAGACCATCCGTAAGGCGATCCGCGAGATGGCGCCGGTGCAGCAGGACGACTTCCTGGCCGACGACGCACCGTCGAAGCGCGACATGAAGGCGGAGGAGATCCCGGAGCTGGTGAAGAAGCTCAAGGCCGACATGCACAAGGCTTCGGACGCGCTCGAGTTCGAGAGAGCGGCGCAGCTGCGCGATCGTATCAAGGAGCTCGAGCAGGTGTATCTGGCATTCGGCGGAACCAGCGACGACGCGGCGTGAAAAACGAAAAGGCGCCGTCTAGCTCTCACCAGACGACGCCTCATCGTTATTCTATGTGATCGCTATCGCGACCAGCTCTTAGAGCTGCTTGTAGTCCGGGGGGAAGTCCTTGAGCTTCTCGCCCTTCTCGCCGTAGCGCGGACCGCCGTTGGCGACCGCGTTGGCCTTTTCCTTGAGAGCGTCAGCCGCTGCCTGAGCGATGTCGGCTTCTTTGACGCTCAGCTCTTCGTAACCTTCGCGGGTAGCCTCAACGCCGTTGTGCACGACGATGCCGGCCGCGCGAACCGCGTCCTTGGCAACCTGCTTGATGACCTTCACCGCGTCATCGGTGATCTCTTGGGCAACCGCGCCCGAGTGCTTCGCAACGCCGACGCCGGCGTTGTAGCCCTTGATTGCGCCGGGGCCAACGCCCTTGACGCCAGCGACGACACCGTTGACCACGCCCGCGCCAACGAAGCCCGCGCCAGCGGCGAAGATGCCGAGAGCGCCGGCGGCCGGCAGGGTGATCGGGCCGAGGCCCGGGACCGCAACGCCAGCGATGGCGGCAGCGCCAGCGACGGTCAGAGTGGCAACGCCGAGCATGCCGGCGGCCTGGATGGTGCGGTTCTGGTTGAAGATCGGCGCGCCCTTCTCGCCGGGGCGATATGCATCACGCACGCCCTTGCCGGCTTCGATAAGGCCATTGCCAACGCCACCGACGAGCGTACCGCCGGGGACAGTCACGATGCCAGTGGCGACCGCGACGACAGTTCCAGTTACCTTCAACTTGCCCGAGGCTTCAGCGCCGGCCGCGATAGCGCGGTCCGCAAGGCTGCTAGCCTTCTGTTGAACAGAAGTCATAATTTTTTCTCGCTCCCAAACTTCGCCACGCCCGTGTGACGGAAGTGGACACCTTATCGGACCGGGAACGGCGGTGTTGCGTGCTGCGTCGTGTCGTTTTCCCGCAACTTTGGCAGGTCGCAGCCGAAAAACTTTGCAACGATGTTTTGGGGGAACCCTAACCATCGTCCTGGCTCTCGCTCCCAAGCTGCGCCAGTCGTTTTGTTAGCCCGTGTTTGATGTTGGAGCTTACCTGCCCGGGTGGCCCAACGAAGTTAGCCCGTATAGAGCTCAGCTTGCCCGAGCTGAAGTCTCGCAAGTACCCGGGATGGGGTAGCTCCCCATCCTGGGTGCTTTTATCTGGCTCGCCGGAGCTCCCGGCTACGCACTGGTATATCCACGCCCCGCGTGTGAAAACCGTCGCGCATGCGTTCGCATATCGCCGACAAGATCGCTGCGCTGCCGCACAGCCCTGGCGTCTACATCATGCGCGATGCGAAGGGCGCCGTCTTCTACATCGGCAAGGCGAAGAGCCTCCGCGATCGCGTTCGCAGCTACTTCTCCGGGTCGGACACCCGGCCATTCGTCTCACTCCTCGACCGCATGCTCGCCGACCTCGATGTCGTGCTCACGAGCAACGAGAAGGAGGCCATGCTCGTCGAGAGCGAGCTCATCAAGGAGCACACCCCGCGCTTCAACGTCCATCTGAAGGACGACAAGCGCTTTCTGTGCATCCGCCTCGACACCCGTGAGCGCTATCCGCGCCTGCAAGTGGTCCGCCGCTTCGGCAAAGACGGCGCCCGCTATTTCGGACCGTACCACTCGGCGCATTCGCTGCGCGAAGTCGTGCGTCTGGTGAACCGCCACTTCCAGCTACGCACCTGCAACGATCAAGTGCTCGCCAACCGCGTGCGACCTTGTTTGCAGTACCAAATCAAACGTTGCCCGGCGCCATGCGTGTTCGATCTGTCGCACGGCGAGTACGCCCAGAACGTCGAGAGCGTCATCGCCTTCCTCGAGGGCAAGGAGACCGAGCTCATCGTGGCGCTCGAAACCCGCATGCGGGCCCGCGCCACCGAGGAGGCCTTCGAAGCCGCGGCGTTGATTCGCGATCAGATGCTCGCGGTGCAGCGCTCGCTCGAGCGCCAGAAGCTCGTCACCAGCGACTTCGTGAACCGCGATGTCGTCGGTATCTATCGCGAGGGGCCCAACGTCGAAATCCACGTGATGCGCACCCGCGACGGCCGACTCATCGACGCGCAGCGCTTCTCGTTCGACGGACTCGAGCAAGAGACCTCCGAGATCCTGAGCGACTTCGCGGGTCGCTACTACACCAACGAAAGCGACGTACCCGACGAGATCTTGTTTCCCCCCGAGTTCGAGTGGGACGCGGCGCTCGCCGATCTCCTCTCCGAGAAGCGCGGCCGCAGAGTGGCGGTCCTCGCGCCCCAGCGTGGCGACAAGGCACGGCTGATCGAGCTTGCCGGCAAGAACGCTCACCAAGCCTTCGTCGACAAGCAGCGCGAGGCTGGTGCGGCCAAGACCTCGGTGGAGAAGCTGCAGCGCGCCTTGCATCTGCGCCGTCCACCAGAGCGGATCGAGTGCTTCGACATCTCGCACTTCCAAGGCGGACAGATCGTCGCCAGCCTGGTGCGCTTCGATCACGGCATGCCCAACAAGGACCTCTACCGCCGCTACAAGATCCGCACGACCGCCGGCCAAGACGACTTTCAGTCGATGTACGAGGTGATCAACCGGCGCGCCCGGCGTGGTCTGGAAGAGCAAGACCTTCCCGACCTCATCGTCATCGACGGCGGCAAAGGTCAGCTCGCTGCTGCGCGTGCCGCGCTCGACGATCACGCGGTGCACGACGTCGACCTGATCTCGCTCGCCAAATCACGCGTCCAGGCCGACGAGGTCCGCGATAGCGAAACGCCGGTCGACGAGAGCGACCTCGAGGTCCTCGAAGCAGCGAGTGACTCGCTCGCCGGCGCCGAGGCGGTCACGGAGATGTCGCAGGTAACCTACGACAGCTCGGATGTCCCCACCGAGGTGCAGCGCTCGCCCGAGCGCGTCTTCGTCTCGGGTCGCAAGGACGCGGTCGTGCTCCGTCAGAACTCCGCCGAGCTCTTCTTGCTGACCCGCGCCCGCGACGAAGCGCACCGCTTCGCCATCACCTTCCATCGCCAGCTGCGCGGTAAGGCGGGCACCCGGTCGGCACTCGACGCCATTCCAGGCGTCGGCCCCAAACGCCGCCGACTGCTCCTGCGGACCTTCGGCTCGATCACCCGCTTGCGTGCCGCGACCCTCGAAGACATCGCCAAGGTCGTCGGTGCCGCCACTGCCCGCAAGGTGCTGGACGGTCTCGCCGACAAGACGACCAAGGACTCGGCGTGAAGGTCGTAGCGCTCATACCGGCGCGGTCGGGCTCGAAAGGCTTGAAGCACAAGAACGTGCGCAAGCTCGGCGGCCGCCCTCTCCTCGAGCACGCGGTTCGCTTGGCCTCGACGAGCGCTCGCCGCGGCGAAGAGTGGCGGGTGGTGGTGAGCAGCGACAGCGCCGCCTACCGGCGCCTAGCGCGTGACGCCGGAGCAACGGCCATCGCGCGTCCGAAAGCTCTCGCCAGCGACGCCGCGCGGCTCATCGACGTGGTGTTGCACGCCATGGCGGGCACGGAGTGCGATTTGGTGGTCCTCTTGTCGCCTACGACACCTCTTACTCGGGTGGGCGACGTCCGTCGCGTGGTCGACGCCTGGAAGCGGCACGGTGTCGGCATCGCCAGTGTCTGTCTCGATACGCCTCCGTCGCTGCGCTTTACCGTCGCCGGCGGAAAGCTGCACGCTCTCGCGGACAAGCCCCCCGGGCGTCGTCAGGAGGAGCCGACGTGCTACCGTTTGAACGGCGCGATCTACGCGGCAAGCCTGTCCTGGCTCGTCCGGCATCGCCGCTTCGTGGTGGCCGGCAAGAGCATGGGCGTGGTCATGCCCAAGCAACGCAGCGTCGACATCGAGGATGCCGACGATCTGGCTATGGCGACGACGCTTGCGAACGACGCCGCGCCGGCCTACCCTAGTTAACCTTTGAAGACTGCGGCGAAATTTGTCCTGGCGTTTCTAGCTTTTGGCCTTGCCGAGACGGCGCGCGCCCAGGAGGTTTTGTTCAGCGGCGGCGAGGTGCGCGCGAGCCCACTCTTGCCGGAGAGCAAGGGCATCAAGCTCGGAGACGGCAGGCTGCACCCGTTCATCGAGCTCGACGCGCACGCCATCCACAATCCTGGTCGCTTCAACTCGAATCTCTACAATCAGGTCCCGGAGCTCGATGGTCGACGCAACGACTTCTACTTCGTGGGTCGCCCCGGAGTGGACTACCGCCTGCCGTCGCCCCACCTCGATATCTCCGCTACAGCGTACGTCGAGCGCCAGCAGTACATCGACAACGACGAGTTCTCGTCCTGGCAAGGTGGCCTGGGTGGCAATCTCCACTTCAACAAGGACGGCCCCTTCCAACTCCGTGCCTCCGAGCGCCTGACCCGTATCGCCGCTCCCGGTAACCAGACGTTCACGCAGCGCTTCGATCACTGGACGAACAGCACCGGTGCCGGCGTCGATCTCGAGCCGGGTGGCGGCGCGCTCAAGCTGTCGGCCGACATGAGCCTCTACTTCGACTGGTACGACGACGATTCGCAGGTGCCGCCCGAGTTCTTGAACAACGAGCGCTACACGCCGACGCTGCGCGCTGCCTGGTCTTTCCTTCCCAAGACCCAAGTGTTCGTCGAGACGACCGCGACCTTCACCAACTTTCGCAACACCCAGGGCGCCTTCGCCAACGGCGACAGCTGGATCTACTCGGCGTCAGCCGGATTGAACGGCGTCGTCACACCGAAGCTCTCCGCGCTCGTGAAGGTCGGTTACACCGGCATCACCAGTGACACCGTGCCCGATCTCGACCCGAGCAAGAACACCGTCGGCACACAGGTCGAGATGACTTGGACCGCGACCGCCACCACCAAGCTTCGCCTGGGCGGCATGCGCACCCTCGAGCCCATCCCGATTTTCGTCTACGCGACGATGTGGAAGGCCTACACACGCTTCGACCAAGCCATCATGTCGCGGGTCAACGTCAGCCTCGGCTTCGAATACTACAACTTCTCGTATCAGCGCGGCGCGGCGGCAACCGGCGGCGCCACCGACGACGGTAGCGATGTTCGCGAGGACAACAGCATTCAGACGAGCTTGGCGATCGCGTACTTCGTGAACGAGTTCATCACGGTCTCACTCGTCGACCGGCTCGACTTCCGCAACACCAACTACGTCTACGCTCAGGCGATCGCTGGCCAGGTCTTCCCGGCACAGAACGCGGGCTTCCTCAGCAACGACCTCTTCTTGCGCTTCGGCATCCGCTACTGAAGACCGAGCTCGAGCGTCACGAATCCCGTCCGCCCCGGCGTCATCTCGATGGCACGCCTGAAGACGCGTCCCGTGCGCGGATCTTCGAGGAGCTCGAGGCTCTGCTGGAACAGATTGTAGACCTCGCCGCTGATGGCGTAGTCGAACATCTTGATGCGTGAGGCCCAGCGGATCTTCACGTCCGCGGTCATGTGGAACGTGTGGCGGGCGGCGCCGCGCCAGGTCGCCATGATGGGTGTCGGTCCCTGCGCCAGCTCGGCGACGACGATGCGCGAAAACGGCTGCCCGTCGCGATAGCGGATGGCGGTCGAAAGGGTCAGACCGTCGATCGGCGTCAGACCGGCGAGGCACTTGATGGAGAACGCGCGGTCGTGATCGAAACGGCCGCGATCGTTGACGCGCGCGTTCGGGTCGGCGCTGCTCTCGTTGACCACGCCGGGATCGTTGCGGTCGGGGAACGCGCCGAAGGTGCCACTGCCGACGTCCCAGTAGCCCGCCGCCGTGAGATTCAAGAACCACGGTCGCCGGTCACCGACCTCGTCGGCTTCGACGCTCACGAGCTGCAGCTCGGCTCCGATGAAGCGGTTGTCGCGCAGTCTGTTCTCGAGACGGTAGAGCTCCTGACCCTCGGTTCCGGGAACACGTTCGTAGGCCGCGAGGCTTTGCCCGCCGCCCGGCAGGATGTCTTCACCGCGTCCGTCACCACCCGGATCGAAGAATGCCGTTTGCTGATAGCTGTTCTCGGCGGCTCCGTTGAGACGCGCGACGAAGGCATCCAGGTGGAACCGCAAGGTGCCGGTCATCACGGCACGGAACGGGCCGAAACGCGGCGTCAGCCAACCGATGGCGAACTGATTGCTGGTCGGCCGCGCGAGGTTCGGATCGACGGTATGATAGCGCCCACCCGTCCGCGCTTGCAGACTCCCTGCTTCGTCGGCGGAAGGCTGGAGATCGCCGTTGTCGTTCCAGGCGTAGCGCTCGCCGTTGCCGACGGCCGGGTCGAGAAAGCGCGCAACCTCGGCGGTGAGCCGGTCGGGCTCGCGCCGCAGGAGCGTGAAGAGCTCACCGCCGTTCGCGAAGCCATGGCTTGCCGCAACGCCTACAGCCGGTGTCCAGAACGACACCCCTGGACCATCGCTGACGCCGACAGCCGCATGATCCATCGCCAGCATCCCGCGCAAGGTGATGCCGCCCATGTCGTGGCGAGCATCGCCCTGCAGCCGCAGGGAGCGCAGCCATTCCTCACCGCGTGCTGGGGGCTCGTACACGGTCAGGTCGCGCGAACGATCGAGATCGGAGCGCTCGTAGGTCGTCGCGGTGACGTCGCCAGCGAAGCGCGCTCTGCGACGTAAAAACGACTGATTGCCAGTGAGCCGCAGCTCCACCGGCAGCGCCGCGTCCCAAGCGACGCCGGCGTTGAGATCGATCGACGTGCGCGTCAGGTGCTCGGCCGGGGTCGGACGTTGGAGCCACAGCCACTCACGCTCGATGTCGGTGATGATCGGCCGATCGCTGTTCTGGCTGGCGACGTCGTTACGGTACGACACGCCGACCGCGACATCGAAGACCATCGTCGGCGTGAGGTTACCCGACGTTCCCAGCTGCAACAGGTACGATTCACCTTCGGTGCTCTGTGTGTAGGACGACGGCAGGCGAAACTCCGCCCCCTCGTGTGAGCGCGAGCGCTTCTGCAAAGCCGCGATGGCGGACACCGGCAGGCCACCGAGGCTCAGCTCGCCGACCGCCATGATGGTGTCACGCTGCGAGCTGTCGTCGATGCGGCGGCCGTCGCTGTCGGACACGAGCGTGGGATAGCGATTGTCCTGATCGCGATGCTCGTAGATCAGACGCGCCCCGAAGGTCTCGGTGCCAACCGTGACCTGCCCTTCGAGCTCGCGCGACAGGCGCAGCTTGCGGCGAATGGGCGAGGCTCCCGCATCAGTGGCCGGGTCGCGATTCATGAAGTTGCGCGGCACCAAGCTCGGGCCGCCCAGCTCGTTGCCGAGACTGCCGCGCAACCAAGCACGCGTGGGCCGGGGGCCGGGAGTCGCGCCAATGGTCGCCGAAAACCCCGGCGTAGCGGTCCATAGCGACTGATAGGTGAGCGTGTCCCAGGACGAGTACGGCAGGTCGATCACCGGCGAGCCCGGCCGACCCGGATCGTCGATGGACAAGCCGTTCAACGTGTGACGCAGCAAGGTCCAGGAACGTCCGTGCGACGAGAGTCGCAAGGGATCGAAGGCGCCGATGCCGCCGTCGCTGTCTTGCTGATTGACGATCGACGCGAACCAAAGGTCGGACAGCTCACCGAGGTTGTGGCCGCTCGGGAGCAGGTCGCGGTCGCGGGCAGTCACCGTCTCGCCGGCGATCGGATCGATTCGCGCACCGGCGGTAGGTCGGTCTGGGCTCGCGAGGGTCGAGCCGATGAGCAGAAGGAGCATCATGGGGGTGGTTAGATCTCGGAAAGCTCGGGCGGTGCGATGCGGTGATAGACGCCGGAGCGGTGCTCGTCCAGCCAGGAAAGATACGTGCGATCGAAGCGCGAGCCATCGATGCCCCCCGGCAAAGAGGTCCAGGCGGCGTCTTCGGCGAGGTCGGTCACGAACCGGTAGACCGGTGCGACGCAGATACTCGTGCCTTGTGAGCGCACGACGTTCCCTTGTGAGACGGTCGCAATCGAGCCCGGCAGCGGGTAAGGCCCGGCGTCGAAGCGCAGCCACGAGGGCAGACCGCCGAGGATGAGGTTGGTGTAGTGGACACGCTGCACGTCGCCCCATGGCGAGGCCGTGACACCGGCGATCTTGGCGAGCTCGGCACGCACCCGCGTCGCAGGCGCTTCCTCGAGCGATAGCGTCCGCGAGAGAAGACGGTCGAGCGCCGTGCACCACCAAACCCCGAGCTCGCTCTCGTCGAGCATGTGCGTGAACCAGTCACCGCCGAGCGCCGGCGCCAGAGCCCTGAGGGCAGCGGCGCGCGCCAGCTCGAAAGCATGCGGGCCGATACTCGACGGGTGATAGCTGCAGTCCCAATCCGAGAGTGTCCGCCGCAGCGGTCCTTCGGGCAGCGCTTGTACGAAGAGTGGATTGAGTGCGTGCGCCTGCAGCGAGACGAGGTCTTGCTGGATGGCCTGCATGCTGGCGCGGTCGTGATCGTGGCGAGCGTAGAGGAGCTCGAGAATGCGGGTGCGTCGATACGGCGGCTGCGCGAGGGTCGACAACGTGGCGCCGTCGTCGGCACGCCGCGCCTCGTTGGCCGAAGCCTCGAGACCATCGACGGCAGGCGCGTGTGGCAAGCCCTTCCCGGTGTAGACGCCGAGCCATTCCTCGCGGTCGCTGGGATACAAGCCCGACCACCCACCGCTGCGCCGCGGAATGCGACCGACCTGCACGTAGCGTACGTCGCCAAACACGTCCGCCAGCACGAAGTGCAAGGTCAGCGTCTGAGCACCTTCGAGCACGCGCTCGGCCTCGGCCGCGCTCTCGCTCGAGGCGAGGCGCATGTACGCCGAGAGCGTCGAGGCGATGCCCGCCTCGGTCGCCGCCCAGCGCGCGGAGAGCGTGGTGCCGTCGCTGGCGCCGTCCCAAGCCAAGACGCCGCGCGGCGAGCTCCACTGTGTCTCGCGGTGGCTCGTCAGGAAGCGCCGGCCGATCTCGATCTCGCGACCGGCAGGCGGCTTGCCATCGCGCGCGAGGATCCCATCTGCGATGGGCTCGATCCAGTGGTCGACGTTGTCGGCGACACCGAAGGTTCCCGACCATGCGACACGCCGATTCCGTCCGACGCCGACGCCGGGCAAGCCGGGAATGGTCGCACCGAGCCAGAAGTCATCGCCGACACGCGCTCGCACTTCGAACATCAACGACGGCAGTTGATTGGCCTGGAGATGAGGATCCCCAGCGAGCAGCGGCTTGCCACTAGCGCTGCGCCCGGGGCCCACCGCCCAGGTGTTGCTGCCGCCGGCAGGCTGCGCGATTCCGCGAACGGCGGGCACGAGCTCGCCGTGGCGCGACACGTTGCGCAAGACGTCGGGTCGCCAACCCGTGAGGTGTGGCGCGAAGATGGTCTCGAGCAAGCGCGCGTCCGCTCCAAACGACAGAGCGTCGACGATAGCCCGCTCCATGCGCTCTTGTGCCTGTGCGAGACCGAGACAGGCGCTCACGAGAAAGGCCGAAAGCACATCGGCACGGCGCGGCGGAAGAATGCGGCACCCCAGGATACGCAGCTCGACGGGCATGCCGTTTTCGCGGAAGGCGCGCGCCATGCCGTCGACGAACGCGTCGAGGCAGCGCCGATCGTGCTCCGAGAGGTGCTTCACCTCCGACGCGCCAATGCGCGGGATATCGTGCCGATGCACCAAGCGATCGAGATCGAGCAGATCGCCGCGCGGCAAGATGCTTTTGGCGAGCTCGCCGCGGGCCGCCGCCGTGATCAAGAGCGTCTGCACGGGACGATGGCGGCCGTGTAACCAGCCGAGCCCGTGGAAAGCGCTCACGGGATTCTCGGCGAGGATCCCCGGGGTGCCGCGGGCGTCATACGTGATGCGAGGAACGCTCATCGAACGAGAGTGTTCGTCGGCGAAGCTGGGCCGCGGGTCAACTCACGCGGCGATCGTGCCCGGCTGGCCGTCGGCGACCGCCTGGATGACGGCGCGCGCATCCGACGCCAGCGTGAGGCCGGCTTCCTCGAGGAGATAGCTCGCGAGTTGATCGAGCATGAAGCCACGCTCCTCGACCGGCACCCAGAAGCAAGCCACGATCCCACGCGTCAGCGCTTTCCATGCGGCGCGTGAAACGACACCCGGCTCCTGACCGATGTCGCGCGCTTGGGTGAGGGCCTTGGCAAGCGCCTGCATGTCTTCTTTCTCGAAGTAGTGCAGGCCATGGCGACGCATGACGGTCGCGCGCGCCGCGGCGTGATGGGCGATGGCGTTGAGCTGGCGCTCGTGCGCGGTGATGGTCTCGATACGCCACACCTGAGCGGCGAGGGCCGCGTCGCTGCCGGGGTGATCGCCCGAGAGCATCAACTCGTTCAAGATGTGTCCGAGCACCTGCAGCTCCTCGGTGAGTCGGCTGGCGCTGGCGGGTATGTCGAGCCGTGGCTCGCCGTCGAGACGCTCGCACAGATCGAGCAAGAAGGCCTGGGTGCTGCTGTCGAAGGTCACGCCTTGCGACAGGGCAAGCAAGACGATGTCCTGCAGTGACGCCGGCCGCGTCGCCATTTCTTCGCGGTCGACCATGGAGAAGAAGTCCGCGATAGCGTCTTCGCGCGACACGCCTAGCTCATCGGCCACGCGCACGATGTTGTGCACGCCATAGCCGACGGAAGCGCCGCTTTTTTCGTGAGCGGCGAGCCATTCGGCGGCGAGCTTGGCTCCGGATACTGGCTCGGCGGGCAACACGAAGCCATGTGAACGCGTGCCGTTCATCGACAACTCCAGTCAATGCGGGGGTGTTGGTGATACATACACGCTCGCTCCGACCCCGGATGCCGTGTTGTCAGGGTTGCCGCGATTCTCGAGAAAACGCGTGATGTTGCCGGCCTCAAGAAACCCGCCCACCCCCTCTTTGAGCGAGGCCGAGGTGCGCCGCGCCAAACCGCTGGCGCGCGCTTTCTACGAGCGTGATGTCGTCACGGTATCGCGGGAGCTCCTAGGGAGGGTCGTGGTCCACAAGGTGGGTGATGTCCTTCTCGGCGGGCGCATCGTCGAGACGGAAGCCTATGAGGGGAGCGAGCCCGCCTGCCACGCCTACCAACGGCGAACCCCGCGCGTCGAAGTCCTCTACGGGCGCGCCGGCCACGCTTATGTCTACTTCTCGTATGGCATGCACTGGATGCTCAACGTGGTGACCGGGCCCGTCGACTTCGCCGCCGCGGTGCTGGTGAGGGCCCTGGAGCCGGTCGCCGGCATGCCCGCGATGCATACATACCGAGGCGACGTGCCTCACAAAGAGCTGATGCGGGGCCCCGGGAAGCTCGCCCAGGCGCTCGCCATCGCTGCGCCCCAGAACGGCGTGGACCTGACCCGCGGCGCCCTGACCATTCGCGACACCCCGCCTCTGGGGCCGATTCGGGTGTCCGCGCGCATCGGTATCAGCAAGGCGGTCGACCTGCCGTGGCGGTTCTACGTCGACAGTCCATATGTCTCGAAGGGACGGATTCCGCCCGTTCCTTGATTCTTCACGGATCGCCTCCTAGACTTGCTGAAGCGAGCGCTCGGTTTGCTACCTCATGGGTAAAATCGTCGGCATAGATCTCGGGACGACCAACAGCTGCGCCGCGCACGTCGTCAACAAGATCCCGCGCGTCATCCCGATCGAGTCCGGCTTCAACACCATGCCGTCGGTCGTGACCTACCATCCGAACGGCTCGGTCTACGTCGGTCAGGCCGCGAAAGAGCTCGGCGCCACCCTGCCCGCCGCGACCGTACCCGAGTCCAAGCGTCTCATCGGTCGTCCATTCGCGAGCAAGGTCGCAGACGCGCTCTCGCGCCGCATGCGCTTCGCGGTCGTGGCCGACAGCGCCGGTGAAGCTGGCGTACGTGTCGGCTCGCAGATCCATACGGCCGCCGAAGTGCAGACGGTGATCCTCGCGCAGATGAAGCGCTACGTCGAAATCAACCTGGGTGAAGACGTGCCCGAAGCGGTCATCGCGGTGCCCGCTTACTTCAACGAGCGTCAGCGCAACATCGTCATCGAGTCCGGCAAACGCGCCGGCTTCCAGGTGCGCCGAGTCGTGAACGAGCCGACCGCGGCCGCTTTGGCGTACGGCTTCAACCGCAGCTTCGCCCAGCGCGTCCTGGTCTACGACTTCGGCGGCGGCACGTTCGACATCAGTGTGCTCGACGTCCGCAACAACACCTTCGAGGTTCTGGCGACGGGCGGTGACGTCTTCCTCGGCGGCGCCGACTTCGACGAGCGCGTGCTGCATTGGATCGTCCACGAAGTGAAGAAGCAAACCAAGGTCGAGACCATCGACGACCCCGCGGTCTTACAGCGGCTGCGTTCGGTCGCCGAGCGCGCCAAGGTCGAGCTGTCCATCTTGGCGAACACGCAGCTGCGCCTGCCGTCATTGATCGAGCGACGCGGCAAGCCGGTCGACGTCGAGCTGGTGATGGGTCGCGAGACGCTCAACAGCCTCACCAACGACCTGGTGCTCCGGTCTCTCCAGGTGGTCGACATCCTCCTCGAACGCCGCAAGATCCCGAAGGAGAGCATCGACGAGCTGATTCTGGTCGGCGGCCAAACGCGTATGCCGCTGGTGATCGACAGCGTCGCCGCGCACTTCGGAAAGCAGCCACGCAAAGGCGTCCATCCCGACGAGAGCGTGGCCCTGGGCGCCGCTCTGGTCGGCGACTCGCTCGACAAGGGCGACTCGGTCACCTTGGTCGACACCGTGAGCGGACCCTTCGAGCCGGAGATCTCCGACCAGGTGCCGCCGATGCCGCCATCCATGGCCAACCTCGACTCCAGCCGCCCGGATGCGGGTGGAGATGAAGAGCCGCGGGGCGGTTTGCGCGACCTCGTGCGAAATGTTTTCGGGCGCCGCTGAGCGGGAAAAGCTTCGTCTTTTCGACAGCTTGGACCTGGTGCACTGACAGGTCGTCCTGACGCGCCGCCAGGGTTCACGCAACCCTGATGGGGTGTCAGCCGATAATTTCGATACTGCCCTTTCCAGGTGGTTCGGATGTCAGTGCACGCAGCTCGTCATCGCGCCCCGGCCAGACAACCAGAGACCTTCTTCGATATCTTGCGCCGCATTTTCGGCGGCGAACCGGCACGTCCGGCACGCGCAGAGCGCCGGTCCCGACGTCGCGAGCTCGACGCCGAACGCAACACGGATCGCCGCGTCGCCAATCGCGCTCGCAGTGTCGTCGCAGCACCGGCAGAACGTCGCCGCCTCCCCGCACCCGATGCCGCCGTTCGCGCGAACGCCCCGGCACGCGCGCCGGAAACCCGCTCGCCGCGCGCCGATCAAGCTGCTCGTGCAACGCCAGCCCAAGCACCTGGGTTCCTGTCGCGTTTCTTCGGCGGCAACCAAGCACTCGCGGAGAACCGCTTGCGGGCTCAGCTGGGCACCTCACGACGTGAGGTCATCCCCGGTCGCGTCTACGTGGTGCAGTTGGACACGCGGTCGATTTCCCCCGGCAGCATGAGCGGACGAACCTACGTCTTTCGCGGCGAACAGGACGGTTCTCTCAAGATGCTCGACAGCTTTCGCTCGTCGTCACAACCTTCCGCGCTCCGCCACGACGAGTCGCAGTTTCCTGCGACCCGCAACTTCGGTCCGGCGTTCATCCGCGAGGGTTTGTACACGCTCGCGCGCAAGGTCGATAAATCCTACAAAGAATGGGGCGGCTCGTTCCGCATCCCCGGCAATGTCTCTGCCTTCCGCTTTGGCGGACTGGTGGACTCGCGCCGCAACAACGTCGACGCGGACGGTATTCTGCTCCACGACGAGCGGCTGGGTAGCGCCGGCTGCCAGCGCATCGAGAACTTCGCGGGCATGCGCGATTTGATCATGCGCCAGGGCGGCCACTCGACGTTCGATTACGTGCTGGCGCGCGTTTAGACGCGGACCGCCGGAGCGATCCACGCCCAACGCTCGCTCTACCGTTTGCCACGACGGCCGGCGCTCTTGGCGCTGCTCCGACGCGCGCGGCCGGTCGTACCGCTGCGGCGCTTCGGCACCTTCTTGCCGGCGGCACGTGCCTCCGAGATGCCGATGGCAATCGCTTGTCTCCGATTGCGGACTTTCTTGCCGGTGCTTCCCGAGCGCAAGGTCCCTTCCTTGTGCTCGTGCATCACCTTGCCAATCTTGCGCGACGCGCCTTCGCTGTAACGGCGGCCGCGGCTCTTGCGCGTCCGACGCGCCGCGGTGCGACGACCACGCGATTCGCCACTGGTACGGCGGGCGGTGCGTGTGGACTTACGCCCCGAGGTGCGGCGACGACGTGTGGTGGTTTTGGTCCTAGCCATTGGAATATCCCCCTTGAGGGACCCAATGGTGCACGGTGCGTGCCGCTCGAGCGGACGAGAAGAAAATGGTGACAGTCACCATTTTTCCCTGGTCCGACCATCAGACCTAGGCCGGAAAAATGGTGACTGTCACCATTTTTCCTACTGCCACATGCCCGGTTTGACGATGACCTTCTCTTCGTCGCCCTTACCGAGACTCACCGTCTGCTTGTACTGCTTACCCGACGGGCAGGTGATGCGGACCTCGCACTTGCCGACGGGCACCGACTGGCGGAACACCGGCGCGCCACCCAGCTTCTTGCCGCCGACCTGCACCTGGCAGTTCACTTCACCGATGGTGTTGACCGAGAGCTTCGCACCATCGCCACTGCACCCCGCAGGCACGTTCTTGCTACCCGTGCTCGGGCGCTCCGCCGGCGTGTCCGGGTCTTTGCGCGGTGGCGGGGGCGGAGGAGGCTGGCGCTCGACCGCGGCTTGCTGTGGCGGCGGTGTCTTGCGTGGCAAGGGGCGCTCCTCGCGGCGCGGCGTCTGCACGCTGCTTACGGCGGGCTGCTGCTTCACCGAAATCGGGTCGGTGCCGGCCTCGAGCGTAAACGACTCGGTCTTGTCGAGTTGACCGTCGAAGCGGACACTCTTGATGAGGGTGCGATAACCCTCTTTGATGAGCTTGATCTCGACCGCTTCCTTCGGATTCAGGTCGGTAATCTGCACCGGTGACTCGCCCGGCAAGCGCTTGCCGTTCATGAAAACGGAGGCCCCCGGTGGCACGGTTTCGACCGTCAGGCGGGCGCTGGCAATCGCCTTGGAGGGATCGACCGGCTTGAGCGTAACCGTGACGCGCGTCTTGTTCTTTCCCGGCTCGAAGGTCGACGTCACGGTCTGACGCTCGTACCCTTCTTTCGAGACAGTGACGGTCGCGGCCTTCTGCGTGTCGCGGTCCTTGATCGACAGCGGCGTGAGACCAAGCTCCTTGCCGTCGACGATGACCAGCGCTCCCGGCGGCTCGCTCGCCACCTCGATCTCACCCGACGACTCGCTGATGGGGCGTCCGAAGTTCACGGGCACGTGGTAGGCCGTTCCAGCGGACTCGACGTTGACCGCGAAGGTCTGCTCTTTGTAACCGGGCGCCCGTACGACCAAGCTGTGCGGCCCGAGGCGTACGTCATCGCGGATGATCGGCGAGCGATTGCCGAGTGATTGACCATCGAGCAGGACCTCGAGGTCGCGGTCCACCGGCGTGGTGACGACGATCAGGGTGCCGACATCGGCCTTGGGCTTGAAGACCATCACCAAGAGCACGATGAGCAGGGCCAAGAATGCCGTGCCGGCGGCGATGAGCATCGTCGTGTCGCGGCCAGCCTTCTGCCGGACCTGCACCGGCGGTCCGCCGCGGCTTGCCGAGCGCTCGGACTCGAGGCGCAGCCCCTTGCCGACGACGACCGATCCGGTCGCATGATCTTCGTGCTTCTGCGGCGAGAAACGCGCCGCACTCGAAACGCTGGCTGGGTCGTGCGACTCGTCGCTGATCTGCGTCGGCGCGTTCGCCATCTCCGAGAAGCCGGACTCGAAGATCATGGTCTTTTCGCCGACGACCTGGCGGGCGCTGGAGCCGCGGTCCCGAGCGACTGGCGCGTTCTTCATGGCGCGCGCGCCCGACAACGCTTTCTCGTTGGTCGGCGGCGCCATGCGCATGAACTCTTCCATCTTCGCGAGCTCGCCCTCGATGTCCGAGGTGAACTCCTGACGGAGCAGTCCGCTCAAGCGTTTGGCGTTGTAGATGGTGTTGTCTTCGATCAGGAACTGCTGGAGGTCGTCGTGCAGCTCGCTGGTCCACTGGTAGCGCTCTTCGCGCTCTCGGGCCAAAGCCTTGAGCATGACGCGCTCGAGCTCGGGTGTGATCGCCGGGTTGTGCTGCGACGGCGGCGGCACGTCGGCGTTGCGCACTTTCTCGAGCGTCGAGAAGTCGCTCTCACCGATGAACAAGCGCTTACCGGTGAGCATCTCGTACATGAGAATGCCGACCGCGAAGATGTCGGAGCGATGATCGATCTCGAGGCCGCGGACCTGCTCGGGCGACATGTAGCCGAACTTGCCCTTGAGCACGCCGGCCTGTGTCTTCGAGGCTCGGTCCTCCGCCTTGGCGATACCGAAGTCGGTGATCTTCACCGCGCCTTCGTACGAGACGAGGATGTTCTGCGGACTGACGTCGCGGTGGATGAGATTGAGCGGCTTGCCCGTCGGGTCACTCTTGCGGTGCGCGTAGTCGAGACCTTCGCAGATCTTGCTGGTCAGGTAAGCGGCGGCTGGAACCGGGAGCGTCTGCTTGCGCTTGCGGAAGCGATCGAGAATCTGACGGAGGTCCTTACCGGACACGTACTCCATCGCGATGTAGTACTGATTCTCGTATTTGCCGAGCTCGTAGATCTGCACGATGTTCGCGTGCGAGAGCTGAACGGCGATGCGCGCCTCGTCGACGAACATGTTGATGAATTCGTCGTCGTCCGCCATCGAGGGCAGGATGCGTTTGATGGCAAGGACGCGCTCGAAGCCCTCGACGCCGAACGCCTTGGCCTTGAAGACCTCGGCCATACCACCCACGTTGATGCGCTCGAGCAAAAGGTATTTGCCGAACGTAATCGGGTAGTTCATCCGGCTATCGCGTCCCGAGCCAACCGTCGACATGCGTTGTGATTTCACCTCGCGAGGCGCACAAAACGGGGGGAAATGATCGTTGCCGGTAGTGTCGCATGCGACGTCGTCTGGCGCTAGCGTAGAGCTGCAGCGACCACGCAAACCCCTGAAACGTCGGCATTTTCGCCGAACTGTAGGTTTTTGGCGAGCTTTTGCCAGCTAGACCTACGACTTCGCGACGTATTTTCCCTCGGAGGTGCCGGTGGCCAGCGTACACTGCTAGGCGATGGAGCTGAACGACATCCTCGCGATCGCCCACAAAGGCAATGCATCCGACATCCACATGAAGGCCGGTCTACCGCCGATGTTCCGCATCGACGGCGCGCTCGTGCCGCTCAAAGATGCGCAACGCCTGACGCCCGAAGAAGTGCAGCGGTTGGTGTTCAGCATCATGAACAACTTCCAGAAAGAGCGCTTCCGCGTGCAGAACGAGCTCGACATGGCGCACGGCGTGCCGGGCCTCGGGCGCTTCCGCGTCAACGTCTTCCAACAGCGCGGTAGTCTCGGCGCCGTCTTCCGCGTCATCCCGCTCCAGATCCAAACCCTCGGCCAGCTCGGCTTGCCGAAGGTCATCGAGTCGATCTCGCTCGAGCAACGCGGGCTCGTGCTCGTGACCGGCGCCACTGGCTCGGGCAAGTCGACGACGCTCGCGGCGATGATCGATCACATCAACACCAATCGCACCGCGCACCTGCTCACCATCGAAGATCCGATCGAGTTCCTGATTCGCGACAAGCGCTCGATCGTCAATCAGCGCGAGGTCGGTGTCGACACACCGAGCTTCGCGTCGGCTCTGCGCAGCTCCTTGCGCCAGGATCCCGACGTCATTCTCGTCGGCGAAATGCGCGACATAGAGACCATCGAGATCGCGCTGACCGCCGCGGAGACCGGCCACTTGGTCATGTCGACGCTGCATACCGTCGACGCCACCGAATCGATCACCCGCATCGTCAGCGTCTTCCCGCCGCATCAACAGAAGCAGATCCGCATGCAGCTGGCGTCGACCTTGCGCGCCGTCATTAGTCAGCGCCTCGTGCCGCGCGCCGACGGTCGTGGCCGCGTCGCCGCCATGGAAGTCCTGCGCGCCACCGCCCGCGTGCGCGAGCTCATCGAGCAAGAGGATCACACCAAGGAAATCCCCGAGGCGATCTCGAGCGGTCACATCACCTACGGCATGCAGTCCTTCGATCAGTCGCTCATGGCGCACTTGCAGGCCGGCACCATCACCTATCAAGAAGCCTTGCGGCAGTCCTCGAACCCCGACGACTTCGCGCTCCGCGTCTCGGGCATCAGCGGCACGAGCGACAGCAGCTGGGACGGCTTCGAAGGGCCGACCGCTGGTGCACAAGCGCGGCCACAGGGCGTCGCGCCACGTCCAGCGGCGGCGCAATCTCAACCGCCGGTACCGCCGCGGCGGACCACCGGACCGCAGCCGCAGCAAACCCTGCCGCCTCAACGTGCTGCCGCGCCGGCAGCGAAGGCAGACGAGCTCGAGATCGAACGCTTCTAAGCCTTCGGCGGCAAGGCAGCGTGTGGACCGAACGGCGCCGCGTGCGCCATGAGTGGTCGCGACGGCGGGCGCGGGCCTTCGAACGGGCGGCGGATCAAGTTACGCCAAGCTCCGACCGCGCCTTCCGGCTCGGGATGGACTTGATTCGCGCCTTCGCGCTTGAGCAAGCGCACGTGCATGGCGCCATCGTCGCCGTGCACGACGCGTCCGGTATAGCGGCGATCGCCGGACTTGCGGATGGCGTCTTGCACGTCAGCGACGGAGAGATCGTTCGCGCCTTGAATGGCAAAGCCGCTCGGGGTTGCCACGGTGCGCGCCCGATCGGTGCCGAAGTGCGAGTTGTAACGCTGCAGCAGCCCCTCGACGCTCTTCTGCACGTCGGTGTTCGCGGGCGGGCGGCCTCCTGCGGGCGCTTGCGGCGCCTCGGCAGTCGCGACGCCGGGAGGACGAGGTTTCACCGAGTCGGCCATGAGCACACCGTAACATTTGCGCCCCGAGCTGTCGCGGCCTTCGCATCCGCCGCCCTTTGCGCTACAGACCCGCCCAATGTCCGTCGCAACCAGCATCCTCGGCATCTCGCTGCTCATCATCCTGCACGAGCTCGGCCACTATTTGGTCGCCAAGTGGTGCAACATGCGCGTCTTGAAGTTCTCGCTGGGCTTCGGGCCGGTGATCGCCAAGCGCACCTTCGGCGAGACCCAATGGCAGCTCGCGGCCATCCCCCTCGGCGGCTTCGTGCAGGTCGACGGCATGGGGCCGAAAGAAACCGACGTCTACGAGAACGACCAGCGCAATTACCGCAACCGCCCCATTTGGATGCGCGCCGCCGTCATCGCGGCCGGTCCGGTGATGAACTGGGTGATCGCCGCCTTCCTCATCGGCGTGTTGGTGATGAGCGTCGGGTACGAGCGCCCTGACGACGCCGCACGCTTGGGCACCGTCGTCGATGGCAGTGCCGCACAGGATGCGGGTCTCCAGGCGGGAGACACCATCCTCAAGTTCGCCGGCGACGTCCCCGCCAACTGGGCCGACGTCGTCCGCTCGGTGCGCGCCCATCCCGACCAAGAAGTCCCGGTCGAGGTCGAGCGCGAGGGCCAGCGCTTCGTCGTGCAAGTCACCCCGAAGAACGACGGCAAAGGCCACGGCGTCCTCGGTGTACAGCAGAGCACCGTGCGCGAGCGCGAGAGCATCGCCGGTGGCATCGCTTTCGCGGTCAAGGAGACCTGGCGGCGCACCGTCGATCAGGTGCGGCTCATCGCTGGCCTCGTCATGCGCACCAACGACGCCACTCTCTCGGGCTTGCCGGGCATGGTTCGCATCATGTCGGGCGCCGCGAGTCGTGGCTTCGAGCAATTCATGCTCATCCTGGCCGCGGTGTCGCTCGGCTTGTGCATCTTCAACGTCGTGCCGTTTCCGACGCTCGACGGCGGCAGGCTCGTATTCTTGATCGCCGAAGCGCTACGTGGCCGTCCGGTGAACGAGCGCATCGAAGCGATGGTTCACACCGTCGGCTTCGTGCTCATCTTGGCGCTCATCGTTTTCGTATCGGTTCGCGATCTGATTTTTCCGATGCACGGCTGAGCTGCGCCATGGTGCGGATCGAAGGCTCGGTCTGGTCGGTTTGATCTTGGCGGTCGGCCTTGCGCTCGTAGAAGCTCGCGATGAGCTGCTCGATGCGCTGGCGGGTCATCGCCGTCTGTGTGCTGAAGCGGATGCCTACACCGATCGATTGTACGACGTGGACCACCGTGCCGCTGGTGAGCACCGGTGGCTCGTTGGGCTCGCCTTTGATGACCAAGTCGACCCGGCGGCCGGCGGCGATGCTCGCGTCAGTCATGATGAAAATGCCGCTGCGCGACACGTCCACCGAGCGGCCGCTGAGCACCGGGGCGGCTCCTCCGAGGTTCATGGTGATGTCGAGAATGACTGGGTGACGTTCCGCCCTACGGCGTTCGCGACCATTGCTGCTGTTACTGCTGGTCATCACCCGCTTCCGTACACGCTGCCATCGCGTCGCGGTTGACTGCAGCGCAACGCAGCACCCACGGTCACCGCCACGACATAGAAGTCCGGTTTCGCCGACGTGCGTTGACGAGTGGGCTCGTGTGGGCGTCGACAGCAGCCGAAAAATTCCGAGGGAAAGCGACGGTCTAGCCGCTGCCCATCAGGTGCTGCGTGAAAATTCCCGCGTGGCATATCGCTTGCTCACTTAGAGCCGCCGTCACGTGGCGACCACCGCGTGACGGCAATAGGATACGTCTCCGTCGCGTTGTGGACGGCCGTTCTTCTCCTTGCGTGCTGGCTGTGGGGTTCTCCCACCCCACAGCCTTGGCGCTCCGGCTCAAGCGTCCTTCACGACCTCGACGCGAGCCTTCTTGCCGACGACGACTCCGATCGCTTGCTCATCGGCGCGCGCGTCGTCGAGGACGACGCTGTTCTCGATGACGACATCGCGCCCCACACACGAGCCCGCCGCGAGCACGGTGTTCGGTCCAACCTGGGCGCCGTCGCCGATGCGCACGCCATCGCCGATCATCACGGGCGCCTGGAGCTTCGCGGTGGCAGCGACCTCGGCAGTCGGCGCCACCCAGATGCGCGGCTCGCGCTCGGGCGGTAAATTTCCGGCATAGCGGACACGCGCCTTGCCGGTCAGCACGTCGACATTGGCGTCGAAGTAACGCTTCGGAGTGCCGGCATCCACCCAGTAGTCGTTGGTGACGACCCCCTGAATGAGCTCGTCGTTGTTCATCGCCTTCATGTAGCCGTAGCGCATGATGCAGGTCTCGACGCCCTCGGGGAGGTACTCGAGCAGCCCCGGCTCCAGCACGTGCACGCCGGTGAACATGTAGGGCGTGATGCGGGCCTCGACCTCTTTGGCGTTCTTCTCGTCGCTCGGGCTCATGTGCCCGAGGATGCGGCGAACCTTACCGTCGCCATCGATCTCGATCTGGCCATAGCTGCCCTGGTCGGGATCGCGTCTCAGGATCATCGTGGCGAGGGCCTTGCGACGCCGGTGCGCCTCGAGGACCGCGGTAAGGTCGACGTCCAGAATGGTGTCGCTGTTGACGACCACGAAGGTGTCATCGAGGGCGTGGTGCATCTTCTTGAGACCACCACCGGTACCGAGGATTTCCGGCTCTTCGCTGTAGGTCACTGAGACGCCGTACGCGGAGCCATCTCCGACCGCGTCCCGCAGCTGTTTGCCCAAGTGGTGCAGGTTCACGATGACATCGGTGATGCCGTGATGCGCGAGCAAACGCAGGGCGTAGCCGATGAGGGGCAGGTGCCCTACCGGGAACAGAGGCTTCGGTACGGTCTGGGTCAGCGGAGCCAAGCGCGTGCCGAAGCCGGCGGCGAGAACGAAACCTTTCACGGGCCCTACGTCCTCTTCTTGCTCAGCGCTTCGAGTTGTTGGGCTCGCGGACTGCGGCGAGCGCTGGATCGGAACGATAGACGCCGAAGATCTTGCGGGTCACCAGATCGTTGCTCTCACGAGCCACGACCGCGACCGTGTTCGAGCCGGCCTTGAGCGGCACGGTCACGTCGAATGGAGCACGATAGATGCCCTTGTCGGCCTGCATGTTGGCGAGACCGCCATAGAAGACTTTCTTGTCGTTGACGAAGACGAAGACGTCCTTGAGCGCCTGCTCGTCCCGTACGAAGCCGGACAAACGCATCGTCGGTTGCGGCGTCACCAAAGCCGGCACGTCGAGCTCGATGGACGGTACCGAGTGGGCCATGATGGTGCGCACCGAGGCCTTGCGCGCGGACGCCGCCTTGGCCCCCAACTTGATATCGCTATCGCGGACGTAACCGGGTGTTCCGTTGCCGATCTCGACGCGATACCAACCATCGAAGCTCGCGTCGCTGCGGAGAGCAGCTCCACTCTTGGCGTACGCAACCACCGGCATCGTGGCATCGGCACCCGCGAAGATCGGCACCTCGTCGTTACCTGCCAGCAACAGCGGACGGTTCTCGGCGCGCGCCTTGCGCGGCTCGCGGACCGGGACGTGCAAGTGCTCCGACACCGTCTCGCCGTAGGTCGAATCCCAGACCGAGACTTTCAGGTCGATGGCGTCACCAGCTTTGGGAGCCTCGTCGACGTCGGCGTCCTCGTCGCGCGCGCCGTCATCGACATGACCGCGAACCTCGGGACGCTTGCCGTCGCGTCCGTTCGGATCGACACGCAGCGAGAACTTGAGCTCGACCGACTTGTTCTTGCCGGGCTTGAGCGCCTCGACCTTGTCGCGGCCACGCTCGAGGAAGAGCGCATCACCCGAGAGGTTCTTCAGGCTGATGACCGCCTCATCGGACTGGCCGGTGCCGATGTTCTTCACATCGACGATGAGGTTCACCTTCTCGCCGACCTGCAACACGCCGTCACCGTTGCCGCCGGCGCGGTCGTCGAGCCACATGCTGTAGGCGAAGCGCGGTTTCTTCTGCTCTTCGATCGACACCACGAGGCCGGTCTTCACGCCATCGAGGCGTCGCTGTTGATCACCGATGGTGATGCTCATGTCGTCGGCGCGTGCCGACATCTCGCGCGGCAGCTTCACTTCCGTGGTCCAGCTCTTCGACGCACCGGGGGCCAGACGTCCGAACGCGAACTCGAGGTTCTTGAACAAGGGGTTTTCGGACTGGGTGATGCCGTAGACCCGGTAGAGCGGAGACGAACCGGTATTGCGGACGGTGGCGGTCAAGGTCACGGTGTCGCCCGCGGTCAGCGGCCGGGTGGTCGTCTGCGGCGTCATCGCCAGGTCGACCGTGGCTTCGGCGCGTCCGCCCTTGTCAGCGTCCTTCGCAGCGGTCCAGTCGACACCCAGGCTTTCGAGGCGTTTCGCGACCCGCTGCTCTTGCTCGTCGGCGCGCCCCAGGAAGACGGTGCGGCTCTCGGCGATGATCTTCTTGCGGTCGGGGCTCTTGGCGTTGGCCACGAGGTCGTGCGCGAGCTGCGTCTCGAAGTCGTAGACGAACTCGTTCGGGCCTTCCTGCTCGTCGTCCCCTTGGGTCTTCGGCTCACCGTCGTTGGCGCTAGCTTCGGCAAGATGCACGATGGTGACGGAGGGCTGCGACGACGTCGCGCTCTTCGCACCCTCGACGACGAGGTCTTCGCTTTCGCGGACGACTTGCGGGACTTCGAGGTGGTGCTCGAGATCCTTCTCGCGGGTGGCGTCGTCGCTCACGAAGACGTGGACATCATGGCCCTCGATCGACGCCGGCTGCACCGCCACGTCGGGTGAGATGCCGAGGCCCTGGATCGAGACGTCACCGGGCGTGAGGTACTGCGCGATGGTGAGCTTGAGCGCCGACTTGTCCTTGAAGTCGTAGAGGACTTGGACCGATCCCTTGCCGAAGGTCTGTTGGCCGACGATGACGGCGCGGTCGTGGTTCTTCAGCGCGCCCGCGACGATCTCGCTCGCCGAGGCACTACCGCTGTTGACGAGCACGGCCATCGGATACGCCGGTTCGGTGCCCTGAGCATGCGCCGATTTGACGTCGCGCTTGCGATTGCCCTCACCGACCGTGATGACCAGCGGCCCGCGATCGATGAAACGGTCGCTGACCAAAATGGCCTGATCGAGGAGCCCACCGGGATTGTTGCGTAGGTCGAGCACCAAACCCTTGAGCTCGCCCTTGTTCTTCTTACGCAGGCTCTCGAGATGCGCGTGGAGATCGTCGAACGTGTTCGCCTGGAAGTTCTTGATGCGGACGTAGCCGATGCTGCGATCGAGTAGGCGCGATGCGACGCTCTGGATCTTGATGACCGCGCGGGTGAGCACGAAGCGCTTGGGCTCCGTCCATTTCTTGCGCTTCACCCAGATGTTGATCTTGGAGCCAGGCTTGCCGCGCAGGCGCTCGACCGCCTCCTCGAGGCCCATGTTCACGGTCGACTCTTCGCCGATCTTGACGATCTGGTCTTGCGCTTTGATGCCGGCGCGCGCCGCCGGAGTGTCCTCGATGGGCGATACCACGGTCAGTCCGCCATCGCGGATAGAGATGACGATGCCGAGGCCGCCGAACTCGCCGCGGGTCGACAGGCGCATCTCGTTGAAGCTCTCGGGCTTCAGCAAGACGCTATGCGGGTCGAGCGTCGAGAGCATGCCGTTGATGGCGGCGTACTCGATGTCGTGACGCTGCTCGGGGTCGGTGATGTAGGTCTGGATGAAGCGGAAGATGTCGCGCAAGGCGAGGGTCACTTCCCAGAGCTGATCGAGACCGCCGAGCCGCTCCAGGTCGAAGACGTGCTCGTTGTTCATGACCGCGATCTTGATACGGCGCGGCGCTTCGCTGTCGTCGACGATGACCTCGGGAATGGTCTTCTGGATGTAATCGAGGGCCGCGATGAACATGTCGTACGGCTTGATGCGCTCGGGCTCGACGTAGTTCTCCTTGAGGAGAATGATCACGCGGCTAAGCGTCTGGTGCGCGGACAGGTCGTAGCTCGGCGTCGCAACCGGGGTCGGTGCGCTGTCGAGCGCAGCGCCGCCGAGCGTTGCGGCGCTCTCGGTCCCAGCCGGGTAGTCGGCGTGGTAGTCCGCGGCGCTTCCCAGGTCGGTCGTCGGAAGGTCGAGGGTGCTTCGGTCGAAAAAACCGAAGCCCTGCGTCGTGATGGTCACAGCGCCGAGCGTGAGAACCGCTACTGTCGCCGCGACTGCCACGATGAAGCGGGTGGTGCGTTGGCCGGCCGTCACTGAGAAAGGGTAGTATGCGGGAAAGGGCCCTGCAAGCGAATCACCGGTGGCGCGCACCTCTCTGGCCCGCTATATCCAGCGGCGATGAATCGCGGAATATTGGCCGCTGGCTGGGCGTTTGCGGGCCTTCTCGCCCTTTCGGCCTGCAAGGGTGACGCGGGCTCCGCCGCCATCGCCCCCCACAAACCGGTCACTTTCGACACGTCGCCGATCGATGTCGACGATTTCGAAAAGTCGGCGAAGGTCCAACGCCGCTCCCTCTACATGGGCTTCGGAGAAGCCGCGGCTCGTCTGGGCTCGCTCGAGCTCGAGGCGTCCTCGGTCATCAAGCTGACCTCCGGGACCCGCGACAGCGAGCAGGCCGACTCTTACGTCGTTCGCCAGGATGCCGACGAGAACCTCTACGTGCGACTCGACACGCCCGGAAATCAGATCGAGGTCAGCATCGTCGACCGCAAGACGTACATCCGCCAGGACAAGGGCCAGATGCGCGTCGCCGACAATCACGACTTCCAAGCACCGGGCTGGAGCGACATTGCCTGGTCGAGCTTGGCACAAGCACTCGAGCCCTTCCGGCCGGGCTTGCGCATCTCGCAAGGTCGCGCCGCCCGCGTCGGTGACCGCGAGGCGATGCGGTTCGACCTCGGTCTCACCCCACCCGAGCCCGAGAGCAAGCCGAAGGTCGACAGCTTGCCGCCGACGACCCTTGCCGTGACCGCCCCCGCGGGCTGGCGCGAACGGGCCAAGGCGCGCGAGCTCACGGGTACCCTGTTCATCGATAAGGCGACCGGCACTCCGCTAAAGCTGTCGTTGAGCGGCCGCCTCGCCATCGATGAGAAAGACGGCCGGGTCACCGAGCTCGCCCTCACCTACGAAGGCGCGGTGAAGAACGTCGGCAAGGTCGCCAAGATCACCGCCCCCAAGGCCATCCCCGAATACCGCATCGCGACACCGCCGGCCGACCCAGTGAGCTTCTTCCGAGAGCACCTGGATCCCCTGCCCCCGAAGGACTGAGCGTCACCCGGACGGGTGCTTCCCAGCTCTATCCAGCGTTTACAGATTGGGTCAGCGAGCGTATCTTCCCGGGGTAGGAGAACGTTCTGGACACTGAAGCTCTGGCCCGCCGCGCCGCCGCGATTGCCCTCGACATGAAAGCGCAGAACGTCGTCATCGTCGACTTGCGCAGCCGTTCGACCTACGCCGACTTCCTGGTCATTGCCTCGGGCACGAGTGATCGCCACGTGCAGTCGGTCGCCGAATCCGTCGAGGTCACCCTCAAGAAAGAGCAGGTCAGCATCGTCGGCGCCGAAGGTGCCCGCGAGGGTCAGTGGGCGCTCATCGACCTCGGTGCGGTCGTGGTCCACGTGTTCCACCAGTTCACACGCGACCTCTACGACCTCGAGTCGCTGTACGATCAGGCGCCGCGCACCCGCGTTTCGTCGGAAGCATCGGCCGCCGCCAAAGCGCGCCAGCAGCTGTCCTGAGCTTCGCCTACCGCATTCTTTGGGTCGGCCGGAAAGCCAACGATCCGCTGCTCGAGGCCGCGGACGACTACGCGAAACGACTCACGCATTACGCTCCGCTCGAGCGGCACATGGTCCGCGAAAGCGACATGGACGGCGAGCGTGACGGCTTGTTGAAGCTGGTCAAGACGGCCGACGTCGTCGTGGCGCTGGACGAGCGCGGCAAGGAGCCCACCACGATGGAGCTGGCTGGATGGTGCCGGCAGTGGATGGAGCGCGCCGTTCCCGTCGCCTTCGTGCTCGGCGGCGCCGAAGGCTTGCATCCCGATGTCAAAGCGCGCGCGCAGACCACCATGGCGTTGTCGCGGCTGACGTTGCCGCACCGCATGGCGCAGATGCTGCTCGTCGAGCAGCTCTACCGTGCCCACACCATCCTGCGCGGCGAGAAGTACCACAGGGCGTAAGAACGGGCCCGGGCCACCAAAGTTGCCGGAAATCGCCTACGTGTTAGGCTTTCAGCACGGCATGAGCAGCGACAAGAACCTCTCTTCGAAGCGCAAGCATGCGCGACGTCCCATCGCCGTGGACGTCCAGGCCGCTGCCACCGGTGATCGCAGCGGCGAGCTCGTGTTCGAGAGCGTCGACGTCAGCATCGGCGGTGCGTTTCTGCGCTCCGACCTACTCCTCGAGCTGGGAGATCAGCTCGAGATGGCGATCCCGATACCGGCGCAGGATCCGGTGCGCGCCTTGGGCCGCGTCGTCTGGGTGACGCGCGACCCGCGCATCAAAGGCGCGGGGATGGGCATCGAGTTCGTCGACATGACCGAAGACGATCGCCAGCGGCTCGCCGACTTCCTGCGCAACTAATCCGAAGCTAGTAGAGCTCGGGATCGCAGGTGCTGCTGCCGCCGAACGGAATGCAAATGCCCCAGCGCACTTGGTTGCCAGCGGCATCGCGGGCGCCCAACTGCTCGCAGCAGTAGGTGGCGCCGCGCGCGGTGCTCGCGCCGCAGTCGTTCTGGTTCGAGCCGGGGTTCGGAATGGTCGGATCGCAAAGCTCGACACACTGACTCTGAGCACAGGTCAGACCGAAGGTGCGAACCTGGCCGCCGAGGTCGGTGAAGCTCTGACCGCCGGCGCACGGCTGATCGATGATGTTGCAGAAGGTGCCGATTGGCTGACCGGTGCGCGCCGTGTCGAGACAGACGAGACGACGCGTCGCTCCTCGCCCGACCGCCTGACAGTACTTCTCCCCGCCCGTGCTACCGCAATTGTCGCTGTAAGATTGGTTGGTGTAGCTAGGCGTGCATTCCGTCAGGCAGGCGCCGGCACCCGGCTTGATCTCGGCGCAGACGCTGCCGACCGGGCAGGTCTCGTTGAGGCACTCGCTCGGCGTGCAGAAGCCAACCGTCTCGTTGGGGTACGGTTTGCAGAACTCGTCACCGCGGCAGTTGCTCGCCGACGGCGAGAAATAGCTCGCGCCGCAGCTCTCACGACACGCGCCACCGACGCACTGCAGCGGCTCCTCGCACATGGGATCGAGCGAGCACGCCTCGCCGCGGCGTCGACTGCCATCGCGGACACACTCGGTACCGGTGACGCCGGCGCGCTGGAAGCAGCTGTAACCTTCGTCGCACTCGAAGCTAGCGGTGGCACCGGCTCCGCTTTGGCGGCACGGCTGCCCATCCGGATCCCAGTCGTAGGTCAACGAGCAAGCGGCCGCGGTCGCGAGCAAGGCGGCGAGCGCCAGCCGTGGCGGGGTCAGAAGGTCCATGTGCCCACCATGGCGCCGCCACGTACCATCGGCGCGATGTCGAGTTGCGGCACCAGGGACGCGCGCCTCGACATCACGTCATCCGACGAGGGCGACGGGTGATAGAAGAAGTACAGGATGGTGCCGGTCACCACGGTGGCGACGCCCAGGCCGAGCAAGACGTCGCCGGCAATCGCTTCGATCTTGCCGGCGCTGCGAGCGCTCGTGCCCTCCGGCGTGCCCTGCGGTGAGTCGCGGAACTTGTCGTTGTTGTGTTTGCCCAGGTAGGCGAGGACGCCACCGGTGACCAACAGGCCGCCCGCGGTAATTCCGCCATAGAAGAGCACGCGGCGGCGGAATTCCTGGCAGCTCTCGCCCATGCAGACGTTGGAGCCGGCGTGCACCAGACCACCGCCGGTGTCCCAGCGGCCGTAAAAGACCGAGCCCTCGGTCTTCTTGGTGAGCGTCTCGGCCGCGAAGTGGCGCTCCATCATCAGCTTGATCTCGCGCTGATAGCTCGCGGCCACCGTGTCGTAGGTGAAGCTGTGCGACGCGCTCTTCATCTTCTCGTCGGTGGTGAGGTCGAATTGCGTCGTCCGCAATAGCACACGCTCGCCGTCGAGACGCACGTCGGTCAAGAAGACCTGCTCGACACCCAAGAGCACGCCGAGCTGCGACGCCAAGGTCAGCAGATCTTCGTTGGGCTTGGGGTTCGGCTTCGCCATGACCTCGTTCCGCGCATCGATGGTGAGGTTCACGAGATGCTCGTACTCGTCGAGCTTGGGCGAAGGAGCGAGCTCCGCAACCTCACTGGCTTCCGCGTTTCCTTTGACGGAAATGACGGTGCCGTATTCACGGTAGCCCTCGCGGATGACGCGCACGTAGTGACGCCCTTCCAGGGTGCTATCGACGGTCACCGGCGCGATGCCGACGAACTTACCGTCGACGAAGACCTCGCCGTAGCTGGGGTTCGAGCTCACGGCGATCGAGCCTTTGCGGGCCTTGTTCACCGAGGCCTGCGCCGACTTGAAGATGGTGCGCATGCTGGGATTGAAGATGGTCGGGTCGGGCTCGGCGGCGCCGTCGAGGGTGATGGCTTGGGCGAGTCGCTCGCGCCCCTTGGCATCTTCGCCGCGCAGGATGTGCGTCGCTCCGAGCAGCATCAGGATCTCGGACACGCGCTTGATGTCGTGGACCACGTAGGCGCGGCGCTCGAGCTCGCGCAGTGCGCCGTTCAGGTACTCGACGGCCTGATCGAGATCGAGCGAGTCGTAGGCGTCGCGGCCCTGGGTGAGCAGGTTCTGCGCCCGCGTCAGCACTTGCTGCGGATCGTCGGTCGACCCCAAGGCGCTGTCGATGGTGACGAGCTCGTAACGTGCATCGGTTTCGAGGGCCTCGCGCATGAAGTGGCCGACGAAACCGGCCGCTTTATCGGATCCGGCGCCGGTTCCGCGCACGATGGAAACGATGCGGGCTTTCTTGGCGACGCCATCGTCGACCTGCGCCCACACCGATGCAGAAGCGAAGGTGAGCGCTAGGGCAACGAGGCCCGTGAAGACAGGGGTTGCGCGCATATAAGGCCGCGCCGACGCTACACAAGTTGCCTTGAGGGTTCAAGGACTGGGGCGAACGTGCCATAAGCGACCTGATGCTGATGCAGCTCGTGCGCTTCGTGTTCTGGGCGCTCGTCATCTACCTCATCTGGAAACGGGTTCGCTCCGTGGTGCGCAGCGGCGCGCCGAGCAGCCCCAGGTTCCAGTCCGGTCCCCGACCGGCGGCTCCGCCCCCTCCCCCAGCGGCGCCCAGCGAAGATTCGCCTTACGCGGTGCTCGGTGTCAGCCGCACCTCGAGCGCCGGTGAAATCCGCGCCGCCTACCAGGCCTTGGTCCGGAAGTATCACCCCGATCTCGTCGCGACGATGCCGGTCGAGTTTCGCGACGTCGCCGAGAAGAAAACGAAAGAAATCAACGCGGCGTATTCGCAGCTCAAGCAGTGGGGAGTGATCAGCTGAGCGAAAACCACGAACGACTCGAACGCTGGGCCTCGGCGCCTTGGGCCGCGATGCTACGGCTGAGCACCGGTGCGCCCGTCCACGGCCGTCTGAAGAGCGAGCCGGAAGACTTCGTCGTCGAAGAGGTCCCCGACGCCGAGCCATCCGGGAGCGGCGAGCACCTCTACATCTGGATCGAGAAGCGCAACCTGCCAGTGCATCAGCTCATGCAGCGGCTGACGCGTGGGTTGAATCTCGACTCGCGCGAGATCGGCTCCGCAGGCCTGAAAGATGCGCGCGCCGTGACGCGGCAGTGGCTGTCATTGCCGGCACGAGTAGAAAGCCGCCTGTCCTCTATCGAGGACGAAGCGTTGAAGGTCCTGAAGGTTTCGCGTGACACCACGCGGTTGCGCACCGGCCACCTGCAAGGCAACCGTTTCATCATCCGCGTCCGTGGAGTCGCGACAGCCGACGTCGAGCGCGCTCGTGCTCTCATCGAAGCCCTGCGGGTCACCGGCATTCCCAACTACTTCGGTCCGCAGCGCTTCGGCCGCGAGGGCAACACCTTGGCGATTGGTCGCAAGCTCATCGCCGGCGAGATGCTCAAGCTCAACGCCATGATCTCGCGCTTGGCGTTGTCGAGCGTGCAATCGGCTTTGTTCAACGCCTGTCTCGCGGCGCGGGTCACCGACGGCCTATTCGCGCGCGTGTTGCGCGGTGACGTCATCGCGGACCGCAAGCTCGGCATCGTCAGCGTCGCCATCGATGCCGAGGTCGAAGAAGAGCGCGCCCGCGCCGGCCGGGTCGTGACCATGGGCCCGATGTTCGGCCCGAAGATGCGCGAAGCGCGTCATGAAGTAGCGGCGCGCGAGGCGGCAGTGCTCGTAGCGTCGGGGCTCGACCGTGCCGCCTTCGCTCGCAAGCGCGAGCTCCCCGGAACGCGCCGGCCCTACCGCTTGTGGCTCGATGCGATCGGCTTCGAGCCCGCGGACGGCGGCTTCGTCGTACGCTTCGAGCTGCCGGCGGGGGCCTACGCCACGGTCGTGCTCAACGAAATCATCAGCGAGACCGCCGCAGCGGACGAAATCGAGGATGCGTCGTGACGGCGAATCGCACTGCCCTGAGCGTTGGCGGTCTCGAGAGGCGGTGGGCTGGAAATCGTCACTCGCCGACAGCCGCTACAAGTGATTCGGGCTTAGGTCCGCGACGGCGGACACAGACGAGAAAACCGCTGTGTCCGACCATGCGCATCACCGGGCGCAGGCGCGTGCGGTCGGCCATCCATGGGCGCACGATGACCTCGGCGACCTCGGGCATGGCGAAGCGCGGCTCGTCGAGAATGGTGAGCACGAGCTGGTCGACCTGACGCATGGTCGGCAGATAGCAGAGCATGAGCCCACCCGGCTTCAGTGCGTCCGCTGCAGCGGTCACCGCTAGCCAGGGCTCGGGGAGGTCGAAGAAGATGCGGTCGACGCGCTTCTTGGCCTTCAAGCCTTCGACCACGTCCATCTTGTGGACCGTGAGCCGCTGGATGAGCTCGCGCTCCGGCCAGCGCTCGACGTTCTTCAGGGCGCAGTTGGCGTGGTCATCGCGCAGCTCGTACGAGGTGACGCTGCCGCGCTCGCCGACGGCACGCAGCAACACCAGGGTGAGCGCGCCCGAGCCGATGCCGGCCTCGACGACGTGAGCGCCGGGAAACACGTCCGCCATCGTGAGCATGTAACCGAGGTCTTTCGGCGGAATGATCTGCGCGGCGCGCGGCATCAGGAGGATGTACTCCTCGAGCGTCGGCCGATAGGCGGTGAGATACTCGCCTTTCATGGTGACAATGCGGGCGCCGGGCTGCTGCCCGAAGAGGAGCTCGCTGTCGAACGCACCGGCCTGGCACGACAACCGTTTGCCGGGGAGCGGGAAAACGAGAAACGAGCGGTGCTTGCGATCGAAGACGATGACCGGATCGCCTGCACGAAAACCATCTTCGGCGTGAACCGGCTCGGAGGGCTGGGTCGCCGCAGCGACTGACTGACTATTCTCCACGGCGGATGGATTGAATGATGGTCGCGGCTTTTGCAACCCAACCGCCGAAGGATTCGACCGCGCGCGGTACGCGCATGCTGATGAGCATACGTAGGAAGCTCTGCGCCGCGTCCGTCATGGCGAGCAACAAGCGCATGCGACCGACATCGTAGGGGATGAGCTCACCGGCGTTGACGGCGATGTCGGCCTCTTCGATGGCGGCCTCGAGGGCATTACGGGCGCGCTCGAGCAGCATCCACTCACGCGAGCGCAGGACCTCGGCGATGGTCGGCCAAACGTCCATGTTGGCGTCGTAGGGGGCGTTGCGGTGCTGCGAGACCGCGCGTACCAAACCGCGCTTCTCGAGCTCGGCGATGACGCCGCTCATCAGCGAGCGGCTGACTTCCATGCGCTCGGCGAGGTCGATCTGCGACATCGGGCCGACGTGAAGCGCGAGGTGCGCCCAGGCGCGCCCGAGAACGTGCTTGAAACCCCAATACTCGATGAAGGCGCCGGCCGCGTCGCACACATCGTCGATGCGCCGATCGAGGCGGGATTTTCCGTGGGTTGTTGTCTCGGCTGGCCTTGCCATCTCGCGTCCCACTCAACTATAGTCCAAGTTGTTCACAAAGTCGTGAACAACGCAAGAGGCCGAACGCCATGCAGGCAACCGCACTGGGCATTTCGAACGGCAAAGGCGCCCCTTACCCGTCTCTATCGGCCAATCATCTGGCCGATGTCGACCAAGCTTTGGCCGCGGCGCGCGAGAGCGCGGCTCCTTGTCTGCTGCGCTGCGAATTCACTCTAGGCGACGTCGATATTCTCTCGCGCTATGCGCCGCTGGCACTCGCTGCCGAGCTGCCGTTCGTCCTTCGACGTCCACACGGCGAGCAGACAATCGTCGCTTGGGGCCCAATCGAAATTGCCCATGGCGCGGCAGCTTCGCGCTTCGCGTCGGCGATGGAACATTGTTCACGGGTTCGTGAACTCAAAATGATTGGCATCTCCGAGCGAACCCCGTTGTGGGTCGGAGGCGCGGCTTTCGCGGAGAGCCAATCGAAACGTCACGAGCTCTTCGCCGCCGACGCTTGGGCAGGCTGGCCGGAGGCGCGGTTTTGGATCCCGCGCACCATGCTGCTTGCCGGAGACGGCGAGCCCCGGGCCGTCATCACGACCTGGGTCAGGCCCGCCGATCAACGCGACGCCATCGTCACGACGTTGCTCGCCGAGCTTGCGGCGCTGGGGCGTATGCCAGCGCATCGTCATGGTCAAGCGCCAAGTATGGCGCCCCGCGTCGGACGCAATGCCTGGGTTTCACTCGAATCCGAAGAGGGCTGGGCAAAGCGGGTCGAGGCGGCCTGTGAGGTCATCGGCAACGGCGGCATGGAGAAGATCGTGTTGGCCCGCGCTACGCGGCTCAAGACCCCGCGTGGAGCGGTCATCGATCCCGTGCGTACCTTGCTCGGCCTCATCGAAAGGCATCCCGCCGCGACCTGCTTCGCGGTGGGCAATGACGACGGCAGCTACTTCGTCGGCGCAACGCCCGAGACCTTGCTCAAGGTCGCCGATGGCTGGGTCGAAACTCACGCTCTCGCCGGCACTGCACCGCGCGGAGCCTCGCAGCGCGAAGACGATGATCTCGCTGCAGCCCTGGTCGCTAGCGCCAAGAATCGCGAAGAGCACGACGTCGTGGCTCACGCGCTGCGGGCCCAACTCGCTGCGCACTGCGCCGTGATCGAAGCCGCGAACGAGCAAACGCCACGTCTGGTGAAGCTCACACACGTCCAGCACCTCGAGACGGTGATGCGCGGCAAGCTCGTGGGCGAGCGCCACCTCCTATCGCTGGCCGCCGAGCTCCACCCCACTCCAGCTGTCGGCGGATTCCCGAGCGACCGCGCGGCGCACTATCTCGCCGAGAGCGAGCCTCTCGTGCGTGGCTGGTATAGCGGTCCAATCGGCGTCGTCGACGCGACGGGAGAAGGCACTCTCGTCGTCGCCATTCGCTCGATGATGCTGCGCACCGACCGCGCCTGGGCGTTCGCCGGCGGCGGCATCGTCGCCACCTCGAACCCGCGCGACGAATGGCGCGAGACCGAGCTCAAGCTCGCCGGCATCACCGATGCAGTGAGCCTCGAGCTCGAGAGCGGCGAGCACGACAGCCGCCAGGCGAGCAACGCGTGAACCCAGTCGTACCAGCACAGCACAACGCAACCTGGTCGTCACATCTCGTGGCGGCCTTGGTCGCGAATGGCCTGCGGTACGCGGTCATCTCACCCGGGTCGCGCAACACCCCGTTGGTGCTGGCGCTCGATGCCGCGCTCGGCGAACGCGCCTTGGTGGTCCTCGACGAACGTAGCGCCGGTTTCGTGGCTCTGGGTCTTGCCCGCTCCAGCGGACAACCGGTCGCGCTGCTCTGCACCTCGGGCTCGGCGGCGGCGCATTACTTCCCGGCGATCATCGAAGCTCACTACAGCCACGTGCCGCTCATCGTGCTCACGGCCGATCGTCCGCCGGAGCTGCATCACAACGGTGCCGGCCAGAGCATCGAGCAAGACAATCTCTACGGCGCCTATGTCCGTTGGACCGCGAATCTCGGCGCACCGGGCGAAGGCAGCGTCCCGCGCTCGTGGGGTCACATGGCGGCGCGCGCCGTTGGGCTAGCCACCGGCACGAACCCCGGGCCGGTGCACTTGAACGCCCCCTTCCGCGAGCCCCTGTGGGCCCCCGGCGTCGGTTATGGCGCGCCAGCCCAAGAGCCGATGCGCGTTCAGCGCGCCGCCCCTGCGGCCCCGCTCCTCGACCCAATCCGCGAGCGCATCGCGAAGGCCAAGCGCGGCGTCATCGTGTGTGGCCCGCGCGCCGCTGGCTACGACCTCGCCGCCGACATGTCGTTCGCGTCTGCCGTGACCAAGCTCGGCAAGCAGCTGGGTTGGCCGGTGCTCGCCGACGCCATCTCGGGCGTACGCCGCGACGGCACCATCACGACGTACGACGCGCTGTTCCGCTCGTCCACGTTCGCGGACGCGATGCGTCCCGACTTGGTGCTGCGTTTCGGTCAGGTGCCGGCATCGAAGCCGCTCGCGGCCTGGCTGAACAACGCCAGCACCACCACGATCTTGGTCGAGCCCACCGGCGCCATCCATGATCCGGCGAGCGTCGCCGACATGCTCGTCACCTGCGACCCGACCGCGTTGTGCCACGAGCTGGTGAAGCACGTCGACGGCGGCAACGGCGCGTGGCTCGGCCAGTGGCAAGACGCCGAAGCCGAAGCACGCCGCGTCCTCGAAGCTGCGGTTGGCGACGGTTTCTGGGAAGGCGCTATTGCCGCCTGCGTCGGCCGCGTCTTGCCTGACTGCGCGCTCTTGCATGTCGCCAGCAGCATGCCGGTGCGCGACCTCGAGACCTTCGCGTCCAAAGTGCCGGTCGTCACCGCCAACCGCGGCGCCAACGGCATCGACGGCACCATCGCCACGGCGTGCGGCGCGGCTCTCGCCTGGAAAGGCCCGACCTTTGCCCTCCTCGGCGACCTCGCGTTCCTGCACGACGTCGGCTCGCTCGCGACCGCGAAAGCGCTCGACGCCAATCTCACGTTGATCGTCGTCGACAATCACGGCGGCGGCATCTTCGACTTCCTGCCGATCGCCGAGCACGAGCCGCGCGCCTTCGCACGCTACTTCAGCACGCCTCAGGAGATCGACATCGCCGCCACCGCCGCGGCCTTCGGGTTCAGCACCACGAAAGTCGGTTCGCTCCCCGAGCTGGAGCAAGCGCTCGCAGGAGCCGGTCGAGGCCTCCGCGTCATCCACGCCGTGGTCGATCGCAGTCGCAACGTCACGCGCCACAGGGCGTCCGCTACAGCGGTCGCGCGAGCGCTCGAAGCCATCAAGTAGAGGAAGAGACCATGAACGCAGAGCTACCGAGCTGGATCAAAGTCAAAGCCTTCGAGGACATCGAGTATCACAAGGCCGAAGGCATCGCGAAAATCACCATCAATCGCCCCGAGTGCCGCAACGCATTTCGGCCGCAGACCATCTTCGAGCTGTCCTCCGCGTTCTACGACGCGCGAGAGGATCCGGAAATCGGCGTCATCATCCTGACCGGCAAGGGCGACATGGCCTTTTGCTCCGGCGGCGACCAGCGCGTCCGCGGCGACAAAGGCTACGTCGGTCCCGACGGCGTGCCGCGCCTGAACGTGCTCGATCTGCAGCGATTCATTCGCACTTGCCCCAAGCCCGTCGTCGCCATGGTCGCGGGCTTCGCCATCGGCGGCGGTCACGTCCTGCACGTCTGCTGCGACCTGACGATCGCAGCGGACAATGCCAAGTTCGGCCAGACTGGTCCGCGGGTCGGCAGCTTCGACGCAGGCTTCGGCGCCGGGCTCCTCGCGCGCATGGTGGGCCAGAAGAAAGCGCGGGAGATCTGGTTCCTCTGCCGCCAGTACGGCGCGCAGGAAGCTCTCGACATGGGCCTCGTCAACCACGTGGTGCCGGTCGCCGACCTCGAGCGCGAGACCGTGAAGTGGTGCCGCGAGATGCTGGCGCTGTCGCCGATGGCGCTGCGCCTGCTCAAGGCCGGCTTCAACGCCGACGTCGACGGCATGACCGGCGTCCAGCAGCTCGCTGGTGACGCCACCCTGCTCTTCTACATGAGCGAAGAGGGCCAAGAAGGCCGCAACGCCTACGTCGAGAAGCGCAAACCCGACTTCAAGAAGTTCAAGCGAGTTCCATAGCCACCATGACGAGCACTACGCACATGCCCGCGCAAGCGGACATCGAGCTGCAAGCGGCGCCGAACGCGCCGCCCGGGCCCGTGCGTACCTGGCTTTTGGCGGCGCGCCCGCGCACCTTGCCGGCCGCCGTCACGCCAGTGCTGGTTGGTTCCGCTTTGGCGTACGCAGACGGCCTATTCCACGCGGGTTACGCGACACTGGCGGCGGCAGGCGCGGTCCTCATCCAGGTTGGCACCAACCTGTTCAACGACTACGCGGATTTCCAGCGCGGCGCCGACACGGCCGAGCGTTTGGGTCCCGCACGCGTGACGCAGCGTGGGTGGGTAACCCCGCGCGCAGTGCTCGTGGCCGCGGTGCTCGCGTTCGCGCTCGCGATGGTGGTCGGGGCCGCTTTGGTGGCGCGTGGCGGTTGGCCGATCGTCGCCATTGGCCTCGCGAGCGTCGCTTGCGGCTTCTTGTACACCGGCGGACCCGCGCCACTCGCTTACGTCGGCATCGCCGACCTATTCGTTTTCGTCTTCTTCGGGCTCGTCGCAGTGGGCGGCACGTATTACGTGCAGGCGCTTCGCCTCGGTGAAAGCTCGGTCTATGCCGGCGCTGCACTCGGGGCTTTGTGCACCGCCATCCTCGTGGTCAACAACCTGCGCGACCGCGTCGGCGACGCCCAGGTCGGCAAACGCACCCTCGCTGTCCGCTTCGGCGCACGCTTCGCACGCAGCGAATACCTCTTCTTGCTGACCGTCGCGTACGCCATCCCGGTGGTCGGCTGGGCGACGGGAGTAACGCCGGCCTCTTGGCTCGTGGCATGGCTCACTCTGCCGCTCGCAGTGGCACGCCTGCGCGGCGTGCTCACGACCGATGGTGCCGCATTGAACCGCTATCTCGGCGGCACGGCGCAGCTCATGCTCGCTTATGGAGTCGTGCTCGCTCTGGGGGTGACGTTATGGCCCTGAGCGCGATCCAAGTTCAGCCGTACCGCTTGGCCTTCGTGAAGCCGCTGGTCACCGCAGCGGGCACCTTCTCGCATCGCGAAGGCTGGATCGTACGCGTGCGCGACGCCGACGGCCGCGTCGGCTATGGCGATTGCTCGCCCTGGCCAGGTTTCGGCAGCACCTTGTCGCGGGTCCGCTCGCACATGGCCGAGCTGACCGCGCTCGAGCACTCGGAGCTTCCCGAAGTGCGAAGCGCAGTCGCCTGCGCGGTCAGCGACCTCGAAGCCCAAAGAGCCGGTGTCGCTCTGGCTCGTTGGCTGTCGTCCACGTCGCGCGACAGTGCTGCGACGCACGCCTTGGTCAACGATGTCCCGACCAGCTTGGCCGCGGTCCGCGCCGGCTTCACGGCGCTCAAGATCAAAGTCGCGACCGACCCGGTCGCGGTGGACTGCCGTCGTGTGCGTGAGATTCGTGAAGCGGTCGGCGGCGGCACGCGCTTGCGCATCGACGCCAACGGCGGTTGGACAGTGCGCGCTGCCTGCGAAGCGCTGACCGCCATGAAAGACCTCGACCTCGACATGGTCGAGCAGCCGGTGCTCGGCCTCGACGCCATGGCGCGCGTGCGTGAATCGACCGGCGCTCGCATCGCTGCCGACGAAGGCGTCACCAACGCCGAGAGCGTCGAGCAAGTCGTCGAGCTCGGAGCCGCCGACGTGGTGGTCTTGAAGCCGGCCTTCCTGGGCGGCGTACGCTCGACTCTCGACCTCGCGGACGCCGCGCGTCGCGCCGGGCTCGCGGTGATGGTCACTCACGCTCTCGAGTCGGCGATTGGTCGCGCGCACGCTCTGCATCTCGCGTGCGCTTTGGCGGACGATTCGATCTGTGGCCTCGGCCAGCCACTTGCCGAGGATGTTGCCAGCCTGCCGCCTCCAGAAGCTGGCCGCATCGCTCACCCGCGGGGTCCTGGCTTGGGCGTCGTTCCAGGAGGTGTCGCATGATGGACGATTGGATCATCCCGGACAGCGGCGCCATTCCGCACCCATTGCGCAGCGCTGCCATCGCACGGCCATCACATTGCGCGCTCGTCGCCGACGATGGCGAGTGGACGTACGCAGCTCTCTGCGACCGCGTCGCCGTCGAAGCGGCGCGCCTCGCGGCAGCGGGTATCGAGCCCGGCATGCGCGTCGTGCTTTCGGGTGTCGCGAGCTCCGCGTGGGTCGTTGCGTTCCATGCCCTGGGTTGGGTCGGCGCCACTGTTGCTCCCCTCGCCTACGATGCCGCGGAGACCGAGCTGCAGCGTGATCTGGCGACGCTGGCCCCGGACGCCGTCGTGCTCACGCAAGGTGCACCCGACGCGCTTGCAAACCACGCCAAAGTCATTCGTTTCGAGCTCGGTGACGTCGCAGCGGATGCGGCACACGCCCCCGAGCGCTTCTGGCCATGGGACGAGACACGTCTCGTGCTGCTCACCTCGGGCACGACAGGCACGCCACGCCCCGTCCCGCTCACGACGCAGCAAATCGCGCTCCAGGCCTTCGGCTCCGCGATCCGCCTCGAGCACCGCGCCGGAGACCGGTGGCTTGCCTGTCTGCCGTTACACCACGTCGGCGGTCTCTCGGTGCTCACGCGCTGCGCCTTCTACGGCACGACCGTCGTGTTGCACGCTCGCTTCGTTGCGGCGCGGGTGGCTCGCGCGCTCGACCTGGGTCAGGCCACCATGGTGTCATTGGTACCGACCATGCTCGAGAGGGTTCTCGAGGTGCGGGACGCCAAGCCTTTCCCCGCGAGCCTGCGCGTGGCGCTCATCGGTGGCGCCAAAACAGCGAAAGATTTGCTCGAACGTTGCCGTGCCCTCGAGGTCCCCGTGGCCCTCACCTGGGGCATGAGCGAGGCAGCCTCGCAGATCGCAACCCGCGCGGTAGGCGACACCAGTGACGACGGCGGCGCCGGCGCGCCGATTGCCTTCGCGCGCGTCCGCAGCAACGACGGCTTGCTCGAGATTGCCGGTCCGACCGTGGGCGGTGTCTTCATCACCCGCGATCGCGGACACGTCGACGAGCACGGCCGCGTCCACATCGACGGACGCGACGACGGCGTCATCGTTTCGGGTGGTGAAAAGCTCGATCCACTCGAAATCGAGCGCGTGCTCGCCGACCATCCAGGAGTGCGCGACGTCTGTGTGCTCGGCGTTCCCAACCCGCGTTGGGGTGAGCGGCCGGTGGCGCTCGTCGTGGCGCGCGGCAACCCGCGGCCCACGGATGGCGAGCTCGACGCTTGGTGTGGCAAGGCGCTATCGCGATTCAAAACCCCCGATCGCTACGTGTGGGTCGACAGCATCACGACCAACGCCATGGACAAACGCTCGCGCAGGGCTCTCGGCGACCTACTGCGCGTCCGCGCTCCCGATCTTTTCGTGGCCGTCGATGCCGACACGCCGCAAAGCGTCCGCGAAAGTGGACGGGAAGCTTACAGGGCGAAAGCTCCCGAGGTCGACGAACGCATGCACGGTGCGAGCCGTGGCTCGCAGCACTTCGTCCTCTCCAAGAAGTCGGTAGGCGATGGTGACGGTCTTGCGACTCGCCGCCTCGATGGCGACGTGGATGCGCAAGCGCTCACCCAGGCGCATCGGCTTCACGAAGTCGGCGTCGGCGTGAACCAGCGGCGCGCCCCAATCTTTGGCCTCGAAGAGAGCCTGGATGCCGCCCGCCGTCACGGCAAGAAGCTCTTCGAAAGCCTCGTGGCAGTACTCGAATACCCGCGCAAAGAAGACGATGCCGGCGCGATCGACGTCGCCAAAGCGGACGGTCATGACATGCTCGAAAACCAAAGCAAGAACCCCCGGAACGAGGAGGACGTATGAGTGACGCAAGCAACGCGCCTGCGCTCGTATCGGTAAGTCGCGAAGATAGCGTGTCGCGACGGCCGCGCGAAGCACGACGTGAGGCGGTCCTCGATCCGCTTGCCAATGTGGCTCGCGCCAATGGCGTGGATGCACTGGCGGAGCGCTTGGAGGAGCTGAAGGCTCTTCTCGCCGACGACCTGATGCAGATCGAGCTGGCGATTCAGGGGATTGATGCCGAGGTCCGAGAACCGACGGTCGATTTCCGATCGCCGATGGCCGATAGCCGATTGTCGATCACCGATAGCCGATCGCCGATGGCCGATGACCGATCGCCGAAAGCCGATGGCCTCTTGGCCCGCCGCGCCGCTCGGCAGCTGCTCGATCGCCCCGGCAAGCGCATCCGTCCGCTGTGTGTCTTGCTCGCCGCCCGCATGGGTGGGCGCAGCCTCGACAACGTGGTGCGCAATCTCGCGGTCGCCTGCGAGATCGTCCACGCCGCGACCTTGCTGCACGACGACGTGCTCGACCAGGGTAACGAGCGCCGTGGCGCCGCCACCGCGCGGCTCATCTACGGCAACAGCGCCAGCATCCTCGGCGGCGATCACTTGCTCGTCGAAGCGCTCAAGCTCGTCGATAGCGCCAACGAGCCGACTCTCTTGCGCTCCCTGCTGCAGGTCATCTCCGAGATGGTCCACGCCGAAGCCATTCAGCTCGAGCAGCGCGGTCGCTTCCGTCCTGAGCGCGAGGTCTATCTCAAGGTCATTCACGGCAAGACCGCGGCACTGTTCCGCTGGGGCCTCACCGCCGGCGGCGTGGTCGCCAAGCTCTCCGCCGACAGTCTCGGTCATCTAGCGCGCGTCGGCGATGCGCTCGGCATGGCCTTCCAGCTCATCGACGACGTCATCGATCTCGAGGGCACCACCGCAGTGACCGGCAAGACACCGCTCGCCGACCTGCGCGAGGGCAAGCTCACCTGGCCGGTCATCGTCGCCGCCGAGCGCGACGCGGCGCTAGCGCGTGATCTCGAGCATCATGTCCGCGGCAACGCGAGCGATGACCTGGCATTCGCGAAGAGCCTGGTGGAGCGCATCCGCGCTACCGGTGCCTTGCAGGTGACGCGTGCCTACGCCGAGCAGCAAGGTGAGCGCGCCGCCGAAGAGCTCGCCCATTTACCCGCGGGCCCGGCCCGTGACGCCATCGCCATGGTCGTGCGCGATGCCATCAGGAGATCGAAATGACCGACGTCGCAGGAGCACCCGCCGGCAGCGGCGCCATGTTCGACCGCATCGCCGGTCGTTACGATCGCTTGAACCGCATCATCAGCCTCGGCATGGACCGCGGCTGGCGTGAGCGTCTGGTGCGCGCCATGAGCCTCCCCGCCAACGCCCGCGTGCTCGACGTGGCAACCGGCACCGCCGATGTCGCCCTCGCTATCGCGGACATGCACGAGGATGCCCACGTCGCCGGCCTCGACCCGAGCGCCAACATGCTCGAGGTGGGTCGCGTCAAAGCCGCGGCCTACGGCGAGCGCATCGAGCTGGTCCAGGGCGACGCACAGGCGCTGCCTTTCGCGGACGCGAGCTTCGACGGAGCTTGCATCAGCTTTGGCATCCGCAACGTCCCCGACCGCGCCAAAGGTCTCGCCGAGATGCGCCGCGTGGTGAAACCCGGCGGCCGCGTCGTGGTCCTGGAGCTCGGCGAGCCCAAGGGTGGCCCCCTCGCCTTCTTCGCCCGGCTGCACGTCCATCACATCGTCCCACGCCTGGGCGCGTACCTGTCGCGAGCGCCGGAGTACCGCTATTTGCAGCGCTCCATCGCCGCCTTCCCACCGCCGGAGGAGTTCGCGGCGATGATGGGTGAGGCCGGCCTCGCCGAGGTCGAGATCGAGCGTCTCGCCTTCGGCGCCGCGCACATCTATTGCGGCCGCGTCGCCTAACGTAGGGTCGCGAGCATGAGCATCGAAGATCTGCGCCTCGAGTACGCACGCGGGACGCTCGACGAGAACGACGTCGATCTCGACCCATTCCGCCAGTTCAACAAATGGCTCGACGAAGCCATCAAGGCGCAGCTGCGCGAACCGACCGCAATGACCGTCGCGACCGTCGACGCCGACGGTACGCCCTCGGCGCGCATCGCCCTGCTCAAAGGCGTCGACGACAAGGGCTTCGTGTTCTTCACCAACTACGATTCGCGTAAAGGACGCGCCATCGCCGTGAACCCGCGCGTTGCGCTCTGCTTCTGGTGGAACGAGCTCGAACGCCAAGTGCGCGTCGAAGGCAGCGCCACCAAGGTCAGCGACGAGGAGTCGGCGCGATACTTCGCGACCCGCCCGCGCGCGAGCCAGCTCGGCGCCTGGGCGTCGCCGCAGTCGAGCCCGGTCCGTGATCGCGCCGAGCTCGAGAAGCGGCTCGAGGCCGTCACCACCCGCTACGGCGATGGCCCCATCGAGCGGCCGCCACACTGGGGCGGCTATCGCGTCGCGCCCAGCCGCTTCGAGTTCTGGCACGGACGGCCGTCACGACTCCACGACCGCATCGCCTACTTGCCTCATGGCCCGGTATGGCGGACAGAGCGCCTCGGGCCCTGATTCAAGGCGCGGTCAGCTCTTTCCAACGACTCTCGAGATGTTTCGCGAAAGCCGGCGCGCCTTGGAGCGAAGCATCCGGCGTATGCGAGCCGCCGACCTTCTCTCCCCCACCCACGTCGACGATGGTCTCGCCACGAACCGCGTACTTCGTCGCTGCCTCGTACATGAGGATCTTCAAGGTGCGCGGGCTGACGTCACCGGCGCAGGTGAGCTCGTATGCGAAGGTCACCTCGGCGACGCCGTCTTCGTCGAGATCGGTAATCCCGAGGCTCTTCGCGCGATATTCGAGGACGCTATCGAGATCGCAATCGCGGACGAAGTCGTTGGCGGCCCAAACCTTCTCCCACTTGCCCTTCTTGACGAAGCCGAAGGCTCGCAGCTCGAGATCACCCTTCTTGCTCTTGGCCTGCTCCACATAGACCGCGTGGCTGCCGTCCGTGTCGTCGAAGGTCGCGAGGGCGACGACCTTGCCGTTGGCCTTGAGTCCGTCGGGTAGCTTCTTCGGCCCCTCCGCGAGACTGACGTTCGACGGCGCTGCGAACAGACTGGCGAGCAAGAGGCTGAACATGTCCGGGAACGTTACGCGGGTGGAGATTTGCCTTCAACGTTGAAGGTGCCAAGGCGTCGGGCGTAAGCTCCGTGGAGCATGTTTGCCTACGCTGCAGTGATCTTGTTGTCGGCGTTCGATCAGCCGGTGAAGACCGACACCGTCCGAACCGACGGCAGCCGCACCCTCACCTGCTGGCTCTATCCGTCTTTCATGGTGAAGCAGCTCGCCGCGCCTGATCTCAAGGGCGCGGAGCGCTTGTCGTTCGTCCGCTTTAGCGGCGGTGCACCGGCTTGCGACCGCACCATCGCGGTAGGAGTGGAAAAGGTGCTCGATGACTGGGCCGGCTATTATGCTGGCGCGCTCGGCGACCTCGCCGTCTTCAACGGCGACGATGGCTGGAACGGCGGCATGGGATTCGCCATCTACGACACCACCAGCGGTAACCAGGCGTTCAAGGACGCACGCCTCGGGGACATGACCGTCAAGGACAACACGCTCCTCTACAAGCGGGTGACCTTGCTCGATTGCAACGCCGCCGATGACAAGAAGTGCGCGGCCAAAGGCATGAAGCTCGCCGGGTCGAAGCAAGACCTCGGCGGCACGTGCAAGAAAGGCTACGCCAAGTGGATCGCGCAGTTCCAGGCGAGCGTCGCCAAAGGCGATGCCCCGTGCGACGCGACCTGCAAAAAGGAACGCAAGGCGCAGCTCGATAGCTTCAAGAGCGGTGCGTCCGTCATCGCGTACGCCGTGAGCGTCGATCGAACGACTTTTGCCATCACGCCGAAGAGCGGCAGCGTCGATTGCTGGCCCTCCGATTAGGCCTTTTGCTTTTTCTTGAGGGCGGTGCGTAGCGCGCCCATCGCTTTTTCCGCTTTCTTGCGCTCTGGTGAGTCGCTAGCCGTGCGAATGCGAGCCAGTTGCTCGTCGACCTGCTTGATGATGCCGGCGATGTCGGCCCCGTCGAGGTCGTCGATGAACGCGTTCTCGACCTTGTACTCGGCGTACTGCTTGAGCGCCTCGGCGGTGTGCGGACCGCCAATGTGGCGCTTCAAATATTCGCCTTCCTGCATCTCCGAATAGGCGAGATAGCAGCCGAGGTAGCCTTCGCACTCACCCGGCAGTTGTGTCTCCGCGGCGAGCCAAGCGAGCGGCTCACCAGTCGCGGTGGAATGGAACTTGGTTTCCGCGTCCCAGATTATCTTCGCGTTCACGAACCATTCGCCCGCTGGCTCGCTATAAGAGGTGTCGTCCTTGTGCTGCGCGAGAAAGCCCTTGTAGGGCTGCTTCTCGCTGTCCATGCCGATGGCCTTGAGCGCGTCGCGCAGAACGGTGAAACGCGCGAGCGCGAGCTTGCCGCCGCGTTCGAGGTCTTTGCTCTCGCCAGCCGCGCGCTTCAGGCAGTTGTAGAGGTCGGCGCGCTCGACGAAGCTCAGATCCTTCTTGGATCCGCGCTCGGCGGCGAGCGCAACGTAAGTCTCGTCCGCTGTAGCGGGGTCGAGCGGCCGTAGGCCCGGGCTGAACATCCAGCCTTGTTTGCCGTCGCTGGTCTCGAGGTGCTCCCAAACACCGTCCTGGCCACCGACATTCACCTTGGGTCCCGGGGGCTCGAGCTCCTTGACGACGGCGCAGATAGGCAGGCGCGCGACCTCGGGGCCATTTGCGGCCGCGATGGCACGCAGACGAATACCGGACGCGGCAGTGATGAAGCTCTTGGAAGAATCAGCGGCTAGTACTGCGAGCACGACCAGCACGTTGAGCATGCAGACATTGTCTCAAAAACGCGTCGCAAATTGCGACACTGAACAGCTCGCTCGCCTGTCAGGGGCGTTCTCGCGGCGAGAGAAGCAAATGAGCGCTGGTACGAAAGCTGCTCAGGTCTCCCGCAAGGAGACACCCCATGCCCGCTTCCAGCATTTCCATCCATGATCGTACCCGCAAGAGCTCCGTCGTCGACGCATCGCTGCGTGAGCCCATCTCGGCGGCTCTGCGCCGCGGCTTGGTGACGCACAACCGCGTGCTCGAGCAGCAAGCGAACGATCCACGCACTGCGGGCGATGCCGCCGCCGAAGCACGTCGCGAGATGCGCGAGGCAGACGTGCTCATCCGCGCGCTCGAGAGCGGCAGGCTCGCCGGGAGCGATCTCTACAGCATCGATCCCGAGCTGACGCGGAGGAGCATCTGCACCAGCGCGGTGGGGCTTTCGCCGTCCGGCTTTCCGTTTGCCGGCATAGCCCCGGAGTCGCTGGCACAGGCGGCGGTGCTCGGCGAGCTTCGCGGCGCGCGCGCGCTCGATGTTACGACCGCCGCGCGGCTACGGATCGCGGCGCGGGCGGCGCGGATGACGCCGCCCGACACCCTCGAGCTTTCGGAGCGCACGTGTCGCTAGCGCGTAAGGCTAGCGACCACGTCGCATCTCTAGGCTTCGGTGGTCGTGATCTTGATCATCTTCACCGGCGTCATCGGCCGATCGCCGCGGTCGGTCTTGGTGCTCTCGATGGACTTCACGACGTCCATGCCCTCGATGACCTTGCCGAACACCGGATGGCGCGACGGGCCCGGCGTGAACCAGTCGAGACGATCGTTGTGCACCGTGTTGATGAAGAACTGGCAGCCACCGCTATCGGGCTGGCCGGTGTTGGCCATCGACAGGGTGCCCGGCTCATTCGAGATTTTGGCGTTGGCCGGGTGCTCGTCTTTCAAGCGACCGTGCGGGCTGTCGCCGGTGCCCGCGCGGGGGCTCGCCGGGTCCTTGCTGTGCGGACAGCCGAACTGGATCATGAAGCCTTCGATGACCCGGTGGAAGTGCAGTCCGTCATAGAAGCCTTCCTTGGCCAGCTTCAGGAAGTTGCCAGCGGTGATCGGCATCTTGTCGACGAACAACTCAGCTTTAAACGTCCCGAGGGACGTCTCGAACGTTGCAGTTGGATTTGCCACGGCGGCATTCCTAGTCTCGATCGCGGGGCGGTGCCAAGAGGCCTGCGCACCTTGAAAGTCAGGGTTCTGGGGCCCATCATCCGCGCGCTTGCAGCCACCAGAACGACTTGGAGCTTGGGGCCGATGGGTCTATCGCGCGCGTCGCGGCATTCTGCTCGCGAGCGTCGTCGTCTTGGCCGTGGCTGGTGGCGTTCTCGTGCGCGGGGCGCATTTGTCGATTGGCGACTTCGAGAACGCCGAGTCGAAGCGCGCAGGCGAGCTCGTCGCTGGGCTCGAACGGCCGGGCGACTCGTCGTTCCTCTTGGTGCTGTCGTCGCAGCAGTGGACCGTCGGCGACGACGACTTCCAGGGCGCGCTGGTGTCCACGGTGAACGCCTTGAAGGCGAGCCCCGAGGTCGTGTCGGTCATCTCGCCGGTCGGCCTCCCTGGCCCGGCGGCGCAGCGTTTCTATTCGCAAGACGCTCGTCACGCCTTCGTCGCGGTGACCATGCGCGGCGATTTGCCGACGGCGGCGAAGCACTATCCCGAGGTGCGTGCCCTCGTGCCGGCGGGACCACTCACCGCGAATTTCACTGGCAAGCTGCCCCTGATGAACGACATCGAGGTCGGTTTGCACCACGACTTGGTGCGCGCCGAGGCCATCGCCATCCCGATTTCGCTGCTGCTGTTGTTCCTGGTGTTCCGCAGCTTCGTCGCCGCGCTCTTGCCGGTCGTGGTCGGGGGTCTGGCGGTGGCGGCCGGGGTCGCCGCGGTCTTCGGGCTATCGCACGTGGCCGACGTTCCGAACTACGCCATCAACATCTGCTCGCTCATCGGGCTCGGCGTCGCCATCGACTACTCGCTGTTCATCGTCAGTCGCTATCGCGACGAGCTCGCGCTGGGCCGGTCGGTCGAAGACGCGCTCGCCGTCACGCTGCGCACGGCTGGTCGGTCGGTGGTGTTTTCGGGGCTCACGGTCGCCACCGGGCTTACCGCCCTCCTCTTTTTCCATGGCGCGTTCCTCGCGGCGCTCGGTATCGCGGGCGCGTTGGTCGTGGCGTTCGCGGTGATCGCGGCGCTCACCACGTTGCCGGCCTTGCTCGGCGTGCTCGGCACGGGAGTCGACCGCGGGCGCTTCGGACGTCCGCGTGGCGACCGCTCGAGCGGACGGTGGCACGGGTTCGCATTGGCGGTAACGCGCAGGCCTTGGCTCTTTCTGGTGCCGGCGCTCGGGTTCGTGGGATTCGCGGCGTGGCCGTACTCGCGGCTCGAGGTCGCAACCACCGATGTCAGCGTGCTGCCGAAAGACGCGGAGGCACGCGTCGGGTTCGGGGTCTTGCGCGAAGCGTTCCCGGAGATCGCGGCGACGCGCATCAACGTCGTCGTCGAGTTTCCGTCCACGCCGGCGTTGACCAGCGAGCGCGTCCACGCGCTCCATGCAACGAGCCGCCGGCTTGCTGCCTTGCCGCACGTGCGCTCGGTCGAAAGCATCGTCGACTTGTCACCCGGCCTCGAGGCCACCACCTACGCGATGATGCTCACCCTCCCTGAGGCGATGCAGCCGCCGGATCTCGGCTATGCCCTGCGCACCTTCGTGGCGGAGCGCGCGACGTTGATGACAGTGGTCAGCGATGCGCGGCCCTCGAGTCATGAAGCGCGGGCGCTGGTGCGGGCGTTGCGTGCCGATCGTGCTGTGGCCGACGGGAGCATCTTGGTGGGGGGGCAGACGGCCCGCGACCTCGACAGCCTAGCGCTCGTCGCCGAGCGCAGTCCGTCCGCTGTAGCGTTCATCATTGGCGTGACACTCGTCATTCTTTTTGCGCTGCTGCGTTCGGTACTGTTGCCGATCAAAGCGGTGCTGATGAATCTGCTGTCGATCGGCGCATCGTTCGGGGCTCTGGTTTGGGTGTTCCAAGAGGGACACGGGCGCGACCTGTTGATGTTCGAGCCGGGCTTCATCGATCCGACGCTGCCGGTGATGCTCTTCTGTCTCGTCTTCGGTCTGTCGATGGACTACGAGGTCCTGCTCCTGCACCGCATGCAGGAGGAGTACGAGCGGACCGGCAACAACAGTCAGGCGGTTGCTTTCGGCCTCGAACGCACCAGTGGGCTCATCACCAGCGCCGCCGCCATCATGGTGTCCGTTTTCGCGGCATTCTCGCTGGCGCGCATCTTGGTGGTGAAAGCGACGGGCGTCGGCATCGTCGTCGCAATCCTCATGGATGCGACCATCGTGCGGCTGCTCATCGTCCCATCGACGATGGCACTGCTCGGCGACCTCAACTGGTGGGCGCCGAAGTTCCTGGCCCGCCGCGGTGCGCGGAACGGCGGCGCTGCGAGCGACTCAAAACGGCTGGCAAGCTGACCGGGAGCGCCAGGCGTGTCGGCATGCGCGACGCCTGAGCCTTCAAATGCCCGGCGGTGTCGGCGAGGGCGCCAACCAGGGCATCGCGGGCGTGCGGCATGATGGTGCCGATGAGACGCGCTACCGGGCCGAGCTCGGCCACCGTACCTACCGGATCGCGCTCCGCGATCGCGGTGCGGCTCCAGTCGACCAGAGCGTGCGTCACCACCGAGCCGTATTCCTTGGCCATCGCGGTCATGCGCAGGTCGCGACCAGCGAGCAGAGCGAGCGAAGCCTGCTGATTCTCGATCGACGAGCCCCAATAGCGGCGCATGCCCCGGCGGAGCAGGCCCATCTCGGCGCTCGATTCGGCAAAGCAACGATAGAGGGCGGAAGACAACGCGATACGTGTCCGCTGCGGCGCACGGCGGGCGCGGGCGTAGCCACGCAGCGCCGATTTGACGCTCGTGGGTGAGGCAACGAGAGCTTGGCGCAGGGCCAGCGCATCGCGGATTGCCGAGGTCATCCCGGAAACCGAAAGCGGATGGCAGCAACCGGCGGCGTCACCGACCAAGCAGACGCGGCCACGCACCGACGTGTGCGGCAGCCGGACGTCATTCGAGGCGAACAGCGGTTTGCCGCGCTTCAACGCCTTCCGCATGGCGCCATGCAGTGGCTCGGGCACGGCGCGAGGCCAGGCCGGGTCGTCGGCGAGCGTCTTCCAATCGACGTCGTCGGGGACGTCGACGAGGATGCGCGCCAGACCGTCGCCGATGGCGTAGCCCAAGATGGGCGCCTTGCCGTCGACGAACACGTGGCCGAGGTCCGCGAATGGCAGATCGGCGGCGTTCACGGTGAGGCCGAGCATGGTCGAGATCTTCTCGTGACGCTCGCGGATCCCGAGCTCTTCGCGCAGCGCCCCGGCGCGACCGGTCGCGATCACCAGCATGCCGCCGCGGGCGATCACCCGGCCACCTTTGCGATTGATGCGCACCGAGACGTCGCGGGCGTCTTGGCCCACGAGGCCTTCGACACGGGCATTCGACCAGAAGGTCACATGCGGCCGGCGGACGACGTCGTCCTGAAGGGCTTCGACCAGGCGGGCATGCTCGATCGTCACGCCCGCGCCCAGGGTGTCGTACGAAAGGAGCATCGCGGGCTCATCGGGCTCGAGGACCGCGAAACCGTTGACCGGCAGGGCACCCGAGCGTTCCAGGGCGGTCAAAAAGCCGAGGTCGGCGAGGCCGGAGACCCCCACGGGGTGCAGAAGCTCGCCTGAAAACAGCTTCTTACGGTCGACTCCGGAGTCGACGAGGAGCGTGCTCTTGCCGAGACCCGAGAGGGCCGCGGCCACGGCGCACCCAGCCGGGCCCGCGCCAACGACTACTGCATCGAAGACGTAGTCTGGCAGCTCTTCCATGGCGACGCCGTCGTATAGTAAACGCCCGTCGAAAGTCTACGATGGAATCGAGCCGCCCAGAGAACCCCCACGAGGCTCCGGCCTCGGCCACTACGGCATTTTGCCGGCGGATGTTGCCGCGGGTGTCGCGCACCTTCGCGCTGAACATCCCGGTGCTGCCGGCGCCACTCGATATCGTGGTGACCGTCGCTTACCTCTTGTGCCGCATCGCGGACACCATCGAAGACGAGAGCGCCGCTCCCGACCAGGAGCGCGCCGCGCAGCTCGCCGAGCTCACTCGTGTCGCCGAGCTCGGTCCGTCATGGCAGCCAGCGGCTCGCGCGCTCGCGGCCCGCATCGCCGGCACCTTGCGCGCCCAGGCTCCCGACGCCGAGCGCGATCTCTGCTTGGGTCTGCCGCACGTCCTCGCCTGTTACGCCGCTCAGCCCGCCTGGTCGCACGGCCACGTGGTGAAGTGCATCCGCGCCATGACTACCGGTATGGCGGAGCTCACCGCGAGCAACGGCGTGCCGCAAGGCCTCGCGAACCTCGACGAGACCTTGCTCTATTGCCACTACGTCGCCGGCACCGTCGGCGAGATGCTGACGGCGCTGTTCATCGGCTACTCGCCCGCGTGTCGCGAGCACAAAGAGTTCCTCGAGGCGAACGCCGGCTCGTTCGGCCGCGCGCTGCAGCTCACCAACATCCTCCAAGACATCCACGCCGATCTCGAGCGCGGTAGTTGCTGGCTTCCGCGAACGGCGCTCGCGCGGCACGGCCTCACGCCCAAGCAGCTCGTCGATCCGGCTTACCGCACGCAGGCATTGGCCCTCCTCGATGACTTGATTGCTGTCGCGCACCGCGAAGCCCAGGCCGCTTTCGAGTACACCCTGCGCATCCCGAAGTCGGAGCCCGGCATCCGCACCTTCTGCCTCTGGCCGCTGTTCAACGCCGTGCTCACGCTGCGCGCGCTCCAGGGGAACTGCGAAGCCTTCGGCCCCAAGCGCGTGAAGATTCAACGCAGCATGGTGAAGCTCGTCATGTCGGTCACCTCGGCCCTCGTCGGTTTCGATCGCGCTCTGCGTCTCACCTTCAAAGGTGCGACCATGGGCCTATCGCGCGAGGTGTCCCCTGCACTCGACTGAACCGAGGCGCGACGTCGACCAAGCCATTCAACGTGGCCTCGACGCGATGATGTCGCTCACCACGCCGTCGGGATCCTTTCGCGGCGAATACGCCGGCACGCTCTTCCTCATCCCGTATTACGTCGGCACCTACCACATCCTCGGTGAGCCCCTCCCCGCCGAGATCCGCGACGGCTTCATTCGCTACCTGTGGAGCCAGCAGCACGAAGACGGCGGCTTCGGTCTCGACATCGAGTCACCGAGCTACGTGGTCTCGTCGGTCACCAACTACGTGGGCCTGCGACTCATGGGCGTGCCGGCCGACGATCCGCGCATGGTCCGCTGCCGCGAATGGTTCCTGCCGCGCGGCGGCGCGCTCAGAGCGTCGTCGTGGGGCAAGTTCCTGCTCACCATCCTCGGAGTCTATGACTACGACGGTCTGAACCCGCTCATCCCCGAGATGTGGCTGTTGCCGCCGAAGCTGCCGCTGCACCCATCGAACTACTGGGTGCACTGCCGCATCGTGTATCTGCCGATGAGCTATCTCTACGCCAAGCGTTTCGTCACGCCGCTGACGTCCGTTTTGGCGGAGATCCGCGAAGAGATCTATCCAACGCGGTACGCCGACGTCGACTGGAAGAAGGCCCGCGGCCAGGTCGCGACCTCCGACGCCTACGCGCAGTACAGCAAGACCCTCATCTGGTCGTTCAAGCTCCTCGGCGCTCTCGAGCCCTTCCACTCGCCGAAGCTGCGCGCCAAGGCGGTCGAGATGGTGCTCGAGCACATCCGCGTCGAAGACGAGTCGAGCGACTACTCGTGTGTCGGCCCGCTCAACAAGGTGCTCAACGCCATCGTCTGGCACGCCGAGGAAGGCGCGCAGTGCGAGCGTGTGAAGCGCCACATCGCGCGCATGCCCGAGTACCTCTGGTTCGGACACGACGGCGTCAAGGTGAAGAGCTACTACTCGTCCGAAGTCTGGGACACCGCTTTCGCGGTCCAGGCAATCGACGCTGCTGGAGCGCTCCAGAGCTATCGCAAGCAGCTCGAGGGTGCACAGGGCTTCCTCGCGGCCGAGCAAGTCGTGCACGACGTACCGAACGGCGCCAAGTACTTCCGCAACCCGCAGCGCGGCGGCTGGGGCTTCGGCCACGGTAAACAAGGCTGGCCGGTCACCGATTGCACCGCCGAGGCGTTGAAGGCCATCGACATCATGCGCCCGCTCGGCCTCGCGACGCCGAAGGTTTCCGATGACATGCTCGAGGTCGGCATCGACTGGATCCTCGCGATGCAAAATCCGGAGGGCGGGTTCCCCACTTACGAGCGCACCCGCGGCCCGAAGTGGCTCGAGCTCTTCAATCCCTCGGACTTCTTCGCCGAGATCATGATCGACTACAGCTACGTCGAGTGCACTTCGTCGTGTATGCAGGCACTTGCCCGCTATCGCATACAGCCGGGTGTCGGCCGCAAGCGGCGTGCGCAAGTCGACCGCGCCATGGAGCGCGCCGCCCAGTACTTGCTGCGGGTCCAGCGCAAGGACGGCTCGTGGGAAGGCTTCTGGGGCGTCTGCTTCACCTACGGCACTTGGTTCGCCATCGAAGGCCTGCGCGCCGCGGGTCTCTCCACCAAGCACCCAGCAATCCGCGCCGGTGCCCGCTTCCTGCGCTCGAAGCAGCGCGATGACGGTGGCTGGAGCGAGTCGATCGAGAGCTCGCGCCAGCGCAACTACGTCGAGGCCGAGACCAGTCAAACCGTGCAGACCGCCTGGGGGATCTTAGGTCTCGTCGCCGCAGGTGAAGGAGATACCGCGGCCGTGCGTCGCGGCATGCAGAATCTCTGCGTGAAGCAACGCAGCGATGGCGCCTGGGACAAAGAGCACGTCGCGGGCGTCACCAACCGCAACTGCGCCATCGACTACGTTTCGTACTGGCACATCTTCCCGGTCTGGGCGCTCGCTGCCGGTCGGGGCGCGCAACGAGAAGCAGTGTGAGCGGCTGGCCGGACAAGCGGCTCACCGAGCTGTTCGCAATCACGCATCCGATCATCCAAGCTCCCATGGCCGGCGCGAGCACGCTGGAGATGGCGGTGGCTGTAGGCAGAGCCGGCGGTCTCGGTTCGCTCGCCTGCGCCATGCTCAGCGTCGACGAAACGCGCGCCGCCTTGGCCGAGCTCTCCGGCGCCATCAACGTGAATTTCTTCTGCCACACGCCGCAACGTCCGGAAGCCGCGGTGCTGGGTGGATGGGTCGAGCGACTACGCCCTTATTACGACGAGCTCGGCCTGACTCCCGATGATGTGAAGCCCGGTGCCGGCCGCGCCCCGTTCGATGACGCCTATTGCGAGCTCGTCGAGGAGCGACGCCCGAAAGTCGTGAGCTTCCACTTCGGTCTGCCGGAGCAGACGCTCCTCGATCGCGTCCGCAAGGCAGGCTGCGCCATCATCGCTTCGGCGACGACGGTCGCGGAAGCGCGCTGGCTCGAGCACCGCGGCTGCGACGCCATCATCGCGATGGGAGCCGAAGCCGGCGGCCATCGCGGTAATTTTCTGACGCGCGACATGAGCCGCCAGGTGGGCACGATGGCGCTGGTGCCGCAGATCGTCGACGCCGTGAAGGTCCCCGTCATCGCTGCCGGTGGCATCGGCGACGCGCGCGGTATCGTCGCGGCGTTCGCGCTCGGCGCATCCGCGGTCCAGCTCGGCACCGCCTACCTCCACACGCCCGAAGCGAAGGTGTCGACGTTCCACCGACACGCCCTGACCGCCGCGGCGGACGACAGCACCGCCATCACCAATGTGTTCACCGGCCGGCCGGCACGCGGCTTCGTCAATCGCCTGGTAGAAGAAGTGGGCCCGTTGAGCAACGCGGCCCCGCCTTTTCCTCTCGCGAGCGCCGCTTTGGCACCACTTCGCGCGGCCGCAGAAGCGCGTGGCGAAGCGCACTTCACCAATCTCTGGGCCGGGCAGTCCGCAGGTTTGGGTCGTGAGGAATCGGCGCACGATCTGACCGCGCGCCTCGCTCGCGAATCACTGGCGCGCTTGGGAGGTGCGGCGTGAGCGACGACCCGCGACTTGGCCGATGGCCATTTGCCCTCGAGATCCGCGTTGCCTGGGGCGAGATGGACGCCTTCCGGCACGTCAACAACGTCGCTTACGTCCGCTACATGGAGTCGGCGCGCATCGCGTACTTCGAACGTACCGGCTTGCGACTCGATGGCGTCGAAAAGGGTCCGATTCTCGTCAGTCAGACCGTCCACTATAAGAGACCGGTGCTCTACCCCGACACGCTCAGCGTCGCGGTAACCATGAGCAAGCTCGGCAACACCTCGTTCGTGAACGGCTATCGCATGACCAACTCGAAGGGCGAACTGGTCTGTGAAGGCGAGTCGACCGGCGTCTGGTTCGACTACAAGCTGGGCGCCAAGGTGCCGCTCGATGATGCCTTCCGCAATGCCGTCTACGATCTCGAGGCGAAGACGAAGGGATAAAGCACCGTCGCGGTGCCCCCGCCCAGAATGCGCGGGAAGCGCCATCTCCCGACCACGCCTGCGACACATCGCGACACCCGCTTCATGCCTGGGTCGGCCTTGGCGATCTCGACGTGCGTGACGGTACCGTTGGGCCCGACGGTCCAGCGCACGTCGACCCGCCCCTGCAGCTCGGAGTCGCGCTCCAAAGCACGTTCGTAACAAGCGCGCACGTCGGCGCGACCAGTCTCGATGACGCGGCGAACCACCGACACGTCCAGTGCACAGGCCGAGGCTAGACGGGGAACGAGCAGGAGCACGACGAGGCAACACGCCCGCATGCCAGGCCTACGCGCCGCGCATCCCTCCGAGGTCAGCTACTTGAAGACGACGGTGCGATTCCCGTTCATCATGACGCGGTGCTCGAGATGCAAGCGCACGGCTCGCGCGAGACAGATGTTCTCGCAATCGTGGCCGACTTCCGCGAGGTCTTCGGCGGACATCGAGTGATCGACGCGCTCGACCTCCTGGTCGATGATCGGTCCTTCGTCGAGGTCGCTGGTGACGTAGTGCGCGGTCGCGCCGATGAGCTTCACACCGCGCGCGTGCGCCTGATGATAAGGCTTCGCGCCCTTGAAGCTCGGCAAGAACGAGTGGTGGATGTTGATGATGCGTCCGCGATAGCGTTCACAAACGGCCGGAGACAGGATTTGCATGTAGCGCGCCAGCACCACGAGGTCGACCTTCTCCTCCTCGATGAGCTGAACCAGCTGGGCTTCGGCCCGTTCCTTCGTGGTGGCAGTCACCGGCCAGTAGTGGAACGGCACATTGTGCCAGGCAGCGAGCTGGTAGAAGTCGCGGTGGTTCGAGACGATGGCCGGGATCTCCATCTGCAAGATGCCGGCGCGATAGCGGTAGAGCAGATCGTTGAGACAGTGACCGATGCGCGACGCGAGGATCAGCACGCGCTGTTTGCGCCGCGCGTCGTGCAGCCTCCAGGTCATGCCGTTCTTCGCTGCGAGGGCCGTGAAGCGCTCGAGCAGGGCAGCTCTCTCGGCCTCCACAGTGGCGCCGGAGAACGACACACGCATGAAGAAGTGCCCGGTATCGGGGTCACCGTACTGGGCGCTGTCGGTGATGTTGCAGTGCTGCTCGACGAGCAAACCGGTGACCGTGTGCACGATACCGATGGCGTCAGGGCAGTCGAGGGTCAAAACGTAGTCGGAAGTCACCTGCGAAAACCCTACGAGACCGCGGGGGACGGCGCAACCGTACCGCGACACTCACCAAAACCGATGCTGGCGCGGCCTTCCGCGTGCGCGCGACCGCGCATGATGACGGTGTCTCCATCATGGAGAAATGTGCGCGTCTCACCGTTCCCCAGCGCGACCGCATTCTTTCCGCCGGCCGTGAGCTCGAGCAAGCTGCCATAGCCGTCGGAACGCGGCGCCGAGATGGTACCGGTCCCGAGGAGATCACCCGCCTGCAGATTGCAGCCGTTGACGGTGTGGTGCGCCACGAGCTGCTCCACGGTCCAGTAGAGGTTGGTTGCTTCGGTGCGGCTCAAGCGATGCGGCGCCAGCTTCTTCTCACGCATGGCAGGCGTTTCGAGCAGGACCTCGAGCTCGAGCGAATACGCTTCGCCGCCGGCGAGATACGGGAGCGGCGCTGGATCGCCATCGGGGCGCGGCGGCTGAGGCACGCGATAGGGTGCTAGCGCCTCGCTCGTCACGACCCACGGTGAGACCGTCGTGATGAAGCTCTTCGCGAGAAACGGCCCGAGGGGTTGATACTCCCAGGCTTGCAGATCGCGCGCCGACCAATCGTTGAGGAGCGACAGACCAGCGATGTGCGCTGCAGCGGACGCGATGGGAATGCGCGAGCCTAGCTGATTGCCGGGGCCGATCCAAACGCCGAGCTCGAGCTCGTAGTCGAGTCGCTGTGACGGTCCGAACACGGGCACGTCAGCGTCGGGTGCCTTGCGCTGCCCCGTCGGACGAACCACTTGGGCTCCGCTCGGCCGTACCGAAGAGGATCGCCCGTGATAGCCGATGGGAACGTGCTTGTAGTTGGGCAGCAGGGGGTTATCGGGCCGGAAGAGCTTGCCGACGTTCACCGCGTGATGAATGCCGGCGTAGAAGTCGGTGTAGTCACCGATGAAGGCGGGCAGATGCACGACGCCGTCGGCGATCGGCTTCATGGCATCTTCGGGAGCGCGGTCGCGACCGTCGGCGGACAGCAGCTCGAAGATCCGCGCACGCAGAGCACGACGTGGTCCGGTGCCCATCGCGAACAGCGCGTTCAACCATTGCCCACTCGCCATCTGGGCAGCGAGCGCAGCTTCACCTTGGAGGAACCCGCCGTTCAGCAAACGGCCGACATCGAGCGCCATGTCGCCGATGGCAACGACGACGCGTGGTGACCCGTTGTCATACGAGAGCACGCCCAGCGGCAGGTTCTGGATCGGAAAATCCGGGTGGCCATTGGCGCTCGTGACCCAGCTCGTGGCCCGAGGATCGTGCGAGGCATCAATCATCGCCTACCCTCTCGCACGACGGCCGGAGGCAAGCTAGGGTCCGTCCTCCAGTGGACGCAGCCGCCGCACAAGAGGCCGTACTGGCCGTTGCCCGCTCTCAGGACCGGGCAGCCTTCGCGGCGTTGTTCGCGCATTTCGCGCCACGCGTGAAAGGCTATCTCGTGCGGCGCGGCGTCGAGAACGCTGCAGCGGACGAGCTGGTTCAAGACGTGATGCTCACCGTCTGGACGAAGGCGCGCTACTTCGACCCAGCGCGCGGCGGCGTCAGCACCTGGCTGTTCACCGTCGCCCGTAACAGTCTCATCGACCGCGTCCGGCGCGAGCGCCGTCCCGAATACGATCCGCTCGACCCGATGCTCATCGACGAGCCCGCGGGCCCGGATGTCACCGTCGAGCGCGCGCGTTTCGCGGCCCTCCTGAAGACCGCGCTCGCCGAGCTCCCAGAGGAACAGGCGCTGGTGGTCGCACAGGTGTACGGCGAGGGTAAGTCACTCAACGACGTCGCCACCGCCACCAACACTCCGCTCGGCACCGTGAAGACCCGAATGCGCCTCGCGCTCGCGCGTTTGCGCACCCGCATGCCCCCCGACGATGGAAAACCCGGCTAGCTCAGAGTCGACGCGCACCCCGCTGTCGGCGTTCATCTCCGCCCTGCTCATCATCGGCGCGGCTCGTGCCCTGCGTGTCGGCCTGAAGGCTTGGCTCGAGGTCGCGGCCTTCGAGCTGCCCGCTCTCTTGCGCTTCTGGGTCTGGTACGTGCTGGCCTTCGCTTGCATCATCGCGGCCATCGCTGGTCCACCTCGGGTCGTCCTCGAACCGGCACAACGCGGTGTCGACGTGCTGATGTCGTGGGCTCGCCGTCTCCCGGGGTACGTGCGACGCACGTTGTCGCTTTGCAACACCTACGCACCGATCGCCGTGGTGCTGCTCATCGTCGGCCGCCGATTCATCGCACGCTACGGCGTCGATTACTTCGGCACCGACGGCCTACTCTTCTCGCAATTCGCGGTCGACAGCCTGCTCGAGGGCAAGAATCCCTATTCGCTGTCGATGGCGGATGCATTCACGCGTTACGCCGCCGATCCTGCCTTCGGCACCTATCGCATCGACGGCAACCTGGTGACCGAGCTTTCTTATCCGGCACTGTCTGTTTTGGCGTTCTTGCCACAACGCCTGCTGGGCATCCCGAACATCGATCTCACCTCGCTCGTCGTCCTCGGCATCGTCTTCGTATGGCTGGTCGCCAAAGCCCCCGCACACTTGAAATGGTTTCCCCTCGCAATGTTGTGGGCGCAGTGGGACTTGGTGAGCTTCAGCGCCGGCGGCGTCTTCGACGTCTTGTGGGTCTTGCCGTTGCTCGGAAGCATGGCGTTGTTCGCGCGTGGCCGCCTGGTCATCGCCGGCGTGTTGTTCGGGCTCGCTTGCAGCGTCAAGCAGACACCATGGTTCGTGGCGCCTTTCCTGGTGCTTTGGCTCGGCCTCGAGAGCGCCAACCTGCGCACCGCGCTCGCCCGCCTGGGACGGTCCGCTGGAGCGGCAGCGCTGGCCTTCATCGTCGTAAACCTTCCCTTCATGATCAGCGATATGTCGGGCTGGATGCGCGGCGTCCTCGTGCCAGTCGCGGGTGGGGCGCCACTCGTCGAGATCGGCACGGGTCCCATCATGGCGAACATCGCCGGCGTGACCCACTTGCCCAAGGTGTTCTTCTCGCTGCTGATGGCGAGCGCCTGCGGCTTGGTCGCGCTTGCCTATGCGTTGTGGTTCTCGCGCCTCAAGTGGCTGGCCTTCACGGCGCCGATGATCGTCCTCTGGTTCAACTATCGTTCGCTGCAGAACTACTACATCTTCCTGTTGCCGGTCGCGTTCTTCGGTCTGTTATTGCAGACGGAGGCCACGGACGGCGATGCACCGCGATTTCGCGTGCGCAGACAGAGCATCGTCTTCGCCGCAGCTTGCGTCGCGGTGATCGCGATGCTGGTCGCCGCTGGGGCCTGGCTATCGCCGCGCACGACCCTCGCGGCGCGTGCCGACATTCGCGCCCTGCGTGATCCGGATGCTTTGGGTCGCGTGTCCGAGCTCGACGTGGAGCTCACCAACGACGGCCCTACCGCCATCACGCCGACGTTCGGCGTCGTACACTCGCGCCATCAAACGCCGGTGCACTGGAACGTGTCGCAAGGTCCGACGACTCTCGCTGCCGGCGCGAGCGCCCTCTACACGCTGACAGCGCCAATCCCGACAGCGACGGTGCCCTATCGCGCCTCGATGCACTTGCGCATCTACGACCTCGGCACCGAGCGTCGAACGGCGGTCGTCTTGAAGCGCGTGCTCGCTGGTCCCGCGCCGATGGTCGTCAACCCGACCTACCGCCGCTGGACCGTCAGCCACCTCGGGGCGCGCGAGCCGTTCCTCTGGACGGCTCGCACACCGGCGCAGCTCCCCAAAGGCGCTGCTCGCTTCGAAGAAACGGCGGACGGGATCCACATCAGCGTCAGCGGCAAGACACAACGCTCCGAGCCCGGACGCTTGGCCGCCGCCAGCATCGAGCAACAGCTCGGAGCTACGCCGACGTCGTTGCACATCGATGCGACTCCCGACACCACCGTGTCCGAAGGCGCCGACGTCGATGCGCAACCGCTCGCGGGCGTCGAGCTACTGATTCCCGACTATTGCATCGCCGTGGTCTTTGCCGCGCAGTCCGCGATCACGGTCAGGAATGCTCGCCTGCGCGAGCGCGCCTGCCGCGTCATCGCCTTGCCCGCGGCGTCTCGCTCGCGCCTCGTCACCGACGTATCGCTGCGCGAGCTCGTCGACAAAGAGCACTTCGCTCGCTTCGAGGGTCGGCACAAACCAGTGCTTCGGCTGTTCGCGGCTATCGCAGCGGATGGACGAGAAGCGGCGGCGTCAGCAACGTTCCACGACGTGCGCGCGCCTTCGCGTCTTTCCGAGGACGCCAGAAACTGACGTCCCCGCCGGGAATCAACCGAGAAAAGGGCGGAGGATTCTGCCTAGCCAGGTCAGCGGGATGGGCGCTGAGTCGGCGATGAAGAGACAGATGCAGGTCCCATCTTTGGTGATGCGGAGCTCGTGTCGGTGTGCTTCATCGCGGACTTCGACGTCACCGCGCTGCATCTTGTCTTCACCGTCTTCGAAGGCGCCGGTCAAAACGATGGTGTACTCGGGCCCGGGATGCGTGTGCATCGGCACCACGTAGCCCGGCGGGAACTTCACGAGGCGCGCCGGATAGTCGTTCCAGCGCAAGCTCAGCTCGACCTGTTTCACACCCGGTGCGAGAAAGCGCCACTTCAGACCTTCGGGCATGTAGTCGGCGAGGACGCTCGGCATCCCTGCTTCGGCGAGCTGCTTCTGCGCAGTCGCGACTTTCGTGTCGGTCTTCGGCTTGTCTTCTTTCGCGGACGACGTCGATTCGGCCCGCGCCAAGAGAGCGTCGACGTCGACAGCGACGTTCATCGGCGTGATCGTCTCGATGGTGTGGCCGCCGATCGACTCGAGCACCGCGAGCGAGTCGCGACACTGTTTGCACAGCGTCAGATGCGCCGCGACGAAGAGCGCTTCAGGCTCCCCACACGTCCCGGCGGCGTAGACCGCAAGCAAATCTTCGGGAAGGTGGTGCGTCGGAGTCATGGGCGTATCGACCCTCGGGAATGACTACGCACGAGGACATCCAACGGATTTATGCACCCGTCAATAAGCAGCTGAATTCGTAGCGGTGACCGACGCGACTCCAAGAGCGAGTGCCACAACCGCGATCGCAACTACGACGCGAGCGCCGTCGCGTTTCCTAAACGATCCTGAAAGCAGGATTGGGAGATCTCCGGCGAGGATCGCAAGCGGCGCCACTGCGACGAGAAAGCCAACGAATACGGGGACATCGACATAAGTTATGCCAGCGATTACGAGCATCGCGAGAATCAGATAAGCAACCCATGCAGCGCCGTCGATGAGACGACTGTCGCGGCGGATGAAGCCCAGCACGATGAGCGGTCCCATCACGCTCGCGATCGCACCAGCGAGCTGACCATAACGCGCGCTGCCGGAGAGGGTGAGTCCGATTGCTACGCCAGTCGCCGCGATCAACAGGACAGCGGGCGTGCCGGGCCCTGGAGCTGCATGACGGTCGACGAGCCACGCAGCGGTGCCCGCTACGGCGGTCATGCCGACGATCCAGCCAACCGCAATCGGCCACGACCAGCTTTCACCGACCAGTGGGTGGACGATCGTGATGACGACCGCTAAGGCGGTGAGCATGCACACTGCCACCCACACCTTGGGCGGTACGCGCGGTCTGACTCCAATGGCGATGGCGGCGAGCGCCACGGCGATGATCGAGAACCAACCCGACGCCTCGATCGGCGGAATGCGCGGAACACCGTCGATCAACGTCTGCGCAGTCGCGAAACCGGCAGCCACGACGAGCGCCAGGATCCAGCGGAGACAACCTTCGCAACCTGGACGCCACGCGCGCATCGCGGCGAGCACGATGGTGCAAATGACAGCCGGCAGAAGCGCGATGATGAGGCCGACGATCACCATGGGGGAAACCTCGGTGAGGCGAGGAACGGGTCGCGCCCGCTCCTCGCTCACACGTCCGAGCTATTTCTTCATGCCTTCGAGGCTGATGATGAGCGGCACTTCGTCGTCGATCTGCGGGATCCAGTAGGTGATGCCGTAGTCGCTGCGCTTGACGGTGAACGCCGTCTCGAAGCCGATGATCTGCACGCCCTGCGGATTCTTGCCGCTACCGGTGAGAGTGATCTTCGCGGTCACCGGCTTGGTGACGCCGTGGAGGCTGAGGTCGCCGGTCACGCTGAGCGTCTTGTCGTCGACCTTGCTCACCGATTTGCTCTTGAAGGTGATCTTCGGGAACTGCTTCGAGTTGAAGAAGTCGGGGCTCTTCAAGTGCGTGTCACGCTGCGCGGCGTGCGTCGTCAGGCTGTCCGTTACGACGGTCAGGTCGATCGAGCTCGCGGCTGGATTGGCGGCGTCGTAGGCGATGGTCCCCGACATCTCGGTGAACATGCCGTAGACCCAGGCGGCGCCCAGGTGGTGGGCCTTGAAGATGACGGCAGAGTGCACCGGATCGATGGTGTACGAATCAGCGGCCCGAGCGGCGACCGGCAGAGCGAAGGCCAGCAAGGCGGTGAGTGCAAAGCGGGACATTGTGTTTTTCTCCATTCACGCGGGCGGCATCTTTGCCGCACGCGCAGCTATCGACCACAGATAGTGGGTCGTTTGAAGCCCTTCGGCCATCGATCCACCAAATGACCCGAATCGGTCCGCTGAATTGCTTGAAGCGTACGACCGCGCTATGCGGGTGGCATGCGTGCCCTGGTCACCGGCGCCAACGGCCTTCTCGGCTGCAATCTCGTTCGTGAGCTGCTCACGTCGGGTCATGAAGTTCGCGCCATGGTGCGTCGCTCGAGCAAGCTGCAGGGCCTCGAGGGCCTGCCGTGCACCCTCGTGTACGGTGACGTTCGCGACGCCGCCGAGGTCCTCGCTGCCGCCAAGGACTGCGAGGTCATTTTCCATTGCGCCGCGGTCTTTGCGTACTGGGGCTATTCGCGCGACGTGATGATGGACACGGCCAAGAAGGGGTCGATCAACGTCCTCGACGCGGCCAAAGCAGTCGGGGCGCGACGCGTGGTCATGACCTCGAGCACGGCGGTGTTCGGTGGGAGTGATGGTCCCAAGGTGCTCGACGAGCGTGCGCCCACGGTCGGCGCGGGTGTGCCCGACTACTTCGTCAGCAAGGCCGAGCAAGAGCAGGCCGCTCGCGAGCACGCCGCCAACATCGGCGTCGAGATCGTCTTCGCGAATCCCAGCGTCTTCATCGGTCCGCACGACCACCGGCCGAGCGCCTCTCTCAACACGGTGACCGGCTACCTCACCGACCCGATGAAGATCACCTATCCGGGCGGCGCCAACGTCCTGCACGCACTGGACGTCGCGCGAGGCCACATGTTGCTCGCCGAAAAAGGCACGCCAGGTGAGCGCTACATCCTCGCAGCCGAAAACGTCAGCTGGCGCGACATGCACGAGACCCTGGCAGAGCTCGCGGGCGTTCCGAAGCCGCGCATCACCGTGACTCGTGGCCCCGCCGTCGTTGCTGCCACGCTCATGGAGCTCGGCGCGAAGATCACCAAGAAAGAGCCGCTCGCCACCGTCGACCTCGCGCGGCAGACCGGACGTTATTTCTGGTACAGCAACGCCAAGGTCGCGCGCCTAGGGTTCAATCCGCGCTCGATGCGACTGACGCTCACGCAGACGCTCGCCTGGCTCTTGGCCGCGAGCCCGCATTTCACCGACAAGCAGCGCGCCAAGATGTCGCCGCACGAGGACGTGTTGGCCGCGATGCGTGAAACGCGCATCGCGGAGCGCTCGCGCCGCGACTAGCCTCCGTGACCGGGGCCCAGAATCTTCGGGCGGTAGGTCGCGAAGTCGAACTTGTCCGAGTGCTGCGGGTTGTGACAGGTCACGCAGGTATCCACTCCGGGATTGCGGACAAAGCTCTTGCTCCACCCTTCCCGATCGGTCGGATTCATGGCGTGACCACGCCCCGGCCCGTGGCAGCTCTCGCAGCCGACGTTGGTGAAGCGCTCGAGATCGTCGAGGCGGCAGACACCACCTGGTTTCTCCCACCCGACGGTGTGACAACCCACGCAGTTGAGATCACAGCTCTTGGACGCCTTCTCGAGCGTCGTCCAAGCATGCGCGTGTGAAGTCTTGCGATAGACCTCCATCTCCTCGACGTGGCAGCCGTGGCACACCGAGGTTCCGACGTAGTGATCGGAAATGCCGTCGGCGCGCTCGCAGGTCCGCTCGCGGGTCGCGGCCTTGGTGATGTCGCAGAGAGATTGATTGAAGCTCTGCAGAGCGTCGGTTGCCCACTCGGCGGGCTCGATGTCGCGATCGATGGCCTCGAGCTTCCACGTCACATAGCGGCCGAGCGGCTTCTCGCTGCTGGTGGTCTCGGCCTCGAGCGCTTGGAGCTTGGCGCGACGTGCCTCTTTGGCGGGACCCTCTTCGAGAGCATCGAGCTCACGTCGCAGGCGCTCGCGTTTTGCATCGTGAGTCACGCGAGCACTTTTACCTTCGTCATAGAAGGTCCATGGGCCGGGTGGCCCCATGTGGAAAACGATCTGTCCGAGATAGCGGCCTTTGTCGGCGGCGTCGATCCATAGCGCACCCGCAGCGACGCTCGGAACGCGTGGCTCTTCACCCCCGGGCACCAACACGATATCGGCTCCGCTCTCGCAGACACGGGCGACCTGGGAGTCGTTGCCGAGCAACAGCACACGCGCATCCGCCTCGGTCCGAGCAATCTCGGAGCGCAGCGGCCCGCAAGACCGGGCATCGAGATCCGGACGCTGGAATAGCGCCACCTTGAGGCCACCCAGCTCGATGCTCTTCGGCACCGAACCTTGCTCTCGTCCGCGCGCGAGGTCGGCCGGCCCGAGCACCATCGCGATCGGTCCCAGGCGCTCGACCACCGCGTCGATGACCGATGCCCGGGCCTCGTCCTGAGCGCGCGCGTGATCGGGCGACTTGCCCTGCTCGAAGAAGGTGTCGCCGACCATCAGCAGAGCCCGCGCTCCGGCCGACCGGTGCGCACCGACCCGCGTGGCCATACGGTCGAGTCCACCGAGAGGATGCGAGGTGCAGCCGCACGGCTCGGTCGTGCCGCGCAAGGCGCTGATCACCAGGAGGCTCGCGGCTTCGGCAGGATCCTCGCGGCGCGTCTTGCACGCCGACACGAGGACGACGAGCAACGCTGCAACTCTGGTCAGGGTATTCACGGCAGGCTAGTGTAGCTGTGGAGCGACCGTTCGGAAATGGCCAGCAAAGAAGACAGCAAGAGCGGCAGCAAACCGCGCAAGCTCGAGAAGACGAGCTCGACGAGCGGCAGCTCCTCGTTGGTCGACCCGCATCGTCCCGAGGCCGACGGTCTGGCCGGCCCCGCCGGTCACCTCCGCAAGAGCAGCGACCTCATTTACGATTCGATCATGCGCGGCGGCGGCGAGCCTTTCGGAGAGCCCTACGAGGTCTCGGCGCAGTCGCTCACCGAGCGCATCGTGAAGTTCTTCAAACAGAAGGGCTTCTTCGGCTTCGAGTTCTTCGAGCGCCGGCGCAAGCGCCGCCTCCGTAACAAGTTCACCCGTTACGGCGCGGCACCCTTTCGCGGCGACCACAAGCGACGCTAACCCATCGGGTGGGTAAGCACGACCATCGACCGGCCGGCCAGCTCGTAGGACCGACCATCGACATGTCCGTTTTTGCGGTCATCACTGGTATCGAAGACGATCTCCCAGCGCGCATCCGGGAGCGTGAAGGGCACCGCCTCGTAGTGAGCGTTCATCAAGACGAGCACGGCGTTGCCGGTGATGTCCTGCCCACGTTCGTCGCGCAGGCCTGTGGCGTCACCGCCGAGTAGCCAGCCGAACGAGCGCGTGAAAGGCTGATCCCAGTCGCCCTGGTTCATCTCGCTGCCGTCCGGACGAAACCACTGCAGGTCTTTCTGCTCGGAGTTCCAGATGAAGTCGCCCTGGAAATAGCGGCGGCGTTGCAAGACTGGTTCGCGATGGCGGAAGGCGATGACCCGTTTGGTGAAATCGAGCAACGCCCGGCGGCGGTCGTCTAGCTGCCAATCAATCCACGAGATGGCGTTGTCTTGGCAGTAGGCGTTGTTGTTGCCGCCCTGCGTGCGCCCCATCTCGTCACCGGCGACGAGCATCGGCACGCCTTGCGAGAGGAACATGGTCGCGAGCAGGTTCCGCTTCTGCCGCTCGCGCAGCGCCACGATCTCGGGGTCGTTGGTCTCGCCCTCGGCGCCATGGTTCCACGATTGATTGTCGTCGGCGCCGTCGCGGTTGAGCTCGCCATTCGCCTCGTTGTGCTTGTGGCCGTAGCTCACGAGGTCGTGCAGCGTGAAGCCGTCGTGCGCGGTGACGAAGTTGATCGACGCCTGCGGCCGGCGGCCCTGCCCCTGGTAGAGATCGGCGGAGCCCGCGACGCGGTAGCCCATCTCACCGGCGAGATTGTCGTCACCCTTCCAGAATCTGCGGACCGCATCGCGATACTTGCCGTTCCACTCGCGCCACGGTGAGCGGAAGCCGCCGACTTGATAGCCGCCGAGGCCGACGTCCCAAGGCTCGGCGATGAGCTTCACGCGCGAGAGTACCGGGTCCTGGGCGATGATCTGCAAGATGGGCGCGTGCGCGCTGAAGCCACCTTCGCCGATGCGTCCGAGCGTGGTCGCGAGATCGAAGCGGAAGCCGTCGACGTGCATGGTGTCGACCCAGTAGCGCAGGCTGTCGACGATGAGCCGCGCCACCTGCGGGTGAGCTGCGCGCACGCTGTTTCCGGTCCCTGTGAAGTCGAGACAAAAGCGCTGCTCGGGCATCAGCCAGTAGTAGGTGCTGTTGTCGATGCCCTTGAACGACAGCGTCGGGCCGAGATGGTTGCCCTCGCAGGTGTGGTTGAAGACGACGTCGAGAATGACCTCGATGCCGGCACGGTGCAGCGTCTTCACCATGGTGCGGAATTGATCGACCTGTCCGCCCAAGCGGCGATCGGCCGCGGCAAACTTCTGATCGGGCGCGAAGAAGCCGAGGGTGTTGTAGCGCCAGAAGTTGCTGAGACCCTTCTCCTGCAAGAACGAATCGTCGACCGCCGCGTGCACCGGCAGCAGCTCGATCGCCGTGACCCCGAGCTCGGTGAGGTGCCTGATGACCGCTGGAGCGGTCAGTCCGAGATAGGTGCCGCGATGCTCCTCGGGCACTTCCGGATGGAGCTTGGTGAGCCCTTTGACGTGCGCTTCGTAGATGACCGTCTTGCGCCAAGGCGTCTCGAGCCGTTCGTCGTCGCTCCAGTCGAACTCGCGCGAGACGACGACGCTCTTCGGGACACCGGCGGCGCTGTCTTGCTCGTCGCGCTCGAAGTCCTCGTTGGGTCCGCCGACCTTGTAACCGAACACCGGCTGCTTCCAGTCGACTTCGCCATGCAGCGCCTTGGCGTAGGGATCGACGAGGAGCTTCGCCGGATTGAAGCGCAGGCCACGCGCCGGATCATAGGGTCCGTGGATGCGCAGGCCGTAGAGCGTGCCCGGCTTCAGGTGCGGGACGTAGCCGTGATGAACGAAATCGGTGCTCTCCGGCAGGGTGAAGCGCCCCGTCTCTTTCGTGGGGTCCTGCTGGTCGAAGATACAAACCTCGACCTTCTCAGCCCCCTGCGAATAGACCGCGAAATTGACCCCAAGCCCATCGAACGTCGCCCCTTGCGGAAAGGGCTTCCCCGGCCAAACCTCGAGCATTCTATTGTCCCCCGCCCCCAGGGTAAGCATCCGCCGACCTTGCACAAAGGTCTGGACAAGCGCCCCGCCCCCTTGTTACACGCGCGGTCCTCAAAGGGCGCCCGTAGCTCAGCTGGATAGAGTATCGGACTACGAATCCGAGGGTCGAAGGTTCAAATCCTTCCGGGCGCGCCATTTCCGAACCTCCCGAAATTGCCCGGATCCGCCCGGCCCCGATCGTAACAGCGTCGAACATCATGCGGTGCGATCAAAAAAGCGCGTTCTCCGCATATCCCATCGCGCGATAGCCGCGCCGTCGTTTCTCGAACATCCGCGCCAGCATGGGCACCTGACGATCGACGTAGTCATAGATGCGAACCTCGCGCTTACTCGGGTGTTGCCGGTGAAGGCGACCCACGTATTGAATGGGCGTGCCCTTCCACGCCACGGGCATCGCGAGAAACAACGTGTCGAGCGGAGCGTGGTCGAACCCTTCGCCGATATAGCGGCCAGTCGCGAGCAAGACACGCCGCGCGTGTGGTACGAGCTCGGCGAGGGCCTGCTCACTCTCTTTGCGCTGCGCAGCAGATCGTCCGCCCTTGAGGACGACAATGTGATCAGCCTCGTCGCGTAGCGCAGCGGCGAGAACGCCAAGGTGCTCGGTACGCTCCGTCAACACGAGTGGAACGCGCCCTTCGTCGAGTGCAGCAACCACGTCTGCGACGATTGCCGCATTTCGGACGGCGTCTGTCGCCATCACGCCGTAGACTGCTTGGATTCCTCCGACACTATCGTTTGCCGTGAAGTTTGTGCCGCGCATTCGTCGACGATCACCTGGCCGTAGCTCCCCCCAAGTCGTCGACACGACCGGAGCGTGTAAGGCTTTGTATCGTGGCGACGTCGAGACACCCGTTCGGCTTCCGACGCCCACCGGCTACCCGTCCGATCTCGCGAGGCGCAATACCGAGGAACGCGGATAGCTGAGCGACCCACTGAGTCACGAGCGGTTGCCTATGAACCAACACCAGAGTCGAGCACCGCCGCTCCGCAACCACTCTCGCCCCGAGCACCGTCTTTCCGCTCCCCGGCGGCGCAACGACGACGCCAGTCTCGGCTCCTCGGATCGCCTCGAGTGCTTTCTGCTGCAACTCCGTCAGTGTTCCGTGAAACTCGACATCGAGCGCAGTCCCCGTCCCGCGCTGGTCGTCGATCGCCAACGTGGCTCCATGGTCACGTGCAAGCGTTTCCAGGTCGGACAGACATGCGCGCGGGAGAGCGATGTGATGCGGGAACTGCTCGGCGCAAGCGATGACTCGCGGAGTGCCGCCGGTGGACAGCCGCATCTTCTGTTTCTTGTAGAACTCCGGGTTCTGGAACGCCGCGAGCCGCTTCGCCTGGTTGATGAACGCCGACGGGAGAGCCGCCGTCTCGAGGAAGACGCGTTGCGCGAGCACGACGTTGAGGGTGCGCGGCACGCCGGGAGTGATCGCTCGCGCGCGTGGCTTACCTGACGGTCGGCGCGTCCAAGGAGCCGCGTCTTCGGCGTCATCACCAGTCGTCAGAAGACGCACGCCAAGAACGTCGTCTCGCCTAGCCGCATCTGCCACGAGACGGCCAACCTCCTCGGCCTCGAGCAGCGGAACATTCGCAAGGTGGCGCCACGGGTCAGGGATGGGCTGGAGGTCGTCGTCAAGAAAGACAGTGTTTCCGAGCTTCCACGCCGCCCCTTGAAGAGGCAACGCGATCAGATTGCCGAACCCACCGCGCGGCATTGTGTCCTGATTCGGAAAGAGCCGGTCGTACGAGTCCATGCCGAGTTCGTGGCGGGCGGACATGGCCTTCGTGATGAGGAGAGACCCGAGTCCGCGCGCAGTCGCTGCTGCCACTGGCTCAGCGAAGAAGAGCCAGACGTGCGCTCCGTTTCCAGACCGGGAGCGTTCGAGCGTTGGCGACAGCCCCAAGGTGCGGGCCGCTCGCACAAAGGCTTGAGCGTCTTCCTGCCACGAGCTCTTGTCGAAATCCGCGGCGAGGAAATGGCAAGTGTCCCCGGGCAACAGCGGATAGACGCCAACGACGTGAGTGCCGCGTAGATGCTTGTCCAAGACATCGTCGGACACTGTGCTGAACGCTTGATTGGGACATTCGCCGCACTTCACGCGCGGCAGCTCGCAAACTCCTGGCTTGAACTTGTTGCGGCAGTCCGGCGCATACCCGATCTTGCCGGTCTTCTCTGAGGTGAACTGCACAGGGTAGACGTCGCTGCGCCCTCGGAAGCGCCGACGAAACAGAGCCACTTTTTCGGCCGGCGTTCTCGGTGCCGGAGCCATCGCCGCTGACTTGCTCTCGACGAGCTGCGCTTTCAGAGTCGCGAGTCGCCGCGCTACCGCCTGGTGCTCTTCTGCCAGACGCGCCAACGTCGCCTCATGGTCAGCGATCTCGCGATGGAGAGACTCGGCAGGGCCCGGCATGCGCTCGTCCTCTCGCATTTGCCGACTGCCGGCAATGATGAAGCCGGCGTTCGAATCGTGCTCGGCGCCTTTTCGATCCGTCATACCTTGACACGGTATACCCATATTGGGTATTTTGTTTCGTGGCCACTCGCACTTTTACCGGCGAGCACGTCAAACGCTTCTTCGTGTCTGGCGAGCTGAACCGCAGAGTCGGATGGTTTGGAGTTTCTAGGATCGTTGCGAGGAAGCTCGACATGCTGCACTACGCCGCTGACCTTGGTGACCTAAGGAGTCCACCGGCGAATCGGTTGGAAGCGCTGCGGGGTGACCTCATCGGATTCCACAGCATCCGAGTCAACGATCAGTGGCGGGTCATCTTTCGTTGGACCGCGGCGGGCCCAACAGACGTCGACGTCGTCGACTATCATTGAGGGAGCACATGGCGACCAAGCGACGCGAACCAACGACACCGGGCGAAATCCTCGAGGAGGAGTTCCTGCTGCCGCTTGGCCTGACACAGAAGCAACTCGCCGATCACCTCGGCTGTGACGTGAAGGTCATCAACCGAATCGTCAACGGGCGAACGAGCGTGACAGCAGAGATGGCCCTCAAGCTCGGTGCAGCCTTCAAAACAACCGCTGAGTTCTGGCTAAATGCACAAAAGGCGGTCGACTTGCACCAGGCAGCCAGTCGCGTCGGCCGCCTGCCCCGAGCCCTCAAGGCTGCGGGGTGAATGTTCGATTTGTTACGACCCGGGCGCGCCATAAATACCGGTTCTTCGGTTCTTCTGCTCACGAGTGCGCCGCGGTATCGTTGCGGTTCTCGTCGCGATAGGCGAGCAGCCGGAGCGCGTTGATGACGACCACCAAGGTCGAGCCCTCATGAGCCGCCACCGCGAGTCCAATGCCGAGGCCGAGGATCGTCGCCGGCACGAGCATCGCGACCACGGCAAGGCTGATGAAGACGTTCTGGAGAATGACCTTGCGCGTACGTCGGCTGAGGCCAACCGCGAACGGCAAGTGGCTCAAATCATCAGCCATCAATGCGACGTCCGCCGTCTCCAGCGCGACGTCGGAGCCGGCCGCGCCCATCGCGATGCCTACCGTTGCGCTCGCCATCGCAGGCGCGTCGTTCACCCCGTCACCGACCATCGCGACCTTCTGCTCGGCGCGTAGCTTTTTGATCGCCGCGACCTTGTCATCCGGCATCAGATCTCCCCACGCCTCGTCGAGCCCGACGTCCTTGGCGATCGCCTCGGCGACGTTGCGATGGTCGCCGGAGATCATGATCATCCGCTTGATGCCGAGGGCGTGCAGCCGCGCAAGTGCCGCGCGGGCGGCGGGACGTGGCGTGTCCATGAGTCCAATTGCGCCCAGCTCCCTGTCGCCATGGCGGACCACCATCGTCGTGCGACCAGCGTCGCGTAGTTTCGCGATCAGCGCAGCGGACGCATCGCTCAGGGGCGCGATGCCGTCGGCACCGAACATCTCGGCCTTGCCGATCCAGACCGGCTTGCCATCGAGGGTCGCGGTTACGCCGCGGCCGGTGAGACTCTTGAGATCGCCTGCTTCCGGGATCGCGCGGCCGCCAAGACGCTCGCGACCATCGCGCGTGATCGCAGCAGCAAGCGGGTGGTCGCTGAGTTGCTCGACCGCGACGGAGATCGCGAGCAGTTCCTCCTCGGAAACGCCCGCGGACGGCACGATGTCGGTGATACGCGGACGGCCTTCGGTCAGCGTGCCAGTCTTGTCGAACGCGATCGCGCTGAGCGATCCGAGATTCTCGAGCGGCGCGCCGCCCTTCACCAGGACACCGCCGCGCGCCGCGCGCGCCACGCCAGACAGCACCGCGCTCGGCGTGGCGATTGCCAGCGCGCAGGGACTAGCAGCCACCAGCACCGCCATGGCGCGGTAAAAGCTGGCGCTGAACGGCTCGTCGATCACCACCCAGGCGAACAGCAAGAGAACGGCGAGCGCCAGCACTGCTGGCACGAAGACACGCTCGAACTTGTCGGTGAACCGTTGTGTCGGCGACTTCTGTGTTTCGGCTTCGCTGACCATCTGCACGACCTTGGCTAGCGCCGTCTCGGTCGACAAGCGGGTCACCTCGATGTCGATCGCGCCCGCCCCGTTGATGGTGCCGGCGAACACGCGCGACGACGCATCCACCGCGTTGGGCTTGGCGCGCGCGGCCGCGACGTCGGCCACCGTGCGCTTGTCGACCGGGACACTCTCACCGGTCACGGGCGCCTGGTTGATGCTGGACTCGCCTTTGACGAGAAAGCCGTCCGCTGGCAGCCGTTCGTTGGGCCGCACGATGACGACATCACCCACGACGAGCTCTTCGACGGGTACTTCGCGAGTCTGGCCATCGCGACGCACGGTGGCGGTCTGGGGCGCAAGCTTGGCGAGTGCCTCGATCGCCTTCTTGGCGCGCCCCATCGCGTAGTGCTCGAGTGCATGGCCGAGGCTGAACAGGAAGAGGAGCAGCGCGCCCTCTGCAAAGGCGCCGATCGCTGCCGCGCCGATGGCGGCGACGAGCATCAGCGTGTCGATCTCAAACTTCTTCGCACGCAGGTTCTCGATCGCTTCGCGCACTGTAAAGAAGCCGCCGAAAAAATAGGCAGCGATGTAGCACGCGTTCGGCAACCAACCGGGCGCCGCGGGGGCGAGCTTGGTGATCGCAATGCCGATGCCGAGCAAACCGCCAGACGCGAGCGAAAAGATCAGCTCGGTGTTGGCGCCGAAGAGACGACTGCCCGAATGGTCGTGGCCTTCTTCGCTGCCGCGCTCGTCGCCGTCATGATCGTGGCCGGCGTGCTTGCCATCGTCGGACGTCGTACTCGTTTGGCCACTGCGCGCCGGCGCACCGATCGGCCGGCCGGCGGTCTCCGTGACGCTCATTCCGCTGAGCGCATCGCGGATAGCCTGCTCGGAGCTACGGCTCCGATCGAGCTCGACGCGCACCAGGCCAGCGGCGCTCGCCTCGGCCTCGAGCACGCCGTCGATGGCACGCAATCGCTCGGAGACGGTACGCGCCCGGCGCGCGTGACCGATGCCATCGACTCGCCACAGCACATGCCCGAATCGCTCCGAGATCTTCGCACCCGCGCTCGCCACCAGCTCGCGAATGCGGGAGAGCGGGATGACTGTGGCGTCGTAGTGAACACAGAGCTGAGCAGGGTCGTCTCCGCTGGCGGCGACGACGTGAGCTTCCTGGACGCCGTCGCGACTCTCGAGGTCCGAGGTCAAGCGCGCGATGCACGCGTCGTCGGCGTCGGGCAGGCCAGGCAACACAATCGGAACGTCTACGCGTAGCTTGTCGGTCACTCTCGAATCCGTTTCATTCAGGCAGTCTGAGACTTCGACCCTCGACCCACTCGTCACCTTAGGTCCCGCATACCACTTTCTCAAGGGCGGCTGTCGCTGGCAGCTCGCCTCCGCCGAATAAACCAGGCGTCGCCTCATGCGCCGAGGGACCGCAGTGGCTCTGCTCGTCGTGACATGCGATGCGCTCCCTGAGATAGTCACGCACCGAAGGGATTTGCCGACTACTTCGCGGGCTACCAACGCGAGTGGGAGCTCATCAAGCCCCGCTTGCCGCCTGCCATCACACAGGCATTGTCGACGTCGCCGCTACCGCTCGGCCACACGCCAGAGCGCGCGAAGTGTTCGGTGGTGCGGGGCGAACCACGCTCGTCGGTGGGCGCCTCGCACTTACGGGGAAAGATCCGACGGCCGGCCAGTTCACCTACAAACCGTACGACTCCAAGACTCTGCCGATCAGCGCGCCAATCTACTATTTCCAAGGAAGCAATGACCCGGCGACGCCGGCGGCCAGTGCACGCTATCACTTTGGCGGGCAGCGGCGGGCGAGGCGCACCCTCCTCACAGTACCAGGCGCGGCGCATGGACCTCTGACCTGGAATCTACGCGCCCTCGGCACCAGTGCCCTCTTTTGGGATGCGATCGATCGCAGTGACAGCGACGCATTCGACGCCGCCGTCCGCGCGAGCGGCGCCGGGTTCATTCAGGTACAAACGGGCGCGCCATCTCTCACCTCGAGGCGTGAGACCGCATCGATGCGGCGCGACGGTCCTGAGCGTTTCGCGCGTGAATAGATGTGGGCGACAGCTCAGCAATTTCCAATGTTCGATTTGTTACGATCCGGGCGCGCCATTTATACCTCCGCTGAACCGGTTCGGTTCTTCGGTTCTGGTTCTTCTCACTTCGTGGTGGGTTCTTCCCCGAAGTGCTCTTACGCGCAGGCGTTTAGTAGCCGGAGCCGCCGCATCGATGATATCGGTTTGGGCTCAGGAGCTAGCGGTCCAGCCGGTTCTCCGAGGCCCAGCGGAACAGCGGGACCTGCGCCGCATCGACGCCGGCGAGCAGCAAGTGATACGCGCTGCCCGTCACCGCAAATAATGGATCGCCGGTCGCAACCGCGGCGATCCAGCCACCGGCGTTTACCGCTAGGCTCAGGGGCTTACCGAGCCGGGCGCGCATTGTATTGTACTCGTCGCCTACGACCTTGAACGAGCTGTAGGCGCGGCAAACAGGTGAGCTCGTGCCGATGCCTTGTTTTGCGCGCCGACGTCGCGCGCTAGCCTGAGAGCATGATCGCGATGCATCGGGAGGGGACCGCGCTCGGCCTCGAGAGCGTATTCCTTGTCCGTCACCAGCAACACGCGGAATGTCGCGTCAGCCGCTTCTTTGATGCCCATCACCACAGTCCTACGCGGATCGGCGCGACTTGGGAACAGGTTCATTCAGGTTCAACCGGGGCGCGCCATAAAGAAGCAGTTCCGCCGCTTCGCTGCGGTGTCGAGCGCCGAGCAACCTCCCCTCTCAGTTCCCCTCACACTGATAGAAGGCCTGCGTCACGTCACCGAACGTATCGCTCTGGCCGATGACCTCGGGTGTGCCGTCGTTGTCGAGGTCGCCGATGGCGGCCCAGTTCTTGAAACTCACGAGGCCGGGCAACTGCACGAGGCTGAAGGAGCCGTCGTGGTTGTTGAGCAAGACTCCGAAGTAGGGTTGCGCGAGCGCGATGTCGAGGTAGCCGTCGCCGTTCACGTCCGCGACATTGCCGAGCTCGACCGTGAACGTGCTCCCGCTCTGGAACGGTGACGTGTACACGCGTTGGTCATTCGGGAGTGATAGCCGCGTGAAGATCGACGAGCGGAAGTCGCTGGTGATTTGCCGGCTGAAGACGATGTCGTCGCGCCCGTCATTGTTGAAGTCGGCAATCCTGAGGTTCGAGATCTGCACCCCGACTGGCACCTCGAGAGCCGCTGGAGCACCGAGCGCACCGCTGCCGTTACCGTACATCACATCGAGGAAGGTCGACGCGATGACGAGGTCGACGGCTCCGTCGTCGTCGATGTCGCCGTGGGCGAGCTCCGTCGCGAGGTACGAGAGGGGGCGGGTGGTCGGCGCCGCGAAAGCCCCCGCGCCACTGCCGGCAAAGAACAACAGGCTCTGATTGGATGCCTGCATCACGACATCCAGATGCCCATCCGCGTTGTAGTCGAAGGCATCGAACGCACTCGCCGGAGCGGAGGTGAGCACCTCGGCGAAGCTGCCGTCGTTCTGCTGGACGAAGGCGCGGAGCTGAGAATCACTGGTGACGTAGTCGAGCCGCCCGTCTTCGTTGAAATCGCCGGTCGCGACTTTCGTGACAAGCGCAGGGTCGAGAGAGATCGACTGCGGCGCTTGCCAGGTGCCGTCGCCATTGCCGCGGCGCACCGCGCTCTGGGTCATGAGGTCGAGCTTGTCGTCGTTGTCGAAGTCAGCGACGACGCCGAGGTGGCTCGCGGGCACGCTCTGGGTCCGCGGCATGTGGAAGGTGCCGTCGCCGACGCCGAAGTTGACGTAGGTCGCGCCCGTGCCCGCGGTTGCGACGTCGGGATGGGTATCCCCGTTCAGGTCGAGGATGGCGAGGCCTTGGCGCAAGAGCTCATCGTTCCCGGCTCGGTCGAGCCCGCATGGTACGGGGGGCGCCGCGGTGAAGGTGCCATCGCCATTCGATGTCCAGGCGTAGAGCAGCGCCGTGAAGGCGATTCTCCCGACGATGTCGTCGATCCCATCGCCATTGAGATCGGCGATGCCCAGGTTCTGCACGGCGTCCGCCGTCGCACCGACGGCGACGAAGTCGAACGTCCGGTCACCGTTCGCGAGGGCCGCGAAAACTCCGGTGTCGCTGCCGATGGCGAGATCGGTGATGCCGTCCGCATTGAAATCTCCCGCTCCGAAAACGCGAACTGGGGTTGGCGCGGAGAAAGCCTCGACCGTGGTCAAGCCCCAGTCGACCCAAAACCCCGAGGTGGTGAGAAACTGCGATATCGCGACGTCTTCGCTTCCGTCGTCGTCGAAGTCGCCGGCCACGCCCTGGCTCGGAAAGATGGGCGGCAACACGAGCTCGCCGTTGGCCGTGTACAGGACGTCGGTGTCGGCGGCAAAATAACGCCTGCCGATAAGGACCCAATCGTCGTCAGTGCCGGGGCCGAAGAAGTTGCCGAAGACGATGTCCTGCGGATTGCGCGTCAGCACGAATCCAGCACCGGACTGGAGCGATGAGGAGAAACCATCGTTCTCCAATCGGCCCCAAGCGAAGTCCCCAGTTTCGGGTGAGCTGACAAACCAGCCCACCGAGTCGTTGCCGTTTGCGTCGACGAAGGGAGCGACGCCCGCGTTTGATCCGTAGGCCAGCAGCGGGATGGCCCCCGCACGTGTGCCCAGGTATCCGGGCTGCCCCGGGAACTGCATCATCTCCGTCAGCAGACCGGGGTGCTCGGGGTCCCACGCGGGCGCGACCAGGTCCTTCGCGCCGTCGCGGTCGATGTCGACGGCCGTGACGTCGAAGGCCCACTCGAGGGTCACACCGGTGCCGACGTCGAAGCAGGGCGGCGGTGAGATGTGAACGGTCTGGAAGAAGCTCAAGGGCGGCTGGGGCGGCACGACGTCATTGAACACGGCCGTGACGATCACATCCCCTATGCCCTCAGCGCGGAAGAAGCGCTCGGCTTGGCCGCGGCTGTTCGTGTCGGCCGTTCCCTCGCCGTTGAAACCAACCATGAGTCCTGGAATCGGGTTGTCGTACTGGTCGCGGATCAGCACGAAACCATGGATGCCGCCGTCGGCAATGCCGTCCGAAAATTCGGCGAACGAGTGCGCTTGATTGGGGGCCGCGGGCGCCACCGAAAACTGGTTCGAGCTGCCGCGCGACACGCCACCGATGTGAGCCTCGAGCACGAAGTTGGCGCCGGCGCGGGTGACCGACGCGGCTGGGAACGTCGCGACACCGCTCACTGGTGTGACCGGGCCCGGGTTCACGACCGAGGTCGGCGCGCCCGGCAGCACCAGCGAAACGCCGCCGGTGAAGGTGGTCGTTGGATGTCCGGCACTGTCGGAGAGCGCCACCTTGAGGTCTTGCGCGAACGCGGTGCCGGCAGTGATCCCGTTGGGCTGAATCGTGAACGTCGCGACCGCTGGGGCGCCGTGCCTCACCGTCACGTCGAGCTGGAGCTCTTCGCCCCCGAAGCGTGCGGTGATCGTGTGCAAGCCGAGGGTGGTCGAGTTGAAAGGAGCGGCAAACACGCCGGCGTTGCTGGTCGTCCCGGACGCGTTGAAGCCGGCACCGTCGCTCAGCATAACGTTCAGACCTTTGACGACGTTGTCGTTGGCGTCGTGCAACGTGAGGGTCAGCGTCACCGTGTCGTCGCTGGTGAAGTCGTCGTCACTCGTCGTGAACGTCGAGCGCGCGGGGCTCGGCGGACCGGCGTTGACGGTGAGCGTCGCCGCGTTGCTCGTCGCCTCGGTGACGGAGTTACTCACCACGCATGAGAACGTCGCGCCGTCGTCCGCTGCAGCGGTCGTAGCGCTCGTCATGTAAGACGCGGATGTCGCGCCATCGATGTTCACGCCGTTGCGCCGCCATTGATAGCTGAGTGGATCAGATAGAGGATGACCAGTGGCAACCACGGTGAAGGTCGCGGCAGCGGGCGCGACAACGGACTGGTCCGCGGGCTGGGTGTCGATCGCGACACCGCTCACGGTCAGAGTCGCCGTCGTGTCACCCGCGAGGTCAGGCGCCGACGCAGTCAGAATGTAGTCGCCACCTGCAATGAAAGTGAGCCCCGTGAACGCGGCGACACCCGCAGTAGTGAGAAGTGACGCATCCAGCTCGATGGGCTGGGACGCGAGCGAGATCAGCGTACCGTTGTCGGTCACGGGGTTGTCGAACGCGTCTTGCAGCACGACCGTGGTGCCGAACGCGACGCCGGCGATGAGCGAGCTTGGCGGCGGCACCGAGAACACGAGCTTCGCGGCAGCCGCGGCGGAGATGACGAAGGTCGAGCTCGGGCTGCTGTCGATGCCAGCCGCGTGCGCCACGAGCTCGTAGCTGCCCGCGGTGCCGAAGGAGAGCGCCCCGAAGGTTGCACGACCCGCGTCGGAGCTGATTTGCGCGACCTCATCGCCGCCAACCGTCAGCGTGACGCTTTCGTCATCGTCGACCACGTTGTCGTGTGCGTCGTGCAGGACGATGACCACCGCAGGCGTGAGTGCGACACCCGCGACGGCGTTGCTAGGCGGAACCTCGAAGCTCACCGTCGCGAGCGGGCCGGGGAGAAACTCGACGTTGGCGGTGAGCCCGAACGCGCCGGTGACGGTGGCGGTGACGGTTTTGGATTCGGCGAGACTCGACGTGAGCGTCGCCTGGGCCCGGCCATCAGCGTCCGTGCGTAGCGCGTTCGCTGTCAGGTTGTTGCTGCCGCCGGTGGCGCTGAACGTCACAGCCGCATCGGCGATCGGGGTGTCTGCGCTATCGCGGAGCAGCAGCGTGAGCACGACGGCGTCCGTGAGATTGGCGGTGGCAGTCGACGCTGCCGCGGTGAATGTCGAGTGCGAGGCGCTGGGGATGGAGACGTCGGTGTCGCTATCTCCGTCGCCCACGGGGTCCCCGTTGGGATCCGGACTCACCGAACCAGTACCGCAGCCGACCAAGACGCCAAGAAAGACGAGTACGCCGACACGGACTAACGTCATCGGGAGAGTGTCGCGTAGGCACGACTTGCGCGCCATCCCCTTCTCAGTTCGAGAGCCGCAGCACGTTCCGCGGCCGCTAGCCCGTTTGCTGGGGCGGACTTTCCAAGCTGATGGGTCCCATGACGCCGTCGCGAAACTCGCGGACGAAGATCTCGGCGGCCTTGTCGAGGTCGACGACACCGCCTTTGCGGAGTCCACCACGCCGGCGACCGATCTCGGTGAGCAAGCTCTCGGCACTCGCGGGTGTCACTTGCACCTTGTAGCGCGTCCGAACGAGCTCCGGATATCGCTCGAGCAGGAGGGCGGCTCCGAACATCGCGAGGGTGAGATCATCGACCACGGTGCTCGGAATCGAGCCGGCCAAGGCCAAGATCAAACCGCGCGTCTCGTCTTCGATCTTTGGCCACATGAGACCCGGCGTGTCCGTGATCGTGATGCCACTCGCGAGTCTGACTGATTGTTGCTCCTTGGTGACCGCGGGCTTGTTACCTACCTTGGCGACGACTCGGTCCATGAGTGTGTTCACGAGCGTGGACTTTCCCACGTTGGGGACACCTGCGATCAGAGCACGCACGCTCTTGTCCGCACCCCTGTGCTCAGCGAGGCCGCGACAGAGCTCTGCGATGCGCTGGCGAGTGGCCTCGCGCTTCTCGGTGGTGGACGCGAACGCGCGCACTCCTGGGTCGCGCTCGAGGTGCGTAAGCCATGCTCGCGTCACCGCGGGATCCGCAAGGTCGCTCCGCGCGAGCACTTTGATGCAGGGCTTGTTGGCCCGCAGCTCCGTGATGACAGGATTCGAGCTCGCACGCGGTAGCCGTGCATCGAGCACCTCGATGACCACGTCTTGAGACGGCATGAGCTCCGCGAGCTCACGCCGCGCACGCGTCATGTGACCGGGGTACCACTGGAGAGCCATGTCCTCGTGTACACCCGATTCTAGGCGCTTGCGCCACGACCGCTGTTCATCTCGGCAGCTGACATCGCGTGGGTTTCCCGCTGCGGCTCTCGAGTGTAGCGAGGATCGGCCTCGTGCCGTCGTCGCTGTTGCCGACCGAGAGCGCCAAGATGAGCCATCTCGGTACCGGGTCTGCGCCGCTGGTGGCGGTGAGTCTGCACTGGAGCTTGACCTTGGATGCGACGTCCGGAGCGAGCCCTTTCCAGTTCACCACAGCAGCATCTGCCGGCTGGCAGACAACGAGCACGCCCTCTTTGTCGGAACCCGGCGGGATCAACTCTCCTGCGCGATTGAACGTCCACGTCTCGACATGGCCGTAGTCGCTGCGCTTCACGATCATGCGACGGGCGCCGTCGGGCAACGTCATGAAATAGCCTTTGAAGTCCGCTGATGACTCGAGGGCTTTCCAGGCGCGATAGTACTGCACGAACACTCCGCCCTCGTGCAGATCGAGCTTGCCCCACAAGCGATCGCAGGGCGTAGGGGCCGTGGGCTCGGGCGCGGCGCGGGCATCTGTCCGCTGCAGCGCACAAATCGCCACGAACACAGTAACACCCAGGAGCCAACTGCTTCGGAGGTGCGGGTTACGGTTCACGAGCGACGCCGCATCGATGCGGCAAGCAGGAGCAACGCGACAGGCCAGAGGCTCGTTCCCTGAGCCGTAGCGTTGCAACCGTCGTCCGCGGAAGCAGGGCCCTGTGGCTCATCGCAAACAGACGGGCATTCTTCAGGCTCAGGACATACGACGCAAGTCTCACATGTGGCACAGACCGCCGCGCAAATCGGGGCCGCAGTCGCCTGGACCTCACTCGCCTCGAGAACGCCGCTGCTATCGTTGTCGCGACCGGCGGTGACCACCCAGCCCTCGGATGCGCAAACACCCGCGGCGGCAGCCGTCACCGCGAAGAGCAAGGGCGTCGGACGATACTCTGCGGCGCCGGCGTCGCAAGCAGCGCCAAATGGCCGCGCGGCGCCAACCTGGTCGGTCGTGTTGGGTGCGCCGAGAGCGAGGGAGCTGCAGTCTCCGCTATCGCGTGCAGGGCTGTCGGCGGAAAGAGGTACGACGCGACCGTCGAATGGCAATAAACCAGCATCGATGCCCACGTGATCGCTCGGCAGCGGCGTGATCGTCCCCGTGCCAACGACGTTGAACCCGCCGCTCGTGACGGCGCCAAGGTCCGCTGGGCTATTCTCCGCTATGACGGAAGACCGAACGGTGACCGCGGCGATGTCCGCAACGAAGCCGTTCGTTTGGTTGCGCACCGCGGTGACACTTTCGACGATGAGCTCACCATCGAAGATTTGATTGCTCGACACGTTGTCGACGAAGGTCGAGTTGACGACAAATCCGGCCCCAGCGCCTGTCTTTGCCACCAATGCAAAGCCGCGTATGATGTTGCCATCGAACAGACTGTCACGGACCTCGAGCACGTTCGTGCCAGAGAGTAGCGCAGGGCCTCCGCCATGGGCGTTATGGCGCAGCACGGACCGGGTGACCTTGACTGAAGGCCCCGCCACCACTCCCTTCGCCGCGCCAATGCCCTCGAAAAGAACGCCGTCGATGCTGACCGCGCCGAAACCCCAGATCGCGTACCCGAGACCATTGCAATCGGCGATGCGACCGCCGCGTATCGACACCGAGGCCCCGGAACCGTGGCCCACGGCCGCCCCCGTGCCGTTTCCCTGGGTTTCGCTCTGGATCAAGAAGCCGCGAATGTCGACGTCGACGAGCGAGGCCGTCCCGGTAGCGTAGACACCTGTAACGCCGTTGTTGAGGTTGGTCGCCCGCGCAAGAGTGAGGTGCTGGAGCTCGGTCGTCCCGGAGAGCGAGATCAGTGGGTCTGGGTCATCAAAGCGCGCCCACAGCACGCTCGGCCGCGGCCCCGTCCCCCGCAGCGCCGCATTGTTTACCGAGAGAGAGCCGGCGCCGATGCTATAAGACCCCGGAGGCAGCAGCACGACGTACGGCTCGCCGGCGCTACCTTCCAGGACACAGCCGTTCGCTACGGCGGACGCCGGCACCAACGCTTCGCGCACCGAGCACGAACCACCCGCGGCTACATCGTCCGTGAAGCTGTTGACCGTGACGGTGTAGGCGTGTGCGACGCCAGAGCAAACGAGCAGAAGCGCGGCGACGAACAGACCATATTTCATTGTGGGGAGAGTCTAGCCGATGTTCGATTTGTTACGAACCGGGCGCGCCATAGACGTTGCGGCTCTCGAGTGTGGCGAGGATCGGAGTCAAACGAGCGCTCCGCATCAGAGGTGTGACTAGCCTATCGCGCAACACCGGGCCGACGGTGTCGATAATGCATTTGTGACATCGCTCACGCGATACTCCGAGATCTCTGTCGTTGGCCCCCACGTGGCGCTGGTTGCGGAGCACATGCTGCCAGCAAAGCGCGCACGGGTGCTCGCGAAAGAGCGCATCGCTGAGCTCGCTTCGATACCGGACGACGAGCTATCGCACTCGGAGCATCACGACGCGTGGCGCCTGCGCTTCGGAGAGCAGGACGGGTGGATTGGCGACTTCAATCCAGCAACCGATCGAACGCGCCTCATGCCGGTATTGCCCGACCTGCCTGAAGCAGTACGCGCGTCCGTCGACCTCGAAACCAATCGCGTCTTGCTGCGCGAGCTGGTGCGCAACCGTATCGGCGCGGCGTGCGAGCCCGTCATCGAGCATGTCGCGCGGCGCATGCCAACGGATGTGCTCCGCCTCATCAAGGCAACCGGCTTCAGGTCGATCAATCTCGTGCCGCGCTCGATTGGTGAGAATCGCCTCGTGGGCTTTGGCGTGCCGCTCGCTATTGCGGCTGGTGCGACCACGGCTCTCGGCTACGCTATCGGTGCTCCCGTCTTGACGCCGCTGATCGCGTTCGGCGCCTTTGCATGTCTTGGGAAGCGCGCCGTCAAAACGGCTTTTGCCGCCGCCGACTACACCATCGAGCATTTGCTTTCACGTCGCCCCAACCGAGAAGCGCACGGCGCTACGTGGGTCGCTTTCGGTTTGGCCGAAGTCGCCGGCAGTGGCGACGCCACCGAGCTAGCGGAGGCGATGGTCCACGAGCTTTTTCATCTCGTCGATGTAGCGATGGGGTGGGTTTCGCTCGATGACGAGCTGAGAAAGCAGAGCGCCGCTGACGAGCAGGCGCGCGACGACGGCAGGCCCAGCGCGCCCAGCGACTACGCGCTCACCGATCGCCGCGAATATCTACCGGAGCTCGCCTGCTCGTACCTCGGCTTCATGAGTGGGTGTAACAGCAACCAGCTCGCCCAGAGCACGTTACGCAGGCGTAACCCTGGTGCCGTCGCGTTCTTCGAGAAGCTCATCCTCGAACGCATTCCGCGAGCCCTCGCCACGAGCTCGTTCGTTCCGGTCGACGCGTGGACAACGTAAGGCAGTGCTCAATTTAGCCACGAGAAAGCGCTAGGGCGGCGCTCCGTTCACTTCGTCACGCAGAGCGAGCAACTGTCGCAACCATGCGCCGCGTTGTGGCGATCGCCCCACACATCGAACCGTGAAACGGTCGAAAACGTCACTCGGCGCTGGGCACGGCGATTGCTCTTGTACGCCTCGAACCAACCCAGGAGTCAAAGATGCCACTCGAGAATTGCGGCCCCACAGAGGAGAGCCGCGCCATCGTGCAGAGCGCAATAAACTCGGTCGAATTGGAGCATGAGTCAGTCATGCGCAACATCGTACGCGAGGAGCGCATTACCTCTCTTGGCGGCGAAGCAGATTCGTACGAAGCGCTCGCGAAAGCGGTGTCCGCTAGCGCGGTACCTGCCACTCAGACGCTCGTGCTGGAGACAGCGTCGGCCGTCGTCGGCTGTCGCTTGGCCGCCAAGAAGTAGTCTGCGTAGATGGCTGAACGGTTGGTGGAGTTTTAGCGGCCCCGCTCGTCCACTATCGCGGCCATCGGCGAGCTCGGCTCGTCCGCGCGCAACCCTTCGATGACTCCACGACGGTTGCCGGGTGGGTGGTTCTGGCTCACCTTCCATTTGCCTTCGAGGCGGTCGACCTGGAGCTCGATGCCGACGATCGCCTTCAGTTGCGACGCGATGTAAGTGGTTGGCGCGTCGGCGGCGGACCAAGGAGTAGCACGGTCCTTCTCCTGCTGGAGTGTCAGCGCGTCGATCTGCGCGCGGATCCAGCCTGGATCGTCGATGACCGTGGGTCGTCCGTGCGCTTGGACCATGACGTAGTTCCACGTCGGCACGACGCGACCGTGTTCTTTCTTCTCCGGGTACCACGACGGCGAGACGTACGCTTGCGGACCATGGAAGATGACGAGCGCGTTGGATGTGTCGCGAAGATCGTCGAGCTGGGGATTGGCACGCGCGAGATGGGCACGCAGGATCACGCGTCCCTCCAGCACCACGGCGATGAACGGGATCGCGTTGGCGGACAGGCCGTTCTGTCCGTGCGTGACCAAGGAGCCGAGCGGATGGGCGCGGATCATGTCGACGAGAACATCGAGACGATCTTCGCGAAAAGACGCGGGACGATACATGGCGGCCGACTCTACCACGGACTCAGACAGCGACGCGCCCACTCAGCGGCCCCAGACAGCTTGAAGCGGTCAGTCAGGGCGTGATGCGTCCAACAACCATGTCTTCGATCGACGAAGCGGGAAGCGGCGTGACGAGCGTCGCCACGGCCGTTGGCAAGTCGATGGCGTAGATGCTGCTGACGCCGCCGACCGTGATCGCCGCGTAGCCAGTGCCGCTCGCCAACGCTTCGCCCGGGGCGGCTGTGAGCAGAGTCGGGTCGAGGTCGAAGCCGCGCGCTGCGGTCGTAAAGTCGAGCGGCGAGCCGCCCAATGTGACCGTCTTACAATCGGAGACCATCCCGGTGATGGGAGTGCGCATGATGCACAGGTTGTCGGTGCTGGCGTCGAGCACGTAGATCGTCGCGGCGCCATCCGAGATGTCGCCGTCCGTGTTGCTACCGGCGAGATCGAGAGTGGCGAAGGAGCCGACAGGAAGGCCGTTCAGCGGTCCGTCCGGATTGGTGTTCGCCACCGGCGCGCCACCCAAATTGCCGTCGACCGGCGCGCCATTGTTCAGACGGATGCGAAAGTTGAGTCCGCTATTGATGACGACGCGGAACGTGTAGTCGTTGGCATCGAAGTCGAAGCTGTAACTGTAGAGCACGGGGTCCGGTAGGTCGTAGATGACGCCCCCGGGATTGTAGTAGGCGACGCCGCCAGCCGCGCCGATTGGAATGACGGCGCCCGTGAAAACGTCGACGCCATAGAGCGTCCCGGTGTCGTTCGAGTGATTGATGCCCAAGGCGTACAAGCGCCCGCTCAACGGGCGGTAGTCGATGCCTACGATGGTCTCACCGGCCTCGACACCAATGAAGCTCTGCGCCGGCACCGCAACTCCCGAGGCGTCGAGGCGCTGGAACTGCGTGCCTCCGCCGAGCAGCACGACCACCGGGCGCGGCGCACCGCTCACTGCGGCCATGCTGACGATGTCGGTCACCGGGAAGGTTCCGACGGTGGTGACTGCACCACTCACCAGATCGATGCTGACGAGATGCTGACCGGTCTCACCCGTGAGCTTGGCGACGGCGAGGCCTGCGCCACTCGACACTGGCGTGTTGTTGACCGCAGTGTTGGAGCCCGTGCGGATGTCGAACCCGGAGACGTCGTCGAGCCCGCGTGACAGCGCCACCGGAAGTATCTGTGCTCCGCCCGACTGCTCTTGGATGTAGAGTGAGTCCGTAATAGTGGACACGGTGTAAAGCGTCGTCACCGTCGCGATGCCCGAGTTGTTGGAGTACGCCGCACCTTGAATGGTTGCGCCGTTCACCGGACCGTCGGTGTTGATGTTGGCGACGCTGGCCCCGGTTCCGTTGTTGTCATCGACAGCATTGCCGACAATCGCTTCGAGGCGGAAGTTCTGAGCGGCGTCGTTGATGATCCGGATCCGATCATTGTACGGGTGCACGTCGATGTCCCACTTGCCGTCGGCGAAAGGCACGACCGTGCCGCCGCCGGTTTGGAACTGACCCGGCACGCTTATGCGCCCCCCGTAGCCGTAACTGTAGTTGAGCACGTAGACGGAAACGGTCTCGTCGGTGGTGTTGACGCCGACCGCATGCAGGACGCCGGTGCGTGGACGGTAGTCGACGGCGACGAGTTGGTCGCCGGGGGTGATGCCGGCGATCTCGTACGCGGTCTCCATACCCCCGGGGTAACGGGCGTTGAACCCGGCCAAGCGGTTGCCGCTGAGCAACGCGACGGCGTCGTAAGGCAGGTTGGCGATGACGTGCGTCACTTCGACGCTGTCCGCTCCGGCGGAGTTGGTCGCCGTCACCGTGAAAGCGAACGTACCGTGCGCGATGGGCGTGCCGCCGTAGACACCTGTGGCAGGGTCGAGCGTCATGCCGTTTGGTAGAGCGCCGACCGTCACGCTCCACGTGAGAGGCGCGGTGCCGGTCGCCGTGAAAGTGACCGGCGCGTAGGCGGTGGCTGCTTCGCCGTTCGGTAGGGCGGGCGCAGTCACTTCGGGCGCGATGGCGTCGTCGTCTCGAGGTGGCTTCTTGTCGTCACTGCAAGCGAGAGCCAACGATATGAACGCCAACACCCATGGCAAGCGCGTCTTCATGGCTCCCTCCTAGCCTATGACCCGACGATGGGGTCCAACGATTTATTCGGCGAATCAGTAGCGGGCGTCGGCCGGCTTGTCGCCGTTGGGCCAGTCGCGTGTTTTGCCTGCGAAATCGGGGCGCGGCTTGTGCGTGAAATAGAGCGCGACGTCGTAGGCCTCGAGATCGGTGAGGGTGTTGCCCTGGCCGTACGGCATATTCGCTTTGACGAACGCCGCAGCGGTCGAGACGCGGGCCATGCCGGCGCCGATGTTGAACGACTTCGGCCCCCAGAGCGGTGGGTAGAAGAAGCCGTCGCCCTCCATGCCGCCGCCGTCCTTGCCGTGGCATTGCGCGCAGCGCGTGGCGTAGACGCGTTCGCCGCGCGACGCGTTCGCTGTGACCCCGCTCGGGAGCACGACACGCGCGAAGCCGCGGCCCACCACCGCGGTACCGGTTGGCACCCCTTCGGACAACCATCGCAGGTAGGCGAGGATGGCCAACATCTCGCGACTGCCCGGCGCCGGCGGCTGCCCGTTCATGGAGCGCGCGAAGCAATCATTGACGCGGTCTTCGATGCTGATGAAGCGACCGGCGCGCGGACGATACTCGGGAAAGACGCCCCACAGACCAGCCCACGGCGCGGCGTTGGCGACGCGGCCTCGGCCGAGGTGACAGCTGCTGCAGTTCAAGTCCGCTTTGGCGAACGCTTGGCCGGCATGACGCGTGTCGGAGAGCAGCCGTTCTCCATAGCGGACGAGCTCGCCGAGCGCGCCGTCGGGAACCGCTTCGGGAGCGGGCGGAGACAACGGGGCCCGGGCCGTCTCGGCGGCGCTGGCCGCGAGCAAGGCTCCCATGAGCCAACCAATGACTGACGACTGCATCCGATTCCCACCACCTGGCGCGCCTAATCTAAGGCTCGCCCCCGCCTATCGCACGTCGAGCGAGTCTGACTCAGCGGACCCAGACGGCTTGCCCGCCGAAGGGGTTCACCTGGGGACACCAGCACGACGCCGCGCCGCCGCTTTCGCATGTCGACACAGTGTTGTCCGGGCATTCCCCGCCGGAGAGATCGGAGTCGATGGTGAACCAACGATTGGCCGAGCTTTGCGTCGAGAAGTCCCAGCCACCGTCGAGGGTCGCCCTTCCCTTGCATGTGAAGCTCGTGTCACCACCGCACCAGTAGTAGCCATCGGTAGCGCTGTCGTTCAGGTAGTAGCCGCTGGTGCCGAATGGAGCGGCGAGCTCGCCACGCGGGATGGGATTGCTCGTCGAGATGGCAATCGTCGCCGTACTGCCAGGATTGGTGTCGTGGTATCCGGCAATCCGCAATTGCGTCCAGGCCATCGTGCGAACGTCGACCCACGTCGAGACTGGCCGGTTCCCGCCGAAGGTCGTGCTGGCGCGCGTCACCGGATCGACCGTCAGCTCATTCGCGGAATGTTGGCCGTTGCAGTCCGCGAGGAACCAGCGGTCAGCATAAGCGCCCCCACTCGGCGCGATCGGCTGACAATCCCCACCGTCATGCCAGAAGACCAGCGTCCAGCCCCCGCCCGTCATGTCGCAATAGAGGAGTCGCTCTGGGGTCGCGGCGCAGCTCGCCGCAGCGGACGGAGTTTCGATCAGGTACACGCCATCGGGCGCAGTCCACGCAGCAAGGATGCTGGAACAATTCGGAGCGGCGCAATCGATGCCCAGACTTCCCTCATCGGTTTGGCCGTCGCAGTCGTCGTCCACACCATTGCAATCGATCTCGCTCGGTTGAGGCTGCAGATTCTGTACGCAGCCCAGACCACTGGCATCGCAGGTCGAGGTTCCCGTGGAACAAATGCCGAGGCCCGTGCTCGTGCATGGTCCGGCGACGAAGTCTTCGTCGAGGTCCCCATCGCAATCGTTGTCTTCGAGGTCACAGACGTCGGCGGTGGCAAGGCTCAGGGTATCGCACGTCAGCGACGACACGTCCGCGCAAACGATCGTTCCGCCGAAGCACGCCCCGACGCCGCAGCTATCGTCGAGCGTCGCGCCCGCATCCGCGGCGTACGGTCCGCCATCGAAGACAACCGAGCCGCTGGACGCGAAGTCTTCGTCGACCGATCCGTCGCAGTCGTCATCGACGCCGTTGCACAGCTCTGCTCGGCCTGGGTAGTCGCACTGACCAGCGATGCAGCGACCAGTGCTGCCGGGCTGATCGCATTCTCCTGGTGACGCACACTCCTGGTCGCTATGGCAGACGGCGCCGTCTAACGGAGCACAAATCGCAGCCGCGCAGGCGCGATCGCTGGGGCAGTCTTCGTCTGCGACGCAAAGTTGCACGCACCGACCATCGACGCAGCTCAAACCGTCCTCGCACCGGTTGTTCGACCCGCACGGGTTGTCGAGTGCGCCACTCTCACTTGCCTCATCGTCGTTGCATGCACTCGTACCGGAGAGTGTCGACACGACGAGCGCAGCCCAGAGATATCTCATTGTCAGGGCAGTCTAGCGCGATGCGGCATCGAGCGTCGCGATGGGCGGACGGTGCCGCCGTGGCACCAGTGCAGCGGGCACCAGGCTCAGCGCTCCTGCCGATATAGACAGTGGAATCGCTACTGAGAGATTTTTTGCATGTCGCTCGGCAACGCCGCGTCGAAAAAGCAGACAGTACTCAATCCGACGCGCATCGTGCTCGACCATCGCGCAGACACACGCGCTAAGTATCCGCTAAAGAGTCCTGGCGACGCACCGCGGACGATGCAGGCCTTGCGTCAACGTCACACAACGCTGCGCGGCCAAGCGGGGAACATCGCCAACTACGTCCAGAAGAGCTACCCGGCAAACGGCGCAGTCGCCCTGCACTACCAGACCATCGACGACGTGCGCGTCGTGAACAGGAACGAGACGCGAGTCTCCGGCTACTACGACAACGCCGTCGACTACTACGCGCCTTCTCCCGGCATGGTGATGCCGATGCGTCCAGTCGTCGGAACGGTCTACGTCGAGACCAGTCGCCGGCAAGTGTCAGTGCCAGATCGCATCGAACAACCCATGAGCGAAGGCACGTTCGAGGGGACGCCGGGTGAAGTAGCCACCTTCATCGAGCAGCATCCTCTCCTCGTGTTCGCCGCCATCACTGGCCGCAACAACAGTGTCTGCGAACGCGGACCGACCGCGCCAGACATAAGAGAGACGATCTTCGCCGCACGCGATCCCCTCACGGCAGCGAGCGCGCAGGCTGAGATTCAGCGCGCCTTCACCAAGCCGGGCTCCGCCGCGCAGGTGTTGTTCTTGCGCGAGTATGCTCGACTCTTGCACGAGCAGCATCGACTCGGAGACAGTACCAAGTCTGTCGCCAACCTCGTCTGCACGCTCGAGCCTCATCCGAACAACGAAGTGGCCCTGATCACGGCACTGTGCGAGCTTGCAGTCTACTCGAATCCAGCGCGAGAGCGCCTCGCGAGCCTCCTACAAGAGTCCATCGGCGAGGAATCGCAGCGTGCCTTCCTCAACGCCTTCGCGGCGCGCCCGATGTTTTGCGCGCCGACGTCGGAGGCGTGGGGGCACCCACACACGATGCGAGTATGGTGGAACCTCGCCGATGTCGCAGGGAAGCTGCAGGTGCCGTCCGACCTCGAGCCCATCCGCACGCGCGTTGTGCAATACTTCGTCAACAGTCTCCCGAGCCCGTATCTCCGCGGCGGCGAGTGGTACCCGGATCACTACGCATCGGACGCGTGGCGAGCCGTCGGTGCTCGTTCGGACCACGGCTTCCTCGCGACGATGCGCGAGCTCGAGACAGCGGAGCACATCACGTACCTCGACGCCGTCGGCATCATCGGCGGTGGGAACCGCGAAAAGCGCCTCGGCTATCTCGATGCAATCTTGCCGAAGCTTTCCGACCTCGACGCTTCACGCTTCGTGTTCCTCATGAGCGACGTTTGCCAAACCCCTTACGAGTGGCAGCTCTTCGCGGTCAAAGCTCTCGACATCGTGCGCAATCGCAGGCCGGACATTCGCCTCAGCCCCGATGATGTCGAGCGTCTCGTCGCAAATGCCGAGCCTGCTCACCAGGACGCGATTCGCAACGCCGCACCGGTCGGTTGAAGCGCGCGTGCCTGCTATCCCACCGAACCGTCCTCAAGACCCTCAACGGCCCTTCCCCTACCGCGAAGAAGAGGTCGGCTACGACAACGAGGCCCAGCGCATCCGTTTGGGCGGAACGCTCACATTGCCGCCGGGGACAGGGCCCTTCCCCGCGGCGCTGCTCGTTACGGGCAGCGGGCTCCAAGACCGCAACGAAGAAGTCGCAGGTCACAGACCGTTCTTGGTCCTCTCCGACTACCTGACTCGTCGAGGCATCGCGGTCCTCAGGGTGGATGACCGCGGCATCGGAGCATCGACGACTCATGGGCCCGCGACGACCACGGACTTCGCAACCGACGTCGAAGCGGGTGTCCGCTACCTCGAGGGCCGCAAAGACATCGGTTCAATAGGTATCATCGGTCACAGCGAAGGTGGGCTGATCGCGCCGATGGTTGCCGCTAAAACGGACGCTGTTAGCTTCGTTGTCATGCTGGCAGGGCCCGGCATTCCCGGTCGTGAAATCCTCAAGCAGCAGAGCCCCCTACTCCAGCGCGCGGCCGGCGCGCCCGAGGCCGAGATCGTGCTGAACGCAAAATTGACCGCAGCTCTCATCGATGCCGCGGCAAGCACACCGAACCGCGAGGCAGCTGCCGAGCGGGCCCGGGATGCTCTCGAAAGAGCCAGCGCGGAGCTTGCTGAGCCAGCGCGCAGTGAAGTTCGCGCCGGCATCGAGCTACAGGTGGCGTACGTCACATCGCCGTGGATGCATCATTTCCTGCGCCTCGATCCGCAGCGCTTCCTGCGACGTGTGCACTGTCCAGTGCTCGCGTTGAACGGTACCCTCGACCTGCAAGTTCCAGCCGCCACGAATCTGCCGGCCATCGCCGGCGCGCTCGCCGCCGGCGGCAACCGCGACGCGACCATCGTCGCCCTCTCTGGCCTCAACCACTTGTTTCAAACGGCCGTCACCGGATCACCGAGCGAGTACGAAAACATCTCAGAAACACTCAACCCCAGGGCATTGAGCGCCATTGGCAATTGGATTGCTGCGCGCACGTAGGGGTTCATCCAGGTACGACCGGGGCGCGCCATGACCCACTCAACGGCTCGGAACGAAGCGGCTATGCAGCACGCCGGTGATCGACGTGAGACCCGTCGCGACCGGCCCAGAGCCGTTCGTCAGTGGCAACACCCGCAACACCTCGCTGGGGCTACCTAGGTCGCCGCGTTGTCCGTCTTGTGACCAGGTGAAGAAGCGACTGTCGGTTTGTTCGAAGTGATCATCGGCACCGTTGGTCCTGTCGATGACGTGGGCGCCGTTGTTGCTCGGGCCGTCGTTTCTCACGGTGTAGGCGAAGAAACGGCTGTCGGCGGACCAGCCGTAGCTGTTCGCGCCGCCATTGACGATACCGCTATAGTGAGCACCGCCCAATGAGACGAATAGCAAGTCGAACCAGACGGTGGACCTGATCCTGACGATGTCGCCGTTCAAGATGGCGAGCGCGTGGCCATCGGGAGACCAGGCAAGCGCGACGATGTCCTTTATATCGGTGCTCGTTTGGAGCTGAACGGAGCCGCCATCGAGCCAGAGGATATACGTCTTGTGCCCGTCGGCGTTGATGCTGTCGGTTGTCGCGACGGCGAGCCGCGAGCTGTCTGGCGACCAGGCCCAGAGCACTGGCAGCGGTTGCGCTGCGAATGCGAGCGAAACAGTCTGCGTGGGGATGTCGCCGATCCACAACGCCCTGTCGTTGGTCTGGAACAGGATGCGTTTTCCATCGGGCGAGAAACCGCTCGCGACGACGGAGCCCGACACCACGTGCGCGGGGTCGACGCTGGTCCAATCGACCGACGCACCGCCGGCACGCGCTATCGTCCGCAGTGTCTGACGATTGTTTGCCGCGTCCCAGGCGAGGAACGAGAGCAGGTCGCCGGCAGGTGACCACGTAGCCGAAAGGGCTTGGCCGTCGACCGGACACCCCGGCGGCCCACCGGCGGTCGAGCTCGTGAGCTGCACCGGCGTGCTGGACGACGCCGCTGGGACGACGAAGAGGTCCGTGTCACAGCTCTCCGATGCATTCATCGACGACAGGAACGCGATAGCGGTACCGTCCGGTGCGAAGGTCGGCGCGCTCAGAGTCGACGGGGTCGTGAACACCGTGGCGACCGCGGGCGACGCGTCCGCGAAAGCGACAAGGCCGAGCGTCGTCGCATCCGTGGACACCGCGAACGCCGTTCCGCCCGTCGGTGACAGCGCGAAACCACCCTGATTCGGGAACACGAGCGTATCGCCATTGTATGTACAAACGACCTGAGCTGGACCACCGTTCGCGCCGAGGTAACAGGCGCGCTGGCGCGTATCGATGGCCGTCGTCACCACCTCCCCTTCGACTCCCGTGAAGCTGACCGGCGCGACGCCGAAGTAGGCAAAGCCGCTCTCGGGCCTGAGTTGCACGGTGAGGTGCGTCGCATCACCCGCGACCGTGGTGTAGTCGACGTTGCCCTTCGTCTCTTCGGTGAACGGGAGCGGCGAGCGATACACCTTCACCGCGGAGAGGGCGACCGGTCCCGCGGCGCGGCTCCACCACAGCTCCGCGCTCGGCGGCCCGAGTGGTGAGGCGAGAATGTGCAAGTTGCTCGCGCGCGGAGGAACGGTCGGATCGATCGGACCCGGCTGACCGTCTTGGCCGTTGCTTCCGTTCGTTCCATTCGTTCCGTTCGATCCATTGGCGCCGTTGCTGCCGTCGACACCGTCATTGCCGTCGGCGCCTGCGGGCCCCTCCGCACCATCGTCACTGCACGCCGCTAGGAGCACCACGAGGATCGCCAGCCAGTTCTTCATGGCGAAGGTTTCTAACGCATGAACGACTGCGACGCGACGGACCCTCTTCCGGCCGTACAAACGCCGCACTGCCGAATCCGCCAAAGGTGTGCAACCCGCCACCCCCGAGGGTGAAACCCTGGCGCACAACCGGGGGGCATGGGTCCCGATAACGCCGCATCATGGATACAGGCCCAGTCGATCCGCTCTACCGCAGCCCGGCACGCAATAACGTCCACGCAGCCCCAAGTGCCGCGAGCGAGCGCCCCGCGGCCACCCCCGAGCTGCCATCAGGCGACAAGCCGGCGAACGACACGCAAATCAGCTCCATCCCGAAGAAGAGCCGCGCTGTCGCCATCGCGGGCGAGCCCAACGCCACCCTGGCACCGGCGCATGCGGTCTCCTTGCGCACCGAGCCCGCTCTGCCCGAGCTGCCGCCACGCGACGTCATCAACTGGAATGGCAAGGTCACCGCGCGTGGAGTGACCGTCTACAGGCCGACCAGCGAACAGCAAATCATCGCCATCATGAAGAAAGAGCGCGCTGTCCGCGTCGGCGGTGGCTTGCACTCGTTCAACGCCGCGATGGTGCCGGCACGCGGCGGCGCTTTCATCGACATGAGAGCCTTCAACCGCGTCGCTGATCCCGTCAGGCACGCCGACGGCAGCATCACGGTGCGCGTGCAGCCTGGGGCGACCGTCAAGCAGGTGTCGACGGCGCTCGCCCAGCACGGTCTCGCGCTCGAGAACCTCCCCACCAGCGAAGAAATCACCATCGGAGGCGCGACCGCCAATGGCGCCCACGGCTCGGGTCTTACGAGCCCGGCAGTGCTCGCCGAGCAGATCGCCGGCATGACCGTCGTGACGAGCGCCGGCAAGAGAAAGGTCATCGCGAACGAAGACCTGCCGCTCTACCGCATCAACATGGGGCTCTTGGGTGTGGTCACCGAGATCGAGCTGCGCTGCGTCCCCGACTTCGACTTGCTCCAAGCCGACGACAAGCTCGTCGGCGACGAAGCAGTTCTTGCCGCCCTCGAGCCGTCGCGGTTACGCGCCGAGGTCAGCCAGCTCCAGAGCACGATGTGGTTCTTCAACCAGGACCTCAACGACTCCAGCAAAACTCAACTGGTTCGCCGGCGCCTCAAGAAGCTCACCCGGCAGGAGAGCGCAGACCTCGAATCGACGGGCGTCCCGCGCAAGAGCGACTACGACGCGCCCTCCGCGGCCGCGCAAGAGCGCATCAATCAAGGATATCGCGCCGCAGCTGCAGCGACTGGCCAGCAGGCAAGTGAGCTCAAGGCGCAGCTCCGCAACAAGATCCAACCGGATGCGCCGCGACTCGGTCGCTCGGCGCTGATGTACCAACGGTGGTTCAATATTCCGTTTCACGACGTCTCGTACGCTTTGCCGCTCGAGAAGGCGCAGGAAGCGTACACGCGCGTGAGCAACAAAATGCGCGAGCTAGGCTACGAGACGACGATCCCCATGGCGATGCGCGTTCTGCGTGCGAGCGACGCCACACTGATGGGATTGAATAGCGGCCGCGACGTCGTGAGCTTCGAGCTGTTCAGCCACCTCGCCTTCGACGACGCCAACGGCGAGAAGCGCGCCGATGTGAAGGAAGCGGACGAGGCCTTCGAGCAAATCATGATCGAGATGGGCGGGCGGCCGCACTGGGGCAAGGAATGCACGAAGAAAGCCGAGGCGAGCTTCGAGCCAAGCGTCTGGCAGCGCTTCGCCAGCGAGCACGAGAAGGTCGGAGCCAAGCTTACCAACGCCTGGGCCGAGCAGTTCGCACCGACGCTCGGACTCCGGACGGCTCGCTAACGGCGTCGCCAGCCTAGCGCGAACAATGCGCAGAGCAGCCACGGCGCCCGCGCGAATGAGCTATGCTGTGGTCATGAATAGACCGTTTCTGCGCACCGTGCTCTTCGCGTGCTGCGTGGTGTCCGCGTCCGCAGGCTGCAGCGATGACACCCCGAGAAGCTGCGACGCCGCGCCGGTCTGCGCTGGCAACGAAGCCGAAGTCGCAAGCTGCGCCGGACGCACGGACTGCCGCGAGGTGTCGGTCTGCGGCGTCACCATCGCCTGTGGACCCGTCACGCTGTGCGACGGCATTCCTGTCTGCGCAGACGGCGAGAACGAGGTGCCAAGCTGTGTCGATCGCCTCGCGTGCCGCAGCGTGACCGCGTGTGACGGGACCATCTACTGCCAAACCAACGGCTGCCACCCGCCGCCGACGTGCGCCAATGACTATGTCGAGGTCCCGAGCTGCACCGGATTGAGTTTCTGCTCCACTGTGTCCCAATGCGGCGTCGCGCTGTCGTGCGCACCGAACACCGGTGGTCCCTGCAGCACCAACGCCGACTGCCCCTCGGAGACGTTCTGCGACTTCGCGGACGACCTATGCGGTTCAGGCCAGTCGACCGGGACATGTCAGGTGCGCGAGCCAACGTGTCCCGACACTCCTCCTGTCTGCTATTGCGGCAACGCGACCTATCCGGGAGTCGAGCACGACCTGTGCGCCGGTAAAGATGGCCGCGATTTCAACGTCAACGAGGGTTGCCTCGGCGCAGGTGACATCGGTTGCGGTCACCTCATCTGCAACAACGACGACTACGACTATTGCCAGAAGAGTCCCGGCGGTCCCGACCATGCCGACGCCGTCACATGTGTCGTCTATCCCGGGAGTTGCGCCGACGATCCCATGACCTGCGCTTGTCTTGCCTCGGTCGTCGCCGACTGTGGTGGCACGTGCACCGACGGCTTCAACGGCCCAACGGTGTTCTGCCCATAACCTCTGGGCGGCATCCAATTGACGTTCGCGATGGCGCGCTGGCAACCTGAGGCGTGCGCATACCAGGCATTGCTGACGAAGCCCGAGCTTGGGCGGCCGCCCATTCGCTCTCGCTCGACGCGCTTTCGCCGACCCACGTGCGCATGTTGCGCGCGAGCCTGCTCACGAGCCGACAGGCCGGCGAGGTCGACCGCTGGATCGCGACTCTACCAGTTTCGCTCGACCGGTTTAGCGGACAGCTCCAGGCTTCGCGTTCGCAGCACGTGAAGAGCCCTCTGTTGGCGTTTCTCACCAGCGACGCGGTGCCCGCAGCGACCTTGCGTGCCGGCGAGCCCCACACGTTCGAGGACGGCTACGGCACGCACATCGTCACGCTCACGCAGGCGGCGATCGACCACTTGCGATTCCAAGGCGCGAGTATCGATTTCAAGCGAGGCAAGCTTCAGGCGGGGTCGCGTGAAGTAGCGAGCGTGTTCAAGCGCGGCGCCGAAGAGTTCACGACCCAAACCGGAAAACCAGCGCCAGCTTGGGTCCTTCGCGATACCGACGGCGATTTCGTCGTCCCCGAGAACTTCGAGCTCGATGTCATCGACGGCACGCTCGCGCCCCGCGGCTCCGACTGCCACATCGTCGCCGAGTGTTATCCAGACGAGGTGCCATGGCAGGTGACGTGGAAAACCGCTCCCGTGGCTCCAAACACGGAGTTCATCAAGCGCAAGCTCGACGACAAGCTCACTGTCGAAGCGAGCACGGTGGCCGACCTCGAAGGAGGCTGCAAGCAAGTCGACTTGGTTCTTGGCCGTCAGCTGCAGCGCCGACAAGATGAGCTCACATCATTGCGCGCCACGCTCGGCCAGCTAGCTCCGGAGAGCGACGCTTTCGCGACAGCCATGGCCCGGTACACGACGCTCGTGTCCATACGAACGCTGGTCATCGTAACGCCCCGCGACTCCGACATGTACAGCTTGCCGCAGCTGTCGGAGGTCATGAAGACCTTCAAGCCGTCGCGCACAGAAGCTGCCACGAGTCTCCTGCTCGGGGACGGTGAGGACAGGCGTCTCCATGTCATCCTCCTGAAGGCCGAGGCCCTCGAGGGTGAGACCGCGCCAGTGGCCAATCTTCACGAGCTGTATCATGCGCTTCACGCGCGGCTGCCTCAGGAGACACGTGACCAGATCGATGCGCTCTACGAGCGCACGAAGCGGGAATGCGGGCCCTTCGCACGCATGTATGGGCGAGAGCGGGGCGAATTCTGGACGACCTTCGCCGAGCTCTTCGAGGGTCTGCATGGCGACGCCGGTCGCCAATGGTTCAAAGACAAGCAACCCGAGCTTTGGGCGATCATGTGCGACGTAACCGGTCGAAGTCCGATCTGATTACCGGCCGAGATCATCCAGCATATCGAGGTAGAGGTTCTCGACCTTTTTGCGCGCCCACGGCGTGCGGCGCAGGAACTTGAGCGACGACGTGATGCTCGGGTCGACGTTGAAGCAGCGGATGTCGATTTGCTTGCCGAGCTCGGCGAAGCCGTAACGCTCGACGAGGCGGGTGACGATCATCTCGAGCGTCACGCCATGGAGTGGATCGGGCATGTCAGAGCACTGGCACTCTGACGAGCCGAGAGCAACAATGCGCGCAGCATGGGTCCACTATGCCTCTACGTCCTCGCTCTCGCCGCTCCCCTCGAGGTGCAGACGCGTACCCTGCCGAGAGCTGGGCGCGAGCAGCTGAGTTTGCCGTTCGTCGCCGGAGCGGGCAAGACGGCCGAGCGCATCAATGTCGTGCTCTACATGACACTCCTCTCCACCGCACCACCCGCGACGGAGGCGACACTCACCGAGGACGGCGACGCAAAGTGGTACAAGACGCTCGGGTTCACCATCGCTCGTAACGATGACCGGGTGCTCGAGCTCAGCATCGACGGCGAGACCTGCGGTACGACCTGCGAGCCCGTCCATTACACCCTCACCTTCGAGGTCCGCACCGGGAGATCGATCGACCTTCGCGATGTCTTCGCGCCAGAAGGCCTCGCCGTCATCGCCGCGCGCATGCAGGCCGAGCGCATACGCCGCTATCGCGACCAAGTACGCCGACTCGCGCGCTTCAAAGATGACCGCTTTAGCGATCAAGGCAACAAGCTGACCTTCAACGAGGGATGCCTCAAGCTCGAAACGAAACATGAGACGCGCATCGAGTCTCTGGTTGCTGCTTTTGCCGCGAAGAACGTCACGGTCACGGCGGAGCGCTGCAGCAGTGAGGCGACGCGAGCCTACGATGACGTCGGCGAGGTGAGCGTCACCTTCGCCTACGGCGACGCGAAGGTGCCGATGACCGCTTACGGCAAGGCGCTGCTCCTGGGCGGCAACGACGTAGCGCCGCCGACCTCTCCGTTTGGCCAAGCGTTACGCGGCACCATCGGTACCGCCGCCGTCACGGCGGTTCTCGAGCGGCCCAATCACGACGGCACGTTCAACGCGCGTTACTTCTACGACAAGCGACGCACGCCCATTCCGTTGCGCGGCCGCGTGGAACGCGACGGCACCATCCAACTCATGGAATCGGTCACCACGCGGTTCACGCTGACCGTGGTCGGCGCAACGCTCACCGGCAAAGGCTCCTACGATGGCCGCGCCGCCGATGTTCGACTCGAGGCGCGGTAGGTCGGCCGAGTTACGCGCGCCTTAGGCGTAGTCGAACAGCAGGCGCCCGTTCGGCGCGACCGCGTAATAGGTCGTCACGCTCGAGAAGTCGCAGAGCAGGTACGCCTTGGTGCCGTCGATGGTGAAGGCTCGCACACCGTAGGTGTCCGAGGCGCGGCGCGCCAAGAAGTCGAACTGAGCGGTGACCGCCGGGGGCAACTTCTGGCCTTCGACGTCGTCGCCGAAGTCGTCCTTGTGGTTCATCGCCATGAAAGCGGCCTTGGCCTTGGCGATCCAGGTGGCGTCAGTGATGTCGCCCCTCTTGCCGTACTCCATCGTGCAGACGGTGGCACCGGGCTTGCCGTCGGCGTTCACGAACTTCATGGTCAAGCAGAGCTGGTCGTCGCCGGTGATATGTCCGCGCGCGAGCTCTTTGCCCTTTGCATCCACAGCTACGAATACGACCGCACCATCCTCGTTGGCACCGCCGAACACGTACACCTGCTGCTTGCCGATCTTGAGGCCGCCGATCGTGCATCCCTGGCCGCTGGCGCTGTTCTGCTCGCCGAACACCTCGAGGACCTCGGCGACCTTTTGCGGCAGCGACTCGTCGCTCACTGCCTTGAGGCTCGTAAGGAAGCCGAACCCGGCTTTGGTGATCGCTGCGCGAACCGCTTCATCGAGGCGGACGCTCGGCTTCTTGGCCGACGGAGCGCTCTCCCAAACGCGGGAAGAGCCGGAGTTCTGAGCTGGAGCACGCCCGCTGCTCTTCGCGACGCCGGTCGCGGTGTCCTTGGCTACGTCTTGGGTGCGGGATCGGTTCGTGCGGGTGATGGTGCTCATGATGTCTCCGTTCGAGGGCACTGCTGGCGGTAACAGCGCTGCCAGTATCGCCGCCCGGGGGCGTACGTTTCTGTGCCGGCGTGACACGGGAAGGTGAGCGCGGAGACACAACGATGGGTGACGCCGTCGCGAGAACCGAGTCGCACTGTGAAGCGGTGCGCGCGCGATAACTTCGCTGTCGCTATTGGAGCTATCCATGAGCATTTCAGCCGTCTCCGCCCCTCGCGTTTCCCCTGACGTTGCCAGCCGCATCGAGAGATTCACCGTGGAGCTGGAGAAGAAGGCGCCGGTCCTAGCCGTCGTGCTTTCCCCCATCAGCCTCGGTTTGATGGCAGCCACGAGCGACGATTTTCTCGGCAAGACCACGTTCCGCGAGAAGTGGGGTCCCATCGGCGGCGGTCTCGCGACGATCGGAGCCAGAACCGCGATCGGCATCGGCGCCGGGGCCATCGGCGCGTTGGTCATGTGCGGCGGTCTGGTCGAGTTGGGCATCGAGCGACTGCGCGGAAACGATCAGCTTTCGAAGAGCCAGCAATGAACGACATGCGCCTCCCACGCGTCACGAATCTCGAAGCAGTGGACCAGCTCCGCGGCCTACCGGCGGAGACACAACAGGTCGTCAAAGCGGTGATGAACCGCCGCTCGGCGCGGGCCGGCGAGGGCTTCGAAATGCCGGGCGGTGCCGCGAACCCGCTCGCTTACAAGAGTCCGCTGAAGCCGACACCTCTCACGCTTCAAGAAGAAGCGGTGATCGCGATGTCCGCGGTGGGGATCACCGGCATAGCCAACGCCGAGCTCCCCTTGCACAAGGGACCGGACGGCAACGGCAACGTGCTCGTCAACATGGTGGCGCGTGCGATCCCTAGCGCCGACGCGACACACTCGGTTTCGCTCGTCGTCATCAACGACGAAGGCGCGTGGTTCATCAAGCGGCCACAGAACATGTCGGAGGCGGAGCTCAAAGAGGTCCTGGCACTGAAGGACCAGGGTCGCATCGTCGACATGTACGAGAAGATGCGCGTGAAGATCACCGACAAGCGTCCCGCCGTCGGCCGCGACCCGTTCAACACGCCGAACTTCAACCTCTGGGATCACAATCGCCCAGGTTCGACGGTGTTTCTGCCGATCATCGACGTCTCGACCATGATCATTGCGGCGACGCTGAGCGGTTTCAACAAGGACACGTGCTTCAACGTGCTGGACCAGTACGCGAACTACGCCGTCGCCGGCACCAAGGAATTCGGTGACTCGCGGGGCGGGTGGCTCAGCGACGACCCCAAGGCCGGACGCCAGTTCCCGATGTTTGCCTCGGAAAAGCTCATGAACGACCTGTGCGCGGTCGAGAGCGGCGCCGCTATAGCGAACATGGCTTTGGTCGGCTCGACGCTCTCCGCGGCAGGCATCGGCGGCTTTCCGCACAGCGCAGCGACGCCGGGCTGGTTCGCGGCGCTGGGCTTCACGCACACCGCGACCCCACAACACAAACTGCCAGGCCTGCGCGGCATCAAGAAGCTGTTCGCGCGCATTGCTCGCGGCACCATCCCGATCGCCACGAAGCTCGAGAGCAACGGCCAGCCGCTCGTCGTCCCCTTCACGCCGGAAAACTTCCCGTCGGAAGCAGGCAAGCTAAGCATGGACGGCGCCGTTCGTGCTTTCTTGCGCTTCCGCTTCGGCGAACACGGCACGATGCGCGACGGGATCGGCCCCTGGAAGGACAACGCCGCGCTAAAGTCCGCGATCACGCCCCCGGATGAAGACGTCGTCCAGGCAACAATCGCCGCTTGCTCGTACATCTACGACAGATACGGCAAGTTCCCGGCCCAAACCGGCCCACTCGCCACCATCGCCTGCTACCAGGCACATCACATCGACCCAGGCTTCTACGCCGGCAAGTACGCGAAGAGCCCAACCGCCTAGGTCGCTCAGCGACGGGAAAATGGTGGCTGTCACCAATTTCGAAAATGGTGGCTGTCACCAATTTCCCGGTCGCCGCGGGGGTTACTTGGTCGGGGCGTGAACCGTCAGAGTGAAGAAGCCCTTTTCTCCGAGGGCCGACTTCAGGATCTCGATGTGTTTTTCGAGGCGGTAGAGCTTCACCGGCGAGAGAACGGCGGTTTTCTTGAGGTGTTCCATCTCCGCGATGCGCGCCTTGATCGCGATGACCTTCTCCGGGGTCGGCTTCTCGACGCCGCTGACTTCGACCTTGTGGCCCAGGGCTTTGAAGGCGTCGCTAATGAGGTTCGCCGTCGTTCCGGCGGACTGGCCCGGGAAGATGGTGACCTGGACCTTGCGGTTATTCAGCTCGATGGTCGCCTGGCCCGGGCGCGAGGCCTCGCCACGGATGTAGACGTACCAGGCGGGCGTCACGCTGTAAGCGATGCTCGCGCCAATCAGCTGGGTCGGGTCCTTGGACTGCACCCGAATCGGAATCTTGTGCCATTCCGGCGGGGTGTGTGACGAGAAAACTTGGGCGGACGACGGCATCGAAATGCGATTCACGGCAAATCTCCAGATGGGAAAAGTTGTGAGGGAAGCCGAACGTATCGGTGGCACACCGAAGCTGGTGCTTCGGGCACAAGTGCCGAACGGACACGACGCAGGGTGATCGGCTAAGTGACTGACGCGCGCTTGCTACTTGGGATGGTTCGTCGTGCAATAGCGCACACCGAGCTCTCGAGCGCGCTTCGCGTATTCGGCGGTGTCGTCCTTCTCGTAGCTCCACATGGCCGTGTCGAGACCGGCGTCGCGGATCATGCGCACCCACTCTTTGGTGATGACGGGTGAGTACTCGAGGTCGATACCGTCGACACCGCTCCGACGGGCGGCGGCGATGACCTGCGCGAGCTCGGCCGCGGTTCGCACGTCCGGCCACGTTCCGGGAAATGGGACGTAGGTGGTGATGAGATACGCCTTGTACGCTGGAGCGAGCTTCTTCATCTCCGCCATGGCGTTGTGGTCGAAGCTGATGAAGACGACCTTGTCCGCGGAAACGCGCTCGGCGCGTAGCATGGTCGCGAGCGGTTTGAGGATGGCGCGGTCGGCGCCTTGATTCATGTCACCGCTCTTGATCTCGACGAAGAGCTTCTTCCCCTCGGGGATGGCTCGCAACACGTCCTCGAGCAACGGGATACGCACACCGCGCCAGCGCTCGTGCTTCCAGGCGCCAACGTCCAGCTCGGCGAGGCGTTGCCAATCGGTGCCTCGCACTTGCAGGTCGACACCGGCCGTGCGCTTCGTCGAGTCGTCGTGCATGAGGATGATCTGACCATCGCGGGTCATCATCACGTCGCACTCGGCGCCACTCGCACCTTTCGCCCAAGCGAGGCGCATGGCCTCGAGCGTGTTCTCGGGCGCCTCACCGGACGCGCCACGATGGCCGATGAAATGAAAGGAGAGCGCGGCATCGTTACGCACGTGCGAAACCCGATCCGGCGGCTTGGCTTGGGGAATGCGAGTCATCGCTTCGACACGAGCTCCCAACCGGCCTTCGAATCACGAGCCTGTTGCGCCGAGACCTCGGCAAACTGATCGGTCGTGACATCGACCGCGAGCTCCATGGCGAAGTCTTTCTCGAAAGTCTGACGGAAGGTTGGGTTTTTCAGCAGGCGTTGGAGATTGCTGTGAACCTGTCCGACGGTCGTCTTGTCCGCGGCCGGTCCGGTGTAGATGCCGATCCAGGCATCGCTGAACCTCACACCGGGGGCCAACGGTTCCACCTGTCCAACGCCCGCCATCTGAATCGGCGTGTCGCGGGCGACGCCGAGGATGCGGAGATCTTTGGTGTGCGGCCCGACGGCCGCCGGGGCAGTCAGGACGAAGTCGACGTGTTTACCGAGAAGTGCGTTGACCGCTGGTCCGGCACCCGGGAACGGAACAGGGGTTCCTTCCGTCTGAAAGTGCTTCAAGAGCATCTCGGTCGCGATGTGGCCGGGCCCGGCGTTTCCACCCGTCGCGTAGTTGAGCCCACCCGGCTTCGCCTTCGATGCGGCAATCAGCTCCTCGAGACTCTTCGGTCCGTCTTTGTGGACAGCGAGCACGAGCGGCGACCGCGCGATCATCCCGGCGGGTTGCAGCTTGCCGTAGACGGATTGCGCCGACTCCGGATGCATCACGGGAAGGAGCGCAATACCGGAGGTCGCAAACAAGACCGTGCAGGCCGGTGCTCGCGCGACGGCGCCTGCGGCCGCGTGTCCCGTCGCGGAGCCATTGTTCATGACGACAGCCTGAACGCCGTCTTGCTCGGCTTCTTGCGCGAATCGACGCGCGATGAGGTCGAGCGGGCCCCCTGCCTGACTGCTGACCATCAATGTCATTGCCTTGCACGTCATGAGCCCCGCCTTATCGCCTTCTAAGTTGCGTTATCGTCGCGAGCCTCGGAACGTTGTGTGAAAGGTGACAACCCTGGATACCTCCGCTCATGAAGCTCCTCGTGTTGAAGATCGCGAACGCGAGCGCCGGCACTCCCTGGCGGCACGTCCGCGTACCCGCAGACATCAGCCTCGACGACCTCCACATCGTCGTTCAGGCCGTGATGGGTTGGGACGATAGTCGCGTTCACCGCTGGAAGCTCGGGGCAGCGCGAGCAGCGGGCGGCGGCAACGCGAGGGTCGACAGTATCTTCACCGCACCCGATGTCTCGGTCGCATATCTCTACGACGGCCAGCTCGATCTCACGGTAACCGCCGAAACGCTCGAGCGGACAGAAGCACGCTCGAACGACGACTTCGCGGTGCTCGCGGCGGATGCCGAGCTTGCTCCACTGAACCAGCGCCTGCGCGGAGCGTTCATCACGGTCGCATACCATCCCGACCGTGAGCCCGATTTCCAAGCATGGGGCGACCGCGACCGCGTGGCCGCCTTCGAAGAAGCAGTGATGCGCGCACTGGAGCGTCGCGAGCCCAACCAGCCCGGGGTCCAGCTGCGTGAACGGACGCGCCTGCACTGCATGGTGGAAGAGCTCCTCGGCAGCTCATCGATGACCATCCTCCGCGATGCGGTATCCCGGCTGCGGAGTGAGGGCCTGAGCCGCGGCGAGGCTATCGATGGCTTGGTCGCTCTAGCGGCGAGCTTTCCTGGCGACGTCACCGACGTCCAGGAACAGATGAGCTACCTGCAAGCAGCGAAGCTCCTCTCCGCCGAATCCTGCCGCCAAACCTTCCCGAGCGGCCCGGCTCCGGTCCTAGCGGCTCGCCAGGAGCTCCAGGCGGCCCGCAAGCGCAACCAGCGGCGCCGCAAGCGCTCCACTTAGAGCGACGGCTTTGCTCGCAGGCCGGGCTCACCTTTGATAACCTCCATGTATGCCCCTGTCGTCGCAAGTAGTGGCTTGGCGTCTGGTCGCCACGTTCGCCGTCGTGCTTGCGGGCTGCCAAGAGTATCCGTTCGTGAATCGGCCGAAGCAGCGCGTCGCCGTAACGTCGGTGCGCGAGGTCGTCGTGCGCAACTCGGATACGGACATCCTGTTCGTCGTCGACAACTCCGGCAGCATGCAAGAGGAGCAGGACAATCTGCGCCGCAACACGCGCGCCTTCGTCGAAGCGATTAGTCTCTCCGAGAACTCCTACCGCATCGGCATCATCACGACGGACGCGCTCGATGACCAGACGGACGGCCAAGACGCCGGCCGCCTGCGCATGCGGAGAGCGACCCAGTCCGAGCTGAACAACGCCGGTTGCGGCATTGGCCCCGACGCGAGCGGCCTGCGTTACCTGCAGCGCCCGGCGCTCGACAGTCCACAAGTCGACGCCCTGCGCTGTCGGCTCGTCGAAGATATGGTCGCCACGGTGGCAAGCCTCGGCATCGACGGCTCGGGTCGCGAGTCGGGTCTGCTCGCCATGCGCGACGCGGTCGATCCTGCTTCCAACGCCGCCGCCGTGAACAACGGTTTCATTCGACCCACGGCGGACCTCGCCGTGGTCTTTCTGACCGACGAAGAAGACTGCGCCCACGATACGTTTCCATCGGAGTCCACAGAGATAGCGTGGTGCTACGAAAACGCCGCCACCGCGACGCCGGTCGAAAGGTTCATCGACTTTCTCGTGAGCAAGAAGGACCCCGCGGCCGGCGTGCGTAAGATCCGTGCCGCCCTCATCGCTGGCGGCGCCTTCGAAGGAGCCGACGGCTCGAGCTTCGTCCCTCGAGGCTGTCGTCTCGGCGGAACGGGTGAACCATCGGCCGACTGCGGCTGCTTGAACGTCTCGGACGATCCCGCGCTCTGCGAATATCTCAACGCCTTCGGACACCCCTGCACGCGAGTTCAGGGTTGCAGTGCCGACCGGTGCGAAGCCATGCCCGGTTCGCGCTATTACGACTTCTTGCGCGAGCTGCGCCGGCGACGTCTCGCGGTGAGCTTCCCCGGGGGAACGTTCGCAGACTCGATCTGCCGCGACGAATACGACCAGACGCTGCTGCAAATCGCGAGCACCGTCGTGCTCTCGAGCTGCTTCGTGCTGCAGGAGCCTGCGCTCGGCCCCGAGGCGGTGCAGATCGCCATTCGCACCCTCGACGGTGCGGGCGCGACCCAAGATCGCGTCATCCCGCGTTACGACACCGCCGACAGCACCGCGGACTGCCAGACGTGCGGCGGTGACTGCGCCCAAGGGGCATGGCGTTACGTCGACGAGCGCACTTTTTGCCTCGAGTGCGGCTTGAAGAAAGACGTAGGCCAAGAGTTCGTGCTCACGGTGCTCAATGAGCTCGAGGGAGTCGGCGAATGAGGCACCTCGTCTTGTTGCTCCCGCTGCTAGCCGCGTGCGCCGGGCAAGGCGAAGACATTGGTCTTGCGTGTCCAGAGATGGTCGTGCCCCAGCAAGGCGAGGCAAGCACCGAGGGCGACCTGCGGCGCACCGAAGGTTCCGAGGTCGTCGAATACAACACCGACTTCCCCTGCCAAGACATCGTCTGCGTGGCTTCGCTGGGTCGCGGCTCCTACTGCACCCGCGAATGCCGCAGCGACGCCAATTGCCCTGACGCTTTCGAGTGCCGCGTCGTGATGACGTACGGACCGTTCGCGAGCCGCAAGTACTGCACCTGGAAGACGTGCCAAGAAGATACCGATTGCGGCAATGGCTGGATCAACGCCTGCACGGAAGTGCCGGAGCTCGGTCTGACCGAGACGATCAAGCTCTGCGAAGCGCGCGATCCGAACGTCGTCAGCGACTGAGCTTCGGACGGCCCTTGCCGCCAGGGGCGACCACCGCCGTGATGGCGACGTCGCCGGCGAGCTTGCGGTCCCAGCGCGCCGCTCCACCACCGACTTGGTCTCTCGTCAGGCCGAGCACACCGAGCTCGTTGATGATCGCGTCTGCGCGATCTTGAGCCAGCTTGCGGGCGCGCCGTCCGCCCTTATCGGGATAGACCGCGATGACGACCTTCTCGATCTCGCCGTGATCGCGGAGGAGCTGGGCGACCTGCAGGAGCACGCGGCCGCTGTCCTTGTCGAGTGTGGCCTTCCCGGGCTCGAAGCCGATACCGCGGTTCAGACGTAGGCGCCGATTCTTGAACGACACCAGCTGCGGACCGCGCCCATCGTCTGGGCAGCCGTCATCGTCTTGGACGCGGTTCTTGTCTTCGGCCGCGAGCGGACATTGGTCGGAGATATCCGGGAGCCCGTCGTTGTCGTTGTCGGGCTCGGGGCAACCGTCCCAATCTTGGAATTGATCGAGGTCCTCGTCCTGGTCGGGACAATGGTCTTGGTCGTCAGCGATGGTGTCGCGATCGCGATCATCGGGAATGACCAAGGGGCAACCGTCCGCGTCGGGTCCCGGCTGGTCCTCGGCCGCGGATGGGCATTCGTCGTCGCCATCGACGATGTCGTCGCCGTCGTTGTCGACGTCGTTGCAACCGTCGTCGTCCTCGTAGCCGTCGAAGTCTTCTTCGGAGCCCGGACACACGTCACGCCGATTGGGAACCGTGTCTTCGTCGGAGTCGCGGTAGGGATCTTTGGTGACCGACTCGAACGCCAAGAACACGCGCGCGAGCGGCACGCCGTACGCCGGCGCAATGCCACCGGAGGCGCCGAAAGACACCGCGTAGGGAAATCCTCCGAAGCGATGGCGATACGCCAGCAGCGCTTCGATGCCGAACCTGCGGTCGGGAATGGTCGAGCCCAGGGCCCAGGCGGAGACGTGCACCTCGCCGATGACCGTCCGGCGTTGCACGTAGCTGCTCGGGTCGACACCGATGGCGCCACCCACTCCGAGGCGGATGCGGTCACCGAGGGTCGCGTCGCCAAGCTCGACGCGGTTCGGCCGCAGCTCGTAACCGAACCGGGACGACCAGGTGGTTCTGCCGCCGCTGTAGCTCGCGACGATCTCGGGAGTGACCGTCAGCCCGGGCTCGCCGGCAAAAGAACCGTCGGAGCCAACGGGCAAGCCGACACGTCCACCCACGGAGATCGCGGGCAATGGACCGCGTCGCTTGGACACCCACACCCGGGCGCCAAGGTTGATGTCTTCAAGGCGCGGCTCACCCAAGTTGTCAAAGCCGAGGGTCGAGCGGGTGAACGTGCTGTCGATGCCGCTCTGCTGCCCGACCATGCCGAGCCAGCCGTTGATCTCGAGCCACCCCCACAAGCCCCAGGCGAATGCTGCCTGGAGGGATAGGCGCTCCTTGATGATGGCGCCGCTGGGCACCGATGAGCTCGGCAACGACAACGAAAACGGCCGGTAGGCGACGTCGACACCCACTGCGACACCCAAGGTCCCGTGCGGCAGGACCTCGGCGACGGGCAGGCTGACGAGCCCGCTGACATCAGGTGTAAGGCGTAGCGTCTGCGGGTCGAAGCCCGCAGCAGAGGCGACACCCGCCGTCAGCAGGGTCGTCCACAACGCGATCTGTGTTACCGCAACACATCGACCCACGTTGTGAGACTAGCAGAGGATCGACCCGGGAACGAGCTTCTCCGCACCTAACGATATACTGTCGGTCGCGGAGGGTGCATGGGCCGTCGCAGCTACCTTGTCGCACTGCTTCTTTGCGCTTTCGCGGCCAGGGCCCGCGCCGCCACCATTCAAGGTCAGGTGCAAACCGACACCGGCACGGGCATCGGCAGCTCGGCCGTGCAGGTGCACAAGCTCGAGACCAAGGGTTGGACCCTCTGGGGGTTGCAGACAGCGGACGCCTCGGGCTTCTACTCCTTCATCGGGTTACCGGAAGGTTCCTACCGCATCTTCGTCGTCCCTATCGGTCCGCGAGCTGCCCGTTGGTACGACGTCCAGGCTCCCACCGCCAACGGGCGTAGCGCCGATGCCGCTGACGCCCTCATCCTCGGCGCCAGCACCACCGTGACTGGAATCAACACGCAGTCAGGATTCGCGGGCGGCATCAATGGCCGCGTTCGCAACGCCGGCGGAACGTACTTGGCGGGCCTCCAGGTACGGGTGCAAGAGCGCTCCAGCGGACTCGATCCAACGACGGCGGTGACGGCGGGCGGCCCCACGCCTGGCACCTTCGGGTACGGGAACCTCCCATCAGACAACTATCTCTTCGTTGTTTATGACCCTAACGCGACCTATCAAGCGCTGGTCATGCCCGGCCCGTATACCGTGGTCGCGAGCAGCAATACGTCGATCGGCGACTTCACCGTTGCGTTGCTGGCAACGGATCCCCAGGAGCCCAACAACACGAGGACCGCCGCGGGGTCGTCCCTCGACTCCGGCCCGCTCCACACCATTCCGCCGACGCCGGTCGTGAGCGTCGGCAGCGCCATCGCGCCACGCGGGTCTGACGTCGATTGGTATTGTTTCAGCGTCGTGGCCGGCGACCACCTGCTGATTCGAGCGATCGCAACGGTCGACATCTTGGGCGTTGCGGTCGAGCACCCGTGGATCGACCCACTGATCGCCTTCAGGGCGGATGGGACGACCGTGTCCTCGACAGCGGACGACGACGGCACCTCGAAACATCCGCGGCTGGAAGTCTGGGTCGACGAGGACGCCGTGAGCTGCGTCACGGTCACCACGTATGGCGACACGACCTGGACCGGCAGCGGCCAGGCGTCCGCAGGAGCATACACGCTCCGCATCGAGCAGCTGAATCGCCGCCCGGTGTTGAGCGAGTTGGTGGCGCCAGAGCAGGTCAGCGAGGGTGAAACCGCCGTCGTCACCTTCGACTACGTCGACCCCGACCTGGACAGCGTCGTGGTCGACGCGGTGCTCACCGACGCGTTGGGCGTGGAAATGCCGGACATCGACTTGATCCTAGGAACCGGAGACGCGGTCGTCAGCTGGAACGTCTCTCAGATCGCGGCAACGGCGAGTCCCTACACGCTGACCATCACGGTGAGTGACGGCACGTATGAAGACGAGCTGACGACTCCAATCGACGTCGTCGCCGTAAACGTCGCGCCGCCCGTTCCCATCCTCGTGTCGCCGCTCGACGGTGCCGAAGAAACGACCGCCACGCCCAGCTTGCTGCTCTCGGTTTCAGCGGACGACGACGGCGACCTCTACGACGTCGAGATCGAGCTGCGGTACGCTAGCGCGGACGCTTCCGTAGCGCAGAGCACGACTGTCTCCGCCAGTGCCCCGAGCTGGGTGCCGGCGGCGATCCCCGAGGATACGGTCGTCTACTGGCGTGCGCGCGGCAACGATGGCGAGGCGCAGAGTGCCTGGTCACCAGCCAGCGCGTTCACGGTCAATGCGGTCGCTGATTGGCCCCCACCCGCTCCGCCGGAGGAGCCTGACGTCGACGATGGCTCGGGCGACGATGACTCCGTAGCCGAGGCGGATGGGTGCAGCGCGACTGGCAGCGAAACCAGCGCGCTGCTCCTCGTTTGCCTGGCGCTCGTTCGTCTGGCGTTGACGCCCGCGATGCGCTCGTCCTATCGCAACGCATGCGCAAGAGCCCCCGGATCCTCGCCATCGCCGTCGCGCTACTGAGCCAATCAGCCGCTGCCTCGACGGGCTTTCGTGTCGCGGGCAAGTCGCCACAGGAGACCAGTCACTACGCCATCTCGACGGGTTGGTATTCGCCGGTGCGCGCGGCGGTCACCCTCAACCCGCGCCACCTGCATCGCAATGGCGCCCTCGAAGCGGGCGTCACCAACGCGACCGAGTGGACCTCGCGTTATTGGAGCCTGAGCCAGACGATGTTCGGGGCCGGCTTCCCCATGAGCGGCGTGAACGAGCGGGGCCTCACCATCCAATCGACGATACTACGCAACCGCCCCTACCCCACACCGCCCGCTCGTGCGGTGGTGCTGCAACGTTCGCAATGGTCGCAATACCACCTCGACACGTCTGCGTCGCTCGCCGAGGTGATCAGCAAGTCGGTCACGGGCGAACATCCGGTCATCCCGCACGGCACGATCAATGCCCAGTTCCAGGTCTGCGACCCCAAGGATTGCGCCGTGATCTCCTACTACGACGACAAAGTCGTGGCGCACGGGTCCATCGGGCGCATCGAAGTGAGCCTCGTGAGCGGGGCCCAGAAGATCGACAAGGCGAACCGCTGGCCATGGGCGACGGTCAGCAACCATCTCCTCGAGGAAAGCATCGCCAGCGCCCAGCGCTGCAAGACCGCGGCATGCGACGGTCTCGATGATTCTCTCGCCCGCTTCGGGCGCGTCACCGCCGCCGTGCAGGGCTACGGCGCGAAGGCGGTCGACCTCTCGCAAGTGTTCGCCGACCTCGCGACGGTCGATCAAGGCTATCCCAAGACCACTTGGAACGAGGTGTACACCATACAAAAGCGCGGCGACCGCTCGAGCGTACGTATGGCGTTCAAGGCGCCGGCCGCGTCGATGGAGAGTCTGCAGTGGATCGAGGTGGACGACCGCGCCTTCGACGTCGACTGCAAGGGACCACGCGCGATGTGGTGGATCGATCTCGCTCGCGGCGGTGGTGATCGAACGCGGGAGCACATCGAGCCTACCCGCGCCGTTCAGGAGACGCTGGCGATGCAGCACGCGAAAGAAAGCGGCGGTGTGTTTCCACGCGACATCCTCGAGCCCATGGTGAGCGCGCCCGAGACCAAGACGCGCTGCGAGCGGCTCGGCGCCAACTAGTGCTGGCTTACGAACGCATTCCCATCGGCGCGATGGTCGTCATATTGTAGCGTCATGGCCAAAGCGAAAACGCGTTCGGGACTGTCGAGCACCCTCGAGGCACGATTCGAAGCTCATCCACACCGCCATCGCGGACTCAAGTGGGACAAAGTCGCGTCGCGCCTCGACGCCGGAATCCTCGAGAAGCTCGAAGCGATGGAAGCGAGCGGCGGCGAGCCCGATGTCGTCCTCGTCGAGGGGAAAAACGTCATCACCTTCGTCGACTGCGCTGCCGAGAGTCCATCGGGACGACGGAGCCTCTGCTATGACCGTGCAGCGTGGCAGGCCCGCAAGGAAGCACGGCCGGCAAACAACGTGCTCGATGTCGCGTCCGCGATGAGCGTCGAGCTGTTGAGCGAAGACGAGTATCGCACCCTGCAAAGCGTCGAGGCCTTCGACCTCAAGACCTCGAGCTGGGTGAGCACGCCGGCTGCGATCCGCAAGCTCGGCGGCGCGCTGTTCTGCGACCGCCGCTACGACCAAGTGTTCGTCTATCACAACGGCGCGCAGTCGTATTACGCGGCCCGAGGCTTTCGCGCGAAGCTCCGCGTTTGACGCCTGAGCTCGCCGGGCGCGCGCTGTCGCACGCCCGCGACAGTTCGTAGACAGCACCCGCATACCGACAGCGCATTGCGCTCCCAGGCCACGCGAACAGTCACCCGCGGCCGTGGCACGCTTTCTGCTCTTCAGGCGCCCGAGGAACTGCAACGACGCTTGGAGCATACGCATGCGCGGTCTCGTCCTGACGGCGGCGGTGATGGTGACGGGATGCACCGGCGTCATCGGTGACACCGGTACCTTCGAAGAGAGCACGTATTCAGGACCCGTCTTCGATGATGCTCGTGCGTTCGGCCCGAGCACACTGCGTCGTCTTTCGCGCGCCGAGTACGCCGCTACGGTGACCGCGGTCGCAGGCGAAGCGCCGACCACGATGGAGCTCGCAACTTTACCCGGTGACTCGGTCTCGCCGTTCGACAACGACCTCACATCGCAAGCACCGTCGGCTGCTCTCGTGGAATCGGTGCGCTCGATTGCTGCCGCCATCACGGAGCGTGTGTTCGCGTCACCGGAGAAACGCGCAAGACTTCTCGGCTGCGTTCCCACCGGCCCCGATGACGACACGTGCCTGCGCGATTTCATTGCCTACCGCGGAAGAATTGCGTTGCGCCGTCCGCTCACCACCGACGAGATCGACCGCTTCGGCGCCATGATCAGCCTAGCGACGGACGCCAACGACTTCGACGCGGCTGCACGCGTGGTGCTGCAGGCGCTCCTGCAAGACGCCGAGCTGCTCTATCGCGTCGAGATCGGCTCGCCGACTTCGGGAGCCGGCGACGTCGTCGTCTTGAACGCGTACGAGCTCGCCGCACGCCTCGCCTTCACTCTCTGGGGCGCGCCCCCGGACGACACATTGCTCGACGCCGCGGCCGCCGGCGTTCTCGACAGTCAGCGAGGCATCCGCGAGACGGCAATCGCCATGCTCCGCGATGAGCGCGCCATCGCGAGGGTCAGCCGCTTTCACGCCATGTGGCTGGGCTACGAGGACATGCCGCATCCGCCGGAGCAGGCAGTGATGTTTCGCCGTGAGACCGACGCGCTGGTCCGGCGTGTCGTCTTCGAGGAGCGCTCGTCGTGGCTCGAGCTCTTCCGCGCCACCGAGACCTTCGCCGACGATCGCTTGGCCACCCACTACGGTCTGCCAGTCACGGGCGAAACCGCGGGCAGCTGGAGATCGTACGGGAGCAGCGGCCGGCGCGGGATCCTCTCGCACGCGAGCGTCCTCTCGAACGGTGGCAGCGGCGCAGGTGACACGAGCGTCATACGGCGTGGCCTCTTCGTGCGCGACCGCCTGCTCTGCGACACCATCCCTCCTCCGCCACCCGATCTCGATGTGAACGTCGACCAGCCGCCAGCACCGGGCCCCAACGACTGCAAGCAAGACGTAATCGCCCGGCACAGCACCGACCCTGCTTGCTCGGCTTGCCACTCACTCATCGATCCCGTCGGCCGTGGCCTCGAGCGCTTCGATCTCGCGGGTCGTTTTCGCACGCACGAGCCGGGGAAAGATTTCTGCCCGCTCGACGGTATCGGAACCCTCGACGAGCAAGGCACGTTCGAAGGTCCCGCAGGCCTCGCAAGCCTCTTGGTCGAGTCCGAGCTCCTGCATGCCTGCGCCGTGGAGCAGGTCCTGCGCTTCACTGCGGGGCGGCCGACGATGCGGGCCGACAAGGAGAGGCTCGCCGAGACCGTGAGCTGGTGGCGCGGCTCGGGCACGAAGCTCGACGAGCTGCTCGCGGAGCTCGTCGCATCACCGGCATTTCGCCATCGCGTCATTGCCTCGGAGGATCAACTATGGCGCTGAAGCTCGCACGTCGCTCGTTTCTCAAAGGCCTGGGCGGCGCCGTCATCGGCCTGCCGCTGCTCGAGGCGATGGTGCCGGGCAACGCCGCGGCGCAAACGCTGACACCTGTCCGCTATGTCGTTGCCTTCGGTGGCATGTCTCTCGGCGGCGACTGCGGTGTGAACCCGGCAACCAACGTCATCCCGGCGGCGACCGGCACCGGTTACCAGCTCACGCGTGGCCTGCGCGCGCTCGGTGGCCGCACCACGGATGCGGCCAAGTATCCCTGGGACAGCGTCAAGGACGCGGTCACGGTCATCAGTGGCTTACGGATCCCAGTGGAGACGGCAGGGAGCGTCCCCAGCGGCGGCCGCGTCACAGCATTTCACTCGAGCACGATGGCGCCGCTTCTCTCGGGCACCAAGGCGACGCATTATCTTTCCGAGCCCAGCGCTCCCAGCTCGGACCAGCTCGTCGCACCCGCGCTCAAGGGAAGCAGTCGCTTCGCGTCTCTGCAGTATCGCGTGCAGGCGCAGCAGTATCACGGCGGCGTCGCGGTGCAGAGCCGCATGTCGTACGCGCGTAACTCATCCGGCGCCATCGTACCGCTCGACCCGGTCGCATCACCGAAGCTCGCCTACGAGCAACTCTTCAGCAACTTCACTGCGCCGAGCAGCATCGATCCCGCGGAGACGGAAGCGCGGCGCCGGGCACTGGAACAACAGCGCAGCGTCATCGATCTGGTTCGTGCTTCCTCGGATCGGCTGCAAGCACGACTCGGCAAAAGTGATCGCGTCCGCATCGAGCGCCACTTCGACGAGATCCGCGCCATCGAGCAGCGGCTGGCGGACATCCCGAGCGACCCAGCCCCGGGAAGCGTCTGCGCCGCGCCGTCCCATCCGGGTGGCGATCCCGCCGCGACCTATGCGTCGAACAACGAGGGCCTGGTCATGGGCTGGTCCGACGAAACCAAGCGCGGACGCGTCTTGTGCGACCTCGTGCACATGGCGCTCGCCTGCGACCAGACGCGGGTCGCGAGCATGATGATCACCTACGCTCAAACGTACATGAGCGCGCAGGCACTCTTCGGCGCACGGTGCGACATCCACGAGCTCGGTCATTGCGCGGGAAGTCCCGGACAAATGTCGGACGCGGTCTCCTGGCACGTCGAGCACGTCGCCTACCTCATCGACAAGTTGCGCGGCACACCCGAAGGCGATGGCACGCTATTGGACAACACCGTCCTCGCCCTGGTGTTCGAGGGCGGATCGATCTTGGGCTCGGACGGCTCGCACTCCTCGGACCGGATGCTCGCACTCGTCGCCGGACGCCCCAGCAAGCTCGAGCTAGGAAAACACGTAGCGACCAACAATGCCCACCCAGCGAGCGTGCTGCTCTCATGCGTGCGCGCCGCCGGGGTCAACGGGTCGATGGGCGATATCAGCCAACCGCTGAATGAGCTCCTCGTCTAGGCTATCATCGCGGTGTGGCCTCCCAGGCGCGTGCGAGCTTCAAAGTCGGCCCCTACCTTTGCCATACCCGGCTCGGCGTCGGTGGCATGGCGGAAGTGTGGCTCGCCTCACGTCAGGGACCCGCGAGCTTCGAGAAGCAGCTGGTGGTGAAGCAGCTCCTCCCGCATCTCGCGGCGGAGCGGACGTTCTCGGAGATGTTCTTGAACGAGGCCCGGCTCGCGGCGCGACTCAATCATCCGAACATCGCGCAGGTCTTCGACCTCGGTGAAGATCCGAGCGGCTACTTCATCGTCATGGAGTACGTCGACGGACGTAGTGTTCGCGATGTCGTACGTCGATTGCGCGAGCTCGGGCGTCCGCTCCCGCAGACGGTCGCGGCCTACATCGTCGGTCGCGTTTGCGCGGCGCTCCACCACGCCCACGAACAACGTGATGGCTCGGGCCAGCTGATCGGCCTCGTCCACCGCGATGTGACGCCAGACAACATCCTCACGTCGTTCGGCGGCGAGGTGAAGGTCGTCGACTTCGGCATCGCCAAGGCCACGAGCGTGGCGCCGTCGCACGGGACACTCATCGGCAAGTGGCCTTACATGTCGCCGGAGCAAGCGACCGGCACCGCCATCGATCGGCGTGCCGACGTCTACTCACTGGCCGTGGTCGCCTACGAGCTCCTGGCCGGCGAGCGTCCGTTCACCGCGAGCGACCCCGTAGCGCTCACCCACCAGATCACCAAGAGCGATCCGCAGCCTCTGCGCGACCGCCGGCCCGATATCGACGCGACGCTGGCCGACGCCATTCACGCCGCGCTGCGCAAAGACCCAGACGAACGCACCGCGGATGCGCGGACCTTCGGCGCGGTCATGGACCACTTCGCGCGCGCCTCGCATGCGACGGCCGACAACCTCGCGACCCTGCTCAACGAGCTCTTCGATCGTGTTCCGTCGTCGGCGCAGGGAGAGTCGTCGATCACCAACGATACCCAACCGCTCACCGCGAAGACCTCCCGCGCTCGTACGCGCATGTACCTCGCGGCGGTAGCCTCCATGGTCGTGCTCGCCATCGTCGCTGCCATCTTCTGGCCACGGCCGGCGCCCGCACCTTTGGCCAGCGCGACGCTGCCTGCAGCTCCCCCCGACCCGGCCCCGTCACCAGCGCCGCGCTTGCCGTTCGATGTGATCGTGAGCGAGCCGACTTTGGAGAAATCCAAGCAGGCGAAGAAAACGAAAGCCGCTCGTCCGCCTTCGACGCCGGTCGAGCGGGCGCCGGGGGCGATCAGCGTGCGCGTTCAACCCTGGGCCGACGTGTTGCTGGACGGGAAAGCGATTGGCACGACGCCACTACAGCCGATCAGCGCAAGCGCCGGCCGTCACGAGCTGACCCTGGTGAACGCCAAGCTCAAGCAGACCAAGGTGGTCAAAGTCGACGTCCAGCCGGGAAAGACCGTCGCCGTCGAAGTCAACCTTCAGCGTTGAGCCGTGCAAGCGCTGCGGCTAGGATCCCGAATCAATGACCGCCGCGCTCCTTCTCTGCTCCATCATCGCGGTCAACGGTGAGCTCGATCGCGGACACCAAGCCTTCGACAACCTCAGGTACGAGCAGGCTCTCGAGCACTTCACGCGCTCGCTCGCCAGCGCCGAAAGCACCGAGGAGCGGGTCGACGCGTATCTCTACATCGGCATGAGCCGGTTCGAGCTCGGCGACGAGCCCGGCGCAAGGCAAGCATTCCGCGAAGCATTGGCCCTCGATCGCAAGGCCGCTCTATCGCCGCTCGCGAGCCCGAAGATCGAGTCCGCTTTTGCCGACGAACGAGCGCGCTTCGCCATCGAAGCCCCGCTCCCGACACAAGCGAGCCCGCCCCCCGCCCCGGCACCCGTCACCGCAACGACACCGGCGCCTCCAGTGACGACGCGCTCGCACCTACCGACCATCATCGCGGCTGCCGCCGGCGTCGCCCTGATTACCGCCGGCGTCCTCGTTGGCATCTCGGCTCGGCGCGCGGGGGACGATGCCGAGGCCGCGACCTTCGCTTCAGACGCCAAAGCGCTCGACGACAAGGCGCAGGCGCGCGCGCGCACCTCGAACATTCTCTACGGCGCCGGCGCCGTCCTCGGCGGCTTCGCGCTGGTCTACGAAATCGCGTTCTAGCCCGAGCCGAGGTCGTACTTGTTGATCAAGCGATGAACGTGGGCACGATGCAAGCCGGATTCTCGGGCGGCGCGCGCGATGTTGCCCTTGCACCGCGCGAGCACGGCACGAATGTAATCGCGCTCGAAGTGGGCAAGGAGCTTGTCCTTCGCATCCTTGAAGGTCATCTCGTCGGGCCTGACGTCAGCGGTGGCGGGCAGCTGGGCGTCGCCCCCCAGGGCCAGCGCCCGCTCGATGACGTTGCGCAGCTCACGAACGTTACCGGGCCACGGATACTGCGTGAGCAGCGCGCGCGTCTCGGGTGCCAGCTCACTTGCTGGCTTACCCAAGGTCGTCAGGATCCGGTCGACGAGCACCGGGATGTCCTCGACGCGCTCGCGCAGCGGTGGCAGCGTGATCTGGACGACCGCTAGACGGTAATAGAGGTCCTTGCGAAACGTCCCTGCCGCTACAGCGGACTCGAGGTCGCGATGGGTAGCCGCGATGACGCGCACGTCGAACTTGCGCAATGAAGGAGACCCGACGCGCTTGACCTCGCCGGTCTCGATGGCGCGAAGCAAACGCGCCTGGACGTCGAGCTGCAGCTCACCTACTTCGTCGAGGAAAAGAGTCCCTCCGTGCGCCGCCTCGAAGGAGCCAGCGCGGTCCCCGTGCGCGTCAGTGAACGCGCCTTTGACGTGACCGAAGAGCTCGGACTCGATCAGCGACGGGGTCGCCGCTGCCAAATCGGCCACCACGAAAGGCTGCGCCCGCCGGCCGCTCGCGGCGTGCAGTGCCGCGGCGCAGACTTCTTTGCCCGTACCGGTCTCGCCGCGCACGAGAACGGTGCTGTCGGTCGCTGCGACGCGCTCCATGAGAGCGAACACCTGCCGCATCGCGACGCTTTCGCCGTAGAGATCGCCGAAGTGATCCGTCGTCGAAGCCGCCGGCTCACGTGTCGTGCTCTCGGCAGCGACTACCTTGAGATCGGTCTTGCCGATGCGCACGACGGTGCCGGCACGGGCTTCGAGGCGCTCGAAGCGCAAGCCGTCATAGAACGAGCCATTGGTCGAACCCTGGTCGGTGAGCTCGATTTTGCCGTCTGCGAGGACCCGTGCCAACAGATGCACGCGCGACACCGAGGTGTCGGCGAGGCGCAGGTCGGTGCCGCTGCTCTTACCAATGCGATAGGTGCCCTTCTCCAGCACGAGCTCGCGTCGATTATCCGCTCCAGCGGATATGACCACCAGCTTGAGCGGCGCGGTCGACTGCTGGCGCCGACGCAAGAGGTCGGTGGGGAGGGTGGAAATCTCGTCGCTCATGGCGCGTGCGGTGTCGGGGGCGAGAACGTCTCGGCGCTGTCGTAAGTATAGGAGGCGCGCGGCGCGATGACGCGCAGGTACTGCAAGAGCTCGCCATCGAGACCTTCGAAGTCCATGCCGAGGTAGGGGTTCTCGGTCAGGTTGTGCGTCGAGCGGAAGAGCATGGCGATTCCGGATCCGCGATCGACGACGTAAGCGCCGAAGGTCTTCCAAGCCTCGGCGATGACCCGCGCTTCGTCACCCAAGCGGGTGAGGTCGTACTCGGGGTCCAGCTGCAGCAGCGCCCCGGCAGGCACGCCGTCCGCAATGGTGCCCGACGCCGGATGCAGCGCCGGTGCGACGGCCGTCGTCGCGACCACGCTCGGATCGATCTGGAGCGCGAGAGCGTGCGGGATGTACCCGGCGCGAAGCTCTTCGGGAAAGATGACGCCGCCGAGGTAGCTCGCGCCCGATGGATAGCCGGCGCTAATCGAGCTCGTCGCATCCCACCACCCCGAGCCGTCGACGCGGAACGCGGCATAGCCGTATCCGGTCATCGAAAGACCCGAGCGAACGGCGCCACCGATGTTCCAAACGCGATTGCGGACAGTGTCGACGATGATCAGGAGACCACTCGGGTCTCCCGCGACGACCGCGTCAGCGGGCATGGGTACGTCATCCATGCGCCACCCCCCAGCCACGCCAGTGACGACGCCCAACGGTGCGCTCGCATCCGCGTACGCGACAATCGGCGTGTAGGATTCGCGGTTGAGCTGAATACCAGCGGTCGGTGCTTTCAACGACGCGACTTTGGCAACCATGTCGGCCGAGCCGGCCGCGAGCACCGGGGTCGCCGCGATGGCCTGGTTCCACGGGGACTCGCGACTCCACATCGTCGCACCGACGTCGGCGGCATCGCGGCAACGCCCGGCGCGGCAGATCAGGTCGTCGGGGCACAGATGTGCCGCGTCACAAGCCTTGTCGATGAGCTTGGTCTCCGACACCGAGCACGCAGCCACGACTGCAAGGCACAAAGCTAAGCCGTGGTGGCGTGGTGGTCGGAAGAGCATTTGTCCCGGAGAGACTAGCACGATATGCCGCGGAGGCTTGACCGCGCTGAAAAGCAAAAGGCGTCGCGACCTCGTCACGGTGATGCTCTACGCACGCGCCGTCCTGCGCCAGTTTCGCGCCACTTTGCTCCTGCTCGGGGCCGCGGTCGTGCTCGGCGGGTCCATGCACCTCGTTCTCGGGGACCCCCACCCTGCCTCCGTGTTGACGTCGTATTACGACGCTTGGATGGCGATTCTCGGCGAAAACGTCATCTCGCCCACCGACCCCTGGGTTCTCGTCTTGTTGTTCGGAACCTATCCGCTGGTCGGTTTCGTGGTCATCGGTGAGGGCATCGTACGGCTCGCCCTCTTGGTTTCGTCGAAGCAGCATTCGGAAAGAGAGTGGACCAAGGTGAAAGCATCCACGTATCGCGACCACGTCGTCTTGTGCGGAGTTGGTCACCTCGGCTTCCGCGTCTTGCAGGAGCTGGTTGCCGGCGCGGTTTCGGTCGTCGCGGTCGAGAAAGACCCCGACGCTCGCTTCCTCGCTCAAGCGAAGCTCATGGGGATCCCGGTGCTGATGCGCGACATGAAAGACGACGAAGCACTGCGCGAAGCAGGCATCGAGCACGCGCGCGCCATCGTCGTGGCAACCAATGACGATATGGCGAACCTCGAGGTCGTTTTGGATGCGCGCCGGATGAATCCCAAGATCCGCATTCTCATGCGTCTGTTCGATCAGCAGATCGCCGCGAAGATCTCCGAGCCGCTGGCAGTCGACGTCGCCTTCTCGGCCTCCGCGCTAGCGGCACCCATCGTCGCCGCGATGACGGTGGGAGCCCGGGTGCTCGCGTCGTTCGGCGTCGGCGGCGTTCCGCACGTGACAGCCGAAGTGACAGCGAGCAGCAAGCTCGCCGGACGCCAGCTCAGCGAGCTCGAGCAACACCACGGTGTCCGGATCTTGGCGCGAGGAAGCGCGTCAGACGTCCGCGACACCACCGTGGCGGGACGTGACCCCGTTGCCGCAGGCGAAGTCTTGGTCGTGTATGGCTCGGCGACCCGCGTTGGATCGATGGCCGCCGAAGCGAACGCCTCGTAATCAGGCCGGGCCGACGAGACTACTCGCGGTAGGCGGCGCGAATCGCAGTGTGCATGGCGGCGAGCGGCGTCGGCACCAGAGCGCGGTCCATGCGGGCGAAATCGCCGATGGTGTAGACGCCGTGGCGCGACAGAGCGACCGCGCGCTTGGGGCCGACCTGCATCAAGCTCGACACGCCTTCGCGGGCCAGGTTGACCAGGGGGCGAACGCCTTCGCGGACGCGGCGCGCGTTCTCGTTCATCAGCTCCGTGCGGATCGGCTGATCGAGGCACGAGGCGGTACGCATGGTCAGGGGGATGCGCCCGACCCGGTGGAGGTTGGTGCTCATGGTGGGACTCCGGATGATGGGAGCAGCCGTTATCGACGCTGCCCCGCGGAAGTTGCCATCCGCTGACGCCGAGACAGGTTAGGGCCCGGCCGAGGCAGCCTGCGGGGCGACGACTGCGAGGACGTTGCAATGGCGAACGCCCTCGTCCTCGATGTCCGGGTCCTCCGCCAACGTGTAGCGGCCGCGCCACGCAAGGTCGTTCTTGGGCATGTGGTAGCGCCCAGGGTCGCCCACCAAAACGCTCAAGCCTCGCGTGGCCAGCTCGCGAAACCAGCGCATCGACCTTCTCGCCAGGTCGCGGTCGAAAAAGACGTCGCCGGCGAGAACGACATCGATATCGGCGCACGGGTCATCGATGACGTCGCCCAAAACCAGGTCCAAGGCCACGTCATTGAGCTGCGCGTTCAGGCGAGCAGCCTCGATAGCGAACGGGTCGATATCGGTGACGCGCACCGCCGCAGCGCCCGCCTTCATGGCCGCGATAGCAACCGCTCCGGAGCCTGCCGCGAAATCGAGCACTCGCTTACCCGCAACCTCTTCCGGATGATCGAGCACGTGACGCGCGAGCCCCTGCCCGCCGGCCCACACGAACGCCCAGAACGGCGCTGCCAAGCCGAGACGCGACAGGTCGGCTTCGGTTGCACGCCATAGCGGAGTCGTCGGCGTCACCAAGCAAAGCCGGAGCTCTGGCAGTGACGGCAAGCTCGCAGGCTGCGTGCTGCGCCGCACCATCTCGAGCATCTCTTCGCTAGTCGGTGCCATCACGCCTCCACACCAAGCAGCTTTGCTACCACGACCGGACGTGACTTGCCGTCGGGATCGGCCTCATAGTGTCGCACATGAAGTACGTCGTCCTCATGACCGTCGCCGTTCTCGCCGTCGCGCGAGGCGACGCCCACGGCGAAGAAACGAAGCCCGCCTTCCAGCGTCGCGGTGCTGCCGCTCAAAACCAAGGGCCGCGCCAACGCCAAGGTCGTCGAGGTGCTCGATGACCTGCTGGTGAGCGCCGTGCAGGGAGCCGTCGGCCGCGGCGCCCGAGTCGTCACCCAATCGGACATCAACACCATGCTCGGCTTCGAGAAGAGCAAAGAGCTCGTGGGTTGCAGCGAGCTGAGCTGCACCGCCGAGATCGCCGGCGCGGCAGAGCGTCGATCTCGGCGAGCACGAGGATGCTTTCGACCGCGGGGTCGAGCGCGCCGCGAGACAGCTCCTGGGAGTCGGCACGGCAACCGACGCCCCCAAGTCCATTCCGCGCGTGGCTGTCGGTGTCGCCGCCAACTTGCCGGCACACGGTGGTAGCGGTGGCGATCCCATGGAGATCGCGTGCGCGGCCGGCACTGCCGTCGTCGGCCTACGCGGCGCTGGTCGAACACCACTCTTCGGTCTCGGCGCAGAGTGCGGCAAGCCGGAAGTCGTCATGGAGGCGGACGGAAAGCTCCAACTGCGCACGACGCGCGCCCTGCCCACGACCGAGGTAGCCGGCAACGTCACGCCACCACCGGAGCACTACTCCGAGCTCTGCCCCGCGGACACGCTGGCGACGGGAATCCGAGTCGGCCGCTATCAAATGGACCCGTGGAAGATGGACATCACTGGCCGTGTCGAATTCATCTGCTCACGCTTGACCCCGGTTCGCGATAACGGACTATGGCGCGCTCGCACCGAATACGCGGGTAGCGCCTCTGGCGGTGTCGGCAGCAAGCAAACGTTCGAGTCATTCTGCGCCGACGGTAGTGTGCTGGTGGGGTTTCATGGCGGTGCCGGAGCCGGCATCGACAAGCTCGGCGCACGCTGCGCACCCCTGGTGTTCTCCGAGGCCTCGCCTCCACGGTGAGCCTCGTGCGCCGAAATGGAACAGCACCACTGTTCCATTTCGTTCCGTCCTGGAACAATCAGCGACGCCGACGGGCGTAAACGACGATTCTTTGACGGAACCGGCTTGGCACGATCGCTGAAAATGATTCGTGCATGAGCAAGAACGCACATGAGCTGATGGCGGCACGCGAGTACGCGCTAGCAATCATCAAGCTTTCGACCGGTCGCCCATCTCCGGGCGCGCTGCTACTTGCGTTCGACTACCGCAACGCTCTCCGGAAGCTCCATGCCGACGTGCTCGGCCCGGTCGACGCGGAAGATGCGCGACTGATGGACGTCGCGGTCGCGTTGATCCGAGCGGCCTACGATGCCGAGAAGAAGGGCCACCTCGACCCGAACCTGCGCAACTACTCCGCTCGTCTCGAGGACGCGGCACGCGCCTCGCGATGGGCCATTGCCTACGTCACCCGCAGCAACGGCACGCCAACGGCCGCGATGGTTCCGTACGACGGTCGTCGCGAGCTGGCGACCACGCGCGAATCGCCGGTCGGCGATCAGATGGCGCGAGCGGTCATTCAGGACGTCTTCGCGACACCCGCCGGGCAGCCCTTCAGCCTCCCCTCCCAGGCTCCGCGCGCCCCGCACGATCGCCGCAAGCCGACGTCGCTCTACTCGCGACGTGGCGGCGAGACGCAGCCCATCGCGACCATGGTGAGCGTCAGGGTCTGAGCGCTCACTGCCCTGCGCGCGGCTTCCAGCGCGGCAGGTCGAGCTCGTCGAGGGCATCAACGAGCTCACTCGCGCCGCCAGGACGCGCGCTCGGGTCCTTGGCGAGGCATGCGACGAGCAACGCCTCGAGTCCCGCGTGAATCGGTTTGCCCAGGCGCTGCGAAGGCGGAATCACCGGGCTGTGCAGATGATGACCGCAGACTTCGACGACCGTATCACCGTCGAAAACGGTGCTGCCGGTCAGCATGAAGTAGCCGACCGCTCCTAGCGCGTAGAGGTCCGAGCGGGCGCTCGTTTGATTGGCTTTGATCACTTCGGGCGCGAGGTACATCGGTGTGCCGACGATGGAGCCAACGGTCGTGAGCTCGGGACTAGCGCCGGCGTCGAGCTCGCGGACCAGACCGAAATCGAGCACGGTCGCGACATCGGCGGTTCCGCCACGCTCGCCGAGCATGATGTTGGCGGGTTTGATGTCGCGGTGGATGAGGCCGCGAGCATGTGCTTCGGCGAGCGCCGACGCGACCATGCGAAGCACGTGTGCGACCCGCGCTTCGGGTTGGGCGCCTTGGGTCTCGACGATGTGTTGCAACGTCGCGCCGGTCAGCAGCTCCATGGCGTAGTAGAAAACGCCGTCCGGCGTCCGCCCATAATCGTAGATGGTGATGGTGTTCGGATGCGTGAGCTGCGCGGTGAGCTGCACCTCGCGCTCGAAGCGCTTGATGGCGTCGGGTTTGACCCGATCGTCTTGCAGCAACTTGACCGCTGTGGGCCTCCGCAGCAGGGCGTGGCTCGCGTGGTAGACCACGCCCATGCCGCCTTCGCCGATCTTGTCGCCCAGCGTGTACTGACCGAGCTTGCGCGCCTTGGCGATCTCGCGCCGAAGGCCGTGAATCACGGACGACAGCACCGCACAAACCGCGATGGCGAGTACCCAGAGTGACCCCGTCGACACGGCGAGCTCGGCGGTCGCCCAGTCGTGGGTGTTGGCCGACCACGGAAAGCGGGCGACGAACGTTCCGATCATGGTGACGCCGAGGGCCACCCCGAGCAGCATCGTGCGCATCGGCCGACTGGGAACGAGGGCCGAGCGTACCGAGTACGTGATGCTCGTCGCGAACACCAAGATCACACCGAAATAGGAATAGACGAACGCCACCGCTTTAACGGACGCCTCGCCGTCATCGACGAGCTTGCTGACGTTGAGATCGGCGAGGAACCGCGCCATGAGCGTCGCGGTCGCGGCATAGACGATGAGCGCGGAACCCTCGACCGCGCGCAGGAAGCCGGCGCTGCGAGGCTTGCGGCACGACGCCCAGAGCACCAAGGGGGGCACGAACGAGGCGGCATGGCTGATGAATCCCGGGTCCAAGAGCTCGGAGACGCTGCCCAAGACGAACGTGGTGAAGGTGTGGACCAGCACGCCAAGCCCGACCACCGCGACCCAGACCATGCTGAAGCGCTCGAAGCGGCCAGTGAGATCTTCGTCGGAGCTGGCCGAGGAGGAGTCAGTCACGCCGGCGCATGCTAGCGGTAAGCCGATGCGAAGAGAAGGGCTGCCACGCGGCGACGGGCTTCCGTTAGCCTCTCGCGATCCGCTAACGTGATCACGCTTTGTGGACCCTAGCTCCCGGACTCGTGACCTCGACCCAGAAGGGCTGGGGTGAGCTCCGCTCTCTCGTCAGCGGAGAGCGCTGGGATCTGCGCGCCGAAGACCTCTCCATCATCCGCGCGCTGGCCGCCGGCATCCCAGAGGAGCGCGCCAGCGAGCATCGTGAGCTCGTTGCCGCGGAGAAGCGCGGCTGGGCCGTTCGCGCACCGAGCACCGCCGACGAGCATGTCCGCCGACGTCTCGAAACGCTCGAGCGTCACTTCGCTTGGTGCCGCGCAGCTCTTGCTCCGAAAGCACACGAAGCCGTGCTCGCAGGTCACGCCGCCCGCCGGCACAATCACCGCGGCTTCGCCCAGCGCTCGGCTCTCCCCGAGACCATCGCCCGTCGCGCGGCTCTCGTGGGCCCGGCGCCAAAACGTGTCCTCTTGCTCGGCGATGACGACCTCACGAGCCTGGCGTTGGCGGCGCTCGGTCACCACGTGACGGTGCTCGAGATCGACACCGCTATCGTGGACATGCTGCGCGCTCACAGAAGCCCCTCCATCGAGGTGATTGCGCACGACTTACGCGAGCCGCTTCCGAGCGCGTTGGTCGGCACCTTCGATGCGTTCTTCGCCGACCCCGTCAGTGGTCCGGGCGCGCTGCGCCTATTTCTCGCGCGCGGCGTTGCGTGCCTGGTCGGCGAAGGCCAAGGCTTCGTCTGCGTCTCCGAGGCGGCGGGTGCGAGCTTCACGACGGTCACGCGTGAGCTCGGCGTCGATGTCGCCGAGCAGTACACCGACTTCAACCACTACTATTCTCCCGACTACACGCTGGCGTTCCACACCAACGATCTCGCCGTCGTGCGCCCGCGTCCCGATACGGTGTTGCGGCCGCGCCCAGAGGAGCCGTTTCTGCCGCGCGGGCTCACCGCCGAAGACTACTTCTTAGCGACGCCGGCGTCGCGCTATGCGTTCAAGAACATCAACCCAGAGACTTCGCAGATCATCCACCTCGATACGATGCTGCGTGTGCTCGAGCGGACAGGACGACTCGACGTCGTCGAACGTAGCTATTTCGAGGACGGCGGCGTCCGCTCGTACATCATGCACACCAAACAAGGCGCGGTTTTGGTGCGGCTGCTGCCCGACGAGAAGGTGGGTGAGCTGTTCGTGGCCCCCGCGGACGCCGCCCTGGAAGACGCGCTCATCGTCGTGCTCACCGGCGTCATCGGTATCGAAGGCACCGTCGTCGAGAAACACCGGCTGCGTGGCTCGAGCGTCTACACCGTCGTCTGACGGCGGCGCCGGCGTGTGGAGGCATACGATCGCGCGGCCACCGACGCGTAGAACTGCGCGGCAGTCGCCGTGTAGTGCGATCGTCGGGCGACTTTGTCGCTCGTCCACGACGTCACCTTCTCGGCTCCGAAAATCTGCGCCATGTTTTCGAAGTCCTCACGCACATTGACGAGCATGCGCGTCGCACCGCGGCGAAACGACAAATCCGCGATCGTCGCGAGCAGCTCCGCCCAAGCTCGCAGCGGCAGCGCCCCATCTTCGAGCACCATGTCGATCTCGCGCACCGAATCGCCGTCGTAGTTGCGTGGGTGCTCGATCACGACGCCAACCGGCTGACCGGCTCGTCGTACGGCATAGACGTTTCGTGGCGAGTGAGCGTGGTAGCGCGAGTCCGCCGGCATGAAGGTCGCGACGAGCTCGTCCACCGTCGGGCCACGCGCGTAGCCCAGCGCCTGATGGTTCTGGGGGATCTCGAGCAACGCCGCGATGCGCGGGAGCTCCCCGAAACGCGCGAGACCGAAGCTCGTCCCGTTGCCTAGGCGCACGGTTCGCGGCCAAGGCTCGGCCGCCGATGTGGCGAGCGTGGGATCGTCGAGCACCAGCGTCATCACGCCGCCGGCCAGCGAGATGGGTCGTACGCCATAGCGGGCCCACATCGCCTCGTGGCGCGGGTCGATTGGCAGGGTCACCCGCCAACGCAGCTGGCGCGCACCCGTCGCGAACAGGTGTGCGCAGAAGCGGCGGGCGGCGGCGAGCCACCCATCGTCAGGCGCGACGATCCACACCTCGCGCACCCAATCTTCCGGCAGCGTGAGCCCACGGTGAAAGCAGAGCGCTTCGCCGTCGCCGCAGATCGCAAGATCAGGAAGCGACCAGGCGAAGCCCGGGAGAGCAACGGGGTCCTGGCGGAGCTGCGCGATGACCGCCGCAGCGTCCGCCTGGGAGAGCGACCTCACGTGGTCGTGCCGTTACCCTGCTGATTGGTGTTGCCGTTCTGGTTGCCCTGACCATTCTGGTTGTTGACCGGCGGCGCGGTGCCTTCGACTTGGTCCGCGGCAAAGAGCGCAGCCATCGCGTTGGCCTGCTCGACCATGGCGATGATCGCCTCGGTGACCAGATCTTGATTGCCTTGGCCGTTCTGTTGGCCGCCCGCCTGGGCCTGTTGAATCTGCTGCTGCAGATCTTCGATGAGACCCTTGGTGTTGTTGATCTGGGCATCGAGCTGAGCGCGCTCGGTGTTTCTGCGGGCGACTTCATCGGCAACCGCCGCCGTGTTGTTCGGCTGCGAACCACCGTCGTCCTTCTTACCGCCGTCCGACTGCGCCGGCGGCTGCACGGCTTGTTGCTGCTCGGCCGGACCCAACTTGTTGCGGTCCTCGGTGAGCTTGTCGAGACGCGCTTGCGCCGCCTGCAGCGCCGCGGTCAGACGCTTCATGGCGTCGTCGCGCTCGGTCTCGTCGCTCTTCATCATGATGCGCGCGAGCATGTACGCGAGGTCTGCGGTGTCGGTCTTTCGCAAGCCAGCGGCCTGCGCAAAGTTCTTCATCGCGGTGCCGAGCGCCTTGTTGGCGTTGAGGCTCTTACCGCCGGTAGCGACGACGGCTTGCGCGGCCTCGACGACTTCACCCCAGCTCGCCTGATTCTTGTTGATCGCTTGCTCGACGCGCACGAGACCGTCGGCTGTCGGATGGAAGTTCGCGACCTTGAGCGCTTCGATGAGGCTCGGGTTGTCGTCGATGTCGCGCTGATAGTCTTCACGCGTACGGCCGAACGCCGCTTCGTTAACCACGCGCTGTTCGTTCGGTGTAGGACCCTCACGCAACCGGACAGGAGCTGCGCCATTCGGGGCGCCGGCCGGGGCATTGGGGTCACGCGTTCCCTGCGCGGCATTGGGGTCACGGACTCCACGTGCAGCGTTCGGGTCACGAAGACCGGCTGCGCCGTTCGCGGCGTCGGGGTCCCGCTCCCGAGCATTGAGACCACGCTCGTTGGGGTCGCGGACGTTCGGGTCACGAACGTTGGCGAGATTGGCGTTGTTCATCGCTTTGAGGCCTCGATTGGCCAAATCGACGATGAACTGTGGTGGTCGGGTAGTCTGAATTCCAAGGCGGTTGTTCTCAGCCATGCGGCGCCTCCAGCAGTCGGGCTTATACGCACATACACTGGTCGGTTAGTTTGGGGCCATGTTAGGTCAAACCAAACACGTTGTGGGTGCGTGGACTACAGTCGCCATGACGCGAATCCGATTCCTCCGATCACTGGCTGTGCTGCCTGCAGCCGCCGTCTTTGCCTGGATTGTGGGCGCTATCCCCGCGGCTGGTACGCCACCACCGGCACCGCAGGCGCAGGTCGCGAGTCAGGCCCGCGATGCCTGGGACGTCCCCATCGCCACGCGTGCAGAGCCTGACGCCACGATGGTCGCCTGGCCCGAGCTCCCTGCCCGGGTGCTGCCGAAATCCGAGACCGCGTACCAACAAGAGATCGAGCAACGCGCCGCCATGCCGGCGACCAAGTCGGGTATCGCGTTCGCGCCGAGCTCGTACGACGACCACTTGAGGGCGACCGCTCGCAAGAATCGGCTGCGCATCACGCGCCTTTGGTACACCCGCGCCATCGATCCCCAAGTACCGCCGGCGCTGCTCGCATTCGTGTCCGCTCCCGCGGTCGCGTGCGCCGAGCACACCTGGGCCTACGGGCACGAATTCGACCTGACGTTCTACCTCTCCCCGAAGGGCACCGCCGCGAACGTCGCGACCGACGGACCACCGGCGTTGACCGAGTGTCTCGCGCAACGTTTGGCGGAGTGGAAGGCGCCGGCCAATCGCAAAGCCAAACCCCAGGCGGGCTCTCCTGGGGGCAAAGTCGTTCTCTCGTTCGTCGTCGTGAAGGTCTAGTTGGACCTCGGCGGCGTCACTCTTTGGCTCACCGAGACCTTGGGCCTCGAGGGTCAGTGGTGGTTCGCGTTCGTCCAGAGCTTCGTGGTCTTGGCGTTGTTCGCTGTCGCGTACATCCCAATCGAGCAAGCATGGAGCATGCGAGCGCAGGGCATCATGCGCCCGCGCTGGGCGACCGATCTCGCGTTCTTCTTCGGCCAGTACTGGGTGTTCGCATTCGTCGCCGCGTATGTGCTGGCGCGCACGCGGGAGCTCATTGGGTTTGCGAGCCCAACATGGTTCACGCAATGCCCCGCGGTCGTCCAGGTCGTCTTGGTCATCGGCCTCGGTGACTTGTGCGCGTACTGGGCGCACCGAGCGCAGCATCGCTTCGACGTTCTCTGGCGGTTTCACGCCGTGCATCACACGTCGGAGCATCTCGATTGGCTCGCCGCCCATCGCGAGCATCCGCTCGACGGCATCTACACGCAGCTGGCGGTAAATCTACCGGCGATGCTGCTCGGGTTCGGCATGAGCTCGATCTTCTGGCTCGTCACCTTCCGCGGCATGTGGTCGATCTTGATTCACAGCAACACGCGCGTGCCACTCGGGCCGCTGGCACACGTCTTCGGCGGACCGGCGCTGCACCACTGGCACCACGCGAAAGACCGCGACGCCCCGAACTACGGGAACCTCGCGCCGTGGACGGACATGTTGTTCGGCACGCACGCATGTCCGCCACAACCGCCACGCGAGCTCGGCATCGATCAGCCGGCGGCAAGAAGCTACTTGGGTTTGCTGCTCTGGCCCTTCAACCGCAGCAAGCGGCCTTTTCGCTTCACGATGTTCTTGTAATCCCACTGGATGGCCTTGGACTTCTCGAGCCAGCGGCGCAGCATCTTCGTGTCGATCGCGTCGGCGCTGGTGTAGCGCGCCTCCGCCGCCTTGAACGTGCCTTCGGGATGGAGGTCGGGCTCGTCGAACGACTGACCGCTCCAGAAGAGCAAGCGCACACAACCCTTCAGCTTGCTATAGCCGACAATAGGGTTGCCCTCGAGGAACCAAACCGGATGGCGGTGCCAGATCTTGTTCTCGGCGCCTTTCAGACCGCCGTCGATCGCACGTGCCAGGGCATCGCAGATTGTTTTGTCGGCCTCGACCTGCGTGGCGTTGTAGGCCCAAATGTCGTCATGAACGGTCATCGCCTTCACCTCACGCGAAGCCGCCGCCGAGCGCAAGCGCGACGTGCTACATTCCGACCATGTCGCGTTGCGCGTGCTTGACGGTCGTCGTGATGGTGGCCGCTTGTGGCTCCGAGAAATATGTCGACGTCCCGAACCCTCTGACGAATCCCAACGATGGTCCGCGTGCGGGCACGGCGAGCGCACTCTGCGGCGTCCCGGAAGAGGCAGGGCTCGAAGACGTCACGAGCCCGACCACTGTCGTCGGCGACGGCACACCCGCGTCATGCACCGCGTCGGCGTTCATTGCCGCGGTGGCGGCGGGCGGCGTCATCACCTTTGCGTGTGGCCCCGAGCCCCTCACCATCACCCTCGATCGGCCTGCCAAGGTCGTCAACGACACCGGGCCGCGCATCGTCATCGATGGCGGCGGCCTCGTCACCCTGAGCGGCGGCGCGCACAACCGCATCCTCTACATGAACACCTGCGATCAGAATCAGCGTTGGACGACCAGCCACTGCGACAATCAAGACCACCCGCGACTGACAGTGCAGAACATCACCTTCATCGACGGCAATTCGAAGAGTGAAGGCACGTATGACGGAGGCGGCGCCATTTGGGTGCGTGGCGGCCGTTTCAAGGCCGTGAACACGCGCTTCTTCGGCAACGTCTGCGCCGACACCGGCCCTGACGTGGGGGGCGCCGCGATTCGCGTCTTCAGCCAGTACGACGACCAGCCAGTCTACGTGGTCAACAGCACCTTCGGCGGCGCCGACGGCTTCGGCAACACCTGCTCGAACGGCGGCGGCGTGAGCAGCATCGGCGTCTCATGGCGCGTCATCAACAGCGTCTTTTCGCACAATCACGCCATCGGTAACGGAGCCAATCCCGCGCGTAATGGCTCGCCGGGTGGCGGCAGTGGCGGCGCCATCTACAACGACGGCAACGAGATGACGCTCACCATTTGCGGCAGCGAGCTGCGTTACAACCAGGTCAACGAGCACGGCAGCGCCATCTTTTTCGTGACCAACAATCACACGGGCGAGATCGACATCGACCGCTCGACCATCACCGACAACATCGGCGGCTCCTGGTACCCGACTTATCCGCAGATCTCGGGACACGACGATACGCCGATTTCGGTAACTGACTCGACAATCGAGTAACATACGCCGACATGTCCCACAGCGACGACGCGTTCTTTTCGCGCCGGGCGTTTCTCCAAGCCTCGGCGACGGCAGTCCTATCCGCTAAAGCAGTCATGCAACCAGCTGTCGCCCTCGCCGAGACCGTAACGGTCCGAGGCGGCGCGACGGCCGCGCGCTACATCGCGGCGCGCCTCACCCAGCATGGCGCCGACGTCCTGTTCGGGGTCCCGGGCGCGACGTGCGATCCCTTGTTCGCCGCGGCGGCTAGCACCGCGTCCATGTCGGTCGTGGTCACGAGCAGTGACCTCGAAGCAGGCTACGCGGCCGACGGCTTTGCCCGCGTGCGGGGGCTCTCCGCGGTATCCGTTACCTATGGCGTCGGCACCATGAGTCTCATCGGCGTCATCGCCGGCGCATACGCAGAGCGAAGTCCCATCGTCGTCGTGAACGGCGGCCCCACCAAGCTCGACCTCAAGCTGCAGCGCGAGCAACAGACCCTGTTCTCCCATTCGACCGGCCGCGAGCGCTCCGACCTGACGATGTTCAAGGAAGTCACGGCGTATGCGCAGCGAGCGGAGTCGCGCGATGACGTCCCACGAGTGGTCGACGAAGCCATCAGCACCGCCTTGCGCGAGCGCCGCCCTGTCTACATCGAGATCCCCAAAGACGTATGGGATGCGCCAGTCGGCGGTATCGGTGCGCCGCTCACCGCCGCTCCGAGCCCATCGGGCCGCGAGGGCGCTCTGGCAACGCAAATTCTCGGACGCCTCGGCGATTCCAAGCGCCCTCTCCTGCTCCTCGGCATCGAGCTGCAGCGCTATGGTCTGCTAGAGCAGACAGTGGCGCTCGTGCGTAAGCTCGGCATCCCTTACACGACGACCATGCTCGCGAAGGCCATCATCCCCGAAAGCACGGAGGGCTTCGCGGGTGTGTACATCGGGACGAACTCCGTTCCCGCGGTGCGCGAGCTCGTCGACCAATCCGACACGATCCTCGCCCTCGGCTGCGTCTATGGGCGTCAGTACCGCGAGCTCGCCACCAAATCTGCCAAGGCGCTGGTCTCGGCAGCTGGTGGCCAAGTGCGCATGGCTGGTGAGTCGAGCCCCGCCGCCTTGGGCCCGCTACTGCAGGCGATGACGACCCAGTCGTATACCGCGCGCACCGAGCATGCTGCGCGCAATCCGCTCGCGGGACGCGACTTCGCATCACGACGCAAGTCGGTACCCAAGCGCCCTGACGCCGCCGCCTTGGGCTACGACACGGTGCTGGCAACGATCAGCGATTTTCTCGATCCATCTTTCGCGGTGCTGACCGATACCAGCCTCTCCATGTACCCGGCCGCGGATCTCAACATCGCCGCCAAGAGCCCATTCGTCTGCAATAGCGTATGGCAAGCCATCGGCTTCTCGGTCGGCGCGGCCGTTGGCGTGGCGCTCGCGAGCGGCAAACGTCCTCTGGTGCTCTGCGGCGACGGCGGCTTCCAGATGACGGCCCAGGCTTTGTCGAGCATGGCGCGAGCGGGCTTGAAGAGCATCGTCGTCGTCCTCGACAACGGCATCTACGGCATCGAGCAGTTCTTGCTGGAGCCGAAGTTCTTCGCGGGTGGCGCGAGCCACATTCCCTACGTCGGTCTGAACCGCTGGAGCTACCCGGACCTCGCGCGGGCGATGGGCTTCAAGCAGGCGGGCACAGTCAGCACCGTGGCCGAGCTGAAGAGTGCATTGGAAGGCGCGCGCGGCGCATCGGGCCCGGTGCTCATCAGTGTCGTCGTCCCCTCACGTGACCTGCCGGCGCAGCTGGTGAAGGAGCCCGCCTGATGTCGCTGACACGCCGTGAGCTCATCGTCGGGGCGACTGCTTTAGCGGGTGCTTCTGTATGGCCGAGAGTCGCGCGGGCGAAAGCTCTCCGCGACGGCGAGATCTTACCGGATCCCGACTTCGCACAGCTGCGCGACAAAGACCCCTATCTCATCGGCGTTCGTCCCTACCGCCCCGGCGGCGTCCGCCTCGAGCTCGTGCCTGAGCCTCTCGGCGGCAAACGCATCATCCACAACTACGGACATGGCGGCGCGGGCATCACGCTCTCGTGGGGCTGCGCTTCCGTCGTCACCGACCTCGTGCAGGGGTTGCTTGCGACCAGCACCACACCACCGAGCATCGCTGTGCTCGGCACCGGCGTCATCGGGCTCACCACCGCGACCGAGATCCGCCGCCGTTGGCCGCAGATGCCCATCACCATCTACGCCAAGAGTCTCGATCTTGCGACGACGGTCTCTTGGGTTGCTGGTGGTCAATTCGAGCCGTCCGGTATGCACCGGCTCTACACCACACCCGAAGCCAAGCTCGTTTTGGCGGACTACATGCGTCGTTCGCGCGATCGCATCGTCGAGCTGCAGAATTCGGGTAATCGTCAGGCGTATGGTGTCGCCGTCCGCAAGAACTACACGCTCGATCGGCAAGTGCCGGCGCTCGACGTGGTGACACCGAAAGACGTCGTGGCGGCGCCGGTTCGCGGAAACCTCCCGTTCAAGCACCTCAACGCGCCCGGCCGGGAGTATCAAACTTGGCTGATGACGCCCGCCATCTTGATGCCCAAGCTGGTGTCGGATCTGCAGTCCGCGAACGTGCGCTTCGAGACCCGCGCCTTCTCTTCGCAGACCGACGTCGCACAGCTCCCTGCAACCGTGGTCATCAACTGCACCGGCTACGGCTCACGCCAGCTCTTCGGAGACACGTCGCTCGTCGCGCAGCGCGGTCACAACGTGGTGCTGAAAAAGACCGACGAGAGGCAGCACTACTTCTTCAGCGGCGGCTGCGCCAATTGGGTGATCGCCTACGCCTTCTGCAGGCAAGACGACATCGTCATCGGCGGCACCATCCAAAAGGACCTCGAATCACCGGCACACACGCCGGCCGACGACGCCATCTTCGCGCGCTTGCTCGCGAACGGACGCGAGCTGTTCGCCGGGAACACGAAAGCCTGTGTTGCACCGACAGGTGAGGCCGACGCTTCAGCGCCGGGACGGTAAGTGCTAGCGTCTCCAGCTCGCGCATGAACGTCTATCGCATCCCCATCCTGGTCACCGTTGCTTACGCGGTGGTCTACTATCTGACGACGGTCAACGTTGCGCTCGTGAAGTCGAAGCTCTTCCGCGAGTATCAAGCGAAGGGCGAAAAGTTCGACCGCTATCGCACACCCGAGCCGCGCATGCTCGCGGCCGACCGCATCCAGCTCAACATGCTGGAGCATATGCCGATTTTCCTCGCGCTCTTCTGGCTGACGGCGGTCTTCGCGAGCGCCGACCGCGCATCGATCTACGGCGCTGCCTACGTCGCGTCGCGTGTCGCCTACCCGCTGTTCATGGGAAAACAGCTCGGTCGCAACGTCCCCAAGCGCATTCTCGTCGCCACGGTCACCGGCTACCTCGTGATCGCGGCGTTCGTCGTCGAGCTGGGATGCGTCACGCTGCTGCGCTGACGATCCACGTCGTCGCCGCCAGCGCGATGGGTCCGGAACCGTGCGCTGCGAAAGCGGATGTGAGCACGCTTTGCACGGCATCACTGCGATCGGGATGCTCGCGCAATGCACGCGCTAGCGGACCGATGGTCGTGACATAGCGGACGGCTTCGTCCGCGGTGCCTCCGAGGAGGTACGTCGAGTCGCGAGGCTCGATGACGACGTCGCGCCAGCCGGCGCCGCGAAGGATCCGTTCGACCTTGTCGCGGTTGGCGAAGGCGAATGGCCCGGGTGCATCGGGGTCGAACGGCGGTCCCTCGGGCAAGAGGTGCCGCACCAGCGCCAGCGGTTGCGTCATGGCGAGGTTTTCTTGCGGGCTCCGCCAACACACGAATGTGAGCCGCCCACCTGGCACCAAACGCCGCAAGCTCGCGAACGCGGCGGGCGGATCTTCGAAGAACATGACGCCGAAGCGCGAAAAGATCTTGTCGAAGACCATGTCGATCGCGGTGCTGCCGGCGTCCGCTTCGATGTACCGCGGTCCACCACCTCGAGCTCGTGCCACCGCGAGCAGTGGCCGCGAGATGTCGACCCCAGTCACCTGACCGCTGGAACCGACGAGAGTTGCCAGCGCCCTGCTCGTCGCCCCAGCGCCGCAGCCAACATCGAGGACGCGGTCACCCGGCCGCGGCGCAAGCACGCCGATGCCAGCCTGACCGAAGTGCTCGAGACGCGGATCGGTGAGCTCTGCTTCGCGCGCCCAAACTTCTCCGTTGATGCCGTTCCAGTACTCGACTTGCGTCTCTTGTCCGTCGCCCATGCAGGGAGCCTATATCACCAACATGGCCTTGGAAGCGCCGTCGCTCAGCGCTGCTCCGATGACATCGATTTCGATGTATTCGTAAATCGTGCGGTCGGCTCCATCGACGACGCCATCGTTGTTGTCGTCGATGGTGTTGATGTCCTCGATGAGGTTGCCGTGGAGGTCATAGGTGCGAGCCCGCGTGCGTCGCGCATCGATGACCCCGTTCACGTCGTCGTCGTCGGTGTTCGTCTGCGTGAGCAAGCGCCCGTCGACATCATAGGTCGACACGGTGCTGGACCGGCTGTCGGGCGTTCCATCGGCATTGCTGTCGAAGTCATTGATGTAGGTCAGCTCATGATTGTCACCGTCGAACGTCCGCGTCGTCGTGCGGCGCGTGTTCGCGACGCCGTTGGCGTCGCTGTCGGTCTCGTTGACGACCGTCAACAGGTTGCCGTTCGCGTCGTAGCTGTTGGTCGCGGAGCTACGGGTCAGAACAGGTCCACCAGCGTCGCCCTCGGTGGTGCGCGTCAGGACACGGCCCTGGGCATCGCGCGTGTACGTGTACACGTAACGTTGGTTGTAGACGCCGTCGGCATTGCTGTCGCCCGTGCTCACCTCACTGACCGAGAAACCGTCGAGACCGTACGTGAGCACATAGGTGTCGATCGAGCTGAGGACACCATCGGCATTGTCGTCGCGCTCCGTACGACGGGTCAGCAGCTGGCCGAGCTCGTTGTAGGACGCGGTTTGGCTCGAGCGCTCGTCGATCACGCCGTCGGCATTCTCATCGGTCTCGGTCTGCACGGTCAGCTCGTTACCGAAGGCGTCGAAGGTGAGGGTCGACACTACCCGACGGGTCAAGATCTCGTTGGCGTAGCGCTCGTAGGTCTCCGTCATAGCGTTGCCCGAGGGGTCGAACACATAGGCGGTCACGACGCGTGACTCGAGCGTGCCATTGTCGTCGCCGTCATAACGATACACGTACGTGACCTCACGTCCCTGTGCGTCGTAGACGGTTTCATTGGTCTCGGCGTCCGTGCCGTCGTTGGCGTAGTCGTTGCGCGTGAGGGTCACCCGACCGGCAGCGTCGTAAGTCGAACGGAAGACGGCGTCGATGGTGCCGTCGTTGTCGTCATCCTCGCGCGTGACGCTCACCACATGCACGGGGAAGGCGATCCCCAGGCCACGGTACAGATGCGTGAGCGCGCCGCGACCATCGATGTACCGATTGACGCCAGGGTGCAGCCCCGCGAAGGTTTCGAGCCGATCGGGCACGAACTCCCAGTGCGAGGTCTCGAAGTCGAGCGTCGCTCCAACGAGCGCCTCGTCCCAAGAGCCCAGGTCGATGCCGTTCGAAAGATCGCCGTCGCTGTCGAGCGCTTGCAGGAACATCGCGACATTGAGCGCACGATCGAACGCGTCGACACCTGGACGGTTCGCCGCGGCGCGTAGCTCCGCTTCGCTTGCTGGCGGCGCCATCCCGAAGAGGTCGAACGGCGACACCACGGCTTTGCCGACCGCCGACCCCAGAACGATCCCGCCGAGCGAGAAGGTCACGACTTCGCCGGCGCGATACTGAAACTGTCCGCTGGCATTCGTCAGGCCCTGCCGCGTCGGAGTCGCGAACCGCAGTCCCGCAACTGGCGCGTCGACGAAAACGCCAGTCGAGGCGCCGTCTCCCTCCTCGCCATCGCCACCGCACCCGGTCACGAGCGCGAGCACCCAAGCCGCTACGAGGTTACGGATCTTCATAGGAGGCTCCTTCAGTCCGCGATGAAGTAGTAGACGAGGTATGCGATGCCGTCGGTGAGCTCGCTGGTGGTGTTACGGTTGCGTGTTCTGCTTTCGAAGACACCGTCGGCAGTGTTGTCGAATTCGGTGAGCGCTTCGCTGAAGTAGCCGAGCTCGTCGTAGGTGTAAGTCGTCTGCTCGCGCTCATCGACGACGCCGTCTCCGTCGGTATCCTGGTCCATCGCAAAGCGCAGTGTTTTGCCGTTTGGCGCGCGCTCGTAGGTGTCGATCGCAAGCTGGAAGCCAGCAACCGCCGTATTCGGCTCGTATGTCGATTGCATCAACGTGAGATAGCCGTCGTCGCCGTACGTGTAGACGTATTCGCTGAACGAATTGATCACACCGTCGGCGTCGCTATCCGACTCGGAACGGTAGAGCTGCACCTCGCCGCGTTCGTCATATGCGTTGGTACGCACGTCGCGGCGAGTGAGCAGCCCGGTCCCGTTGAAGTAGTCCTGGGTATACGTGAGCTCACGCCCCGCCTGATCGCGAACGTATGTGGAGACCGTGCGTGTGTTCACCACCCCGTCGTTTTCGGGGTCCGTTTCATAGGTGCTATCGACCTCGAAGCCCGCAGCGTCGTAGGCAAACGTACGGTGGGTGACGCTGTTGACGCTTCCATCGGCATACTGATCGGTCTCCAGCCGCAGGGTCGCGCGATAGCCGTGTTCGTCATAGGTCGATGTCTCGTGGCTGCGCGTGTCGGTGATCGCGTCGGCATTCGTGTCGCTCTCGGTGTCGACGGTGAGGACCTGGCCGCGTCCGTCGTACGTGTACGTCCTCGTTTGACGCGAGGTGACCAAGTCGTTGGCGACGAGCTGGAAGTACTCGGTGACGACACGGCCCGCGGCGTCGTGGGCGTAGGTGTACTCGTTGCGATCTTCGAACGACCCATTGTGGTCGTTGTCGTTCATGTAGCGGAACATGATGCCGTTGCCCGCGGTGTCGTAGGTGGTGGCGTAGTGCTGCTCGATGGTGCCGTCGGCGCCGTTGTCGAGGCGCATCGAGGTCTGCCAGCCTTTGCTGTCGTACTCGTAGTGCCGCACTTCCTCGAGCACGCCGTCGTCACCCTCATCGACGCTGCTGGCGGTGACGAGGTGCGCCGATACCACGATGCCCATCGAGCGGTAGAAGTGGGCGAGCGGCTTCTCGAGCGCCAAAGAAGTGGCCATGCCGTCATGCCGCAGGCTCATGCGGCGGTACGCTTCGTAGGGAAAATCGCTGGCGTCGACATCGAAGCTCAAGGTCTCGTCCGCCAGCGCCTCGTCCCACCCAGAGAGGTCGATCCCGTTTTCGGGATAGCCATCGCGGTCGAGGGCGACCAAGAAGTAGATGACGTTGGCGGCGCGGTCGAAAGCGTCCACGCGCGTGCTCGCCGACATGACCTCGACGACGTCCGCTTCGGTGGACGGCACCGGGATCTGAAACAAGTCGAATGGCGTGATTCGGTCGGCGCCGCGGGCCGATCCGAGCTCGACGCCACCAATGGAAAATGTCACCGTTTCGCCCGCGACGTACTGGAGCTCTCCGGTCGCGCTGGTAAGTCCGCTGCGGGTTTTGGTCGTGTAGCGAAGGCCCTGCACGGGGCTGTCTACGAAGACCCCGGTTTTGATCTCATCGCCGCTACATGCGACGAGCGAAGCGAACGCCAATGCGGCAAAGGTGCTGTTCGTCATAGCAGACCTCGTTCAAGATACGACTTCGAGGAACTCGAGCATCTCGAGGATGTAGATGACACCGGTCGAAAGCGTGGAGCGCTCGTAGCCTTCGCGTCCCGTCGACTCGTAGACGCCGTCGGCGTTGGAGTCATTCTGCGAGCTCGTCTCGAGGCGAGCGCCGTTCGCGTCGTAGGTTTGCGTGGTCAGCGAGCGGTTGTTGATGACACTGTCGTTGTTGGTGTCGGCCTCGTAGAAGTCGGTGAGCTCATTGCCGTTGGCATCGTAGACCTTGGTGCGGGTCGAGATGAAGTTGGGCGCGCCGTTGCCGTCGAAGTCATCGCGTACGACATAGGTGAGCTCCCGTGCGAAGCCATCGTACGTGGACGTGCGAGTCGTGACGCGGTCGTCCGTACCGTTGCCGTCGTAGTCGCCGTTCGACGTTTCGGTGAGCACCTGATTGTTGTCGTCGTAGGTCCAGACGTTGAGCGAGCTCTGCGACAGCACGCCACCAGCAAAATTCTCCTGGTGCAACGACAACAGGTTGCCTGCGGCATCCCGAGTGTTCGTGATCAGATAGCTCTGATCGACGACAGTGTCGTTGTCGTGGTCGTACTCCAAGGCCTCGGTCAACGTGCGATGCGCGGCGTCATAGGTATTTACCTGCGTGCGCCGATAGTCGAACGCGCCGTCTGCGTCATCGTCGTTGAGGTCGATGGTGGTGAGCACACGGCCAAAGCCGTCGTAGGTGTTGGTCGACGTCCGGCGATAGTCCACGTCGCCGTCGGCATCGCTGTCCTGCTCTTCGACGGTCGTCAGCAGGTTCCCCACCGCGTCGAAGGTATTTGTGATGATCGAACGCTGAGTGAGACCTCCCGCGTCGCTGACCTCTCTCACCACCGTGAGCAAGTTGCCGGAAGCATCGAACGTGCGTGTGGTCGCGTCGCGATGCTCGTAGACTCCGTCGTCCTCGTCGTCGTACTCCTCGACGGTAGTCACCTCGTGTCCGTGCGTGTCGAAGGTCGACGTGCTGATGAAGTCGTCGTCGCCATCGGCATCGAAGTCTTCCGAGCGCACCGCGAGGTGTGAAAGCGCGTCGTAGGTGTAACGCGTGCTGTACTCGACGGTGAAGCCGTCAGGCGCATAGGCATTCTCGCGGGTGCGCGCATCGACGGGCACCGCGAGACCCAGGCCGGCATAGAGACGCGCCATCACGAAGATCTGGGTGAGGCCACGGCGCATGCCGGGATGGCTGGCAGCGAGAGCGTCGAAGCCAATCTCCGCGAAATCTTCCCAACCGGTCTCGAAGCTCAGCGATGCGTCCGCGAGAGCGGAGTCCCATTCACCGAGGTCGATGCCGTTCGAGGGGTCAGCGTCGGCGTCGAGAGCCTGGAGGAAGAGGGCGACATTGGCGACGCGCTTGAAGGCCGTGAGTCGGTGATCGTTGGCTTCGGCGCGGAGCGCGAGAGCCGTCGACGGCGGCTCGATTCCGAAGAGGTCGAACGGGGTCACACGCTCGGCACCCGGGGCGCTTCCCAGCGTGATGCCACCCACGGAAAACGTGACCGTCTCACCCGGTGCGTACGTGAACTCACCCGCCGCGTTGGTGCGTCCCGTTTGAGTCTCGGTCGCGAAATGCAGGCCGGCAACTGGACCATCGACGAACGTGCCGGTGAGGAGGTCGTCGCCGCCATCACCGTCTTTGTCGTCACCGCATGCGACGAGCGCGACCGCGAAGAGCGTCGATACGACGGCGTGGCTGATGGTCAATTTCATAGTCTTCTCCGGTTCAGTTGATCACGATGTCGTAGACCAGCTCGTAGAGCCCATCCGCGATGTCGGAGTACGTAGTGGTTTCGAGTGTCTGGCTGTCGACGACGCCGTCGTTGTTCGTATCGGCGCGGGCGAGGCGTGTAAGCAGGTTGCCGAAGGGATCGTACGAGCGTTCGTTCGTGATCCGCGAGTCGATGACGCCATCGCCGTTGGCATCACGCTCTGTGATCTCTCCAATCAGGTTGAAAGCGGCGTCGTACGTCCGCAGGGTCGTGCTCTGCGAATTCGGCGTTCCGTCGGCGTCGCCATCGGTCGTGGTCACTTCGTCGAGAAGGCGTCCGTCCGCGAGGTAGGTCGCGGTCCTCGTCGAGCGATAGTCGATGGTGCCGTTTGCGTCGCTGTCTTCTTCGTAGGCGTCGGCCAGGAGATTGCCCTGGGCATCGTAGGTGAACATTCTTTGCGAGCGCAGGATGACGGCGTCTCCCACGTGGAGCTCTGCGGCCTGAGTGAGCGCCCGGCCGGCCAGGTCACGGGTGTAAACCATGCTCTGGCGCGAGTCGGCGACACCATCGACGTCGCCATCGAGCTCGGTGACGGTCTGCGCGAGAAATCCATCCGCGGACCAGGTGCGTGACTCGCTGGTGATGTCGTTCGCGGCGCCGTCCCCATCGGTGTCGGTTTCGAAGCGGCTGGTGAGCAGACGGCCGCCGAGATCGTACGTGTACGTCTCCTTCCGACTGCTCTCGACGGAGCCGTTGCCGCCATTGTCGTTCTCTTGGAGCGTCGCCAACAGATTGCCGGCGATGTCGTAGGTGGAGGTGAACGACTGCTTGAGGCCGACGACACCATGGGTCGTGTCCTGGACCACCGAGCTCGTCACGTTGCCGTCGTCGTCGAAGACGTAGGCGTACGACTCGACGCGCTCGAAGACCCCGTCTTCACCCGAGTCGCGACGGTAGTCGTAGCCGGCGATCAGGCCGCGGGGATCGTACGTCGTCGAGTCGTCGCGATCGACGACGCCGTTTCCATTGCTGTCACCACGGATGCGAATGACACGACCGAGATCGTCCACGGTGAGCGTGTTGGTGACGTCGTTGATCCCATCGTTGCCGTAGTCGACGACGTGTGTAACCGGGACCTGGCTCATCACGGTCAGACCCAGCGTGGCGTAGAGATGCGGCAGGACCGACGCGACATCGATGTGGCGATGGACCCCGGGGTACGCGGCGGCGAAGCGTTGGAACCAGCCAAAAGCAAAGTCCGCGAAGTCCTCGTCGAAAGAGAAGGGAACACCGGCGAGGGTCGCGCCCCAGTTGGTTACATCGATGCCGTTGCTCGGGTCGCGGTCCGCATCGAGTGCTTGCAGAAACAGAGCGATGTTCGCGGCGCGGTCGAAGTCCGTGATGACGTTGTCGCGGAGCAGCTGGCGGAGCTCGAGCGCGTCGGTCGGTGGCGCCATGCCGAACAAGTCGAACGGCGACAAGCGATCTTTGGCCTTCGTCGTGCCGAGCACGACACCGCCGACGGTGAAGGTGACGGTTTCCCCTTCTTCGTAAGCGAACTCACCCTTGCCGTTGGTCAGACCGGAGCGCGTCAGGGTCTGATAGTGAAGACCCACGACCGGCCCGTCGACGAACACGCCGGTCTGCGTGTCGCTGCACGCCGAAAGGCCGAGCCATGTGACCGCCAAAACGGTCACCCAACTGCTCTGACCTCTCATGTCTCTCCCCCGCAAGAGCTCACCGGCGGCGGCGAGCAGGCGCGAATAGTTCTGCGTTCCGGTCGTGTCAATGCACGACGGCGGTCCACACGCATCCATTCACTTGCGGGCTGAGATACTCCTCCGAAGCTCCTGGGACTGTGACCACCGTCACCAGGAGCGAAATCCGTTACAGGAGACGGCGTGCCGCGATCATGCCCGTTGCGACGGCCGCGATGAACGCAATGGTGACCGGAGCGAGAGCGGCGAGGCTCACGAGCGCGGGCCCTGGGCAGTAGCCCGAAAGCCCCCAGCCAACACCGAAGATCGCCGCGCCACCCAGCAGACGCGGGTCGAGCTTCGCGGGTGGCTTGGGCTCGAAGCTCTCGGCGAGCAGCGGCGCTCCGCGACGGCGGATAAAAAAGGAGCTCGTGGCGTAGGTCGCGACGGCGCCCGCCATGACGAAGGCGAGGCTCGGGTCCCAAGGTCCGGCGACGTCGAGGAACGCAAGGACCTTGGCCGGCCAGGTCATGCCCGAGACGCAAAGCCCAGCCCCGAAGAGCAGCCCGGCAAGGAGCGCCGCCGCCGTCTTCATGGAGTCACCGCCAAGACATGGCGGACGATGAACACGGTGATGCCAGCCGTGAGCACGAACACCAGCGTCGCGACGATCGAGCGCGGCGAGCCACGCCCGATACCGCAGACACCGTGTCCGCTGGTGCAGCCGTTCCCCATGCGCGTGCCGAAGCCCACGAGAAGACCGGCTGCGATGATCGTCGGCCAGCGGGTCATGATCGCCGGGCCGATGGCACCCGAGGCGAGCAGGTTGAACGTGACGCCAGCGCCGATGAGCCCGGCCACGAAAGCGAAGTCGTTCGCGCGCGTATCCCGACGCCCGTCGATGAGACGTCCGAGGATCCCACTGACCCCGGCGACGCGACCGTGAACTAAGAGCAGCAACGCGGCCGCGAGACCGATCACGACACCACCCACCAGCGGGGCGACGACGCTCACAATCGTCCGCCGAAGCGGACAGCAGCACGCGCCTTCGCTTTCGCCGCCTCGACCTCACGGTTTTTGGGCGGGGCGTTGGTTTTCAGCGAGTCGACGAGATTACGGGCGATTCTTGCGACCTCTTCGACCGCGTCGTTGAAGACGTCTTCGTTGCCCTTCGAGGGCGCCGTGAACCCCGAAAGCTTGCGCACGAACTGCAACGAGGCGGCGCGGACCTCCTCGTCGGAGGCCGGCGGATCGAAGTTGAAGAGAATCTTGATGCTGCGACACATGGCTGCCTCGTGACGCGAGGAGGGCGGAATGCCACAGGAGGACAAACACCCACACGCTCGGAAATGCGCGAAATACTGCGTTCCAGATCTGCGGCTACGTGCACCGTTTTTGCAATACCTCGGGCCAGTCCAGAATGCAGGAGGCCGCATGGAGAGCATCTTCGAAGCGCCCGCTGACCGCCGTGTCCGTGACCGTCGACGTCGAGCTTTTTCGTGGGGCTCGTTTTATGCCGGAGTCGCCGCAGCCATGGCGACGATGCTCATCGCCTACAAGGTCGTTCCCCAAGGTGGCTTGGCCGGCATCGAGCGCGCGAAGCCCTTGCCCGCCATCGCGGCCAATATGACCGACATCGCGCCAAGGGATGATCTCGCTGAAGCCGCCTTCGTGCCACGCACCGCGGATGGGCGCATGACCCCAACCCAGCTGGCTCGGCTCATCGAGCGCCGCGCGGAGAATGAACGCGATAGCGCCGCCCTGGAGCGGCTGCGGGGGCGTGGAAATGCGCCACTCAATGGGACCGACCGCGACAATGCCGTCGCGGCTTTCGTTGATCGCACCGGGACGACTCGGGAAGAAGCCCAAGACGTAGTCGACCGCTGGATCAGCCGCGGTCGCTAAAGCGTTGACGAACGCGGTCGCGGGCTGGCTATGTGTCGGCCCGCAGTGACCCGCTTTCCTTTCACCCCGGCGACGTTGCTCGCGCCCATGGAAGGCGTGAGCCACCCGTTGTTTCGCGCCTCGATGGCCTCGCGCGGGGGCCTGGGCGTCGTTTGCACCGAGTTCGTACGCATCTCGCGCGCCCCCATCGGGCCGGCGCAGGTGCGCGCACATGTCGTGAAGACCGGTGACGTCCCCCTGCTCGTGCAACTCATGGGCAACGAGGCAGACGACATGGCCGACGCGGCCCGGGTGCTCGCTGAAGCGGGCGCCGACGTGGTCGATGTCAACATGGGCTGTCCCACCAAACGCGCGAGCAACAACGGCGTAGGCGCGGCCATGCTCAAGGACCCGGCGCTGGTCTCGCGCGTCGTCTCGGCGATTCGCGGAGCCGTCCCCGGCCTCGTCTCCGTGAAGATGCGCGCGGGCTTCGACGACGCGGCCCACGTCATCAGTCTCGCTCGTGCCATCGAAGACGCTGGAGCGGACTTTCTCACCGTCCATCCGCGATTGCGGCGTGACCAATACAACGGCGTCGCCGATTGGCGCGTCATCGCGCGTCTCAAGGAGACGCTGCGCATTCCGGTCATCGGCAACGGTGACTGCTGGTACGCCGCTGACGCCTTGCGCATGCGCGCCGAGACCGGCTGCGACGGCGTGATGATCGGCCGCCCCGCCATTCGCAATCCCTGGATCTTCGCACAAATCGCCGACCTCGAAGCCGGACGCGCGCCCGTATGCCCGAACGGCGAGGACCTCGTCGCTTTCCTCGAGCACACCGCCGCGGAGTACGTGACCGTCTTCGGTCACCGCACACTCGGTATGCTCAAGGAGATGGTCCGCTACTGCGCACGTGGAGTCGCGGACGACAAGCTCACGGTGCGCGAGCTCCTGCGTTGCCAGGATCTCGAGACCCTCCTTGCCGAGGCACGACGACGTCTCGCGTGTTTGACCTGCGAAGAGCTCGATCTCGCACCGACCGGTACGCGAGAGAGCTCGGGCTACGCCAAGAGCCAGACCGCCGCAGCGGCCTGAGAAGTGGGGCGTCGCGCCCCAATGAGGCGCCGAGATCGCGCACAACTGGCCTATTTGCCGTGCATCCTTCTTGCAGGCCTGGTGTGCAGGGAGGCCACCATGGACACGATTCAGGCAACCTCGGACCGCCGCACGGGTGCAGAGCGCCGGCGAAATAACGCTGTAGCGGTCAACCCGATGAGACAGATGCTGGAGACTCCGTCGGTCGCTAGACGCATCTCGTGGGGCGCAATCCTCGGCGGGGTGGTGCTCGCGCTCGTCGCGCAGCTCACGCTGAGTCTGCTCGGTCTCGCCACCGGCCTGTCCACCAACGACGGCCGGCCGGGTCTCGTCACCGCCGTTTGGATGGTCGCCTCGACCGTCATCGCGTTGTTCGTCGGCGGCGCCGTGTCGAGTCGTCTCGCCGGCGTCGAGCGCCGCGACGGTGTGGTCCACGGTCTGCTGACCTGGGGCTTGATGGCGCTCGTCGCCTTCTTCTTGATGACCACCGCCGTCGGCCGCATCGTCAGCTTCAGCACCGACGATCTCACCCAGGGCCTCTCGCGTATCGGCAGCGGCGTCGCCACGAGCGTCGCGCCCGTAACCGAGCGTCTGAAAGACGTGACCGAGCTCAACGACGCGAGCGGCGGTGTGAGTGACATCGCCCCACGTCCGGAGCCAGCGAATCCCGACAATCCCGTGCCCAGCTCGGTCACGCAGATTCCCGCAGGTATGGCTGCGTTCTGGGCCTTCGTGAGCCTATGCGTCGGCGCGTTGGCCGCGGCCGCCGGAGGCTACGTCGGTGCACCACTATGGCGGGCACGCCGTCGCGTGCTCGTCGCCTGAGCTACTCCGCGCCTTCGGCGGTGGTCTGTGCGGGCCCGAGATCGATGAGCCCGCGCAGCTTGTTGTAGCCGTTCAAGGCAGCGACTTTATAACACTCGGCGAGCGTCGGGTAGTTGAAGACGTTCGACAGGAAGTAGTCGAGCGTCCCGCCGTGCGCCATGACGGCCTGGCCGACGTGCACGACCTCGGTGGCCTGGGTGCCCATCGCCCAGACCGCGAGGATCTTTCGTGTGTGCAGCTCGAAGACGATCTTGAGCATGCCGTCTTCGTCGCCGAGGATCTGACCGCGCGCAATTTCGCGATAACGGGCACGCCCTGTCTCGTAGCCGATGCCACGGCGCGTGAGATCTTCTTCGGTGGGACCGACCCAAGCGATCTCGGGAATCGCATAGATGCCGTAGGGAAAGAGATCCGGCACCGACTGCGCCTTGATACCGAAGGCGTGGCAGGCGGCGATGCGACCCTGCTCGGCGCTGGTGCTGGCGAGCTGCGGCGCGCCGATGACGTCGCCGACCGCGTAGATGTGCGACACCGCCGTGCGATAGTTGCCGTCGACGGTGATCTTGCCGCGAGCATCGGCGGTGAGCCCGGCCTTCTCGAGCTGCAGGCCGTCGACCGCGCCCTGACGCCCAGACGACACCAGCAACATGTCACCGGCGATGCGCTTGCCACTCTTCACATGGACGATGACGCGCTCTGGGCCGAGCTTCTCGACGCGGGTCACCTCTTCGTTCATGCGGAAGGTGACGTTGCGCTCTCGGAGATGCGCCTGGAAGGCGTCGCGCACCTCGTCGTCGATCATGTCGAGATAGATGCTGCGCTTGTCAACCAGCGTGATCTCGGAGCCGAGCTCCATGAACATGGTGGCGTACTCGGTACCGATGACACCGGCGCCGGCGACGATGAGCTGCTTGGGAATGCGCTTGAGGTTGAGAATGTCGTCGCTGGTGAGGACGGTTTCGTGATCGATGGGAATGCCGGGCGCCACGGCGGGATAGGTGCCGACGGCGATGACCACGTGGTCCGCCTCGTACACGTCGCTGCCGACCGCGATCTGGTGGGGCGACTCGAAGCGCGCCATGCCGTGCACCAGCCTCACGCGATTGCGGTGGAGCTGGGCGCGAATGACGTCGCGCTCCGCCGCCATGACGCGTCGGGCGCGAGACAAGAGCGCGTCGGGAGTCACCGTGTTGTCGCGGTAGACCATGCCGTACAGCTGACGCTCACGGGCACCGGAGAGGTCGAGGACCGCTTCGCGCAGCGTCTTCGAAGGCAAGGTGCCGCTGTTGATCGAGACGCCACCGACGTCTTTCGCCTTCTCGATCAGCATGACGTTCTTGCCGATCTTGGCTGCCTGCACCGCGGCGCGTTGCCCAGCAGGGCCGCTGCCGATCACGATCATATCCAGCTTGGTCATCCGAGAATCCAGCCCCTCACTTCAATCGCTCGTGCTTGAATCGCTTCGAACCGCTCGAGTACTCGCTCACGATATGTCCGCCACCGCGGAGCAACCAGCGCGTCGTAAGCAGGCCTTCGACGCCGACCGGGCCGCGCGCGTGAATGCGCGAGGTGCTCACGCCGACCTCGGCGCCGAGGCCGTAACGGAAACCGTCGGCGAAACGCGTGCTGGCGTTGTGGAAGATCGATGCACTGTCGACTTCGCGCAGGAACCTATCGGCGGCCTCGCCGTCTTGCGTGCAAATCGCCTCGGTATGCGCACTGCCATAGCGGGCAATGTGGGCGATGGCTTCGCCGATGTCCGCGACCACCTGCATGTTGACGATCAAGGCCCCGTATTCGGTGTGGAAATCGTCGTCGCTCGCAGGCTTCGCACGTGGCAGGATCGACTGCAAACGCGAGCCGACCCGCAGCTCGACGCCGCGCTCGATGAGAGCGTCCGCCACACGACCGATGTACGGCACGAACGCTTCGTGCACTAAGATCGTCTCGGTGGCGTTGCAGGCCGAGGGGTAGTCGCACTTGCCGTCGACAGCGAGCTGGACCGCCATCGCCGGATCGGCCTTGGCGTCGATGTAGAGGTGGCAGATCCCTTCGGCATGACCGAGCACCGGAATGCGCGTGCCCTCTTGAATGGAGCGCACGAGCTCACCCGAGCCGCGTGGGATGACCAGGTCGATGACGTCCCCCCGCCCGAGCAGCTCCTGAACGGCGGCTCGCCCCTCGATGAGCATCACGGCTTCGGGATCGAGGCCGGCGCGCTCGAGGCTCTTGCGGACGCACTCCACGAGGATGCGGTTGCTGTGAGTGGCCTCGCTGCCACCCTTCAACACCACGGCGTTGCCCGAGCGCACCGCGAGGCTCGCGATCTGGATGACGGCGTCGGGACGGCTCTCGAAGATCACCAGGACGACGCCGATGGGGCTCTGCACCTTGGTGAGGACGAGCCCGTCGTCGAGCTTGGTCCGGCTTACCTCGACGTCGATGGGATCGGTGCTGCTCACCAGTTGCCGCAGGCCCTCGACCAGGCCGGCGCGCTTCTTGGCATTGAGCGCCAGGCGGCTCTTGAGCTGCTGCTCGAGGTTCTCGGCGGCCGCGAGGTCTTGCTGATTGGCGCGGTCGATAGCCGCGTCTTGCTCGTGCAAGATGTCCGCCAAAGCAGACAGAGCTGCGGTCCTGGCTTCGGCCTTGGCGGTGGCGAGCTTACGCTGCGCGCCGCGGACACGACTGAGATCGATCATGGCTCCACCACCATGTCGTTGCGGTGCACGACCAGGTGCTTCTTGTCGCCGGCACGCTCACCCGCGAGCCATCGGCCGATCCAGGCGGAGTCGACCTCGCTCACCCCACGACCAACCAGTGCCTTGTCGGGACCGCGAAGCTCGACCACGGCGCCGGCTTCGAACTCACCGTCGACACCCGTGATGCCGGCGGCGAGCAGCGACGCGCCACGCTCGACCAGCGCCTTGACCGCTCCGGCGTCGAGGTGAAGCGCTCCACTCGAGCGCGTGGCGAAAGCGATCCAGCGATGGCGAGCCGACAGAGCTTGGGCGCGAGGGAACCAGGTGCCTTCGTCTTCGCCCGCCAGCACCCGCGCCATCGCGCCGGAAATGAGGCCACTGGCGATCACCGCGTGGCAGCCCGAGCGGGCAGCCACCACCGCGGCTTCCACCTTGGTGCGCATGCCGCCGCGTCCCACACCCGAGACGCTGCCGCCGATATCGGCGCTGACCGCATCGAGATCATCGACGCGCGAGATGCGCTGGGCCTTGGGGTCGTTGCGCGGATCACGGTCGAACATTCCGGCGACGTCGGTGAGGATGACCAGGAGGTCGCAACCGATCTCGCTCGCGACCAGGGCCGACAAACGGTCGTTGTCGCCGAACACCGGCTTCCCGTGGCTCTCGTGCACGACGATCTCTTGCACCGCGACGACGTCGTTCTCGTTGATGACCGGGACGACGCCATGCTCGAGCAGGGTCGCGAGAGTGCGGCGCAGGTTCAGGTAGCGGGTGCGCTCGTGGAAGTCCTCTTCGGTGAGCAGGACCTGCGCGCAGGTGACCCCGCTGACCGCGAAGGCGTCTTGATAGAGCCCCATCAGCCGGCTTTGACCGACCGCGGCAAAAGCCTGCCGGAGACCGACCGCGTTGGGCGTCGTGGTGTAACCGAGCTGCCGCCGCCCGAGGCCGATGGCCCCGGACGACACGAGAATGACCTCGCTACCGGCGGCCTTGAGGCGCACGATTTCCTCGACGACGGCCGCCAGGCGGGAAAGGGCAATTCCCCCTTCCGGTTGGGTCAGGACACGGGTTCCGACCTTGATGACGACGCGTCGGGCGCCTTTGACCCCCTGCCGCAGACTCTCACTCATGCAGAGCGGATGATCGCTTTGCTGGCGCCATGACGCAACCGGTTTGGGCCTGGGCGAGCAATCCGCGTCGGCGGGGGTAACTAGCGAGCAAAAATGGTGACAGTCACCAATTTCTCTACGGCAAGTAGTCACACAGGAAATCGAGATTGCCGAGGCAGGCTTCGGCCGTCGTCAGCTCGAAGCACTCCTCGATGAAGCACTTGGCGACGCCGATCAACGTAATCTGTCCGCCAATGCAGACAGCTTTCATCGCGCGCGGGTAGACGCAAGAGCTCGTGCCGCTCGCCTCGAGCTCGATCAGCACGTCGGCGACGCACTGCGCTTGCTCGTCGGACATGTCGCAGGCTTCGCGAGCATCGCGCTCGGTCCATGCGCCGCAGCGGTCTTGCTGAGCGTCGAGAGCGTTGCAGAACGCAGGCGGGGCGTCGTGATCACCCTCATCGTCGTCGCCGGCCTGGGTGTCGCCGCTGCCGGTCGTATCGTCGTCGCCCGAACCATCGAGCAGCTGGTCGTTGTCGCCCTCGGCGGTGATGTCGGAGGGGTCGTTGCCATCGAGCGGGCCGTCCGACTCGGAGCATCCGCTCAGAAGGGCGGCGAAAATCAGGGCGGTAGCAGCGTCGCGGATCATCTCCACGATCATCGGCACGGGCGACTGGATCGTTGCTAATGGGACCCCGTCAGAGGTTACGCCGGTACTCTCCACCAACCTCGTAGAGCGCATTGGTGACCTGACCGAGGCTGCAATGCTCGGTGGCGTCGACCAGCGCGGCGAAGAGGTTGCCGTCCTTCTTGGCGACCTCTTGGAGCTTCGCAAGCGCCTTGGGCGCTTCGCCCTTGTGCTCGGCGTGGAACTTCTCGAGCCGCGCAATCGCTGCCTTCTTCTCTTCGGCGCTTGCACGCGACAGCTGCACGTCACGCGGGATGGCCGCGCCCGATTGGTTCTTCGGAAGGAACGTGTTGACGCCGATGATCGGCAGGGCGCCCGAGTGCTTGAGCATCTCGTACTTCATCGAGTCGTCTTGGATCTGGCCGCGCTGATACTGGCGCTCCATGGCGCCGAGCACGCCACCGCGCTCGGTGAGACGGTCGAACTCTTGCAGGACTGCTTCCTCGACCAAGTCCGTGAGCTCTTCGACGATGAACGCGCCTTGCGTAGCGTTCTCGCAGTTCACCAGACCGAACTCTTTGTTGATGATGAGCTGGATCGCCATGGCTCGCCGGACGCTATGCTCGGTGGGAGTAGTGATCGCTTCGTCGTAGGCGTTGGTGTGCAATGACTGGGCGTTGTCGTAGGTCGCAAGCAGCGCCTGCAACGTGGTGCGCACGTCGTTGAACTCGATCTCCATGGCGTGCAGCGACCGGCCGCTCGTCTGGATGTGATACTTGAGCATCTGCGAGCGCGCGTCGGCGCCGTAGAGACGCTTCATGGCGACGGACCAGATGCGCCGCGAGACCCGGCCGATGACCGTGTACTCGGGGTCCATGCCGTTCGAGAAGAAGAACGACAGGTTGGGCGCGAAAGCGGACACGTCCATGCCGCGTGAGCGGTAGTACTCGACGTAGGTGAAGCCGTTCGCCAGCGTGTAAGCCAGCTGGTGGATCGGGTTCGCCCCTGCTTCGGCGATGTGGTAGCCGCTGATCGACACCGAGTAGAAATTCCGCACCTGGGTGTCGATGAAGTACTGCTGCACGTCGCCCATCGCCTTGAGCGCGAACTCGGTGCTGAAGATGCAGGTGTTCTGGCCCTGGTCTTCTTTCAAGATGTCCGCTTGAACGGTGCCACGCACTTGGCGGAGCGTCGACGCCTTGAGCTGCGCGAATTCATCGTCCTTCAAGAGCTTGCGCACCGCCGACCATGAAGAGCCACGGAGATGGTCGGGCTGCAGGTCTTGCTCGGGCTTGATGTCGAGTCGGCCTTGGCTGCGTAGCCAACGGCGGCATTGCTGGCGGATCGCCGTGTTGATGAAAAACGCGAGGACCGTCGGCGCCGGACCGTTGATGGTCATCGACACCGAGGTTGCGGGATCGCAGAGGTCGAAGCCGGCGTAGAGCTGCTCGGCTTCTTCGACGGTCGACACCGAGACGCCACTCTCACCAATCTTGCCGTAGATGTCGGCGCGGATGCCGGGGTCTTCACCGTAGAGCGTGATGCTGTCGAACGCCGTCGAGAGACGTTTGGCCGGCTGACCGTCGGCCAAGTAGTGGAAGCGCTTGTTGGTGCGGTCGGCACCGCCTTCACCAGCGAACATACGGGTCGGATCTTCAGCGGTCCGCTTGAACGGAAAAGTGCCCGAGGTGTACGGGAACTCGCCTGGGACGTTTTCGAGCAAGCGCCAGTAGAGGCGGTCACCCGCTCCGCGATAGCGGGGACGCGCGACCTTGCGTACGTTCAGTCCAGAGAGCGACTCGCGATAATTCTCGACCTCGACGGTCTTGCCGCGAACGTCATAAGAAAATTTCTCGCCGTCGTAACGCGCCGCCCATTGCGGCCACTCGGCAAGAATGACGCGGCACTCGGGAGCAAGACGCTCCTGCAGCACGTCGCGCTCGCGTAGGAGATCAATCGACGCCGGCTCGCCGACGATGGCGGCCGCACGGTTGATGGCGTGAACGTCGTCGGCCAAATCGGCTTGGTCGCGCGCCCACTGCCGATAGTCGCGGCAGGTGTCCGAGATCTCGGACAGGTAGCGCTCCCGGCCCGCCGGCACGACGTGCGACTTCGGCGAGCTATGACGCGTGGGGCCGGCTTCGTAGCTCGACGTGAGCGACGCGTTGTACTTGGCGTTCACGGCCTGCACGAGGTGCGCGTAGAGCGCGTTGACGCCGTCGTCGCTGAAGTGCGCAGCGCTGGTGCCGAAGACCGGGAGCTTCTCGAGATCGATGCCAGGCTTACCGCGTGAGCGCGCCACTTGGCGACGCACGTCGCGGAGGGCGTCGGCGCTACCGCGACGCGTGAACTTGTTGATGACCACGAAGTCGGCCTGGTCGAGCATGTCGATCTTCTCGAGCTGCGACTGGGCGCCATACTCGGCGGTCATGACGTACATCGAAAGGTCAGCGAGATCGGTCACGGCGGAGTCGCCCTGCCCGATGCCGGCAGTCTCGACGAAGATGACGTCGAAGTTACCTTCGCGCGCCATCAGCTGGAGCACCGCATGCGCGTGGGCGCTGATCTCGCTGCCCGAGCCACGCGTCGCCATCGAGCGCATGAACACGCGCGGTGACTTGAGCGAGTTCATGCGGATGCGGTCGCCGAGCAAAGCGCCGCCCGTTTTCTTCTTGGTTGGATCGATGCAGAGCACACCGACGCGGGTCTTGGGATCATCTGCGACGAAGCGGCGGACCAGCTCGTCGGTGAGCGAGCTCTTGCCGGCGCCGCCCGTGCCGGTGAGGCCGACGATCGGAACGCGCTTCGCGGGCTCCTTGCTCTTCGTGGGATCGAGCTGCCCCGCTTCGACCATCGAAATGCGACGGGCGAGCGGCATCCAGCCCTGACCGTCGAGCGCCTTGTCGGCGGCGAAGTCGCAGCCCTTGATGACCTGGTCGATCATCCCCTGCAGACCCATGTTGCGGCCGTCTTCGGGCGAGAAGACGCGATCGATGCCGCGTTTGTGGAGCTCTTCGATCTCGCTCGGCACGATGACGCCGCCACCGCCGCCGTAGATGCGGGTGTGCTTGGCGCCGAGCGCGTCGAGGCGTTCGCGGAGGTACGTGAAGTACTCCATGTGGCCGCCCTGGTAGCTGGTGAGGGCGATGCCCTGAGCGTCCTCTTGCACGGCGGCGTTCGCGACTTCCTCGACGGCGCGGTTGTGGCCGAGGTGAATGACCTCGGCGCCGGAGGCCTGCATGATGCGCCGCATGACGTTGATGGCGGCGTCGTGACCGTCGAAGAGAGCGGCGGCGCTGACGATCCGCACGGCGTTCTTGGGGCGATAGTGTTGCGGGTCTGTCATCTTGCCGTAACGTCTAGCAGCAAAAACGCCGGGTTGACGAGACCGTCGGGATCCCATTGCAGAGGCCGAAAACCATGGCTAAAACACTGCTCATGCCGCGTCACATCATTGCATCCGCTGTGCTCGCCATCGCATCCCTGACCGCTTGCGCAACGCCGAGCGCTAGCCGCAATTTCGACCGCGACGCCCTGGTCAATCACTACGACGCCGGCCTCAGCCACGAAGAGCAGGAGTGGCTCGCCCTCGGCAAAGCCGAAGACCAAGTGAACGTCGACCATCTCGGCCTCGGCGAGCCAACCGCCGCCGCCATCATCCAAGACGACCTCGACTTCGGCCCCCGCGCCCCCGGCATCAACGACCACGCCACCAACATGAGCCAACAAACGATCGGTAACTGCGCACGCCAGGGCTTCGACTGCACCACGCCCGACGACGACCTGCTCGACTGGTACACGAACTAGTTGTTCGCTGAACGGCGGCTCACCGCATCGATGCGGCGTCTGCTTGCAGCGCTCACTCTGCTAGCGACGTGCGGCTGTGCGTCGAGCGGGCCGCCCGCACCCAAGGCGGACGCCGCTCTTTCCGATCAAGAGCGCGAGTGGCTGAAGGTCGGTCCTGACACTGCCAGCACGCAACGGCAGGCGAGCTCGCCGAATCCGACGTCGGGACGTCGCGGGCCTGACCTCGTTCGCACGGCTCTGGTCGCCGCGGCGAAGGCTAGCGACAGCGAACAGGCCAACTGTGCGAAGCACGCAGACGCCAAAGGCATGGTCGAGATCGCCTTCGCGATCGACGAAGCCGGACGGGTTTCGAAAGCGAGAGTCGTCTACGACGACATCGAAAGTGCCGAGCTCGACGAGTGCCTCCTGCGACTCGTGGAGACGTGGACCATAGGGCCCACTGCCGAAGGGTTGCCGACGAGCGTCGTCTACGACTTCTCGTTCGCTTCCGGTGGTGCCAACGCAACGACCTCGAAAGCACACACGGTTGACTCGCTCGTCACGAAGATGCCGCAAGGCATCAAGATGGAGCCGTGTTGCGTTCCCAAGGAGCTGGTTCAGCGCGAGGTGAGCACACACGTTGGACTGATTCAGCGCTGCTATGTACGCGAGCTAGCCACAGACCCCACCTTGGCAGGCAGGGTCACGCTCGAATGGACGATCTCGGCGGCCGGCGATGTGGAGAATCCGAGAGTACGTGAAGCGACCTTGAAGTCCGACAGGGCTATCGGGTGCATGACTCGGGCATTGACCGCTATGGCGTACCCAGCGATGGAGAAGCCAACAGTCGTAAGCTATCCATTCAACTTCGCTTCGATAGGCATGGGCACCAAAGCGGTTCACACGGAAGGCGACGCTGTGAAGCCGTGGATCAACCGTTATGCGGGCGACATCTCGCGGTGTCATGCCCAGTACCCAGACGTCGATGGGCGCCTCGTACTGCAATGGATCGTCGACTCCGACGGCAGCGTGAAGAAAGGCAGCATGCGCGTCGTGGAGAATCAACTTGGCGAGAAAGGCATTGCGAAGTGCCTGCTCAGTGCCCTTTCGACGTGGCGCTTCCCCGTTCCTGCCAATGGAACGACAGCGTTCGTCACCTTTCCCTTCCGCTTCAAGAACCAGAACCTGTAGGGTCTTCCGGCTGCGATCCGCTATCGCGGCCTGAACCAAAGGCAACCGCCTGACGCCCTGTCGGTTTCTCGCCCATCGCGCAAACGGCCGGATTTGCTCGATCTAGGCAGTGTAAACCACAATTGCCCACACGACACTACGTTTTTGCCTTTACAACGCAGTGCGACAGGCGTACCCGCCGGCCCATGAAAGGTTTGAGTGTAGTGTTTGCATTGGGCTGCCTCGTCACCGCGTCATGTGCCACGACGTCCCCGGCCATGACTGCAGCCCCAACCCCCAATGGCCTTGCTGCTGAAGAGCGTGAATGGCTCCATCTTGCACACCCGAGTGATGCAAGTCCGACCCGTTCACAGCGTCGTGAAGTGACCCGCGAGCAGCGTAGGAACACTGGTATCAATTTGACTGGCCCCGGTGGGGCGAGTCTCGTAACCAAGGGCAAGTAGCCCAGGCGTAGCGTGGCGGACGGTGACCGCGTCTCTTCGTGAGAGCCAACACAACCGTCCGACCACGCTAGACGTCGATCGTGAACTTCACGTAGCGTTGCACCATGCAGCGCGTGCGCCAGCTCATCCGTGACGTCCCGAATTTTCCCGAGCCGGGCATCATGTTCCGCGACATCACGCCGGTCCTCGAGGACGGCAAGGCGTTCGCGGAGGTCATCGACACCTTCGCCCAGCGCTACGTCGGCCAGAAGCTCACCAAGGTCGCGGGCATCGAAAGCCGCGGGTTCATTTTCGCGTCCGCTCTAGCGTATCGGCTGGGGTGCGGGTTGGTCATCGTGCGTAAGCCGGGGAAGCTGCCGCGTGCCACCAAGAGCGTGGCGTATGCGCTCGAATACGGCGAGGGGACGCTGCACGTGCACGCCGACGCCGTGGGTCCCTCCGACCACGTCGTGCTCGTCGATGATCTCATCGCCACCGGTGGCACTGCCGCAGCCGCCGCGAAGCTCCTCACGGAGTGCGGGGCGCGGGTCAGCGAGGTCGCCGCGGTCATCGAGCTCACGGCCCTTAAAGGTCGCGAGGTGCTTGCTCCCCTGCCGGTGCACGCCCTCATCACCTACTGAATCTTGATGCTTTCTTGATGCGGTCGGGCTGCGCTTTTACCCCGACTTGATCCGCGACCCGGCATCTTTCCGGGCGTGGTAAACGCATTCGACATCACCTGCGCCGTCCTCGGCGGCGCTCTCGTCCTCTACCTCAGCTACATCCTGATCTGGCGCGAGAAGGATTGAGCGATGGACCCGCTGTATTTCATCGGCGGCGCCGTCGTCATCGCCTTGCTCGCCTATCTCGGTTTCGCGCTGCTCGCGCCGGAGAAGCTGCAATGAGCGGCGTCCTCTACCTGCTAGTGCTGACGGCCGCGGCGATCCCCCTCGGACGCTACCTGGCACGCGTCTATTCTGGCGAAGCGACCGTCACCCAGCGCTTCATCGGAAGAATCGAGCGCTCGATCTATCGCGTGGTAGGCATCGACCCCGCCGAAGAGATGCCGTGGCATCGATACGCTATTGCGGTCATCACATTCAGTTGCCTGGGCCTCGCGCTGAGCTACGCCCTGCAAAGACTGCAAGACATCTTGCCGGCAAACCCCGACTCACTCCCACCCGTCGACGTCGCGGTGGCCTTCAACACCGCTGTCAGCTTCGTCACCAATACCAACTGGCAAGCCTATGGCGGCGAAACCACCATGTCGTACGCCACGCAGATGCTGGCGCTCACGGTGCAAAACTTCGTGTCCGCCGCAACAGGCATGGCGGTCCTCGTCGCCCTGGTGCGCGGCTTTCGGGCTCGCAACGCGACGACCATCGGCAACTTCTGGGTGGATCTGACACGGAGCACACTCTACGTATTGCTCCCGCTTTCGTTGTTGCTCGCCCTGGCACTCGTATTCTGCGGCGTACCGCAGACCCTCGATGGCGCCTCGCACGGTATCGCCACCGGCCCAGTGGCATCGCAGGTCGCGATCAAGCAGCTCGGCACCAATGGTGGGGGCTTCTTCAACGCCAATTCGGCTCACCCGTTCGAGAACCCGACGCCGCTCGCCAATTTCCTCGAATGCCTGGCCATTCTGCTGTTGCCGGCCGCGCTGTGCTTCACGTTCGGTGAGCTCGTCCGCAATAGAAAACAAGGCATCGCGTTGTTCGCAGCCATGCTCGCCATCTTCGTGCCGCTCCTGGTCGCGGAGGTCGGCGCCGAACGCACCGGCAACCCACGTCTCGCCGCCTTGGGGGTCGACGTCACCGCGGGCAACATGGAGGGCAAGGAAGCACGGTTCACTACCGACGAGGCCGCACTCTGGGCCGTCGCCACGACCGCCGCCTCGAACGGCGCGGTCAACGCGATGCACGACAGCTTCACACCTATCGGTGGTCTCGTACCGATGTTGCTCATGCAACTGGGCGAGGTGGTGTTTGGCGGCGTGGGCTCGGGCCTCTATGGCATGCTCATGTTTGCGGTCATCGCCGTGTTCATCGCCGGCCTCATGGTCGGGCGCACGCCCGAATACTTGGAAAAAAAAGTCGAAGCCTTCGAAGTGAAGATGGCCGCGCTCGTCATCCTCTTGCCCGCCATGGCGGTCTTGGGTGGGACCGCCATCGCCTGCGCTACGAAGGCCGGCACGGCACCCCTTGGCAACGCCGGGGCGCACGGCTTCAGCGAGATCCTCTACGCGTTCTCCTCGACCGCCAACAACAACGGCTCGGCCTTCGCGGGCCTGACCGCGAGCGGCTCGTTCTACGCAATCGCTACCGCGCTCGCCATGTTGGTGGGGCGCTTCGGCGTCATCGTGCCCGTGCTCGCCATCGCCGGGAGCATGGCCCGCAAGAAGCTGATTCCAGCAACCAGCGGCACATTGCCCACCGACACGCCGCTCTTCGTCGTCTTGCTCGTCGGCACCGTCGTTTTGGTGGGTGCCCTGACGTTCATTCCGGCGCTCGCCCTTGGGCCGATCGTCGAACAGCTCCAGCTCGAGGGAGGCACGCCGTGAACAGCCGTCCGCTCTTCGAGCCCGCGATCGTCGGTCGCGCCCTGCGCGATGCGCTCGCCAAGCTACGCCCGCGTCACATGCTGAAGAACCCCGTGATGTTCGTCGTCGAGGTCGGTAGCTTCCTGACAACGCTTCTGTTCGTACACGCTGCCGTCACCGATCGCGGTGATGCGTCCCCTGGCTTCATCGCCGCGGTCAGTGCCTGGCTGTGGTTCACGGTCTATTTCGCGAGCTTCGCCGAGGCCATGGCCGAAGGGCGCGGCAAGGCGCAGGCCGACACGCTGCGAAAATCGCGCAAGGACGTGATGGCGAAACGTCTCGGAGGACCGCGCCGCGACGGGCCCCGCACCGTGGTGTCCTCCGCGCAGTTGCGGGTCGGCGACCACGTCCTCATCGAGGCCGGCGCGCTCGTGCCCGGTGACGGCGAAGTCGTCGAGGGCATCGCCTCCGTCGACGAAAGCGCCATCACTGGCGAGAGCGCGCCCGTCATCCGCGAAAGCGGAGGAGACAGGAGCGCCGTCACCGGCGGCACGCGCGTCTTGTCGGACTGGCTCGTGATCCGCATCACCGTGAACCCTGGCGAGACCTTCCTCGACCGCATGATCGCGATGGTCGAGGGCGCCAAGCGCGTGAAGACTCCGAACGAGATCGCTCTCGATATTTTGCTCGCGGCCTTGAGCATCGTCTTCCTGCTGGTGTGCACGACGCTCGCCCCGTACTCGGCCTACGCAGTGCGTGCCGCCGGCGCGGGTGCCGTGGTCCCGATCACCATCTTGGTCGCCCTGCTCGTCTGCCTGATCCCGACGACCATTGGTGGTCTGCTTTCGGCGATCGGCATCGCCGGCATGGATCGGATGATCCAAGCGAACGTCATTGCGACCTCGGGACGCGCCGTCGAGGCTGCCGGTGACGTCGATGTCTTGCTGCTCGACAAAACGGGGACCATCACTCTAGGCAACCGACAAGCCACGGCCTTCTTGCCCGCCGAGGGCGTCAAAGAAGTCGAGCTCGCCGAAGCCGCGCAGCTCGCGTCGCTCGCCGACGAGACCCCCGAGGGTCGCAGCATCGTCGTGCTCGCCAAGACCAAACACAACCTTCGTGGTCGCGATCTCGAGGGCACCGGTGTGGCGTTCGTCCCATTCACCGCCCAGACGCGCATGAGCGGCGTCGACAGGCCTGGGAGCAAGATTCGCAAGGGAGCCATCGACGCGGTGGAGCGCTTCGCCCGCGAAAACGACAGCGAGCTGCCGGCCGACGTGCGACGGGTCGCCGAGAACGTCGCCCGCTCCGGCGCGACCCCGCTGATCGTCGCCGAGCAGCGGGGCGACCGCGTTCAGGTCCTCGGAGTCATCCAACTCAAAGACATCGTCAAAGGAGGTATCAAGGAGCGCTTCGCAGAGATGCGCCGCGTCGGCATCCGCACCGTGATGATCACCGGCGACAATCCCCTGACCGCCGCTGCTATCGCCGCCGAAGCTGGCGTCGACGATTTCCTCGCAGAGGCGACTCCCGAAGCGAAGCTGGCGATGATTCGCGAGTACCAGGCGAAGGGGCACCTCGTTGCCATGACTGGCGACGGCACCAACGATGCGCCCGCACTCGCTCAAGCGGACGTTGCCGTGGCCATGAACAGCGGCACGCAAGCCGCGAAAGAGGCCGGCAACATGGTGGACCTCGATTCGAATCCGACCAAGCTCCTTGCCATCGTCGAAATCGGCAAACAGATGCTGATGACTCGGGGGGCGCTCACCACGTTCAGCATAGCCAACGACGTCGCCAAATATTTCGCGATCATCCCTGCCGCGTTCGCCGCGACCTACCCGCGGCTCGGTGCCCTCGACGTCATGCACTTGGGCTCGCCGACGAGCGCCATCATGTCGGCCGTCATCTTCAATGCGCTGATCATCGTGGCCCTCATTCCGTTGGCGTTGCGCGGTGTCCGCTACAGGCCGGCGACCGCGGCGTCACATCTGTCGCGCAACCTGTTGGTCTACGGTCTCGGCGGCATCGTGCTGCCGTTCCCGTGCATCAAGCTCATCGATGTCGTCATCAACGCCTTGCACCTGGTGAGCGCATGAAGCTCGTCAAGCAAGCAACCCTGCTCGTGCTGGTCATGACCTTCTTCACGGGTCTCTGTTATCCATTGCTCGTAACCGCTATTGCGAACGTTCTCGCCCCGAGCAGCGCGCGTGGCGACAGCAACCTCATTGGCCGCGACTACGATGACCCACGCTACTTTTGGGGTCGCCCATCGGCGACCGCCAAGCGTCCCTACGACGCGACCTCCTCCGGAGGGTCGAACCTGGGGCCGCTCTCGGAAGTCCTCGTGGAAGTGGTGAGAGCACGCATCGCGGCGCTCCACGCGGCGGGTGACGTCGGTGCCCCGCCCGTCGACCTGGTCACCGCTAGCGGTAGCGGTCTCGATCCGCACATCTCGCCTGCGGCGGCTCGCTACCAAGCCGCTCGCGTAGCTCGTCTACGTGGGCTCCCACTCGAGCAGGTCACGCGGCTCATCGACGCCGCCACCGAGCCGCCAACCCTCGCCATCATGGGTGCCGCGCGTGTCCACGTGCTCACCCTCAACCGCAGCTTGGACGATGGAGAAAAATAGTGTTCCCGACCGTTGTAACCACCCTCATGCTTCTTGCGGCCGAGCCGTTCGCTTTCGCGGACTTTACATGGGTTCCGGCAAACAGTCGCACGCGAAATTCACCTTTGGCGTTCGAACACTTCACCGGTGAGTTTCGCCTCGACACCGCCTACCACTACAGCTTCGCGCGCCCCATCGACGACACCATCTCTGGCTCGAGCGAGGTCTTCAGGCATGGCGAGCTGCAGCTCACCCAGCTCGGTATCGGCGGCGACTTCCACTACGAGAACGTCCATGCCCGACTCATGACCCAGTTCGGCATGTACTCGCAGACGACGCCGCGCAACGACCCGACGCCGGCACGTGGTCAGTGGGGTCTCGACAATGCGTACCGCTACATCTCCGAAGCGTACGCCGGGTATCACATCGACGCGCTCGCCGGCATCAACATCCAAGCAGGTATCTTCATGTCGTACATCGGCATGTGGAGCTACTACCAAGCCGACAACTGGACGTACCAACCGTCGTACGTCTCCTCGAACACGCCTTGGTACTTCAACGGCATCCGCGCACAGATCTTCGTCAATGAGCATCTGAAAATCGAGCCCTGGCTCATCAACGGCTGGCAGTCGTACGGCCGCTTCAACGACGCACCCGGTTTCGGCGCTCAGGTGATGTGGCGCCCAACCAGTTGGTTCCATCTCATTGCGAATCAGTACGTCGGCAAGGACACCCTGGGGGTCAGAGACCGTCTGCGTTTTCACAGCGACGACAGTGTAGCGGTGAAGGTCTACGACTCACCCGGTAGCTTCGTGTCACGAGGTGCGGTCTCGTTCACGGTCGATGCCGGATGCGAGGACGGCGGCGGTGTGAGTTGCGGCGATCAGTATTTCCTCGGCTTCATGGCGTACACGCGCTGGTGGTTCCTGGACGAGCTGTTCGCGATGACGGTCGGAGGCGGGGCCATCACCAATCCCGGGCGCTACTTGGTGTTGTTGCCGCCTATCAACGGAGCCACGGCGTTCTCGGGCACGCCGTATTTCACGGCCGCTCCGGGCGACACCTACAAGGCATGGGACACTCAAGTGACGTTCGACTTCGTGCCGCAGGAACAGATCACCTTTCGGCTCGAGTACAACCACCGGCAGGCCAACGTCGCCTATTTCTCGGGGCGGGGTGGGGTGACGCCGCCCGGCGGCAATCAAGGCGCGCCCGGCTCCTTCGTCGATGGTTGGGAGCCCGATCTCGACAAGGCCGAGAACCGCATGACGCTGGCCTTGCTGGTCAAGATCTGAAAGGCCTTCCCGCGTGGATGGCCAGCGCCCCGACCCCGACCGCTTGCTCAGCCGCGTCCAGCGCGCCGAGCAGCGAAACCTTCGCGCCAAGCTGAAGGTCTTCTTCGGTTTCGCGCCGGGCGTCGGCAAGACGTACACGATGTTGCAGTCGGCGCATCGCCTGCGCGGTGACAACGTCGACGTCATCGTCGGGTACGTCGAAACCCACGGTCGCAGTGAGACGGCAGCCCTACTTTCGGGGCTCGAGGTGTTGCCACGACGATCGGTTGACTATCGCGGCGCGCGACTCGAGGAGCTCGATCTCGACGCCGCCCTGGTGCGCAAGCCGCAAGTCGTCCTCGTCGACGAGCTGCCGCACACCAATGCTCCCGAGGGGAGGCACACCAAACGTTGGCAAGACGTCATCGACCTCCTCGACGCCGGAATCGACGTTCACACCACCTTGAACGTCCAGCACCTCGAGAGCCTCAACGATGTCGTCGCCCAGATCACCGGGGTCGTCGTCCGCGAGACCGTTCCGGACGCGGTGCTCGAGCGCGCCGACGAGATCGAGCTGGTCGACATCTCCCTCGAGGACCTGATCGAGCGCTTGAGCGCCGGCAAGGTCTACGTGCCCGAGCAGGCGGCACGCGCCAGCCAGGGCTTCTTCACCTACGGAAATCTGCTGGCGTTGCGCGAGCTCGCGCTACGTCGAACCGCCGAGCGTATCGACCTCGAAGTCCGCAGCTATCGCGAGAGTCACGACATCACCCGAAGTTGGGGTGTCGGTGAACGGCTCCTGGTCGCCGTCGGTCCGAGTCCCGGCTCGGCGCGCATCATCCGCTCGGCCAAGCGAATGGCGACGCGCTTGGGAGCATCGTGGATCGCGGCGTACGTCGAGGTGCCCGCGAAGCCGCTCAACGCGACCGACCGCGAGCGTCTCGAAGGTCAACTAAGGCTCGCGGAGAACCTGGGCGCCCGCATCGTGAGACTGTCGGCGCCGAAGGTGAGCGACGCCCTGCTCAGCTACGCCCGCGGGCAAGACGTCACGCGGGTCATCCTCGGTAAGCCGACACATCCCCGCTGGCACGACTTCTATCGCGGTTCGCTCGTCGACGAGGTCGTTCGGGGAAGCAACGACATCGATGTGCTGGTGATTCACGGCGATGACGGCGCATCCCCGCCGGCGCGAGCGGAACGGCGTGTTGCCGATTCGCGCTCGCGATGGTGGGGCACGGCCATCGGACTGGCACTAGTCGCGGGTGCGAGTGCCATTGGTTGGTTGGCCGAGAGTGTCTTCGATAGCGCCGATGTCGTGATGCTCTACATGCTGGCGATCGTCATCACCGCGACGTTCTTCTCGCGCAGACCTTCGCTGATCACGGCGGCGTTTGCCGTCGTGGCCTATGACTTCTTCTTCATTCCGCCGGTCCTGACGTTCGCTGTGGCGGACACGCGCCACTGGCTGACCTTCGCCATGTTGCTCGGTGTCGGCACGACCATCAGCACCCTCACTCAGCGCGTACGCCGGCAGGGCATCGAGGCCAGGGGCCGTGAAGAGCGCAACGCGTCGCTCTATCAGCTGACCCGGGAGCTCGGGGCGGCCGGCGACGCGGCGAGCATCGCTGGGGTGCTCGCCACGCAGGTGAGTACGATCTTCCAGAGCCCGGTCGCGGTTCTGCTGCCCGATGGGCAGTCCATGCGAGTCGCAGCGCAGGCGCGTGGTCTCGCGCTAGGCACCCAGGACCTCGCCGTAGGTCGATGGACGCTCGACCATGGCCGACCAGCAGGCAAGGGCACCGACACGCTTCCGGGCTCTCCGATCGTATGCATTCCGATGGTGGCCGCGACGACAATCGGTGCGCTCGCGGTCCAGCCTGCCGAGCCCCTCAGTACCGATCAGCGACACTTCCTCGAAGTCATGGCGAGACAAGCGGCCATCGCGCTAGAGCGCGTCGAGCTCGCGGAGGCCGCTCGTGGCGCCGCGGTTCGCGCGCGCACCGAAGAGTTGCGTAGCGCCCTGCTCTCGACGGTGTCGCACGACCTTCGCACGCCGCTCGCCATCATCACCGGGTCCGCGACCACCCTTCGCGACGCGGGTCAGGCCATCAGCACCGAAGATCGACGAGAGTTGATCGAAGCGGTTTGCGACGAAGCTACCCGCATGGAGCGCTTGGTCGGCAACCTCCTGGACATGACCAAGCTCGAGGCAGGCGTCGAAGTACAACGCGATTGGGTGCCGCTCGAGGATCTCATCGGTTCCGCGATCTCACGCCTCGAAGCTCAACTCGCTCACCGTCCCGTCGAGGTCGTCATAGCAGACGATGTGCCACTGGTGCCCGTCGATGCCGTGTTGTTCCCTCAAGTGTTCGTCAATCTCATCGAGAACGCGCTCAAGTACGCACCCGGCGCCGCCCCCATCCGCATCGTCGCCCGGCGAAACGGCTCCGAGGTGGTCGTCGAAGTTTCGGACCATGGACCCGGTTTTCCTACCGGCGATCCAACACGTCTCTTCGAGAAGTTCGTGCGCGGAGGGCAGCGCGACCGCTCCGGCGTCGGCTTGGGCCTCGCCATCGTCCGTGGCATCGTCATGGCTCACGGCGGCGAGCTAACCGCCTCCAACCGCGCCGACGGCGGAGCTTCGTTGCGTTTCACCATCCCACTCGTCGGGGAGCCGCCGACCGTGCCAATCGACGAGCGTGCGGTATGACAGTCCGCCACCGCGTACTCATCGTCGAAGACGAAACACCGATGCGCAAGCTATTGCGGACGGCGCTCGCTAGCCACGACTTCGAGGTCATCGAGGCGGCAAACGCGACCGAGGGGCTCGAGCGCGCCACCACCGCGCCTCCGGACATCGTGCTGCTCGACCTGGGGCTTCCTGACGTCGACGGCATCGATTTCACCAAGCGCCTACGCGAATGGAGCAACGTGCCGATCATCGTGCTCTCCGCCCGAGGCCTGGAGACAGATAAGGTTGCCGCGCTGGATGCTGGAGCGGACGACTATGTGACCAAGCCATTCGGTGTGGGAGAGCTCTTGGCGCGCATGCGGGTTGCGCTGCGGCACCGAGCGGCCAGCAATGGCGAAACCCCGCAGGTGCTCGCCGCCGGTGACGTCACCATCGATCTCACCCGCAGAGAAGTGAAGTCGCGTGGCGTCGAAGTGAAGCTGACTCCCACGGAGTTCCGCCTGCTGGTGCTGCTCATGCGCAACGCCGGCAAGGTGCTCACGCACCGCCAGCTCCTCGTCGAGGTCTGGGGCGCAGCGTATGCTTCACAAACTCATTATCTACGCGTGTACACCGCGCAGCTCCGTCGCAAGATCGAGGTCGATGCCGCCCAGCCGAAGAACCTGCTGACCGAGCCCGGTGTCGGTTACCGCTTTCGTGACTCTCAATCGTAGAGCGGGTGCTCGTAGCCGCCGACCTCGTAGGCTTCAGGAGCGATTTTCGCCATGCGCGCGTCATCGTTGTTGTCGATGGTCTTGAAGTTACCGTCGACGCGGCGGGCGGCGCGTGTGCAAAACGTTTCCGCGACGTGATGCTCGCGGGCGGAGAGCTCGTCGCCCTCGGCGGATGCGCGGGAGATCGTCGCGATCTGGGCGAAGATGTCCATTGCGGCATGTGCCAAGCGTCGTTGCTGCCACTGGCGATCCTGCACCTTCTTACCGTGTTTGCGCAGCATGCCTTCCGACGCACCGCGAAGGTCTTTGACCTGCCCAGCGATGGGCTCCGCCAAAGCGGCCAGCTTCGGATGCGCCATATGCACGGCATCCGGCCGCAAGCCGCGGCTGATGCGGCCGCGCAGATAATCGGCGACGACGCCAATCGATCGGATCGGCTCGTTGAGCTCGAGGCTCGCTAAATCTTTGAGCTCGTCCGCGAGCGGCTTCAAACCGGTGAGCGCGATGAAACAGCGCATGACGTCGTTCGAGCCTTCGAAGATGGGGAAGATGCGCAGATCGCGCAGCAGCTTCTCGTACGGCTGGTCTTTCATGTACGCGAGGCCACCCACGAGCTGAAACACGCGATTCGCCGCGTACCAGATGAACTCGGTCGCAGCGACCTTCACCATGGCCGACTCGATGGAGTAGTCGGCGACACCGCGATCGACCATGCCGGTGGTGAGGTACGACATCGACTCCAGGCCATAGAGCTGGCTCACGAGCCAACCGATCTTGTCTTGGACGAGCTCGAAGTCCGCGAGACGGTGGCCGAACTGACGGCGCTCGTGGATGTGTTTGATGACCATGTTCAGCAACAGCTTGGTGGCGCCGACACAGCCCGTACCGAGCGACATGCGTCCGTTATTGAGGACATGAACGGCGATCTTGAAGCCTTCGCCGGGCCGCCCGAGCACGTTTGCCTTGGGCACCTTCATATCGCGATAGCGGAGATGCGTGAGCTGATTGCCATGCAGGCCCATGGTCTCGTAGCGCTTCACGAATTCGAACCCGGGCATGCCTTTTTCGAGGATGAAAGCGACATGCCCCTGCGCCGAGCGCGCAAAGGTCACGAGCACGTCTTTGTTGCCGTTGCCGATCCAGCGCTTCTCGCCGTTCACCACCCAGCTGCCGTCGGGCTTCTCGTCCGCCCACGTCTCGATGTTGTAGGCGTCAGAGCCGGCGTTGGGCTCCGTCAAAGCAAACCCTGCGAGCTTCTTACCCGTCGCAAGATCGGGAAGCAGTCGCTCCTTTTGCTCCTTGTTGCCGAAGAGATGGATGCCCTTCATGCCGATCGATTGATGCACGCCCATGATGACGGCGAGCGTCGCGTCGATGCGGCCGAACTCCTCGGACACGCGACAGTAACCGGTCTGCGTGAGTCCTGCCCCGCCGAGCTCGCGCGGAACGTACAAACCCATCAAGCCGCGCTCGCCCAGCTCGCGGATCTTGTCGTCGCCGATCCAGCCATCGGCTTCGACCTTGCGCGGGTCGTAGCCTTTCCCGAACTCGCGTGCTTGCTGCACCAGAGCGCGCACCCGCGCGTCTTCATCGGCAGGCATTGCGGGGAATGGGAAGACGAGCTCGTCGTGAATCTCGCCGAGAAACAGGGACTTCGTGAACGACGACGGCTGCTCGTTTTGGGTATTGGCGGTCATACCGCCAAGGTAACCTCAGACTTCGAGCTTGGCAGGCTTGCCGTAGAAATAGCCTTGGAAGATGTCGCAACCGAGGTCGACCAAGCAGTCACGCTCCGCCGCGTTCTCGACGCCTTCGACGACCAGCAGCCAGCCGAGCTCGCGCCCGAGGGCCGCGACGCCGCGCACGAGCTTCTGCTTGGTGCCGCTCAATTGGATGTCACGGGTCAACGCCATATCGATCTTCACGACCTCGGGCTCGAGGTCGACGAGCGAGCCGAGACCCGCGTAGCCAGCGCCGAGATCGTCGACCGCGATGCGGAAGCCGAGGGCACGCAAGCGCTTGAGACGGTCGCGCATGTCGGAAACTTCGTCGAGAGCGACGCGCTCGGTGATCTCGAGCACGACACGCTGCGCATGGCGCGTGAGCGGTGACGTCTCCTGATAGAGCTCGTCGTCCATGAGCTCGAGGGCGTGCAAGTTGATGAATGCGTCGATGCCGGCGGTACGCGTCAGCTCGTCGGAGACGCGCTTGCGAACCGTGCGGCCGAGCTGACCGACGCCGTTCAGACGCTCGGCGGCGTCGAGGATCTTCGCCGGGTTCGACAGCTCCTTCGCGGTCGAGCGCAACAGTGCTTCGTAGGCGAGCACGGCGCCCCGCGAGTGCGAGACGATCGGCTGGTAGGCCATCCACAAGTTCGACAAAGCGGAGTCGAACTGTGACTCGAGGGTGCGCAGCTCGTTGGCGCGCTCCTCGGCCTCGTGACTGCGGTCGCGGCGGCGCGTGAGGAACTCTTCGCCGGCCTCACGCACGGTCGCGATGATGCTCTCCGGGCTCGAGGCTTTGGTGACGAAGCGAAACACGTTGCCTTCGTTCACCGCATTGACGGCGACCTGGAAGTCAGAGTTGCCGGTCAGGAGAACGCGCACCGTGCTCGGTGTGCTAAGGCGGACGAGTCGCAAGAAGCGCACGCCGTCGACCGAGCCCATCTCGTAGTCCGAGAGGACGACCGCGAACTCGCTCTGGCCGAGAACGGTCAGCGCCTCGTTCGGGCCACACGCGACCGTCACGTCCCAACCATCGACCTCGAGCAAGCGGCGAATCGACCGCGAATAGGTCGGGTCATCGTCGACCACGAGGATCCGCCGTGAGGAGTCGATAGCCTGAGTCATGCGGCGTGGCGTCCCAGCGTCGGCATGTGTGCTTTCCACCGTCATCATGGGCCTACTCCGATTCCGAGCTAACAAGAGCAGATCACGTGCCAGGGCGATCAGAGCGCTACATTGGCCAGTACGCACGGATCGCCATAGCGGATCAGCACGAACCTCGGGGGTGAGTCTCGACCAGGGTCCAGTAGACCCTGTATAGCCTACTTAATCTGGGAAAGCTCCAAAATCAGCTTCCAGTAGAGCTCGAGGCCTTGGCGGACCGACTTCACCGCCAGGCGTTCGTCGATGCCGTGCGATCGGGGCCCGTCGGCCTCCAGGCCGGGAAAGGGCGAGAAACCGTATGACGCGATGCCCTTCTCTCGGGTGAAGCGCGAGTCCGTCGTACCCACTCCGAAGATGGGGATAACCGGGACCTTGGGCCAACTCTCCCCTACGACCTTGGTGAGCGCGTCGACGAACTCGCCGGTGAGCGGCGATGCCGGACCTGAGCCCCAGCTCGGCTCGGGCGTAATCGTCAGGTCGGGGTCACCCATGATCGCTTTGAGGCGTTGCTGGAGTGCCTCGATGGTCTCGTCGGGCAGAAGGCGGCAGTTCAGATTGGCGCGGGCCGAAGGTGGCAGCGCATTCACCTTGGTGCCTCCCGAGAGCATCGTCGCGACGCAGGTCGTGCGTATGAGTGCCGCGAGGATCGGATTTTTCTCGATCACCGCGAGAGCCTCGCGCGGCAGCGCATTATCGGGTGCATCCGCTAAAGCGATCATAGCCTTGGCGGTCTGCGGATCCTCGAGAGGCGCACGCGCCTTGAAGTACGCACGCATCACCGGAATCAGGCGTGGGGGAGCTTCGACGCCCTCGAGGCGCGCCAAGGCGCGAGCGAGCTTGTAAATCGCGTTGTCCTTGCGCGGCACCGACGCATGGCCGGTGGTGCCGGTCGTGGTCACCGAGAAGTCTTGATAGGTCTTGTGCACCACCTCGTAGGAAACGAAGGATGGCAGCGCGCCCACGTCTTTGGTGACGGTCGAACCACCCTCGTTGAGGACGAGACCGGTATTCGCGAGATCGGGCTTCTGCTCGAGGAGCTTGCGCAGGCCCAGGCCCCCCGACTCCTCGTCGCCGGTGAGCACCAACAGGACGTCGCGGCGCAGCTTCACGCCCTGGCGCTTGAGCTGGATGAACATCTCGAGGTTACCCACCACCAGCGATAGGTCATCGCGGACGCCGCGGCCGTAGAGATACCCTTCCTTCTCGGTGACCGTGTGCGGAGGAGTCGACCAGGCCTGACCCTCGACCCCGACGACGTCGGTATGCGCGAGGAGCATCAGCGGCTTGTCACCGCCTTTGCCGGGCAGACGAGCGACCAAGTTCTTGCGGCCGGGCGCGAAGTCGCTCACCTCGACGGCGATGCCTTCCTTCTTCAAGCGCGCGGCGATGATGGCGACCGCTCGCGCTTCGTTGCCGGGAGGATTGGTGGTGTCAGCGGCAACCAGACTGCTCATCACCGCGCGATAGTCGGTGGCGAGAGCGTCGAAGTCGGGGGACGCGGCAAGGATGACGAGGGTGGCTAGGATCATCCCGCCGCGGTTAGCGCACGGGCCATGGCGACTGCAAGCTCGAGCGATTGCCCGTAGTTCAGGCGCGGGTCACAGAGGGTCGCGTAGTTGCGGTTGAGGTCATCATCGCCGAGCCCCATGGCGCCACCGACACACTCCGTGACGTTCTCACCGGTAAGCTCGACGTGCACACCGCCGAACACCGATCCGAGCTCGCGGTGCACTGCAATCGAGGTGCATACCTCGTCGATCACGTTGCCGACGTCACGCGTCTTTACGCCGGCGGGCGTCGAGCGCGTGTTCGCATGCATCGGATCGCAAACCCAAAGCACCTTCTTCTTGGCGTGCTCGATGGCGCGGACCCAACCGGGCAAGACCTCGCGCACCTTGGCGGCGCCGATGCGGGCGATGAGCACGATCTTGCCGGCGGAGTTGGTGGGGTTGAGCACCTCGATGAGCCGAAGCACTTCGTCGGCGGTTGCCTTCGGACCGAGCTTCAAGCCCACGGGATTGATGATGCCGCGGAAGTACTCGATGTGCGGTCCATCGAGGGCCCGGGTGCGCTCACCAATCCACGGGAAGTGCGTGGTCAGGTCGTAGTAGCCCTGGCGGCGCGGGACGCGGCGAGTCTGAGCAGCCTCGTAATGCAGGTTCAGCCCTTCGTGGCTGATGAAGAACTCGACGCCAGTCAGTGCGGCATCGCGGACGTCCAGCGCTGCGGCGAGATCGAGAACGCGGCGCAGGCTCTCGCGGGCGCGGCCGTAGGCATTGCGCAGCTCCGGCGCAAGCTCCTGCGCGCGGTCACCGAGCTCCCAGTTCTCGGGATGGTGCGGATCGGCGAAGCCGCCGTGCACCAGTGAGCGGACGAAGTTCAGCGTCATCGCGGCGTGCTGATAACCGTCGACCAGCCGCATGGGATCGGGCTTGCGCGCGGCGGCGGTAGCCTCGTGCCGGTTCACCAAGTCACCCTGGTAACTGTGCAGCTCGAGATCACCGATGTCCGTCTTCACGGTCTCGAACGGATTGCTGCGCGGCTTGGCGTACTGACCGGCTAGTCTGCCGACGCGGATCACTGGCTTCTTGGTGGCATCGAGCAGCACCAGCGACATTTGCAGGAGAATCTTCAGCTTGCTGGTGACGATGTCGCTCGTGCAGTCGGCGAGCGACTCGGCGCAGTCGCCACCTTGCAGCCAGAGGCGCTTGCCATCTTGCGCCTCGGCAATCAGCTCACGCAGACGCTCGACCTCCCAAGAGGTGACCAGGGGCGGGAGGCTTTCGAGCTTCGCCTTGGCGGCCGCGAGGGCATCGGCGTCGGGGTAAAGGGTGCTCGTCGCTTTCGCGGTCCAGCTATCGGGGGTCCACTCCATGGCGGGTGCATATGCCCGAGCGGACGCGGTTTGGCGAGTCTCGGGCCAACGCCCGCTAGACGACGTTGCGCTCGGCAATAACCGCGTGGAGCTTCTCGATGCTCACCGGTTTCTGCAGGACGGGCACGTTCCACGACTCACCGGCGGCGGCGAACCGGTCGCTCCCCGTGACGAAGACGAAGCGCTTGCGCCACCCGTCGCTCAAGCTGACGGCGCGGGCGTAGAGATCGAGCCCGGACATACCGGGCATGACGATGTCGGCGACCACGACGCTCGGGGGATTGCCGGCATGGAGGCGGCCGAGCGCGTCGATGGGCGAGGTGACGAAGGCGGCGTCGATCTTGTTGGCGAAGAAGCGCTGGTAGCTGCGCAAGATGCTCGCGTCGTCGTCCACGAAGAGGCACTGACTCGAGGTCGGCATGGTGATGCCCGGCAGCACCGGCGTGAGGATGCCCGGTCGGTCGCCGTAGATGCAGCGCTCGAGCTCGGCGAGCAGCTCGCTGACGTCACGCTTCTTGGGTGCGCAGCCGCTGACGCCATAGCGGACGACTGCTTCCTGCAGACGGCGCAGGGGCTGGCCGGAGTAGAGGATGACGGGCACGACGTGATTCGGGTCGCGAAGGCGGACACCGCGAATGACCTCGCCACAGTCGACGTTGGGCATCATCAGGTCCACGACGATTGCGGCGGGGCGCTCGCGCGCGACCAGCTCCGCTGCTTCGGCGGGGGTGGCCGCGGCGATGACATCGTAGCCGACGCCTTCGAGCTGCGAGCGCAACCAGGCAATCACGATGTCGCTATCATCAACGACCAAGATTTTGCGACGCATCGGTGACGCTCCTGCTTGAAGGCATCGACACGATCGCATTGTAGATTAAATGCGTATGAATTCAGCTTCGAGATTGATGGCTACTTTGTCCCCCACCGCCACACCTCCTTTGTCGAGGTTGGCGTTCCATACGAGCCCGTAATCCTTGCGGTCGATGGTGGTGCTGGCACGGGCGCCGCGGCGGATCGCGCCCCACGGATCGGTCACGGCCTCAGTAAGCTCTTCGACATCGAGCTTCACCTCACGCGTGACGCCGTGAATGGTGAGGTCTCCAGTCACCTCGAGCTTGCCGCCGTTTTTGCGGACAGCCTTCGATGTGAAGGTGAGTGTGGGGAACTTGGCCACGTCGAAGAAGTCGGAGCTCTTCAGGTGCGCGTCGCGCTTCTCGTCGCGTGAGCTGATGCTCGCAGCGTCGATGGTGACGTTTACCTTGGAGCGCTCGGGGTTCGTGTCGTCGATGACGGCCTCGCCTTCGAGCTTGGTGAACTCGCCGCGGACGTTGCTCACCATCATGTGGCGAACAGAGAACTGGGCGTGGGTATGGGAGGGATCAATTTTGTATTGAGTGCTCATGGACCAACGATGCACCCGTCATCGGTATTTGCAAAATCGATAGTTCGGATATTATGCATAGGGTTGATGAATATCGACGACATGGACCTCAACCTGCTGCGCGCTCTCGATGTCCTGGTGCGCGAGCGCAACGTCACCCGCGCCGGCCGCGCCCTCGGTTTGTCACAGCCCGCCATGAGCAACGCGCTCACCCGCTTGCGCCAGGTCACTGGAGACCCGCTTCTCGTCCGCAGCCCAGATGGCATGTTGCCGACGCCACGCGCCCTGGAGCTCGCCGAACCGGTGCGTCAGGCGCTCGCTCTGCTTTCACGCGCCGTCAGTGAGCACGACACCTTCGTGCCCGAGAAGGCGACAGAAAACTTCCGCATTGCGCTGCTCGATCACAGCGCCTTCGTCTTCATGCCGCTCATCGTGAAACGGCTTGCCGCAGTCGCTCCGAACGTCACCGTCGAGGCCGTCGCGTGGCGTGGCGACGACCTCAACTACCGCGAGCTGCAGGCGGGCGAGATCGATCTCCTCCTGAGCGTGGGAAGCTTTTCCGAGGCTCCCGCAGGCATCTACCGCCGGCGGCTGTTCGCGGATCGCTTCGTGTGTCTCGTGCGCGAGGGTCACCCGTTGGTGAAACGCGAGCTCGACCTCGAGACGTATTGCGAGCTTTCTCACGTTCTCGTGTCACCCCGCGGCGGCCGTCGCGGCATCGTCGACGAAGCTCTCGACGCGAAAGGATTGTCGCGGCGCATCGCGGTCGTCGTGCCCCACTTCATGGTGGCGCCCTTCCTGGTGTCACGCACGGACTTCATCGTGACGATCTCGGAGTACGTGGCGCGTCCGCTGGGCGCGCTGCTGCCGTTGGCCTTCCACGATCCGCCGCTGGAGTTCGCGAAGGGCTCGTGGTTCCAGCTCTGGCACGAGCGCACCCACTACGATCCCGCGCACAAATGGTTTCGCGACCAAGTGGCCGCTATAGCGGTCGAGGTCGAACGAGAAGTCGAGAGCGGTCGCTGCCCCAGGCCGGCAAAGCCCAAGCGTCACATGAAGCGCGCCGCTCCCTGAGTGCCGCCGACCGTGCCGTCGGCGCGGTACTCGGGATCGAGGAGCTCACTGATACGCGCCATCACGACCTTGGTGGCGGCCTCGAAGGCATCACCGTGATTGTCGGTGGCTTGCCGGGTGAACGGCGTGAACTCGGCGCGCACACGATGCGGTGCAAGCTCGGGACCGTCGAGCGAAAGCGGTGGCGCGATGCGATAGACGATACGGCCGCCCTTCGATAGCGGGCTGTTGCCGGGATAGGCCTTGTCCGCTCCGTTGCAGCCGACACAAACGATATCGACACCCACGTTTTGGGCCATCTGCATCAGGCCGGTGAAGCCGCGTTGGAGCCGAATCGATCGCGTGCCTTCCGGGAAAACCAGCACGTTGCAATCGTGGGTGAAGAGGGCGGCGCGATTGAGGCGAACGACTTCCTGCATCATGGCGTCGAAGAGCGCATCGAAGCGCGCTCGGAAGGTGGCCGTGTCGGACGCCCGCTCGCCTTCGCCGAAGCGCTCGACCATCTCGCGCACGTCCGGCTCGAGCTCCGCGATCTCCGGCAGGGCTTTGCCGTCGACGATATCCCGTAGCGTGCGGTAGGCCGAGTCGCTCGGCGGCCGCTTCATGAGCTTACGAAACTCGGTGGTGATGACATAACCGCGCGAGGGCACCGGAATGTTGTTCGTGGAGTCGAAGAAGCGCGCCATGACCGCGTTCTCGTAGTACTTGCCCTTCACCCAAGTGGCCGTGAAACGCGGCAGGCGCTGGCGATACATCTGAAACTGGAAAGGCCAGTAGTTGTAGCGGTCGGTGTGATTCATCGCGAGGAACACCGGGCGGTCGTCGGGGATATTGCCGACGCCTTCGAGGATGATTTCGGTGGGTCGCGGCCAGCGATAGTCGAGGCGCATCACGGTATCGGCGAGGATGACCTGACCGACGGGGCGGCGGTGCAGCCGCAGCTTCTTGAGGCGTTTCAAGTCCAGCATCGACCGAAAGATTACGTCGATGGCGCGGCCAGAGTACAGTTGTCGTGATGGTAAGCTTGGGGCTTCTTGCGCTCCTCGTGACGGTGGCGAAATCAACGCCACTCGAGCAAATGACGGCGGCGTACGAGCACGGCGAGATCAGCCGCGCGATGCGCCTCGCCGCGACCATCGCCGAAGACCCTACGAGCGAGCCCGAAGCGCTCAAGTCCGCCGCGCTGGTACGATTGCTGGCCGCTGTCCGTCGTGGCGACCATCCGACCGTGATTGCCGAGCTCCAGCAAGTCGCTCAGGCGGGAGCGGACCTCGGTGACTACGCAGCGGTCCTCGAGGTCAACGCTCAGATGGGCGTTCGCGACTGCGCCGCGGCCGATGCCAAAGCCGAGACCATCGCGGAAAGCTCACCCTTCGCCGCCGCGGCGTGGTCACGCGTTGCCGCCTGCTGGCTCCGTGCCCGCGACCTCGCACGCGCCGATGTCGCCGCGACGAAGGGGCACGCCCTTGCCCGCAATGACGGACAAATCGCCGAGATCGACGTGATCCGCGCTCGCCTTGCCTTGGCCACGGGTGACAAGAAAGCCGCGATCGTCATGTTGCGCCACACCGCCGCCGAGTACGCGAACACCTCGGCGGGACGCTCTGCGCGGGCGCAGCTGCAGAGCCTCGGGGCACGCGCGCCAGCGCCGACAGCGGAAGACCTCGTCGAGCGCGCCGACCACGAGCGCATTCTCGCAAAGTGGGCGGCACGCCGGACCTACCGAGTCGCGCTCGGCTTCGCGAACGCCGCGCCGGTGACCCGCGGGCGCGCGCGCTTGGGTCAGATCGAGCTCGACGTGGTCGACAAATACTACTGGCGAGCGATGACGTCGCTCGACGCGTTGCTCAAAGACGCGCGTCACCCCGAGATTCGCGCTCATGCGCTGTTCATCCGTGGCGACATCCACGCCCGCAACGGCAAGCTCACCGCGGCGCTCGACGACTTTGCGACCGCTTGCACCGAACAGCCCGCGGAGCCCTACAGCCGCGAGGGTGCGCTCATGGGGGCACGCATCGCCTATGTGAGCCGAGACCTCGCACGTGCAACCTGGTTCACGGAATGGTTGATCAAGGCCGAGAAAGCCGACCGAGCACCAGCGCTCATCACGGAAGACGGCGCCATCGGTCCGGGCCATACGACGAGCGAGCTCGTCGACGCGGCGAGCTGGTACGCGGCATGGACCGAGCGTCGCAAAGGCGCGCCGCGCGAGCACATCGATGCCCTGCTCGCCGCAATCGACGTGCGCGGATCGATGGGACCAGCAGCCCTCTACTGGCGCTTGCGCTACGCCCTCGATCAAAAAGACGACGTCGGCGCCAAGGCGTTCGCTGCGACGCTCCTCGAAGTCGCCCCGACCTCGTATTACGCGCTCGCCGCTGCCGATCTCACCTGCGGCACCGATCCAGCCTGTCCGATGCGCCTCACCATCGGCGAGGCCTCTCGCGTTCCCGGCACCGTCGCTCCTCCACCGCAGAAGCCGAGTCGTGGGTTCGTAGGCGTGGTCACGTTGCACATGGCCGGCCTGACCCGGGAAGCCGAGAAGCTGGCGCGGCTGGTTCCACAAAGCTCACTCGAGGGCCCCGACAAGCTGGTCGTCGCCTGGTTGCGTGCTCGCGACGGCGACGTCCGCCACAGCGCCATGGCGATGCGCAAGCTGGTCACTGGTCCACTCACCGACCTCGCCGACCCGCTCGTGATCGCTTTAGCGTACCCGCGTCCGCACCAAGACATCGTCGACAAGACAGCAGAGAGCTATGACCTTCCTCCGGAGCTCATCTACGCGGTGATCCGCGAAGAGAGCTCGTTCGACGTCCGCGCCATGTCGCCGCGCGCCGCGCGTGGGCTCATGCAGATGATGCGGCCGACCGCCATGCGCATCGCCAAAGATCTGAAGGCCCGCGGCTTCCAGGCACGCCAGCTCTTCGACCCGCCAGTCTCCATCCGCTTCGGCACACACTACCTCTCCAGTCTCCTCGAGCTCTTCGACGGCGACGTCGCCGCGGTCGCTGCCTCGTATCACGCAGGTGAGACGGCTGTGGGCCGCTGGCGCAACCGCCTGGGCGAGCTCTCGCTCGACGAGTTCGTCGAGGAGATCCCGTACGCGAGCACTCGGCGCTATGTGCAAAAAGTCATCGCCTCGTACGGCATGTACCGGCTGCTCTACGGCCACCCGGGCGGCACACTGCTCAAGGTGGAGAACAAGCAGCTCTAAGAGCTGCCACGGTGCCCGATGATGATCACGACGTAGACGGCGTTCTCGCCGAGCTGCGGGTGCCGTCCCTGCGCCACGCCAATGCCGATGCCGGCCGCGCTATGGCGGAGCAGGCGCTCCGACGACACTCGGTCGGCGTCGGCGACCACGACGATCTCGGTGGTGACGGTGGCATAACGCCGCGCCGCCTTCTCGAGTGACGGCGGCTTGGCCTCCCCAGCCGAGCGCGCCAGCGCCACCGCGAACGACTGCGCCAACGTTGCCAGCGCCTTGTCCTGCGAAAGTGGCGCGAGCTTCGAGCGTGCACGCTGACCATCGAGCGCACGCTGCACCGCGACCCGAGCGCTCCCGAGATCGACGGGACCGACGACGCGCGTGAAGAGCTCGGTGGCGTAGAGCTCGGGCGTCGAGCCCCCCGGAGCCATGACCACGCCGATGCCGACGTGCGTAACCTCGGCGTTCAAGATGTTCGCGCGATGGCCAGGGCTGTTCATGAGACCGGCATGAGCTTCGTCGGCCGAGTGGGCAAAAGCGACGTTCTCGAGGAGGAGCGGCGATGCAAGACCCGCCGCCTTCGCGCGGTCACTTGGCCCTCCCTTCGAAGGGGAGACGTGGCCCACGAAGTCGTTTTCACGCATGTCCTCGCTATGGGCACGCGCTACCTCGGCGGCGCGTTCGTCCCAGGCAACCGGTGGCAAACCGAACTCGCGACGCTCGCGGTTCACCAGCTCGAAGATCTGTTGCTCGGTCTCGCCGACACCGACGTCGCTGGTGTTCGGCATCTCGATACGCACGCTCGACGGTGCATCGATGCCGCACCAGACCGGAAAGTTCGCGAGCACCTGCGGACCGCGAGCACCCGTGCCGATGAGCTCGACCTGCTGGCGCCCTTCCGCCGGACAATCGACGCTGCCGTTGAAGGCGCGGCCAGCCCGAGCAGACAAGCTCTGTTTCACCGTCGAGCCGTCCGGCCGGGTCACGAAAAGCTCCGGTGTGCCGTAGGGCTCGAGCACCCGTCCGCGTAAGCGGACACGAGCACCCATCGCGAGCTCGCGCGGCACCGGCTCGAGGTCGATGAAGCTCTGCTGCAGCACGAGGACGACGACCATCGAGCCGTCACCGATGCTCACGGCGCCGGCTCCGACGCGGCGTGGAGGCATCGAGCGCAACGGCGAGTCGATTTGGCGCTCCAGCTCGGCGACGACGTGGTCCAAGCTTTCGCCTTCGCGGGTTCGGAGAATCACCAACTGCGGCGAGGGCTCCACCACGCCGTAACGCGCCAGCGCGAACTCGATGGCGCGATAAGGAGGTGGCCGCCCGGCGCTCGACAGACGCGCCATGTCCTCGGCGACGGTGCACAGGCGCGGGTCGAGGCTCGGCGGTGTTTGCCCGAGAGCATTGGCGTGGCGCTGCACCATGCCGGTCAACGCGTTCACCAGATCGCTCGTGGGCTCGGCCGCGACCGGCATCTCGCCGTTGTACTGCAGCGACGCCCGACTGCGCGGCGCGTAGACCACGGCAGCCGAGACCTGCTCGGGCGTGACCACCGTCGCCGTGCCGGAGGGTGCACCCGAGCGCCGGCCATGTGCGCAAGCCGAAAGGGCCGCTGCCACAAGCAACGCGTGGGGGGCCCGAATGGACATCGCGATCCGAGCATAGCGCGCAAATTGCCGGGAGCAACTCCTTCCCGTAATCTTCCACCTACCGATGACGCATCCCCTGGAAAACGAGGCCCTGAAGGTTGCGCGCAGTGCCCGTCAGCGCGCCTACGCACCCTATTCCAAGTTCCAGGTCGGCGCCGCCATCATCTTGAAGAGCGGACGCATCGTCGCCGGGTGCAACGTCGAAAACGCGACCTACGGCGCGACGGTCTGTGCCGAACGTACGGGCATCTGGACAGCGGTAGCCACGCACGGTGAGCGGGACATCGAGGCTATCGTCGTCGTCGCCGAAGGCAACGGGCCGGTCGTGCCCTGCGCCCTGTGCCTACAAGTGATGGCAGAGTTCTGCGCGCCGTCGACAGCGATCGTCCTCGCCGACATGAAAGCCGTGCAGGAACGCACCACCTTCGGTGCTCTGTTGCCACGGCCCTTCGGACCGGGATCGTTTACTCCGCCGTAACGGACGGCACCGAGAACATCGCGCCCTTGTTGGGACCTTCGTATGCACGCACCATGAGCCGCCGGGCATCGAGACCTTGCCCGCGCACCAGCTCTTCGAACGCGAACTGCGCGATGTTCTCGATCGTCGGCTCGACCGCCATCGAGACGATGCGGCCGGCGGGCAGAAGCGCGGTGAAGTCGCCTTGCGCGGCGCGATAGGCGACCGCATCACCACTGACGTCGCGCGCTGACGCGAAGTGTGCCCCGTCGAAGCGCTGGATCAAGGTGCCCTCGAGCTCGGGATCGCGAATGCCGTCCCAGATCACCACGAAGACACCGCGGTGCCCATGCAAGAGGCGCTGGCAGTTACCATCGTGGTGCCGCAAGCCATGCGTATAGGCGAAGCTCGCCTGCTGCTCGGCGCGGGCGTCGCGGGCAAGATGGCAGCGCAACGCGCTCACGTTGGGCGACAAATGGGGCGCGACGAGCTGCTGGATGCGCTGTGAGATGGTGTCGTGCGTGATCGCGATAGCGTCCAGACGCGCAATCGCTAGCGGCGGCGCCTCGTACGTGAGGGTGCCGTAGCGGACGATGACGCGGCCGCCAATCTCCTCGACGATGAGCTCTCGATCGCGGTCGGGCAGCAACAGGCGGTGATCGAGCTCGCTGTCGACCAGCTGTTTCACCATCGGCTTGAGCTTGCCGAAGTCGACGATGAACCCATTGTGGTCGAGCTCACCACGGAGCTCGACGGTGAGGATGAGGCTGTCACCGGCGATGCGTACGTCGGGTCGCAAATACGCGTAGTCGATGATGGTGACGTTCTCGACGAAAAGGGTCACCGGCATGCGACATCGACCTCGCGCTTCAATTCCGCGGACGCCCGGCTCCAGGCTCGAACCTCCGCGCGTGCTCGCTCGGCACCCTGCGTGAGTCGTGCCAGCACCTCGGCATTGTCGCAGACTATCGCCAAGGCGCGAGTCATTTCATCGACTTGGGTGGGCCGCAGTAGGACCCCCGACCCCTCGGGCAGAAGACGCCCTGCAGCGCCGGCACTGGTCGCGAGCACCGGAACCCCGCGGGCCAGCGCTTCCAAGACCCCGGTGCCATGCGGATCGTAGTGCGCCGGCAGCATGGCGAGGTCGGCCGCATGATACATGCTCTTCAGATCACCGGCGCTGCCGGAAGCGATCCAGCGTACCCGATCGGCGAGCCCGGCCCTGTCCGCTTTGGCTTGCACCTCGGCGAGCCACGCCGGGTCACTCTCGGTCGCGACACAGGTCAAACGCCAGTCACGACCCGCGAGGGGCATCAGGGCGTCGAGCAACACGTCGTGGCCGGCGCTCCGCACCAGGGGCGCCGCGCACACGAGCGAGAGCCGCTCGCCACGTTTGCGTGAGCCCTCCGCGAGAGGCGCGCGATCGGCGCCAGGCATGATGACGGCGAGTTGATCCGGGAGCACCCCGAAGGCGCCGAGGCTCATGGCTGTGTGCAGGCTCGGCACGATGACCCGCCGGGCGTACGGCAGAGTGCTCGCGTCGACGGCTGCGAGCTCACGCTCGTCCATCGCGGCGAAGCGCGGGTCACGATGGCTTGGCCGATGGGCGATGACGACGATCCGCAGCCGCCGCGCCTGGACACGAAACGCGGGTCCGACCAGCGGTAAAATCGTGCTCGATGCGAGCACGCCAGCACCGTCGGGAAGCGACGCCAAGGTTTCGCTCAAACGGCTATGCCCGGCGGCATTTTCCGCTGGGTTTCCGAGGCTGAAGCGCTGAAGCTCGAGCCCTAGGGCATCGGTGGCACGCTCTTCGTAAGACCGCGCGTCGACGTCACCGCGCGCCATGGCGCCCGTCAGGAACAGCATGCGCAGGCTTGTCCGCGAAATCGCGGGCGAAGAGAAGCCTCGTTGCGACTGACGACCCTGGCGCGAGCGTGACGCAGATCGCACATTGACCGGTGACCGGTGCATGACCCGGACAGCACAAGTGTCCGCTCCACCGTCACAGTTGTCCGCTCAGCAAGGCTTAGCGGACACTCCACTAGATTAGAGATCCACTAGGCCAGAACCCTGCGTATTCCCTACAGAATGCGCGAACCGGTCGGATTCTCGCAATATTTTGGGCTGTCGAGGCGGTCCCGCCGATAATTGGCAGCCTTCTTGAATAGACTAGTGGCCGCCGAGCCGGCAGAAGGCTCGGGCAGAAAGCTCGAGTGGAGAGAACGTCATGAGCAAGCGCATTTACACCCTGTTGGCCTCGCTGTTGGTCGCTTTCGGCGTCGCGGTTTCGCCAGCGTACGCGACCGGTACCGGCGAGCTGAAGACGCAGACGTCGCGCCTGCTGCAGCAGTGGACCAGCAAGAGCAACGCCGGTGCGTTGCCGGCCGACGTGGTCAACAGCTTCGACTACGAGTCGTTCGCCAGCGAAGCCATCAAGACGCACGCGGCGCAGTTGAATGCGCAGCAGACCGCCAAGTACCAACAGATCTTCCAGGCGCTCTTGAAGAAAACGGTGCACCGCCAGGCTGGTTCCGCTTTGGCGGACACGAAGTACACCGTCGGTGACGCCAAGGTCGATGGCACCAAGGCCACCGTGGTGGTCGACGCCAAGATGCCGAAGGACGACACCCAGACCAGCGTCGTCTTCACCTGGCGCAAGAAGGGCGAAGATTGGAAGATCGTCGATCTGTCGATCGACGGCGGCTCGCTGGTGCGTGACTACAGCAATCAGTTCGGCCGCATCATCAAGCGTGACGGTGTCGAAGCCCTCTTGTCGCGTCTCGACAAGCGCCTTGCCGGCACGGCCGAAGAGTCGGCGCGCCTCTAGACGCTACTCGTAGCGCCGCTTGACGCCGTCGTAGAAAAACTCGACCGCACGCCGCGCGACCGCCTCGACATCGAGGTTGGCGCGCGGCTCGGCCACGTAATGGCCCTCGAGCACGAGCACGCTGGTCCCGTGGACGTTCGCCCAAGCCGCGAACGCGAGGCGCATGGGATCCCCGTGAATCACATGGTTCGCCGCCTGCGCCGCCTTCACGGTGTCGACGAGCACGGCGAAGGCGTCGCGTGAGGCTTGTTTGAGCTCGGGATCGGCGAACGAGCTGGGAATGAGACCGCCGAGCATCAGCCGCATGAGATGCGGGTGGTCGTGCATGAAGCGCACGTACGCGATGGCGCTAGCGCGGAACTGATCGAGCGGATCGGAGAGGTGCTGCTCGGTCGCCTCGCGCATGACGCCGCCGAGCTGCTTGAAGCCGTCAGCCGCGATGGCGATGAGCAGGGCTTCCTTCGAAGGAAAGTGATGCAGCGGCGCGCCGTGCGAAACGCCGATCACGCGAGCAACCTCGCGCAAGCTCAGCTTCGCCACTCCATCCCGCTCGAGCACCGTCCGCCCCGCTGTGACCAGCGCATTGCGCAGATCGCCGTGGTGGTAGTTGCTCACCTTCGCCGTCGATTTCCTCGGCATACGTGCGCCCCTTTATCCGCGCCGCTGTGAAAAGGCCAGGGTTGGCAGCTCAGGGCCGGATCGCCGCGATCACGCGCAGCGCATTGCCGCCGAGGATCTTGCGAATCCGCGTTTCGGACCAGCCGCGCTCGAGCATCTCGGCGACCAAGCGCGGCTGATAGGTGATGTCCGGCAAGTCGCGCGGCAGGCTGATGAGGCCGTCGTAGTCCGAGCCAATCGAGGCGAAGTCTTCACCCACGACTTTGCAGATGTGCTCCATGTGATCGACGATCCGCGACAGCGAACACGTCATCACGACGTCGGCGAGGAAATGCGGATGGAACACGACGCCGATGGTGCCGCCGCGGTTGGCAATGGCGCGGAGCTGCACGTCGTCGATGTTCCGCCAGAGCGGTCGCACGCCGCAGACGCCCGTGTGCGTGACGATCGGTGTCACCTCTTTCGGCATTACCGAGAGCGCGTCGAAGAAGCCTGCCCGGTTGATGTGCGACAGGTCGACCAGGATGCGCTTGTCGACGAGGGCGCGGACGAAATCGCGCCCGAACTCGGTGAGCCCGACGTCGGCGCGCGAGGGCTGCGTATTGGGCACCCCGATGCGCGACTCGGTCATGTGCACGATGGTGATGCGATGCACCGTATCGGGCAGCGCCATGACGGCATCGATCGAGACGTCGACCGCCTGGCCGCCTTGCAGCGAAATGAACGACGCCGTGAGCCCGAGTTGCCTGACCGCGCGGTACTCGCTCGCGTTGCTCACGACCGCGAAGTCGTTGGGATGAGCGGCGAGGGTGCGCTCGATGAAAGCAATGTGCGCGAGCGTGTCTTGGGCGCGCTCTTCGGGCGAGCGGCGAGGGTTGGTCACGACATCCCAGACCATGCCGGCCATGTGCGCTTCGCGGGCGCGCGGCAAATCGACCTGATTCAAGAACGCGGACGCGGGCAGCCACGGGCGATGGCGCGTCGTCACGTCGTAGCTCTTGAAGACACGCGGCCAGATGAAGGTGTCGACGTGCAAGTCGATGACGTCGCAGTCGAGGTACAGGTCGACCGCGGCGCGCGGCACGTTCAAGAGCTGGGCCCAGCGGGTCGGGTCGCGGCGATGATCGGTGAAGGTCAGACGACTCATTTGTGCGGAATGAAGGTCATGGCGCGCTCGGCCAGCGCCGTGATGGTGAGTGAAGGGTTCACGCCGGGGTTCGCCGAGATCGCCGATCCGTCGATCACGAACAAGCCCTGATAACCGAAGACGCGGTGGCGCGCATCGATGACACCGGTGGCGGCGCTCTCCCCCATGCAGCAGCCCCCGAGGATGTGGGCAGTCGTCGGGACGTCGAAGAGGGTTTCATTCGCGAGGCTGGTGGCGATGCCATCGAGCTTCTCCGCGACCCGCTCCGCTAGAGCAGACGCTTCCGGAATCGAAGCGCGGGGCCGTGCGCCTTCTTGCACCGCGGTGGTCAAGCCGAAGCGCCCGAGCTTCAGACGCAGGTGGCCCTCGAGACTACGCATGTAGAGCAGGATCATGGTGAACTTGGCCCAGTCGGGCACGAGCAAAGCACGCAAGAAGCGGAGGGGCCGCAGCAGCAGCGAGCGTGCGACGCCCAGCAACCGCGTCGCGATGGTGCTGCCAGCGACGTGCGGCGCCATGAGCAGCCGGAAGAAGCCCGAGCCCGCCGGATAGCGGACCGGCTCGAGGTGCGAATGCGCATCGGTGGCGAGGATCGAGCCGATGGCAATGCCGCGCGAGAGGTCGACGTCGCGCCGCCGGCTGGTCACGCCGATGAGCGCCTCGGAGTTGGTGCGGACGAAGTCGCCGAGCCGGGCCGACAGCGCGGGCAAACCGTCTGGGCTGCTTTGCAAACGCAGAAGCAGCTCCACCGTGCCGAGGACACCACCCGCGAAAATGACGTTGTGACCGCGGACACGCCGGACGCTGTCGTCTTCGTGCGAGCGCACCTCGACTTCGTAACCGTTGGGGCCCGGCCGAACCCACACCACCTCGCTGTCCGCTTCGACGGTCACCCCGAGGCGCTCGGCGAGATAGAGGTAGTTTTGATCGAGCGTGTTCTTGGCACCGTGTCGGCACCCGAGCATGCAAGCACCGCAGCCGATGCAACCGCTGCGACGAGGTCCCTTGCCGCCGAAAAAAGGGTCGTCGACCTCGCGCCCGGGCTCCCCGAAGTAGACCGCCACCGTCGACGGCGACCAGCTCTCGGGGCGTCCGTTTTCGCGGGCAAGCTCGCGCAAGACCTCGTCGGGCCGCGTGACCTGCGGGTTCGCCACCGCACCGAGCATGCGGCTCGCCTCGCGGTAGTGTGGCGCGAGCTCGTCTTTCCAAGCCGCGAGCCCGCTCCATTGCGGAGCCGCGAAGAACGCGTCTTCGGGGATCGGCAAGGTGTTGGCATACACCAGCGAGCCGCCACCGACCCCGACGCCGCTCACGACCGTGACGTGGCGCATGAAGGTCATTTTGAAGAGACCGCGAAAGCCGAGCGCGGGCATCCACAGCCAGCGTTTGAGCTGCCAGTTGCTGCGCGGGAAATCGCTGGCGGCGAAACGTCTGCCCTTCTCGAGGACGAGCACGCGATAGCCCTTCTCCGCGAGGCGCAAAGCGCTGACGCTGCCCCCGAAACCAGAGCCGATGATGACGTAGTCGTAGGTCGCGCTCACAGCCGCAGATCTACAACAGGCTCCACAGAATGAGCATGGCGATCGTCGCCGCCACGAAGCCGAACGAAAACGTCGCCACGGGGTTCGCGATCAAGATCTGCCGGAACGGTCCATAGTTTGCCGATGGCCGCGGCGCCTCCGCGGCCGGCCTCCGGTCATGAGCGCGGTTGATCATCGCGTGCGCTTCCTCGATCGACGCAGCGACGGTCGGCAGGTTCCACTCCTGATTGACGCCGTCTTCCTCGAAACGAGGATTGGTGGCCTCGCTGGCTCGGCGCGCGAGGCTAGTCTCGCGCTGGCGAATGGCGGCTTCACGCTGGTCGAGCTCGCGGACGCGTTCGCGCTGGCGCTCGGCTTCGATGGCCAAGGTCTCGGCCTTCTCTTCGAGGTCGACGCGTTCTTTGTCGAAGTTGACTCGGTTGCGCGCCTGGATGGCACGCTCCTGATCGAGGAGCTGGCGCTCTTCGTCGAGCTTTGCCTTCACCTCGGCAAGGCGTTCCTTGCTAACGAGGGAGACCCCCGACTCGGACACGCTAGCGAGCCGGTCTTCGCGCTCGGCGGCTTCGAAGTCAGTAGGCATACGTCGCGAGAATTTTTGTCCAAACGCGACGCGCCGTCTACTGGAAACGATGCTCGACTGTCAGGCTTTGCCCTTTGCAGCGCGGTCGAGCTGCTTGCGATAGGCGAGCCCGAGGTCGCGCGTGGCCACGTCGACGATGTGCTGCGCCGCATCCGAGGCCGAGTCGGTGAGGTAGAAGCGGTCCAGATCCAAGGGATCGATGGTCTTTTCCGCGACGAACGTGTTCTTGATGTAGTCGAGCAGCGGCTGCCAATACGAGCGGCCCATCAACACGATGGGAAAGTTCCGAACTTTCCCTGTCTGCACCAAAACCGCGATCTCGAAGAGCTCATCGAGCGTCCCGAAGCCTCCAGGCAGGCAGACGAAGGCGTAACTGTACTTCACCAGCATCACCTTGCGGACGAAGAAGTAGCGGAAGGTGATGAAGCGATCGACGTATGGGTTCTCGCTCTGCTCGCGCGGCAGCTTGATGTTGCAGCCCCACGAGGCGCCCCCGGCCTCCTTCGCACCGCGGTTCGCCGCTTCCATGATCCCGGGGCCCCCTCCCGTCATGGTCGTGAACCCGGCACGGGCGAGCTCGCGCCCCATCTCCCGGGCCATCGCGTAGTAGTGATGGCCTTCTTGGAAGCGCGCCGAGCCGAACACCGTGACCGCGGGACCCAAGCGCCACAAGGTGTGAAAACCCTTGGCGAGCTCGCCCATGATGCGTAGCAAGCGCATACCGTCGTCATGCGGACGCTTGGGCCCTTCGAGGAACTTGCGTTCCTCCTGATCGGGCGGGGTCTTGCCCCATTTCTTCGGATCTGTGCTTTCGGCCGCGGACGTCATGAGACGCGAATATCAGGATGCAGACGCGGGTTTAAGGTAGACGGAGACCCAGTGAAATTTGCCTTCCCGACGCTCGTCGCGGCTCTCATCGCATCACCGACCGCCCGAGCCGCGACACCCCGCCTGTCGCTCGACGTACCCAAAGGCGCGCACCAAGCGGGCGCCGAAGACAAAGGCGAGCCCCGCGTCCACGCCTATCTCATGACCGATGTCGCCGCCGTGACTCCCGGCGAAAGCTTTCGCGTCGGCGTGCTCTTCCTCATCGACGAGCACTATCACATCTATTGGAAGAACCCGGGTCAGGCGGCGCTCGCGACCGACGTCCGCTTTAGCGGTAACGGAGCGACCTTCGGGGCCTTGCAGTGGCCGGCGCCGGCGATCTTCAAACAGGCGGACGGCTTCATCACCACCTACGGCTATGCCGGCGAGGTGTTGTTGTTCACCCAGGCGACCGTCGCCGAAGATGCGCGCGGCGAGCTCGCCATCCAGGTGAAGGCAGACTACTTGGCGTGCAAGGTCGACTGCACACCCGGCGAAGCTACGCTGACGCGGACGATTCCTCTCCGCGGTGAATCGACTCCGGCCGCGGCCGCCGTCGTGCAGCTCTTCGACCGTCACGCGACGCGCGTCCCGAAGAGCGCCGAGGCATTGGGCGTGAGCGTCGAGGTGGCCTACGACGTCTCGGCGGTGAAACCCAACACGCGCTTCGCGGCGGCGCTGGGCATCGTGGCGTGCGCGGGTCCACCGGCTCCAGGCGCGCATTGCCCGACCTATCAGGTCCCTGGGAACGCCATCGACGATGTCTTCGCTCCAGAGCGCACGCCCGGCGTGGAGTGGAAGGCGGTGGCGGTGCGCGAGCATCCCAGCGCCTTCAGCGGCCTGGTGGTGGACATTGTCGGCAAAAGCGGACCGGATGATCCCGAAGGGGACGCGACCTTCTCCGGTGTCCTCGAGCTCGAGCGCGAAGACGGTAGCCCGGCTCTCGTGCAGTTCTCGGTGCCGCTCGCGCGCGCGTCGGGGCAGGCACGCATTGCGACGCAAGCCCACGCGCTCTTGCCGACAGCGGCCAAAGCCGCTCCCGTCGCCGCGGAAACCAACGCCGCCGCCGTGAGCGTCTGGCAGATGCTCCTACTCGCGTTCCTCGGCGGGTTGGTGCTGAACCTCATGCCGTGTGTCTTGCCGGTGCTCGCCATCAAAGTGACTGGGTTCACCCAGCTCGCCGGCACCTCGAGCAAACACGGCCGCGCCGTCGTCTTCGGACACACTCTGGCTTATACCGCGGGCATCCTGGTCTCGATGGCTGCGCTCGCGGGAGCGGTGCTGCTGCTCCGCGCGGGCGGACACGCGGTCGGCTGGGGCTTCCAGTTCCAGGAGCCGCTGTTCGTGACCGTGGTAGCCGGCGTGCTCACGGTCTTCGCGCTCAGCATGTTCGGCGTTTTCGAGATCGGAGCCGGTGGCGTCAACGCCATCGGAGACGCCGTGCACAAGACCCACGGACCAGTGAAAAGCGCGCTCGAAGGCGTGCTCGCTGTCGCCGTGGCGACACCGTGCTCCGCCCCTTTCTTGGGAACCGCGGTGGGGTTCGCGCTGGCCGGCGAAGCTTGGCTCGTGCTCGTCACCTTCGTCGCCATCGGTGCCGGCCTCGCGGCGCCCTTCGTGCTCCTGACCTCGATCCCGGGCGCCCTCTCCTTCGTGCCGAAGCCCGGCATGTGGATGGTGCGCCTCAAACAAGTGATGGGCTTTGCGCTGCTTGCGACCGTGCTCTGGCTCTCGTGGGTGGTCGGTAAAGTCGCCGGCGTCGACGGCATGGCGGCCGTGATGGGCTTTGCGTTGGCGGCGGCGCTCGCCACCTGGTTGGTCTCCGGCGCCCACGGCAAGCGCCTCTGGCCCGCCCGCCTGGCCGCTTTGGCGGTCGTGGTCGTCGGCCTGATGGTGAGCCTGCGCGCCAGCGAGGGCGTCGAGCCTCAGGTCGTCCCACCCAGCGAGCTCGCCTGGCAGCCATTCGCGCCCGAAACGGTCACGAGCGAGCTTGCCCGCGGCAAGGTCGTCTTCGTCGATTTCACCGCGGACTGGTGCATCACCTGCAAGGTGAACGAGCGGGCCGTGCTCTCGAGCGACCGAATCGCCGACCTCACCAAGAAGCTCGACGTCGTGATGCTCAAAGCCGATTGGACGCGCCGCGACGAGCGCATTCGCAGTGAGCTCGCCCGGTACGGCAAAGCGGGCGTCCCGATGTATCTGGTCTACAGCCCGCGTAAGCCCGAAGAGCCGGCTGTCTTACCCGAGCTCTTGACGACTGACCTCGTTGTCACCGCCCTCGAGCAGGCCCACGGCGGCTGACTCACGCACCCCAGGAAAAACCGGCGCGATAACCGTTTTCGGCGACTTCCTGAAGTCTGCTGGAAGGGTTCGTATGTTTTCGCCAGGCCTGCTGGGGCTCCATCATAGCGTCCCTGGGCTCGCAACCTCCGCGACGCACAGCGTCAGTAGCGCGCAGCGTGTCCGCGGTCTGCCGTTCTCCGAGCCCGAGCAGATGATCGCCGCGATGCGCGCGGGTCTCCCACGCTTCGATATCGAAGCCATGACGCGCGCCGGCACGGCGATGCGCGCGCGCAACACCGGCCCGACCAGCGCCCAGGCCATCGGCTTCTTTCTGCCGGAGCGCATGGTCACTCCGCAGCAGCTCATCTCCTCGGTGCGCCGCATCGACGTCAGCGGCATGGTGCGCGCCGGCATCACCCCCACCGCCATCTTCGACTTCGACAACACCATCATCGGTGGCGATGTCTTCCACGACTTCGTGGCCCTCCTGCTCATGCGCACGACCCTGCCCAACGACAACGCCCCCCGTGTCGCGCGGCTGCTCATCGATGTCAGCGGCGGCAAGCTCTCGCCGAAAACGCTCGAGGGTAAGAGCACCAACGAGATCATCGCGCGAGCACTGCAGATGGTCACCAACGAAGGGCTGTCGCTGGCGCATGCCTTTTTCGTCGTCGTCGGCGCGCTGCGCGGCGTACGCGAAAGCACACTGACCGCTGTGGCGGACGAGCTATTCAACAAAGGGATGCCCGGCAAGCCCCCTTACAGCACGAAGTTCTTCGGTCACGGCCGCCCCGGCGCCAGTGCCGAGGCGTTCATCCGGACCCTCGCCGAGAAACGCGTCGAGTCGCACATCATCACCCTCGGCATTCCGACGGTCGCTCGCGAGGGCGCAAAGCTCCTCGGCATCCCGCCGCATCACGTGCACGGCTTCGAGCTCGAAGTCGTGAACGGTATTTGCACCGGCCGTGCATTCGACGCGCGACTGTTCGGCAAGCATCGCGTCGCCGAGCTCCTCGTGTCACCGCAGCCGCTCTTCGTCTCCGGCGACTCCGTGAACAGCGACACGCCGATGCTAGCGTGTGCGACAGCCGGCGCCATCGCGGTCGACCCTGACCAGCCCTTCCTCGATCACATCAAGAAGACCAAGTCGGACATCATCGTCCACACGTACAAGCTAGCAGCGAGCTTTCGCGACCGCTTCGGTCACGCGCAGGGCTCCTGGAATATCTCGCGATCCTCCAGCCGATAGGCCGTGAGCGAGCCGCCCCAGACGCAGCCACTGTCGAGCCCGACGACGCTCGGCGTCACGTGCAGGCCCAGGCCGGCCCAATGCCCGAAGATGACCACGGCATCGCGCGAGCGCCGCGCTGGATGATCGAACCACGGTAGGCACGACGAGGGAATATCGGAAGGCGCGCCACTGAAATCGAGTTGGAGCGCGCCGTCACGGGTCAAGATACGCATGCGGGTGAAGGCGCTGAACAGGAACTGCAGGCGCTTCTTGGTACCGAGCTCGGGATCCCAGCGCTTCGGACCATCGTCGAAGACGTCGCGAAGGAGCTCACGTCGCTTTCCCGTCTTCAAGGCGGCGGAAGCCTCGTCAGCAAGCTTCTCGGCGTCGCCCACCGTCCACTCCGGCACGAGCCCGGCGTGAACCATGACGTGCTGGCCTTCGCGGACCAGGAACGGCCGCTGCGCCAGCCACTCGACCATCTCACTGCAGTCTTTGGCGTCGAGAATGTCGTCGAGAGTGTCGCGCTTCTTGCCGGTCGTGGCTCCGTAATAGCGGGCAATGAGATGGACGTCGTGATTGCCGAGCACGACGCTCAAGCGGTCTCCCTGGTCCATCGCCCAACGTAGAACGTCGAGCGAATCGGGTCCCCGATTGACCAAGTCGCCGGTGAGCCACAATCTGTCGACCTTGGGGTCGTACTTCACGCGGCGCAGAAGGCGCTTCAAGGGCTGGTAGCACCCCTGAACATCGCCGATTGCATACGTCGCCATGGCCGCATTAAGAACATTCATCGCCATCGCAACAAGGGGTTTCATGCGTAAAGACGAAGGCGCCACGTCGAAGAAGGCCCGCACCCCCGCTGGTGACACGTTCGCGGCGATCGACCTCGGCTCGAACAGCTTCCATATGATCATCGCGCGGCAGCAGCAGGGTCAGCTGTCGATGCTCGATCGCATGCGTGAGTCGGTCCGTCTGGCGGCTGGCCTCGACGACGACAAGAAGCTCACCCCCGAAGCTCAGGCTCGGGCTCTCGATTGCCTCGAACGCTTCGGTGAGCGCATCAAGAACCTCGAGCACACCCACGTTCGAGCCGTCGGCACCAGCGCCCTGCGGCAAGCACGCAACGGCCGCTCGTTTCTCGCCAAGGCGGCCAAAGCCTTGGGCCACCCCATCGAAGTGATCAGCGGCCATGAAGAAGCGCGTCTGATCTATCTCGGGGTCGCGTCCGATTTCGCGGACCAGCACGAGCGCCGCCTCGCCATCGACATCGGCGGCGGCAGCACCGAGTGCATCATCGGCGAAGGCGCCGACATCGTACAGGCCGACAGCCTTCACATGGGCTGCGTCTCCTTCACCATGAAGTTCTTCGGCGACGGCAAGATCAAGCGCGACCTCATCAAGGAGGCCGAGCTCGCCGCCGGCCTCGAGCTGCGTTCCATCAAGCGCCGCTACAAGAGCATCGGTTGGGAAGCCGCGGTCGGTAGCTCCGGCACCATCCTCGCGGTCGAACAGGTCCTGCGTACCAACGGTTGGAGCAAAGACGGCATCACCAAGAAGGGCCTCGAGAAGTTCCAGAAGGCGCTCCTCTCCACCGGCCGCATCAAAGACATCAACATCGAGGGCCTGGAGCCGGATCGCGCTCCAGTGATCATCGGTGGCCTCGTCATCTTGATGACCGCCTTCGATCAGTTCGGCCTGAAGTCGATGCGTGTCGCGACTGGAGCGCTCCGCGAAGGCGCGCTCTACGACATGATCGGCCGCTTCAAGCACGAGGACGCACGCGACCGTACGGTCAACTTCCTCATGCACCGCTACGCCATCGACCGCGACCAAGCGTCACGCGTCGAGCGTTCGGCGATGGGCTTCTTGCGCCAGGTAACGGGCGCCTGGGAGCTCAACAACACGCCGGCGAAACAGTTCCTCACCTGGGCGTCGCGCCTGCACGAGATTGGTCTGTCGATCGCGTACAGCGGTTACCACAAACACGGTGGCTATCTGCTCACCTTCACCGACATGCCGGGCTTCTCGCGAGAGGAGCAGCAAGCGCTCGCAACGCTGGTGCGGACACATCGCCGCAAGATCAGCGATGACCTCTTCGAGCCGCTATCACCCGAATACGCCACCATGGTGAAGCGTCTCTCGGTGCTCATGCGACTCGCCGTACGGTTGAACCGTAGCCGCTCACCCAAGGCCCTCCCGGACATCATGGTGACGGCGCACGGTAACAAGGTCGAGCTCAAGTTCCCCAAGGGCTGGCTCGCGGCGCACCCGATGACCCGCACCGAGCTCGACCACGAGGAAGAGCGGCTGGGATTCATCAAAGTGAAACTGGCCTACCACTGAGCGCGCCCGCCCCATCGTCGCGCGGCGTCGCCCTCTACCGCTTCGTCATCGCCGGCGTGGTCGCGGGCATCCTGGTGGGGTGGCTCGCTCCGTCCGCCGGTGAAGCCGCCAAACCCTTGGGTGACTTCTTCATCCGTCTGGTGAAGATGCTGATCAGCCCGATTGTCTTCACGACCGTCGCGCTCGGCGTCGCCAGCATGGGTGATGTCCGCAAAGTCGGACGGGTCGGCGTGAAAGCGCTCATCTGGTTCGAGGCGATGACCACGGTCGCGCTCGGCCTCGGCCTGCTCGTGGCGCGCCTCGTGCGCCCAGGCTCCGGCATGCACATCGATCCGGCGACGCTCGACACCAGCGGCCTACCGCACGACACCGGCGTGGTGAAGAGCGCCGGCGATCACCTTCTCGGCATCGTTCCCGACAGCATTCTCGGCGCCCTCACCCACGGTAACGTCTTGCAGGTCGTCTTCGTGGCGCTGTTGGTGGGCTTTGCTCTGGCGACCATGGGCGAGCGGGCAAAGCCGGTCATCAAGGGTCTCGAGGTGTTCGGCGCTCTGCTCTTTTCGGTCATGGGCATCGTGATGCTCGTGGCTCCCATCGGCGCGTTCGGCGCCATGGCGCACACCATCGCGAAGCACGGGCTCGCGACCATCGGCAACCTGCTGGCGGTGATGCTCACCTTCTACGCCACGGCGCTGTGTTTCGTGCTCGTGGTCTTGGGCTCGGTGCTGCGCGCCATGGGTCTCTCCATCTTCCGCGTCCTCGGCTTCATCCGCGAAGAGCTGGTGTTGGTGCTCGGCACCTCGTCGTCGGAGTCGGCGTTACCGTCACTGATGGCCAAGCTCGAGCATGCCGGCATTCAACCCGCCGTCGTCCGTTTGGTGGTGCCAACGGGCTACTCGTTCAACCTCGACGGCACCTGCATCTATCTCACCATGGCGACGTCGTTCGTTGCGCAAGCGCTCGACATTCCCCTCTCGCTCGGCGACGAGCTTGCCATTCTCGGCGTGCTGCTCCTCACCTCGAAAGGCGCCGCTGGTGTCACCGGGAGCGGGTTCGTGACGCTCGCGGCGACGCTCTCGTCGGTCGGCAGCATCCCCGTCGCGGGCTTGTCGTTGCTCCTCGGCATCGATCGCTTCATGTCGGAAGCCCGGGCGCTCACCAACATCGTCGGCAATACGGTTGCGACCATCGTGGTCGCGCGTTGGGAGAAAGCGGTCGACTCGACCGTCATGGCGGACAAGCTCGGTGCTGGTCGTCGCCCCGGTTAAGGACACGTGTCGAAGATGCAATCGGCGCCGGCATCGAGACCGGTGACGACTCGCTGCTCGCCGTCGATATCGACACCGAAGGTCTGACCAAGCAGCTCCGCTGCGCCACGCTGGGGGCCGGTGGGATCACCGTGAATGCCGTCCGGACAATAGAGCGGCGCCAAAGCAACGTTACCGGTCCCAGGCACGTCGCCTAGCGCATGTGGCGCCATGTCGACCGGCAGCAGGACCGCGGTCGAAGAATCACCAGTCGCGCAAACGAACGGCGCTTCATTGCCTCCGACTTCGCTGCCGAAGAGATTGGCATTCACGGTGCCGACATTCGGCGATGCATCGCCGTTCGCGCTGCTATGACGGACGATTGCTGGTCGATCCGCCGGGTCGAGCGGGCCGTAGACACTGATGGCGTTGCCGAGGAGCTTGTTGTCGAAGGCCTCGGAGTGCATCACGTAGACACCAACCGCGTACGGCGCCGTGCACGCCACCTCGCACCCGGCGAGCCGAATCGAATTGAGCGCGACCGTGGCCTGGGTGCTCTGCAACAAGACGCCGATATTCTTGAACGAGCTCTTCAACGCGATGAGGTTGTCATCGATGAGCGGCTCCGAGTTACCGTTGCGTCCGCGGATACGGACACCGATCTGCTTGCGGTTCGCTTGGTCGATGACGATCCGGTTGCCTCCCACGACGAGCTTGGCCGAGGCGCGGTCGAGCTCGCTCGCGAGAATGCCGCCGTCGTGGATGCCGACGAGAGCCGAATCGTTGAGTCCGATGATCCCGGGGGCGCTATGGACCAGGAGGTTGAGGTCGCGGATCTCCACGTCATCGGCGTTGCTGGTGAAGACGCCGTAGCTGGTCGCCGGACCGCTGGCACCGCAGCTCATCGCACCGTCACCGCGCGTCCCGAAGATGCGTGCGCCGCGCGTGTCGACCATGACGATACATGCCGCCGTCGCGACGAGATCACCTTGCACCGCGGTGAGCACGTCGACGTTGCTGACGGTGACGTTCTCCGATCCAGTGCGGATCGGGATGCCATCGACGATGATCTCGCCGTCGGCAATTCCGGCGACGCCTTGCTCGGCGCGTAACCCGCTGACCTCGACCGAGCCATTGAGGATGGTGACGTCGTGACTGGTCAGCAGGCGAATGCCGGCGACGTTCTGGAGCATCGACGACAAGTGCGACGAGCCGGTCACGCGGATGAGGTTACCGTCGAGGGTGACGTCGCTGCTCCGCACCAAGTTCACGCCCGCTGCCTGAGTAATCTCGTTACCGACGACGTGAACGTCGATGGTCGTGCGCGTGACGCTCAGCTCATCCGAGCCCGCTTCGGCGCTATTGGCATCATCGAGGTTGTCGCTGATGCCGACCCCGAACGCCTGGATGCCGTCCCGGAAGCGGCGGGTCGTGACGTCGACGATCAAACCTTCCATGGTCGCGCTGCCGACGCCGCTGGTGAGCGTGCCCCAAGCTTGCTGGCCGTCCACGGTAATGGACCCGCCGGTCACGCTGACGCGTCCAGTGCTCGAGGCGTTGATGCCGAAAGCTTGGTCGGCGCCGTCGACGACGATGGTCGAGTCCTCGACTGTGAGGCTCTGTGCGCCGCGGCAGACGACTTCCAAGGGGCCACAGGCCGCCAACGATACCGAGGCGCGATCGCCGTCGAGGATGGCGAACCCTTGAGACCCCGCGACGATGGGCGGGCGGATATCGAACGTCGACCCCGCGACACTCACCGCGCCGGCGTTCGACGTGCGCACACCGGCCGATTTCAGCGCCCGCTCGTGGATCGTCACGCCGGTCAGACTCACATCGACACTGCCGGTCACCAGGACGCCAAACGAGCTGTTCGCGTTCGCCGAACCGAAGATGGTGACGTCCTCGGCGGTCAAGTGCTGGAGGCTGTCATTCACACCAACCACGGCGACGCTGGTGTAGATGAGGCCGGCGGCGTCGTTCGCGGTAGGGATGGTGAGCACGCTGGACGAACCGAGCGTCACCGATCGCAGCTCGACCGATGCCTGCGTGGCGCTAACCAAGCTGCAATTGCCGCGACAGAAGCCGCTGCGGCGGACGACCAAATCTTGCAGCTCGAGCGTCACGCCATCCACTACGACCAGCTCTGCGTCTTCGAGGGTCGAGACCGGCTGGCGCAGCTCGAGAGTCGAACGTCCGGCCGCGGCGCGCGTCCAAGCGCTGGTCGAGCGCGTGTAGCCGCCGCGTATGCGCACCGGGAAGTCGAGGTTTGCGGGCCCGACGAACCCGTGCAACCCGTTTTCCAACGAGACCTCGGCGAGATTGAACAGGCGGGCAGCGGCGAGAGCTTGATCCAGCGAGCAGAACGGCGTCGAGGGCGTTCCTTGCGCGGTGTCGCTATCGGCGTTGAAGATGGCCACACATTGGAGAGTGTCGACGGTGACGTAGCCTCCGACATTGCGGACGACGAGTGTCGCCGTAGCGGACGCTGACAAGCCGCGTCCGTCATCGACGGTGAGACCGACCTCGCAGGTCGCGCCAATGGGCAAGTTCTCGAGGCGTAGCTCGGCGCTGGCCAAATCGGAGATGACCGCGGCGTCACACGGCGCGCTCGCCGTCCAAGCAAACCCCAAGACGTCACCATCCGGGTCCGTCGACTCGTGCGCCGAGATGAGGACCTCACCCGCGGCTCCGACACGCAACGCACCATCGTCGCCGAGGTCGCTGATCACCGCGCTCGGCGCGTGATTCACGCACACGTCTCCGTCACAGGTATCGCCTGCGTCGTAGGTGCACGCCCCGATGACGACCGTCGCCGCGGTAAGGAGGACCGCGTAACGGCAAATGACACTCACGCCGGAAAGAGTGCCGCACGTCCGCCAAAAGCGCCAATAAGCCGCAAGGCCCGGCGCCGCGCACCTACATGAGGTCGCGGTGTCGGTGCTTCTTCTTCTTCGACTTGCCGTTGTCGCCGTCCGCCTCAGCGGCCGGTTGCTTCTCGGAAAGCGCAGCCAGAAGCTGGGCTTGCGCGGCTCGGCCTTTGCCACCACCGCTGGAGCGCTCGTAGGTGGCATTGGGCTGGAGCACCCACGCCTGCGTATTGTCTTCGAGCGATCCACCGATCGCCTCCACGTAGACCCGCTGCTTGAGCACCGGGTCCTCGATGGGGAAGGCGACTTCGACGCGCCGGAAGAAGTTGCGATTCATCCAGTCGGCGCTCGAGCAGTAAATCACCTCGGCGCCGTTGGCGTGGAAGTAGTAGACGCGGCTGTGCTCGAGAAAACGGCCAATGATCGAGCGCACTTGGATGTTCTCCGACACGCCCGGCACACCTGGGCGTAGCCCACACACGCCGCGCACGAGGAGATCGACCGACACGCCTGCTTGCGACGCCTTGTACAGCGCCGCGATGATGCCGGGCTCGGAGAGCGAGTTGAGCTTGGCCGCGATGCGCGCGGGTCTGCCCCCTTTGGCGTGCTCGATTTCCTCGTCGATGAGCTCCATGAGGCGGCTCTGCAGAGTGAATGGAGACTGCAGTAGCTTCTTCAGCTTGGTGACTCGGCCCAGGCCGGTGAGCTGCAGGAAGATCTTGTGGACGTCCTCGCCGATCTCGCGCGACGCGGTCATGTAGCCGAAGTCGGTGTACGCTCGAGCGGTCTTGACGTGATAATTGCCGGTGCCGAGATGCGTGTAGTAGCGCAGGCCTTTGCCCTCGCGTCGCACGATGTGCAGCATCTTGGCGTGCGCCTTGTAGCCGACGATGCCGTAGAGGACGTTGGCGCCGGCGTTCTGTAGCCGCGTCGCGAGATCGATATTGGCGGCCTCGTCGAAGCGCGCGCGCAGCTCGACGACCGCGGTCACTTCTTTGCCGGCCTGCGCCGCGTCGATGAGCGCGCTGACGATCGGTGAGTCGTTACCCGTTCGATAGAGCGTCTGCTTGATGGCGAGGACCTCTGGGTCCTTGGCCGCTTGACGCAAAAGCTCGAGCACGGGCGCGAACGACTCATAGGGATGGTGCAAGAGCACGTCGCCACGGCGCAGGACCTCGAACATGTCGGTGCTGTACGAGAGCGGCTTGGGCGTCGACGGCACGAAAGGCGGATACTTGAGGTCGGCGCGGTCGATCAGGTCGTAGATACGCGCGAGACGCGAGACATTCACCGGGCCGTTCACCTGGTAGACGTCTTCGGCCTTCAGGTCGAACTGCTCCTGCAAGAAGGTGCGGATCTCGGGCGGGCAGTTGTCGGCGACCTCGAGGCGAACCGAGTCGCCCCACTCGCGGCGCGTCAGCTCACCTTCGAGCGCGTGCAAGATGTCGTCGACCTCTTCTTCTTCGACCCAGAGCTCGCTGTTGCGGGTGAGCCGGAATTGGTAGCAACCGGTCACCTTCATGCCGGGGAAGAGCTCACCGACATTCTCGTGGATGATCGACGAGAGCAGAGCGAAATCATACGGGCCGCGAGCGATGTCCGGCGGTAAGCGCACGACGCGCGGCAACGAGCGCGGCGCCGCGACGACGGCGTAGTCACAATCACGACCGAAGGCATCGACGCCTTCGACGGTGACCGCGAAGTTCAGCGACTTGTTCAAGACGCGCGGGAACGGGTGCGCAGGGTCGAGACCAACCGGGGTGAGCACCGGCATGACCTCGCGCTGGAAATGCGCGCGCAGCCAGTCCATGCGCGGGCCTTCACTGAAGGACTCGCGACGCGACACGAAGATGCCTTCGCGCTCGAGTGCCGGCAGCAGCTCCTCGTTCAACACGCGGTACTGTTGCTCGACGAGCTCGTGGGCGACTTCACTGATGCGCTTGCCGAGCTCGAGCGGTGAGAGCTGGTCTGGCGAAGGGGTCGCAACGTTGTAGCGCTGTTGTTCCTTCACGCCGGCGACGCGGATCTCGAAGAACTCGTCGAGGTTCGAGCTGCAGATGGTGAGAAAACGGAGGCGCTCGAGGAGCGGAACGGTCGGGTCCTGCGCCTGCGCGAGGACACGCCGATTGAACTCGAGCAGCGAGAGCTCGCGGTTGATGTAGAGCTCGGCGCTCGCGGCGCTGATGTCGACCGGCGGCGCCTGCGGGGTCGGCTGCCTTGCCCGTAATACTTGGGCCTTGGCGGCGTCTACAGCAGCGGCCGTTGGCGTTGCCGGCGTCTCGGCCGGTGCTGGGTGCTCCATCGCGGTCATCTGGCCTGGCCTTCTAGCGTGCGGGACGAAACCTGTCACGCCCGGCCCATTTTGGCCGGCATCCAGGGCGAGAGCACAAATTTTCGCTTTTTATCGGGTGACGATGTCGAAAGCCGGCGGTGTTGAACGTCGTTCAGTTGAGGGCGCGATGGACGCGGCTTCGAAAGGACAATGTGTCGTGAACGCTAATGTTTTCGCGCCCTTGGGCGGTTATGGCGAAGCTTCTTTGGACGAGATTCGACTCCTCACCCTCAGCGACGCCTTGAGCGGCCGCCGCGGGTTTTTGGTCCGCATCCTGATGAAGCTTTTTGTCGCCTAGAGGTTGGAAACCACCATGTCAGCAGTTGCCGCAGGCAAAGCCGTCATTGCAGATCTCGCGGTCGAGACTGCTCGGGCACAGGACGTTGCAGGTGCCGACGACTTCGCAGCGCACACGGCAGGCACCGGTGCAGGTCACGTTGCAGGTGGAGCCTTCTTCACAGCGCACGGAGCTGTTGGCACCGACGACGACCGAACAGGTCGCGGCGTTCGCGCAGCTGTAGACACAGTTCTCACCGCAGTCCGCGTTGCAGCGTTGAGTCTCGCGGCAGCTGAGCAGGCAGTCGCCCCCGCACGTCATGTTGCAGGTGGGGCCGTTGTTGCAGGTCAGATCGCAGGCATCGTCACACGTCAGGTCGCAGGTGCCGGAGAAATCCGAGCAGGTCGAAATGCAGGCGTCGTCGTCGGCGCACGGGATGTCGCAGTTCGTACCGCCCCGACAGACACACTCGTCACCGTCGCACACGACTGAGCCTTCCGGCTCGTCCCCACTACAAGCGACGAAGAAACACATGACCGCGATAGCGTAGAGCTTGTTCACGCGGGTACGTGTAGCCTCAGACCAGGTAATAGGGCAATGCGGCGTCGCGATCGCCATCGAGATACGAGGCGTAGATGTTGCCGAGCTGCGTGCCGAGCGTCGGATGCGCGCGGATCGTGTACTCCCCGAATCCGCTGGTTTGACCCAAGCGCCGCCACTGGCTGGGCTGCAAGCCGAGCGCCCGGAAGAACGTCACCAGCAGCTCGTTGTAGGGGCGGCCGGCCTTCAAGCTGGGATCGTTGACCGTATACGCGTCGGGCAGGTTCACGAATGGGCGCTGCCGGTAGTCGATGTATTCGCCCGTGCGCAGACGTCCGCCGGCGCTACCCCCGACCAGCACCGGCGCATCGCAGTGCCCGTGGTTCCCCTGCGACGCGCAGTTACCGTAGTAGACGATGGAGTTGTCGAGCAGCGTCTTGCCGTTGGCCTCCTCGACTTGATCCATCTTCGTCATGAGCTCGGCGATGCGCTGCGACACCCAGAGATTGTGCTCGCGGTTGATATCGGGATTGTTGTGCGCCGAGTCATGCAGGCCGAGCGCGAGGTCGGTGCTCGTGAAGGTCCACGCCGCCAGGACGTAGCTGACGATGCGCGTCGCGTCGCAGGCGAGTGCCGCGACCGCGAGGTCGATCGCGTTGGTCTGGAGCTTGGCATTGTCGCTCGCGCTGACCAGCGAGATCTGATCGCAGGCAGCGCGGTCATCGAGTAGGCGTTGCTGCACATCGCTGACCAGGCCGACGTAGTTTTCGAGCCGGCGCTTGTCGTCTGCAGACAGGCGTGGCGAGCTCTGCACCCTGCGGTAGTCCTCGAGCACTAGGTCGGCCAGCTTGCGTCGTGCGCGTAGGGGCCGATCGTCTTGCGATACCGGCACGCCGCCAAAGATGGTGTTGAAGGCGGCATCGAGGTTCTCGATCGGCGGGATGGGTGTGAGGCCGTCGGAGCCTTGCTGGCGCCACGAGAATGACCACTTCGGTCCGTCACCCGGGGTCTGCTGGCCGTCACGCAGGGGTGTGAGCCTCAAAACACGGATCTTCGGCGTGCTCGGGTAGAAGCTCGACGTCTCGTCGAGCACCGAGTCGATGGAATAGCGGAAATTCTGAGTCGGGTCGGTCCCGTTGCCGTCGGTGCTGCTCGCGGTGCTCGGGAAGCCGAGGCTGTGATTGTCCCAGTCCTTAACCATGGCGTCGAGGCCACGAATCAACGTGACCTTGTTGCGCAGTCCGTCCCATTGCGAGCCCAAGATGTGCGACATAGGTCCGCTATAATCGACAAGACGCTTTTTGAAGACGTTGGGTGACACTTGCTCGGTGGGGTCAGCCGGATACCAATACTGAGGCGGCCGGCCGAAGCGGCTGAACGCCTGCACGTAACGCAGCGGCGCACCGCTCTGCGCTTTGGCGTCGCGAATCATCGAAGGCAAAAACGGGATGGCGAGGAGACTGCCCCCCAAGCCGCGCAAGAACATACGTCGGGTGAACGGCGTCACGGGCTACCTCGCCAGAAGATCTGCTCGCCACCCGCGAGAGCGACGAAACCATCGACGAGCGAGCCACCTTGCGCCATGACCGCGGCTGCGTCGTCGATGGCGCAAGCGTCGCTGCGGGTGTCTTTGCGGTAGCGAACGAAGCGTAGCGCCTGTCGCGCGAAACACTCCGCGACCAAGGGCTCCTGGCCGAGCAAGAAGTCGACGAGCGCGTCGCTCCCCGATAGCGCGCCCGAGTCGATGCCCGCGAGGCTCAAGTTGCCGACGCTCGTGTCGACCGCGTGCTCTGCGATGACCGAGTTGGCCTCGTCGTAGACCACTTCCTTCGTGCGCTTCATGCCGAGCTCGTCGTAGCCCTCGAAGAGGTAGCCGACCGCATTGATGCTCTGATGGCAGGTCTGACAGAACGCCGGCGACGTCAGGTTGTCGGTGATTTCGCGTGTCGAGTGCTCTTCGCGCGTGAACTCCTGGACCTCGGCCTGACGTTCGGAAACCTGCTCGGGATCTGGCGTCGGAATGTCCTGACAGAGCGAGCGCCGCAAAAGGTTTGCCCCACGGTGGATGGGTGACGTGTGATCGAGCGTGTTCACGAGGAGGGCCGCACGGGTGAGAATACCGCGCCGCGGCTCGCTCGGCACGATGCCGACTCCGTCCGCCGCAACGGACGTCCCGTAGATGCGCGCGATGCGCTCCCCCGCAGGGAACACCATGTTCGTCGACAGGAGCTCGCCGATGCCGCCTGCCTGCTCGAAGACCACGTGCTCGACGAAGTCCAAGGCCTCGCGTTGCACCTCCTGGCTCAAGCCCTCGGAGCTCCAGCCCAAGCGGCCAGCGGTGCGTGTGCTCGGCTGGATGTGCGCAAAGTTGAACCAGTAGCGCCCTAGCTCGCGCAGAGTCTCGCGCGCCTCCGGGGTAGCCATGAGCCGGCGGGCCTGGGCTTGCACCTGCGGCAGCGTCGAGAGCTCGCCACGGTCGGCAGCCGCGAGGAGCGCGTCGTCCGGAGCCCGTTGAGTGACCGCGAAAGCCAGGCGCGAGGCGACTTCGAATCCGCTCAGGCGGACGCGCTTACCCTCGACGCTCTCCCCCGCTTCGATGACGAACTGCGTCGACGGCGCCATCAGAAGACGTGCAATCAACACCTGGAGAGCGACTTCGGCGTCGGTTGCAGCGTAGCCCTGGAGATAGGTCGTCACCTCGTCGTTGGTGAGTGGCCGGCGATACGCGCGCTTACCGAAGGTCTGCACGAAGGTGCGCACGCAGGCGTCGACCGGATGGTCGGTCGTCGCACAGGTGCCGACGATGCGTTGGCGAATGGTGTTGTCGCCGGCGATGCGGCTGGCAGCTTCGCTCGCGACCTCGACCATGGAGTCGACGAGGCCGGCATCGGCACCGGGAGCGAACAGCTCGCGGGCATCGCCGTCGATAGGCAACGTCGACACCGCGGCCGGTATCGCGGACCACACGTCGTCGCCGACGAGCGCGCGCAGGCTGTTGTGCAGCTCGGTGCTCGATAGCCGACGCACGGCGGTGTCGGCGGTGCCCATGACGCTGCGATCGACGCAGGCAGCTTGCGGATTGTCGTTCGCGCCACCGACCAACGCATCGCCGATCATGCCGTTGCACGCGGCAAGGCACACGCCGGCCATGAGGACCGGCGCGCGGAGCACATGGTGGTGGGCTCGTTGCAACATGGGCGCCTCTACTAAGCAGATTCCGCGCCAGAGCTACACCGTTGATTTGTTTGACGATCTATTTCCGGAACTGTAGCGGTGAGGCCACAGATACGTACGCGTGACCACAGATTGACCCTGGCTGCGCGGCCATGAGATCTGCCGGACGCCCAGAGGCCGTTCCCCGATGTCGTCTGCTACCGCTACCTATTCCAGACCGACGCTCGGCGGGTTGTTCACCCTCGCCTGGCCCATCATCATCTCGCGTTCGACCCAAGTGGTCGCCGGCATCTTCGACGCCTTCATGGTCGGCTACCTCGGCGAGGCCGCGCTCGCCGCCACCACCACCGGGTCGTTCAACTCGTTCAACATCTTCATCTTCCCGTTCGGCATCGTCTTCATCGTCTCGAGCTTCGCGTCGCAGCTCTTCGGGAAAGGCGACCTCGCCGGCGCCCGGCGGTTTGCTTGGTACGGGCTCGCGGTGGCGGTGGCGACACAAGTGGTGTGCCTCGTCGCGGCCTTGTTCATTCACCAGCTCCTCTTGCCCTTCGAGTACGCGCCCGACGTACGCGCTCACCTGGAAACGTATTTGCGCATTCGTCTCATCGCGGGTGGAGCTGCCATCGGCCTCGAGGCTCTGAGCAACTACTATTCGGGCCTCGGCAACACGCGCCTGCCGATGGTGATCGCGGTCGCGGTCATGGTCGTCGACGTGATCGGCAACCTGTTGTTCATCCGCGGCAACCTCGGCTTCCCGGCGCTCGGTGTCGCGGGCGCAGCGTGGACGAGCTCGATCTCGACGATGATCGGCTTCGCGGCGTTCTTCATCTACTTCGTCCGGGAGAGCCGCGGCCTCGCGAAGACACCGCTCAAGCGGAGCGAGCTCTGGGAGATGCTGCGCTTCGGCGTGCCGTCGGGCTTGAACTGGTTTCTCGATTTCGCGGCGTTCAGCTTCTTCTTGAACGTGGTGCTCACCGGCCTCGGGACCAGCGCCCTCGCCGCCTTCATGTCGGTCATGAACTTGAACAGCGTCGCCTTCATGCCGGCGTTCGCGTTGTCGAGCGCCGGCGCGGTCCTCATCGGCCAGGCGATTGGCGCGGGTCATAAAGACGACGTGCCGCGGACCTTGCGCATGGCGGCGCTCTCCAACATTGCGTGGATGTCGCTCTGCGGCCTCGCCTACCTGGTGATTCCCGCGACGCTCATGGGGCTGTTCGTGAGCCAGGATGATCCGAACGCCGCCCTCTTGATGGCCACCGGTGTCACCATGCTGCGCCTCTCGCCGCTCTGGGCGATCTTCGACGCGACCTCGATGGCCTATGCCGAGGGCCTACGCGCCGCCGGCGATACGACGTTCACCATGTGGGCCCGCGCGGCGCTCGCATGGTTCGTCTTCGCGCCCGGATCGTTCATCAGTGTCCGCTACTTCGGACACGGCAACGTCGCGGTCATGCTCTGGGTCACGGCCTACATCATGTTGCTTGCCGTCATCCTCGTGTTCAGGTTTCGTTCCGGTGGCTGGCGGCGCATCGCCCTCACCGAGAACGTTTGATGCTCATCACCACCCTCATCTTCCTTGCCGCCGCCGTCGTCGCGGTCGTCATCTTCCAGCGTATGGGTCTCGGGTCGGTGCTCGGCTACCTCGCGGCCGGCGCAGCCATCGGCCCGTCTGGCTTCGCGCTGGTCGGCAACGTCGAAGGCACGTTGCACATCGCCGAGCTGGGCGTGGTGCTGATGCTGTTCCTCATCGGCCTCGAGCTCCAACCGGCGCGCCTCTGGAAGATGCGGGCTCACGTCTTCGGGATCGGCAGCTTGCAGGTCGGGCTCACGACGCTCACGGTTTGCGCCGTTGCCATCACGCTGGGCACGACGTGGCAGGCCGGCATCGCCATCGGCATCGCCCTCGCCATGTCGTCGACGGCCATCGCGACGCAGATCCTCGGCGAGAAGAACGAGCTGGCGGCACCCCACGGGCGGAGCGCATTCGGGATCTTGCTCTTCCAAGACATCGCGGCGATTCCCGCGTTGGCGCTCATCCCGTTGCTCGGTAACCCTACCGCCACCGAGGGCACCCATCATCCGCTGTTGCGGATCGGCGTCGTGGTCGGAGTGCTCGCGGTGCTCGTCATCGTCGGGCGCTTCCTCTTGCGGCCGGCGTTTCGCCTCGTAGCCAACATTCGTAGCCAGGATCTATCGACCGCTTCGGCGCTGCTCGTGGTCATCGGCACGGCGAGCGCAGTTCACGCCGTCGGCCTGTCGATGCCGCTGGGCGCGTTTCTCGCGGGGGTGCTGCTCGCCGATTCCGAATACCGTCACGAGCTCGAAGCGGACATCGAGCCGTTCAAAGGGCTCTTGCTCGGCTTGTTCTTCGTCGCGGTCGGCATGTCGGCAAATCTCCGGTTGCTCGCGAGCGAACCGCTGACCGTGATCGGGCTGACGCTGGGGCTCGTCGCGCTGAAGGCCGGCGTTCTCTTCGGCATCGGCCGCTTCACCAAGCTCGGGAATCGCAACGCCGCGAGCCTCGCCATCGCCGCGTCGCAAGGCGGTGAGTTCGCGTTCGTCATCTTCGCCGATTCGATGAAGGCCGGCGTCCTGAGCCCGCACATGGGCGAGTTGCTCGTCGTGGTGGTGACCCTGTCGCTCGTCACCACACCCCTGCTCTTCGTCCTGCGTGACGCCGTCTTCAAGCGGCTCGGAGACGACGAGGAGAAGCGCGATTTCGATACCATGCCCGACGACCACAGCCGCGTGATCATCGCGGGCTTCGGTCGCGTCGGTCAGATCGTCGGCCGCATCCTCTTGTCGCGCGGTATTCCCTTCACCGCCCTCGACGCCAGCGCTCAGCACGTCGATTTCGTGCGCAACTTCGGCAACAAAGTGTATTACGGCGACGCCTCGCGTCTCGACTTGTTACGTGCCGCCAAAGCGGACAGGGCCGAGGTTTTCGTGCTCGCCATCGATGACTTCGAGGCCTCGATGCGTACCTTGAAGATCGTGCAAGAGAACTTTCCACACCTGCACGTCGTGGCGCGCGCCCGCAATCGTCAACATGCCTTTGCGTTGCTCGGAGAAGGCGTCACCCAAGTGGTGCGCGAGAACTTCTTCGGTAGCGTCGAGATGAGTCGACTCACTCTCGAAGAGCTCGGCTTCACGAGTCTTGCGGCGCGACGCACCGCCAACACCTTCGCCGAGTACGACGAAGCGCAGGTGCGCAAGATGTACCCTCTGCGCAACGACACGAAGGCGCTCATCGCCTCGGCGAAGTCTTACGCCCAGGACCTCGAAGAGATTCTCAAGCAAGACGAACGCGAAGCGATCTAGGAGCGGTGCCCAGTGGACCTATTCGTCATCCGCCACGGCATCGCTGTCCCGAAAGGAGAGCTCCGCCACGATCCGTCGCGCGCTCTCACGCCGGAGGGACGGCGCGAGCTCGGGCGCGTGCGCAAGGGTCTCAAGTCGCTCGGCATCCGCTTCGACAACATCTACACCAGTCCGTGGAAGCGGGCAGTGCAGACCACGGAAGTGCTGCGCTCGCTATGCGACAACGAGCCCGAGGTCACCGAAGAGCTGACCCGAGCACCCCGTGACAAGCTCCTGCGCCAACTCGATGGCGATTCAGTGGCGGTCGTCGGACACGAGCCCTGGCTCACCCAGCTCATCGCTTGGTGCTGCAACGGCAGCCCGCGCGGCGCCCACGTGTACATGCTCGAAAAAGCAGGTGTTGCGCACCTCACCGGCAAGCCGCGCGCCGGTCGCTTCATGCTCGTGCACCTTTGGGGGCCCGAAGAGCTCGGCAAGCTGCGTCGCTGAATCGTAGGCAAGATGTCACGATCGCTGACGGCCGTCGTCACATGGGTAGGCGACGGTGTCCGCCATGGAAGAGCTTTTGGTGCTCATCCTCGCGTCAGCGGCGGTGGCAGCTCTGGTCACGACGTTGTTATTGTCCGCTGTAACACACAAGGTCTTGTCGCGGCGCGCGAGGCAGGGTGGCGCTTTTCCACCCATCAGCATCTTGAAGCCCCTGAAGGGCATCGACGACGAGCTCTACGAGAACTTGAGCTCGCTTGCCCGGCAAGACTACCCGGCGCTCGAGCTCGTCTTCGGAGCCTGCGACGACGACGACCCCGCCCTCACGGTTGCGCGCCGTGTCCGCGACGAGAATCCCTCGGTTCGCATCGTGGTCGTCTCGGGTGCCCCGCCGCTCGGCGCGAATCCCAAGGTCGTGAATCTCGCACACATGTGCGGCTTCGCGAGCCATGACTACATTTTGATCTCCGATTCGAACGTGCGGGCCGGTCCCGATTACGTGCGCGCGCTCGCGGCTGAGCTCGCGGATGCGCGCGTCGGGCTGGTTCACAGCGTTCTCGTGGGCACGCATGAACGATCGCTGGGGGCAGTGCTGGAAAACCTGCACCTCGCGTCGTTCGTCGTGTCCGCGGTTTGTGCGACGGATGGCCTCGCGCGACGACCGTGCGTCATCGGCAAGTCCATGCTGATGAGGCAGAGCGCGCTCGCTGCACTCGGAGGCTGGCATGCCGTGAAAGACGTGCTCGCCGAAGACTACATCCTCGGCGACCGCTTCCATCGCGCGGGTCACCGCGTAGCCTTGTCGGTGCAGGCGCTGCCAACGGTCACCTGCGAGCGCAGCCTCCGCGAGTTCCTGAATCGGCATGTCCGCTGGGCTCAGATGCGGCGGCGAATTGCCCCAGGGGTCTTTCTCGCAGAGACCTTCACCAATCCCCTGCCCTGGCTGTTCCTGGCGGCGCTGGCCTTGAGCGTCTGGGGGCGAGACCTCGACTACGCCGGCTCACTTGCCATCGCGCTGGGCGTTGGCACCTTGATGAAGTTGGGTTCTGACGCCACTCTGTTCATGCGCCTGCGGGGACAGCGCATGCCCATGAAGTATCTGGCTCTCGTTCCCGTCAAAGACTTTCTCGTGATGGCCGTGTGGTGCACAGCAGCAGTCAAACGTACGATCCTCTGGCGCGGCAACCGCATGCGCATCGGCGCCGGTAGTGTCTTGACCGCGTTGGCGGAGCAGGTGGCTTGATGACTCACGAACGCAGCGTCACTCCCGAAGAGCTCGTCGTCGAAACCGTGGCGGCGCCGCCCTCCTACTGGAAGCGGTTGCATGACTACGACGAAGCCATGCTCATCCGTGTCCGCAAGCTCGAGGTGCCGTGGCTCACGAAGGTCATGCGCGCCATGACCAACATCGGCAACGCATCGAGCTGGTGGACGATCGGTCTCGGCCTCATGGCCTGCGGCGGCACCGCCAGACGGCCGGCCATGCTCCTCGGCAGCGCGGCGCTCGTGGGCGCCGGTATCTCGCAGGTGATCAAGCGCAAAGCGCTACGGCCGCGTCCCAATCCCCAGGTGCTGGGCCTCGCGGCGTTGACCGAGCATCCCGATCGCTTCTCGTTTCCATCGGGTCACGCCACGGCGGCGTTCGCGGTAGCGGTCTCGCTGACCGGCGAAGGCGCGTGGCTCGGGCCAGCGAGCATGGCGCTCGCGACCGGCATCGGAATTTCCCGCGTCTACCTCGGCGCCCACTACCCACTCGATGTGGCGGCCGGCGCCGTGTTGGGAAGCGCCACGGGTCTCGTCGTTCGCCTGCTCCTCGGGTGAGCACCGCCGTCGCATGAGCGCTCCGATCGTCGTCACCATCGACATGGGCTATGGCCACCTGCGAGCCGCTAAAGCGGTCGCAGATGCGCTGGGCGTCCAATCGTTGCAGGTCGACAAGCCACCGCTCGCCGACGAGAACGACCAGAAGGCCTGGGCGCGCGGCCGCCGCTTCTACGAGATGACGTCGCGTTTGTCGCAGGTACCGATCGTCGGCGGTCCGTTCCGCGGCATTCTCGATTCGTTGACCTCGATCCCGCACCTGCATCCCTACCGCGATCTCTCGGCGCCGCACGTCGCGGTGAAGATGCTCGACCGCGCCATTCAACGGGGTCTCGGCGCCGGGCTCGTGCGCTATTTGCGCGACACCAAGGCGCCTCTGGTCACGACCTTCTATGCTCCGGCCATCATCGCGGACCGCGCCGGGATACCGAACGTCTATTGCGTGGTGACCGACGCCGACATCAACCGCGTCTGGGTCGCGACCGAGCCGAAGCGCTCGCGCATTCAGTATCTCGCGCCTACGCAGCGCGCCAAGCGCCGGCTCGAAGCCTACGGCGTGTCGCCCGACAACATTCACGTCACCGGGTTTCCGATTGCCGAATCGTTGATCGGCGGACCGTCGCTGACGCTCGCCAAACAGAATCTCGCGGCCCGCCTGGTGCGGCTCGATCCCGAGGGCGTGTTCCGACGCGACGCGGCACAAGAGATCGAGCACTTCCTGGGACCGCTGCCCGCGGGTACGCGCGAAGCCCCCCACCTGACGTTTGCGGTCGGAGGCGCTGGCGCTCAGTCGGATGTGGCGAAACGCTTCCTTCCCTCGTTGCGTGGCGCTCTCGCGTCGGGACGCCTGAAGCTGACCTTGGTCGCCGGCCTGCGACAGCACGTCGCCGACATGTTCGCCGAGTGGTTGCACGAATTCTCGATGGGCGAGCTCGTCGGCAAAGGCATCGACATCCTGCTCGAGCCCGACTTCGATGCCTACTACGCGCGCTTCAACGCAACGCTCGCGCGGACCGACTTCTTGTGGACCAAGCCGAGTGAGATGACGTTTTACGGCGCGCTCGGCATTCCCCTCGTGCTGTCGTGGCCGGTCGGCGTCCACGAACGCTATAACAGACGATGGGCCATCGAGAACGGCGCGGGCATGAAACAGCGCGACCCGCGCTACGCAGGTGAATGGATGCACGAGCTCCTGGCGGACGGCACCTTCGCGGCCGCCGCCTGGCACGGCTTCACCCGCATGCCGAAGTTCGGCACCCAGCGCATCAGCGAGATGCTGAAAGCGCTGGAGCCGCTATCGGTGGTTAGGGACGCGGGATGAACGTCGTCTGCGGCACCGTGAGGTTCGATCGTCGGGTCTTCCCTTGGAAGGCTGACTGACCATACACACCGTCATGTTCAGCGGGTAAGCAGGCGTCGAACTTCGGAGAAGCGAGCACGATGGCAGAGCAACAATCGCAGGCATCCCGAGGCGTTGCCTTGCCGGACTTGTCGACGGGAGCGTGGCTCGCGACGCTGCTTTCAGGTCTCGCTAGCCTGATCCTCGGGTTCTATCCGGTCGTTGCTTATCCGACCATCGCCCGCTTTAGCGCACAAACGCAACCATCCCCGTATGTCGTGTTGCTGCACTCACGCGGGTTGTCGCTCGCTTTCGCGGCGCTGACCGTGGTGCTGCTGGTACGCGCGTTGACCGGACGGCGACCGACCGCCGCGCGCAATCGCCTCGCCTATACGAGCCTCATCGCGGGCGTCGCGGGGCTCGCTTGCGTGCTGATCGGGATCTACGCACTACGGCCTTGAGGCTACTTGCCGCCGTTCTTGCCTTCGACCTGCAGGCCCGCGGCGTTGTAAGCGAGCATGCCGCCTTTCATGTTGACGACTTCGGCAAAGCCCATCCGCTTTAGCGCCTGCGTGGCGCGACCAGAACGCGCGCCGGAGCGGCAAACCATCACCAGGGGCGCGAGCTTGTCCCACTCTTTGGCGGCGTGCTCGATGGTGCCGAGTGGCACGAGCTCCGCGCCCGGAATGTGACCGAGCTCGCCGGTGAACTCGTTGACCTCGCGAACGTCGACGATGCGCGCGCCTTCGGCCATGCCCTGCACCTGCTGGGGCGAGACCTCGGGAATGCCTTCGGGACTGGGCACAGCGGCGGCGATGAGCGCATGGGTCATGTGAGGTCTCCTTGCAGACGTCCTGGCCGCTGTAATTCAATGCATCCGCCAAGACAATGCCAAGGGGGAGATCGCGATGCGTGACGATTCGCGGCCGGTGCGTGCCGGTGAGGAGCTGGACGCGGCAGCGCTCGGTGCGTTTCTGCGGGATCGCTTGGGATTGTCGGGAGCGCTCGAGGTGCGGCAGTTCGCGGGTGGGCACTCGAACCTGACCTATCTCGTGAAGGTCGGGGAGCGCGAAGTCGTACTGCGCCGTCCACCGCATGGTGCTGCCGCGAAGGGCGGGCACGATATCCCGCGTGAGTTTCATGTTCTCGAGGCGCTCGCGCCGACGGATGTGCCGGTCGCGCGGCCGTTGGCGCTTTGTGAAGACAACGCGGTCTTGGGCGCTCCGTTTTACGTCATGGAGCGGGTGGTTGGTGTCGTGTTGCGCGATCGGGCCACGGTGGAGGGACTCACGGATGCCGCATCGATGCGGCAGGTGGCGGAGAGCTTCGTTGCGACGCTCGCGCGGATTCATGCGGTGCAGTCGCCGGCGTTGGCGTCTTTGGCTCGCGGTGAGGGTTATGCGGCGCGACAGGTCAGAGGGTGGAGCGAGCGCTACACGCGTGCGCGGACCGATGACATCGGGGACATGGACGCTATCGCGGGATGGCTGCCGGCACGGGTGCCATCTGTGGAAGAGGCGGTCTTCATCCATAACGACTTCAAGTACGACAACGTGATGCTGGCGCCGCGCCGCATGCACGAAGTCGTCGCCGTGTTGGATTGGGAGATGGCGACGGTTGGCGACCCGTTGTGCGACTTGGGGACGTCGCTCGGGTATTGGACCGATCCCGATGATGCGGCGGAGCTGCGCGCCTTGAGTCTGTCACCGACTTTGGCGCCAGGAAGTCTCACACGGCTCGAGGTCGTGCACCGCTATCAAGAGGTCAGCGGCCGACGCGCCGGTGACATGGTGTTCCAGTATGTTTTAGCGTTGTTCAAGATCGCGACCATCGCGCAGCAGATCTATGCGCGCTACGCGTTGGGGCACACCAAGGATGAGCGCTTCGCGGCGTTGGGTGGAGCCGTTCGGGTCCTCGCAGCGCAGGCGAAGCGCGCCATGGCACACGATCGCATCCACTCGCTCACATAGTTCGTTTTAGCGGATGTTCTCCGCACGCGGGAGCTTTGCCCAGATCTGGCTCGCTGACGCCTTGACTCTGGCTTCGTTGGCGGCGCCGTCTTCGATGACGCGGGTGTCTAGGCCGAGCTCGATGCCGCGTTCACCAAAGAGGTCGTTGATGCGCGTGTACATCGCCGCGCGGATCTCGGGCGCGCGACCTGCCTCCGAGATGGTGCGCAGCATTTGCTCGATGAGCTCGACGGGATTCGGGACGTCGGCGAGCGGGTGCCGGTCGGAGTGGTCACAGAACTGAAGCGGTCCGTTAAAGCCGACCATGACGTTCTCGGGATGCGCGGAGTTGCGATACAGGTAAGGGTTCGCGGACAACAGGCCGTTCGCGAGCTCTTGGGCATAGGCGTGCGCCGTCTCGATGCCGCTCGTCTGGTCCAATTGCGGTAGCGATGGGTTCGCGGTGTACGTGGCGCGTAAGGTCGTCGGACAGCAGCGCACGCCGTAGCCGTAGTGGGTTTGAGCACCGTCGCGCGCCAGGTCGAAGAGCACGATGCCGCCGGCAACCGGCGCGGTGTCGCGTGTATCCGAGTCGAGGCCAATGAGCTCCCTCGCCATCTGCTCGGCCATGGCGCCGCCGTGCAACGACGGAAGGCCGCTACGCTGCCCGAGCAAACCGAACCCGCCGTCGACGCAACCACTGCCCTTCAGCTCGATGCCGTACTCTTTTCCTCTGATGTGCGCGGTCACCGGCTGCAACTCGCCTTCGCGCATCTCCATGAGCAGGTGGGTTCGGCCGCCGCGTGGACCCGCGCCCAAGCCGGCATTGCCGTCATCGCAGGTGGTGAGCAGGAAGTAACCCGTCGGATTTTGCTCTGCCGCTGCGGCGACCTTGCTATCGCGGACTGCCGTCACGCCTTTCAGGTCGGGGGCGCGTGCCATTTGCATGACGTCGGCTTCACTGAGGTCGAAGAGGTTCTCGCCGCTGGTGACGAGTAGCTCGCCAGCCTCGAGCCGGTCGCTCAGCGCTTGCGGCAGTGCTGCGAAGCCGCGTCCCGGGAGGAACACCGACTTCTCCGGCCGCAAGACGGTCACGCGCTGCAAGCCAATCTGCATGTTGCGCGACGCCCCAAAGAGCGCAAACGCGTTGTTCGGATCTTGAAAACGCCAGGATCCGAACGCGGGCGGACCGTAAAGCGTCCGGAAAGCGCCGCTCGCGTCTTGAACGCCGCCGATCGGAACGTCGCAGATCGATCTCGGCTGCATCGCCGCTTCCAGCGGAGCGCTCCACACGGACGCACCAGTGGCTGCTTTGGCGGACGAGCTGGGAATGCGCGCGTTCTCGACGGCGACGAGCTCGCCGAGCCATGCAGGAGCGCACGGGTGGCCGACGATGGAACCGAGCTCACGGGCGCGCGTGGGGTCTCGGACGAGACCGGCGGTCACAGCCCAGAGAGCTGCCTCGCGCGCCGGTTCACCCTGCTGGTCTGCCTCGTCGAGTTGCGCACGTAGGCTCTGCACATGAACCTTGCGATCGTCGCCGTTGGCGAAGGAGAGCAGCGACGAGATGCCGTACTGCCAGAGCGCCGCCTGCACCGGTCGCGCCTCGGGCCGCCCCATCAGGTCGTCGCGAACGTTGACAGCATTGCTGACCAAGCTCGAGTAGGCCACCCATGACCCGTCGTGCAGAAGCGAGATGATGTCGAAAGCCGTGAGCATCACGACCATCTCTTGGGCGACCCGCGCAGCGCGACTGCGCTCTGCTTTTCCCAAGCCGTAGTTCTTGGGCGGCGCAGGCTCCGTGTCGTCGTGCGAGTGAGCTCTCGTTTCGGCCGTGAGGTCATCCGCCCTCGCGCGCTTGGCTTCGGCGAACAGGTCGAGCGGCAGGTGGCGGTCGATGCTCGCCAAGTGCGTGATCGCCAACGCAAGGCGTGGGTCGGCGCGGATGAAGCGCTGCATGCCATCGAGAGCGTCGTCATCGACCGGCTTTTCCGGAGGCAGTGAAACGCCGAGCTTGGCGAGGAACGCGTTCAAGTCGATAGCGTGGGCGGGGCGATCGGAGCCGAACCTACCGCCCTCGGGAAGACCCAAGAGCTCGTGCAGCGCTTTTTCGAGGACTGGCTGCGCGACCTTCGCGTTGTCGATGCCCAGCCCCTTGAGGGTCGCGCGCACGCCCCGACTGACGCGCTCGATGCTGCCGGTTTCGCCGCCGGTGAGCAGGACCACGTCGATGGGGGGAAACGACCGCGTCGGCTGCGCCTTCAGGTCGGCGAGCGAGGTTCCTGAGGTCGTATCGGCGGCCGGGCCCGGGCGACTTCCGCCGAGAGCTTCGTGGCCGGCGCGCAGCCGCTGCTCTTGAGCGGCGATGTCGGGGCGCCGAACCACAGGTGCGCTGTCGGCGGGAGCGGGCGAATCGCCTCGGATCTCGGCCGTTGGCGGGGCGATAGGGCGCGGGGTGAGGGGCTTCACCATCGAACGGTTCCTCGAGCCTGTCGGGAGTGCTGCGTACTTACACCGCCTATACGCGAGCCGGCTTTCGGTGGCGATTGTCTGACCGCCTCTTTATACTGAACATCTGTATGGTTGCCATCGATCCACGCAAAGCAGTGCGCGGCCGGGGCGCGGTCTCGAACCCCACCGGGCGTTTCGAAAAACGTCAGCTCACCCCTTTCGACGACGGCTGGGGTGACGACGTCGACGACGTCGAGGGCGCCGGAGAAACGTCGAGAGTCGACGAGCCGATGCGGCTACCGACCACGGTCATCCCGGAGAAGACGCGGCGTGCGATCACGCGAAATGAATCGCCGGATCTGTCGTTCGATCGGTCGCTCAATCCTTACAAGGGATGTGAGCATGGGTGCGTGTACTGCGCGAGTGGGGACACCCGCGTGCTCATGGGCGATGGGTCGCTCCGCGCGCTTGCCGAGGTAAAAGTCGGCGACGAGATCTACGGAACGAGGCGCGTCGGCTGGTATCGACGCTACACGAAAGCTCTCGTGCTCGCGCACTGGGAGACGCACAAGCCGTCGTATCGCGTGACGCTGGAAGACGGCACCTCGATGGTCACGAGCGGCGACCACCGGTTTCTAACGCTTCGCGGCTGGAAGTACGTCGTGAACACTCATGACGGGCGCGACCGCGCGCACCTGACCTTCAACGACAAGCTCCTGGGCGTCGGCGCCTTCGCGACAGAGCCACGCACCGATGAAGAGTATCAGCGCGGTTATCTGTGCGGGATGATCAGAGGCGACGGACACGTCGGGAGCTACTGCTACGACGGGCGACGACGGGCCACTGATCGCCGTGAGATGTTTCGTCTGGCGCTAGCGGACGGCGACGCCCTCGATCGTTCGCACCGATATCTGAGCGCCCTCGGGGTCGCGACCCATCGCTTCGTCTTTCAGCCAGAGGCGTCGTTGCGCCGCGGAATGGAAGCGATACGCACCTCTGCGTTCGAAGCTGTCCGACGCGTCCGCGAGCTCATTGCCTGGCCAGGCACTCCATCTCCGTCGTTCGAGCTTGGTTTTCTCGCTGGCGTCTTCGACGCCGAGGGCTCGCTCAGCCAAGGTGTGTTGCGCATCTCGAACACCGACCCGACCATCATCTCAGCCACATCGACCGCTCTATCTCGATTCGGATTCGCATTCGTCGTGGAGAAACCCGAGCGACGTGAGGGCAAGCCCATCGAAGTCGTGAGAGTACTCGGCGGCTTGCGCGAGCACCTGCGCTTCCTGCACCGCGTCGGGTCCGCCATCGCAAGAAGGCGTGATATCGTAGGCGCCGCGCTGAAGAGCACGTCACCGTTGCGCGTCGTCGACATCGAGCCACTGGCGGCAACCACCCTCTTCGACATCACGACGTCGACGAGCGATTTCGTCGCTGAAGGCGTGGTCCATCACAACTGCTTTGCGCGTCCAACTCACGCCTATGTCGGCCTCTCGCCCGGCATCGACTTCGAGACGAAGATCTTCTCGAAGCCCGACGCGCCCGAGCGCTTGCGCGAAGAGCTGCACAAGAAGTCGTATCACTGCGCCCCCATCACGCTCGGCGCCAACACCGATCCGTATCAACCCGTCGAGCGCGAGCTGAAGATCTCGCGGCGCTTACTCGAGGTGCTGCACGAGTTTCGGCATCCGGTGTCCATCATCACCAAGTCGGCCCTGGTGCAGCGCGACGTGGACATCTTGGCCGACATGGCGCGAGACAAGCTCGCACAGGTGTTCGTGTCGACGACCACTCTCGAGAAGAGTCTGGCGCGCATCATGGAGCCGAGGGCGGCGACACCCGAGAGGCGGCTCGAGACCATTGGCATGCTCAACGCCGCGGGGGTTCCTACACACGTGATGACGGCACCGATGATTCCGTTCGTGAACGACCACGAGATGGAGCGCATTCTCGAGGCGGCCTACAAGCAGGGGGCGCGCCGGGCGGGCTACGTGTTGGTGCGGCTGCCGCACGAGCTCAAGGATCTCATCGAGGAATGGCTCGAGCGGCACTTTCCCGATCGGAAAGACAAGGTGCTCAACACCATCCGGCAAACACGGGGTGGACAGCTCTACGAGAGCGGCTGGGGCGTTCGCATGACGGGCACGGGACCCTACGCGCAGGCCATCGCCGCACGGTTCGCGGCTGCGTGCCGGAGATTCGGATTCAACCTCGAACGCACGGAGCTCGACACCACCAAGTTCCGTCCGCCGGAGGAGAAAGGATCGCAGATGGCACTATTCCGGTAGCCGCGGCATGTGGCCATAAACTGAGGCGGCGTTCACCGCATCGATGCGGCGCCTGCTATAGCGGACGCTCGGCAATCGGCAATCGGCAATCGGCAATCGGCAATCGGCAATCGGCAATCGGCAA
>CAZAER010000002.1:0-325283 GCA_964484195.1 uncultured Bdellovibrionales bacterium | reverse complement strand
CTCGAGAGAACAAGCAGCTCCTCGCGGACATGTTGCAGCGCATCCGCGACGAAGGCCCCAAGGTCGCAAGCGACTTCGAGAAGCGCGCCACCAAGAGCTGGTTCTGGAGCTGGAGCAATGCCAAGCGCGGCCTCGAGTGGCTGTTCTGGGCAGGCAAGCTCACCACCGCAACGCGCCGTTCGTTCGAGCGGATTTACGACGTGCCGGAACGCGTGTTGCCGAGCGAGATTTTGGCCCTGCCGACGCCGAGCGACGCGGACGCGCACCTCGAGCTCGTGCGCCGCGCGGTACGCTCCCTGGGCATCGCCAACGCCCGCGCGATTCGCGACTATTTCCGCACCGCATTGGCGGACACGACGCCGTGTATCCAACGGCTCATCGAAACGGGCGAGCTCGTCGAGGTTCGCGTCGAAGGCTTGAAGGACAAGCACTACGCGCTGAATGGCGCGCGTTTGCCAAAGACCCGCGCCTACCAGGCGCTACTCGCGCCCTTCGACCCCGTGGTTTGGCAGCGCGAGCGCACGCATCAGCTCTTCGGCTTCCACTACCGCCTCGAGATCTACACGCCGGCACCGCAGCGCAAACACGGCTACTACGTGCTCCCCTTCCTGCTCGCGGATCGCCTCGTGGCACGCGTAGACCTGAAGAGCGACCGCAAGAACGACTGCTTACGCGTCATCGCGGTACACGCCGAAGACCACATCCCCAAGCACGCAGCAGAAGCGCTGGCGAACGAGCTGCGCCTACTCGCCGATTGGCTAGGCCTAACGCGCGTGCTGGTCGGCCGGCGCGGCAACTTCGCACGCGCGCTCCACACGGTCGCCAAAAAATGGTGACAGCCACCATTTAGCTCAACGCGTTAAATGGTGGCTGTCACCATTTTTGGCTTAGTTGAAGACTTGCTTGATGACTTCGCCGGGGCGCTCGCCGGCGATCAAGGCGCCGACCGCTACCAGGGGTTTCGAGAAGACGAGCTTGGTGACGTAGTTCGCGCCGAAGAGGGCGACCGAGAGCGCGACTGCGCCTGGGGTGGCTCCCATGGCTGCTAGGCCGCCTGCAGTGAGCGCTGCGCCGGTGACCGAGAAGAAGCCGGTCGCGAGGCGGGCGCCGACGTTTGCGAGGGCTCCACCACTGGTGTGCCGGGCGGCTTGGACGTGAACCGTGAGCTGGAGCTTGGCCGGATTGAAGATTTGGAGCGCGCGACCAGGCGTGCTGGCGGGCTGTGGCGAGCTACCGGAGACCGGTCTGATTTTGCCGATGTCGAAACCACTCACTTGGCTAAACCCCTGCCAATGTTGTTCTGGAAGCATTGTCGCCCCCAAGGGCCGCGTCGTTGCTTACTTCCTGTGTCAGAGCGGCAGCGCGTGGGGCGTTCGGCTATACAAGAAGTCAGATGGGGCGAAGCCTCGGACCGCTTGGGCGACTCGCCCTTACTCCGGCGTTATTGCTGGCTTGTTCCCCTAGTCTCGAGGTCCCCCTCGACGCTGACATCGTCTGTGCGAGCGATGCCGATTGTCCGGATGGCCGGGTCTGCCAGATCGTGGTTGGCCGCTGCATCGACCCAACCATCGTCGACGACGAGGCGCCGGTGCTCCTCGCGGTGACTGCTCTCGACACCACCTTAGTCGTGCTCGACTTGAGCGAGCGCATCGCCCCCAGCTCGGTGAGCGCGGCGAGCTTCGCCATCACGCCGTCGCTCGCCATCACGAGTGCGACCGTCGAGCCCGGTCTCCGGCAGGTGCGACTCGTCACCGAGCTTCAGGGACCAGGCGAAGAGTACACGGTGAGCGCAAGCGGCGTGGTCGACCTCGCCGACAACGCTATTGCGGAAGGAGCAACACAGACCTTCAATGGCTTCGGGGCAGCCCCCGACCGCGAGCCACCAACCATCCTGTCACCGCGCAGTCCTCTGCCGCTGAAGCCGCAAGAAGTCACTCTCGTGTGGACGCGTCGCGCGCTCGCCCGGAGCTACACCGTAGAGGTCGCCTACGACCCGACATTCACGCAGCTCGTCGAGGGTTTTCCCGTCACCTTCGACGACCCCGTAAGCAGCTATACGCACACCTTCTCCGCGCCGGTGCGCCACTACTGGCGGGTCCGCGCCAACACCACGCGCCCCGGTGACTACGGCAGCGGCTCCTTCGATCGCATTGGCACCTCCGTCCACGTCTATTGCCCGGCCGGAGCGAGCTGCACTGACGTCGACAGCCAAGGCAAAGCACTCCCCGGAAACGTCAGTGCGCCATTGCAGACCATCGTCGGCGCCGTGCGTTTGGCGCGTGCGCTCGGAATTCTCGAGATCCGTATCGCTTCCCGTGGCGGGAACGAAGCCTATCGCGAGCACGTCTTGGTCGGGAGCCTCAGCCTCTACGGAGGTTATGACGCGACCTTCACCGCCGCCGATGGAACATTGCGGCCAACCATCATCGAAGACGACGACGGCGCAGCGATCTACGTCTTTGGCAGCAGCCTCCAGCAGACACTCGAAGGCCTGACGTTGCGAAGCGCGCGATCGACCGCGCTCGTCGTCGCGAGCGGCCTCAACGTCACGATCAACGGCAACGACCTCGGTGGCGGCACGTGGGCTGCAGACGTAACCGGTGTCGACACGCTCTTGTTCGTACGCAACACGATTCGCTCGTACCCCGGTAGCAACGGGTCAGGCCTGCGCGTCGCTTCGACGACCGCGATCGTGACCGACAACAGCTTCGTCGTCGATGCCTGCGGCACGGGGCCCTGCAACAACCCCATCGGCGTCGACGGCGTACGCGCGTCCCTGCTCTTCGCGGACAACGTCATTACGCTCGCGAGCTCCGGCGCGACCTTCGAGCATCGCGGCGTCCGGCTGAGCGATTGCTTCGTGACCATCGAGCGCAACCGCGTCACCACCGGTGAAGGTGCGAGCGCCGCCATCGAGTTCATCGCCGACGCCGATCTCGGGCAGTCGTCGATCCGCAACAACCTGCTCATGACCGGGCCAACCCTGGCGAGCAACATGCAGACGTTCGGCATACTCGCCCGCGACCCTGCGCCTATCACCAACCAGTCTCCGTTCCTCGCGGTGGCCAACAACCTCATCTACGCCGGCGGCGGCGACGGCACCTCGATAGCCGTGTCGGATGCGCTCATCGGATCGATCTACATCAACAACATCATGCTCACGGGACCAGGCGCGAATCGCTTCTGTCTCTACGAGAGCTGGCCGGACAAGAAGATCGCAAACTTCAGGAACAACCTGCTGCTCGAGTGCCCGACTGCCCTCTACCGTGACGTCAGCGACTCCGGAACGAGCAACCTTACCGCCATAGCGGACGTGAACGACGAGGCAACCACGACGCAGAACGGAACACCCGCGACCGTCGGCGGCAATCTCACGGCAGCGAACCTCGCCGCGGTTGGTTTCGTCGACTTTCCAACGAACGTGCATCTCACGCCGGCTACGCCCTCGAACATTCGACTCCAAGGTCTCAACGCCGCGCTCGTCGCCTGCGGCCCGGGCGGCTTCTGGGGCTGCGGCGGCGTAGCCGACGACCTCGCCAAAAACCTGCGTACCTGCCCTACCGTCGGCGTCGATTGCTATTCCATGGGTCCATACGAGATCGATCCATGAAGACGCTGTCATTGCTCATGGCGGGCGCGGCGCTGGCGGCTTGCTCCGTCTCGCTCACGGTGCCGCAGGACTCGGAGATTCACTGCGCAACCGACGCCCAATGCCCGGGAGAGATGCGTTGCTGCGCCGAGCTCTGCATTCGAACCGCCGAGATCGATCGCGTCGCTCCCGCTTTGGTTTCGATCGGCGTCGCCGGCCCGCAGGCTCTGGTGCTGTCGTTCAGCGAACGCATCGAGCGTGAAGAAGCAGAGGATCTCGCGAGCTACAGCGTCGTGCCGGCCCTCGCATTCACCAGCGCGACGCTCGGTAGTGAAGGGCAGACGGTGGTGCTGGCCGTACAGCGTCAAACCGGGGGCGTCCGATACACTCTGACCGCGTCGAACATTCGCGACGCGACCGGCAACGTGATTGGCCCGCCGGACGACACCGCGGCCTTCGACGGTGTGCCTCCTACCCTCGACACGTCACCACCGGAACCACTCTTACCGCCGCTGAACGAGCGCTTGCTCGGCGCCGCCGAGGTCAACTTGCAGTGGTCGCCACGCTCGGGAGCGTCGAGCTACACGGTGGACATCGCGTACGACGATGCCTTCCTCTCGCCGGTCCCGGGGAGCCCATTCACGGTCTTGCCCGCAGTCGCTGGCGGCATCCCCGAGCCATCGTGGACCATGACGCCACCGTCCGCTCGAACGTACTTCTGGCGGGCCCGCGCCGACATCACCGTCGGTCCGCCACTCCCGAGCGACTTCGATGTCGTGGGCGACGCGCTGCATGTTCACTGCGAGCCCAACGTGGATTGTCGCGATGCGGGTTCGGCGGGCAACATCACGCGTCCTTACCGGAGCATCGGCGGAGCACTCGCCAACGCGGCGTTGGACGGAATCACCCGCATCAACGTTGCAGGTCGGTTCGGGAACGCACCTTACGATGAGGTCGTCGCGCTGGTCGATGGCGTGAGCCTCTACGGTGGTTACGACGAGACGTTCGACGAGGCTCTACGCGGGAGCACATCGACGGGCATCCGCGGCGATTCTGCGTTCACCATCTACGGCGAAGACATCACACAGCTGACCGTAGTCGACGGCTTTCACATCTACGGCGGGATCGACACCACGACGCACCTCGTGAAGCTCTTGCAGGCGGACGGAGTCGTGCTGTCCAACGATACAATCGACGGCATCGAAAGTGGTGGCGCCGCCGGGGGCGGTTCCGCGATCCCCGTCAGCATCACGAGCTCCGGCAACCGCGGCGGCCTCATTCCCGCGCTCGTCAATTGCACCATCACGACCATCGACAACGATTTCTCCGTCGTGCGTGGCGTCGAGGCCATCGACAGTCAGGTGCGTATCGTCGCATCCGCCATCGAGACCGGTGTTGCCGACGACAGCTGCGGGGTCTGCGTAACTGGCACGTTGTTCATGCAAGACAGCGTCGTCACCGTGGGCGCGGGCACGACCACCAGCCGCGGCGTGGCGCTGGACCTCACGCCGTCCGCAACGAAGCCGTCACGTCTCGAGCGCAACCGCATCAACGCCGGAGGAGGTGACACGAGCTACGGACTCATCATCACCGGCGGATCTGCTCAGCCCGCGCCGATCATCGTCAACAACACGTTCTCCGCGGGCTTCGGACACTGGTCCGCCGGAGCGGAAATCAGCCGCGGTATCTTCGTCAACAACACGTCGACGGTCTACGACTGCACCCTACCCGCCTGCCGCCGGTACGCTCTGTTTGCACACGGTCCGGTCGGCACCGACATCGTCATCGCCAACAACATCCTGTTCGGCCAGGGCAGCACCGCCAACGGCGCCTGTCTCGGAGTCGTGAGCTCGATCGGAGAGCCCAAAGTTCCGGCGCGCATCGAGCACAACCTCCTGTTCGATTGTCCATCCGCGTTCGTCGAGATCAGAGATGGCATCGGTCCGGCCGCCTCTTCGAGCGATCTCGACGACATGGCCGACGTCAACGATCCCGCGAGCTACGTAGTGAGCGGACGCCAAGCGCCGCTGAGCGCGACCGGCAATATCAACGACGATGCGGCGGAGGCATACTTCGTCGACTTGACGGGAGGCGATTGGAGTCTCGACAGCGGCGCGACGTCCGCTATTACGAGCGGAGGGATCGACGCCTCCGGAGCCATCTACGGCACCGTGTTCACCGATCTCGTCGACGCGCAACGCACTTGCCCGACACCGCCAACGGATTGCTACAGTATCGGCGCCTTCGAACGCGACTAGCGTTGCGACAACCCGTAGACGACGAGCGCAACCATCAACGCCATGAAGATTGCGAAGGCGATCTTCCACGGACTGTACGGCCGCTCGCCTTGAACCTCTCCGGTGCCGGCGTTGACCATGACTTGATAGCTCTTGTCGCCGTACTTGTACGCGAGCATCCACACTGGGAGGAGCAGGTGCTTGAAGGTGAGCGCGCTCATCTGGGTGTCGATGGAGTGCACCCGCTGCTCGTCGCCGCCGATGCGGTTGCAGACGTCGGTGTGCAGTGACCTGTCGATGCGGTCTTTGGCCGTCCCGAAGCCGGCCTCGAGGGTCTGGTCGTACGTCATGGCGTGGTAGCCGGAGAGCGCGTCGGGCGTGAACGGCACGATCTTCTCGAGCGGCCAAGGCTCGAGCGCCACGAGGAGCTTCTGCTTGGTGTCACTCGCGGCGCACACCAGCACGTCGTCGAAGAAGCGGCGAAAAGAGCCGGCGGCGTGTGACCAGCGCGTCCGCTGCTCGCGGCGTTTGTCGTTGCCGGAGCCGACGGTGACATAATAGTGATCGCCACGCTCTCCGCTATAGCGATTGTCCGTCATGGCGTCGAAGGTCCAATAGGGCAAATAGATGCCATTGAACTTGCCGGTGACGCCGTAGCGCTTGAACTCGTCGGGCGCGAACCACCTGGACGCGACCCAAGCACGGAGGTTTTCGGTCGCCGCTTGTTTAGTGACGCCGAACGGCAGAACGCCCGAGACATTGATGCGCTCGACCGCTTCGTGCACCGCCGCGTCGACGACCGGCGCTCCACAAAAAGCACACTTGTCGCTCGTGCGACTCGCTTCGAAGACGATGGTGGCCGCGCAGCCGTTACAGGTGAACTCACGCCGGCCGGGGGCAAGCGGAGCGCTGCCGCGCATCGACGCGAGCTTCTGCAACATCGCGTTCAAATCGCGTTCGACGATGGGCGCATCGTTCGCGAAGCCGAGGTCCCGCTTGTGACCGCAGTGAGGGCAAGCGAGCGACTGGGCGGAGACGTCGAACGTCAGCTCGGCGCCGCAAGCCTCGCAAGGGAAGCGGCGCACGTCGGCAGTCGATGCCACGCTAAGCCTTCGGTGGCGGGGGTGGCGGGGGCGCCGCGAACAAGTGCGCGAGCGCCGGTACCGTACCGGCGGGGACCCAACCGTTCATGCCGTGGGCCCAGACCAGCGTCGCCGAGGTCAGCTGCCCTTGCGCGACGGCTTGCGAGAGCTGAGGACCCGCGAAGGGACCGACCGTCTGACCGTTCACCGCGAGATGGAAGAGCGTCGCTTGTAGCGGTGGTGGTGGAGGCGGGGCCATCTGCTGCGACAACGTCGCGCCGGCCGCGGCACCGAGGCCCAAGCCCATGCCGGCGGCGGCGAAACCACCACCAGGGTTCGCGGCTGCCATCGGCATCGCGGTCGCTACTTGGTACTGCGTGTAGCGCTGCATGTCGCCCAACACGCCCATGCTGCTGCGAGTATCGATGGCCTTCTCGACTTCCGGAGGCAGCGACACGTTCACGATATTGAGCTGCGGGACGTCGAGCCCGTATTCGTCGTCGATGCGCTCGCACACCAGCTTGCGGAGCTCGTCGGAGAGCTGCTGGTAGCGGGCGGCCAGATCGAGCACCGGAATGTTGGCCTTACCGATAGCGTCCGCGAAAGCGGTGTTGATGATCGAGCGCATGAGCTCGTTGACTTCGTCGGTCTCGAAGACGCCGTCGGTGCCCACGAGCTCCTTGAGCAACGCTTTGGGATCGATGGCGCGCAAGCTGTACGTGCCGAAGGCGCGGATGCGCACCGGGCCGAAATCGGTGTCGCGCATGATAATGGGGTTCGGCGTACCCCACTTGAGATCGGTGATCTGCCGCGTCGTGACGAAATAGACCTCGGCCTTGAAGGGACTGTCGAAGCCGTACTTCCAGCCTTGTAGCGTCGAGAGAATGGGCAGGTTCTTGGTCTCGAGGGTGTACTGACCGGGCTCGAAGACATCGGCGAGCTTGCCGCGGTCGACGAATACGGCCATCTGCCCCGGTCGTACGATGAGCTGCGCGCCGTGCTTGATCTGGTTGTGATAGCGCGGAAAACGCCACACGATGGTGCTGCGCCCGTCGTCCATCCACTCGACGATGTCGACGAATTCGGCTTTCAACTTCTCGAAAATGCCCATGCCCGGAAGCGTAGCACGCTGTGCCCGGTCGTGGCATGTGTTGCCTTCATGGCCGGCAACCAATCGTTCGATGTGACCAGCGGCGTCGACATGCAAGAAGTCGACAACGCCGTGAACAACGCCAACAAGGAGCTCGGGCAGCGCTACGACTTCCGCGGCGTCGAGTACAAGCTCGAGCTCAAGCGCGCCGAGAAGATCGTTCAGATCATCGCGCCCGACGAGTTCAAGCTCAACGCCATCTGGGACGTCCTCGCCGACAAGATCGTCAAGCGCAAAGTACCGGTGAAGAACCTGAAGCGCGAGGACATCGAGAAGCACACGAGCTTCGCGGTGAAACAAACGATCACGCTGCAGCAAGGCGTGCCGATGGACATCGCCAAAGAGATCGTGAAGTTCATCAAGGACGCCAAGCTCAAGAAGGTGCAGGCGCAGATCCAGGGCGAGCAGGTGCGCGTCATCTCGCCCTCGCGCGACGAGCTGCAGAACGTCATGGCGTTGCTACGCGGGCACGACTTCAAGCTCGAGCTGTCGTTCGGCAACTTCCGGTCACAGTAGTGCGCTGGCTGGTTTGCGCATGGGTGCTCCTCGCACCGCGTCTTGCGCTCGCCTACCACGATGACTGGACTGGCCCCGACAAGGTGCAGCACTTTGCCGTCGCTTCCGCGCTCGCCGCGGGAACGTATGGCGTCATCGCGATAGCGGACGCGGATCTGCAAACGAGACTACTCGGCGGCTTACTGGTCGCGGGCGGCGCGGCGCTCGGCAAAGAAGCACTCGATGCAGCCGGAAACGGAGACCCGTCCTTTCGTGACCTGGCATGGGACGGCGCCGGCATCGCGACCGGCCTGTTGACCGCGTTCGCGTTCGACATGCTGGTTCACTGGGTGAGTGAGCCCTAGAGCGTCTCGAAAGCCGCTTTGACGGACGACTCGCCGTATGTCCGCTCCAGCGCACGCACCGTGAAGTGACCGCGGGCGAGCTCTTGGAAGTGATCCATGAAGATGGTGTTCACGGTGGCGCCACCAATGGCGCCGATGGCGGGCAGAGCCGCCGCGAGCGCTTTTTCGGTGACCACGAGACCGAAGCGGGCGGCGACGGCGCTGATGAAGCGCACGACCGCTGGAGCTTCACGGGCGGCCGCACCGCGGGTGAGCAAATGGCGCGCGGCATCCGACGTCAGGCGACCGATCGCGAGACGCGTTGCGTAATAGCTGGTGTCGGCGCCGTCGTCGCCCGTCTGCGGACCGCCGAGGGCGAAGACCTGGAGGCAAGCCAAGCGCGTCTCGATGTCGGAGAGCTCTTCGCCATGATTGCGGGCGATCTCCGCGATGGCACGCAACATGAGCGTGGTCGATAGCGGCAGCTCGACGACCAGAGCCGGCAGACCAAAGAGGCCACCAACGCCACCCGAGAGCGCCGCAAGGGCGAGATTCAAGCGTTCGCTCGCGGGCCGTCCGCCCCCCTCACCCAACGTCAAGATGGCGACGTCCAAGGCTTTCTGAATGGCTTCGTTGGCGGCCTTGTCGACCACACCGCGGGCCTTCGCGGGCAACATCGCCAAGCCCTTCTCGATGGGCGTGCCAATCAGCTCGGCGACGCGGGACGCGATACTCTGCTCGGTGAGCTGCTGCTTGGCGAGCGCCAGCCGCTCGCGGTCGGGTGGGGTAAGGTCTGACATGGGTCTTTGGTACTAGTATGCGCAGAACCGGGGACGCTGGTAGGCTTCTCCCGCCTACAAAGGAGCTCGAACCGTGGAATGCCAAAAGTGCGGTGAAGAGGTCGAGGAGTTGGTGAAGGTCAAAGTCGGCAAGAAGAGCATGAAGGTCTGTGAACAATGCGCCGACGTCGTGCGCGAGAGTGAAGAGATCGCCGGTGAAGCCGAAGGCGCGATGAAGGACATGATGGGCTACAAGGGTCGTTGATTTTTCGCTGTACGACCCTGGTGCCTACTCGCTAAACAGCCTTTGCACATGGCCGACGCTCGACGTTCCGCTGAAGAGATCGTTCCCCGGATCAGCTCCAAGATCGCCCGCGGTGAAAGCCCAGCGCATGGAGCAGGGGTGTTCGCGACCCAACTGATCGCCAAGGGCGAGCTCATCGCCATCTTCACCGGACCCATCACGCACGCATCCGAAACCGACTTCGACGACTATCACCTGCAAGTCGGGGAGGAGCATTACATCGGGCCGTCGGGTGACCTCGACGACCTCGTGAATCACTCGTGTGAGCCGAACTCGGGGTTCAGTCCGCAGAGCCACAACGAGAGTCCGATCCTCATCGCCCGTCGCGACATCGCCGTCGGCGAAGAGATCACCATGGACTACAACGGGAGCATCGACGAGGCGGGCTGGGGCGGCTTTGCTTGCGGCTGTGGCACCTCGACCTGCACCGGCAGGGTCCGCAGCTTTCGCGACCTGTCCGATATGAAAAAGCAGGCGCTGAAGCCCTGGATCTTGCCGTACCTGCGCGAGAAATACTTCCGCTAGAACGTGGGCCGCCGTGCGGCTTACGGTTACACTCGAGCGTGCACTTTTTCGCCGCGTTGGTCGCGTTGCTGTTGTTGATTGCTCCGCTCGCTCATGCGGAATCGACCGGCATCGTTGGACGGTCGGGCAAGCAAGCGGGCACGTTTTGTAACGCGTGCCACGGCGACGGAACATTTCAGACCGACGCCGTGATCACCGGCCCGACGTCCGTCGCGGCATCGTCGATTCACACCTACACCGTCACCATTTCGGTGAGCGGGCCTGACGCGGCGAACGCCGTGAACGCGGGCTTCAATGCCGCTGCGAGCGCCGGTGTGCTCAGCAGCAGAGACTCGTCGGTGCAAGTCGCGATGTTCGGGGGCGCGGCCGAAGTCACCCACGTGTTCCCGCCGAAGGACCTCATCGCCAACACCGTGAGCTATCAGTTCCGCTGGGAGGCGCCGGCGACGACCGGCACTTACACCATCTACGCCGCAGTCAACGCGACGAACGGCTCTGCGACGGAGAGTGGCGACGACCCTGATCTCGCGACGCCGCTCGTCGTCACGGTCGACTGCCTCGACCCGGATTTCGATCAGGTTTGCGCCACGAATCCCGACAACTGCCCCACCGAGTACAATCCGACACAGAGCGACTGCGACAACGACGGCGTCGGCGACGCATGTGACGCCACCTGCGCGGCACCGGCGTGCGCTGGTCTCTGCCTCGGGAGCTGTGGAGACATGATCGTCGATGCGCTCGAGGAGTGCGACGACGGGGTCGAGACCACGACGTGCAACAGCAGCTGCACCCTGGCGACATGCGGCGACGGCGTGACCAACGCAACGCGCGGCGAAGACTGCGACGACGCCGGCGCATCGGCAGACTGCGACGCGGACTGCACGACGCGCGAGTGTGGTGACGGTGTCGTGAATCAGAGTGGCGGCGAGGCGTGTGACACGACCACCAACACCACCCTCTGCGACATCGACTGCACGCAACCGCTGTGCGGCGATGGCCTCACCAACGCGACGACGGGCGAGGCTTGTGACGACAGCGGCTTCTCCGCGGCGTGCGACGCCGACTGTAGCTTGCCGGTATGCGGCGATTCGGTGGTCAACGCGGCGGCCGGCGAGGCGTGCGACGACGGCGATGCCACCGGTGGCGACGGCTGCTCGGCCAACTGCACGCAAGTCGAAGCGGGTTGGGCTTGCGGCGCCGCTGGTGCTGCTTGCACCGAGGTCTGTGGGGATCTCCTCCGCGTCGGCACCGAGGAGTGTGACGACGGCGGACCGTCGGCGAGCTGCAACGCCGACTGCACCGTTTCGTCGTGCGGCGACGGTGTGGTCAATGCTGCCGCTGGAGAGGTCTGCGACGAAGGCGGCGCGGTAGCGAGCGGCGGCTGCGCCGGTGACTGCGCACAGATCTTCGCCGGTTGGTATTGCACTGCCGGCCAAGCGTGCGTCACGCAGTGCGGAGACAACATCACGAGCGGTACCGAGGTCTGCGATTCCGGCGGCGAGTCGGCATCGTGCGACGGTGATTGCACGACGCCGGTGTGCGGTGACGGCCGGGTCAACAGCGCCGCGCTCGAGACCTGTGACGACAACGACGCGCTCTCCGACGATGGATGTAGCGCCACCTGCACCACCGAACCCGGTTGGCTCTGTCCCGCGGGCGGAGGCGCGTGCTCGGGAACGTGCGGCGATGGCGTCAAGGTCGCGAGCGAAGCCTGTGACCAGGGGGCCGCCAATAGCGACACCGTCGCGAACGCCTGCCGCGCCGACTGCACGCTGCCGCGGTGTGGTGACCAAGTCACGGACGCTGGCGAGCAGTGCGACGAAGGCAGCGCCAACAGCAACACGATCGCCAACCGCTGCCGCGCCGCTTGCACCCTGCCGCGGTGCGGGGATGGCATCGTCGACGGTGCCTACGGCGAAGGTTGTGACGACACCAACGCGGTGGACGGCGACAGCTGCAGTGCGAGCTGCACGCTCGAGCTCTGCGGCAACGGCGTGGTCGACGCCGGTGAACAGTGCGACGACGGCTTCGCCAACAGCAACGCAACCGCCGACGCGTGTCGCGGCACCTGTCTCACGGCTTTCTGCGGCGACGGCGTCGTCGACACCGGTGAGGCCTGCGATGACGGGCGCAACAACTCCATGCTCCCGAACTTCTGCCGCACCAGTTGCCAGCCTCCCCGCTGCGGCGACGGCATCGTCGACAGCGGCGAAGATTGCGACGGGAGCAGCAGCTGCGCCGACGACTGCGCTCTACGCGACGAGGGCGAGAGCGCGAGCGGTTGCGCGGCGACCGATCAAGGCTACGGCTTGGCGCTGGTCGCGATGCTCGGGTGGCTCCTGCGCAAGCGTCAGGGGTCGCGGCGGTACTTCACGGCGACCTCGAGATAGTCGAGCTTCACCTCGGCGGGAGTCGAGCCATTTCCCATCGGGAAGGTCGGCGTCAGCGCGAAGTGCAGCAAGGAATCATCGGCGAACACTGATTGGCTCTCTTGCTGACTGCCGGTGGTGTAGCTGATGAGCCCCGGGGCGTCGTCGATGCCAGCCGATGTGGTGGCCGAAGTCACCCAACCGTTGCGCTCGGGTTGCCACACGAGGAGCCGCGCACCATCGAGCGGCGTGTCGATCGCCGCCGTCACGAAGCCGGTCCCGCTCGCGTGCGCGCTAATCGTTAGCGACTGGACATCCGACGTGTCCGCCGATGCGAACCGCCAGTCGATATTGGCGATGAGGGCCGGCCGCTGATCGGGGTCGGCAGCGAGCTCCCAGGTATCGCGGCGTGAGCTACCACCGAACAGGACTGCCTGACGGCGCGCGACGTCATACGCGAGGGTGTGGGCGAATCGCGCCGGAGGGTTGAGCTTCGTCGGCGTGATCTCGATCCAGCGCGAGCCGGTCCACTCCCAGGTATCACCGAGCTCGTCGCCATCGGCGAGTTGTCCGCCGTAGAGGACGACACGCTGGCGGGCCACATCGTAGGTCATGGCATGTGAGCTGCGTGGCGTGGGCGATGCCGATCCAACGGGCGTCACCTCGCGCCAGCAGAACGCGTCTTCGGTGATGCAGACCGGGATGCCCCATTGGCCCCACTCCCAGGTGTCATCACAGGCTCGCCCCGCGCCCATGTCGTCGCCTCGACAATCGCTGCTCGCGTCGAGTCCGCCGAAGAGGACAGCGACGCCACGCGCCCTGTCATACGCGATCGCGTGCCGCGTCCGTGCCGATGGTTGATCGGCGCCGAGCCCGCTTTCGTCGCTCCACGTGTTCGTGGTGCTGTCGTAGCGCCAAGTGTCGGCGCAATCTTTGGTGCCGCTCACCAGCGGACAACGCGTCGTTGCGCTCGCTTGCCCGCGACTGCCGCCGAACATGATCACGCCTGGTGGCGTCGACGCCGCGACATAAGCCATGGCGTGCGAATGACGAGCCGGCGGAGCGCCGACGGCATCGAGCACTTTGTCCCAGAAGCCGGCGCTGAAGACCCACGTGTCGCCGCAGGTGTTGACCTCGCCGTCACAGAAGGTGCTGCCTTTGATGCCACCGAACATCACCACGCCGAGCGCGGTCGCATCGTACGCCATAGCGTGCCGAATGCGGATCGGTGGCTCGACCACCGGAGTCACGTCGAGCCAGTTCGATCCGGTCCACGCCCACGTACCCGGATGGATCGGGCCGTTCGAGCCGCCGAACATGATGCCACGCAGGCTCTCTTCGTCGTACGCCATGGCGTGCTTGTCGCGAGGCTCGGGCACGCTCGCATCTCCCGGGGTCACTTCCGACCAGACGGTGCCACCCCACTCCCAAACGTCACCGCAGAGCTCGGTGACCGAGCCGGTGCAAACGGTCGTGGCTCTGCCACCGAACAGGGTGACGCGCTTGCGCACGGGGTCGAACTCCACCTCACCGAAACTGCGACTATCGGGCGTGACGGTGCTTGCGGTGTTGGGCGCGAGCCACTGCGTGCCCGTCCATTCCCACGTCTTCTCCCCGAAGAGCACGAGCCGCTCGCGAATGAAGTCATACGCCATGCGATTGACGAACAGCGGCGATGGGCGTGAGCCGAAGAAGATCTCTTCTTCCCAAGTCGTTCCGTCCCACGACCACATGTCGGCGCGTGGCGAGGTCGCGCGGCCACCATAGAGCACGATGCGGCCGCGAATCGGATCATAGGCCATCGCGTGATTCCAGCGCGGCGGCGGTACCGCGCCCGCCGGTGTCACCGGTGCCCAAGTTTCGCCGTCCCATTCCCAAACGTCGTCGAGCTCGCTCTCGGACAAGCCGCCAAAGAGGATGACGGTGCCGCGCTCCGGGAAGTAGGTCATGCGATGGAGCTCGCGGCCCGGCGGCGATAGCGCCGGCGTCGCTTTGCGCCACGCGTTGCCGTTCCAGATCCACGTCTCGTCGGACAGCGTCCCCTCGACCGTGAGACCGCCGAACATCACCGTGAGACCTCGGGCGGCGTCGTACGCCATAGCGTGCCCGGCTCGCGGGGATGGGCTCTCGCCGCCGACGATCACGAAGTCCCAGCGCGTTCCATCCCACTCCCAAACGTCTTGGAGCTTTCCAGCCTCGTCTTGACCGCCGAACATGATGGTGCGGCCGCGCTTGAGGTCGTACGCCGTCGCGTGCTCGGTGCGGGCAGCGGGCTTCAGAGTCGTCGGGAAACGCTGCGACCAAATGCGCTCGCTGGCAGCGGCGAGCGTGACGCCATCGGCGCCGCGCAGACGCGCACCGACCGGCGGATCGACGACGGGCTCGAGCGCGCGCACCTCGTCTTGGGCGAGCGTCGCGCGGAACGACGGCGTGGTCACCACGCTGTGCGGATTGGCGACCGTGCTGTTTTCGACCTTACCCGCGAGCGTCGCGATCCACACCGCGTCGCGCACGGCGATCGCTTGCGAGCCGTCCGCCGCGTTGCCGTTTGCATCACTCACGTTGCCGGCGGCATCGACCGCGGCCACGTAGAGCACCGGCACATCCACCGCTGCGAGATCGACCTCGGCAAAGCTTCCATCGGCGGCCACGGCGGCGCGACCCAGCTCGGAGGTCGGCCCGACCACCGCGCTCGCATAGGCTACGATCACGTGACAGGCGTCGCCGAGCGGCACCGGGGCGGCAGGCGAGCATGCGGCGACCGCGCCAGCAGCGCCCTGGAGAGTGAAGCGCGGCTCGCCAGCGGTAACGTCTCGGCCCCAGGGGCTGCGCGTGTGCACCACGACATCGCTCACGTCGACCGAAGGTAGCGCTGGCGCCTCGGTGTCGACGACGAGTGGAAGGTCGACCTCGAGCGCCGCGACGTGCTCGTTGCCACCGAGGTCGACGAGCGTTGCATGGAGCGCATAGACGCCCTGGTCGTAGCTGCCGACATCGTCGAGCGTGATTGCGTAGCGATACACTCCCGAGACCGTGCCCGCCTCCTCGAGCGTCAGCACCGATGAGCCCCGGGTTGCCCGCACCAGCGGCGCCTCGGCGAGCTCTTCGGAGACGACAAAGCGCACCGCGTAGGTCGAGCCATGCGTTACGTGGCGCGCGACACCGAGCGGCGCACCAGGAGGCGGATCGATCGCCACCGCGTCGACGCTCACGATCGACGGCTCCGTGAAATCGAGTGTGAGCTCGACCTGCTTCTCGCGGGTGACGAAGTTTCCCGCGGCGTCGGTCATCGGCAACAGAATGGCGGCGCGTCCCGGAGGCTCGTCGCCGAGAGCGGTGTACTCGAACTGATAACGATTGAGCGCCGGATTGTGCACTCCCGACTTCATCAGACGTGGCGTGGTGCCGTCGGCGAAGGCGAGGAATGCTTGCGGCGTCGACGCGAGCTTCTCGTTGGCCTCGATGCCGACGACCACCGAAGCGCCCGCCGCGATGAAGGCTCGCGACGCGGTGGGTGAGGCAGTGAGATCAGGTGGCGTGAAGTCCAAGTCGACATTGCCGATGACGCTGTTCTCGGTCCCGTTGCCGACCTCGTCGTAGAGGTTTGCGACCAGTGACCAGCGGATCTCGCGCTCGGTGCCGCGCGGGCGAAACACGTAGATGAAGCTGCGGCGGTCCTCGCGAAGCGTGATGATGTTGGCGTCGATGATCGGGCTCGCGGCGCCCTGCGGATCCACCAGGGAGAGCGTCGGTGCCGCCGCCAGATCTTCGTCGACCGAGAAGGTGATGAACACGGCGCTGTTCTGGGAGGCGCGGGCCGGCTCGATGGTGATCGACGTGGGGTCGATGTTGGGAGCGACCGAGTCGTCACTCGTGGTGCTCACGCAGCGGCCGAGCTGCGGATGACATCGGGTACCGGACGGGCACTCGTCGTTGGTTGTGCAAACGAGATCTGCGTCCCGCGGCACCTCGAGCTCGACGCCGCAAGCGGCCAACCCCACGAAGACCAGGCACGCGCGCAGTCGGTTCATCGTCTTCTTTTCAAGCGCAGAGCGAGCAAGAGCGCAAACAATGCGCTCGGCCACGCTGGGTAAGTGGACGTGCAACCGGTCACCGCCGTGAGACATTCGTCTTCCGTACAAGGATCGAAGGGCTCACACGCGTCGCCCGCGGCGGAACCCGCACTGTCTTTCTGATCTGGGTTCGGCACGACCCGGCAATTGTCGAACGGGTCACGGACACCGTCGCCGTCGGAGTCGTCATCCCGCGCATCGGGGATACCGTCGGCATCGGTGTCGAGCGGCGGAGTTGCGGGGTCATCATCGTCTTGTTCCGCGCGATCGAGGATGCCGTCATCGTCCGAGTCGTCGTCTTGATAGTCCGGCACGCCGTCTTTGTCGGCGTCTCGGGGAGCCGCCCGCAGGGATGCCGAGCCGGCTTCATCGGCGTCGCTCAGCGTGTCGTCATCGGAGTCGTCGTCGAGGTAGTCCGGGGTTCCGTCCTCGTCGGTATCGATGGCCGGGGTCGCCGGGTCGTCATCACCCAGCTCGATCTCGTCCGCGATACCGTCACCGTCGGAGTCGGAGCTGCAGGTCGCGCTGCAGCCGTCATCATCGACTTGGTTACCGTCATCGCAGTGCTCGGCTCCGGTCTGAATGACACCGTCACCGCAGGCCGCCGACTTGCAGGAGCGTAAACAGAGATCGCGATCGTCCGCGTTAGCGTCATCGCACTGCTCGACGCCCGCGTGGACGATGCCGTCGCCGCACGCGGCGACCTTGCAGACTTGCGTGCACGCGTCGGTGCCCACGGTGTTGCCGTCGTCGCACGACTCACTCGCTAGAGCATTGACCAAACCGTCACCACAGGCCGCGGGCGTGCAGTCGGTGTCGCAAGTAGCGCTCCCGGAGGCGCCGGCATCGCAGGTCTCGACGTTCGCTTGGACGACCCCATCGCCGCAGGTCGCGCTCTTGCACGTGTTCAAGCAAGCATTCGTCTGATCCTGGTCGCCGTCGTCGCACTGCTCTTTACCCGCCCAGACGTAGCCATCGCCGCACACCGCGTCTTTGCAGGCGACGGTGCACGCATCGGTGTCGTCAGGATTGGCGTCGTCACACTCCTCGGTGCCGATATGAATGACGCCGTCACCACAACGCGCGGGCTGGCACGTGGTCGGGCAATCGTCGTTGTCGTTGGTGTTGTTGTCGTCGCACGCCTCGACGCCTGCGTGCACGAAGCCATCGGGACAGCTCGCGACCTTGCACGTGTTCAAGCACGCATCGGTGTTGTCGGCGTTGGCGTCATCGCAACCCTCGACGCCGGCGAAGGTATGGCCATCGCCGCAGCTCGCCGCGGCACAGCTGTTCAAGCACGCATCGGTGTTGCTGGTGTTGCCGTCGTCGCACGTCTCGATGCCGACGCGCACGAAGCCGTCACCGCAGAACGGGAACTTGCACGTCGTCAGGCAAGCGTCGGTATTGCTGGCATTGGCGTCGTCGCAGTCCTCGACGCCGACGCGGGTATGACCATCACCGCAGCCGGCAAGCGCGCAGCTGTTGAGACAGCCGTCGCTATTGCTGCCGTTACCGTCGTCGCAGCCTTCGACACCGGCGCGCGTATAACCGTCGCCGCAGCTCGCGACGACGCAGGTGCTGAGGCAGGTGTCCGTGTTGTTGGCGTTGCCGTCGTCGCATGCCTCGACACCCGAGCGCAGGAAGCCGTCACCGCAGCTGGCTGAGGCACAGGTGGTCAAGCAGGCGTCGAAGTTGCTGGCGTTGCCGTCATCGCATTGCTCGACGCCGGCGCGCGTGTGCCCGTCGCCGCAAGACGCGACCTGACAAGTCGTTAGACATGCATCGGTGTTCGACCCGTTGCCGTCGTCACATGCTTCGACTCCGGAGCGCACGAAGCCGTCACCACAGGTCGCGCTCAAACAATTGGTCAGGCATGCGTCCGTGTTGCTCGTATTGGCGTCGTCACACTGTTCGACACCAGCACGCACGAAGCCGTCGCCGCAGCCTGCAGGGACGCAGGTCGACAGGCAGGTGTCGGTGTTATTGGCGTTGCCGTCGTCGCACGCCTCGACGCCGGATCGCAGGAAGCCGTCGCCGCACGTCGCGGTGACGCAGGTGGTGAGGCAAGCGTCGGTGTTCACCGCGTTACCGTCGTCGCACTGCTCGACGCCGGCGCGCGTGTGCCCGTCGCCGCAGGTCGCGGGCACGCAGCTCGTCAGACATGCGTCGGTGTTACTGCCGTTACCGTCGTCGCATTGCTCCACGCCGGTGCGCACGAAACCGTCGCCGCACGTGGCATTGCTGCACGTGTTCAGGCAGGCATCGGCGTTACTCGCGTTGGCGTCGTCGCACTGCTCGACGCCGGCCTGGACGACGCCGTCACCGCAGGTCGCGAGCTGACAGGAGTTGGGGCACGAATCGGTGTTGACCGCGTTGCCATCGTCGCATTGCTCGACACCGGTGCGCACCACACCGTCGCCACAGGCGGCGTTGACACAGGTGTTGAGACACGCGTCCGTGTTCGTGGCGTTGCCGTCGTCGCACTGCTCGAAGCCTGTCCGCACCACGCCGTCACCGCACACTGCGGTCTGACAGGTGTTGCGACACGCGTCGGTGTTGACCGCGTTGCCGTCGTCGCACTGCTCGACACCCGTGCGGATGACACCATCACCGCAGACCGCGCTCACGCAGGTGTTGAGACACGCGTCGGTGTTGACCGCGTTGGCGTCGTCGCATTGCTCGACACCCGTGCGCACCACGCCGTCACCGCACACCGCGGTCTGACAGGTGTTGCGACATGCGTCGGTGTTGACCGCGTTGCCGTCGTCGCATTGCTCGACGCCGCTGCGCACTACGCCGTCACCGCAGGTCGCCGTGACGCAGGTGTTCAGACATGCGTCGGTGTTGACCGCGTTGCCGTCATCACACTGCTCGACGCCGGTGCGGATGACACCGTCGCCACAGACCGCGCTCACGCACGTGTTGCGACACGCGTCGGTGTCGACCGCGTTGGCGTCGTCGCATTGCTCGACGCCGCTGCGCACCACGCCGTCACCGCACACCGCAGTTTGGCAGGTATTGCGACACGCATCGGTGTTGACCGCGTTGCCGTCGTCGCATTGCTCGACACCGCTGCGTGTGTAGCCGTCGCCGCAGGTCGCAGCGGCGCAGCTATTCAAGCACGCATCCGTGTTGCTCGTGTTGCCGTCGTCACAGGCCTCGCCCGCATCGACGACTCCGTCGCCGCAGCTCGCGATGACGGTCAGGGTACGCGAGCTCTTCGCCGGGTCGTCGTTGCCGGTACCACCGGTGAGATCGACCGCGTTACCCGCAACGTAAAGCGTGTAGTTGCCGGTGGTCGTCGGAGCCGTCCACCGGAAGGTGAATGTCGCGGTCGAGCCGGAGAAAAAACGGGGGGTGGTGTGGGTGAGCTCGCTACCGATCTTTTGCACGCCGGTGTCGGACGCCGATGTGAGGAGCGTGCCCCCGGTGACCGATGCGTTGAAGCCGGCGCCCGACTTTCCCGAGCGATTGACCGTGGCCGTCAGCGTCAGCGTCTGACCACGCGTCGCTGTCGCCGTGCCTCCGAAGGTGATGGAGGTCAGGAAACCGTTATTGGCGTGACACGACGTGCAGTACGGCGTGTTGGAGTAACCCGTAATGCCGGACGAGGCGGCGTAAGCCCGCGGAACAAGGAGCAAAGAGAGCCCTGTGAGGGACAGGGCCGCGAGCCAGCGCATCTGGGGTCAAGCGTAGCCCAAAATGGTGACTGTCCCCATTTTTAGTCTAGGTGCGGCGGAGGCCGCGTTCGGTCAAACCGACGACCGTGATTTCGCGGCGGTTGGCTGTGAGCTGCTTGGCGAAGACGGTGGGGAATCCGCGACTGCGGACACGGTTCACGAGCTCTGGAATGCGTGTCGAGAAGCTCGGTTGATTGAGCTTCAAGGTGAGGATGACGCCGTACGTGGGCATGCGCGCCAGCTTGATTTGATGCTCGACGGCGCGCAGGCCGAGCTCGGGCTCGGTGTTCATGTCGAGCAGCAGCCAATCGACGCGCTTCGGGAGGTTGTTTTCGCGGACGTCGAAGGCGCTCATCGCAAGGTGCGTGAAGCGCTTGTTCGCCTTCACTACCGGCGCCATCTCGCCGGGATCGATGCCCGTCACCTTGAGACCACGCGCGAGCAACGCGTAGACCACGCCGCCAGGCGCCGACCCGAGCTCGACGGCGACGTCTCCTTCGCGCAGCGACAGGTCGTACCAGCGAATCGCCTCTTCGACCTTGAGATAGGCTCGTGATGGCGCCTCGGGCGGATGCACCGGCGTGACCGGTGACGGCGGGTGGTCGATGCCGTGCTTGTGGACGCCCAGCCACCAGCTGTCGTCTTCGACCACCACGATGTCGAAGACCTGTTGCCCCACCGCGGGCTTGCTCACCACCGTCAGGCCCTGCGTCTCGAGCTCACGGGTGAGCCGTTCGCTTTGGCGGGCGCGCGCCTCGAGGGCGTCACCTTCCTCACCGGGAGCTGCGGCATCGCGCAGCCAGAGCTGCACCACCGGTTTTGGCGAAAGCGCGAGCACCTTCGCCGCGGCGTCCGCGGGGGTGACCTCTCCCAGACATGCGCCGTAGGCTCGGGCGAACACCGCCCCGAGCTCGAAGTCCGGCTGAATCCCGGCGCCTTCACGGGTGTCTTTGAAGGTGATGAAGCCGGGTCGCGAAAAGGCCGGGCGCAAGAACGGAAAGCGCTGCGCGAGCTCCTCCTTGAGGATGCGCTCGGTGCCGACCTGGCAGGTCGCAAAGAGGAACTGCGTTTCCATCACAACGTCACCAGGATGGCACGGCGGCAGGCTTGCGTCACGCGGTGTGCGTCCCGCATAAGGCGGGCGCGGCGATGGACTTCTTCTTCGCAAAAGCCAAGGTTCTGGTGGCGCTGGTCGTCATCGTGAACCCTCTCAGCGTCATCCCGACGTACATCACGCTGACGCGCGACTACACGAAGCCGCAACGCGCGGTAACCGCCCGCACTGCCGCCATAGCGGTGGGCATGGTGCTGGTCATCTCGACGCTCCTCGGGGCGCACATCCTGTCGTTCTTCGGGATCAGCATCGCGGCCTTCCGTGTCGGTGGCGGCATCCTGATTCTGATGATGGGTCTCTCGATGCTCCAGGCGCGTCAGAGCCGCGCCAAGCAGACCCCCGAAGAGACCGCTGAAGCGGAAGACAAGGCGACCATCGGCATCGTCCCGCTGGGCATCCCGCTGCTTGCGGGCCCGGGCTCCATCAGCACCGCTATCGTGTACGCCGAGCAGGCGAAATCGTGGATGGATATGGGTTATACGGTCGCTTGCTGCGCCCTCGTCGGGGTGGCCGTCTGGGGGGCTCTGCGAGCAGCGGAGCCTATCGGAAACGGCTTGGGCCGCACCGGCTTGAATATCGCGACGCGTGTCATGGGCCTTTTGCTTGCGGCGCTGGCCATCGAGATCATCTCGTCGGGCTTGCGGGCTCTATTGCCCGGCTTGGCTTCCGGATTGCCGCAAGGTTAGCTATGGAGCGGCGTGTGCAGTCGATCCTCGTCGCCAGCCACAACATCATGCACGGCCTGCGTCTGCCGCAGCTCGTCGCGACCTACCGCTCGCTCGCCACGACGCTCGACCTCGGCGTCTTGTGCTTGCAGGAGAACCGGCTCGCCGGTGAAGCGACTCCAGCCGAGCTCATCGGCCGCGCCCTGGGCGACGGCTTCGACGTGTTGTGCCGCGGCGAGAACGCGCAGCTTGCGGTCATCTACGATCACCGCCGCGTCAGCGTGCGGGAGGAGCTGCTCATCCCCCTACCCAAGCTCAAGGTGCTGGGGAAGCTCGCGCCGCTCTACATGGCCGAGCCGGAGCCCGAGCAGAAGTACGCCCTGGTTTGCACGGTGACGCCGCATGGCGGCACGCCGTTCACCCTGGTGAACTTCCACCTCGACGCGGCCGGCGGCAATCGTCACCGCCAGGAGCAGCTCGCCATGGTGACCACCACCCTGGTGTCGCGCGATCTGCACCACCGACTCATCGCCATGGGCGACGCCAACGTCTTCACCCTCCGCCACAAGAAACATCGCCAGGCATACGAAGAGCTGCTCGCCCCGCTCACCGAGCTCGGCGCGGTCGATCCCGAGACGCGTCCGACGCACTTCTTCTCACGCTCGCGCGATCCCCGAGTCGCGCAACGTTTGGCGAGAGCCTTGGGCAAGCTACGACTCGATTTGCCACGTCGTTACGACGTCATTTGCAGCAACCTCGAGCCCCTAGCGCGCGGGCAAGTGGCGACGCCCGACTCCGATCACGATCTCTTGTGGGGTCGTTTCGACGTGTCCGCTAAAGAAGAACAACGAGAGGACGCGCGTCGATGGGCATGACCGCGATGGTCGCCGTGAATCTCGGCGATGCCAATGCAGAGCAACGCGATGCGTTCGATACGCATATGGACAGCCAAGATTGGCTGAAAGTGCCGAAGCTCCAATCGACCTACGCCGCGAACTTTCCCAATGCGGCGGACGGATCCGAGCAGGCGCTGGCGCAGGTCGCGGTCGACGTCGTAACCATGGCGGCGCGCGGCTCCAAGATCGCGCGCTTCGACGCCGCGGTGCACGTCGGCAAAGGTATCCCGTCGCTGTTCAGCGGTCCCTAGGACCGAACCCGGGCGGCAAGCGTGTCATCTGGAATAACGCCGCGATCAGCCGGTCGTTCTTGCCGGTGCGGTGCGGATTCCAGAACTCCCACACGATATCGCCGGAGGGTGTGACCTCGAGCGCCCGACCCGGCTCGGTCTCGGCGATCAAGGTGTTGCCGTTCGCGAGCCGCTGCTGGCCGCCACAGGTCTCCGAGTAGAACGCCGCGCCCTTACCGTCGAACATCCAGCTCGGCCGCCCCTCGTGGTCGATCTCCATGACTCGCGACCGCCCATCGACGCCGCGATTGTCAAACAAGAGCATCTTGCCGTTCGCGAGTAGCTCGGGCGCGTGCTGCCGCCGCCAGACACCCATCATCGACCAAACCGCTTTGGCGGACGTGATATCGATGAGCACCAGTGCATCGATCTCGCGAATCGACAGCAAGACGCGCCCCGCGGTGAAGCCCGGCCAAGCCGAGGCGAAGCGTCCGTCGAGCACGCGAACCGCGTTGGTATGCAACACGTCTTCACCCGGCGGGATGGTGCGCAAGAGGTCTTCTTCGCTGCTGCCGTGCAGCGCCTCGAGGATGGAGATCGATGCACGCAGGCGGCCGTCGGGCTCGAGGATCTGCAGGGTGTCGTCGATCACCGGCTCGGTCCGAAGCCACGGCACCACGCGACGCGTCCTCCCGAGGGCCCAAACCGTGCCGTCGGCGGCGACGTCCACGTCGTGATGATTCCAGCCCTGATGCGCCCACAGCGGCCGCGAATTCCAATCCAGGGCGACGAGACCCGCGCCTTCGTAGACGGCGATGATGGAGCCGTCGGGGCGAGGCTTCGCATAACGCCAATAAAGCCTGTCTTCGTCCGCTTTAGCGGCAAACCCGGCGAGCGCGGGGAACGCACGCTCGCGCGCGTAGCTCCAGGTGTGCAGGAGGTTTCCCTGCATGTCGATCAAATAAGCCTCGGAGGCGTGGCCCGAAACGTACAGGTTCACACCCGCGTCGACGCTCGAGGCTGCGTGACGGGTGACGCCGCTGACGGCAGGGGCGTCATTCGTGCCCTCGACGTAACCCAGCGCCAGGAGCCGCGCCGCTTCGTCGTCCGCAGGCCTCGCGCGCTCGATCTCGTGCCACTGGCCGACCTTGGGCCAGCCTTCTTCGGCGTGCGCCGCGGCGCGCTTTTGATTCCAATGGCGCTCGATGGCCCAAGCCGAGCCGAGCATGGCCACGAGGATCGCGAGCTTAAGGACTATCGCTCGCCGGTCCACGCGTCGGTTCGCCTTTCGGATGTTTGCTCTCGACGACCGGCGGCTCGGCGACCTGCGCAGACATCTCCGTCGCGGCCTTGCGGGCACGGAGCGCGGCTCGGATTTTCAGAATCGCGTAGAAGAGCAAGAAGAGGCCGACGGCGGACAAGAGGAAGCCGTGACCAACTTTGCGCGAGACGACATCGAGCCACTCTTTGCCGTGAATCGCCGCCAGCGCGCCGAGCGTCAGCCAGATCGGAACGCTCACCAAGCACCCGAGGAAATCGAAGAGGATGAACTTGGTGATCGGCATGCGCATGGCGCCGGCCGAGAAGAAGGTGACGAAGCGAACGCCCGCGATCTGGCGACCCAAGAACACGGTGAAGTTGCCGTAGTGGTCGAACCAACGCTGCACCCGCGCCAGTCGCTTCTCCGGAAGCAAGCGGCCGATGATGCGCACGCGCGCCGGCAGCGAGAAGCCCCAGCGCCGGCCGATGCTGTAGGTGAGTAGGTCGCCCAGCAGGATCGGTACGATCACCACCGCCATGGTGATGGCGTAGTTGATGGCAACGAAGCGCTCGCCCGAGAGCTTGAAGGTCGTGAAGCCCGAGATGGTGAGCGGAATGTCTTCGGGGAGAGGCAGGCCGATGCCCGCGAAGAACAAGATGCCGATGATGACGGCCCAGATGACGTGGCGGTGGGCCTCGTTCCAATCAGGATCAAAGAAGCTCGCCACCAATCCGTGAATCCACCGGCCTGGGCCCGAGTGGGTCGCGCCAATGGCGACCACGGTGAGAGCTGCTTTGAGAATACTGATCAGCATGCGACAAGGTGCATCAGAGATGCCAAGCGAGCCACGTAGGAAGCGGCGCCGGCGGAACGCCAGTACCACGCCGAATCATGGGACCGGAAGAGTACCCGACAGTCCCCCGGTCGAGCCCTGCCCGAGCTGCGGGAAGCCGCCCAATGTCTGTGTTTGTGACCGTAGCGCCCTCCAGACTACGCGGCTCCGCGTGGTCGTCCTGCAACACCCCCAAGAACAAGATGTGACGCTTGGGACCGCCCGACTACTGGCGACGAACCTGACAAAGGCGAAAGTCGTCGTTGGCCTCTCCTGGCGGTCCTTGAGCGCGGCCCTCGACGAAGAGGTCGATCCGGCGCGTTGGGCGGTCATCTTCCCGCGCAAAGGCGAGGCTCAGGGCAAAGGGACCCGCGCGGTCGACAAAAATGGGGTGGTCATCCCACCGAAAAAGCTCCAGGGCATCATCGTCCTCGATGGCACCTGGTCGCAGGCCAAGACCTTGTGGTGGCGCAATGCTTGGCTACTCAAGCTGCAGCGGATCGTGCTCGAGCCGCGCGAAGCGTCGATCTACGGTGGCATGCGCCGGGAGCCCAAGCGCGAGTACGTCTCGACTCTCGAGGCCGTGGCAGACACCCTGGTGGCGCTCGGAGAGCCCGAAGGGGTGCGCGATCACCTGCGCCGAATCTTTCGCACGATGGTGCAGCGCGTTCGCGATGCGTCTAAGCCGACCGCTTCTGGGTCAGCGCCCCCCGAACGAACCCCGGATGAACCGTAGTCTTCGGGACCTTCATCGGAAACCATTGGCGCACGTCATCTTCGAGCCCGAGACCGTGCATGAAGTTGTAGAGCCCGCGGCGTAGACCCTCGCCCAAGCTGTCATGATCGGCGCCGGTCGGGTCGACGAAGGCAATGTCGTTCTCGGCAAAGGTCGGCTCGGGGCGTTCAGGCAAGGTGATGCCGAACGCTCCCGGGTTCTTGGCCACCGGTGCATGCACGGTCGCGGCGAAGCGATGCCAGAAGGCCGAGTCGAGACAACCCTCGACGAAGAGCTGGCGCACATACTCGAGCGCGTCGACGGTCTCTTGGACGGTCTGCGTGGGAAAACCGTACATGAGGTAGGCGTGCACGCGGACGCCGGCGTCCCCGAATGCCTTGGTGACGCGCGCGACTTGTTCGACGGTCACGCCTTTCTGCATGAGCGCGAGGAGGCGATTGCTCGCGACCTCGAGACCGCCACTCACCGCGATGCAACCTGACTGAGCGAGCAGCTTGCACACCTCTCGGGTGAACGACTTCTCGAAGCGAACGTTGCCCCACCAAGCGATCTGGACTTTGCGGGCGATGAGCTCCTCGGCGAGCGCTTTCAAGGCGGCCGGCGGCGCGGCCTCGTCGACGAAGTGGAAGCCGCGTGTTCCGGTCTCGGCAACGAGCTGCTCGATGCGATCGACCAACAAGCTCGCGGCCAGCGGATCGTAGTGCTGGATGTAGTTCAGGCTGATGTCGCAGAACGAGCACTTCCGCCAGTAGCAGCCGTGCGCCACGGTGAGCTTGTTCCAGCGCGTGTCGCTCCACAGACGGTGCATGGGGTTCAAGGTGTCGATCACCGCGAGATAGCTCGACAGCGGCAGCCCGTCGTAGGTCGGTGTGCCGGTGTCTTTCATGGCGACGTCCGCGACCTTGGTGTCGTCGTGCCATGCGACTTGTCCGTTTTCGCGTACACGAGTGCGTACCAAAGGCGCGCTCTCACCCGTCCAAGCGCGCAAGAGATGCTCGAGCGGCCGCTCGCCGTCGTCGTAGGTGACGGCGTCCACGTAGTCGAAGAGACGCGGATCGGACAGGCGCCGCAGCTCGGTGTTCACGAAGCCACCACCCCAGACGATGCGTGTCTTGGGTGCCGCGGCGCGAATTGCCTCGGCCATGCGCAGACCACCGAGCACGTTGCCGGGGAAGGGTAAGGTCATGCCGACGACGTCGGGCTGATGCTCGGCGAGCAGGCGATGGGTGAGCTCGGTGAGCACGCGGGCGGTGACGCGCTCGCGTCCAGCCTCGAGCTCCTCGAGGAGCGGATCCATCGTCGGCTGGCTGGTCGCGAGAGATTCGCCATAGCGGGCAAAGGCGAAATGCGTGTCGATGCCATCGCGGATGGCGTCGGCGATGCACTCGATGAACAGAGTCGCAAAGTAGCGCGCGCGGTCGACGACACCCATCGCACCGAAGGCCCAGTCGAGATACTCCTCTTCATGTCCGGCTGGTCCGATGCTCCCGAAGCGAGGCCCCTCGACGAGCATGCGACGGCCGGCGATGCGGTGGGCGAGCGAGAGGTCCTGATTCTGGAGGAACGCCACGACGGGGCCGACTTGAGCCGCGACGGTCTCGAGATTCTCGGACAGGAAGCGCACCGCGGGCGAGGTGTGTTTGGCCGGAAGCTCGGCGCCGACCCTCTGGACACCCTCGCGTGAGATGAGCTCGAGAACCCAGGCAAGCGCGGGATCCGCCTGAGCGACAGCGACACCCCGCGAGCGCAGATAGCCCGTCAGATACGCCGTCGCGGGATACGGCGTATTCAGCTGGGTCATCGGGGGGGTAACGAGCAGCAGCTTCATGCGCTTCTACAGTATCCACCGATCTGGTAAGCCGTGCCCACGATGAACCCCCGCCTGATTGTCGTCGCTTCGTTGGCTTTCGTCGCCAGTTGCACCTTCGTTCGCGGCAAAGGGGGCACCTTTCAGCCTCATGCCGGCAAGCCCCAGAACACCTTCCAGGAACGCTATTACAACGTCCGGGAGGATGCGCCGGGGGTCAACACCTGCACCGCGAAGCCGCCGCTCCAGAACCTGCTCGAAGAGCCCTACCGCTGTTCGCTCGACCTCCTGAGCTGCAAGGCGGCGATCGAGACGGTGGCTGGCCGCTTGGACGCGAGCTACGAGACGTTGTTTGCGGATACGCTGACGCGGACGAACGGTGAGTTCGACTACGTCTGCGCGGGCGGCACCAACCCCGCAAACCTGCATCTGCTCGGGCTCGCCGGGCTCGCCTATCTGGGCAACGCGCTGCACGTCGATCGCATGCTCGCCGTCGACGATACGGCGCAGCGCGAAGCGGATTGGCACCTCGCGATGCGACCTGCCCTTGCCCTCGCTCTCTTCCAGACCGGCGACCGCGAGCATGCCTTGGCGAAAGTCGTCGAGCTGGCGATGCTGCCCGGCGGTGATGACGCTTCCCGCGCCCGTTCCGTCCTCTATGTCGGACGGTGGGACAGCGACGGGCTCATCGACACCTGCACGAAGGCGGTCGCCGAGCCGACCCACGAGCCGCTGGCGCAGGCTTGTGCCTGGTATCTCGGGCGCCGCAAGGTCGGCGAGGCCTTGCCGCTCCTCGGAAACACCGATCCGCGGCTCGGGCTCGCGGGCATCCGCGCTCTCGGCCAGTCGGGCGACGCCCGGGCCACCGAGATGGTGACACGCGCCATGAACCCCGCGACCGCAACCGACCAACAGCGCATCGCTGCCCGCGTCGCCCTCCTCAACCTGGGTAAGAAGGAAGCCCTGCGCGACTATCTGGCGATGTTCACCGGCAGCATCGGAGCGCGCAAAGCCAGCAACACCAGCGAAAAACTCTCGCCCGAGGAAGTGGCCCGAGAAGCCGCCCTCGAGGTGCTCGCCCTCACCAACCGTACCTTCGACAAAGACCTCACCAAGGCGCTGCGGCGCGCGACGACGGCGCTCAAGAACGAGCAAACCGCGGCGGCCGCGTGGATCGCGCTCGCTTACCTAGGCGACGAGCCCGCCTTCGACATCCTCGTACAGCTGATCAACGGCGACAACGCGACGCTGCGCGCGTTCGTGCTCGATCACATCGGCGGTCGCGCCTTCACACCGGGGCGTCACGCGGCAACCGGTGGCGGTGGCATCCTCGTCGACGCGCGGCTGCGCAACGCGTTGCTCACGGCGTACACTGGAGTGAGCCCGGAAGCCCCGGGCGCGCAAGAGGCGGTGCTCGCGCTCGCCACGACGCGGCCGCCACGCAAGGAGTAGCTTGAGATACCTCGAGGTCGAGCTGGTCGTCGAACCTGCCTACGACGGGCTTCGCCTCGATCGTTACCTGTGCGCGAAGCTCGGCAAGCTGTCGCGCAATCGCGTCCAGCGGATCATCGAGCGCGATCTGGTATCGCCCCTCTTGAAGCCCGCGAGCATCGTGCGCACCGGGACGCGCGTCCGCTTACGCAGACTGGCTGCGGACGAGCCCGAGACACCGACCGCCTTCACCACGCTCTACCTCGACGACGAGCTCCTGGTCATCGACAAGCCCGCCGGTCTGCCCGTCCATCCGTCGGCCAGCTACCATCTCGGCACCGTCGTTGGACGCATCCGTGAGCGCTATGGCGACGGTTTCGCTTCACCGGTGCATCGACTCGACCGCGAAACCAGCGGCGTCCTCGTGGCGGCACGCACTCCCGAAGCGCTGCGCCGGGTCTCCGAGGATTTCGTCGCCGGCGAGGTGAAGAAGACCTATCACGCCATCGCGCACGGGCATCCTCGCGAGGACCTCTTCGTCATCGACGCGCCCATCGCCATGGGCAATGCCATCGTGCGCATCGGCGTCCGCATCGACAGCGGCGACGGACGCCCGTCGCGAACCACCGTACATGTCTTGCGGCGCTTCGAAGCCCACGGCCTACCCATGGCGCTGGTCGAGGCCACACCACACACCGGAAGGCAGCATCAAATCCGCGTCCACATGGCGCACGCCGGCCATGGCTTGGTGGGCGACAAGATCTATCCCGACGGTGCCATCTACGACCGCTTCACCAAGTCCGCGATGACGGACGACGACCGACAAGCCTTGCTTCTCGACCGCCACGCCTTGCACGCGTCGTCACTGACGTTGCACAAACCGGCGACCGGGCAATCGATGACCTTTACCGCACCGCTCCCGGATAGCTTGGGCGCTCTCCTCGGCGAGTCAGCGGCGAAGATCGCCTAGCTCATCCGATGATCTCGCGGACGCGACGGGCAAGCGCCTCGGGATCGTTGGTCTTGCAGATGAACCCGTCGGCGCCACAGCGTTGAGCAAGATCCGCGAGCTCGCGCGCGGGACGATCGGAATGCAGCACGATGCGAGTCCCGTGGGACTTGCGACCCGCTCGGATCATCTCTACGAGCGCATCACCACGGAGCGCGGGCATGGTCACGTCGAGCAAGACCAAATCCGGCTGGTGATGGCTGATGATCGACGTGGTCCCGAACGGCGTCGGCAGGGTCATGACTTCGAAGCCCGAGTATTCGAGCATGAGGCGGGTCGCATCGAGAACGACTTCACTGTCGTCCACGACCAGGACTTTATGGCGAGCGTAGATGTTCATGTTCTTCCTGCCTCACTCACGACCCGTGCGACCGTCGCGACTAGTATCGACTCCAACGTTTGCGTTTTGACGAGATAGGCGTCGGCGCCGAGGGCTTTGGCGCGCTCGCGGTCGTCCGGTTCGGTGCGCGAGCTGAAGACCACGATCGGTACGTCCCGGAGCGCGCGCTCACGGCGCACTTGGGCAAGCAAGCTCCAGCCGTCGACCTCGGGCATGTCGATGTCCGATACGATCACGTCGGGACGCCAGTGGCGCAAGCGCTCGAGCGCTTCGCGACCATGACTCGCCTCTTCCACGACGAAGCCCGCGTCGCGCAGGGTGTGAGCCACGAGCTCACGGGCGACCGCCGAGTCTTCGACGACGAGGACGCTGCGCTGCCGCTCGACCCGTGCCGAGACGGCGCGATGGTGCGGATCCGCGGCCGCTAGCAGCTCGGGTACGTTGAGCAACACGATGAGCTCCCCGCTATCGAGGGTGGCGCTACCGGCGAAAAGGCGCAAGCCCTCGCAGAATGGGTCCATCGCCCGGTGGACCAGCTTGTGCTCTCCGCGAAAGCGATCGACGAGAACCGCCATTTTGCCGTTCTGACCTTCCACGACGAGGACGAGATCGGTGTCGATGCGAGGGGGACGTGGCGCCTCGTTGCACAGGAGCTGCGCCAGCTCGAAGAGCGGCAGGAGCTCGCCATCGACCTCGAGCACGGTCTGGCCAGCTTCGCGCCGTACCCTGTCGGTTTCGACGCGCAACAGACCGACGACCGCATCCGCCGGAAGAGCGCACAGGGCTCCCGCAGCTTCGACGACCATGGCCCTGACCAACACGGCCGAGATGGGCACGCGCATCTGGAACGCCGTGCCTGCGCCGGGCTCGCTGTCGATACGCACCGAGCCGCCGAGCGCTTCGATGCGCTGCTTGACGATGTCGAGTCCCATGCCGCGCCCCGAGACGTCGGTCACGGTGGTGCGCGTGCTGAAGCCAGCGCGGAAGAGATACGCGAGGATCTGCTGATCGCTGCGCGTGGCAACCTCGCTCTCGGTGAGCAGTCCCTGGCGCAGGACGGCGTTGCGCACGTCTTGCGGGGCAATGCCCTTACCGTCGTCGCGTACTTCGAGCTCGACCCAGCCGCCACGTTGCTCGGCGGAGAGCACGATGGTCGCGGTCGGTTCCTTGCCACGCTGCTCACGCTCGAGCGGCATCTCGATGCCGTGGTCGATGGCGTTGCGCACGAGGTGCAGGAGTGGTTCCTCGAGAGCTTCGAACACGTGTTTGTCGATCTCGACGTCGGTGCCGGCGACCTCGACGCGTACGTCTTTGCCTTGCTCGCGCGCGAGGTCATGAACCGCCCGCGGATAGGCATCGAACAAGGTTGCCAGCGGCAAGAGGCGCAGATCGCGCACTTGGGATTCGAGGCTGTGCACCCTGAGACCGTTATCGCGTACGTCTTCGCGGATCTTACCGATCTCGGTGATGATGCCGGCGACGATGCCGTTGTCGTCGACGCTACGCAGAGCGGCGAGGAGATCGTCGAGGGCGTATTCGATAGACGCCTGGTTCACCATGAGGTTCGCGGCGACCTCGGTGAGCTCGTCGAGCTTACTCACGTCGATACGAACGGAGGGCTCCGCGCGCGGCAGCGACAAAGTGCGCCGCGGTTGAGGCTCCGGCGCAACCGGCGCTTGCTGCACGTCTGGGGTCACCGGGGCGGCTGGCGCCTTTTGCGCCGTGCTGCTGAGACTCTTCCCCGCGTCGACGAGCGCCTGCACGGTCTCGCTCGCACCCTCCTGGCCGTGAATGATGGCGAGCGAGATATCGAGCATGCGCAGCAGCAAGTCCCGCAGCACCGGCGCGGCAGCGGGCTGGCGGAGGATGAGGTCCTCCGCTGCATGCGCGAGGTTGCTCACGTCCGCAAATTGCATCATGCGGGATTCACCCTTGAGGGTGTGGAGCTCGTGCATCGCGGTGCGTTGCGATTCGTCATTCCAGTCCGGAGTTCCGAGCACGAGCACGACGTGGCAAACCCTGTCGATGCGTTCGCGCGCGGCGTTCTGGAACTTGTCCAGGAGCTTGGCGCGAATGACGTCGGAGGCACCCACGGTCAAGCGGCTCGCCGCGGCTTGCGAACGGTGGCGACGAGCGAGCCGAGTCGGTCGGCGACCTCCGTGACCTGCGCGGTGGCGCTCTGCTGCACTTCGACGATCTCGGTGATCCGGCGCGCCGAGCGCGTGGTGTCGGCCGCGAGCTTGTTGCCCTCTTCAGTGGCCAACACCGACGCGTCCGTCGCGTCGCGGATGACCAAGGTGAGGTCTTTGATGTCGCGTACCGAGCCCATGACGCTCTCGGCGAGACGCTGCATCTGAATTGCAACCAGGGAGAAGCCGCGGCCAGCGTCACCGGCCTTCGTACCTTCGAGGGCGGCATTGAGTGCGAGGAGCTCGCTCTTGTTGGCGACGTCCTTGATGACCTCGAGGATCTCGACGATGCGCCGCTGCCGAATCGTGAGCTCGCGAATGCGCTCGCTGATGATCTGATTGTTGCGCTGGGTCGACTCGGCGCTCGCTAGAACCCCCTGAGCGACGTTCGTCACCTGACGCACGGAGTCGAGCAATGCGGTTGCACCCGCGGCACGTGCGGCAATCTCCTGCATCTCGCTCACGACTTGCTGCATGGCGTGCAAGCGGAGCTGCATGCGCCGCCCTACCAACACTGCAGCAACGCATCCTACCACGAGTAGGGCTGCGAGGACGACGACCGCGGAGCTCATGGCTTGCGAACCCGCGATGCCGCAAGCAACGCGGAAACGTCCAGAACGCGGACGACGCTGCCGTCGGTCACGTGCTCGTGGGTGACGTAGGGATGAATGGCATGGGGCACGTTCGCCGGGACCTTCGACAGCTCGGCGTCGGGAATGTCGCGCATGCCGGCGATCTCGTCGCACACGATACCGACACGCATGCCATCACATGACACGATGACGACACGCTGCGGCTCGCATCGCACGGCGGTAGCCAGGAAGATGTCGAGAGCAATGAGCGGCACCGAGCGATCACGGAGCTGCATGAGGCCCAGCAAGTGCGCTGGAGCAGACGGCAGTGGCACCGGCAAGCGGTAGTCCGCGAGCTCTTCGACCTTGCCCGCGGCGATCGCAAGCGTGTGCTGCGCCACACGTAGGCGGACGTAGGTCTGCTGGGCATTCTGCGGCGCACCGGTCATCGCCGGGGTTAACGGATCAAACGGCCGAACGATCCACAGAGGCTAAGGGCGTTCGCCGCGCTGCGCCTTGGCCGCTGAAACCCAGCGGTCGACGTCGGCTTGGGCCTGGGCCTGTGTGCTCATCAGCATGGCAAGATCGGCGCTCGTGGCCTGCAGGCGGTCCGACAGGACGCGGATGATGCTGCGACAGATTTTCAGGCCTGAATGCGGGTGCTTGTCGCAGAAGTTCTCGAGCACGGTGGCGTCGAGGACGACGCACACGGTCTCGCCGGTGGCGACGCAATCGGCGCTGCGCCTCGCGGTCTTGCTGAAGAGCGCCATCTCACCAAAAAACCCACCTCGCCCCAGATAGGCGAGGAACTGACCGCCTTGTTTGACGACGTTCACGCCGCCGTCGACGACGAGGAAGAGCTCGTGCGCGCGATCGCCTTCCTGGACGATCACCGCACCGGTGCTGAAGGTCACGACGCGCACGGCTTCCATCAAGGTGGTGAGCTCGGAGTCGCTCAATGCCTCGAAAAGGAAGTTGTCGCGCGCAATGGCGTACGCCCTTTTCGCCAGTGCTTCGGTCATTGGGGTCCCATGATGGTCGCCTGTGCGCCTGCGTTGCGCAAGAGCTAGCGCACCGCCTCGAGTACGAGCAGGCCCGCGGATATCCCCGAGATCGCGATGAGCATGGGGGAGATCTCCCGACGTCGGCCGGCGAGCACATACAGCACCGTGTGGCTGACGAAACCCCAGAGAATTCCTTGAGTAATCGAGAAAGTCAGAGGAATCAGAGCGATCGTCAGGTACGCGGGCAAGGCGTCTTCGACCTGGGCCAGGGTGATGTTCCCGACAGCTTTGAACATCGAGGCGCCGACCACGATCAGAACCGGAGCGGTGGCGAACGCGGGGACCATGCCCGCGAACGGCGCGATGAAAAGGCACGGCAGAAAACAAAGGGCAGTAACGACGGCAGTGCGCCCTGTCCGGCCACCAACCGCGATGCCGGCAGCACTTTCGATGTAGGCCGTTCCAGCGGACGTCCCGAGGAGTCCGGCGCCGAATGTCGCAAAGGCGTCGACGACGAGACCTCGGCGCAGGTTCTTCGGCTCACCGCGCTCGTCGACGAGGCCCGTGGCTTGTGCGACGCCGACGAATGTCGACACGCTATCGAAGAGATCGGTGAAGAACAGGGAAACGATCGCGGGCAGCAGCGCAAGCCGCAAGCTACCGGCGACGTCGAGCTGCAAGATGCCGCTGAAGTCGGGGGCAGCGACCACCGTATCCGGGACCTTGGTGAGGCCGAGCAAGAGTGCGCCGACCGTCGCCACCGCGATGCCCGCTAAAAAAGACAAAGGGTTGTGACGCCGCAGCAAGACGAGGATCACCAGCAAGCCGAGCAACGCGAGCCCGGTGCCGCGGTCGAAGTGTCCGACGCGCACGAAGGTGACAGGATCCGCCGCGATGAAGCTCGCGCTCTTCAGACCGATGAAGGTGAGAAACAAGCCGATGCCGACCGCGGCTGCGCTTCGCAGACTGGCTGGGATCGCGCGCGCCACCTGCTCGCGCAACGGCGTCACCGACACGATGATGAAAAGGACGCCCGACCAGAAGACCATGCCGAGCGCGGTCGGCCAGGGAATGCCTTGGCCGATGACCAGCGTGAAGGTGAAGAAAGCGTTGATGCCCATGCCGGGCGCGACGGCGAACGGGAGCTTGGCGTACAAGCCCATGAACAAGGTCATGGAGCACGCGAGCAGGACGGTTGCGGTGAGCACCGCGGAGAAGCTCATGCCGCTCTGCGCGAGGATCGCTGGATTGACGACGACGATGTACGCCACCGTGAAGAAGGTGGTGATGCCGGCAATGATCTCGGTGCGAAGCGCGGGCGCGGGCTCGCTCACGCCGCGACACCGATGACCGCGAACTTGTCGACGTCGAACAGGCCGTGGTCGGTGAGCTTGAGCGACGGGATGACCGGCAAGCTCAGGAACGCGAGCTGCAAGAAAGGCTCATGGAGAGCGCACCCCACCGACTTGCTGGCATCGTGGAGCTTCGAGAGGTCGCCTTCGACCGCTGAAGCGGACGCCGTCGTCATCAAGCCTGCGATCGGCAACGCTAGCTTCGCGAGCACCACCCCTTTGTCGACCACCACGAAGCCGCCGCCCATATCGGCGAGCGCCTTCAAGGCGACGCGCATGTCGGAGGCTTCCTTGCCGACGACGATGAGGTTGTGGCTGTCGTGACCGACGCTCGAGCCGATGGCGCCGTGGAAGCTTTCGCCGAAGCCGCGCACGTAGGCGTTGGCGGGAGCACGCGCGTGACCGTGGCGCTCGAGCACTGTGAGCCGGTGAATGCCTGGGGCGTCGTGTTTCGCGACGCTGCGACCGGTGATGATCTTTCCCGGGATCACGTCGATGACGTGGACATTTCCGCTGACGCTCTCGAGAGCGCTGGCTTCGGGCACCGTCGTGCGCACGCTATTCGACACGTCGGGCGTAGCCTTGCCCCGGCTCACCAGCTCGGTGGCCGGCACCCCGGCAACGTAGGTTTCGCGCACTGCGCAGGTCATGACGTCACCCAAGCGGACGATGTCGGCGCGATAGCCCGGCGCGATGGCACCCAAACCGCGCAGACCGTAGTGACGGGCGACGCTGTGCGATGCGGCGCGATAGACCACTTCCGGCTGCGGCACCTGCTTCAAGACCTTGCGCAACACGTGATCGACGTGACCCTCGCGGGCGATATCGAGCGGGTTGCGGTCGTCGGTGCAGAAGCCGAGTGACGTCGACGTGGCGAGCGACACCAGGGGGGCGAGCGCGTCGGCGTCTTTCGCGACGCTGCCCTCGCGAATCCACACGGCGATGCCGATGCCGAGCTTCTCGCGCGCTTCGTCGAGCCGTGACGACTCGTGACAGCTCGAGATGCCGGCGGAGGCGTAAGCCTCGAGCGCTCGCCCACGCAATAGCGGACAGTGGCCGTCGATGACCCGGCTCGAAAACGCCACGAGCTTCTCGATCACCTCGGGGTCGTTGTTGAGCACGCCCGGGAAGTTCATCATCTCGGCAAGGCCGAGCGCCTTGGGATGATCGGCGAGCGCGCGCAGTGCTTCCGCTTTGATGGTCCCGGCGCCGTTGGTCTCGTGCATGGTGGCGGGCACGCACGAGCTCATCATGACGCGCAGGTCGAGATGCGCGTGGGTCGCCGCCTCGAGGAAGTAAGCGAGACCACGCGTACCGTGGACGTTCGCGATCTCGTGCGGGTCCGCGATGACGGTCGTGGTGCCACGCGGCAAGACCACACGCTCGAAGGTCTCGGGCGTGACCAGCGAGCTCTCGAGGTGCACATGGGCGTCGATGAAGCCGGGTACCAGGGTGTCGCCGCCGCAATCGACGACACGTTTGCCGGCAAGCCCCGGGATGGTGCCGACGATCACGCCATCGATGATGGCGATGTCGCCTTCACGGAAGGTGCAGCTGAAGACGTCGAGGAAGCGGGCGTTCTTGAGCACCAGGTCGCAGGGAATGCGGCCCTGAGCGGCGTCGATGCGTCGCGCGAGCGCAGCGGTGGTCAGCATCCCGACGTCGTATCAAGCGACGCCGGGCGAACGCTAGCCGGCTGCGGGCGCCGGCTTGACGCGCATCGCGCGTGCGAAGACCCTAGTTGTTGTCGTGCCGGCGCCAACGCTCGTGCATGTCGCGAGCATAGTCCGGCTCGAGCTGCGCCAAGCGCGCCGCGATGAGGTCGGCGAGACCGGCGCAGCCGACCTGCTCACGCCCACGGGCAATCACTGCCTGTGTGAGCGCCTCGACATCGGCGAATTTGGTAGGATTCAAACCCAACGTGCGGCAGGCGCGAGCGATCGCGTCCGCATCTCGAAGCATACGGTCCATGGTGGTGGCCCCCTGACGGTGAAGTTGGGTTTAAGCACACGGATCAGGTTTTTCAATCGCGCAGCGCGTCAGGCTCGGCCGATCTCAAGAAAATCATGGGGATCCCAGGTGGCTGGTCACCCCATGAAACGCTCAACGCTGCAGCAACGAGGCCTGGAACCAGATCTTGCCCTCGGCATCGAGCGCGAACACATCGCGGCCCTTCACGCCGTTGTTGCTGTGCCACTCGAGGATCGCGAGCTCGCCTTCGAAGTACAAGGCGTCGACCTGTGGATTCGACTCGCGCGGCTTCACCATGCCGACCTCTTTCACGAACTTCTCACGGATCTGATCCCGACCCTGCGCGATCACCGTGTACTTCGAGCCATCGGGATTCGGCTCCGTCACGCCATCGAGCGTCGTCGTCACGGTCACCGCGTTCTCGGCGTAGTCGGGAAGGATGGCATCGATGGTCTTGGGGTCGCGCACGTCGGCGGCGAGGTATGCGCGGGCGTGGCTATCGATTGCCGCCTGCAGCGAACGCTTCGGCGTCACCGTGGTGCCGTCGAGAGACCGCAACAGAGCGTTGGCGCCGAGCCACTGCGCCATCGCGGAGTACGCACTAGCGGACGTCGCCGAGTGGATCCCCAGTGCCAGCATCGGGGCAAAGGCGTCGAACGCGCCCTTCAGGAGATCGACCGCCATGCCCTTCATGTGATGGCCGTGATGATGCTCGAGCTTGTCAGTGAAAGGCGCCTCGCCGCGCGATGCGATATCGAGCTGATCTTTGCCCTGCAGGGCCATCACACCGGCATGGCGGACGAGACGCGCTACACCTTCGATGGAACGTTGAGCGTTCGCGTCGATACGAACGGCATCGGGCCAGCGCTTGGGCGGAGCCAGCCCGGGTCGCGGGCAGCGGAGGTTGGGGTTCGACGAAGTCGTCGCATTCATGAGTCGCTCCAGATCGTATGAGCACCCACTTGAGACGTGGGCGCAGTGTGAGCGACGATCATCGCGGCACCATTGGGCCACGTTGTCAGGGTGCCGGGACAAGGTTGGCCACCTAGGTGGCCACGGTCTCCAGAGTATGGCCAATCGACTGAGCAAACGGCTCGGCGAGCGCCCGGAGCTTTTTGAGGTTTGCGACCACGAGGTGCGAGCCGTCCTTGCGCAAGATGTTGGCGCGGATGAGACTGCTCACGGCTTCTTGCGCGGCGCGACGCGAAACTGCGAGCTCGCTCGCAAGAGCGCGCTGGCTCAACGCCGCCTCGATCACCACGTCACCATCGCGCTCGACGCCGAAAACATCGACGTAGTCGAGGACACGTCGGGCGACACGCGTCCGCACGTCGCCGAACGCGAGCTGACGGCAGAGCTCGCTGGTGAGCATCAAACGTTTGGCTACGTCACGTAACAAGTCGGTCGTGAGCGTCGGGTTCGCGGCGAGGAGCTCGATGAACGTGTGCCGCGGGATGAGGACCAGCTTGGCTGCGATGGCGACATCGACGGTCTGCGCCCAGGGAGTGTCACAGAGAACGTCGCACTCGCCGAACATCGCCGGTGCCGCGAACAAGCGAGCGATGATCTCGCCCTTGGTTCCTCCGCTCAAGCGGACACGAACACCACCACGAACGAGAAGGTACACCCCCTCGGGACGTTTGCCTTCGATGAGGACGCGGCGTCCGGCGGCGAGCTCGAGCATCCGCGACTCGGCGGCGCACCGAACAAGCGCGCGCTCATCGAGACGCGCGAGAAATGGATTGCGGCGCAGCGCTTCTCGAATGGCGTCGTCAGCCACGGTGCGGCAGCCGTCGCCCGAAGTCGGGGTTCATGGGGTCTAGCCCGCGGGCACGCAGATCGCCCAGATACGTGTCGACGACGTGAGCTTCGAGGCGTGCATCGAGATCGATGACTTCCGCGCGCGTTTCGCGCAGTGCCTGCATACAACCCGCAAGAGTGAGCCCGCGCGTCAGCTGGATGAATGGGCGTGGTATGTCGTAGCGCATGTTGACGACGAACCCGCCGCGCAGCGCATAGGCGGAAAACTTGGGTCGCGCATCGGATTGTTCACCGAGGTGCACCGTCTCGTCGAGCGACGGGAAATAACTGTCGGCGTTCGGATTGGTCGCCGACCCATGGGAGCCGCTACGGCGGATGGCGACGTCGTTCTGATTGGAGCTGACATTGGCGATGAAGGCGCCCCAGGGGAGATGCCCGTAGTGCTCGGGGGGCAAAGGCTCGCCCGCCGCGCTGACCAGCAGGTTGCCGTGGCGAAGCGTACGGCTGGGGTGGGCACCGAGCTCGGGATGCTGCGGGTTCGTCCACTCGACGCGGAGACCTTGACGCTCGGCGCGTTGCAACGCCTTGGGATCGCTGTCGTCGACGTAGACCTCGAACCCGCGCTTGACGAGTTGCTTGGCGGCGGCTTCTCCCACCGCGCCGAAGCCGCGCACGACGGCCGTTCGCGCGAGACGCACGCTCGCCCACTGCGGCCGGGTCATCTCGGCGCGAACGCTCTCGCAGATACTCTCGCCGATGAATGGTGATTCGAAGTGACGCTTGGCGTAGCTGCCGGCGACGCTGACCACCGGGCAAAGGAGCTCGAGCCCTCGGATGTTGTTCAGACCGCTCGTCGTCTGTTCCACACACGTGCACAAATGCGCGAAGCGCCGCAGGCTTTCACCCCAAGGCGATGGATCTTCGTGGAGCGCACGGATGAGATATCCACCATCGTCGAGGATGAGGATCCTCTCTTTCGGCGGGTTCGCGAGATCGACGTTGGCGAACGTCCGCTGAAGAAGACGATAAGCGGCGATCGCCGGCGAGGTACGCGCCTGACTGCGATCGAGCTGCTGGGTCGGCAAGATGACGTTGCTCAGCGGGTCGATATCCCAGCCGTCGGCTCGCATTGCGGCCACGACCGAAGGTGACGCCGAATAGGGCTTGCCCAGGAGTGCTGCCTTGAAACGATCGAGCCCCTGCTCTTCCATGACCGCGAACATGTCCTCGGTCGTGGACGCCGGCCGGTCGGCGGAGTCGCCGGGAAGCTCGATGTAGTGCTGCACCGCGCACAGACGAACGTCGGCGAAGCGCTCCCGGGTGGTCGGCCAGTGCTCGTTCGCCCAGGCGACGACCGCGCCCAGCACCGGCATGTCCGCGGCTCCGTCCGCTCGAACGGTCACTGGGCCGGTCGGCGTCGGCTTCGCGACAAGGCGGGCCGCGATGTCCTTCTTGGCGATGAGCACGGCCAAGTCGGCAAACCACTGCTGCCAAAACGCTCCGCCTCGAAGCGCTAGTTGCTCGGGCGTCGCGCCGCTCGCGTCGTGGCTCCGCGACGCAACGAAGTGACCAAGCTCGAACGGTAGGCGCGCGGCGATTTGCGCGAGCTCGATGCGGTCCTCGCGGGGTTGCTCGAGTAGCGACCGGGCGATGGGGTCGCTCCCCCCGAGACGCCAATCAGCCTGGGCGAGCCGCGCTCGCCAGGGAAAGAAGACCGACAGCTCGTCTCCCGAGCCGAAGTGGCGGGCGAAGATGGCATCGGTCGCCAGCTCTTGGGCCGTCGGCGGATGAGCGGCGCCGGTGCTGAGGATGTGGCGAAAGGCGCGCTCGACGAGCTCTTTCCCAGCCAGTCCCTGCAGCGCCGCATAGGCGGCATGTGCGGTCACCTTCGCCACCGGGACGATGGTGCGCTCCCGTGGGCGGCTCAGAGGGATAGCCGCGGGCTCGAGAAGGCGCGAGGGTGCCGGCGCAACCGATGGGGTGGCGGTCACCAACAGCGTGTTTCTGGGGCCGACACCGCCTAACTGCACAGAGTCGATATCGTCCGCGGTTCCAGGGGGTTGCTAGCGTCACCAGTGCCAGGCGGAACCTAGTGTTTGTACCGGCGAACCCGATTGCGCATCGCCGCCCGCACGGCGCCGCGATTGCCCCGCACCGGAGCCAGCATCACTTCGGGCTCGGCGTCGCAGAAGATGGTTTCGGGCGAGCCGGAGCGCTGCACCATGCCCTCGCCGAACACGTGGACCGTGGTGGCGATGCGACGCGCGAAAGCCATGTCGTGGGTGACGATGACCATCGTTTGACCCGTACGGGCCAGCGACTGGAGCACCTGCAGGACCTCTTGCATCAGCGAGGGGTCGAGGGCGCTGGTGGGCTCGTCGAACAGCATCACCTGCGGGTCCATGGCGAGCGCACGGGCGATGGCCACGCGCTGTTGCTCGCCGCCCGACAGACGCGCCGGCTTCTCGTGAGCCTTGGCGAGGACGCCAACGCGGTCGAGCAGCTGCTCGGCCTTCTCGAGGGTGGCCTTGGCGTCGGCGCCCAGCACGCGCAGCGGCGCCTCCATGACGTTCCCGAGGACGGTGAGGTGCGGGAACAAATGGAACTGCTGGAAGACCATGCCCATCTGGCGGCGCATGGCGGCCAGGCGCTCGCGATAGTGCTCGGGAGCGAGGTCGGCGCTCAGTGTCACATTCCCGACACAAACGGAGCCCGAGTCGAAGGTCTCGAGGCCGTTCAGGCAGCGCAGGAAGGTGCTCTTGCCGCACCCGGAAGGACCAATGATCACAGCCACATCGCCGCGGTCGATCTCGACCGACACGTCACGCAGAACACCGAGCGCACCGTGAGACTTCTTCAAGTGGCTGACTTTGATCATCTGGTCTTTTGATTCACCTCGCTGACGCTAAAGCGTACAGGAGCACGGGGGTGCGTGGTTATCGGCGCAATCGACGTTCCATGCGCGTCGAAAGCAACGACAGCGGATAGCTCATGCCCAAATACAGAAGAGCGGTCACCGCTGCCAACGGCAAAATGTCCTTCGGGTTGTTCATGACGGCGATGTTGTAACGCTTCGAGAGCTCGACGACGGTGATGACGGAGCACACCGACGTGTCCTTGAAGAGGGCGATGAAGTCGTTGGTCACCGGCGGCATGACCATACGGGCGGCCTGCGGCAGGACGATCCGGCGCAGCGCCATGCCCTTCGACATGCCCAAGGTGAGCGCCGCTTCCATCTGGCCCGCCGGCACGGCCTGCAAGCCGGCGCGGTAGATCTCGGCTTCGTAGGCCGAGTAGTTGACCGCGAGCCCGATGATCGCGGCGGGCAGCGCGCTGATGTTCAAGCCCACCGCGGGCAGCAAGAAGAAGATGAAGAAGAGCTGCAGCATGAGCGGCGTACCGCGGATGACCTCGACGTAGATGGTCGCCGGAACCGCAAAGGCTCGCGGGCCGTAGAGCCGCGTCACGGCGATGAGGATGCCGATGAAGATGGCGAGCGGCATCGCGGTCACCGAAAGCAGAATGGTCGTGCCAGCGGCGGCGAGCAGGAGCGTGCCGTGTTTGGCGACGAAAGCACGGAACCGTGACTTGTCGGTCGAGGTCGCCTCGAGCTTGGGAAGCTGCAGGAGTGTCGGGTTCTCCTGGGTCGCGTTCCACATGTCGTAGCGCTCATAGAGCGAGCGTAGAGCCCCGCGGTTACGCAAGCTGGTGATCGCGGCGTCGAGAGCCTCGCGCAGGTTATCGTCGCCTTGACGCACCAAGATGACATAGCGCCCAGGCTCGACCGGCTTGTCGACGAAGCTGAGCTTGGGAAAGTCCTTGTGGTAGAAAGTCGCGATCGGCAGGTCCTGAACCGTCGCGTCGAGCTTACCGGCGGCGGTGTCGCTCATGGCGTTGACGTTGCCGTCGTAGAGCACCGGCTGCACTTCGCTCGCGGTGAAGTGTTGGCGAATGTACGTCTCGGCCGAGGAACCGCCGAGGACGCCAATCTGCTTACGCGGAGCGCCGTGGAGCTGGTCCCAGCTGTGGATGGCGCTGCCCTCGGGCACGATGAGCTGCAGCTCGTAGACGTAATACGGAATGGTGCTGTCGACGACGGCGACGCGCTCCGGGGTCCACTCGTAGCCATTCATCACCACGTCGATGCGGCCAGTGCCCAGGATGGACGGGAGGGTGTCCCACTGCCCCTGGAAGAACCGCGGGGCGATGGTGGTGCCGGTTGCCCGCGAGAGCTCCTGGGCCAGCATCTCGGCGAGCTCGGCCTCGACTCCGGCGAGCCCGCGGGGTGCCGCCTCGTCGGGCCACATGAACGGTCCGCCGCCTTCGAGGTCCCCGCCCCAGATGAAATAGCCGCGGGACTTGATGACCTGCAGAGTGTCGGTGCTGGGTGGGGCAGCGAGAAGCGCCACCGCCAGGAGCGCGGGGGCGAGCATGGCGGCGATTTATCGCCAAAGAGTAGCGACTGTTGCGAGCGTCAGCTGGGCACCCCAACGACGGCAACTAGGCGCGCGTGGCGCCGATATCGAGCGGCAATGTTGGCACCCGTTCAGGACAAGACGCAGGTCACGCTTTCGGTAGCAACGAATCTCGGGGCCCTCGCCGTGGTCCCGCCTGGAGAGTCACCGGAGCAGAAGCTCGCTGCCGCGCTCGCCAACGTCGCCAAGCTCGAGACGTCGTTCGCGGCGGCCGACCGGGCGCAATATGTCGCCCGTACCTATCTCGCGGAGCGCCTCCTCCTCGAGTATCCCCTTCCGCTCGGAGCGGCCTTGGTCGGGATCCCGGCCATGATGCTCAGCGGCAAGATGTACGCCATCGGCGATCACATCGGGGTGTTCGCCGCGCCTCTCCTCGCGTCAGCCGTTGGCGGCTTCGCCGTGTGGGGTGCGCGCGAGCTTTGCACGAGCCTCCGCAACGAGATCAACGACCCGGTGACGACTTCCGAGCTCAGCGGCGCCGCAAATCTCCTCGCCGAGATGTCCGATGCGCAACGCGCCCAGCTCAAGCGTTTCGCCGAAGAGGCGATCAAGAAGAAGGTCGAGGCCGGCCGCATCAGCTCACCCGCTGCCGAGCACTTGACCGCGAAGCTCGCAGTGGAGAGTGCCGACCCTGCCGATGTGCGCGCCGGTCGCGTGGCGCTCCTGGTGCGTGACCTCGAGACAGACCCGAAACCCTGGGAGCAACGGCTCGAGACCATCTTCGCGGACTATCCCGTGCACGAGCGGCGGAGCATCGCGGACTTCTTGCTGAAGCGGCTCTTCAAGAACGAGAAATGCACCCTCGACCTCGAGCCGGCCAGAGCCGACGAGCTCTATCAGAGCCTACGCGCTACTCAGAGAGCCACGGAGTAGCTTAGCCGTACGCTTAGCCGTACGCTTTGGCGATCGCGACGGCGTTCGCGACGTAGCCGCCGCCGAAGAGGTTCGCGTGCACCAGCACGGGATAGAGCTGGTAGAGCTGGACGCGTTCCTTCCAACCGCTGCGTAGCGGCGCGGCTTCGTCGTAGGCCGCGAAGACGCGATCGCCGAAGCCACCGAAGAGGCGCATCATCGCGAGATCGACCTCGCGGTCACCACCGTACGCCGCGGGGTCGATGAGCACCGGCGCTCCATGCTCGTCGGTGTGGAGGTTCCCGCCCCAGAGGTCGCCATGGAGCCGCGCCGGTCGGTCGACCTCGCCCACGAGGGTAGGCATCCGCTCGAGCAGACGGTCGAAAGCGCGACGCTCCTGCGAAGAGAACGCTTTGCCGGCACGGGCAACCAGTGGCGCGATACGCTCGTCGCGGTAGAGCTCCGCCCATGTCGAGCGCGGGCGATTCGATTGCGACAACGTGCCAATGTAGTTGTCCGTCGAGAAGCCGTAGCCGACCGCGCCGGAGCCATGCAGAGCCGCAAGCCCTCGACCGAGCTCTTCGTCGAAGTCGACACGCCGCGGTCCGGGTCGGATGAGCTCGAGCACCAGGACGCGCTCACCGATGCCGACGACTTTCGGAACCCGCAGCGCTTTAGCGGCGGCGAGCCATGTTAGCCCTTCTGCTTCCCGCTGGAACATCATTCGCGGGGCGTGCATGTTGGACTTCGCGAACAGCTCGCGCCCATCCGCTAAAACGACAGCGTTGGCGTCATTGATGTCGCCGCCGTGAAGCCGTTCGCTGCGGATGACGCGGCTGCCAACGAGCTTCGCGATCTCGTCCGCGATAGCGTTATCCAGCAAAACCATGTTTGCGCCGCAGATGGTCGAGCAAGCCCTTCGAGCCGGCCTCGACCAAGTCGTAGACCTGTTCGAAGCCATCGGGACCGCCAGCGTAAGGGTCGGGGACCGAGGAGCCTTTGGGGCTCTCTGCGTCGAAGTCGCGCAACAAGTGAATCTTCGCGCGGTCGGCATCGCTCTTGGCTAGCATCTGCAGGTTGCGCAGGTTCTGGGAGTCCATGGCGACGGCGTAGTCGCACTCCGCGAAGCTCGTGCCGGTGAACTGGCGGGCACGGCTCGTGAGGCGCACCCCGCGACGGGCCGCTGTCGCAGCGCTCCGCGGGTCGGGCTCTTCGCCGACGTGCCAAGCTCCCGTGCCGGCGCTCCACACCTGAATGGCGGAGGCGAGGCCGCCGCGCTCGACGAGGTCGCGCATGACACCTTCGGCGGTCGGAGAGCGGCAGATGTTACCGAGACAAACGAAACAGACGCGGATCATTCGCGTAGTAGATCGAGCAGGTCGTCACGCGTCAAGCGCAATGCCGAGTCACCGCCACCCAGGGCGGCGTCGGCGAGGCCGCGCTTGCGCGATTGCAGGTCGAGCATGCGCTCTTCGACGGTGTCTTTGGCGACGAGGCGATAGACCATCACTGGCTTGTCTTGGCCGATGCGATGCGCGCGGTCAGCGGCTTGATCCTCGACCGCGGGATTCCACCAGGGATCGAGCAAGAACACGTGATCGGCGGCGGTGAGGTTCAGGCCCGTGCCACCGGCCTTGAGCGATACCAGCATGATCGGCGGACCGTCGGGGTTCTGGAACTCCTTCACCACGGCGCCGCGATCGGCGGTCGAGCCATCGAGACGGGTGAACGGCAGCAGGGCGTCTTTGAGCGGGCGCTCCACCAGATCGAGCATGCTCGTCCACTGGGAGAAGACCAGCGCCTTGTGGCCGTCGGCGACCGCTTCGTCGAGCTTCTCGAGCAGCAAGTCCACTTTAGAAGACTGGACGATCGCTTCGCCACCGGGAACCATCGCGGCGTGCGAGGCAACTTGTCGCAAACGCAGGAGCGACTCGAGCGCCTGCATGACGTTGCCCTGACCCGCGGTGAGCTTGTCGACGACGTCACGCATGCTGGCGGCGTGAATGACGTTGTAGATGGCCCGCTCGCTCTCGGAGAGCTCGCAACGCAGCACCATCTCGGTGCGCGGCGGAAGCTCGGGGGCGACTTCACGCTTCAAGCGGCGCAAGACGAACGGTGAAACGCGCTCGCGCAAATGTTCGGCGGCGCCCGGCTCGGCACGCTCGATGGGCTTGGCGAAGCGCTCGTCGAAATCGCGTCTGCTTCCCAGGAGCCCTGGGTTCACGAAGTGCATCTGACTCCAGAGCTCTTCGAGGCGATTCTCGACCGGCGTGCCCGAGAGCGTTACGCGGAAGTCGCCCTTCAACGCGTAAGCAGCACGCGTCGTCTGACTGTCGGGGTTCTTGATGGCTTGAGCCTCGTCGAGAACGATGGTGTCGAAGTGCTGACCCGCGAGCTCGCCGATATCGAGACGTAAGATGGCGTAGCTCGTCAGCACGACGTCGAGATCGCGCGCGAGCGAGCGTGTCGGTCCGTAGTACATGCCGACGCGCAGGTTCGGCCGAAAGCGCGTGAGCTCGGCGTGCCAGTTGAACAAGACACTGGTCGGAGCAACGACGAGCGAGCGCCCCTGCAAGGCGGTGATGGCTTGCACGGTCTTACCGAGACCCATGTCGTCGGCGAGGATGCCACCCAGCCCCGCCCGTCGCAGGAAGGCGAGCCAGTCGACGCCGCGCTGCTGATACGAGCGCAGCTCGGCGGTGAGCCCTTGGGGAAGCTCCGCTTGGGGAATGCTCGAGAAGCCTTCCACCAAAGCGGACAGCTTGGCGAAACCGGGTGGATCGGGCTCGCCGAGGTCGGAGGCGAGCTTCTTGAGATCGAACATGCCGGCGGTGGAGATGGTCCCGTCGTCGGCGCGCGCCGCTAAGACGTCGAGCAAGCGCTCACCGTGTTTGGCCAGGAAGTCGGCGGGAAGCGGCGCGACACCGCCGGATAGCAGGGGTACCAGCGGTTCGCCCTTGCGGAAGGCGTCGAGCACCGCCTTGGCGTTGGCTTCTCGCTGGGTGCCATCGATGTCGGTCGTGAGGAAGCTCAAGTCGAGGGCGTTGCCCTTGATGGCGACCTTGGCGGTGAGCGTCGGCAAGAGGCGGAAATCACGCGCCGCGCCCCTGCCCGCCTCGTCCGACCAATCGGCGAGCTTACGCGCGAACGGTACCGCCTCGTTGAGCGGCACGGTGTGTCGCACGCCCGGCAGCAGCTTGAGCTCGCTCGCGAGCTTCACCACGAGCTTGCGCTCGGCGGCCTGGTCGCGCACCGGTACCGCGCCCTGCAAATGCACGAGCTTGTCGCCGTCGATGCGCGCGGTCGGCGGGTCGCCGTAGACCAGTGTTGCTAAAACGGACAGAGTCGTGTCCTCGCGCGTGGTCTCGAGGTGAATGCGGGGCTTTGCCTTCTCGGCCTTCGGAAGGCTCTTGGTGAGATCGAGGATGGCGACGCTGCGCGCGAGCCGTGGCAAGAGCCCCGTGACCAAGTCGGGAATCTCGTGCTTGCGGAATATCTTGCCGCGACGAAGGTCTTGCACGTCGCGAGCGCTGACCTTGGCCTCGTCGAAGGGCCGCAAGGTTTCGTCCTCGAGGACGACACCATTGGCGAACACGGCACGCACGCCGGGGTCCTGCTCGATGCTGACCCGCACGCCCTCGGGCACGTCCTCGAGGCGCGCCCGCATGCCGGCAGTCGACTCGCCGGTGGTGATCGGCCGCCCGTCCAGCGTGATGTCGGGCGCATCCCGCAGCGCTGCCAAGAGCTTCGCCATGAGCTCACGCGGCAAGATGCCCCGCGGGCTCGAGCTCAAGAGCACCTCGATGTCGAGGTCTTGCTGGGTGGCGATGAACGGCTTGCTCCGGTCGTACGAGAGCATGGTCAAGGTGTTGGTTAGCGCCGTCTCGTTGCGTCCAGTGACCATCACCCGGTCGAAGGTGAGGCCTTTGCCGCTGGTGAAGCGGTAGCCGATGTAGCCAGTGGTTTGCTCGCTCTTGGGGGCAAAGAGCGACTCGCCCTTCTCTTCCGCCTGTTTCACCGCAATGACCGCCGCGGCGACGTGAATGCAGGCCTCGGCCGGGCTCGGGCACTCACACGACCACTCGGCGTCGTCCGGGAACAAGGTCACGAGCGGCGCCACCATGCCGCCCTGCATGGAGACACGCAGATCGAGCTCACGACCCTGGGCGCGCTCGCCAATCACCGCACCTTGGCGGACCAGCTCCACCCCGCGGGACCAAATGGCGGGGGGACAGGCTTTACGAACCGCTGCGAAGGTCGCGTCGATCACCGGGGTTGCACCTCTAACGCCGTCGGCGTCGATGTGCTAGGGCTTCCGGCCGTCATGACTGCGACGCACAAGCTCTTACTCCTCGAAGGTGTTCACCCCGTTGCGAAAGAAGCTCTCGAAGCCCGAGGCTACGAGGTCCAGGCCCTGCCTCAGGCCCTCGAGGAGGAGGACCTGGTCAAGGCGGTGAAGGGGGTCAACGCCCTCGGTATCCGCTCGAAGACGCAGGTGACTCCGCGTGTCCTCGAGGCGGCAAACGATTTGCTGGTGGTCGGCGCTTTTTGCATCGGCACCAACCAAGTCGCCTTGGACGTCGCGAACCACCGCGGGGTGCCGGTTTTCAACGCGCCGTACAGCAACACCCGCAGCGTCGCCGAGCTCGTGCTCTCCGAGATCATCGCGCTCTCCCGCCGGCTAACCGAAGTCTCGAGCCGCGCCCACAAAGGTGAGTGGGTGAAGTCGGCGGCCGGAGCCCACGAGGTCCGTGGCCGCGTCGTCGGCATCGTCGGCTACGGTCACATCGGCAGCCAGCTCTCGGTGCTGGGTGAGTCGCTCGGCCTGCGCATCATCTACCACGACATCATCAAGAAGCTGCCGCTCGGCAACGCGAAGGCGTGCGAGAGCCTCGAGCAGCTCCTCGAACAAGCCGACTTCGTCACTCTGCACGTTCCAGCGACGTCGTCGACCGAGAACATGATCGGCGAAGAGCAGCTCGCGCGCATGAAGCGCGGCGCCTGCCTCATCAATGCGAGCCGCGGCAGCGTCGTGGTCATCCCAGCACTCGCGGCGGCCTTGAAGTCGGGTCACATCGCCGGCGCCGCCATCGACGTGTTCCCGCACGAGCCCGCGAGCACCAAGGAGAAGTTCGTCTCCGAGCTGCAAGGCCTGTCGAACGTCATCCTCACGCCGCACATCGGCGGCAGCACCGAAGAGGCGCAAGAAGCGATCGGTCACGAGGTCGCGGATTCGCTGGTGCGCTTCCTCGAGCAAGGCAGCACCCTCGGCGCCGTCAACTTCCCGCAGATCGATGCCGGCGTGTCGCGTGGGGCCCACCGCATCCTGAACGTGCACCGCAACGTGCCCGGCGTCCTCGGCGCGGTGAACGGCATCATGAGCGAGCTCGGCGCCAACATCGAAGGCCAGCAGCTGATGACCGATTCGAACATCGGCTACCTGATCATGGACGTCGCCCGCGCCGATGCCGAGAAGGTTTGCCAGCGTGTCTCGAGGCTCGAGACCAGCATCAAAACGCGACTTGTTTACTAAAGCGGACAGTCCGGCGCCCGTCGTATTGAGCGCCCGGCTGCGGCTGCGGGGACATCGGGTCGACGACTACCCGACGATCGCCGCATTGTGGGCCGACCCGGTGGTGATCCGACACATCGGCGGTCGCCCGCAGACCGCCAACGAGAGCTGGAGTCGCTTGCTACGCTACGCCGGCCACTGGACTCTCAACGGTTACGGCTTCTGGGCCATCGAGGAGCTCGGTACCGGCGCGTACCTCGGCGAGGTCGGTTTCGCGGACTTTCATCGCGACATGACACCGGCGCTCGAGAGCGTCCCGGAGGCCGGCTGGGTCCTGGCACCGGACGCGCACGGCAAAGGTTACGCGCTCGAGGCAATGATCGCCGCCCTAGGCTGGATGGACGCGCGCACCAAGCGCACCCAGTGCATCATCGCTCCGGAGAACCAAGCCTCACGCAAGCTAGCGGTAAAGCTCGGCTATTCCGCCTCGCACGACGCTCAGCACGGCGACGAGACGGTGACTGTCTTCTTTCGCGGTTGAGCGTGCCCGCTGGGCACCGTCGCCGGCGCAACATCCGCTCGGGCGCTGCCGATAGTCTCCGCGACCGATGCGACGATTGTGCGATCCATATGCGAGCCGCCGATGAAAGCTCTCCTACAGGCGCGCTTCAACGACGCGCAGACGCGACGCACCATCCGCAACATCCAAGCGTTGGACTTCGGTGAATTCGGTGCCTTGCGCGATGGCACGTTCCGGCGCGAGCGAACGCTGGAGAGCTTCCAACGCACCGTCGACACGACGCGCGAGCAAGTCGACCAGCTTTTCGGCGCGACCCACAACCGCGCCTGGCACTACGCGGCCAACGCCCTCGCGATGCACCTACCCGTGTCGGTACCGCGGGTCGTCGCCATGGCGCAGCTCGAAAAGCTCGAGGTCCGGCAGGTGCTCAGCATCGGTGGTGTCACCAACATCCCGCTCACCACGTTGCGCGTTGCGGCTCCCCAGGCTCTCGCTGTCGGCGTCTCCTTCTGCCTCGGCCTCCCCATTTGGGCGACGTTCGCATTGCAAGGCCTTGCCTTCGTACCCTACGCCTGCCCCTGGCTCGACCCGACGTTGTTCCTCCTGCACCGCGTCACCGGCATTGGCTACGAGCCCTCCGCCCACGGTGAAGTGAATCGTTCCAACCGTAGCCTCGTCGTTCACGCTCCCATCTTCATGAAGTCGGGTGTCGATCCCGACGTCGTCATGCATGAGATGCTGCACGTCGTGGACTTCTCGTGCGGCGGGCCCGACGGCCTCTCGGCGGAGCCGGATTTCGTGGCCCTCTACGATGCCATCGTCTCGGGCAACGCCACGCCACCCAGCGCGTACTCCCTCCATAGTACCCACGAGCTTTTCACCGAAGGGGCCGTCGCGTTCCTCGGACTCTCGAGCGACATGACGAGTCGTGACCTTCGTGACAAGAACCCAGCGCTGTGGAGCTACTTCGAGAAGCTCTTCGGCGAGCGTCTTCCGTCCATCGTAGCGGATGGAGCGGTCCGTCCGGCCTCGACGTGGACGTCGGATGTGTCCCGTTCTTTGCGGCTCATGCATCCGCTCTACCGCGAGCCTGGTCAGTTGCTGGTCGACTTTCAGAGGTTCGTCGCTACGCCGAATCTCACCGACGAGCTCGATGAGCCGTTACGCGAGGAAGCGCAGCGCTTGCACGATCGTGTCCGCGCGTATCTGGCGCGTGACGTTGCCATCCCCAGATCGCCCGCGTTCCGCGATCTCGTAGGCATGACGACGCATCTGCGCACCATTGCGCGCAGCATGGGCGAGCTGCTCGCCGCAAACGCTTAACGAGCGCCGCGCGTCAGCATGTAGCGACTCCGCAGCACCAGCTTGTCCTGGGCTTCGCTTTCGCGGGCTAGCAAGGCAACGGAACGCTCGCGAATGCTCGCCCAGACGTCGGGCCGGCTGCTCACCAGGCGCTTCACGCTCATCCACACCGGATGATGCTGCTCTTGCTCGTCGAACCATGCCTCGGCCGACTTGGCCTCGAAGGTGATGCTGTCTTCGCCAATCTCGACCGTCGCGCCATGACGAGCGAAGAGCTCGGCGATGGACTGTGAGCTGCTCCAAGGACCGCTCGGGCGGCTGCCACCGCCACCAGTCACCTCGGAAGCGCCTTGCCAGAGAATGGCGCCGACCTCGAAGATCACCCCAGTGGCGATCCAGCTGGTGATGACGAACCGTCCGCCGGGGCGGATGACCCGCACGAGCTCCCGAGCTGCTTTCTCCGCGTCGGGCGAGAAGATCATGCCGAACACCGAGACCGCGACATCGAAGGTCGCATCACGCGCGGGGATTTGCTCGGCGGCGCCGTTCACGGTCTTCACCGCCAACTTGTTCAGCTTGGCGCGGCTGCGTGCGACCTCGAGCAAGCGCTCCGCCGGGTCGACGGCGGTAACGTGCGCTTTGCGCTTCGCCATCTCCAACGCGACGTTGCCGGTGCCGCAACCGAGGTCGAGCGCGAGCTCGCCCTCCGTGACCGCAGCCGCCTCGACCGCCAGCTTGCCGATGGGCTCGAGCGTCTTTGCGGTGAGCTCGTAGTTGCCGATGCTCCAATCGATCATGACGGGTCGAACATCTTGCCCGGGTTCATGATGCCGTCGGGATCGAAGACCTTTTTCAGCGCCCGCATCGCCGAGATCTCTTCGGCGCTGCGCGTGTACGAAAGAAACGGCTTCTTGGTGAGGCCGACGCCATGTTCGGCGCTGATGCTACCGCCGTGCTTCTTCACGACGTCGAAGAGCATCGTGTCGACCTTCTGGCAGGCCTTGTAGAACTGCTCCATCGGCAGCTCCTTCGGCTTCAAAATACTGATGTGCAAGTTGCCGTCGCCGATGTGACCGAACCAGACGATGGTGTACGTCGGGTACTCGCGCTTGAGCACCGCGTCGGCATCCGCCAAAAACGCCGGCACGCGGCTCACCATCACGGACACGTCGTTCTTGTAGGGCGTGTGGTGCGCCAGCGCCTCGGTGATGTCTTCGCGCAGTCGCCAAAGGTGCGCGGCTTGGGCCGAGCTCTCACTCACCACGCCATCGAGCGCGAGCCCGTCGGTCATCACCTTCTCGAAGACCTCGAGCGCCCTGTCGTTGTCGGCGGCGTCGTGCTCGACGAGAACATACCAGCGGCTCGCGGTTTCGATCGGTCGCTTCAAGCCCTTGGCGTTCACGCCTTGCATGGCCTCTTCGTTCAACACCTCGAAGGCCGACAGGGTGATCGTGGAGCGGAACGCGTCGAAGATCTTCATGACGTCCGCGGTGTCATTGACCGCCATGAACAAGACGCGTTGCGCTTGCGGAGGACGGGTCAGGCGCATGGTCGCGTGCGTGACCAGCCCGAGAGTGCCTTCGCTGCCGATGAAGAGATGACGAAGGTCGTAACCCGTGGCGTTCTTGATGAGGCCCTTGCCGGTCTCGAGCACCTCGCCCGTGCCGGTCACCACCGTGAGCCCCGCGACCCAATCGCGCGTCAGACCATAACGCAGCACCTTGATGCCGCCGGCGTTGGTCGCGATGTTGCCACCGATCGCCGACGATCCGCGCGCCGCGAAGTCGACCGGGTAATAGAAGCCGTGCTCGACGGCGTACTTCTGGAGATTCTCGGTGATGACGCCCGCCTCGCAGCGCACCATGGCGTCGCCGCGCGAGAGCTCGAGGATCTTGTTCATCTTCGAGAAAGAAACGACGAGCTCGCCCTTGATGGCCATGGCGCCGCCCGACAAGCCGCTGCGGCCGCCCGAGGGCACGATGCCGACCTTCTCCTTGCGCGCCCAGCGGACGATGTTCTGCACCTGCTCGGTGCTGCGGGGAAAGGTCACGGCGAGCGGCGCTGGCTGCACGTAGCGCGTCCAGTCGCGTCCGAATTCGTGGCGAACGTCGTCTTCGACGGAGAGATTCTCCGGCCCGACGGCGTTGGCGAGGGATTGCAGATCGGCCATGTCAGTTCGCTCCGAGCTTGCCGTTGAGGAAGGCCTGGGTCTTGGCCCAAGCTGCTTTGGCGACGTCCGAATCGTAGGTTTCACCCGAAGGGTTGGCGAAAGCGTGACCGGCCTCGACGCGAACGATGGTCGCCTCCTTGCCGAGCTTCTTGAGCGTCGACTCGAATGCGTCGACCGTGGCGCTGGGAATCCCCGGGTCCTTGGTACCGAAGAACGCGAGCAGCGGTGCCTTGAGGTGTTTCAAGGTCGACTCGTCAGTCGGCACGAAGCCGTAGTAGACGACGGCGGCATCGAGGTCTTTGACCGCTAAAGCGGTGTTCAGCGACCACGTGCCTCCGAAGCACCAGCCAATGACGCCGCGACGCCGCGCCTTGATGGTCGGTTCGCTCTTCAGATAGTCGGCGGCTGCCTTGAGTGTCGCGGTCGCGATCGCCGGGTCGACGCTCTTCATGTACGCCTGGGCTTGCTCACGGGTGCTGGCGACATTGCCGCCGTAGAGGTCGACCGCGAGCGCGGCGAGCCCGATGCGTGCGAGCCGGTCGGCGTAGTGACGAATGTGGTCGTTCAAGCCCCACCACTCGTGAATCACGATGACCGCGGGCATACCCGGCGACGGATTCTCGGGCAGGCTCAAGTAGGCTCTGGAGCCTCCGACCAAGACGTCTTTTCCGGCGAGCTGCGAGGGCTCGTCGGGTCGAAGGGTGTGGAGCGCAGCGAACTGCGCCTCGGTCATCCCGATGCCCATCGCCTCAGGAGGAGGAGCGTACGGCGACTCCTTCTTCTGGTCACATGCAGCAAGCGCTACGAGGACCAAGAAGATGCGTCGCATGTTTCCTCCGTCGTTAGGCAACCATCCAAGTGTCGTTGCCGGTGACTAAACCTTGGAGATCCGCCGGCCCTTTGTCAGCCGCATCGCGGATCTGAGCGCGTAGCGCCCCGTCGTACGTCGGACGCTCGACCGCGCGCAAGATGCCCATGGGCACCGGCTTCGCGGGGTGCTCCCATTGAGCCAACGCAAAGGCCACCGTCGGATCGGGATCGTGCGCGTCGTGCACGAGAATGTCCGCCATCGCCGCTTTGCCTTCACCGACCTCGACCACGTCGAGCTTGCCGCGCACCCAGGCAACGCCTTTGGTGCCACCGGCGAAGAGCATGGGCTTGCCGTGCTCGAGGAGGAGCTGGCGCTCGGGCTTGCTCTTCTTGTCCATCACCGCGTCGAAGGCTCCGTCATTGAAGACGGGGCAGTTCTGCAGGATCTCGATGAAGGCGGTGCCCTTGTGCTGGTGCGCCGCCTCCAAGATCTGCGGCAAGAGCTTCGCGTCGGTGTCACCAGCGCGAGCGACGAAGGTGGCGCCGGCACCGATGGCGAGCGAAAGCGGCTTGAAAGGTGTGTCGATCGAGCCCGCGGGAGTCGACTTGGTGCGCGTGCCGATGTCGCTGGTCGGCGAGTATTGACCCTTGGTGAGGCCGTAGATCTTGTTGTTGAACAACATGATCTTGATGTCGACGTTGCGACGCATGGCGTGCATCAGGTGATTGCCGCCGATCGAAAGACCGTCGCCATCGCCGGTCACCACCCACACGTGCAGATCGGGCCGGTAGCTCTTCAAGCCCGTCGCGATGGCCGGAGCTCGGCCGTGGATGGTGTGGAACCCGTAGGTGTTCATGTAATACGGGAAGCGACTCGAGCAGCCGATGCCGCTGACGAACACGATCTTCTCGCGCGGCACGCCCAGGCTCGGCATCGTCTTCTGCACCGCGGCGAGAATGGCGTAGTCGCCGCAGCCCGGGCACCAGCGGACGTCGACGCCAGCGTCGAAATCTTTCTTGGTGAGCACCGGAGGAGCATCACTGTTCGCGATAGCGGGCGTGTTCATGGACATGCTGGTCATGAGAGTGACGCGTGGGTCAAAGCACGCGCTCCATCGAGTACATCGACGACGAACGGGGAGACACTGATGTCGGCCATGAGCTCGAGAACCTTGTCGATGATCTCTTGCTCACGGAACGGTTGGCCCTGGACCTTGCAGATCGAGCGCACGTCGCGCAGCGTCTTACCGCGCAGCACGAATGCCAGCTGACCCAGGTTGAGCTCGGGCACGACGACCATCTGGAAGCCGGCGAAAACGTCCGCCAAATCGGACGGCAGTGGATTGAGCCAACGAAGATGCGCGGTGCTGACCTTCTTGCCCATCTCGCGCAGGCGGATACCGGCGCCATGGATGGCGCCTCGCGTCGAGCCCCAGCCGAGCAGCAACACATCGCCGCTGTCGGAGCCGACGATCTCCGTCTTCGGGAGCTCACGGGCGATGCCGGCTACCTTGGCGTGGCGCAGGCGCACCATGCGCTCGTGGTTCTTGGGGTCGTAGCTGATGTTGCCGGTGACGTGTTCTTTCTCGAGACCGCCGATGCGATGCTCGAGGCCCGGCGTACCCACACGCACGCGGGGGCGGACCAGGGTCTGCGCGTCGCGAGCATAGGGCTTGAACACCGAGCCCGCGGGAACGTACTCGAGCTTCACCTCGGGGATGGCGGCGACATCGGGCACACGCCACGGCTCGCTGCCGTTGGCGACGTAGCCATCGGAGAGCAGCATGACCGGCGTCATGTACTGCATGGCGACGCGCGAGGCCTCGAAAGCCGCCTCGAAGCAGTCCGCTGGAGTGGACGCGGCGATCACCGGCACCGGCGATTCGCTGTTGCGGCCGAAGAGCGCCTGCAAAAGGTCCGCTTGTTCGGTTTTGGTCGGTAGACCGGTCGATGGCCCGCCGCGTTGCACGTCGACGACCACCAGGGGGAGCTCGGTCATGGTTGCGAGGGCGATGGCCTCACTCTTCAACGCAATGCCGGGTCCGCTCGTCGTCGTCAGGGCCAAAGCACCGCCGAAGGCCGCGCCGATCGCCGAGGTCACGGCCGCGAGCTCGTCTTCGGCCTGCATGGTGATGACGCCGAAGCGCTTGTGCGCCGCGAGCTCGTGCAAGATGTCGCTCGCGGGCGTGATGGGATAAGAGCCCAAGAACAGCTCGACGCCGAGCTTCTGTGCCGCGGTGATGAAACCGTAGGCGAGAGCCTTGTTGCCGGAGATGTTGCGATACAGACCGGCCGGCAATTCGGCGGCGCGCACGCTGTAGCGGACAGGGAAGGCTTCGGCGGTCTCGCCGTAGAAGTAGCCGGCCTTGAGAGCGCGGCGATTCGCTTCGGCGACATCGGGAGTCTTGCCGAACTTGCCGTCGATCCACTTGATGGTGTGCTCGAGCTCGCGGCTGTACATCCACAGGCAGAGGCCGAGGGCGAAGAAGTTCTTGCAGCGGTCGACGGCGCGCGTATTGAGGCCGGTGCCTTCGACCGCGGTCTCGGTGAGCTTGCTGATGTCGACGGGGAAGACCTGAAACGCCGAGAGCGAGCCGTCGCTCAGGGGGTTCGTGGCATAGCCCGCTTTCTCGAGGTTGCGGTCGCCGAACTGGCCAATGTTGGCGATGATGACGCCATTGGCTTTGAGCCCCGAGAGGTTCGCCTTGAGTGCTGCCGGGTTCATGGCCACCAAGACGTCGGTGGCGTCGCCTGGCGTGAAGACCGGGCTGTGGGCAAAGCGCAGCTGGAACGAGGAGACCCCCGCTAGGGTGCCGGCAGGCGCGCGAATTTCCGCCGGAAAGTCCGGCAAGGTGCGGATATCGTTACCAAAATGGGCGGCTTCGCTGGTGAACCGGTCGCCCGTCACCTGCATGCCGTCGCCCGAGTCGCCAGCGAAGCGGATGACTACCGCGTCGAGCTCGTGAACCGGTTTTTGAGACATCGGGAGGGGCCTTTGCTGAGGCCCGCGGCTTCTACAGAAGCGGACGTGATCTGACAAGGTTGGAACGGTAGTGTGGGCGCCGCCATGGACAAGCGCCGCTTGGACCTCGAAGCAGGGGAAAACGCCCTCGAAGCCCGAGAGCAGGCCTTGGCCGAGCTCGAGCGCTTGCTCGCTGAACGTGACGCGCAGCTCGCCGCCCGCGAGCAGACGAGCGATCGGCGGGCCAAGCACGCACGCGACCAGAAGCGCGCCCGCCACGAGCTTTTGCAGGAGCGCCGCGTGCGGCTCTCCGCGGCCTCGGGTGAAAGCGTCGAAACGCTGCGTGCGGGACGCGTCGAAGAGCTGGTCGCGAACGGGGCTGGGGCGCTGCGCAAGCGCGGCCGTGTGCACGACGAAAACGTGACCCGCGACCTCGGGCACGTCGCCCAACGCGTGCTCGCGAGCGTGGTTTCACGTTACGACGGCGTCGGTCACCTCGAGCGCATCGGGCAATCAGTGGGGGTCGAAGACGCACAGGTCTTCGCGGCGCTGGCCGACGACACGAGTCCGCTATCTCGCACATTCGTTTCCGAGGTCGGATGCACTATCGCGGTCGACGCCGAGAAGAAGACCATCACCATCGTTGCCGACGACTCCGCGGCGCGTGAGCTCGGACGCCGTGTCTTGCGCGCACTCGAAGCCGAACCCTGCGACGCCGACGCGTTGCGCTCACGCATTGCGACCGCTAAAGCGGATCTCACACGTGAAATACGCAAAGCAGGTGAAGAAGCCTTCGCGTGCGTCAATTTGCCGCGAGCCGCGCCCGAAATACTCGACTTAATCGGGCGGTTGGCCTTCCGCTCGAGCCACTCGCAGAACCAATGGAAGCACTCCATCGAGGTGGCGCGTCTTGCCGACATGCTGGCGGCGGAGCTAGGGAGCGATCGAATCGCAGCCCGCCGCGGCGGACTCCTGCACGACATGGGTAAGGCCATGACGCACGATCACGAAGGCTCGCACGCCGTCCTCGGCGCCACGGTCGCTCGACGTTGCGGCGAGAGCGAGGTCGTCGCCAACGCGATTGGCGCCCATCACAACGACGAGCCCATGGCGACGCCGACCGCTTTCCTGGTCACCACCGCCGACGCGCTCAGCGGCGCCCGCCCTGGAGCACGACGCGAGAGCGCGACGCAGTACGTGGCGCGCATCCGGCAGATCCACGAGATCGCGAGTCGCGGTCCACTCGTCGATCGCGTCGACGTCATGTACGCCGGCCGCGAAGTGCGCATCACCGTGCTCCCCGAAGCCCAAGACGACGCCCTGCACCCGCTCGCCCAGCGCGTGGCGCGCGCCCTCGAAGACGAGGTCGCATTCCCCGGTCAAATTCGTGTCACCGTCATTCGAGAGTCGCGGGTGTCCGCGATAGCGAGGTAACGATGCAAGCGGTCATGGATATGCCGCCGGCGGCGAGCGCCGTCTCCGGCCCACGCTTCGGTTTCCGGAAGATCGCGGAGCTCCAGCGCGACCCTCTCACGATGCTCACCGCCGTGAAGAACACCTACGGCGACCTCGTCCGCATCCAGCTGCCGCTCGCGAAGGCATACCTGGTTTCGGACCCAGCGCTCATCGAGCAAGTGCTTCTCCGCGACCACCACGTCTTCCACAAAGATCCACTGACCCGCGAGCTGCGCTTCCTCTTGGGCGACGGTCTGCTCACCAGCGAAGGGGACAAATGGAAGCGGGTCCGCAAGCTCGCGTCACCACCGCTGACCAAGCGCGCCATCACCGCTTACGCGGACGCCATGGTCGAGATCGGCGGCACCTACGCGAGCTTCCCCACCGGTGTCAGTCGCAACATTCACGACGACATGCAGAAGCTGACGCTCGCGATCGTCACCCGCACGCTCTTCGGGACCGACCTGCCATCGGGCGCGGAGAACGTCGGCGACGCCCTGCACACCGCGATGGATTACTTCCTGAACTACACGCGCTCGATGAAGCGGCTCATCCCCAAATGGTTGCCGATCCCCGCGCACCTGCGGATGCGCAAGGCTCGCAACACCATCGACGCGACCGTGATGCAGGTCATCGCTCAGCGCCGCGCCGCCGCCAGCGATGAAGCCATCGACCTCATCTCGCTGCTCCTGAAAGCACGCGACGACGAAGGCTCGGGGCTCACCGATCGACAGCTGCGCGACGAAGCCATCACCATCTTCCTCGCGGGGCACGAAACCACCGCGCTCGCGTTGGCGTACGGCTTGATGTTGCTGGCTCAGCATCCCGAGATTCAAGCCAAGGCACACGCGGAAGTCGACACGGTGCTCGCGGGGCGCAAGGCGAGCGCGGCCGACTATCCCCGCCTCTCCTTCCTCGACCAGATCATCACCGAGACCATGCGCCTCTATCCGCCGGCTTGGGTGGTCGCGCGCGAGCCCTCCGAGGTCTACGACTTGGCTGGCTTGCGGATCGGCACCAGGGAGCAGGTCTGGATCTCGCAGTGGATCGTTCATCGCGACGCGCGTTGGTTCCCGGAGCCCGACGCCTTCAAGCCCGAACGCTGGACCGCGGACATGCGCGAGCAGCTGCCGCGTTTCGCTTATTTTCCTTTCGGGGGCGGCCCGCGCATCTGCATCGGCAATCACTTCGCCCAGATGGAAGCCGTGTTAGTGCTCGCGACGCTGCTGCAAGCACGCAGCTACACCCAGGCGCCGGACCACGAGCTGCGGCTCGAATGTTCGGTGACCATGCGGCCAGCGAAAGGCGTGCGGCTGATTCCCCACGCGCGCGCTCAAAGCTCGTCGTAACCGAACGAGAAGCCGCTGGCGCGCGGGTTCGTGTCGCCGTCGGTGCCGTCGCCGCCACACACGACGGGGCTGATCGAGGCGGGACCGCAGGCAGCGAGACGCGCATCGGTTCCGCCGTTGCGGATTGCCGCCGGAGCGGACGCCTTCAAGTGAAGGTCGTCGAAGCCAACGACGCCGACGGAGACGAACAAGTCGGCCGCGGCCGCGCTGCTTGCCACATTGCCGGAGGTGCGGCGGTCACTGACGCCGTTCAGTGCATTCACGTCGTTGATGTTCGTGAGGACTTGCTGGCCGCTCGGACTGTAAGCCGAATAGAGCGTGCCGCAGGCGAACGCGCAGCCGACGACGGATGCCATGTACGCCGCGGGGGATTCGAGGACGCACGTGGTCCCGACCAGGAGATTGTTCGCGAGCGATGTGCCCGGGTCGTTGCTGCGCACCGCGAAACCCGACATGTTGACGAACGTGGAGTCCGCGATCACGGGGTTGGGCGCGGCCTCCGGCACCGAAGGGATGCTCACGATGGCGAGCGCTGCGCCGAGAGTCCCGCCGCCGCTGACCAACACCGCGACGTTCCGCACCGTCGTCGGACGCGTATTTCCGAGGGCCATCCCGACCGGCAGGGAGCTGCCTTGCACCTCGACGCGGACGCGCTCGACGACAGCTTGCGCCGTCGCCAGGTCGAGCCCGGAGCTCGAGGTGATGCCGCTCGACGACGCGTAGAAGCTACTGTCGTGGATGTAGATCGCCCCGACCTCGGCATCCGACGGGGCGCCTATCGACGCCGCGGTGGCGCCGGTCGAGGTACCTGCCGCCGTGATGCTGGTCGCATCGATCTCGGAATCGGCGAGCCGCGTGGCTTCGAGCGCGACGCTACTCTGCGAGTCCTCGGCGCTCAGGGTGGCGCCCTGCAGCGTCAAACCCGCCCTGTCGACCTCGAGCGCACGCGTAACCTCGCTGGCTTCGAGGGCGGTGAGAACGCTATCGCGAATCGTGATCCGCGTCGTCGAGTCGTCGCGAGCGCCGTCGACACGCACCGCTCGAGCGGTCAGGCGAGTCACGAGCGCAGCACCAGCGAGCACCGACACGCGCTCCAACACGACGCCTTGGGTATCGCGAACGAGAACGCCGAGAGATCGCTGACCGTCCGCTATGATCTCCAGGTCTTCGAGCTGGACGTCGCCGCCGGCATCCGCAATCTCGGTCACCGCAACGACGGTGCCGACCGCCGAGAGCCGCGTCGGGTAGGTTGCGGGGTTGGGGATGTCATCGCTGAACGATGGTGCGAAGCCCCCGCGCAGGCGAATACCTCGGCCGGTGATGGAGATCGCCTCATCGTAGGCAATACCACCCGGGCGTCCGGCGATGCGGATCTCGCTCGCGTTCTCCACGGTGGCCACCGCCAACGCTTGATTGATGCTCGCGAAGGGCGATGCGCGCGTCCCCTGCCCGCCGCTGCCGCACGGGTCACTCGCGCAAGCAACGTAGATGGCGCCGTTGAGGCGCTGGAAGCGCGTCGCGCCGTAGACACCTGGCGCCGTGAAGTCCGCACGAATGCGCGCGTAATAGGTAACGTCGCGAGGAGCATCGACATCGAGTGAAAGCGTGCTCACGGTGAACGTCTGTAGCTCGGTCGTGAACGCGGGATCGGTCGCGACGTCGATGCTGTAGCTCACGGCGCCCGCGATGCTCGTCCATGCAAGCCTCACCGGCGAAACACGCACCGTCGTGTCCTCGACCGGGGAGGTGAAGCGCGGCGGTTGCAGCGATCGCTGCCCGAGAAACGACACGAAGGCTGCACTGCTGGCTTCGGCGGCTACGCCATTGCCCTGGTCGTCCGCGAGCTCGGTGACACTGACCACGTAGATGACGTCGAGCGCTTGTGGCGACGTCGTCAGCACGACGCTGCGCCGGTCGCCCGAGAGATCGGCTGCAATCACGGACAGGGGCGGTGCTACCGCATACATCGCTGGGTCGCCCGAGCCGTCGAGCTCGTCGTCGAAGCGCAGCTCGACGGTGGTCAACGAGGTGGCGACCGCGGCCTCGAGCCGCAGCTCCGTATCGTCGAGCGCCGCCACGCAGCGCCCACTGGCCGCGCAGAACCCTTCGGGGCAATCGCCGTCTTCGTCACACAAGAGGAGTGTCGAGTCGTCGACCGCCAAGTCGACGCTGCAGCTCATGCTCAAGAGAACGAGGCACAACGTCGCTCTCATCGTGCCTCCCAAGCACCAACCGACGGCGCGGCGGCGCGAGCTTGCCCATCGACGTCGGTAGCTCCAGCGGCGCACACCTCGGGACTGCTCTCGAGTCCGCAAGGCGTGCTGCTGGTACCGGCCCCCGCCAATGGCCCACTAGTAGTTGGCACGTAGAGATCGTCGGCGGTCGCCGCGGCGAGGTCGGGACCGAGCCGCGTGGGGAAAAGCGCGTCGAGCGTTTCTGCCGGCGCGAAGTTGCCACCGAAGTGCGCTCCACCGGCGTTGAGCGCGGCAACCGTTGCGAACCCCTCGTAGGGTGAGCTGCACCCAATGAAGGCGTTGTTCGCCATCGAGGACGGCGGGACCCCGGCCGGTGCGAGAACGCAGTTCACGACATCGGGCTCCACGCGCACGAAGACGTTGTTGACGAAGTCGACGACGACGGGGTCGATTCCGAGGGTGACTCGCGCCGGCGCGCCAATGTCGTAGGCGACGAACGTCGAGCCGACCGCGACGAAGCGCAACACACCACCAAGAGCCGCGTTGATGTCGATGGCAGTGCCGTCTTGGCCGTTCATGGCAAGCAAGCTGTCCGCTATCGCAGCGCTATCCGTGGTCATCGCCAGAACCCGGTTGGTGTTGCCACAGCCATCACCGCACGGGGGTGAAACGGTCCGGCCACCGTAGACGCGGCTCGATTCGATGACGACTGCGGCGTCGTCGCTATCGATGACCACCGTGTTCAAGTCGACGATGGATTCGGAGACCAGGTAGCTGCGTAAGACATGCAACCGCGACTCACGACGCAAGGTAAAGGCGTAGACCTGGTCGGAGACGATGGTGCTCGGACTGCGGGTTGCCCCTGTCGTGATGATGCTGCTGTCGACGAAGGTGACGTCGCTTGCGCCATCGAGGATCACGCCACGCGTGCGAAAGACGGAGTCGGCAATCGAGAGATCGCTGTTGACGATCTCGGAACCCATGGCGAACGCCATCTGATCGACGGGCCCATCGACGTCCACGTTGACCAGGCTGCCCGCGGTGACGCGATCGATCTGCAGGGTCGGCGCATCCGCCACCAGCGCACGAATGACGAGATCACCGAGGCTCAACGCGTCGGTATCGCTCGCCTCGAGGACGGCCGTCTTCGCGGCTCCACCGAGCAAACGCAGGCCCCGAACCGTGCTACCCGACGCTTGCGCCAACCTCAGCACTGTCGCGGATGCGGCGATGGTCGTCGGGCGCGAGAGGTCTTGCGTGGCGAAGGCGGCGTCGAACCCTCCTTCGATCGCGAGCCCGGCGCCGACGACGATGAGCGCCTTCGTATAGGGGAGGTCGATGTCGTCGCGCCTGCGTGCGATGCGAACCGTCGATACTCCCAAAGCTCGAGCGACCGCGATGGCGTACGTCGTGTCGACCAGCGGGTGAGCCGCGTCGCCGCCGCGGAACACGCTCAAGTCTTCGTTGCAACTCGCTCCATCGGCGCAATGAACGTGCAAGCCGCCCTCGACCACGGCAAACGTGCTCGTTGCCGAGGGGTCGCTGACGTCGGCGCTTACCGACCAGAAGTAGGTGCCGTCGGCTGCGAGTGTCGTCGTAAGCGTCGACTCGGTGACGTCATCGCGGGTCAGCACCCGGTCAGTGAGAGCCGCGTCGCGCGCGATGATCACGACGTACGACGCAGCGTCGGGGTTCGCGGTCCACACCAAGGTGACCTCGCGTCGGGCGAGGCGGGTCGCATCCAGAGGCACCAGAAGCACGGGCGCGCTCTCGTCGACGGCGTCGCCAATGCCCTCGAAGGGCGCCTCGAGGCTCGCGAGCGGCCGGCCGACGATGTCGGCGAGCGCGTTGGTGACCACGGCGTATGGGCGAGCCCGTTGCTCGGTAGTCGTGAGGGTCACACGCGTGGCGTCGGCGCTGATGTCGACTCCGAGCACGCCCAGATTCGGGTTGACCCTATAGTTGGAAGGTTGCGCGAGCTCGCCAGGGTTCATCGGCGCAGAGAAGAGCAGGACGACGTGCGACGTGTCGGTCGCGGTCGCCGACGTGATGCGCGGCAGCTCGTCGGGATCATCGCGGTCGATGCATACGCCCGCGGCAACGCTGCACTTGGTTTCGCCGCGGCAGTCGCCGTCATCGCGGCAAACGACGCGCGAGTCGGCCGGGTAGCCGAGCTCGACCGAGCACGCGCTCAGCACCACCCAAACTGCCCCCCACCGCGCGTTGCCCATCATCCACATGGATCGTAGCGGACGATGGGCAGCTTCACCAAGCAGACCCAATCATGGTTAACCCTCGAATCATGCGACGTTTCCTACCGCTCGTTCTCGTTCTCGTGAGCTGCAAGCCGAATGCTGCCACCGAGTCAGCCACAGCGACCGATCACCCCTTGCCAAACAAGCGCTACGACGAGGTCGCGCGAGCCGACTTCAACACCCGAGCGCTCGAGCGTGCCCTGCCGCTTTTCTGGCGCGAAGACAGCGACAAGAACGGGGCGCTCGACCCGAGCGAGCTCGAGGTCCTCTGGGGCCACGGAGCCAAGCGGTCCACCTACGTGGACGGTCACGGTTTCACGGCTGCCTTCGACCAGGCTTACGCGACCCTACGAACCCCAGTGCAGCCTGCCGACGACCGTCAACGCGCCATCCAAGCCGACCTGTCGCGGGGCCGGCCGAGTCTCGTCGGTGTCGCCTTCGAGATGGACGCCGGCACCAAGAAAGCGCTTGGCCACCTGCTCGACGCCGCCGAGATCATCGAGCGCCTCTATCAGAAGCAGCAAGGCGTCTACGGCATGGACGCGCAGATCGCCGCCGACGATACGTTATCGCGGTCGCACTTCCAGGTGAATCAAGGGCCGTGGTGCAGCGCCACGGGGAGCGGTCCCGAGTGCAACGCGCTGGCGAGCCGGCCGCCGCACGTGGTCGGCCTCTATCCAGCCGATATGCAGGCGGACAAGGATTTCTGCGCCAAGCTCGAGAAGCGCCCTGATGCCGAGCAGCTGCTCACCCCGTTCACGGTGGTGGTGCGCCAAGGCGACAACCTCGCGGCGATTCCGTACAACGTCCACTTCGCGGAAGATGCCACCAAGATCGCGGAGCACTTGTCCGCAGCCGCGGACGCCCTACCGCAAGACGAGGCCGCGCTGGTCGCTTATCTGCGCGCCGCCGCCGCCGCCTTCATGACCAATGATTGGTTCGCAGCCGACGAGGCGTGGGCCAAGATGAACGGCGACAATTCGAAGTGGTACGTGCGCATCGGGCCAGACGAAGTCTACGACGAGCCGTGCAATCACAAGGCCATGTTCCACATGACCCTCGCACGCATCAATCCAGGCTCGAAGACCTGGACCGCGAAGCTCACGCCGTTGCGCACCGAGATGGAGGCGCTCGCCGCGGAGCTCTCCGGCAAGCCTTACAAGGCGCGTGACCTCGCCTTCCACATGCCCGACTTCATCGACGTGGTGATCAACGCGGGCGACGATCGGGCGCCGCGTGGAGCCACCGTGGGTCAAAGCCTGCCCAACTTCGGCCCCGTCGGCGAAGGCGGACGCGGACGCACCGTCGTCATGGTGAACTTCTACGTCGATGCCGACAACCGCGCTGCGTTCAACCGCCAGGCGGCGTCGTTCTTGTGTCCTGCGACCATGTCCGCTTTCACGGAGGATCGCGAAGCCGAGGTCATGTCCACGGTGCTCCACGAAGCCACCCACAACTTCGGGCCGGCACAGGGATACGCGGTGAACGGCAAGAGCTCGGGCGCGGCGTTCGGCGGCACCGACGCCTCGATGCTCGAGGAGCTCAAGGCCCAAACCGGCGCCATCGTCTACACCGATTGGTTGGTGGCAAAGGGCAGCGTCGACCCCGCCGTCGCAAACCGTAGCCACATTCGCGAAGTGCTCTGGATGTTCGGACACATCTCGCGCGGCATGTACGAGCCCAACGACAAGCCGCGGCCCTACAGTCAGCTCGCCGCCATCCAGGCCGGCACCTTCGTTCGCGACGGTGTCCTCACGTTCGACGCGCAATCGACGGCAGCGAACGGTCGCGACGTCGGTTGTTTCGCCATCGATCTCACCAAGCTCCCGAACGCGGCCAAACAGCTCGGGCACAGCGTCTTCGGCGTCAAGGCTCGCAATGACGTCAAAGGCCTCGCTGCCCTGAAGCGCGACTTCGTCGACACGCGCGGGCCCTGGAAGGCCAACATGGAGCTCATCGGCGAGCGTTGGCGCCGCGAGCCGCAGGCGACGTTCGTCTACGCAGTCCGAGTCGATTGAGGGCTCCATAGCCCACGGCAGGGCGCCACAAGTGCGGCGCTCTGCCCCACGCTGACCGCCCGCGCGCAGCAATTTCGATAGGTTCTGCGCCAAGCTCGGCTTGGCACAGCCGCTGCACTGCTTGGGGGCACGAACTGTTTCCTGGGAGGGTGACCATGCTTAGCTGGGCACTTGGTTTTCTCGTCGTCGCGCTGGTCGCGGCGCTCTTTGGCTTCGGTGGACTGGCAGCGGGTGCTGCCTCGATCGCCAAGCTCATTTTCTTCGGGTTCCTCATCCTTGCGGCCATCGCCGCGGTCGTGGGCCTCGTAACCGGTCGCAAGATCAGCGACGCGCTACCACCGGGTTTGTGACGTCATGCTGCTGGACCGTTTGACGAGCCAGCACGCCAACGTCGGGAACGGCGAGCGCATAGGCTCCGCAGTCGTAGGACTCGGCCTCGCGCTCGCCGGTCTCACCCGGCATTGGTTGAGTGGTTTTGCGCTCGTCGGCCTCGGCGCGGCGCTACTCCAACGCGGCATCCGTGGGCGCTGTCCGCTCTACGGCGCGCTTGGAATCGATCATCATAACCGCGTCATGACGCGCGACGAGCCGCTCGACCCCATCGATGAAGCGTCGATGGAGTCGTTTCCGGCGAGTGACCCGCCGGCTCGCAAGTCGATGACCTGATCAGGGACAGATGAACGCCGGCGGAAGGATCGCCGGAACATCGTCCATCGCGTCGATCCACAGCCGCAAAACGTCGACTGCGTCGTCATCGGGGATGAGCGTCGCGAGTGGCGGCATCTGTCCGCTGCCGCGGAATCCCGCACGATCTTCGACGATCGGCGACGTCGCACCAGCACCCGGGATGATCGGCGGCTGGGCCTGGTTGATGAGCTCGCACAAACGACTGTCGTCGAGGGTCGTCGCAAAGCGCATATCGGGGAAACGACCGCCGTTTGCGGTTCCGCTATGGCACTGCGAGCAGTTGGCCGCGAGCCAACTGCGACCCCGCACGCCCAACGACGCCGAGGTGTCACCGATCGGTGTGAGCTGTGGCAACGCCCCCGCGAGCGGCGCCGCGAGGAAGCCCGCGGTCGTCAGCGCCTGGATTTGATTGACTGGGCCTGCTCCATAATCGCGGTTGCGATTCACCTGCTCGGTGCGCAACCCGAGCACGAAGCCGCCGTTCGGGGTGTGGCACGTGTTACACGCACCACGCGACGGAAAGACGTGCTCGTGCGGGTCGCCGCGCAGGGTGTAGTCACCGACGAATTCACTGTCGGGACGCAAGGTCGCCTCGGTGCCTTCGTCGTTCCAGATGTAGCTGAAGCCGCGCCAGGTATCCTCGGCAACTTGCACGAGGAAGCGTGTCTCGATGGGAACGATGCTGTTCGCGTTGCCCGCGACTTCTTGCAGCTCGAACTCCTTGATGAGGATGGTCCCGACGGGGAACGTCCACTCTTCACTGACGGTTGCAGTGATCGTCGACGTCCCCGGGAGCACGAAGTAGCGACGCTTGTCAGCGCCGTCCGACCAGAACGGCACCTGGAGATCGTACGGGACCGCGGCAGCGATGAGCTCGCGGTTGGCGACGTCAGCATAACAACCAGTAGCGCTCAGGGTCGGCGGTGCATTGTTGCTGTTGTCGTCGGCCTCGACGCGCTGAATGTCGCCGTTGAAGTGGAGAATGTAGAGCTCGCCAAGATCATCGTAGCCCAAGCTGCTGACGCCGGGGCCGGCGTCCATGATCTTGTCGCCACTCCACGTGCCGCCTGCCCCTTCGTCGATGCGGAACACTTCACCGGTGCCGTAGTCCGCGAAAACGTACGCTCCCACGAGATTGGGAACCGCCGTTCCGCGATAGACGAAGCCAGCGGTGATCGCCGCACGCCCATTGTTGCTCTCGTATTCGAAGATCGGATCGATGCAACCCGAGCAGTTGCCGTCGAATGGGTGCGTGCCTTCACGCTGGTCCCAGCCGTAGTTGCCTCCCGACGTGATGATGTCGACTTCTTCCCAGTCGTTCTCACCGACGTCACCGACGAAGATGCGGCCACTCGCGGCATCGTAGCTACCGCGCCACGGATTGCGGAAACCCAGAGCGTAAATCTCCGGTAGACCGCCGCCGCCTACGTACGGATTGTCGGCGGGCACCACATAGTGGATGCCTCCGTTGTCTTGCGTGGGATCGATGCGAAGGACCTTGCCGCCGATCTCGTTGGGATTCTGCGCCCACTCGAAGCGATCGGCGCCGGTGCTATCTCCGGTCGTGATGAACAAATAGTTGTTGGGTCCGAAGAAGATCTGACCAGCGTTGTGATTGCCGGCATCGTCGGGTCTCGGAACGACGATGACTTCGCGTGCCGACCCGGGGTCACACGTCAGTCCGTTATTGCGGTTACAGGTGTAGCGTTCGACACGCGTATCGCCGTGTAGCGGGTAGGTTCCGGCGTTCTCGATGGCGTAGCTCACGTACAAGTAGCCGCCGGTAGAGCCGAAGTCGGGCGCGAAAGCAGCGCTGTAAAAGCCCTTCTCGCCGCCGCCGGTGTCATAAACCTCGTCGGTCAAATCGAGCGCATCGTGCTCGCTGCCCGGCGTGTAGGTCGCGCGGTTGAACGCGACGATTCGCCCGCTCTGGAGCATGGCGATGAGCGTTCCGTTGCCGCCTGGCACTGGTAGCAAGCCGGTCAAGCTGCTGCTCGCGAGGCCGTCGAACACCGTCGCGACGGCCGACGCAGCCAGACTGCAGCTCGTGTTGGTGTAACGGGTGAGGCCTAGCGGCGAGGTGTCGCCATCATCACCACCGCTGTTGTCACCAGGGTTCTGATTGCTGTCACCGTCCTGATCGGTGACGTCGCTGTCGCCATCGTCGTCGTCGAATGGGTCGCCCCGGACGCCGCCGCTGCAGCCCGCCGCCATCACGACCACCACCGCCACCACGAAAAGGCGTGTCACCCAATTTCCGACCATCGCATGAGCCTACAGGTCGGAGCGCGTGCTGATAACCCCTGTTCGCTCCCCAACCAGTAGAGCGAGCAGGTCATTCTCGATGCCATTCGGCGAAGTTTCGACGACGCGGCCGACTTCTTTGCCCCCGCGCTTTACGATGAACGTCGGAACCTGCGTGACTGTCACTCCGTCAGGATAGCGGCGATGTGACTTGTCGCGCGGCATGGCCACGGTCCGCAGCGCGAAAGGTACCGAGGTCCCCGCGAGCGTCATCGCCTTCCACAAGCGCGGCAGCTCGCGACGACTGTCTCCACACCAGGTCCCGAAGTAGACCTCCACGGTCGCGCCCGTCGGCACTTTGGCGAGCTTCTTGGCGGTCTCGGCGTTGGGCTCGGCGGCTTCGCGCGCTTCACGCCAGCCACCGATCTTTTTTTCGACCTCGATGCGACTCACCACGCCCACGAGCTCGAGGGGGGGCGCATCGGGCTTCTGCGTCGGCGGGCTTGCGACCCCGATGAGGGCGGCAATCGCGCAAGCAGTGATGATCATGAGGGTTCTCCGGGGCCACGCTGATTTCTTTACCGAGCGTCACACCCCGGTATCATTTTTCCATGACCGCGAAGATCTATCGACTCGATGCGTACCGTCTTCGCCGCTTTCCCACCTCCGCAAGCCATCATTCCGAGCCTGGTGCCGCTCTAGGCACCGCACTGAAGGCCGTGGCCGCCAGCCCCTCGAAGGATTTCAAAGTGAATGCAGGCGTCTTCCAACGCGCCTTCCGAGAGGCTATCGAACGAACCAACGCACAGCTCAGGGGCCAATCGCAGGCTGATGGCTCCGCCGAAGACGACGACGGCGAGCTGTGACCGAAGGGTTCACGCTCAAACATGAAGCTCGATACGGGTGAGCTGACGCTCGCTTTCGAAGACACCGGCCGCGGTCCACCAGTGCTGTTCATCCACGGCTATCCGCTCGGGCGGCGCATGTGGCGCCCGCAGCTCGAAGCGCTCCTCGGCAACATGCGCATCATCGCGCCGGACTTGCGCGGTCATGGCGACTCCGATCCCGTGCCCGGGCCCTACACCATCGACATGCTCGCCGACGATTGTATCGACGTGCTCGACGGCCTCGAGGTCGACGAGCCGGTGGTCGTCTGCGGCCTGTCGATGGGCGGCTACGTGGCTTTGGCGATGCACCGGCTCTATCCCGAGCGCGTCGCCGGCCTGGTGCTGTGCGCCACGCGCGCCACGCCCGACAGCGACGAAGGCAAAACAAAGCGCAATCAAGCCATGACGCGCGCACGCGACGGCGGCGTATCCGCTATCGTGGACAGCATGTTGCCCACGCTTTTTGCACCACAGAACCTCGGGCCCAAGCAGGCAGTGGTGAAATCCGTCGACCAGATCATGCGGAAGACCTCGCTCGAGGGTCTGCTCGGCGACCTCGTCGCCCTGCGCGATCGACCCGACGCGCGGCCAGGGCTCGCCGCCATCGAGGTGCCGACACTGGTGATTCACGGCCGAGACGACCAGCTCATTCCCCTTAGCGACGCGGAGGCTCTCGCCGCGGGTATCCGCGGTGCCCGCCTGGTCGTGCTCGAGAACACGGGCCACCTTCCGAACCTCGAGCAGCCGCAGCTCTTCAACGCAGCGGTGCGCGACTTCGTGAAGCTCTTCGACGCCGCCGAAGACGACGAAACGACGGCGCACTAGCCATGACCTATCTCCAGGCGCTCATCCTCGGCATCGTCGAAGGCATCACCGAGTTCTTGCCGGTGAGCTCGACGGGCCATCTTTTGCTCACGCAGCGCATCCTCGGCATTCAGGCCAGCGAGGCCGCCGACGCCTTCGCGATCTGCATTCAAGGCGGTGCGATCCTCGCCGTGCTCGGCCTTTATCGCGGACACGCGGCCCAAGCCGTGAAGGGTCTCGTTGGCAAAGACGTCGAGGATCGCAAGCTGGTCATCAATCTCGTCGTCGCATTCCTCCCCGCGGCGATCATCGGTTTCCTTTTCAACAAGGCGATCGAGCGCGTGCTCTTCGGCATGTGGCCGGTAGCAACGGCGTGGCTGATCGGAGGCCTCGCGATCTTCGGAGTCGCCCGCTGGTACAAGAAGCGCGAGCAGGGGGTTGGTCTCGCGCTCGCTGGGCTGCCGTGGCAGTCGGCGTTGATCATCGGCCTCGCTCAGACACTCGCCATGTGGCCCGGGACCTCGCGAAGCCTCGTGACCTTGCTCGCCGGGCTCATGGTGGGCTTGTCCGTGAGCGCGGCCGTCGAGTTCTCGTTCTTGCTCGGTGTGCTGACGCTCGGCGCAGCCAGCGGTTACAAGCTGCTCAAGTCGGGCCACGTCATGCTCGAAGCCTACGGCCCGGTGACCCTCGCGGTCGGGTTCGTGTCGGCGTGGATCTTCGCGGTCCTCGCGGTGCGCTGGATGGTTGCCTACCTGCGCACCAAAGACCTTTCGGTCTTCGGCTACTGGCGCGTTTCACTCGCCCTGGTGACCGTGGCGCTGCTCGCCGGCCACGTCATTGAGCCCTGAGGTTCATCAGCCGGATCACCGAAGCCCGCACGCGCGGTAGCTCGGCGGCGCTGACCTCCGCCGAGCGCAGCGCGCTATCGAGCGCGACGCCGTTCGCGACCATGCCGATGACCGCCGCAACGACCATGGCGCGGTCGTCGTTGATGGTGCCGCCCGCGCGGTTCTTGCCGGTCCACGCGGCCTGAAGATCGGATGTCTCGACGATCAAACGGCTGATGTCGGCCGCCGTCATGCGCGGCGAAAGCAGCATGCACTTCGCCGCGAGGTTCGCGACCTGAGGCTCCGCGAGCGACGTGCCGGTCGAGAGGAAGTCGTTGGTGCCGGCCTGCGCGGAAGCCAGTGTGTGCGGTACCCGCACGTTGACGCCGCGTGCCGCGACGGTGACGAACGGCGCGCCGAAGTTGCTGCCCAAACGTTGACCGCGCCAGATGTCGCCGTCATCGGTCGCCGCGCCAACGACCATCAAATTTGGCGCCGTGACGTCCGCTCCGCGCGCCCGAGCGACCGCAGGCGTCAGCTCGGCCATCTCGTTGCCGGCAGCGAGCACGAAGAGCACGTGTGGATAACGGGCAAGCACTCGGCGGAGCCGCTCCGCATTCTCGGGAGTGTCCATGGTCGTGGCGAAGCTGATGACGCGCGCGCCATTGCTCGCCGCATAGTCGATCGAGGCGAACAGCGGATCGAAGCTCGCTTGGCCCTGAGCCATGACGGTCATGCCCATGACGCGGATACGCCGCGTGCCTTCCGAGATCAGGGCCGCGGAGCCGTTGCCGTGCGCCGTCGCGCCGGTCGCAATATCTCCGTTATTGCGGACGAAGTTCCAACGATTGACGTCGTCACGGCCGGCAAGATGAGGATGACGAAAATCGGCCCCGGTGTCGCCGACCGCAACGATGACGCGCTCGCTGCGATTCCCGGTGACGGCGGCTAGCCGATCGAACGTCGCGTCGGCAGCGCCGAGGGAGCGCTGGGCGAGGCGCCGTCCCGGAGCGGTGGCAGAGACGCTGGCTGCTGGTGGCTCGAGATCGTATCCGGCGGCCTCGAGCAGGCGATTGATGCGCGGCGCGGCGCTGTCGACGAAGCGCACGCCGCGGTCCCGCCACGCATCGACGAGAGGCTGGAGCTCGGTCGGGTCCGGGACGCCGTCTGTGTTGATGATCGGCGCGAGGACCGTCATCACCTCTTGGTCGGTGACCACCCGGTCGGCAAGAATCGACCGGATCGCCTCGGAAAGCCGCGTCACCCCAGCGTTATCGGGTGGTTAGGCCATCGGTTGCCCGCTACGCGTTAGAACGTGAGCTCTTCCCCGACAACGACATTCCCGTCTTTTTCCGCGAGCTTACAGGCCGCGAGGGTCGGGTCGTGCTCGAAGAAGATGGTCCAGTCTTCCTCGAGCCCCTGGGCGAGGAGCATGCGCTTCTCCTCGAGCGTCGTCAGTGGGTAGAGGTCGTAACCCATCACCCAGGCGAGCCTCAGATGCGCCCGCGTCGGCATGACGTCAGCGCAATAGAGGAGCTTGCCGTCGTCATCGCCGTCGAGGAGCACGAGCTGCTGCGCGACGGTGTGACCCTCGCTGACGATGAGTGACACGCCCGGGAAGAGCTCCAACGGTCCGTCGAACAAGTGCAGCTGCCCGTTGGTGCCAAGGGCTTGAAAGTCGGCGGTCCGAAACGATCCGCTATCGCGTTCAGTCGGATGTTCGGCCCATTTCCACGCACGCCGTTGCAAGTGGTAGGTGGCGTTCGGGAAGGTGGCGACGTATCCGTCATCGCGGGCAGTCGTGGCGCCGCCCGCGTGATCGAAATGCAAGTGCGTGAGGATGACGTCGGTGATGGTGTCGGGGTCGATCCCAGCGATAGACAGCGCTTCGCGCACGCCACCTTTGGGCTGCGTCAGCTTGAACTGGGCGGTCTGCTTCTCGGGGAACTTGTCGCCGAAACCAGTATCCACCAGGATCCGGCGCTTGATGCTCGCCGTGGTGTCCTCGACGACCATCAAGCGGGTCGCGAGGTCGATGCGGTTCGCCTCATCGGCCGGCGTCGCTCGCGACCACAGCGGCTTGGGCACCACTCCGAACATGGCGCCACCGTCGAGCCCGAGACGGCCGGCTTCGATCGCGGTCACATTGAAGCGCCCAAAGCGTCGCATTCCGCTGTCCTAGCGAGAAAATGGTGGCAGTCACCATTTCTTTCCGTCGGGAAAATGGTGGCAGTCACCATTTTTTTCCGTCGGCGTTATTAGCTCCAAAGAAAAAATGGTGACTGCCACCATTTTGTCGCAGCCCTAGCGGTCCGGACGAATGTGACGTTACTTAGAGCCCATGTCCCTCCAAGCCAAAGTCCCCCTTCGGCTCGTCGATGAGCTGCTCGGCCTCGCCCTTTCAAAAGGTGGCGATTTCGCTGAGGTTTATGTCGAGCACAGCCGCGGTAACAGCGTCGCGCTCGAAGAGAAGAAGATCCGCACCGCCGCCTATGGCGTGTCGCTGGGCGTCGGCATCCGCGTCATCGCTGGAACCGAGGTCGGTTATGCCTACTCCGATGACCTCGATCCCAAGGCCTTGCGCGAGACCGCACTCGTCGCCGCGAGCATCGCGCGTGGCGGCAAGAACCCGCCCAAGGCCGTGTCGTTGCAGGCGCTCAAGCTGCCGAATCGCTATCCGGTGGAACGCGTTCCCGACTCGGTAGCCCCACGTGACAAAGTCGACCTCCTCCTGCGCGGCGACAAGGCAGCGCACGCCTTCGACCCACGCGTCACGCAGGTGATGGGCTCGTTCATCGATCAGACGAAAGACGTCCTCATCGCCACGTCCAACGGCAAGCTCGCCGAAGACCGCCAGGTGATGTGCCGTATGAACTTCTCCGCTATCGTAGACGACGGCAAAGGCGATCGCCGCACCGGATTCCATGGCGGCGGCGGCCGCGTCGCCTTCGAGCATTACAAAGACTTCACGCCCGAAGACGTGGCCAAAGAGGCCGCACGCATGGCGGTGGCGCAGCTCGGCGCGATCGCGGCTCCGGCCGGTCCGCAGACCGTGGTCCTGTCACCCGGCTGGAGTGGCATCTTGCTGCACGAAGCAGTCGGTCACGGCCTCGAGGCCGACTTCATCCGCAAGGGCACCTCGCTCTACGCCGGTAAGCTCGGCGAGCGCGTCGCCAGCGACCTCGTCACCGTCATCGACAGCGGCGAGAACGAAGGACGTCGCGGCACCATCAACGTCGACGACGAGGGTGAAGTCGCCAAGGAAAAGGTGCTCATCGAGAACGGCATCTTGAAGGGATTCATGGTCGACCGCTTGAGCGCACAGATCATGGGCATCGACTCGACCGGCAGCGGCCGTCGCGAGTCGTACCGCCATGCGCCGATGCCGCGCATGACCAACACCTTCATGGCGAAGGGAAAACACACGCACGACGAGATCCTGCAGAGCGTCGACAAGGGCATTTACTGCGCTGCTTTCGGCGGCGGTCAGGTCGACATCTCCAACGGCAACTTCGTCTTCGAGGTGCGCGAAGGCTACGTCATCGAAAACGGCAAGATCACGACGCCGGTGAAGAACGCGACGCTCATTGGTGTCGGTCCCGACGCCCTGAAGAACGTCTCGATGGTCGGTGACGACCCGCAGCTCGACCCGGGCATCGGCACTTGCGGCAAAGACGGCCAAAGCGTGCCGGTCGGCGTCGGCATGCCCACCGTCCGCCTCGACAACATCACCGTGGGAGGCACCCGTGTCTGACGAGCGGATGTTGACCGACGTCGCTTCTCGCGTGCTCGAGCTGGCGAAGAAACACGGTGCCTCGAGCGCCGATGCGGTGGTGTCTCGCGGCACCGAGTTCGAAGTGAAGGTCGCGGACGGGGCCATCGTGACCCTGACCCAAGCCACCTCGAAGGGCATGGGCTTGCGCGTGTTCGTCGACGGCCGCCTGGGTTTTTGCACGACCAGTGACTTCGCCGACGGAAGCCTCGCCTACGCAGTCGAGCGCGCCGTGCACATGGCACGTGAAGCGGCACCCGACCCGCACAACGGCTTGGTCGAGCTCGAACCCGGCCTCAAGGTCGCGGGTGACGAGCTCGAGCTCTACGATCCGGCCGTCGCCGCGATTCCCACCGAAGAGAAGATCCGCTGGGCCCACGCGCTCGAGGAAGCCGCACGTGCCGCCGACCCACGGGTGAAGAAGTTCCGCGATAGCGGTGTGTCGAACGGCGAATCGCACACCGTGCTGGCGACGACGTCGGGAGCCCTCCGCGCCGTACGCAGCACCGGCATCGCCTTGTGGTGCAACCCCATCGCCGAAGCGGACGGACAGCTGCAAACCGAAGTTTGGTACGACTCGCGTACCCACGTCGCCGACCTCGAGAAGCCGGAAGCCGTCGGGCGCGTCGCCGGCCAACGCGCCGCCCGCATGCTCGGCGCGAAGCCGGTGAAGACGCAGGTCGCGCATCTCATCATGGAGCCGGCCATGGCAGCTGGCTTCATGGGGAGCATGCTCGCCGCCATCGATGGCGATGCCGTCTACAAGAAGGCGTCTTTTTTGGCGGACAAGCTCGGGAAGGCAATCGGCACCAAGGGTTTGACCCTAGTCGACGATCCACACGTCAAGCGCGGCAACGCGAGCTCACCCTTCGACGGCGAAGGCCTCGCCACCTACAAGAAGAAGCTCGTCGACGCCGGTGTGCTCACGACGTTTCTCTACGACGGTTACACGGCGCGCAAAGCGGGCGTGAAGCCGACAGCGAGCGCCAAGCGGGGCTACAGCTCGCCGCCGCATGCCGGCGTCTTCAACTTCATCGTGCAGCCTGGTGACACGGCGCCGGAGAAGATTTGGAAAGACGTCGACTGCGCTCTGGTGCTCACGCGTGGTCTCGGCCGCGGCCTGAATAGCGTCAGCGGCGAGTACTCGCGCGGCGCCAACGGCTTGTGGATCGAAAAAGGCGAGGTGGTGCACCCGGTGCAAGAGGTGACCATCGCGGGCGACTATCTCGCCATGCTGCAGAATGTCGATGCCATCGGCACCGACCTCCAGATGCGCGGATCGTCGGGTGCGCCGACCATGCGAATCGCGGACGTGACGATCAGCGGGACGCGCTAGGCGCTACTGCGGCCGATGTTGATCGGTGCGCTGACCCGGCGGGGGTTGGCGCTGCTGCTGGTCGTTTCCGCCGAGGCCGAAGAAGCTCAGGATCCCCTGCCAGAGGGACTTGAGCCCATTCAACAAGCCGTCGAAGGGCCCGCCGCCTTGTTGCTGACCGGCCCCAGGTTGCTCCTGGCCCGGTGCCTGGCGAGGCTCGCGACCCTGACCCTGCTCGGCCTGGAGACGCTGCTGCAGCGCCGCGCCGATACGCTGGGCGCCTTCGCTCGGTTGTCCGCCGGTGCGCTGGACGTTCTGACGCAGAAACTCCATCGCTTGCTGCGGATTGAGCCCAGCCCGCGTGGCGATCTGCATGAACACCTGTGGATCGCCCGACTGGACGGCACGATTGAGGGCCTGCGTCACGTTCGGGTTGAGCTGCGGGAGCTGTACGGGGGCTCCCGATGGCGCGAACATCGATGGCGGTCGACCCGCCGGTGAGACACCGTCCATGCAGCTCCTCACGCGTTTGGCGGCGCGTGCGTAGCAGCATACCCAGTCGCTCGGCCGTTGGGCCAAAGAAAACACAGCGGCGAGGCTGCCGCGAGGGTCAGGCGGCTATCGCAAACCAAACCCGCACTTTGACGAGACGCTCTTCTTTGGGCGCAAGCTCCATACCTTCGAGCGCATCCTCGACGCGCATGCGCTTCATCGCGGAACCCGGCGCGGCGAGCTCGATGCTATCGTATCCGTACCCGTCGTACTGATGCCGGCGCGTGGCCGAAGCGCCGTAGGTCTCGTCGGCCACCCGGTGGACATAGCTGATGCGAGTGCCGAGAGCGGCCGCCATGGCGTCAGCCGCGCCTCGCGCGCGTTTTACGCAAGTCGCAAGCCAGCCCTGTCGTACGCTATCGGGGACATCGTAGCGCCAGGTCACGTTGCCCAACGAGCAATTCTTCACGGTGGCGAGGGCATCGATGACCGAGGCGACCTTGTTGGGTTCGCGACAGCGGACAGCGAGCACGTACGTCGCGGAGGAAGACTTGACGAGCATTCCTTTGCTCGCGTTCACCCGCACCGACGCGATGCCGAGATCGGTCTCTGCAATGCCGCTGGCCACCAACGCTTCGACCAGCTTGCGTACCTCGCCCGCCTGTTGCAGCGCGGCCTTACCGCTGAAGAACTTGGCCTCGCTCAAGACGACGGAGAGATCAGCGCCGGTGGCTTCGACCTCTTCGCGATGATGCTCGAGGACTTCGATGGTTGGGGTGTCGGTCATGGGGACAGCGACTCTACGTCACTTGCGAGCAACTCAGAGCAAAACCCGCAACGCAAAGAAGACACTCTCCACAATCTTCTCCGCCAACGGCCGCCGATGCCACGTCGCCGGATCGATACGCGTCGACTTCGCCACGTCTTTCTCGAACACCTGATCCATCGCCGCCCCCAACCTCTTATCGACGCAAGCGATGTTCGCCTCGAGATTGTGCAACAGCGACCGCGCATCGATGTTGTAGCTACCGATGGTGCACCACTCGCCGTCGATGACCGCGGTCTTCGCGTGCAACACGCGCTCGGTCCACTCATGCACCTCGATGCCCCAGTGCATGAGCCGCGCATACAACGCCCGCGACGCGTACCGAACCGCCACCACGTCGGTCTTCCCAGCGACCAACAACTGCACCTTCACACCCCGACGAACCGCATCACGCAGCGCATGCCGGAAGTGCCGATCAGGAATGCAGTAAGCGTTACAGATACGAATGGTCCGCCGCGCTTTGCGTATGGCACGCAGGTAAGCCCGCCGCACCGAGTACCGTCGCGTCAACGCGCTCTCGAGCACCTGAAGCGTGGTAGCGCCACGACGTTGCGCATGCGCCATGCTCCCGTTCCACTGCTCGCCGGTCATGTTGCGCCAGCCGCGGTTGAACAGCCGCACGAACTCGCGCACCACCGGCCCTTCGACCCGCGCGTGCACGTCGTGCCAGGCCCTGCCGCCCCAGGTCGTCGGTGCGTAGTCGTCGCCGATGTTGATGCCGCCGATGAAGCCGACGACGTCATCGATGACCAGGAGCTTGCGGTGATTGCGGCGCCAGATGCCCCAGCGGCGGCGCCACGGTTGGATCGGCTGGAAGTACTCGACGCGTCCACCCGCCTCGAGCAACGGTTTCCAGAAATTCGGATCGGTCGCCCATGACCCGACGCCGTCGACCATGATGCGCACGCTGACATCGGCGCGCGCGCGTTCGATCAACACGTCGAGGAACTTCTGACCGGTCGCATCCGAGGCGAAGATGTAGCTCTCGAAGACGATCGTGCGCTTCGCCTGTGCGAGCGCCTCGAGCATCGCTGGAAAGGTCTGCTCGCCGTCGATGAGGAGGTCGACCTTGTTGTAGGGAAAGACTTTGCGACCGCGTAGCCAGAACGCCACCGCGTCGGCGTCGGGCGCGACGTGCAGATGCCGGCCTTCGATGACCTCGGGCTCGCCGCGCAGCTCGACCTCGCGGCGCGCCTCACGCGGACGCACGTGGCCGATCTCGAGCTCTTCGCCGTGGTGACCGGTGATTTTGCCTTCGCCCTCGTCGCGAACGAGAGCGCCGGCCGTCTTCACCACCTGTTCGATCTTATGTCCCGATGACATGGCTTCAACGGAACATAAGACGAGCCGGCGACCGTGTCACTCTACCGTTACGCTCTTCGCCAGGTTGCGCGGCTGATCGATGTCAGTGCCGCGCAGATCGGCCACGTGATACGACAGGAGTTGCAGCGGAATGGTCGCGACCAGCGGCGCCAGCATCGGATCGGTGTCCGGCACGCTGATGACGTCGTCGGCCATGCGCCCGATCTGACGGTCGCCTTCGGTGGCAATCGCGATGATGTGGCCCTCGCGGGCGCGCACCTCTTGCAGGTTGCTGATGACCTTGTCGTAGAGCGGGCCTTGCGTCGCGATGACGATGACCGGCACGCCCTTCTCGATGAGCGCGATGGGACCGTGCTTCATCTCGCCGGCGGCATAACCCTCGGCGTGGATGTAGGAGATCTCCTTGAGCTTCAGCGCGCCCTCGAGCGCCACCGGGTAGCCGAAGCCACGTCCCAGATAGAGCACCGACTTGGCGTTGCGGATCTTCTGCGCCACGTCCATGACCGCCTTCTCGGACTTGAGCGCTTGCTCGATAAGCAGAGGCACGGTGCGCAGACCTTCGACGAGCTGCTTGGCGCGTGGCTCGGCGAGACCACGGGCGCGGCCGAAGGCAATCGCCAGTAGTTGCAGCGCGATGACCTGGGTGATGAACGCCTTGGTCGAAGCGACGCCGATCTCCGGACCCGCGTGGGTATAGAGCACGTGGTCGGACTCACGGGCGATCGACGAGTCGACGACGTTGACCACCGAGAGGATGGGCGAGCCCTTCTCTTTCGCGGCCTTGATGGCAGCAAGGGTGTCGGCGGTTTCACCCGACTGCGACACGGCGAGCACCAGGGTCTCTGGGCCCATCATCGGGCTGCGATAGCGGAGCTCGCTCGCGAGATCGACCTCGCAGCCGATGCGCGCCAGCTCTTCGAGCATGAGACGGCCGACCAACGAGGCGTGCCAGCTGGTGCCGCAAGCGGTGAGCATCACGCGTTGCACCTTGGCGAGCTTGTCGATGGGCAAGCCTTCGAGCTGCACCGAGGCTTCATGCGACGACAGCCGGCCACGCAAGGTGTCGATGACGGCGCGGGGCTGCTCGTGCATCTCCTTGTGCATGAAGTGCTTGTGACCACCCTTCTCGGCGGACACCGCGGACCACTCGATGATGCGCGGCTCGCGCTCGACCGGCTCGCCGGTGACCTTGCTGACTTTCACGTGGCCAGGGCGCACCACCGCCATCTCGCCCTCTTCGAGGACGATGACCTTGCGCGTGTGCGAGAGCAGCGCCGGGATGTCGCTGGCGATGAGACCGGCGTCGTCGCGCACGCCGATGATCAGCGGCGAGGCGTTCTTGGCGGCGATCATGGTGTTCGGCTCGGCGCTCGAAATGACCGCGATAGCGTACGCGCCGCGGACCCGGGCGAGCGCTTTGCGGACGCGCTCCTCGAGCGTGCCCTTCTGACCGGCGATGAGGTGGGCGATGATCTCGGTGTCGGTCTCGCTCTCGAACTTGGCGCCGGCGTCGGCCAGCTCGGCTTTCAAATCGAGGTAGTTCTCGATGATGCCGTTGTGCACGACGACGACGTCACCGACGCGATGCGGGTGGGCGTTCTCGTCGGAGGGCTTGCCGTGGGTCGCCCAGCGGGTGTGACCGATGGCGATGTCGCCCTTGAGCGGCTCGGCTTTGAGCAGCTTTGCGAGCTCGGCGAGCTTCCCCTTGCGGCGTCTGACGTCGAGCTTGCCGTCACAAACGGTGGCGATACCGGCCGAGTCATAGCCGCGGTATTCGAGACGGCGCAGGCCGTCCAAGACGTTGTCCGAAGCTTCAGCGTTCCCGACGAAACCGACGATGCCGCACATATTCTTACGTTACCCCTTCTTCGCCTTGGCCTTGGCGGCGTCCAGACGCTCACGCAATGCCTTGGCATATCCCAATCGTACTTCTTGTCGCGCCCGTCCGAAGGCGAGCGCGTCCGCTGGAACGTCCTTGGTGATGGTCGATCCAGCCGCCACATAAGCGTGCTCACCCAAGGACACCGGCGCCACTAGCGTGCTGTTCGATCCCACGAACACCCCGCCACCGATGGTGGTGCGGTGCTTCAACGTGCCGTCGTAGTTGCAGGTGATGGTGCCGGCTCCGACGTTGACCCCAGCGCCGATGTCGGCGTCGCCCAAGTATGCCAAGTGATTGGCCTTCGAGCCCTTGGCAACGTTGCTGTTCTTCACCTCGACGAAGTTACCGATGTGAACGTCATCGGCGAGGTTCGCGCCAGGCCGCAAGCGGGCATAGGGACCGATTTTGACGTTGCTGGCGACCTTGGCCGATTCGAGGTGGCAGAACGACTCGATGCGCGTGCCGTCGCCAATCGACACGTCTTTCAGCACCGTCGGACCTTCGACGACGACGCGGTTCCCGAGCTTCACGGTGCCATAAAACTGCACTCCGGGGCCGATGACCACGTCTTCACCGAACGAGGCGCGTGGCGTGATGCTGACGCTCTGAGGGTCGCGAAAGCGGACACCCTTTTCCTGCCAGGCACGAACGATGCGATCGCGCATCATGCGATCGACCTCGGCAAGCTGCGCTTGGGTGTTGATGCCGCTCATCTCGGCGATGTCGGCGACATCGACCGCGCGGACGCTCTTGGCTCGAGAAACGATGTCGGTGAGGTAGTACTCGGCCTGCGCGTTGTCCGCTTTCAAGGACGCGACCGTGTCTTGCATGAGCTGCATGCCGCACAGGTAAACCGCGACATTCACCTCGTCGATGGCGCGCTCTTTCTCGCTCGCGTCCTTGTGCTCGACGATACGCATCTGTGTGTCGCTCTGGCGGACGACGCGGCCGTAGCCCGTGGGGTCGGGAAGCTTCGCGGTGAGCATGGCGAGCTCGACGCCTTGCAGAGCGGGCATGAGCTTCTCGACCGTCGCCTTGCCGAGCAAGGGAACGTCGCCGCACAGCACCAGCACGCGGTCGGACTTGATGTGCGGCAGCGCCGAACGTGCAGCATCACCGGTGCCGAGCGCCTTCTCTTGGACCGCGAAGGTGAGCTGGGTGTCGGGGAACAAGCCACGCAGCGTCTCCTCGACGCGCTTGCCGTTCATCGGATCGACGACCACGACGATGGGCGAGCAGCCGACGTCTTTCGCCAGGGCGACGACGTGGGCGACGAGCGGCAGATCGCAAGCTGGATGCAGGACCTTGGGCAGGGTGCTGCGCATGCGCTTTCCCTGCCCCGCGGCAAGAATGATGGCCCCTGTGGTCATGGCGATGCTATATCCGCTCCCGTGAGCCGTACGCCAGGCACCTGCGGCGCGTGCATCGCGTTCCTGCCCGAGCACACCGACACCGAGCGCGGTCGTTGCCGCCTTCGGCCAGAGATGGGTGTTTACGGACACTCGCTTCCACGCTGCCCCAAGTATCTAGAACGCGGCACCGGCGCGACCTGGACGCCACCAAAAGTGGCGCGCCCGCGCGGTAGCGGCAAGGCCCGAGACGACGACGACACAGAAGTCATCATCCAGAAACCCAAGGAATACGGCGCCACCATCGACCTCGGCGACGACGGAGACCCCATGGATACCAATGCCCTGCGTGCCTTGATCCGCGACGTCATTCGCGAAGAAGGCCTCACCGGCGAGACCCCGCTCGGCAAGAAATGGGAGGGCGGCACCGTGGTCATGAAGCCCGCCGACACCTCCCTGCAGGCCAAAGAGATCCCGGTCGAGACCTTCTTCCACAAGATCGTCATGGTCCGTGACCGGCTGCGCGTGCTCGAGCAAAAGATCAATGGACACGCTGGGTTGTCCGACACCGACAAGGTCGAGATGCAGCAATACGTGACCCGATGTTACGGGTCGCTGACGACCTTCAACGTGCTCTTCCGCGACAAGAACGACCAGTTCGAAGGGACGTAAGTCGCCCGGCCGCCGATCATTCTAGAGATGGTCGAAGCGCTTCGAAGGCTGCTCGTTGGCTGGTTGGACCGACCAGCGAAAGCAGAGCCGCGCCCGACCGTCGCAGCAGGCGGTGCTCCCATGCATCGGGGCACGGCCACCCATCCCGGCGACGCTTTGGTGGGCACGAGCCCCGAAGAGCGGCTCGGAGCAGCGCACCGCGCCATGCGGACGCGCAACTCCTTGGCGCTTGCCGCCATCGCCAGCTCGGGTGTGAAAGCGACCGCGATGCGCACGCTGTCGCTCAACTTCGGGCAGCTGAAGATACCGTTTATCGCCGAAGTCCCGTTCGCGAAGGCGCGGCGCTCTCTTTACGCCACCATCGTCGCGAACGAGCTCCAGGGGCTCGGCACCGCCGGACGCGCAACGCATTTTCTATATCGAGGCGGAGCGTGCGCCGCTGGGAATCATCCAGTGTCAGGAGCTGTGGCTGCGTGCCGCGCAGCGCGACGCCCGCAAGGCTGCGGAGGCCAACGGCTTCACGTGCGTTTTCGCGGACAGCGACATGCACGACTACGGCTTGCAGCTCTTGGTGCGCAACGACGTCAAAGCCATCAAGGAACGCGGCATCATCGAGTACCGAGAAGACGGCAAGTCACTGCGCTCGCTCGGCGAACGTCTGTGGGGCGCGCGGCGTGGCTTCGCTTATGCGGTGGTCGAGCTCGCGAACGGCGACACCATCCTCACCGGCACGACACACCTCTCGCCCCTCCCCGAATATGCCGGGCTACGCACCAAGCAGTACGCCGCGTGGAAAGACATCATCGCAAAGCTCGTCCGGGAGATGCAGCCGACGTTCACGATGGTCGGCGCCGACGTCAACACTCTCGAGGGCGAAGCAGCCTTCGTCGACTTCTTCGAGGGCTCGGGACTCTCGGACGCCTGGGCAGCGAGCGGCGCGCAAACCCGAGAGTCCGGCGGCACCATGCATCCCGCTTTCCGCCAATACGTCGGTGGCAGCTGGGACATGCTCGGCAAACGCATCGATATCGCTGCTGCGCGATCGAATGTTCCCGACCGCGCCGTCGCCGTCATCGATCATCAGACCTGCTTGGACGGCATGTACCCGGTCGGCGACGAACACCATGCCGTGTCGGATCATCTCGGCGTCGCAACCACGTACGTCGTCGGCGTGAAGCATCCTGACCCCGAGCCCGGGCCAGACGGCGTGCGCCACTGGCGGGTCCGCAAAGGTCAGTGACCTGCGTCTTTGACGACCGCGACGATCTTGCTCAGCGTAGCCTTGGCGTCGCCGAAGACCATCATGGTTTGCGGCAGCCCGAAGAGCTCGTTGTCGATCCCCGCGAACCCCGGCGCCATGCCGCGCTTCAAGACGATGACCGCTTTAGCGTAGTCAGCATTGAGCACCGGCATGCCGTAGATGGGGCTGCTCTTCTGGGTGCGCGCCGCTGGGTTGACGACGTCGTTGGCACCGACCACCACGACCACGTCGGTCTGCGCGAAGTCGTCGTTGATCGCCTCGAGCTCGAAGAGCTGGTCGTACGGAACGTTTGCTTCGGCGAGCAACACGTTCATGTGCCCCGGCATGCGACCGGCAACGGGATGGATGGCGTATTTCACGCGCGTGCCGTTCGCGGTCAACGCATTGGCGAGATCGCGGACCGCGTGCTGCGCCTGACCGACCGCCATGCCGTAGCCAGGCACGAAGGTCACCGAGCCCGCGAGCTTGAGGAGCTCGCCCGCGTCTTCGGCCGAGCCTTCACGTACCGTCCCCTTCGTTCCGTCCGCTGTGGCGGTCACTTCGTTACCAAAGGCGCCGAAGAGCACGTTGGCGAACGATCGGTTCATCGCCTTCGACATGATGATCGCGAGGATGACGCCCGAGCCGCCGTCGAGCGCGCCGCAGATGATGAGCACGTGATTGTCGAGTACGAAGCCCGACGCCGCCGCGGCGAGCCCCGCATAGGCATTGAATAGACAGATGACGACCGGCATGTCGGCGCCGCCGATGGGGAGAACCACCAAGACACCCAGCGCGAGCCCGACGCAGATGATGGTCACGAACAAACGCACGTCGCCAGGCTGTGCCACCAAGAGGCCGAGCGCCACCGCGGCGCCGGCAAACATCGCGAGGCTCACCAAGTTGTTGCCTGGGAAGGTCACGGGACGGCTGGTGATCGCACCGTTGAGCTTACCGAAGGCCATCAACGACCCAGTGAAGGTCATGGTTCCCATGAGCACTTCGAAGCTCACCGCGCCGACCGCGAAGTGCGTCATCGCGGACCCATGGTGCAGGAACTCGGCGACGCCGACGGTGGTGACGGCTAGGCTGCCGAAGGCGAGCGACAGCGCGACGCGCTCCGGCATCTTGGTCATGGGAATGAGCAAGCCCATCGGTGCACCGATGACCACGCCCAGCACGACGCCGCCGATGATCCAGTGGTACTCGACGATCTCGTGGTGGAAGAGAGTGCCGGCGACGCCGATGAGCATGCCGAACGCGGCGTAACCCAAGCCTCGGCGCGCGGTCTCGGGCCTGGTCAGGGCGCGCAAGCCCATCAAGAACAAGAGCGACGCAACGAAGAGCGCGATGCGGTAGATGGCGGTGCGCGCGTCGGTCACTTGCCTGCCTTCTTCCTGAACATACGCAGCATGCGGTCGGTGATGATGAAGCCGCCGACGACGTTCACGGTCGCGGCGCACACCGCGAGCATACCGAGCGCCGAGCTCAGCGCGCTGCGTCCCGAGCCCGCGATGACGAGCGCGGCCACCAGTGACACGCCCGAGATGGCGTTGGTGAAAGCCATGAGCGGCGTGTGCAAGAGCTGCGGCACCTTGGAGATCACCTGGAAGCCGAGGAACGCAGCCAGCGTGAACACGTAGAGCCCGAACAAGAGACGATCGAGATCCATCGTTACCCCTTCATTGCTTCGCGCACCTTGGCGTGAACGACCGCGCCGTCGCGAGTTACGACGCAACCGGCGGTGATCTCTTCGGACAAGTCGAGCGCCCACGCCCCGGCTTTGGTGAGGTGCAGCAACAGCTTCTCGATGTTGCGCGAGAAAGCGACGCTCGCGTGATACGCCACGTTACTGGGCGTGTTCGCCGGTCCGATGATGAGCACGCCGTGTTTGCTGACGTCACGTCCGCTTTCACAGCCTTCGACGTTGCCACCCTGCTCGGCCGCGAGGTCCACGATAACGGACCCGGGTCGCATCGATGCCACCTGCGTGTCGGTCACCAAGCGCGGCGCCTTTCGCCCGGGCACTTGTGCGGTGGTGATGACGACATCGGCGCGCGCGATGGCTTGGGAGACGAGCTGCGCCTGCTTGGTCTTGTAGTCGTCGGATTGCTCGGCGGCGTAACCACCCGAGCCCTGCGTCACCGCGGCGCCTTCGACGACCAGGAACTTTCCGCCGACCGATTCGACTTGCTCGCGCGTCTCGGGACGAACGTCGGTGGCTTCGACGATGGCGCCCAGGCGCTTCGCCGTGCCGATCGCTTGCAGGCCCGCGACACCCGCACCGATGACGAGCACGCGTGCCGGTGTGATCGTTCCTGCTGCGGTCATGAGCAGTGGAAAGATCTTCGGCAAACGTGCCGCCGCCGCGACGACTGCCCAATAACCGGCGAGGTTTGCCTGTGACGACAGCACATCCATGCTCTGAGCGAGAGTGGTGCGTGGGATGAGCTCGAGCGCGATGGTCAACAAGCGCTGATCGACGGCCGCGCGCACGAGCTCCGCAGCGCCTTGCGGGTACAAGAGCGTGACCAGCGCCGCGCCGCGCTGCATCGCCGCGATGACGTCGACACCCGGGCGTTTGACGCAGAGCACGATGTCGGCGGCCAGGGTCTCGGCACGCTCGGCGAGGCTAGCGCCCGCCGCAACATACTCTTCATCGCGAAACCCGGCAGCCAGCCCGGCCCCGCGCTCGACACTCACAGCAAGCGACTGCGCTGCGAGCTTTTTGACCGTCTCCGGTACTACCGCAACGCGACGCTCGCCGGCTTCGGTCTCTTTCGTGACCCCGACGCGCATGGCGGCAGACTACGTCGGGTCGAGCATACCTTCCAGGTTTTCTGGGGGCTTGGAGTACGCATCGCGTTCAGCGGGGAACGCAGGTCGATTGACCGGTGCAGTATTCGTCGAAGCAGCAGCGCAGCGAGCAGGCAACGCCGCCGACGCAGGCACCGTCTTGGCAGGAGGATTCACCGCAACGACCGTTGTTGCAGTTGGCACCGTTCGCCGCGTTGACGTCGGGCGGGCAATCGACGCCGCCATTGCAGTACTCCGCCGCGTTGCAGCCATCGTTGGCGGACGCACGGCAGAGAGCGGTCGAACGCGCGTCAGCCGGACAAGCGACGCCTCCGTCGCAAGCCTCGGCGAGATCACAAACGCCCGCGGCTGGCCGGCAACTCGTGCCAGCGGCGACACGGGCGTCGGGGCAACCCGCCGCGTTGCCTGGACAGGTATCGGCGACGTCGCAATCACCTTGCGACGCGCGACAGACGTTGCCACTCGCAAACACATCATCCGGGCAAGCGTCGCCACCCCCGGGACAAGTCTCGGCGACGTCGCAATCACCGGCCACGCCGCGACAGACGTAGCCGGCAGCCTGCTTGACGTCGCCGGGGCAATCCACGCTGCCCCCGCTGCAGACCTCCGCCACGTCACAGCCACCGGCGGCGCCGCGGCACGTGGTCGCCGGACCGCTCAGCGTATCGGGCGGGCATTCGGGCGAAGCGCCAGTGCATACTTCGGCTGGATCGCAGACACCGCCAGAACCCCGGCAAACCGCCCCGCCCGCGAACGCATCCCCCGGACAAACCGACGAGCTGCCAGTGCAGAACTCCACGAGGTCACATGGTCCGGCGGCACCGCGGCACTGCGTCGACGGAGGTGCGAACGTGTCGGCGGGACAGTTGATGCCACTCCCCGAGCAGACCTCGACGGCATCGCAGCTCGACACCGCGGGCCTGCAAAGAGTGCCGTTCGCCAGCACATCGGTCGGGCATGCCGGGGACGAGCCAGAGCAGGTCTCGGCGAGGTCGCAATTTCCAATACTGGGCCGGCAGGTCGTCGTGCTGTCCAGGAACGTATTCGTCGGACAGGCGGCGGCGCTGCCGGTGCAGACCTCGGCGATGTCGCAGACGCCGCCCGTGTCGCGACAGGTCACGCCCGCGTCCACCAAGGCGTCCGGCGGACATCCTTCGCTCAGCCCGTCACAAAACTCCGCGATGTCACACGCTCCAGCCGCGGCGCGGCAAATAGTGCCAGCGCCTTTACCGGCACACGGGCGCACATCGTTGCAGTTGGGTGCGCAAACGCCGCTGCAACATTGATCGCCGCTACCGCACAGTTGCGTCCGTACGCAGCGATTGCTCTGACATTCAGCGACCTCGCAGGCGGCCGGCACGCAGTTGTCGGCATTGCAGGGCTCGGGCGTGCATCCGCTTTCGCGGTCAGCTTCGGGTGAGCTCGGGTCACAGCGTGAAACACCGCACACGCTGTCGTCCTTCGCGATGAAGCAGCGACCTACATCGCAACGCTCCTGCGTACAGGCGATCCCGTCGGTGCAATCGTTCTCGACCCCGCATTCGACCTCGCGCGTCACACAACCAGTGCCGGGAATGCAGCGCTGCTCTTCGGTGCACGCCGTGTCGTTGCGGCGTTGCAGACACAGTCCGCCGATGCAGACGGAGGTCGAACAATCGTTGAAGGTGTTGCAATCGGTGTCGAGAGAGCACGCAGCTGGCGGGCAGGCGTCGGGGCGAAGCGGTGAGCACAAGACGCTGACGCAGGCGCCGTTCTGACATTGGTCTTCACCGGTGCACTGACGGCCGAGACAGTCGCGGGTGACGAACACGGGTATGAGCACGTCGCTGAACGCGCTGAAGACGACGCGGCGCTCCGCTCTCACGGCGCCTCGAAGACGCAAGGTGACGATGACCTCGTGTTGGCGCTCCGGCGTGATCTCTTGGAACTGGCCGATCGGTACCGGCGTCAGCAGCTCGTTGGTGACGTTCACGTCGAGACCGCGAACCGCGTCGTCGAGTCGGACAGTGATTTGGTCGACCTCGTAGCCGGGCACGTAGTCCGTCGAAACCGCCACCGACGCCACGAACGCGTTGCCGCTCGAGCACGCGAGCTGACAGGCGCCGCTGCAGCAGAGCTGACTATTGGGACAGTTCGCGTCGGTGACGCATGCCGCGCCGGTGCTCTCGAAGAGCCCACAGGCCACGGCGACACAGCACGACAGTGCTGCCGCCAGAGCACACAGGCGCAGATGAGAGACCGGCAGCTTCATGTATCAACGTCGGCAAGTTTATCACGCCGGACGCGCGAAAACTGGCAGACGGCCTGTCAGGCACTGCCAAAAGCCTAGTCGGATTCGAAACTTACGATTTCGTTCCGAAGGGCATGGGCGTTGGGGTGGCTGTGCGGAAAATGGCCGTAGTCCATGGCCGCGACGCGGGTGAAGCGGACGTCGTCGGCCAGCGCATCCAGGGTCTCCGGCGCGATGAAAGGATCGTCGTTCGAGCGTAGGAACAATGCCGGAACGCCCGGCTCGATCCGGCGACGTGCTGGAGGCAATGCCATCCCCACCAAGCTCGCCAAGATGACGCGTCGGTACAGGGCTCGCACGCGGGACATTGCTGTCGCGTACGCAGGGTCCGCGACGGTACCGATCTCGCGCGCGGCCCGCTCGATGCGGTCCCAGGTGGCGGCCTGCATCTTGAACGGATGGCGATTCACGAAGACGTTGAAGTCGTTCAACGCCGTGTTGAAGACCACCACCTTGCAGGGTGGCAGCGCGTTCTTCGCTGCAAGCTTCGCCACGGCGAGCAGTGTGAACACGCCGCCGAAGTCGTGGCAGACGATGGTCGCCGGCTTGCGCATCGCGATTTCGGTCGCCACCATGGACGCCATAGCGGACACGGTCAGCCGCGAGGTGTCGAGCAACACGCGCGCAAAGGGCACGACCTCGTTGCGCCGATCGCTGGGCAAGAAATCGAGCCACGGCTCGGGAGCACAGGGAAACCCCGGGAACACGAGCCGTAGCTTGCGCATGCGCGCGCGAGTCTAGCCCTTAAGCGAGGCTCGCATCGAGAGTGATCTTCGTGGCCGCCAGCGCCTTCGAGACCGGGCAATTCTTCTTGGTCTCTTCGGCGATGCCTGCGAATTTCGCGGCGTCGATACCCTTCAAGCCGACGCGCGTCGTCAGCGCAATGCCGGTGATGCCGAAGCCACCTTCGACCTTATCGAGGGTCACCTTGGCCTCGGTATTGATCTTCACGTCGGTGGCACCGGCCTGGGCGAGCCCCACCGAGAGCGCCATCGAGAAGCAGCCGGCAAGCGCCGCGCCAACCATCTCTTCTGGGTTCGTGCCCTTCTCACCTTCGAAGCGGGTCTTGAAGCTGAACGGGGCCGCGGGTCCGTTGGCGGGCTTCATCTCGCCCTTGCCCGTCTTGAGGTCACCGGTCCACGTCGCCGAAGCATTGGAAATCGACATTGCTCGTCCTTGAAGTTTGTTGAAAGCGGCTGGCAAGCTGCTGCCGAACCGACGGCAAGTCCAGAGCAACGTTAACTGGCAACGACCATGGGTTGTCATCTACGATAAGCCGCTCTCGTCATGCGCATCGCCCAATCGCTTGCCACCGTTGCCTTTCTGGCCGGTCTCGTCACGACCGCCCCGGCCCGCGCGCAGACTGCCGACGTCTCACGTTTTCGCACGCCGATCACCTCGAAGGGTGGCCTCGGCATCGAGGGAGCCCAGACGTTGACGCCGGGCGCGCTCGCCGCCGGCTTGTTGCTCGACTACGCCCACAACCCCGTCGTCTGGCGTTACTCATTCGGTGCCTACGAGCCGGTGCTCCAGCACCAGTACATCCTCGACGCCTCCTTCGCGATTGGCCTCATTCACGGCGTCGACGTCGGCGTGGTGTTGCCTCTCGTGCTCACCCAGAACGGGCCCAACGGCGCTGGGCTCGGCGACCTCTCCGCATCGGGGATCGGCGACATCCGTCTCGTGCCGCGCGTCGCGCTGACCAACGAGAACGAGTGGGGCTTCAGCTCCGCCTTCGTCCCCGAATTCACCTTGCCCACCGGCAACGACGCACGTTTCACCGGTGACCCGGGCTTCTCGTTCCGGCCGCGCTTGGTCGCGAGTGTCCCGTTCTCGTTCCTCCGCTTCAACGGATCGCTCGCTTACCGCGCCCGCAAGAACGCCGAGGTTCGGCCCGAGGGCGTCGGCCCCGCAACCGCGGCTCGCCAAGGTGTCGATGTCGGGAACGAGATCGAGTTCCAGTTCGGCATCGACGCCGAGGTCGCCGACGCGCCCATCCCGGTGCATGTGTTGGCGGAGCTGTCGGGTTACACCGCCGCGGCACACGCCTTCTCCGGCGACGGCTTGTTCGGTCTCGAATTGCTCGGTGGTGCACGCGCCCGCTTTGCCGACCTAGTCGATGTCACGGCTGGAATCGGCGCCGGCACCAGCCAGGGTATCGGCACCCCGATGTGGCGCGGCATCCTCGCCGTGAACATCCAGCGCAGCGACAGCGATCGCGACCACGACGGCATCCCCGACCGCCTCGACGCCTGCCCCGACGACCCCGAAGACATGGACGGCCACGACGATCTCGACGGCTGCCCCGATCCGGACAACGACGGTGACGGCATCGTCGACCAAAAAGATCGCTGCCCGAACGAACCCGAGACCGTGAACGGTATCGCGGACAAAGACGGCTGCCCGGACGGCTTGGTGAGCGACAAAGACGGCGACGGCATCCCCGACAACGTCGACAAGTGCCCGCTCGACCCGGAAGACATCGACGGCTTCAACGACGAAGACGGCTGCCCCGATCCGGACAACGATCGCGACGGCATCGTCGACGAGCTCGATCAGTGCCCGCACGAGCGCGAGACCATCAACGGCGTCAACGACTACGACGGCTGCCCCGACGAAGGCGCTGGTGCGACGGAATACGTCGAGAACGAGCGCATCCTCATCAACCAGACCGTCAACTTCGAGACCGGCAAGTCCATCATCAAAGAGGACTCCAAGTCGCTCCTCGATCAGGTGGCGCTGCAAATCCTCGCGCACGACGAGATCAAGAGCATCCGCGTCGAAGGTCACACCGACAGCGTCGGCCCCGATGAGGACAACCTGATCTTGAGCCAGGACCGCGCCGACTCGGTGCGCCGTTACCTCATCAACCGCGGCGTGCCCTCCGACAAGTTGCTCGCTACCGGATACGGCGAGACCAAGCCGATCGACACCAACAACACTTCGGCCGGACGTGCCCGTAACCGTCGCGTCGAGTTCGTCATCATCGAGAACCCGAACGAGCAATGAGGCTGCGGCGGCTCAGGGTGCCGTCGCTCGCCGGCGACGAGCTCGGGCTCTTGTCCGCTCAAGCGCACTACATACGCGACGTCTTGCGCTTGGGCGCGGGTACCATCGTCGAGCTCTTCGACGGCCTGGGTAACGCGGCTAAGGCGACGCTCGTGCAGGTCGATGCAGCAGCCGTCCGCTTGCGCGTCGACGAGCGCTATCCCGGCGAAACGGCGACCGCCATCACCATCGCCATGGCGACACCGAAGGGCGACCGCGCCGATTGGGCGGTCGAAAAGCTCACCGAGCTGGGGGTCACGCGCCTGGTCTGGCTGGTGTGCGAACGCAGCGTCGCGGTGCCGCGCGAAGACGGAAAGAAGCTCGCGCGCTGGGAGCGACTCGCCGAAGCCGCGGCGAGCCAGTCCGGCCGCAACGACGTGCCGGTGATCGAGGCCCCGATGCCCTTCGCGGACGCGGTTGCCGAGCTCGGTGGCGGCGCCATCGCCCACATGGGCGGCGAGCCTCTTGCGCGCCTGGTCGCGTCGCGGCCCGACATGCCGCTGGTTTGCCTCATTGGCCCCGAGGGAGGCTTCACGAGCAGTGAGCTGGAAACCGCCGCCGCCGCGGGCTACAGTCGCGTCGGGCTCGCGCGCCACGTGCTGCGCAGCGAGACCGCCGCCATGGCCGCCGCAGTAGCCTTGAGCAACGCCAAGTCTTCAGCACCGTAAGTCACATGTCGAACATCAGCTGCCCGCACTGTGGCACCGCGAATCCGAAAGACGGCGCCTATTGCGCGCGCTGCCAGCGGCCGCTCGCCAAGGGGAGCGCCGCACCCGGTGGCAACCTGCCATCGGCCTCGCAAGTCGCGCAGCAGATCCTGCAGAAGCGTCCGCCAGTCCCCGCAGCGGCCCAGCCGGCCCCCCTGCCGTCGGCAGCTCAAGTCGCGGCGTCGCTCATGCAACGCCGTGCCCAGGAAAGTACGGCAGAACGCACGCTGGTCGAGCGCGCGCCGCCGCCTCCGCCTCCGGCGAAACGCGCGGCTCCAGCACCGGCACCGCAGCCCCGTCCGCAACAGCGGACAGAGCGTGCCGACGACCGCACCGTGAAAGACGACATCAGCAACGAGCCAACGAAGGTCTTCCACGCACCCAAGGCCTTGCACGACGAGCCGACCCGCAATGCGCGCGGTGACGCGCGTTTCGATGCCGGGACGACGCAGCGTAACCCGGTCGTGGCACCAGCTCCTCAGCGCCCGCCCGCGGCGCCTTCGCTACCACCGCCGCCAGCGCAGCCTCGCGCCGCGGTGCCAGCCGCACGCGAGCCGGTCGCGCGCGCCACGCCCAAGCGCCCAACCGGCGAAGAGCGAAGCGCTCCTGCGCCCATGCTCCGCGAAGGCGCCGTCCCGCCTCGGCACCCCGCGCCCCAACCTCCCGAGCGAACCGCGGTCGGCATCGAGCACGCTGCCGGTTGGCGCTTGCTCCTCTCCCACGCCGTCGACTTCGCTTTGCTGTCGGTCTTCTTCGTGTTGATCGCGAAGCTCGACGCGGCCATCGCGGGTCCAAAGGGCATCGAGACCAGCGGCGTCTTCGATTGGATCGGTAGCCACCCCGGCTCGACCCTGCGCGCCGCCATCCTCACCACATTGGTAGGCACGGCGTACCACATCGTCATGGCGCAGCTCTCGGGACGTACGCTCGGACGCTTGGTGGCTGGGACGACACTGGCGCGCCGCTCGGGCAAACCGCTCAACACTTTCGTCATCGTGATTCGCGCGGTCGCGAGCTTCGTGTCGTTGCTTTGCTTCGGGGCCGGGTTCTTCTGGTCCATCGTCGACCGCAAAGGCCGTGGCTTCCACGATCTGGTCGCCGGCACGATGGTCGTCCGCTACCGCCGCGCCTAGCGCTCGAAGGTCCGGCTGACTTTGAAGGCGTAGATCGAGCCCTCGACGCTGGTCGCGTAGATGGTGTCGCCATGTGCAGCCAGGTCGGTGATCACGCCGCTGTCGGTATCGCCTTGCCAGAAGCGGCCACCGTCATCGCGGTTGAGGGCGTACAGGCGCCCGTCACCATAGCCGCCGGCGACGAACAGGAGATTGCGAAAGCCGACGGGACGCGAACGAATCGGCCCTTCGACATCGGCGAGCCAGTACAACGCACCGCTATCGGCGTCGATGGCGTAGACATGCCGGTCGTCGCTGCCGGCGTAGACCACGCCGTTCTCGACGAGGGGTGCAGCGCGTACGCGATCATCGGTCGCCAGCTGCCAGACCAGCGCATGCGTCGTGGTGTCGAGAGCGTGCACACCACCGTCGTCCGCGCCGGTGATGACACGCCCATCGGCGACCACCGGTGTGCTGGCGGCGGCTTCGGCCAAACGAACGCTCCACACGGGTTGGCCGTCGGCGAGGCGCACCGCGAAGAGCTCGCCTTTGACATCGACGACGTAGGCAGCGCTGCCGCCGATGGCGACCTCGCCTGGACCCAACGCATCGAGCACCGACACTGACGCCGGACCCACGAAGGTCGCAGGTTGACTCGGCCCGCTGAACGTCCAGCGTGTCGCACCGTCGGCGAGCGACAAGCCCACGACACGGCCGGTGACGGTGGCAACTACTGCAAGCTCGCTACTGACCGCTGGAGCGGACGCGACACGATCGGCGACGTCGTGCTTCCACAACACGTTGCAGCCGTTGTCGATGGTGGCAACGCTGCTGCCGCTGGCGACGAGCAGTCTATCGGCGGCGAGTAAGCGGGGAGTGAAGACGCGCCCACCGAGGTCGACGCGGCAGCGCCGCTGGCCGGAATGCTCGAGCACCACCAGGGCACTCTCGGTCCCGACCGCGATGAAGCCCGCGGTCACTAGCGGCGAGCTCGGTCGGCCCTCCCCGAGCGACGTCGACCAATCGAGGCTGACCGGAGCCCGGCAAGCGGCGCCAAGTCCCAGGATCAGGGCAAGCTTGGCGCCATGGCGGCCAAGGTGCGATATAATCGCCGCAGCGATGAGCCAGTACGTCGAGATCGAAAACACAGCCGCTCAGTACCTCGAGTTCATGATCCACGGATTCATGAACGGTCTCATCACGTTGCAGGAGCTCGAAGGCATCAGCGACGAGGAGATGGAGACCATCTACGCGCTGGGTTACAACTTCTTTACCTACGGTAAATACGACGCCGCCAAGGATATTTTTACCGGCCTAACCGCTTACGCTCCTTACACCGCTCACTATTGGCGAGCGCTCGGCGCCGTCAACCAGCAACTCAAAGACTACATCGAAGCCATCGCCGCGTACGACATGGCAATCGCCAACGACGAAAACGATGTGGTCAGCTTCGTCTATCGCGGCGAGTCGCAAATCCTCTCGGGGAACGTCCCCGCCGGCCTGGGTGACCTCGAACGGGTGCTGCAAATCGGCGCCCAATATCCGCAGTTCGCCCCTTGGGTTCAGCGCAGCGAGCTCCTGATTGGCCTCCACCGGGCCGGCCCGGGAGCTGGTGGGCCGGCGTGACCGTCGTCACACCTGACCTCGCCGAGAGTTCCCAAACGTAACGACTGCCACGACCAACGTCGTGGAGGTTACGTTCATGAGTGTCCTTGCCCTCGCCCTGGCGTGCAGTCTCGCAGCGCCGCTTCAAGTCACATCGCCCGTCTACACCGATCCCGGCGAAGTGCCGCAGCTGCGCGTCGCCGCCGACAAAACGCCGTTGCCGCTCGAGCACACGGCCGTCAAGGCGGACATCACCGGCTTCGTAGCCCGCGTCGAGGTGAAACAAATCTACAGCAACCCCTCGAAGAACCCGCTCGAGGCCATCTACGTTTTCCCGCTGCCCGAGAACTCCGCTGTCGACGACATGCGCATCCGCATCGGTGACCGTGAGATCCGTGCCGAGATCAAGAAGCGCGACGAAGCGCGCCAGACCTACGAGACGGCCAAGCAACAAGGCCACACCGCGGCGCTGCTCGAGCAAGAGCGTCCCAATATCTTCACGCAGTCGGTCGCGAACATCGCACCGGGAACCAAGATCGAAGTCACGGTGAGCTACGTGCAAACGCTCACCTACGACGCCGGCACCTACGAGATGGTGTTCCCGATGGTCGTTGGCCCGCGCTACAAGGGTCACACTCCGGACATCGCGCGCATCTCGCCGCCGTATTTCGGCGAAGGCGAGCGCAACGGTCACGACATCAGCATGGAAGTCACGGTGCACCCGGGCTTTCCGATCCTGAGCCACGACGTCCCCACTCACGAGACCGTCGCCGAGAAGCTCGAGGACGGCGGCCTGCGCTTGAAGCTCGCCGCGCACGACAAGCTGCCGAACCGCGACTTCGTGTTGCACTACGAGGTTGCCGGGAAGCTCCCGCAGCTCGCGCTCCTCACCCATGGCAACGGCAAAGACGGCGAGTTCGCGCTCGTGCTCCAGCCCGCTAAGATGGACGTCGACAAGCTCGTCGGTAAGCGCGAGATCATCTTCGTCGTCGATGTTTCGGGATCGATGCACGGCGTACCGCTCGCCATGTGCAAAGACGCGATGCGCGAGGCTCTGCGCAAGCTCCGCCCGATGGACACCTTCAACGTCCTGGTCTTCGCGTCGCGCACCGGTCAGGCGTTCAGCGAGCCCATCCCCGCCAACGACGCCAACGTCCTCGAAGGCATGAAGTACATCGATGGTCTCACTGCCGGCGGCGGCACCGAGATGGCCGACGCCGTCGACGCGGCCCTGCGTCCGAGCGTCGAGCGCGACCGTCACCGCTACGTGTTCTTCCTCACCGACGGTTACGTCGGCAACGAGCAGCAGATCCTCGATCGAGCCGCGACTCTCGTCGCCAAACAGAAGGACAGCAAGGCGCGCGCCCGCGTCTTCGGCTTCGGTGTCGGCTCGAGCGTCAATCGCTTCTTGCTCGACGGTTTGGGCAAGGCCGGCGAAGGCGCGACCGTCTACGCAACCACGCGTGAAGATCCGGTCGTCGCGGTGAACACGTTTTTCCGCCTCATCGATGCACCGATCATGGAGAACCTCCAGATCGACTGGGGCAACGCGAAGGTCACCGAGGTCTACCCGACGCGCATCCCCGATCTCTTCGCCAGTCGTCCGACGATCATCCACGGCCGCTTCGAAGGCAAAGCCGACACCACCATCACGGTGCGCGGCGAGTCGCAGGGCCGGATCTTGGAGTTGACCGCTAAAGCAAACATGTCGCCCTCGGCGGCGAACGACAACCTGGCGCTGGGCTCGTTGTGGGCACGCTCGAAGGTCGAGTCGCTCGAGCGTGACTTGTGGAGCGGTCACGACCAGAAGGTGGTCGACAAGATCACCGAAGTCGGTCTCAGCCACCGCTTGGTCACCGCCTACACCAGCTTCGTCGCCGTCGACACCGCGACCAAGGTGGACGGCAAGCTCCAGACGGTCGTCCAGCCGGTGCACGCGCCGGAAGGTGTCGACCTGTCGATGGCGGGTGGCGAGTACGCCGCCAAGAGCAAGGGCCGCACCCACGGCGGTCCCGCCGGCGGCGCGAGCTACGGCTCGGGCTACGGCGGCGGTGCCTTGGGTGGCGTCTCGGGGATCGGCCGCGGTGCCGCCCTCGAGCGCAAGCCCGCGAAGGTCGAACCGCTGACGGTCGCGCCGTCGACCCGTCGCGAGGCCAACGAGCTGCGCGAGGACGAGGAGGTCGTCGCCAAGGCGCCGCGGGATGACAAGGCCGATGCCGCGCCGATGCTCGTCGTCGCCAGCGGGCTCGACAAAGCAGCCGTGGCTCGCGTCCTCGACGCCGGCAAGGCCCAGCTCGAGGCGGTGCTCGCGAAGGCCGGGTTCAAGGGCAGCATCACCCTGCGCTGGTTCGTGACCGCCCAAGGCACGGCGATTCAAGTGAAGCTCGAGCGTGGCAAGCTCGACGCCGCGACCCTCAAGGAGCTCGCGACGCTGATCACCGCCATGAAGTTCCCAGCGGCTACGCAAGGTAGCCCGCGCGTCGACTACACGTTGACGCGGTAGTCCGCGAAAGCGGTGCGCGCGGGATAAACCAGTCACGCGGACCCGCGCGCTTCGCCGACACGGCAGTGGAACGACCGGGCAGCCTGATCCCCAGGCTGCCCGGTTTCATTTTCGAGAGCTAAGGTGTTTCGCCTCTGAGCTGGCGCTCGAGGAACCCGAACATCGCGGCGTCGTTTTCGCGGCCAAGAGTCGTACCCGCCTTGGCGATGGCGGCAGCGACGGTCGAACGCCCGGCGTCGTCCGAAACATCGCCATCCGGCAACGCGGTGCTCGCGAGCTTGTAACCAATGATGAAGAGTTGGTTGGCAAAGGCGTTGTCGCTAGCGGCGAGCGGCGTGACGTCTTCGATGAGCGCGACCGTCTGCGCGACACCGTTCTGCGTGAGGAGTGATGGCCACGCCGACTTGTCGACGAGCGCGTGCACCTGCTCGAGCAGAAAGCGTTTGTCGTCGACCGTGCCGCGGCTCGCGAACACCGAACGAGCTTCGGCGACGAGCTCACGCGCCGCAACACCGCGTGGGCCCGCGCCGAGCAGACCCTTGACCGCTTCGATGGCGTAGCGCGTACCGTCGGCTTCGTCTTGCGCGGCGAGCAGCGCCAAGGCGCGCTTCACGTTGGTGAGCGGCGCCGCCGCATCCGCCAGCACGCTATCGCGAACGTCCATCCCTACGTGAGCGGCGATCTCGGCACGAATACGGGGCGTGCGCACGAAAGACTGCAGACGCAGCTCGCGCTCGCGCAGGTCGCCTTTGCTACCAGCCACGAACGCCACGAGCTCTTCCGCCTGTGCGCTCGAGATGCCATCGAGTCGCGAGCTCAAGAACCAGCGCGGCACGCGCGTCAGCTCTTCCAGCTCGGCCGCGTCCGGCTGCGCCTCTTGGGAGCCGGCTGCTTTGAGCGCCGCGTCGCGCAAGCCGTCGTGCGAGGTCTTGCCGACACTGTCGAGAATGTCCACCGCGCGCAGCGCCATTTCGGCACGCAGCCCGAGAGGGTTCATCGCACGCGCCTCACGCTCCACCGCCGCAACCGGCGAAGCCATCATGGCTCCGGCGACACCAAAGAGCTTCCGAGCGACGGGCTCTTTCAGGTCAGGTGAAGCCGCGGCACGTTTGACGACGCCGAAGAAGCTGTCGAGATCGGCGCCATCCGGAAAGAGTCGCGTCGGCCAACCTTCGACGTGCGCGACAGTGAGCACTGCCTCACAAACGTCGGCGGCGTGCGAGCGACCGCGCGGCGATGCTCCGGCCTGGCGGACGAGCTGCGTGACTGCATCCAGGGCTTCGTGCGCCGAGCTGGGAATCTCCTCACGGCTCCAACCGCGCACCATGCTCGCCCAGCTCGAGGCGGCGTAGTCGGTGCCGCTCTGCTTGTCGAATGCAGCAAGTCGCGTGCGCGCTTGTTCGACGCTGCGCCACGGGTCCACGGGTGCCTTGCCCAGACGTTGCGTAAGCTCTGCGACGTTGTTCGCGATGCGTCGACGCGCCGCGAAGATCGTCGATGGCGTGGCAGCGACGTAGTCGCGCAGCCCCTTGGCGGTCGCCGCATCGATCGGCTCCGCCAACTCTTGATCGAGACTCTTGGGAGCACGCGCGAGCTCGCGCGCGTCGTCGATGGTGATCGACAAGCCGGTCAGGTCGAACGGGCTTGCGTCTTTCGCGCGTACGGAGACCGGCGTCTCGACGACGGGCGCTTCGGCGACCGAGGGCTCGACGACTGGCTTTGCCGCCGGAGGCTTGGCTGCGGCCCGGGGCGCCTTCTTGGTGGGGACGGTGGTCAGGACAGTCGGGCTCGGCGCGTTCGCTTTGACGCGAGTCACCAGCTCGTCCGCCGCCGCGCCCGCGGCACTCGCGGCGGTCTGGAGCTGCGCCACCACGCGCTTTGCGACCGGCACACCCTGCTCGACGGCGGTTGCCGCGAGCTTCTTGGCGACAGGAAGGCCCTGCTCGACTGCGGCAGTCGCGGCCTTCTCGGCGCTCTTGGCGAGCTTCTGCGCTTCGTTGACCAGACGGTCCGCACCCTGCGTGACGGCTTTCGAATCGAGTCCAACACGGTCCGCGAGGGTTCCAAGATGCGTGCGCCAGGTCATCGAATCTCCGGACGGCGCGCATGAGGGTCGCCAACATCGCGCGTGGTCGTCCGTTTTATCGCTGCTGGGCGGCCAGAGTTGCGGCGTCCGTGCGTTCTGGCCACGCCAACCTGACACCAGCAAACGAGCCGGATTCCAGAGTCATCCCGCCGCCTTGCGTGTGGATCGCTAGGCGTTCTTACCCATGGTGAACGCTTGCACGCGCTTGTCCCAATCGCGCGCCGTCATGCCCAGCTTGCGCACCGACTCGCGCTGTAGCGGCGAAAGCGTGACGTAAGGCGTGACCATGACCATCGGCCACTTGGCCGCGGGCGTGTCTTTGGTGTCCCAGCTCTGCTGGTTCCAACCGAGGTTCTTCAAGAGCGCGAGCTCGGTGCGGCTCATCGCCTTCCAGTTGAGCGGCAGCAGCGTGTCCATATTGCGAACCGAGCTGCCGTCTTTGACCAAGGGCTTGCCCGTATAAGGCGCGCCGTCGATGTCGCCGGTGCTCTGCGAAACTTCGGCGGGCAGGGCTTCGGATCCCGGGGCCTTTACGGCGCTGTGATCGACGCCGCCGAGATCGCGCTCGAAGGTGCGCGGGATGCCCCAGCCATCGACCTTGCCCTGCTGGCGGCTCTGCGGCCGGGCGCGGGTTTGCGTGCCCTCTTGAGCCCGCGGCTGCGCCGAGACATCGGTTTGGGTCGCCTCGAACGCGGGAGCGGCGTGTTCGCCCCCGGTGGCGTCGACGTCGGCACGCCGCGCTCTCGAGCCGCGAGAGCCCATGAGCTGCTGCGTCACCTGCTGTGCGACCTGCCGGCTCACTTGCTCGGCCACCTGACGGGCGACCTGGTCGGCGATGCTCTGCGCGATATCGCCGGCGTTCGCGCCGCCCGGCTGCACGTGTTGCAGCGCGGTCGCAACGTGACGCTGGATGTCCATCGAGCCGACGCGGCCACCGATCTGACGATCGGAGAGCTGACCGCGGTATGGCGTCGACGCGAGCTTCTCCTGCATCTCGGCCGACTGTTGTGGGCCCGAGGCAGCCTTCAGATAGGCCGCTGTAGCGGTCTGACGGCCAATCGGCGACGCGGAGTTCGGATTGAAGTACTTCGGCTTGCGACCAACGGCGCGACGTTCGTTGGCGATGGCGCGGCGCTTCGCCGCAGGCATGCGCTTGGTACGTAGCTCGCGCGCCTTCTGACGCTGCAGCTTCTGCAAGCCGTCGAGCTTCTCGTTCATCTCCTGGTTCTTGGCGCCGATGAGCGCGCGGTCGTCGTCGGAGAGTCCAGCGAGATTGATGTCCTCGGGCTTGCGCAACGTCTGCAGGCTGTTGACGTCCTCGAAGTACTTGGCGCTGCCGAGCTTCTTCTCGGCCTGCTCGTAGACGCGCGAGAGGTGCGTGTAGAACTGGATGATCTTGGCGCGGTTCTGCGAACGCACCTTGTTGGCGTCGTCGCCCTCGAGGCCTGCCGTCGACTGCATCCGTGGAGCTTTCGGCAGCGCCGACGTCTTGGCCTGTTTCACCGCCGCTTCGGGATCGATGCCACCGGCTCCACCACGCTGCACTTGCGAAGCGACCTTGGCGAGCAGCTTCGAGACCTGACCCTCGCGGGCCGGGAACTGGGGGCTCTGCAGGGTGCCGAGCAGCTTGTCGGTAATGGCGCGGAACTCGCTGGGCTTGCCGCTGCCGATAGTCGCGAAGAAGCGGCCCTTGTTTTGCGCGCTCTGTGACTTGAAGCGGCTGTGCGTCGCCAGCTTGTCGAAGCCCTCACGCACCTCGTTGGTACCGTTCGCTTTGGCAAGGAGCTCGGTCGACTTACCGCGCGCGAAGCTCGGCAGCTTAGCGATGTGCGGCTGCTGGATGAACGCGTCGACGTTGGTCATGGCGCCGGTATCACCGGGCCGCCGCGTGGCCATGTTCATCGCGGCGCGCTGAGCGTTGCCGTTCGCGCCTTTGTTGGCGAGCGTGCCGAGCATGTCGCCGGCCTTCTTGAGCGAGTCCGTCTTGCCGTCACCCATACGGGCCATGGCGAAGCGCAAGAATTCGTTCTTTGCCTTCTGGTCCGCTTTAGCGGACTGCATGAAGCGCGACTGCAAGACGTCGGAGATGAGCTTCTCGGACTTCGGATTGTCGACGACCGCGGCGTGAATGGTCGCGGCCTGCGGCGCGGTCTGCACCGCTTGCTTGAACGACGGCGCGTTCGCCAGCCGGTTCATCGCGTTGGCAGACTCGGCGCCCTTCTTCGGGTTCGAGGCCATGGCCTCGCGGAAGAGATTTTTCTGCGCTTCGGTCAGCTTCTCTTGCAGCGCCCGGTTGTTCTGCCAGTCGTGCAGGGCGTGCTGCGCCTCGGGCCCAGCCTGGCCACCGAGGATCTGCTGCATGCGCTGATCGACACGCTCGCTACGCTGGAAAGTCTCGCGAGAGACGATGCTCTCTTTGATGACCTCGCGCTTGATTGCCGCCTTTTTCTCGACCTCACGGCGCGCGGCAGCGTCGGCCTCGCCGCCCATCTGCGAGCGCTGATAGGCGAGCTGGGCGTCCTGTACGAGACCCTGGACTTGAGCGTCGATCGCGTCGATAGGCATTGCGGTCTAGCATACCCGCGACGAGTCAAAATTGGCGAGCAACGACGACCCGGAAGCCTGCAATTATGACACTGGCCAGGTGGCCCGCTTTCGGACGCCCCGGCCAGTGCATAAGTAACCGACAAACCGTGGAATTCGGTGATGGTACGGGCACCGCCACCGGACCCTCCGGGATTAACCGCTGATCTTGCGGAGAACCGCTAGCGCGGTGTCGTGCAGCATCTTCGAGATGTTCGACATCATCTGCAGCGTCTGCTGCTGCTTCTGCAGCATGTTCTGCAGGTCGACGTTCGCCAGCTGAGCGTCGTCACCGACCGAGTTCAGCTTCTGCTCGAGGTCGTCGATGTAGTTCGACAGACCTTCCTTGGTCGTCGGATCATCGAGGCCCTGATCGAGCTCACGGACCGCCACGAACTGGCCGGTCTGCGTATCGATGGCCGGCGTGCCCGACCAAGGGAAGAGCAGCTCGTCAGGATCTTGACCGTTGTTGACGAGCTCGGCCGACAGATCGATCTGCGCGTTGTCTTCTTCGCCGGCGTGCGCCGACAGAATCTTACGCATCTCGGTGATGTCGTTACGAATCTGCTTCTTCAGGTCGTTGTAGAACTGAACCTTCTGCGCATAGAAGTTCAGGTCTTGCGTGCTCGAGAGGTAAGCCTCGCGAAGCACTTGCTGCACCAGTGCGTTCACGTCTTCGGTGCCGTTGACCTGGAGACCCGACACGAAGTCGGCCCAGCGGCCCTGGATGTTGGCGTTGCTCGACGTACCGTTGGCGAGCGCCGAAGCGATCGCGCTCAAAGTGCCGCGCGCAGAAGGGTCGAGCTTGGCGAGCGACTCGCTCGCGCCTTCGTTCTGGATGGCGAGGCCGAGGCTCTCGAGCTCACTCTTGTAGGTGCCAAAGGTCGCGTCGTCAGCGAGGTTCTCCCAGTTGGTCGTGCCGATGACCCGGCCTTGGGCGTCCAGCGCCGTAAGGCGGGCACGGTCGAAGGTACCGTTACCGTCGACGTCTTGGAACGTATAGCGAACGCCATCGGTGGCGCTCGTATAAGACTGAGTACGCGTCAGGTTGTTCGTTGCCATGGTCCAAATCTCCTAAAAAGAAAGTAAAAAGTTACTTCGAGCGTGGCCGGGGGCTGAACGGCCGTTTTGGCGGACTTCATCGAGTACACCAAGCCCCGTATCCGCTATAACGACACGAAGATTCGGCGGCTGTTGCCGAGTCGACGTGTCAGTCCGTTAAGGCGTACCGACAGGAGGCAGACCGGCACCCGGCGAGTACGGCATCGCAATGGCCGGGTTAGCGCGGCGAGCGAAGTCGCTGCCATCCCCCACGGTGCCGAGCACCAGGCTGAAGGCGCGGACGATGGTCTTGAGATCCGACTGCTCGTTCACCCGCAGCTCGGTGTTGCGCCACTGGACGCGAACCGAGAGACGCTGATCAGAGGTCGCCGACGTATCGGTCGTGGCCGCGCTGCCACCGACGCGCATTTGTTTACGCGTGGTCTCGCGCTTGCCGGCCTCGTCGGCGTCCATCTTGGCCTGCGACGACTCGGTCGTCTTGGCGATGCTCTCGTACTTCTCGCGCGCCATCTTGAGCTCGGCCTCTTGGCGCTCGGTGTCACGACGCTGTGCGGCGGGCATATCACTGCCCTCGAGACGGCGGATCTTGTCCTGCAACTCACCGATCTTGTTAGCGATCTGCTGGCTGCGTGCGTTCAGCTCGTCGATGCGGCCGCGGATGCGATTGACCTGATCGTTGTAACGCTGCATCGCGTCTTGATAGGCCACCATCGCCGCTTCGTCGGCACCGGCCCCCGGCGCTGCCGGCGGCTTCAAGCTCTGAAGCTCGTTCACGAGATTTTGAATGGCCTGACCTAGGCCCTCGAGCTCTTTGCCGAGGCCTTGGATTTGCTGACTGACGCCCTGGATCTGCTGCGAAACTAGCTCAGCCGAGCTGTGAATAGCATTCTGCCTGCCAAGGCCGTTCGTTGCGCTCATGGAAAACTCCGAAAATTGTTTGAAAACCATGCCCGCCAGCCTTGCGGCCAATGAGCTAAAACCTAAAAAACCCTACAAAACCACGTGTCTTGCGGGCGTTAAACCCTTGGGACACGAAACTTCGAATCGCGTGCCGTGCACCGCACCATCGCGGCCACGCACAGGACCTCGACACCGATAGGTCGTCGAGAGGTGACTTCCAGACTTTACCCGCCGGGGAGCCGTGTGGCGGACTAATTACCTGCCAGTCCGTCACGTGCTCCCGACTATCGTCGAGAGCAAGGGCTTCTACCGCTTGAAAACGAACGTCCGTTGAACGTTCAGCTCGCGGTTGATGCCCTTACTCATCTTTTGCGCTTCGCCCACTGCGTGGTTACCTCTTTCGGTAACTTTCTGCAGACCGTCGGCCAAATTGCGCTCGTTCAGGCCACCTTCTTCCACCTGCACACACCCCGCCTCACCTGCCACAACCAGGCCAGTGGCGAGGACTTTGTGGCCCAACGGCACTTCGTCTTTGAGCTCGATGTTGAAGAGGCGCTTCACGTCGGTGGTGACGTCTTCGAGAGCGACGGGTTCGGGCGGCTCCCGCTCCGATAGGGTCTGGAGCTTCCCCACGTCTTCCTCGGTGGGCAGGAAGGAGCTGCCGACGACGGCCTCCCCGAGGCTCCCGCCGGCCTCCGGATTTCGCGCTGCGTCAGCGAACTGCGCGCTCGCGAGCGTGAGATTTTCCTGGGCGCGATCGAGACGTTCTTGGGTCCAGACGTCGGTGTCTTCGGTGCCATCTTCGGGGATGGGGATGGGAGACCGCGACGAGTCGCCGACGTCGAAGTTACGCTTCTTCGACGGCCCCATGCGCTGGAAGCCTGCCTGCTGGGCCACACGCGCGGCGTCTTGGGAGGCGATGCGCTTGGCGTTGGCTTCACGGGACTTCTGGGCTTCGACCTGATTGAGGTCGGCCTTGATGTCCGCTTTGGGGACGACGGGGGTGTTGACCTTGTTGGGACCCTGCGTCGCCATCCGTGAACCCCTTGGAGCCGCCGTGCCTAGCTAGAAAAATACTCTACAGGTCGATGCCACGCACCTTCAGAAGCGTACGCGCCCGATTTACCCACTGGTTGTAGAACGGTTGATTCGTGCCGACTTCGACAGCGGTCCGCAAGTCCGTGACGCCCTCGTCGGCCATTCCAGCGCTGATTTTGGACTCGCCACGGTAGGTGTAGCTGATGACGTCGTTCAAGTTCGTGGTGAGCGCCATGTCGTAGGCGACGATCGCCTCGTTCCACTTCTTGAGCGCCTGGTTCGCGGCACCGGCGGCGCGCCAATAACGGCTGACAAATGGCTTGTAGAGGGTCAGGACGCTGAAGACGTTCAAGGCCGCCTGATACTTCCCGTAGTTGTACAGGTAGTGGCCCATCAAGAAGATGACCTCGATCTCTTTGTCATCGAGGTTCAGCAAGTCAGCGAGCGTCACCTCACCGCGCAAGAACTTCTTGGCGATGAACTCGACGAGGCGAGCAAATGTCTCGACGACGCTATCGTTGGCCATGTGAAAACGCGGACCGCGCGCGCGAGTCGCGTTGACCTTCGGCTAACACGGTCAAGGCCGCATTGTCACGGGCTTCGCATCCGACCCGGTGGCTCAGCGCGATGTCACCCGTACGGCTCCGGCAGCAGTGGTCGAGATGCGGCGAAAGATGTTCTGCGCGGTTGGGATGCCGTTGTGCTTGAAGGTGACGCCGACCTCGGCGGGCTGCTCGACACTGTTCGTGGTGGTGCGCTTCACGCTCGCGCCCGTCGAGCTGAAAATGATCATCGGCGTGACTGTACCGATGCCATTGATGCCGACCGTGAGCCCGGTGGTGTCCATGTTGACCGCGGCAGAGCTCATCGACGCCTCGGCGAAGCGGTACTCGGCAATCTTGATGTCGGTACCGTCATCGTAGGCCCAATTGGGCGTAGTGTTCATGTCCACGAAAGCGATCACCTTGTCGCTCGGGAACGAAACGATCACGCGCTTGGAGCGGCGCACGGCCTCGGCCCGCGCCGTGGACACCGTGGCGTAGACGCCGCGCGCTAGCTGATTGAGTCTGTTTTTGCGGAAAAAAGAACCACTGTAGGAGACCGCGAGCGTCGCCATGATGCCGAGGATTGCCACGGTGATCATGACTTCGATGAGGGTGAAGCCCCGTTCGGAGCGCTCGGCGTTCATTTTAGCGGAATCTCCCGCCAGCGCAGCACGCGAATGGTGTTGGTATCGCTGACCACCGGCTTGTCGAAGCCGCGAATGTCGCCGTCGAAGGTTTGGACGAAGACCTTGTTGGCTCCAGTCGCCGTCGTCGACACGGTGTTCGCCGGCGGCTGCGACACGCCGGCCGTCGGCACCTCTTGGGAGATGAGCACCGAGCGACGGATCTTCGAAGCGCTGCGCAGGAACGCCTTACTGGCGCCTCCCGGTTCGCGGAAGATCGTCGTACCGGCGGTCGGCCGCGTGCCATCGGCGAGCGAGAAGTCGCGAATCGCGTAACCGTAGAGAGCCGACGTGCCGGAGCTCAGATTCGAGCACGGGTTCACCGACTCGATGCTGCCGGGCAGCGACGCGAAGAAGACCATCGAGTCATCGACGATGACCGGGTCGGACCAGTAACGCTGGCCGACCGAGCCCTCGGAGCCGATGAACGCACCAGCCAAAGCATTGTTCGAAAGGTCGCGGTTGTCGCCGACGATCCACTCGGTGCGCTTCGGATTGAGCGTGGTGCTGAAGATGTCGGTCGAGGTCTTGGCGCCGGTGTAGACCGGCGTTGCGACATGGTTGCACTCGCGTGTGTCGCGCACCGCGTAGAAGCGATACATGAGCGTCGACGGCGAGCGGTCGTCACCACCGGTGCCGAAGTAGACGACCGGCCGGCGCGCCGTGAAGGTCGGCGGGATGTCGTCCGCTTTGACGAGCGTCACTGCGGGTGCGGTGATGATCGGCGCCCAGGTGCGCGCCGAGCCGCCATCCGGAACGCCGGCGTCGAAGAGGACGCAGGTCGGCCACATCGTCGTCGGCACCACGCCACCCACGCCCACCGTACCCGAGTCGTGCACGTCGATCTTCCAGAGACGACCTTCGAGATCACCGACGTAGATGGCGTCGGCGTAACCGTCGGGGATCTCGTCGGTGCCACTCGTGGTCCAGTCGTAGACCGCGACACCGCCGGGAACCGTGTTGTCGATCGTCGACAGGTTGTTCGGATTGTTCAGCGGCAGATCGTTGTAGTTCCACTGGCCACGCCGGGTGCCGGTGATGGCATCGATGGCGTAGACGCTGCGGCCAACAGCCGCCGGGACCCCCGCGCGGTTGTTGTAACCGCTGCCGAACACGACCATCCAGTTGCGCATGCCACCGACTTTGAGCGGCGCCACGACCGGCGTCGACCAGGTCTGACCCAAGACGGTGTCGAGATCTTCGCATGCCTGGCCGACCGGCGAGCAGTACCACTGGGTCGACAGATCCTGGCAGCACTTGAGATTGGTGCCGGCGCCGCACTCGAACGATTCGGCGGCGGGATCGAAGTTCTGGGTGGTGCAGGTGGTCACTGGATTCGAAGTGGTGCACTGGTTCAAGCACACGGGCGTCGGCGACGAGCTCGTCGGCACACCGCCACCGCGGACAAGCACGACCTTGTCGATGAGGATTCCGTCCTCGGCCATCCAGATCTGGAAGTCGTAGTCCGCGACCGCGAGCGTAACCGTCGACGCGCTGGTGTACCATTGCCAGCCGGTGCCGGTCGTGAGGCTCGTCGGGTTTTCGGTGAGACTGCCGATGCGATAGCGGAGCGAGTTGTTGGTGCTACCCGTCGACTTGTAGCGGATGTAGACGGTGTAGCTGCCCGAGCGGTCGGATTGGAGCTGATAGGTTGCAGTGGCACCGCAGCTCGTGAAGGTCGTGCAGTTGTTGGGGGCGGTGGCGTCGGGGATCGGCGATATATAGCCGGCTCCGTAGAAGCCACTGTGCGACGATGAACTCGCCACGGACCAAGTATGGATACCGTCGAGCGACAGTGTGGTGTTGAAATCCTCCGCCTCGAACGCGATCTTGTCGCTACCAGCGTCGCTAAATCGGTGGTTGGGTGCGGTGCAGCTCGCGGTGCACGACGGCGGCGGCGTCGTAGTCGTGCAGTTCTGGCGGGAGAACTGGCCGGTGCAGCTCTTGTTCTCCGCGAGCCAGTCGTCGGTGAACTCCCACATGGGGAGCGGGTTCGTCGGATCGGTGACGTCGAGCGCGAAGTAATAGTTGTTGTCGCCACGGCCGGTGCCTAGAGCCTGGCCGGCGATGAGCACGGTCTTCCACGAGCCTGATCCGCGATCGAAGACATCACGCACGACCACCGAGCCGTCGACCAAGCTCTGGTGGTTGAAATAGGCGTTGCCGTCGACGTCGGTTGCGCGCTGCAGCTTGAGCTTCGCGAGCAGGTTGTACGGAATGAAGGCCCACATCTCGGTGCCGTTCACTGCGTTGAAGGCGTGCACCATGCCGTCGTTGGTGCCGATGAAGATGGTGCGCTGGCGGTTCTGTTGCGCATTCGCGAAGGCGACATACCCATCTTCGGTCAGCGACTTGTCGGTCACGGTGGCTTTCGGCGGTCCGAGATAAACCGGCGACGAGTGACCAACGTCCCACAGCTTGTTGCCGGTGACGTGACCCATGCCGTTGCGGATGAAAGAAATGACGCTCGTCGCGGTCACGAGGTCGGTCGCCATGTGCGTCGACAGGAGGGCGGCGCTGGCACTCGTGAACGGGGTTCGCAGATTGACCACACCGCTCCCGTTGGGCAGCGCCGTATAGATCGAACGGTCGCTGCCGGAACGCTGGCGCAAGAGCTCGGCGGCATCCCAGATGAGGGCGTTACCCGTTCCGCTCTTCACCACACGGCGGTTCAGGTCGTTGTTGGGCTCGGTGGTCGCTTGCAGATCGACCGCCGGATCGAAGGCGCGCAACGTGCCCTCGAAGCCGGGGTAGAAGAAGGTCGACGAGATCAGCAAGTCTTTGGTGACGTTGGGGGCCGTCGTCACGTCGTCAGCGAACGTCAAAGCGGAGCGCGAGTACTCACGACGCAAGACGTAACCATAGCTCCAGCTGATGCTGCGCAGCTCGGGGGTGTTCTTCGAGCCGGGCGCGAAAGCCGCCTCCGCGCCGGAGAGGACGCTCTCGGCGGCGTCCAACTCGGCGCGCCAGCGAAAGTCGCTGCCGAAGTGCGTGAAGGTGTGCGTCGCGCCGGCGCCCGAGCCACTCGCGACCTCGCTCGGCAAGAGCCGCTCCCAGTTGCCACCACCGTCATTGGATACGTAGTAGGTGATGCTCGTCGTCGGCGGGCTCTCCACTTCATCGACGGCGGACATCGTCACCTCGACGATGGCGTTGTTGACGTTGTCGAGCGCGTCGATGACCGTCGAGGTCGCAAGACCTTCGAGGTTGTAGACGTTGAGGCGGGCACCGAGCACCTGCGAGTAGGTGCCCGAGTCGTTACCGTCGGCGGCGATGATGTCGATGGTCTTGTCGGTGGTGCGATTCAACGCGGGAAAGCGAATGTTCTCGTCGATGTAGAAGGCGGCGCCGAAGTCGACGTCCGCTCCAGTGGACAAGATTTCGGAGGCGCGCATGGTGAAAGCGCCCGAGCCGCTGTTGGCGAAGAAGTACGCGTTACCGCCGCTGCCACCGCAGTTGTAACCGTCGCGGCCTACGACGATGTCCTGATCGCCGTCGCCGTCGAGGTCACCGGTGAGGATGAAGGTCGCGCCGCCGGCGTTGAAGGTGATGTCGGGCTGCTGCGTGAAAACATCGGCGCCGTCGTTCTTCCAGAACTTCAGGTGCCGTTCACTCATGCTGCCGGCGATGATGTCTTTGTCGCCGTCGCCGTCGAAGTCGTTGACCGCGAGAGCCGTACCACCGCGGCTCTTGAAGGTGCCGAGCAGGTTCGGCGGCACGCATAACGCGCCACCGGTCGCGGTGTTGGTGGTGCCGGCGTCGGCGAAGGGCGGCGTGAAGCCCGTGTTCGCGACCAAGCGGACCGGCGCCTGGAAACCAATGCCGCTGGTCGTGGCGCGGAAGAGGAGGATTTCGTTGGTGCCACCGTAGCTCGAATTGGTGACGATGTCGGTGCGGCCATCGTTGTTCCAGTCGACCGCCTGCGCGAAGTTACTCGTCCAGTGCCAACTCACCCGGTTGGTCTGGAAGTGACTCGTCACCTCGATGCGGGTGAACTGCGGGATGCCGCTCACCACACCGTTCAAGCGATAGATGAACGCGCGAATGACCGAGCCGGCGTTATCCTGGCTGCCGGTTTTCAGATAGAGCAGGTCGGGATCGCCGTCACCATCGAAGTCACCCGCGAGCAACGCGGGCGCGTTGGTATCGAAATCGGGGATGGCGCTGTCGATGATGTTCGCGGTCCAGCCGGTGGAGTTGCGGGCACCACCAGCGCTGAAGCCGCGGTGATTACCCGACGCGTCGTTGCCCAGGTTCTTCAGGAAGTGCAATCGGTCCGGCGACAGCATGACCGCCGCCATGTCGATCCAACCATCGTTGTCGTAGTCGGCGGCGCCGACGACGAAGATCTTCTCGCCAATGTTTTGGCCCGAGGTGTTGAACGAGTTGCCCTTGAGCGAGAGCTTGAGGGTTCCTTGACCCCAGCCGGCGGCCGACGTCGAGGCGTCGCGGAAGGCGACGTTGTCGAAGGTCTCGCTGAAGCTGATCGTCGTGGTCGAGCACGTTTGAGCAGACGCGGTCGGCATGTCCGCCATCGTCGCGAGCAACGCCACGGCGAGCGCCGCAGATGCCATCTTGTTGCGAGAACCACTCATAGTGTTTCCTTCGGCGCTCTTTTCAGAGCGTCTGACCGGCTCCTGCCGTGACTGCTATTTCGACCAAGCGTTGCGAGCCGCGGGCATCGATGCCGAGCGACCGGACGAGGAGCGTCTTCTGCGTCGGGTCTGCCGGGTCCTTGGCGACCCACACGTGATAGCGGCCGCCGCCGAACGTCTTCTCCGCGGCCGCGCGGTTCTTGGTGACGCACTTCCAATTGGCGGCCACCGGAGACGCATCGGCATCGACCGCGGATTTCTCCTCGGTGCTGCAGTCGGCGTAGTTCGAGAGATCACTGTTGGTGTTGCCGACGATGTTCGTGAAGGTCTGCGCCGTCGCGGTGTCCAGGCCGTAGCTGCGCTTCAAATAGTCGAGCGACCAAGTGAGCCCTGCCTCGGCGATGGCGAGCGCCGATTGCGAGCCGCGATCGCTCGCGGCGCTGTCGACATCGGCGTTGATCCCCTGCACCACGGCGATACCCAGCACGGTGAGCAAGATCAGCACCGACATACCGATGATGAGGGAGAAGCCGCGTTCGTTATTGCGCATGGTCGTTTTCATCAGTTGCTGATCGGGAGTTGGTTGTTTCGCAGCGCGATCGTCGCGCGATAGATCCAGTGACGGTACGCGTCAGCGGGCAGCGTCGAGCCCCAGAGCGCTATCGCCGCGCCGTTCTGAGCGACACCGCGCGTGTTGCGGCGCACCTGGCCGCGGGTGCGCGGAACGACCGCGACCTGCACCGCCATGACGCGCATCTGGTTCTCGATGACGGCTTTGCCAGTGTTGCAGTTGGCGCTGGTGAGGTCGTTGCACCAGCTCTGCCCGGTAGCCACGAGGTCGACGATATCATCGGGTCCGCCGCTGGTGGCGGCCGAGCAAAGAGCGCCCGACGCGACCCGGCCGCAGTCGAGCCCGTAGCGCACGTGAAAGCCTTCGATGTCGTAGGCGACCGCTTGTTCGGTCGGCGCCGCCAGCGTCGCGGGATCCTGGCCGCCGCGGTTGATGAGCATCATCAAGCGCGGGATCTTCGTCGCACCCGATGACGGGTCGGGATTGGTGAGGCCGCGATCGACGTAGAACTCGACGATCTTGGCGCGGCCGAGCGCGAAGCCGCTCTGCATCGACGTGCAGTTGAAGGCCGGATAGGGGTTGTTGCTCGGGTTGGCGTCGAAGTCGTAGGTGATCGGCGGGGTCGCGACGGCACCGGAGACGCCGGTGATCTTGACCACGCCGGTGTAGATCTTTCCGTTGGCACCGCCGCCGGTGCATTGGCCCGAGAGAATGGCGAGCTCGTTGACCACCATGGCCTCGCGTGGCGTGTTGACGACGACACGCGTCGCGGTGCCGCCCCAGGCCGTATCGCGGCTAAAGGTCTTGCCCGGCTCGATGCCGGCGAAACGCGTTCTGTCGCTCACCAGCGTCGACGTGCCGGCATTGTAAGCAGTGATGTCGTTGCAGGCGCTCTGGTCGGTGACGTTGACTGCGTAACACGTACCGACCGGCGGTAGGCCCTCGGCGGTCTCCTTGGAGACGAAGCCCCAACCGGCATCGCGGAGGCTCTGGCGAATGATGTCGAGCGCGGCGCGGGCATTCTGCGACGCCTCGGCGAGCTCCATCTGCGTGCGATAGGTATGTTGCTGCGCGATCATCACGCCGAAGATGCCACCGATGACGATCAAGCTGATGGCAGTCGCGACCATCAGCTCGATGAGGGTGAAGCCACGTTCGCGGACGCGGACGACCGGGCGGCTCATGTGCCACCTCGTTGGCGAACTCGGCCATTCAGGGTGACGACGCGGTTCACCGAAGGCTGCATCTCGTTTTTCCAAGTCGTCTGCACGCGCACGTCGACGTAGGTTCCACCGACGGTGACGACGGCGGCGCTCACCGTGAAGACCTCGTTCGAAGCGGTGCTCGCGAGGTCGGTGCCCTGCTTGTCGTACTTGCGGGGAAAGCCGGGGATGCCAGTGGTCTGCAAGGTCGTGTAGTCGACGAGCGTGAGGTCATCGAGCGCGCTCGCGGCGAGGTTGGTCGCGAGTGAAGTCTCGGCGGCGACCTGAACGCCTCGCACCGAGGCGATCTGCATGGCCATGAGCCCGAGCATGCCGGTCGAAAGAATCGCCAGCGTGACCATGGTCTCGACGAGGGTGAAGCCGCGCTGGCGCGGCGAGGCGGGAGGACGCACGGCCATGAGATGTACACGTGCCGTGCCAGCACCCGGTCCGGGCGATTCATCAAGTGCGGCGCGTGGTTAGGTTGCGCCCGGGTCGCCCCGACCGCCGCCAGGTCGCTACTCTTTTCGTAGTGCTCCGCAACCTTTGCGGTGAGCGAGTGTGGGCGTCAGCGCCGGCGCGGGAAGAACGGATTCGCCGGGTAGCGACGCAACAAGACGTCCAGAACAACGCTATCGCGGACAAGCTCGCGCGAATGGATGTTGCCGGCATCGAGGCCATGCACGGGTGGCCGAGCTTTGGCGCCCGGCTTCACGTGACTCACGATATCGGTGCGCACGTAGGCGTTGACGGCGGCACTCGTCGCATCGTCCGGCATGGCGTACACCACCGGAGGCGGCGGAGGTGCGTAAACGACTGGTGGCGGCGGCACCGCGTCGTCGTAGTCGGTCGTGTCCTCACCGCTATCGTCGTCGTAGTCGGTGCGATTCTCGGCCGCCGCATCGTCGTAGTCGGTGTCGTCCTCGTCGCTGTCGTCGTCGTAGTCGGTGCGGTTTTCCTTGGCGTCGTCGTCGTAGTCGAGCGTGCTTTCGACCACCTTGGTGACGCTCGGGCTCACCCCGGCGGAAGCAAGCATCCGCAGCAACGCGGCGCGCGGATCTTCTTGCGCCGATGGTGGGACGGGCGCAGCGGTGGCTTGGCTTCGATCTTGGTCGCGCGGTGCTTCGCCGCTTTGGCGAGCCTTCTCGGCTTCGATCTCCGCCTTGGCTTGGGCAATCGCTTTCTTGAAGGCGCTGAAGACACTCCGCAGCACCCATCCAATGACGATGAGCCAGATGATCTTGCTCATCGGGGCTTCTTGTCCGCTTCAGCGGGCGGCGGTACCGGCGGCGCTTGCAGTGGCTTACGCCGTTCGAGGGCGAACGCCAGCTCCAGACGCGCGACGAGGTTGTCGCGGTCCTGGAACAGGCGTCGCACGTCGAAAGATCGCGGCATTAGGTACCCGACGGACCGCCGTCGCCGACGCTACGGCCGATCGAGCTGCGCATGTCGGTGTCCGCGTTGACGTTGCGCAGGTTGTAATAGTCGAGCGCCCCGAGCTTGCCGGCGCGCAGTGCCTCCGAGAGTGCCAGCGGCACCTGGGCTTCGGCCTCGACGACTCGCGAGCGCATCTCTTGCACGCGGGCCTTCATCTCTTGCTCGGCGGCAACCGCGGTGGCTCGGCGCGACTCGGCCCGAGCTTGGGCGATTTGTTTGTCGGCTTCTGCCTGCTCGGCCTGGAGCTTCGCGCCGATGTTGGCACCGACGTCGACGTCGGCGATGTCGATCGACAAGATCTCGAACGCGGTACCGGCGTCGAGACCGCGCGCCAGCACGTTCTTCGAGATGCGGTCGGGATTCTCGAGCACTGCCTTGTGGCTCTCGGAAGCACCGATGGTGGAGACGACACCTTCACCGACGCGCGCCACGACCGTCTCTTCGGTCGCGCCGCCGACCAGGCGCTCGAGATTCGTGCGCACGGTGATCTTCACGAAGGCAGAGAGCTGAATGCCGTCTTTCGCCATCGCGGCGATGCGCGGCGTGGTGATGACCTTGGGAAGAACGCTCATTTGCACGGCTTCGAGAACGTTCCGACCCGCGAGGTCGATGGCGGCGGCGCGCTCGAACGGCAACATGATGTTGGCCTTGTCCGCCGAGATGAGCGCCTGCACCACCAGGTTGACGTTACCACCCGCGAGGAAGTGGGCCTCGAGCGCGTCGATGTCGATCTTGATGCCGGCCTTCAAGCAGGTGATGCGAGCGCCGACGATGACCGACGGGGGCACCTTGCGCAGCCGCATGCCGACGAGCGTGCCCATACCGACCGAGGCGCCCGAGGTCAGCGCCTGGATCCACAAGCCCACCGGCACGAAGTAGATGAACATGAAGAAGCCGATGAAGCCGCCGATGAACAGTAGGACGAGAAAGATCTCTGGCATTGCTGGGGGCCCTTTTTTCTTCGCTGCTAGGTGACTGCTCGGACGACGACGCGATTGCCGTCGACCCTGACTACTTCGATGGAGGTGCCACGCTCGATGAGCTCGCCGACGCTGACGACGTCGATGCGCTTACCGTCAATCTCGGCGATACCCGCCGGGCGCAGAGGCGTCGTCGCCTGCCCACGCTTGCCGACCAAGTCGGTGGACTGAGCGGTCACGTAGCCGGAGGTAGCGTCGGTCGCGCTTTGCAAGACCAGCTGCTTTCCGAGGCGGGTCTTGGCGAAGAGCTTGGCGAACAAGGCCACCGACACACCGAGGCCGATGAGCGCGATGAACAAGCGCAGCATCGCGGCGCGCACCATCTCTTGCAGGTAGCCTAGCGCGATCGAAACGTCCCACGGGACCTTGAGCTCGACCATCGACATGACGACCGCGATGAGCACGGCAATGATGCCGGCAATACCCGCGACCCCGAAGCCCGGGAGCACCACCAGCTCGACGCCGAGGAGGACGACGCCGATGACGAAGACGACGAGCTCTTCCCAACCGGCGAGGCTCGCGGCGTACTGTCCGCCAAAGAAGAGGGCAAAACAGATGACCGCGATGAGGCCACCGATGCCAATGCCCGGTGTGTAGAGCTCGGCGGCGAGCGCGATGGTGCCGATGGTCATGAGCAGCGAGCTCACGGTCGGGTCGGTGATGAAGCGCGCGAACTTCTCGGCCCAAGCAGTATCGAGCCGAACCTTCTCGGCCTTCTCGAGATTCAGCGCCTTGAGAGCACCAGCGTAGTCGTCGACCTTGGCGTTGGCGATGCCGAGCTCGAGGGCTTTGTCGGTGGTGAGCGTGAGCAGCTTCCCCTTGGCGTCGATGCCCGGGATCTCGATGTCGGCATCGACCATCGCTTCGGCGAGGTCACCGCGACGGCCCTTCGCTTCCGCGGTGCCGCGCATCTCGGCGCGCATGTAGGAGACGACCTTTTCTTCGGTCGCGCTCATCTTGCCTTCTTCGTCGATCTGCATCGGTGTGGCTGCGCCGATCGAAGCGTTGGGCGTCATCAAGATGGTGTCGCAAGCAAGCGAGATGAGAGCGCCGGCGCTGATGGCCCGTTGGTCGATGAAGACGACCGTCGGCACTTTGCTCTTCAAGAGGCGGTCGCGGATCTGCACCGCGGCGTCGATGCGGCCTCCGAAGGTCTTCATTTGCAAGATGACGACGTCGCCCTCTTTCACATCGGCGAAAGAGCGGTCGACGAAGGCAGCAAGGCCCGGGTCGATGGTGCCCTCGATGGGGATCTCGATGAGACGCTTGCCTTCACCGCCATTGGCGTCGAAGCCTTTCAACGGCTTGTCAGCGGCGCCAGCGAAACGCAGGGCAGCGCTTACGGCAACTAGGGCGAGCCAACCGAAGGCACGGCGTTTCACGGGCGGCAACGTAGCCCTAACCGGCGCGTGATCGCAAACGGCGCTAATCTGCCAGGTCGTCGATCGCGTGCACCATCGCCCACAATTCTTCTTCCGAAATCGCGCCCTTGAGCGGGGTCATGGCGGTGCCGCCGACGCCGGCGGCGAGGGTCCGATAGATGTCTGCAGGCGCTGCCCCTGCTTTGAGCGTGAGCCCGGAGACGAGCTTTGGCGCTTTCAGCGTGCCGAAGACGCTTTCGCTGCCGGTGCCTTCGTTGCTGTCGGTGGCATGACAGGAGGTGCAGCGCGCCTTGATGAGCTCGTTACCCTCGGCGATGGCTGCGGCGCGATCGCTCCATGGATCGACGCTCGTCTCGACCGCAGTGCCCGCTTTAGCGGCCGGGTCGAGCCACCTGTCGGAAAGCGACTTCACGTAGTGCGTGACCAGCTCGACTTCGTCGGGCGGCATCGGCAGAGCGAGCATGTTGGTGCCCTTCAAGCCCTTCGTGATGAGGCGTGCATAGTCGGCGTCGGGCGCGAGCTCACCCGCCTTGGTGCTCGCGAACTTGATGACGCCGAGGCGGAAGTCGCGAGGCTTCGGGTTCTGGGCGCGGCCCGTCGGACCGTTGCCGTCGCCGATGGCTCCGTGACAGGTGGCGCAGCGGAACGCGAAGATTTTGGCGCCATCGCGCAAGGCCTCGCCGCTCACCGTCACCCCGCCAATCTGCTTTGGCGGACCCACGGGCGCAGGCTCGCTATGACAGCCAACGAGACAGAGGGAGAGCAGCCACTGCCATCTCACTGGGAACCTCCAAACGGGGGGCGAGATGGTAGAGCATGGCGTAGACGACGACGCCGGTGACGCTGACGTACAGCCAGATGGGAAAGCCGACGCGGGCGAGCTTCTTGTGCTCCGCGAAGCGTGAGCGACGCGCCAGAAACAACAATCGCAGCACGATGGGCACGACCACGACGGCGAGCAGCATGTGTGAGAACAAGATTGCGAGATAGGCGATCTTCAGCATGCCGACGTCGGGGAAGCGGTGTGTGCCGGTGAGCGCGAAGCGGGTGAGATACCCGGCGAGGAACACGGCGCTCGTCACCACCGCGGTGATCATGCAGGCACGATGGATCGCGATGCGCTTGCCGCGAATGGCCACGAAACCCGCGCACAGAGCGACCGTCGATGTGGCGTTCAAGACGGCATTGGTATGCGGCAAGATCTCGGCGAGGGTCATGACTTGCGCGCGCAGACCGTGATGGCGAGGACGAGGCAGACGATGGTGCAAGCAAACAGCACCGCGAGATCGGCGAGCGGACCGACGGACGTCACGCCGACCCCCGCCTGTCCGCTATAAAAAGCATGGCGGGCGGCAGACACCGCGTACGACATCGGATTGACGCGCATGATGGCGGCGAAGACCGGGTTGTTTCCCGCCGGAAACATGGCGCCGGAGACCAGCCAGAGCGGCACCAAGACGGTCATCTGGATGGCGTGGAAGGCCTGGAGGTTGTCGAGCCACCACGCGACCGCGACGCCGAGCGCAGTCAGGCCGAACGAGGTGACCGCAAGAGTCGCCGCGAGCAACGGCCAGTTGATTTGCAAAAGCGAGAAGCCGGCCATCGGCGCGAGGCACAAGAGGAGGCCTGCTTGCATGAGCGCGACAGTGGCGCTGCCCGCGCACTTGCCGAGCACCAAGGCGGCGCGCGAGCCGGGGCCCGCCATGACGGCCTGCAAGAATCCTTGGTGCCGGTCCTCGATGACGCTCACCGTCGAGAAAATCGACGCGAACAGCAGCACCATCATGACCACGCCGGGAAAGAAGAACTCGAGGTAGCCGACGTCGCTGCCCGGCATCTTGAAGGTCGAAGCCATGCCGCTGCCGATGACCAGCCAGACGATGACTGGTTGGCCGAGGGCTCCGATGATGCGCGAGGGCTGGCGCAGGAAGCGCATGACGTCGCGGCGCCACAACACGCCGATGGTCGCTAGGTCGTAGCTCGTGGACTGCTTGCGGCCGGTGGCGGCGAAGCTCGTCATGACGTCGTCTCCGCGAGGTCGGCGTCGAGGGCGCGGCCGGTGAGCTTCAAGAACGCGTCGGCGAGAGTCGGTCGACGCACCTGGATCGAGTCGATGGTGCCCGGAGGAAAGAGCTCGACGATGCGGGGGACCATGGTGTGCGCTTCAGCGGCTTCGACGAGCACTTTGCGGCCGCTGACGCGCGGCGTGACCTCGAACGCTTGCGCCAGGTCGGCGGCAAAGGTGTCTGGGCTTGCGGTCTCGATCGCGAGGATGTCGCCGCTGACGCGTTTCAAGAGAGCCTGCGGAGTATCGAAGGCGACGACACGTCCGTTATCGAGGACAACGAGCTTGTCGCACTTGGCGGCCTCGGCCTCACCGTGCGTGCTCGCGAGCACCGTGAGATTCCGGTCACGCTTCAGGGCGCCGATGAGTCGCCAGGTGCGCTCGAAGGCGTGCACATCGAGACCAGTCGTCGGCTCGTCGAGCACCAAGAGGCTCGGGCTGTGGATGATGGCGCGTGCCAGCTCCAAGCGACGTTTCATGCCGCCGGAGAAGGTCTTCACGCGGTCGCCAGCGCGGTCTTGCAGCTCCATGAAGGTGAGAAGCGCATCGGCGCGGCTCGTCGCATCTTTCGCAGGGATGCCGAACAGGCGGGCACCGAGCGCCAGATTCTCGCGGGCGGTGAGGTGCGGATCGAGGCTGGGCTCCTGGAACACGACGCCGAGCTCGGCACGGAACCGCTGATCGTTCGGCTCGACCACCTGGCCGTCGAGCCACAAGGTGCCGTGTTTCCACTTCGCGAGCCCGATGACGCAGCGAACGAGCGTCGACTTGCCCGAGCCGTTGGGGCCGAGGAGACCGACGACCTCACCCGGTTGGATGCTGAAGGTGACGCCGTCGAGGACCAGGCGGTCCCCGAGCTTGCACTTGAGATCGCGCACCGTCAGTCGCGGCAAAACTTCGGCTGGGAGATCGAGATCGTCCACGTAGGCGTGCGTGCTCTGGAGTGGCGGATCGGCTGTCAGCGATTCGCCCGTCCGCACTAGCGCGCTCCGACGCCGAGCGCGATGAACAAGAAGGTGATGTAGAGCAGCGAGGCGTGCAGCGAGGCCCGGGCCCATTTCACCGAGCCGCGCGCCGCGAGCCCCATGAGGTTCACGGCGAGGAAGCCAGCGCCGAGGACGATGGCCATGATGGCGTAGTGCGGGCTCTCGACGCCCAAAGGCACGAGCGACAACGCTACGGGCGTGAGCACCAAGGTGAAGATCACCATGACGACCTTGGTCGCGTCCTCGGTGAGGACGAGAGGCAAGGTTTTGAAGCCGCCGCGCGCGTAGTCGTCGTTGCGATAGAACGCGATGGCGATGAAGTGCGGCACTTGCCAGACGAAGAGGATGGCGAAGAGCGCCAAGCCGGCGATGTCCAGACGGCCGGTGATGGCGGTCCAACCCATGAGCGGTGGAATGGCGCCCGGAATCGCGCCCACGAACACGGCGAGCGACGATGACCGCTTGAGCGGAGTGTACGCGGCGACGTACGAGGCAAAAGCCAGCGCCCCGAGGCCCGCAGTGAGAACATTGGTGAGGAAGCCCAAGAGCGCGACGGCAATGACAGCGCTCGCGGACGCTGCGGCGATCACCGCGTTGGGATCCAAGCGCAGCAGCGCGGCCTGCCGGCTCTCGGTGCGCGTCATGAGGGCGTCGACGGAGCGCTCGAGGTAGCAGTTGGTGGCGTTCGCGGCGCCAACGAGGAGGGCGATGGCGAGGAGCGTGAGCACCGCCTCGGCGACGTCGAGGGCGCCGGGCGCGAGCCACATGCCTCCAGCGGCCGTGAACACGACCAGGCTCGAGAGCCGAGGCTTGGTGAGTGAGACGGCGTCACGCAGGGCGCGAACGAGCCCTCCGCGAGCCGGCTCGGCGATCGGGATGGAGGTGGCTGCTGATTCGACCAACATGGCGAGGACCTTTTCGCGCGCAACCGGCTCAGGTTGCGTGAGCGAGCTCCCTTTGTGGCGAAGGACTTGGGGCTTCGGCCTCTGCCTTGCCCAAGACGGTGAAGAGCGCGACGAGCACGGCGAGCAACAGGGCACCGCACCCGAGGTGCAGAGTCGCGAGTGGAATCGATATGTACGTTTGCACCGTGCCGATGCCGAGGATGACCTGGAAGGTGACGAGCGCGTGGCTGGCGATGGCGAGGAGCTTCGCGGGCTTGTTACCTGCCCGCTTGGCCGCCTTCAGGATCGGCAGGGTTTGCAGGATGATGGCGACCAGCAAGAGCACGCCCAAGATGCGGTGCGTGAAGTGGAGGTGGGCCGGCCCGCCGTGGGGCGCGCCGCCGTTGCAAGCAATGATGTCGATGCCGCAAGCGAGACTCGCGCCGGTGTGCTTGATGAAAGCGCCGAGGAGAATCTGCACGTAAAGGGCGACGATGACCCCGCCGAGCCGGTGACGCCCCATCGCGACCTTGGGACCGATCTCTCCGCTGAAGCGGACAGCGAGCACCGCGGTAAGCGCCAGGATGATCATCGACAGACCGAGGTGGCCGGCCGACACGACATAGGGCAAGCGCAACACCACGGTCAGGCCACCCAAGATGCCTTGCACGATGATGAGCTGGAGCAGGCCGAGCGCGCAGGCCACCGTGAGCTCGGCACGGCCAAGGCGCACGAGAACGATCAGCAGCGGGACGTCGAGCAGGAAGCCGGTGATCGCGAGCGGCCAGATGGTCCGGCTGACGCCGGCGCCGGCGAGCAACGCGTGAGCGATGATCAGCGCGAGAGCGGCGCCGAGGAGCGATTTCGGCACCGCGGCTTTGCGCTTCCTGAGCACGACGATGACCAAGCTGATGGCGGACAGGCCGATGAGCGACCCGAGCAGACGGTGGCTGTGCTCGTAGAGGATGCCGCCTTGCATCGGCGGGAAGGCGTCACCGTAACAGAGAGGCCAATCCGGGCAGGCGAGCGAGGAGCCGGTCCCATGAACGATCGCGCCCAGCATCATCATCAGGACGATGAGCGCGAGGGTAGCGAGAGTGAGCGCCCGTTCCATGGTTGGGCGGGCTTATAAGAGTCGAAAACTCAAGGGTCAAGCGCACTTGGGGTGCGGCGTTGGGTCGCAGGGAGCGAGAGCGCCGCTCAGCTGGGTCAGTTCTTCGGCGTGCCGTCGTCGTCCGGCGTAAGGTGCCGGAATACCTCACGGATGACCTGGAGCCGCTCGGTGCCGCCTTCGTTCTGGCGGGCGTACTCCTTGATGGAGGTCATGGGGCCGTGCATCAGCTTGTTGACCACGGCGCGGGTCGCGCGCTCGACCGCGTCGCGTTGGTCAGTGGTCATGCCGCGGGTCACGCGCTCGACTTCCCCGGCGCGGACGGCTTCGATGGCTTCGCGGAGACCGGCGATGAGTGGACCGGCGCTTTGAGCGCTCTCCCAAGCATCGAGCTTCGCGAGTTCCTCACGAACCATGACCTCGGCATGGGGCACGGCACGCTTGCGGCGGGCGAGGTTGGCATCGACCAGCGACTGAAGCGCCTGAAGGTCATGGAGGAAGACGTTCTCGAGCTCGCTTTGAGGGGCCTCGATGTTACGCGGCAGGCCGAGATCGACGAGCGCCAAGGCAGTGCCCGGGCGCACGCTCGCGGCATGTTCGAGCATACCGGAGGTGATCGCCGGCCCCTGTGAGCGAACCGCGGTGGTGACCACGTGCGCCTCGGCAAGGAGCCGCGGCAGCTGGGCGAGATCGGCGGCCTCACCCGAGACTTCGCGCGCCAACGCCTGCGCTTTCTCGAGCGTGCGGTTCACGATGACCAGCCGTTGCGGGTAGTGGCTCGCGAAGTGCTGCGCCAGGAGCCTTCCGGTCTCTCCTGCCCCGACGACGACCACGACACAGCGGGACAGCTCGCCGTAGATGCGGGTCGTGAGATGGACAGCGGCGGACGCCGTCGACACCGCGCCTTTGCCAATCTCGGTCTCGGCACGCGCTCGTGCCCCGACCCGGAACGCCGATTGGACGACGCGGTCGAACACGGTGCATTGCGCGAGGTGCTCGCCAGCGTCCGCATAAGCGGACTTGAGCTGACCGAGTATCTGCTGCTCGCCCAAGATCATCGAGTCGAGGCCGCTCGCGACACGAAACATGTGCTCGATGCTCGCTTGTCCGCTATGGCGATAGAAAGCGTCGCCCTTGGGAAAGCGCTCGTGACCGACGACCTCACGCAGCCGTTCGGCGAGATACGCGCCAGCGTCGCCGTGCTCGTCGGGCAGGTGGGCGTAGATCTCCGTGCGGTTGCATGTCGATAGCACCAGAGCGCCGTCGGCGGTCCCATCGGACGCCAAGCGCCTGTAGAAAGCCGCGATCTCGTCGGTCGTGAGCGCCAAGCGCTCGAGGGCTTCGAAGGGCGCGCTCTTGTACGAGGCTCCCAACATCTCGACCTTACCCAGTCGCGTGGGCTGCTGGGCGCCGTTCATGTTTGAAACCTGTGGAACACGGGCCAAATAGCAGCGCCGCTGATCGCCGCGACCGCGAAAGCGAACGCGAGCAGCGAGAGATAAACGGTGCGCGCGCCTTTCAGCCCGAGCCCGAAATAGCCGAGCAAAGCAGCCCCGTAGATCACCCAGATACCGATGGCGACGAGAACGTAAGGATTGCGGTACGCCGATTCGGAAAGGTTCCGGGTGATCACGAAGCCGACGACGATGCTCGCAGTCAGGAGCACCCACCCGAGCGCCGTCGCGCCGAAGCCCATGCCGGCGAGCTTGTCGAGCGGCGGCAGGCGCTCGAACACCACGCCGAAACGCTTCCGTTTCAGCGACCGGTACATGTGGACGTACATCACGGCGTAAACGGCGCCGACGACGAACGCCGAATGCGCGAGCACCGCGGCGAATGCGTGCAGGCTAAAACCCGCGCCGGCGTTCACGCCTGGAGATGGATCGACGCCATGCTGCATGAGCGTCGATGCGATGAGCTGCATGACGACGACCATCGGCAACTGGAAGGCACCGGTAACTTTGCTGCCCTGAACGCGCTCCACGTAAAGGTAGACGCCGGCAACCGAAAGCCCCACTGCCGAGAGCACCTCGGGCATGTTGGCGATCGGATAGCTCGCGTGGTGCACCGCGCCGAGCAAGAAGTACACGCAATGCAACCCGAACACCGCGCATAGAAATGGCGTGCAGGTGCGCTCGCTGAAGGGATCGTTGCGCACGAGGTAAACGATATAGTTCACCATCGCCAGCGCGTAGAGCAGCGGCAGCAGCGTATTGAGCAGGTCCAGCGCTGTTTGCATGGGGTGCAGGACACTTTCGCAGAGTTGCACGAGCCTCGGAAGGGGCCGCGATACGGTGATGGCACTAGCCTACGGGCCCTGTGCGTCCCCCGCGCCGAGGGCTTCCAGGTCTCGGCGCGAGGGACGACAGTTTCCCCTCAAGGTCTCCCTAACCCATCCAGTCGTTCCTTCGCCGCCGGTGCCACAGGCGGGCCGCCGACGGTCACGTGCGCACGGACGCGCGCAAAGAGCTTGGATCCGAATCCTTTGATGCGAAGGAGCTCGGTGACCCGCTTGAACGGACGCTTGGCGACGATCGCTTCGGCGCGCTTACGTCCTACGCCCGGCAAGCCGTCGAGCTCCGCCGGCGTCGCGGTGTTGAGGTCGACGAGCTTCACGACCGCGCTCACGCCCTCCTCCGCCGCGAACGCGCGCGCGCCCTGCCCCAGCATCAGCGCGCACACGATCACGAACGGCCACGCGCGCCAGACCCATGTCATGCCGCTTCACGGTCCTGACCATCCTCGCGTTCCTTGAGCTCGCGGACATGGAGCTTGCCGTTGATGGGCAACGCGTCGAGGAAGATGTTGAGCGACTCGTCGCGATTGACGAAGGCGCTTCCAACCCGCTTCCACAGTGGCTTCTCGAGGCGCTCGTTCTCGATGATGACGAAAACACCCTTGGGCTTCTTGTCGGACATGACTCTCTCCCGCGCCGCGTTGTGCGACTACGGGGAGAGGCATCGCAGGAGACGTGCCAGGGCGAACGTCGGCGGAATTGCGGTTTGGAGCGAGAGTGGAAGGGGGTCGGGGGAGAGTGTCGCAGGTTGAGACGAGAAAAATGGGAGAGGTCGTGCGAGGGACGAAGGCCGGACGTCCGATTGCCGACGTCCGATTACCGATGGCCGATTACCGATGGCCGACTACCGACTACCGACTACCGATTGCCGATTGCCGATTGCCGATTGCCGACGTCCGATAGCCGACTGCCGATCACCGACGTCCGATAGCCCCGCTACTGCCCCAGCTTATCCAAATGAAGCAAATCGTACTGAGCCTTCCCCCCGGCCACCGTGATGATCATCGCCATCCCGTGCACTACGCGACCATCGTTCAACGTCTCGGCCGCAGCGGAAGCACTCCCGGCATTGACGAACAAGTCGGTCATCTCGGTTTTGGGCTCGATCTTGGAGCGCATGTCGGAGCCCATGGCGCTGCCGCCGGACTCGAGGATGTGACCGAAGATTCCGAAGTGAATGCCTTTGTCGACGATGAAGGCCTGCATCATGGGATCACCGACATTGCTCGCCGTCTTCATCCAGTCGATGCCGCCATTGCCGACGCCGCGCGGCGGTCCGTGTGAGACCAACACGACCGGCCCCTTGCCGGGCTTGAGGCGGCCTAGGGCATCGATGTCCGCTTTACCGTACACACAGCCGGCGCCCTGGCGAACGAATTTTTTGTCGTAGTAGCCCGGCAGGGTCCAGAGCTCGGCGTCGTCGAGCACGAGCTGACGCACCCACCCGCCATTGATGAGGTTGGGATAGGTCTTTTCCTTCTCGAGGAAAACGCGGCCGAAGCTGCCTTTGCTCTCGGCGTTGCCGATGAGGACGATGGTGGGAAGACCTGAGGCGCCGAGCGCATCGAAGACGCCCTCGAGCCCTTCCTCTTCGAGCGAAAGGTCGCCGTTCACCACGACCCACTCGACGCCCGCCTTCTTGAAGGCGTCGAACGCGCGCGAGAGGTTCGCGAGGGTCTCGGAGCTCGCGTCTTTGATGGCGCTCAGGACACCGAGCACGATGCGGTCGTCGCCGTCGGGCGACTGCACTTCGAGCTTGAAGCCGGTGTGCTTGTAGCTCTTGTCGCCGAGCTGAATGGTGCGGCCACCCTTGATGGTGTCCATCGGGGCCGGGCACTTGAAACGGTTGGCGCGAGTGAACGCGGGCCAGCTCGCGTGCTCGGCGGCGTGGACCGAGCCCGCGAATGACGATACGAGGACCATGACGACGACGGCGAAGCGCATCGGGATCACCTCGGGGAGTCCTACGCTTTTACACGAAGCCGAACCGCGGAGCGAACGCTAGGATGGCCACCGGTCTAAAAGGTGTAAGCGTCGTGGTGACCCGGCCTAGGTCGCAGGCTGGGGAGCTCGTCCGCCTCTTGTCCGAGCGTGGGGCGACGGTGGTGGTGCGGCCGACCATCGAAGTGATCCTTCGCAGCGATAGAGCCACCATCGAGCGCCTCGCCGCGATCACGAAAGTGACCACCGACGCGGTCTTGGTGACCAGCGCCAACGCCGCCCGCGCTCTTGCGACCCATGCGACCACCGCAGCGCGCAGTGTGCCGATCTTCGCCGTGGGTTCCGCGACAGCGGACGCCTTGCGCCGGCACGGCTTCGGCGATGTTCGGGTCGGCATGGTAGCGAGCGGCGAAGGGCTACTGGACTACATGCGCGGGACGCTCGGTGATCACCTGGCGGGCATGCGCTTCGTCGCACCGCAGTCGAGCCGCGCGCACGACACCTTGATACGCGGCCTCATCGCCTCGCGCGCCGAGGTCGAGATCGTCACGGCCTACGATACGCACGTCGTGCATGACGGCGACGCGCTCCCGGCTGGGCGCATCGATTGGGTGACCTTCACCAGTCCATCGGCGGTGGAAGGCTTTCTCGCCGCGCTCGAGCTGCCCGAGGGCGCGCGGGTCGCCTGTTTGGGCGCAACGACGCGTGAAGCCGCCGAGGGACGCGGACTCCAGGTCGACGTGGTGGCGCGCACGCCCTCACTCGAGGGTTTGGTCGACGCCATCGCCGAGAGCCGTTGAGACGTCAGGCTCCCGGAGCGCGAAAGTCGCCACTCGCGCCGCCCTGCTTTTCGAGGAGCTGCACGGCTTCGATGACCATGCCGCGGTCGACCGCCTTCAACATGTCGTAGATGGTGAGCGCGCCGACGCTCGCGGCTGTCAGCGCTTCCATCTCGACTCCGGTCGGACCGACTGTCTCGGCGCGGGTCGTCAGCGTGACCGTGGTGTCGCCGACCTCGATGTCGACCTCGACGCGGGTAAGCGTCAGAGGATGACAGAGCGGGATGAGCTCGCTGGTGCGCTTCGCCGCTTGAATGGCCGCGACCCGCGCGGTGGCGATCACGTCACCTTTCTTGGCGCTGGCGTCGCGCATGGCCGCGATGGCCTCGCGATTCGCACGCAGGCGAGCACGCGCGACCGCCACGCGACGCGTCGCTGGCTTGTCACCGACGTCGACCATGTGCACCGCGCCTTGCTCGTTGGTGTGCGTCAACGTCTTGCTCGCCGCCATCACTGCTCCGTGCGCGCGCGGGTCGATCCAAAAAACGCGTCGCAGAATGCGACGTAGAGCCGGCGCGCCGCTCGAAATCAAGGTCTCACGCCGATTGGGAAGCGTTCGGAGTTGGCTCGCCGCTTGAATCGCATGGACGCATGCCGAACATCGAAGACTTGGAGCTTCACGAGCTCCTCGAGCTCATCACGGGTGAGCCGGCGCCTCCGGCTCGGGACTGCGCTGCAATGTCCGCCATGGGGGCGGCCGAGCTCGAAGCCGCTGGATTCAGCATGGCTGCCGCTCGCCGCGTGCTCGGCGCCTTCGAGCTCGGTCGTCGCGCGAGAACCAACAAGACACCGCCACCGGCGATGGCCTCGCCCGAAGACGCCTACGCGTGTGTCGCTCCCTTGCTGGATGATGCGGCTCACGAGCATTTCGTCGTGGTGGTGCTCGACGTGCGCAATCGCCCGCGACATGTCGTCCGTGTCGCCATGGGGTCGGTCGATCGATGCGCGGTGGATCCACGCGAGGTGTTCGCGCCGGCGATCCGTGAGCATGGGAGCGCAGTGGTGGTCGCGCACAACCACCCTTCGGGTGACCCCACCCCGTCGTTCGAAGACATCGCGTTGACGCAGCGTCTCGCTCGAGCCGGTGAGCTGCTAGGGCTACCTGTGCTCGACCACATCATCGTCGGTAGCGGGCCATTTGTCCGCCAAAGCAAACAATACGTCAGCCTCGCGGAGATGGGCATTCTAGGCGGTGATCGACCCGCCGACGATGTCGGGCTCAAGAACGACCGCGCTCCATCAGCCGCGCGCCGCTCGAAGAAACCGCAGACCTTGCGTCTGCTGCGGGGGAGGTGAGCCGATGGCGATCTATTCGACGGCGTAACCACTGCTGCCGCGCAGCAGCGCGCGGTCGCGGGCGACCAAGCTCTCGTCCGCGGCGAGGCGCGGGAGGACACAATCTTCGCGTGGCCAAAGGCTGGCGGTGACTGCGGCGCTCACGCCGGCAGCGGGATTGCCCCATTGGGCGAACTGGAGAAGCACGTTGCCGCTGCGCAGACGAAGCTCGAGCTTGCCGGCGTCGCCTACCTGGGCCGGGACGGTGAGGCTGGCGTTGGTGGCGAGACCCTCGGCGGGAGCGCCGGTGAGGGCAACCTCAACGTCGTCGACTGTGAGCAGGAGGGAGGTCGCGGGGTTGCTCACGGCATCGCCGGTGTTGGTGAGGGTCACGGTGCCGTCGACGCGGGACAGGAGGGTGACGATGACGCCGTCGGCAGGATCGGTGGGGGGCGGTGCCGCCGCGGCGGCGGGCTCGGAGCAGGTTTGCCAGTTGGTCGTGCGATCGATGACCGGGTTCGGGGCGCCGGGAGTCGCGCGTGCAGGGTTCCACACGGGCGGCAAAAGAGCGCCTGGGTTACGCGAGAGTGATTCGCCGGGAACGTAGGTGCCTACGGGCGCTGGGTCACCCGGCCACAAGGCGCCCGCGGCGATCGTGCTCGGGCCACCGGAGGTCCGCATGTAGTCGAGCAAGGTAGTGGTGTCCGTGATCGTGCCGGGTGCGGCCAGGAACATTTCGGTGTCGCCATCGATGGCCGTCGAGCCCTCGAGGGTGAGACCGGAAGCCGGGCAGACCCGCGTGCTGTCGACGGGGCCAACGCAAGCGACGAGCGTCGCGCCGGCGGCCAACACGCTTGCCGGCATGGGCACACACGCGCCGTCGTGGCAGACGCGGACCCCGGTGATGTCGAGATCGGTGGCGGCGGTGTTTTCGATCTCGATGAACGAAGCGACGAGCGGCGAGCTACCGGGGCCCACTTCGCGGAGCGCGAGGGTTGGAGCGGGGGCGGGGCACGGGGTTCCGCCGACGAAGCAACCTGTCAGCTCGTCATTGCGGACAATCGCGCTGGCGTCAGGCCGCGGAAACGGGACCGTGACCACCGAGCCCGTGGTCGCGGCGCCGCTCTGCAGCGCGCCCACGAACAACGTGGAGCCTTGGCCCGCCGGGTCGCTGCCCCAGGCCAAGTAGCTCTGCACGGTCCCGGCCGTGTCCTTCAGCGCGACTTCGCCACTTTGAACGGGATTCGCGACCGTCGCGGACGCTTCGAACAAGGTGCCGACTGGGACAGTCACGGTCGTCGAGCCGAGTGATGCCGGCACCGGGACCGTCGTGGCGTTGGTGGAGACGAGCACGTAACCCGTGAGATCGAGGCCCGCAGGTTTGGTGATCGTGACCGACGGGGTGCCGGTCGGTACGACTTCGACGATACGCGCGCCGGAGAGCACCGGGGCATCGATGAGCTGCTGCTCGGGGCGGCCGATGCCGTCAGCGAAGCGGTCGCGGCGGCACGCGGCGAGGCCAAGGACCAACGAGAGCATCAGGGGCCAGGCGCGGCGGGAAAACGTGAACGGCTGCATGCGAGGGGTCAGGGCTCTAGCACGCCGCGCCGGCAGGTGCGAGGGGTGCGCTCAGTACTCGAGCTCTCGCTTCAGCGGACGGGTGAGTAGCTCGGTGACCGCCTTGCGAGCGCTCGCACCCTCGTAGATCACCTTGTAGACGGCGGCGGTGATCGGCGCGTCGACGCCGAGCTTCGCGGCGAGCTGGTGCGCCGACTGCGCCGTGCGAATGCCTTCGGCCACCTGTTTTACCTCGGCGATCGCTTCGTCGAGGGTTTTGCCGCGTCCCAGCGCCTCTCCGATGGCCCGATTGCGCGAGAGCGCGCCGGTGCACGTGAGCACCAGGTCGCCGAAGCCCGCGAGCCCAGCCAGGGTCATGGGATGGGCTCCCTTGGCGACTGCGAGGCGCGTGATCTCGGCAAGGCCGCGCGTGATCATGGCGGCGCGCGTGTTGTCGCCCAGCCCCATGCCGGTGGCGGCACCCGCCGCGATCGCCATGACGTTCTTGAGAGCGCCGCCGAGCTCGACCCCGACGACGTCGGTCGTGGTGTACGCGCGGAAGTATCCGCCGGAGATGCGGGCTGACACCGCGTCCGCCAAGGCCAAGTCGCGGCAGGCAAGCACTACGGCCGTGGGCATCGAAAGCATGATCTCGCGCGCGAAGCTCGGGCCCGAGAGCGTCAGAGTGTGGTCCTGCCACGTGGGGCCGAGGACGTCGACGACGACTTCTTCCAACGTCATCAACGTGTCGTTCTCGATGCCCTTGGCAGCGAGAATGAGAGGCACTCGCGGAAGCTTGGCCTTGAAGTCGCCAAGAACCTGGCGCGCCACCTGACTCGGGGTCGACAAAACGACCACGTCGGCGCCACTCAAAGCCTCGTCTCTGTCCGCTGTGGCGGTGAGCCGAGCGTGGAGCTCGAAATCCTGTAAGTACTCGGGATTCCTACGCGTCTGGCGAATCGACGCGCACCGTTCGGCGTTGCGCATCCACAGGCAAACATCCATGCCCTGGCGGGCCATGAGCTCGGCCAAGGCGGTTCCGAAGCTACCGCCGCCCAAGACTGCTACTCGCTGCATGGAGCCTCCCGGAGCACGCCCAAAGTCCGCCGCGAACGCGCCTGCGCTTTTTTGCAGAAACCCGATCGAGGCATCGCCGATATCTGTACATCCCTTTCCGGCTTTGGATTGCAAGCGTCGGTTGCCGGTGCCCTGGCAACGCACGCAGCGCGGTCTGAAGTCATCCACGTCGAAATTCGTGTTCGATTTGGCTCGCGCTCTATCCACGGGCGCGGAACGGGAGAGCTGTATCCGGTGCCCCGGGTATGGCTCGAAGGCCACCACCATGTCGCGAACGAAGCAGTCTTTCGCCCGCGAGGTCTTTCTTGAGCCGCTCCGTCTCCATACAGCCCGGCAGCTCGCCCGCTAACGCGGACGAGCACGATCTCAACTTCGGGATCGATCCCGAAGTCTTGCTGGCGTCCGGCATCCTCCGTGATCCGAACGACCCGCAGCAGGCGTCCCTGCGCGCCAAGAGCCTCATCGAGGTCGGCCGCTTTCGTGAAGCCCGTTCGATTTTGCACGGCCATACTCATTCGGCTCCGGAGCCGGTGCGCTCGCGCATCGTCGACCAACTCGCCCAGTGCGCCATGTACGGCGGTGGCGATTGGCGCAGCGAGCTCGAAAAGGCTCTCGAGAATCACAAGCTCGTCGGCCTGAACCACGAGGCCGCGCTGAGCCACCACCGGCTCGGTGACATGCATCTCTTGGCGGGCCAGTTCGTCGAAGCGGACACCCACTTTCTCGCCGCCGATCGCCTCTTCAGCTTGCTCGGCGACGCCGGCAAGACGGCACGCGTAGGCGCTTCGCGCGCCCGGCTGAAGCTGCGCATGGGCCAGCTCGAGCGTGCTCTCGATCGCATCGACGAGACCTTACAGCGACTCGGAGATCGCGAGCCGCGCATCCGTGCTCACGCGAAGCTCGAGCGCGCCCGCATCCAGGCGTGCCGTGGTCGTGAAGACGACGCCGCCCGCGAGCTCATCCAGGCCGAAGGCGTGCTCGGCGTCAGCGCCAACGCCACCGACCGGATCATCACGCGTCTCGCCCGCGCCGAAGCGCTGCTGGTGCTCGGCGACTCCGCCCGAGCCGCTCGAGGCTTGCGCCGCTTGCTCGCCGAAGCGATTGGTATCGAAGACGTCGCGACCCGCGCGCTGGTGCACGCACTCTTCGGCCAAGCGCTGCTCGACAGCGATCCCACCCAAGCACGGCGCCACCTCACTCGCGCTCACCATCTTTTCGGCAACATCGCAGCCGAGTACCAGATGGCGTCTTGCGAGCTCTACCTGGCACGCGTCGACCAACGTCTTGGACTGAACCCGCGCGCCCGACTGAAAGCGCTCATGCAACGCCCGCTCGGCGAGTGGCCGCTATTGCAGGCAGAGCTCGCCATCGCCCGCGCCGAGATCTACGGCCGCGAGCAGCCGGAGCGCGCCCGCATCACGCTCCTCAAGGTGCGCACTTTCGCCACCAGTCGCGGACACATGAGCCTCGCACGCGTCATCGACGCCGTGCTGGTCGAGCAACGCCTCGCGGCGGCGCCGGAGCTCGACGACCTCACCCCGGTCGACCCGCTTCCCCACGTCGAAACCGGCTCATCGTACTCGGTGGATCAGCTCACCTTCGCGAGCGTCGCGCAGCCGGAGCCCTTCGTCATCGACGAGCGCCCAGTGCGTCCTTACGGCGAGAAGCCGGCCGCAACACCCGAGAAGCCGTCGAAGCGGACGATCACCGAGCGGCACGATCTCGACGCCTACGACACCTTGGCGCACAACAATGCCGGAGACGCGCTACAAGCGTTGCAGGTCCTGCTACCGTCGCCGGCAAACGAGGACGACAGCTCGCCGGCGAAGGTCGAAGTACCGGTGCAGAGCTCGAGCCTGGTCGCGCTGCTGGCGTCGAGCTCGCGAACACGGTCACGCGCCGAGATCGCGGCGGCCGAGCGCGAGAGCACGCGCTCGAAGATGACGCTGATCACTCCGCCGAACGACCTCTCTTAACGCGCGATCAGGCGCGCGAGGGTCTCGATGGCGGCGTCGACCGTGGGCCAATCGGGCACGCTCTTGCACTCGTGCTCGATGACGCGCGACGGCTCTTCGAGCTCGAACATGCCGAACGAGCCGCATGCTCCACGCAACCGGTGGGCGACGGTCCGCAAGTCATCCACTGCCTCGGTGCGCGTGCCGGCGCGTGCCTCGACCACGAGGTCGCGCATGCGGGCAATGCGTGCCGGCAGTCCGGCGCGAAACTCGGCGTGAATGGCGTCGATCTCGGCGTCGCCGCTCATGCCTCGACGAACCGCTCGATGCGTGCACCGACGCTCATCAGCTTCTTCTCGAGGTGATCGTAACCGCGGTCGAGATGGTAGATGCGGCGCACTGTCGTCTCACCCTCGGCGACCAAGCCCGCGAGCACGAGGCATGCGCTGGCTCGCAGATCGGTCGCCATGACGGTCGTGCCAGAGAGCTTGGCAGCGCCTTGCACGAACGCCTTGCCACCATCGACGCGCACCTGCGCGCCCATGCGCGATAGCTCGGGCACATGCATGAAGCGATTCTCGAAAATGGTCTCGGTAATCATCGACGCGCCTTCCGAAACCGCAAGCAGCGCCATGAGCTGCGCCTGCATGTCGGTGGGAAAGCCCGGATACGGCGCGGTGACCACGTCGACCGCCTTGGCCTTGCCGGCGCGATGCACGACCACGCGTGAGCCCTCGATCTCGAGGCGAGCGCCGATATCGCGAAGCTTGTCCGTCAAAGCGGTCTGATGCTCCGGGACACCGTCTTCGACCACCAAGCCCTCGCCGGCCATGGCCCCGGCCACGAGGAACGTACCGAATTCGATGCGGTCGGCGACCACCCGGTGCTTGTAGGGCTTGAGCTTGTTCACCCCGTGGATGGTGATGGTGTCGCTCCCCGCCCCATCGATGCGGGCCCCCATGGTGCCGAGCAGCTCCGCCAGATCGGTGATCTCGGGCTCACGCGCGGCGTTACGCAGCACCGTGGTGCCGTCGGCGAGGGTCGCCGCGAGCATGAGATTTTCGGTCCCCGTCACCGTCGGCATGTCGAAGAGGACTTCGGCGCCGCGAAGACGGTCACACTCCGCCAACACGTAGCCATGCTCGAGCGTGATGCGGGCGCCGAGACGCTCGAGACCCTTCAAGTGCTGATCGATGGGCCGAGCCCCGATGGCGCAGCCGCCTGGCAGCGAGACCTTGGCCTTGCCGAAGCGCGCGAGCAGTGGCCCCAAGACCAGGATCGAGGCGCGCATGGTGCGCACCAAATCGTAGGGTGCCTCGAGCTTCTCGATCTTGGTGGCGTCGATGCGAACGGCGTCTTTGGTGCGCGTCGACGTCGCCCCCATGGAATCCAGGAGCCCCAAGAGCGTCTTCACGTCGGCGAGGTCTGGTACCCGCGTGAGCTCGTGCGTTCCTTCGGACAACAGGCTCGCAGCCAGCGCCGGTAGCGCAGCGTTCTTGGAGCCCGAAACCTTGATCGTGCCGGAGAGCGGCGCACCACCACGAATACGAAGAGCGTCCACGAGAGTCTCCCTACCGTCTTACTTCGTAGCTTGCGCCTCGCTAGGCAAGTAGTCAGCAGACTTCGCGGAGATATCGCCGGCCTCGCTAGCCCCGATGAGGTCGATCCGTCCGCGTCCTACCTGCGTCGCCGTCGTGCGCCCCTGGCTGTCGTTTGCAACGAGCAGGGTCGCGAGCGCATTCCCATCGGCACGCTCGAGACGGACCGAGAGCTGCGGCGCATTGAAGCCCGCGGCCTGGAGCTCGGCATCCCCAGCGGCTTCGATCAGCACTTGCTCGGATCGCAGCCCGAAGAGTCGGTACACGAGCCCGGAGCAACGGCTCGCGTCTGCCTCACGCGGCAGGGTCACACCTTCGGGAGCAGGTGTCGCGGCGGTGATCTGCCAAGAGCCGCCCTCGCCGGTCTTCAAGGTCACACTTTCATCGCCGCGCGCGATGACGATGGTCGCGACGTCTTCGCGGGCGAAATCGACGACCCGCAAATCACGCAGCGATTTGGGATCGACGTCGAGCTTACGTGCCAACCAATCGCCACTGATCTCGGCGAGCGGCGCGGTTTCGCCTTCACGCATCGCCGACCAGCGCTCGACCCCGTCGTTCTCCGCGACGTGTGCCAAGGCGAGGAGCTGGGCACGATTCCCGCTCAAGGTGAGGCGCACGCGGATGACGTCGCTCGCGGCAAACCCGGCGGCCTTGCGCACGGCTTCATCGGGCGTCTCGGCGACGAAACGTGTCGCGCGCAGCGTCGATAGGGCCGTGGTCAACCCCGATACTTGCAAGGCATCGGCCTCGACACTGCGGCCGCCGTCGAGAAGCACGCGCGATTTTCCGTTTTCGCGGACGATGGCATAGAGCCGGCGGTCGCCACGCAGCACATCCATGCGCTCGACGTCGGCAGGCTCGAAGACCAGCAAGCGCTTGTCGCGCAAGTCGAAGAGAGACTTGGTCACCTGGAACTCGATGCCGGCGCCCACCATGACGACCGCGTCCGTGCCGCGAACCCTGGCGTACAGCTCGCCGTTGAACCCGTTGCGCTTACCGAGCTCGAGCGTCTTCGTACCGTCGTCGCCCGCCAAGGTGACCGCGACACGCGGCCGATCGAGGCCGAACAAGCCGACCTCGCTGGCGACCGGGGGTTTGCCGTCGATCTCCACGGTTTGGGTGCTCGAGACGTCCGCCACGGCGGCCACGAGGCCGTCGACGACGCTGGCGTCGGCCGAGCTCGCCATCGGCTCGGTCAACTTCCAACCACTGCCATCACGGCTCATCACGAAGCGGCCGTGCTCGTTCTCCAGCACGACGTCGCGCACCGAAGCCGCGCGAAAGGCGATGAGCTTGGCGGCCGCGATGCGCTCGTCTTCGACGGCGGCGTCGTGACGCTCCATCCACCAGACCCCGGCGACGGCGAGCGCTCCGCAAGCGAGCAGGAGGAACATTCCCAGCAGACGTCGACGCATCATCGGTGAGCCTCTAGCGTTGGCGACGCAGCAGAACGATGGCCGAGCCCAGGGCGATGAGCAGGACCGGGAGCACGTCCATCGACGCGAACACCAGCGTGTTCATCTGCTCGCCGGTGAGCAGCAGCTGGCTCGCCGCCCGCGTCTTCGGCCGGATGGTGATCTTGTTCTCTTCCTCGGCAAGCCACGCCAGGACGTTCAGGAAGAGATCGGGGTTGCCCTGGACGTCGCGTAGCTGATTGTCGACCCAATCGGAGTCGCCGGCGACGAACAGCCGCGCCTCCGGAGTTGCCTTCGCATCCACGACATTCGTCGTCTTGACCGCGATAGCGGCCATAGTGACCGGACCCGCCGTATCTTTGTCATCGCGCTCGGCACGACCACTCTTGTAGTTGGTCTCGCCCCAGGCAGCGTCACCGGTCCCGAGTAGCGGCGTCGCAGTGACGCCCGCCTCGCCGCCTTCCGAGACAGCCAGCGATCGGCCCATGAACATCAACGCGGGCGCGGCCATCTCATCGACGGTTGGGTGCTCACCGAGGGGCTTCAAGATCGCGCCGGCAGCGCCGTAGCCGAGCAATTGATTGACCGGACTCGTGTCGACGACCAGATCGTTGTGCAGGGTGATCTTGTATTGCGCGAGCAAGCCGGCGAGGCCGCCGTCGCTGTCGGGATCGAGGAGGAGCACGACGCGACCGCCGCGATCGAGATACGCCGACAGCGCTGCGACCTCGGGCTCGAGCAGACTGACGCGCGGTCCAGCCACGACGACCACCGCGGCATCCGCCGGAACGGACAACGTGGGCTTCTTGGCGCCGGGAGCAATGTCGATCGCGGTCCCGGGAGCCGCAGCTGCTGCTGCCGTGAAGTCGAGGGTCTTCACCTCGAAGCCGTCACCACGCACGGCATCCGCGGTCAGCTTCAAGCCTTTGGCCTCGCGCTCGTCCTTGAGGTCACGCTCGCCATGGCCGGTGAGAAAGTAGATCGCCTTGGCGCCGCTCTGCGTGACTTTGACGATGGCGTTGGTCAGCGATTCCTCGCTGATGTCTTTCACGCGCGCGTCGTTCTCGCCCGCGAGCACCAGAACCCGCGGACCGTTCTGCTGCAGGCTGTAGCGCTCGACCAAATCCGGCCGATTCGCGACATTGACCATCTCGTAGCTGAGCTTGTCCGTGAGTCTGGCATAGCGGCGTAGAGTGTCGTCGACGGACCCGTATTCGCGCTCGCTCGACGTGAAGAAGGCGTAGACCTTCACCGGCTGCGACAAGCGCTGCAGCACGCCGATGGTCTGTTCCGAGAGCGTGAAGACCCCCTCACGCGTGAGGTCGATCTCTTTGGGATGTTTGGCGACCATGTAGTTCAGGGCCGCCAAGATGGCGAGGACCGCGACCACCGAGACCGAGGTCATGGCCAAGGTGGAGGAGCCACGGGCACCGCCCAGACGCGCAAAGAAGTCGCCGTTGGTGAGCAGGTAGGTCACCGTCGCCGCCACGCCTAGCACCAGCTTCATCCAGAAAAGGCCGGTGAGCTCGCCGGCGAGCAGGTAGGTCAAAGGGCAAGTGAGCAGCAGCACCAGACCGACCGCCCCCGCGAGCCTGCCCGCGATGGCGGATCCGGGGACGTCACGGCGGCGCGGCGCCAGGGATTCTTGGGTTGTTTCCGCGGTGGACATGAAAGGCTCCGGTCAGCGCCAACGCTGGGCTTCGACGACCCGATACGTGAGGAACAGCGCGAAGATCGAAATCGACAGGTAATAAACGAGAGAAGGTGTGCGCAGGACGCCGCGCGCAAAGCCCGTGAGGTTCGACGCCAGCGACAAGAACTCGAGGAGAGACTTCCAGATCCCCTCGCTGCCCGCCGCACCGCTACCGATGATGTAGAACATCAAGAGCACGAGAAATCCGAGCAGCGCCGCGATGACCGGGTTGTCGGTGAGCGAGCTCGTGAACAGACCGATGGCGACGAACGCCGCTCCCAAGAGAGCCGCTCCGAAATAGCCGACACCCACGGAGCGCCAGTCGAGCGGGCTACCGGTCTGGGACATACCGAGGACTTCGACGACCAAAGGGAACAGCAAGGTGACGCCGAGCATGGCGAGCATCATCGCGAGGCCGCCGAGATACTTCCCGAGCACGATCTCGATTGGCCGCACCGGCGCGGTCATCAGGAGCTCGAGGGTCTTGGAGCGTTTCTCGTCGGCCAACAGACGCATGGTGATGATCGGCGTGAAGAAGATGAGAATGACGCCGATGTTCATGATCAAGGGATAGATCACGTAGTCGGTGAGGTTGAGCTGCTCGAGCATCCAGCTCGCGTTCATCTGCAGCGATTGAGCGATGCTGCGCTGGAACTCCCCGATCAGCGCCTGGAAGAAGTAGGCGATGATCAGCGCAAAGGAGCCGAGCACCACGTAGCTAGTGGCGGTCGTGAAGTAGACGCGAATCTCTTTGCCGGCGATGGCGAGAGTGTTGCGCATGTCAGGCCTCGGTGAGGTTGAGGAAGATCTTCTCGAGCTGATCGCGGCCGCCGCCGTGTTTGTTCGCTAAAGCGTCCAGCGAATCGTCGGCGATAATCATTCCCTTGTTGATGATGACCACCCTCTCGCAGGTGGCCACGACCTCGGAGAGGATGTGCGTCGAGAGCAGCACCGTGTGATCCCCGGCGAGCTCCTTGATGATGCCGCGCACCTCGCCGATTTGCCGGGGGTCCATGCCGACTGTCGGCTCGTCGAGAATCAGCACCTCGGGATTGCCGAGCAGCGCTTGTGCGAAGCCGGTCCGCTGCTGGTAACCCTTCGAGACGTTGCGAATGAGCCGGTCGACCACTTCGGCGAGCGCCAACTTGTTCACGACGCGCTCGATGTCGCTCTGGAGCTTGTCGCCGCGCAGACCTTTGAGCTTGCCGACGAAGCGCAGGTACTCGTGCACCGTGAGATCGGGATAGACCGGCGGCGTCTCGGGCAGATAGCCAACGCGCCGTTTCACTTCCATCGGCTGATCGACCACGTCGAACCCGGCGACCGTGGCTCTGCCGCGCGTCGCGGGCAAGAAGCCGGTCAGGATCTTCATGGTCGTCGACTTGCCGGCGCCGTTCGGCCCCAAAAAGCCGACGATCTTGCCCTTCTCGACTTCGAAGCTGACGTCGCGAATGGCGTCCAAGTCACCGTAAGTCTTGGTGAGTCCAACGGTCTTGATCATGGCGGGCCGGTGTTATGGCTCGCGATCCACGGTGTCAAGCTCGCCTTGACAGGATCGCCCAAGAGCTTCACCGGTAACAACCGATGCCGGTCCGAAATTTCTGGCGGGGTCTACTCGACCGAGCGCGCCGTGTGCTGCATGAGACCAGCTCACCTCATCAGATCGCGCTCGGGTTCACGCTCGGCCTCGCGCTCTCGATGTTGCCCGTGCCTTTCGTGGGCCTGGCCTTGGGGATCGGCTCGGCGGCACTGCTCCGCGGCAACGTCGTGGCGGCGTACCTCGGCAGCGCGATCATGAACCCACTCACCGGGCCGTTCATCTTCTTCACCGAGCTGTGGGTCGGGCTCACCTTGCTCGGCGAGCCTGTTCCCAGCTGGGACATCGTCAGCCGCTATGGTGCCGGGCAATGGCTCCACATGCTCAGCGAGATGCTCGCTCCCTTCGGGCTCGGCATCGGCGTCATGATGCTCGCGTCGATCGTCTTCGGCTATCCGCTCGCCTATTTCGGCACCGCGTTCGCCATGAAGCGACGTGGTGCCGCGCTGCGCGCGCCCTAAGGCTTGGTCACCTTGTCGAGGTCTTCGAACGGCACGTCGAGCGGCTGGTAGCTGGCGCGTAGCTCCTCACCGGTCAGCATGTTGAAGTGCCACCATTCGTTGGGGATGGTCTTCCACCCCCCGGCAACCATGGCGTCGCGCAAGATGTGACGATTGCTGACGTGCTCGCGCTTGAGCTTGCCCTCGGTCACGAACTCTTCTTCGTGGCGCGGCTCGGCGAGCTTGCCCAGGAAGTCGTACGCGGTGCCCATGTCGACCTCTTTGCCCTTGGGATCCATGAGCGTGAGATCGACGGCGCAGCCGTAGTTGTGAACGGAACCGTATTTGCTGTTGGGGTCGGCGACGTAACCCGACTTGGGCGTCCCCTTCACCGCGTCCCACATGATGTGCTGCACGCGCACCGGGCGGTAGCAGTCCTTGAGCATGAACACGTAGCCCTTGGCGTTCTTGTCGAGCCACTTCTGGGCTTCGATGAGCATGTTGGCCGGCTTCTCGCGTAAGAAGCAGCGGGCGCTCGTGTACATCACCTTGCCGACGAAGTTGTCCGTCGTAGCGTACTTGACGTCGAGCTTCCAACGCGAGTCGAGGGTCGCGACATCGACGAGCTTGTCGGCCGGCGCCAGCATCGTGATCGAGGTGATGATTCCAAGCATCATGGGCGGTTGGCCTACTGCGACTCGGGACTGGCGGCAAGATGGGCTATGGTTCGACGGTGCTCGATACCGATTATTTAATCGTGGGTGCCGGCGCGGCAGGCATGGCCTTCACCGACGCCCTCCTGACCCATTCGCAGGCAACAGTGACCATCGTCGACCGTCGCGATGCACCCGGAGGACATTGGCGCGACGCCTACCCTTACGTGCGACTGCATCAGCCGTCGACGTTTTATGGCGTGAGCTCGGTGCCGCTCGGCAACGACAGCGTCGACCTCTCCGGCTCGAACGCGGGTTACTACGAGCTCGCCGGCGCCGACGAGCTCCGCGCCTACTACGAGCAGGTCATGGTCCGTCATTTCCTGCCCAGCGGCCGCGTTCGCTACTTCCCCTGCAGCAACTACGCGGGCACCGAGCATATCGAATCGTTGCTCGGCAACGCGCCGGTGCCGGTGCGGGTCGCCCGCAAGGTCGTCGATACCACCTACCTCGAGGGTTCGGTGCCGGCGACGCATGCGCCTCCGTTCGCCGTAGCGGACGGGGTCCGTTGCATCCCCGCGGGCGAGCTGGTGAACGTCGACGATAGCCCCGAGCGTTTCGTGATCATCGGCGCCGGCAAGACGGCGCTGGATGCGTGCGTGTGGCTACTCGAGCGCGGAGTTTCGCCAGCGCGGATCCGTTGGGTGAAACCGCGCGAAGCCTGGTGGTTCAACCGCAAACATCAGCAGCCACACCATTTGTTTCCCGACATGTATCTGGGCGCAGCTCTGCAGCTCGAGGCGATGGCCGAGGCGACCTCGGTCGACGACCTCATGGCGCGGCTCGAGTCGGCTGGTGTTTGCATGCGGGTCGATACGCGCATCGAGCCGACCATGTTTCGCGGCGCAATCGTCAGCGAAGCCGAGCTCGCGCTCCTTCGGCGCATCGAAGACGTCGTGCGGCTCGGCCACGTCCGCGCCATCGAGCCCGACGAGATCATCCTCGAGGAGGGCCGCGTGCCCACGAACGGGCGCACGGTGCACGTCCATTGTGCCTCGTCGGGACTTGCGCGGCGCGCTCTTCGTCCGATCTTCGCGCCAACCAAGATCACGCTACAGCCCATTTTTTGGGGGTTCGCGTGTTGCCAGTTCGCGACGCTCGGGGTCGTCGAAGCGTCCGTCGAAGCGGACGATGAGAAGAACCGCCTGTGCCCTCCCATTCATTACTGGGATAGCGATCTGGACTACCTCTCGGCGTTTCTCACCGGCCTCGCGGGTGACCGATTACGCGGCGCACATCCGGTCATTGGCGCCTGGGCGAAATCGACGCGCTTGAATCCGATGAGCGGCGCGGCTGCCCATCGCGACGACCCACGCGTGACCGCGATTCGCGACCGCATCAAACAGGCGGCACCGGTCGCCGCCGCGAAGCTCGCCGCCTTCGTCGACCCACGAGGTGCGTGAGGCCTTCTTAGCGGTCGGATGGAATCGTGTAGTTGACTGCGTCAGCAGCGTCTTTGGCGGCGAGGGTGGCGTTCACGTAAGTCCCGACGCCGGGTAAGGTCGCGGCCGCGCCGGCGACGATGAGCTTCGCGCCCGAGGCATAGAAGCGGTGTTGCGCTTGCTTCGGGATCGGCAACAGGAAAGCGCCGGCGACAATCTTGCCGACGCCGACGAGCGCGGTCGCTCCGCCCGTCACGAAGCCTGCCGGTGTCCCGGCACAGAAGGCGTTCGCAGTCAGGAGCGCGGCATCGAATGCGTTGTGCGCCGCAGCGGACTTACGCGAGGTAGCGCTGAAAGGAATCACGCCGCCGGGGCACTCGTGGTCGTAGTGCGCGAGCAGGCTTCGGAGCTTGGTCAACGTGGCGTCCATGGGGCTTTCACTCTCATGACCGCACGGGTAGCTGAGCGGCGGTCTTGCCACGGTTATCGGGCGTAGGGAGCCGATCCGTTGCCACGGTCTAGTCCGACAGCACGTCCTGACAGCGAGTCAGATACGCTCACCCAGGACGACGCGCGAATGGCCGGCGAGATCGGACTCGATGCGCACGTTGTTCCAACCCGCGGCGCGCACGAGCTCTTGCACCGCTGCGCCTTGGCCGGCTCCGATCTCGAGGGCGAGCAAGCCACCGCTGGCGGTAGCGTCCACGGCTTCGACGACCAAGCGGCGGATCGCGTTCAAGCCATCCGACCCGGAGAACAGAGCCAGCGCCGGCTCGTGATCGCGAACATCGGGTGCGAGCGTCGCACGTTCGTTCTCGCCGATGTACGGCAAGTTGGCGACGACGACATCGAATGGCCCACGCGTCCCGGTGAGGAGATCGCTCTCGAAGAAGGCGACCGAAGCGGCATGACTCTCGGCATTCTGACGCGCCACGCTGAGCGCTTTGGCGGACACGTCGCACGCCGTCACCGAGGCAGCCGCGAGCTCCTTCGCGAGTGTCACGGCAATCGCGCCGCTACCGGTACCGACATCGACGATACGCGGCGAAGCGACTTCACGCTCGCGTACCCACTTCAGGACCGCGTCGATCAAGTGCTCGGTCTCGGGGCGTGGGATCAACACGTCGCGATTGACCATGAATGGCCGCCCGTAGAACTCGCGGGCTCCCAGGATGTAGGCCACGGGCTCGTAGGCGGCCCGACGCCTCACCATGGCCCGATACGCATCACGCTCGGCGTCGGTGAGCGGCCGGTCGTACGAAGTGTAGAGCTGGATGCGCTTGATCTTGAGCACGTCCACGAGCAGCAGCTCGGAGTCGAGGCGCGCCGAGGTGATGCCCCTGCCGGCGAAGTAATCCTGGGTCGCCTTGAGAATACGCTCGATGGTCCAGACCTCGGGCGTGGCGGACATCACTCGCCCTTCAGAGCTTCGGCCTGGAAGTGGGTCTGCAAAGCGGCGACGACGTTGTCGAGATTGCCCTGCATGATGCCCGGCAGATTGTGCACCGTCAGCCCGATGCGGTGATCGGTGAGGCGGTCCTGCGGGAAGTTGTAAGTGCGGATCTTGTCGGAACGATCGCCGCTCTTCACCATCTGCTTGCGGTCGGCGGCCATCTTGGCTTCGGCTTCCTCACGCGCCGTCTCGTAGAGACGTGAGCGCAAGATCTTCATCGCCTTGGCCTTGTTCTTGAGCTGCGAGCGCTCGTCTTGGCAGACGACGACGACGTTGGTCGGCAAGTGGGTGATGCGCACCGCCGAGTCGGTGGTGTTGACGGACTGACCACCCGCTCCGCTCGAGCGGAAGACGTCGATCTTGAGATCTTTGTCGAGGACCTCGATGTCGGTCTCTTCGGCTTCGGGGAGCACCGCGACGGTCGCGGCAGACGTGTGGATGCGACCCTGGGTCTCGGTCTGCGGCACGCGCTGCACGCGGTGCACGCCGGACTCGAACTTCAACGACGAGTAGGCGCCCTGCCCGACGATCATGGCGATGACTTCTTTGAAGCCACCGGCCGTGCCCTCGGAAGCGGACATCAGCTCGATCTTGAAGCCCTTCTGCTCGGCAAAACGCGAGTACATGCGGAAGAGCTCGCCGGCGAACAGAGCGGCTTCGTCACCACCGGTGCCCGAGCGGATCTCGATGATGACGTTCTTGTCGTCGTTCGGGTCCTTCGGAATGAGGAGCTTGCGCAGCTCGTCTTCCAAAGCGGACTTACGCGCGTCGAGGCCGTCGATCTCCTCGAGCGCCATGGCGACGAGATCTTTGTCCTTCTCGGTGGACACGATCTCTTTGTTGCCCGCTATGTCGGACGTGACCTTCCGCAGCTCGCGATAGGTCTCGACCAGCTTCTCGAGCTCACGATGCTCTTTGGAAAGCTCGCGCAGCGAATTCGCATTGCCGACGATGGCGGGGTCCGCAAGCTTGCGGCCCACCTCTTCGAAGCGCGCTTCGACTTCTTCGAGCTTGTCGAACACCGTCGAGTCTTACGACGCGGTGGTGGCTTTGCCGTACTTGCGGTTGAAGCGCTGGACGCGGCCTTCCGTGTCCACGAGCTTCTGCTTGCCCGTGTAGAACGGGTGGCAGTTCGAGCAGATGTCGATCTTGTAGCTGCCGCGCGTCGAGCGCGTCTCGATCACGGTGCCGCAGGCACAGGCGATCTTGGCGTACGAATTCGGGGGATGGATGCCTTCACGCATGACACAAACCTCACAGGCGTTACTGAGACGGTGAACCCGTCAGAGATTCGCCCGGTCGCAAGGGACCGCGTAACTAGAGGATCGGCGCGCGAATTGTCAAGCAGGCGAATCTATTGATAGTGGCATCTTCCCGTACGGGAAGAAATCGCACATTCGCTATGCGCAATTAGATCTTTCTTCCCGTTCGGGAAGAAAAATTAAAATTGTCAATGCTTGACAAAAAATCTTCCCGTTCGGGATTTTTTTGTAGCTTTGCACGCAGGTTCCTATAAGATCTTCCCGTACGGGAATGATCCTACGCACCTCGAAACATTTTGGCCTTTGGATTCGGCACCTTAGACGAAGTCGTCGTTTAACTCAGATTGAGTTGGCGGGCATTGCGGGAGTCGGTCCTAGGTTTATTGTGGACCTGGAAGCCGGAAAACAGACCGCCGCATTAGACAAAGCACTGCACGTTGCTGCCATGCTCGGTGGCCGCATTGATGTCGCACTCCCACCCGACGAACAAACGTGAAGCTCGACGTCTATTTGGACTCGTTCGCCGAACCTGTCGGCGTCCTCGAGGTCGATCATAGCGAGTCGCTTCGCTTTCACTACTCGCCAAGCTACTTGGCCCAGAAAGGAGCCCATCAGCTTTCGATCCAGCTTCCTCTGGACGACGAAATTTTCTCCGCGGCAAAAACGCGCGTTTTTTTCGCCAACTTGCTTCCGGAAGGGCACGCGCTTGAGGAACTCGCAGCTCGCCATAGCATCGACGTCGACGACCTAGCCAACTTGCTTTTCCATGCTGGAGCTGAGTGTGCGGGCGCGGTGTCGGTAGTTCCTCAAGGCAGCGCGCGACCGAAGAATCCTGGCTTAGCACCTGACGACTACATTCGTCAGAGCGAGGAAGACGTGTCGTCCGCAATAGCGGCTCTGGCTCGAGGTCATGCTCCAAACCCCGAAACGTTCAACGACGTCTCACTTGCCGGTGTGCAAAGAAAGACCGCTGTCTACATCGACGACAGCGACGTCGTATTTCGCGCCAAGCAAGGCGTCCCAACAACGCACATCATAAAGGTCGGTGATTCCAAACTCGACGATCATGTCGATAACGAAGCCTTCTGCCTTGGGATCGCGAGGCGGCTCGGCTTTGCAACCGTGGATGCAAAAGTCTCCACCGTGGGCACGACGAAATACCTGACCGTCGGTCGCTATGATCGCAACATCGCGCGAAGAGCAGACAAGCGCCTGATCTCGCGTGTCCATCAGGAAGACTTTGCCCAAGCGCTCGGCTTTCCGCCTCGTCGCAAGTACAGCCACCACGATGGCCCCACGTCAGAGATGTGTTTCACATTGGGCGAATTCGCCGTCGAGCCGGCGATCTTCAGAAGAGACCTCTTACGTGCGTTCATACTGACGTTCTTGCTCGGCAACTCTGACGGGCACGCCAAAAATTTCTCAATCTTGTACGCAAGCGAAGGTGCAAGGCTCGCTCCGCTATACGATATCTTCTGTGTTCAGTTGTACGACCATTATCGACGAGGAATGGCACTTTCGATCGGTGGCCAACAAGAGTACGAGCGAATCGACCGAGATGCGTGGAAACGATTTGCCGCCAAAGCGCATTTTCGCATCAGCTACGTCGAACAAGAGATCGAGACTCTCGCAAAAGACGTGGTGCCGGTAGCGCGGGCCGTAGCTTCTGAGCATCCATTCCCCGGCCGTGTTGTTGATCGCGTCGTCGCTGCGATTGGCTATCAGGTTCGATTGCTCAACGACGCGTTCGACTTTCGAATAGAAGTAGATACTCCGCCGTTCATCACGACGCCCGGCGGTTGGCCTGGTCCTTCCGGCTGAGCTACTGCTCGCCCAGCACGACACAGCTCCCACGCACCGTTACCGTCCCATCGGAGGGCTCGGCGACGGCGATGTCGCCCAAATTGAGCTGCTCTTCGCCTTTGCCGTGCTTCAACACCACCGCGCCGGCAGCCGCAAAAACACGCAAGGGACCCGATTTTAGAGAGGTTTCCTTGGTCGACACGCGCATCGCAAAGCGCGGCCCGATGACCTCGGAGCGCGTTGGGGTCACGGTCCCGGAGCGCTCGAAGGCGACCGCGGCCACCGCATCGTCGACGTGCAGCTCGCGTGGTTTGCCGTCGAGCCCCATCCGGCCCCAGTCATAGACCCGATACGTGGTCTTCGAGGGTTGCTGCACTTCGAGGATGAGCAAGCCCGGCCCCAAAGCGTGCAAGGTGCCCGCTTTCACCATGAACATGTCGCCGACCCGCGGATGCAGCTCGTAGAGCCATTTGGCCAGAGTTCCGCCCGTAGCTGCCTGCCGCAGCGTCTTCTCGTCGAGTCCGGGATAGTGCCCGAGCAACATGGGCGCTTGCGGCTCGGCGTGGGCTACGTACCAGGCTTCACTCTTGGGGTCGCCCTTGCCGCTGCGCTTCACTCCGGCTTCGTCTGGATGCACCTGCACCGAGAGCCACTGCGTGGTGTCGAGCCACTTCAAGAGGAAGGGAAAGGGCCCTTGAGCGCTCCCACCGAGCCGCCCATCACGCCATAGCGAACCCAGCGTCGCGCCTGCGAACGGTCCGCTCATGACCGTGCTCTCGTGGGATTCGAGCTCGACGAGCTCCCACGATTCGCCGATGGGCCCCTCGGGCAACGAGCGGCCGAACTGGGTCTCGAGGCGGCGGCCCCCCCAGGTGACCTTTTGGTACTGCGGAGCAAAGCGAAGCATGCGTTAGCTCATGTAAGGGTGTCCCTCGCGTTTAGGCAACGGTGCGAGAGACCTACAAATGAGCAGCCAGGAAGTCCGCGATCCTGCGCATCGCCGGCCGGAGCATTTGCTGATCGTGGAACTGATGGTCACCGCCGTCGACCAAGTCGAGGGTCGCGTTCTGTGCGGCGCTCGCGATGTCGAGCGCGTCGGTCTGCGGCACGATGGCGTCTTCGGTGCCATGCATCACGAGGATTGGAACCCGCACGATCGACACGGCGCTCACCACGTCGTGCTGTAAGGCGTCGTCCATGAAGCCACGTCCGATGCGTCCAGCGGGGCTCTCGACGAAGCCTCGCTCCTCGAAAGCGCGCGCTTGCTCGGGATATCTATCCGCAATAGCGGACGGGTAACCGATTGCCGCGAGCGTTGCGATGGTCACCACGCGCTCGTCGCGCGCCGCCGCGAGCAAGGCAACCGCCCCGCCCATGCTCGAGCCGAACAGGCCGACACGGGTGACGCCCTGCGTTTGCAGCCAATTGATGGCAGCGTCGAGGTCCTCGACGGCGTTGGAGTACGACGTGTCGAAGACATGCCCCTGCGATTCACCGCGACCGGCGAAATCGAAACGCAAGAGAGGTAGCGAGTGCCGTTCGAGCTCCTTGGCGAGGCGGGTGTGCTTCACGCCGTCTTTGCCCGAGAGCATGCCGTGGCATGACACGACGGCGCGGCCATTCGGCTCCCCATGGAGGATTCCGACGAGCTTCTCGCCGCGACGGTTCGTGAACTCCACCCGCTTCATAGCGAGCCAGGCTAGCAGAAACCCGCCTCGATCTGGCAAATGTCGCAGCGCCATGCGCCTAACCGTCGTCACCCTTCTGCTTCTCGCCGCCGCTTGCGGCTCCAAAGGCAACCCAGCTCCCCAGGCCGGCGCCGCGCCGTCCTCGAAGGAGACCTACTGGAAGAAGGCCTTCCCGACCGCCGCGAAGTTCGAACGCCGCGGCATCGCCAAAGACGCGCTCATCGAAGCCGACTACGGCAACAACGTCTTCGTCGAGGTGAGTGACGCGCAGGGGACGCGGCTGGGCTACCTGCGTGACTTCGTCGGTCCGGTGGCGACCGAGGGCACCTGCGCCTGCGATCCCATCAACGTGACTCTCGTCTACGACGCCGCGGGCAAGTTCTCGACGCTGATCTCGCCACAACCGCTCACCAAACACGAGCACGTCCAGATGACGCCCGAGGAGACCGAACGGCTCATCGCGATCTTGAAAGATCCGCCGAACGAGCTTCTCGAGGTGCGCAACCAACAAGAGCTCGTCGACGCCACGACCGGCGCGACGAAGCCCGCGTACAAGGCATTCGTCATCGACAAGGCAGCCCTCGAGACCAAACGCCTGGTGCAGCTGGTCATCGACACCAGTCTCATCATCGCGGCGGCACCGATCGCCGATGATCAGAAACATCTCAACGCGGCGCTGCAAAAACCCGAAGGCATCGAGCGCGCCCGTGCTTTGGCGGCGCTCATCGACAACCTCACCGCCGACATGATGGCCCAGCGCGCCTATGTGGTGATGATCCATGACTACCTCGCGGCGGTCACGAAGACGCAGACCATCGACGACACCATCGATGCCAAGATCCTCGACGTTGCTTTAGCGGAGCGTGTGGGTCCCGGCATGCAGGCCGAGATCTGCTACCGGCTCGCCGAGCAGAAGGCCGCGCTCTCGGTTGCCGAACGCTGCGCCAAGGTGCTCGGGCGTTACCAGGACGCCGCGCCCATCGTCGCCCTCATCGACGGCACGGTCGCTTACTTCCGCGGTGACTACGAGATCGCCGCCAAAGCGCTCGACAGCGCTTCGTGGCGCTTCGACATCCAGCAAGATCCCATGGTGCATATGCGTCTCGCTGCGTCCCTCGTCGCCACCGGTAAGAACGAGGCCGGCTGCGCCAAGGCGTTGTTGGTACGCCGCGCTCACCCGCTTCTCCCCGAAAACAAGGCGACGCTCGACAAGTGCGGCAAGGCGGAGAAGGGTTTCGCGGCCAAGCTTGCTGCAGCTGACAAAGAAGACCGCGAGCTCTTCTTGGGTCTGAAACAAGCCGGCGCGCAGATCCCCACCATCGACGTCGATGACAACAAGCTGCAGCCGGTGAAGCTCGCTGCGGGTGAGCCCGGCAAGGTCACGGTGATGATGTTCTTCGCGACCTGGTGCCCACATTGCCAAGCCGAGCTGCCCAAAGTGTCTGCTTTTGCGGATCGCATCCAGAAAGACAAAGGTCTCGCCAGCAAGGTACGCGTCGTCGGCGTACGCACCGCCATCGAGCGCGAGACCGAGACCTACGAGGCGTTCCAGCAGCGCTTCAAAATCAACTTCCCGGTCTACACCGACACCGCGATGTCGACCTCGTACAGCAAGGTCGTGAACGACGCCGGCTTGAAGGGCGGCTTCCCGACGCTACTCGTCACCGACGAGACTGGAAAGCTGCGCTACGAGATGCCCGCGGGTGAGTGGCGCGACACCGACAAAGAGCTGGAGTGGGCGGTCAAGTCGCTGGCGAAGTAGGGTCGAGCGCGTTCGCGAGCGCCAGGAACCATGGATCTCTGACAGGCAGCCCAAGGTCGCATTCCGAAAGGTGATAGGCGCTAGATGTTTGGGGCCGCGGCGGGGTTCACACGCACGTCGTGAAGGTAGACGTTGCTCGACGCGCTCGCGCCAGCGCAAGCGGGAAGGGATTGTCCCACCTCGAGGCTCTTGAGTGGAGCACCCGGTGCGCCACCGACGCCACGGAACGAGTACGTGCGGCTCGTTCCTCCTGCGTGGGCAAAGGTGAACGTCTTGCTCGCCGGGTCCCAGCTCACGCTCAAGGTGGCCTCGTGCTCGTCCTCGAGCAGACCCAAGTCGGCACGATGGAGCACGGTCCGTGCAGTGCAGGTCGCGTCGTCGCAGCGCTCCACGACTCCTTCGAGATGAACCGCAAACGGAGCGACGTCGGACGACGAGCGCGAGACTCGCGCCCAGGCTTGCACATCGTTCAGCGCGCTGGCGGCGTTCGCAGTGCCAGTATTGAAGAATCGGCCCCCAAGCTGCGCGCGCACCTCGGCGGCCTGACCGCTGCAGGTCCTCAACTGTCCCTTGAGCATGCGCACCTTCGCTTCGATTGCAGTGACGGTGCTCGGCGCAACGAAGCTCAGCCCGTAGCTGCCGTCGGTTGCGCTCGAGGTCTGCTGAAGCCGTAGGCGCATGCCCGCCTGCCTGCGAACTCGGTTGGTGCCGGCCCCCTTCGCGCGGGTGTCCCAACGATTCCAATCGATCCCGATGATCTTCTGAGGAGTCTGTGGAGACGGTTCGCTCGGATTGAAATTGTCATAGGGCTCGAGCGGTCCGACGGCCACGATCAGCGTGAGCAGCAAGGCGTTCATTCGATCTCCTTCACGTGGAAGTAGTGGCGCACGCGAGCGTTGTTGTTGCCGTCACCGTTGTTGCCGGTGGTTTCGTAGGTCATTCCGTCCTCGAAGCCGTTGAGGAACGAGCCCAGCCAAACCTTGTTGATTCCCCAATCGGAAACGGGCACCTCACCCTGTACCGTAAAGACGTCGCCGGTCGCGGCATCGAAGCGGAAATGCGCGTCCTTGTCGTCGACGTCGTGTGAGTCGCCGCCCTCCCAGATCGAATCGTAGTGATCGTTGCCGCCAGAGTCGTCTTCCCAGACCGCGCCTGTGGCTCTCACTGTGCCTGCAAAGCCCGCGGCCAAGTGCGGCAACTGCGGCGATCCAGTGTGGACGAACCAGTTCGGGTGCACAGTCGAGCCTTCAATCACCGTCGGCCAGCTGTTGACCTGACCCGTGCTGCCGGACGCCATGAAGATCCGGGTGGTGAAGAAGTCAGCGCAGCATCCGTCGTCGTCCTCGAGGTCGGTCACAGTTTTGATCGCGTAGGTGACCTCGTGCTTCTTCTTCGCGTTGTACTTGAGCACGTCGCTCGCGCGGACGATGTTCACGTCGACCCGCACCTCGGCGTGGTCGGAGAGACACTTCGGCTCCATCGGGTGGCCCATGGGATCGAGCGCCGACGCTGGGTCGTAGTGAGCATCGACCGTAGAGCTGTGGCTTTGCAGCAAGAAGCTCGGGAACCCAGCGCTCGCGCGCGGCGGATAAACCAACACGTAGTCGAGGCGACTCATACCCCCGAGCTCGGCTTGAACGGTGGGGTTGCAATTGCCCGTCAACCAGGTGCCGGCAAGTGATGGGTCGGGGCCCGACACCTTCCACCCGAGATCGGTCACGTCACTGGTGGTGCTGTTCGCTTTAGCGAACGCATCGACTTGGTCGGTCTCGAGGTACGTGGCAGACGTCATCATCCGGTACAGTTTGTAGCCGAGGTCGTTCTCGTTCCCCTTGGGCCCGGTGGTGTTGAGGTCGCCGAGGAGGAACGCTGGGCGGTCGAGGCTGCTGGGCCAGGTCCCCTTGGGAAAGATATCCTTGTCCTGCACCCTGTACGCCGCCTCGCTTTCGGAGAGCGGGCCTCCTTTGCGCACTTGATTCACGTAGGCCGCGATGTCCTTGAACTGAATCTGCCGCTCGGTCGTGTCCTCGCTGCCGTCGTCCTCGTCACCAGCATTCACGTGGGTGCAGAAGAGATCGACGAACTGCGCGTAGTCGTTCGCCTGAGGAATGACGGTGCTTGCGGCGGGCGTGGGATCTGGCTTGAGACCCACTCGAGCCCAAATGACGCCTTTGCTCTGCCAGCAGTCCAGTCCGGTGCAGTTGTCTTCGTCGAAGTGATGAACGCCTCCGTCGATGATCGGAAGCGACGACAGAAATACGAGGCCGGTGTAGCCGCCGACCTCGAGCACCTCGTCGTCGTCATCGGTGAGCGAGTAGATTGGCGGCAGACCTTCAACGGCACGGAACGCGTTGACCGTCTCGACGATCTCGACGCGCTCGTGCGCCATCCAGATCTCGGTCAGGCAGACTGCCTGCCGCTTGTAGATGGCCGCCGCGATGGTGTCGATCTCACCCGACCCGCCATCGGACGGGCCGACGTCGGTCATCTGTCCGACATTCCAGATGCTCATCGTGAGCGGGAGTGGGGTGGGCGCGCGAAAGTCGAGCGTCTCCCAGCCGGCGGTTTGGGCTGCGTTGGGATTGGTGTTCGGAACGTTGGGATAGTTGACGGTGACGCCGGGGATCGGAAACGCGCCCGACATGGGTCGAATCATCGCCGCGAGCCCAAGCACCCGTGACCCGGTGAGGAGTGGCTCCGCGCTCGAGCTCGAGTCAGGGCCCAGCCGCACGCTTACTTCGAGGTGAGCGTGGCTCTGGCCAGCGGGTGCCTTGATGACCGCGACGGTCTTGAACTGTTGGTTGCTCGACGAGAGAGCCACCCAGCCGCCATTGCCGTCGCCGCGCTCCTGGCTCACGACGATCTCGCCCGTTCCGCTGTTGAACGTGAGGATGATGCGCCGGTCTTCGTTTCTCGGCTTGAGCGCCGCCACGAGCGGGAGCAGCGTCTCGCTGCGATTGGTATCGAGCAGCAGCGTGAGTGTGCCCTTGGCGTCACCCCAATTGTCGCTGACGTTGAGCCTTGGAATCTCGAAGCCGAGGTAGAGGCGCTTGTCCGCGCACGGCTTGAACGTCTCGGTCGGTGAATCGGGCGGCGCAGTGACGTTGCATTCGTCCGCGCCGAACCCGTTGAGGTCGCTGACCATCATGTACATCGTGCCGTTCGGGCCACCGAACTGGTAGTCCTGCAGCGGGCTCTTGCGGCCGTCGGCGTATTCGAGCGGGTAGATCGCTCAATCGACGGTCGGTTGAAAACAACGCGTGGCCGGACTGCAATGCACGAGCGCATCTTGAGGAAGAATGCGCGTGGTTCCCGCGAACGCCGGAACGGAAAAGAGCGCGAGCCAAGCAAGCGCGAGCCAATAGAGTCGATGCACAGGGAGCTCCTTGTGGGAGGCCATCGGATAGAGCGCGGCGGGTTGGAGCTTCCGCATATTGCATGCGGCTCTGCATGCTGACACCGGGGTCGGCGCAATCGTTACACTTCGTTACGGCGGCGCTAGGCCGGGAACGCGCCCAGCGACGCGGCGCCCATACTGCTAAAGGTTTCTGCCGAAGCGGCCGATCAATAAGAAGGGGATGGGCCAGGCAGAGGCACGATGGCAGGCGAACCGATGCTCCGGGGCGCGACCGCGAAAGCAGTCGTCGCGGCGGTCCTCAATCGCGACACCTTGCTCGCAGATTTTCCGCGACGTGAAGAGCTCGAGAAGCTCGAAGATCGCGAGTTCTATCCGCTGTCGCTCTACCTCGAGCTATGTGACTACCTCGAGACGCGCTTGGGCACCTACGCCTGGCTGCGCGTCGGCAGGCGCATGGCCACAGCCGTGATGGACCAGGCTTTTCCCAAAGGCCTAAACGTCGAAGAGGCAATTGCCCAGATCGACGCCGCACACGAATACTTCTGCAGCCCACTGGTTGGCGCGTTCGAGCTGGTCGAGCGCGCTCAGGGTAGGCTCGTCGTCCACTATACCGCACCGTACAACTGCACCCTCCAAGAAGGCTTGTTCTACGAGGTTGCGATTCGTCACGGGGCTCCTGGCGCCACCGTCATTCACACGGATTGCCGCCGCACGAACGGCAAAGCCTGTCGCTTCGAGATCTCTTACTGACCCACCAGATGCCGGCCGCCCCAAGCGATAGTCCTACCGAAGCCATCGTGTGGACAGACGAAGGTCCCATGCTCGGTGCCTCTCGTGTCCTCGCCACGAGCCTGATGTCGAGCGACATGTTGCGCCAGCAACTGGTGCATCACGTCGGGGAGTCGCTAGCGCGCGCCATCATCGCCCAAGCAGGCAAGCACGGCGGCTTCCACGATGCCCACGTGCTTCTCCAAGAACGCTCCTTCGGCAGTCTCGAGGCAATGGTAAGGGCGCAGTACGCGCAGCTCGCCGCGAGCGGATTCGGCCGCTTCGAGATTGGCGAGCTGATGTTCCAGCACAATCCGAAAGAGGCCTACGTTCGTGTCCGCTGTTACGGATCCCCGGAGGCCGAAAGTCACCGCCGACTTTTCGGAAAAGCGTTGCTTCCAGCGTGCTGGCATCTCGTCGGCTACTCGACCGGATGGACCTCGGCGATGACTGGGCTGAAGTTGTTGACTGTCGAGAGCCGGTGCGCCGCTCGTGGTGACCCGCACTGCGAATTCGAGACCCTCCTCTACCAGGACTTCGTGGGACCCGAGGCGGCATTCTGGAAGAGCGCCTTCGAAAGCACGAGCACGTCACTCGCGCAGGAGCTCGAGAAAAAGCAGGGCCAGCTGCTCGGGGCGCTGGAACAGGTCAAGCAGTACGCCGGCGCCTTGCGCTCGCAAACCGCGGCGACACTGATTGCGCAAAGCGCCTCGTTCGAGGACGCTATTCCACACGTTCTCGCATCGCTGTGCTCGGAGATGGGCTGGGACAGCAGCGCATTTTGGCTTCCGGACGACAAAGACCAAGCGCTTCGTCGAACGGCCGAATACCCCCTCGTCGATCCTACAGCGCCAGACGAAACCACCTTCGCTTGCGATGTCGTGTTCGTCGGGCGCGTCTTGCGTTCGCGCCGAGCCGAGTCATCGTTGGACGGTGCCGCTTCGCGTTCGGACCTAGCGACCAGCTGCGCCTTCCCCGTGGTCGTGAGCGAGAATTTGACCGGCGTGTTCGAGGTACGCTCCAAGAAGCCACGTCCGATCGACTCGGAGCACCTCTCTACACTCGAGGCATTCGGTGCACGCATCGGAGCCGTGCTTGCTCAGAAACGGGCCGAGCGCGCTTCTGAAATCCGCTATCGCTTGCTCTTCGAACAAAGTCCGCTGCCGAAGATGCTGTACGACGCGTCGAGCTTGCGGATCCTCGCGGTCAACCATGCCGCGACTGATGCCTACGGTTATCCCGAAGAGGAGCTGTTGGGCCTTCGCTTGCCCGATCTGGAGTACGCCGGTGCAGACGCTCCGGTGCCACTCGATGGCAAACGCGATCGACCTGGGCTTCGAAGACACCGCAAGAAAGACGGGACCTCGATGACCCTCGAGGTGACCGAGCACTCCTTCACCGTTGATGGACGCTCGGCCGTTCTCTCTACGAACATCGACGTCAGCGAGAAGGTGCGTCTCGAAGACCAGCTGCGTCAGGCGCAAAAAATGGAAGCGGTGGGTCAGCTCGCAGCGGGCGTCGCGCACGAGGTCAACAATCCGCTCACCGTGATCTTGGGCTTCGCCGAAGGCGTCGAGCGGCGGCTTGCCAATGACGCGCAAGCGGCGTGGCTGCGTATGCCGATCGCCTCGATCGTCCGAGAAGCCAAGCGTTGTCGAGGCTTGGTGCAAGAGCTCCTCACCTTCTCGAGGAGATCGCCTCAAGAGGCGCGCGGCAACGTCGACCCCAACACGGTCGTTCGCGCTGCATGGCGGCTCCTCGAGATCCGAGCCAAGGTCCAAGGCACGCGCGCACGCCTCGATCTCGACCTCGACGTTCCCACCATTCGCGCCAACGCTCCCAAGCTCGAGCAGCTGCTCGTCAATCTCGGCAACAACGCCCTCGATGCGCTCGAGCAAGGCGGCGAGATCGTGCTGCGCACCGAGCGCTCCGAGCAAGGGATGATCATGGAAGTACGTGATTCCGGACCAGGCATGCCTCCCGAGATTCGTGCCCGCATCTTCGAGCCGTTCTTCACGACCAAACCGGTCGGCAAGGGCACAGGGCTGGGACTCAGCCTCGTGCATGAGATCACGCAGCAACATGGCGGCACGATCGAAGTCATCAGCGCGCCCGGTGAAGGGTCGAGGTTCCGTGTGTTCTTGCCCAAGGAGACAGTATGAGCGCCTCGATCTTGGTCGTCGACGACGAAGCGGGCATCCGTGAGCTCTTGTCGTGGGAGCTCACGAACCACGGCTATGACGTCGTCCCAGCCTGCGACGGGGTCGAAGCGATCGATCACGTTCGCCGTACCGAGTTCGATCTCATCATCTCCGACGTCCGCATGCCGCGCGCCGACGGTCTTTCGGTTCTGCGCTCCGCAAAGGAGATGGCGCCAGACACCGAGGTCGTCGTCGCCACCGGTTACGCCGAGCTCGAGTATGCAGTCGAGTGTGTGCGCCACGGAGCGTTCGACTTCGTTCAGAAGCCGTTCAACACAGCCGACCTGCTCGCCATCGTGTCGCGAGCGTTGGAGCACCGGCGTTTGCGTTGGACGACCGGGCTCTACGAGGCGAGCAGGAGCATCCTTGACGGGCACGAGCCACACCGCCTTCCCGAGCTCATTGTCGAGCTGTCAAAGCGCGCCATGCAGGCCGATGACGCGTCCCTTCTCGCAGCAGGTGGACGCGACCTCGCGTCGCTGACACAGCCTTCGGTGATAGCAGGCCCACTCACCGACGACCCTCGCTTTGCGCACTTGACCTACGCTCACCGGGCCAAGTCGAGCATCGTCTATCCATTGCTCGTCGGGCAGCGGCTCCTCGGCGTCCTCTGCATGACTCGCTTCACAGCTGACCGGCCCTTTCGACCGGGTGAAATGCAGCGTGCTACCATCCTCGCCTCTCAGGTCCTGCTCGCCCTCGAGAACGCTCGACTCTTTCGGCAGGTGGCGTCGTCGGAAAGACTTGCGTCGGTGGGTCTGCTCGCGACCGCCGTGGCGCACGAGATCAACAGCCCAGCGTCCTACGTCCTCGTCAATCAATCGATTCTCCAAGAACGACTCGTGGAGCTCGAACGCGTAACGAGCCTCATCGATGCGGGCGCCGATGCGCGTATCGTTCGCGAGGCGTGGTCAGCGGTCGGTGGAGGGGAATTTCACACGAGCATCGCGCAAGTGATGCAGGATCTCGCCGACGGAGCTCAGAGCATTTGCGACATCGCGCGGGACTTGAAGACACTCGGCCGACACGACGCCAAAGCATCGCGGTTCGACATCAACGAGCCTGTTCGTTCGGCGTTGCGCGTCGCCGCTGCCCAGCTGCGCGAGCAAGCCGTGGTCAAAACGGAGCTCGAAGCCGATTTGCAAGTGCTCGGGAGCCCAGGACGACTTTCACAGGTGTTCGTGAACCTCTTGGTCAACGCGGCGCAAGCGTGCGCCGAGTCTGCACCAGCGGACGACAAGAATCATGTCATCACGGTGCGCACGCAACTCCACGAGAACCAAGTCGTTGCGACAGTGACCGACAGTGGACCCGGCATTCGAGAGGAGCATCTGCCGCGGATCTTCGACACGTTCTTCACGACCAAGGAAGCGACGGTCGGCACCGGCCTCGGGCTATCGATCAGCCGTGACATCGTCTTGGCTCACGGCGGCGATCTGCGCGTCGAGTCGACGTTCGGACAGGGGGCGACGTTCATCGTAACGTTGCCGCTGGCGGGAGTCGTCCGTCGCTTCTGCTGAAGCCGGTGACACCCGATCACCGCTGTGGCACACAGCGAGATGGGGGGTCATGGGACAAACTAGTGACAGTTACCCATTTTCCGTAGCTCGATGAACACGAGTGCGGGCGGATTGCACCGCCCGCATCTCACTTCCCCTTCGCCTTGCCCTTCCTGAAGTAATTCACCTGCCACTTCTGCACCGCGGCTTCGTGGCATTCGTACGTCGGACAGAACACCGTCTGCCCGTTGTTCATCGAGACGAAGAAGAAGTCGTTGCACTGCAACGGCGAGACCACCGCGTCCATGGCGGCGCGGCCCGGGCTCGAGATCGGGCCCGGCGGTAGTCCGCGAACGCGGTAGGTGTTGTAGGGCGACTCCATCTCGTGGAGGTGCCAGCTCTTGATGTTGCCGTCGAACTTGGGGTCGAGGAGCGTTGCCGCGTAGATGACGGTCGGATCGGTCGCGAGCGGCCACGGCGGCTTTGCGGCGAGTCTGTTATAGAAGACGCAGGCGACGTGACCGCGGTCGCCGGAGACACCGGTTTCCTTCTCGACGATCGATGCGAGTGTCATGAGCTCGCGCGGGCTGAAGTTGCGTGGGCCACGGCCGGCTTTGGTGGCCTCGGTGAAGTTCTTCTTCCAGCTCTCGAAGATCGTCTGCATCACGTATTCGGCCGTGACGCCGCGCGCGAACGTATAGGTCTCGGGATAGAGATAGCCGTCGCAGTTCGGGCCGGGCACGCCGAAACGCGCCAAGAATTGCTGGTCGTCGCAGAGCCGGTCGAAGTCCGCTTTGGCGATCCAATTGGCGGCCGCGAGCACGTCACGTGTCTGCCAGCGGTTGAGCCCCGGAATGATGGTGAAGGCCTCGGTCTTCACCCGCCCCTCTGCGAACATCGCGAGAATCTCGAGCGGCGATTGTTTGGCCTCGATGCCGTACGGGCCGGCCTTCAGCGGCGGCAGCTTGTTGGCACGCGCCCAATAGTAAACCCACTTCGGCTTCGAGATGACGCCCGCGAACCGTAGCTCTTCGAGCACCGAGCCCAGCGATGCGCCGCGCTTCACCTCGAAGGTTTCGAGAGGTACGCCCACCGGTGCATTCACGTACGCGGCGACCTGTCGGTACGCAAAAGCGGCCACACCGCCGGCCAAGAGGAGAACGACCAAGAGGAAGATTGCGATCTTTTTCATCGGCTTTTCGCGTCCAAGTATGACTGCAAGATGAGCGCGGCCGCTATTTTATCGACGGCGCTCTTGCGACCTTTGCGACTAACGTCCGCACCAATCAACATGCGCTGCGCCTGCGCGGTGGTGAGACGCTCGTCCCAGAGCTCGACAGGGAGCTTCACCGCCGCTTCGATGTCCTTGGCGGCGGCTTTGACCGCTTGAGCGGCTTGCCCTTTCGAGCCATCGAGTCGCAGCGGCAGACCGACCACGATGCGCTGGACTTCGTATTCGGCGATGAGCTCGGGCAACCGTTTTAGCAGACGGTGACGCTCCACCACCTCGAGCGGCTGGGCGGTCATGCCGAGTGGATCCGACAAGGCGACGCCGACGCGCACCTCACCGAGATCGAGCGCCAACACGCGGATCAAGGATTCGGTAGCTTCTCGAGACGGCTCTCGAGCTCCGCCAAGCGCTTGCGGATCTCGTCCATCTCACGACCGACCGAGGTGAAGCGCGTCATGTTCAAGGAGCTACCCTTGAACTTGTCCTCGAGGCCTTTTTGCAAGTCGTCGAAGGTCTTCTGGGTGGCGTCGATCGCGCGCTGCGACGAGGCAACGAGATCGGCGATGAGCTTGGGACCGCCGGGCTGGGCGCCGTTGGTTTCGTGCTCGCCCTTGCGGGTGACGACGTTACGAACGCGGTCGACGCGATCTTCGAGCTCGGTGCGCAGCTTCTCGGCCCGGTCGCGGATCACCTGCGTTTGCGACTGGACCTTCTCGACCTGCTCGCGGGCGAACTCGCCGATGACGTCGCCGCCGTCGCGGATGAGCGTGCGCAACAGGGAGAGCGGCATGGCGCTCTTTTTCTTCTCGGCCTCGAAGATGATCTGCGCCAGCGTGACACTCGTCAGGTCTTCCCCTGACTTGTTGTCGACGACCTGGACCTCTTCGCCAGCCTTGATCATCACGGCGATGTCCTCGAGCGTCACGTAGCTGCTGCGCTCGGTGTCGTAGAGCTTGCGATTGGCGTAACGCTTGATGATTTTTGGCGAAGTCATCCAGGTAGGCGGCTATCAGGCCCCAAAAAAACGGTCAAGGCGACCCCCCGTAAACGGGCAAAAAGACGCAAAATACGCTGGTTTTCGTCGCGCGGCGGCCGGCTTACGCAGTGCGTCTAAACATGCGTGCAGGGATCGGGCAACGCACCTCTTAGTGGGCCGATAAATCCGGGGCCATGAGGCTAAGGTTCGCCGCCCTCATCGTTGCCCTCCTGGGGCACGTACGTCCTGCAGCGGCGGAGTGCGCGCGTGACCTCGTGCGCCAAGCCGTCGTGGCTCGCATCACCCAGGACAGCATCGACTCGATCTTGAAGCCGGTCGGCGCGCTGGTACCCGAGAACGTCGAGCTCCCGCGCACCACCACCGAGGTCTTCAGCTGTGGCGGTTGGTTCGACTCGACGACCGTTACCACCGAGCGCGGCAACATCCACCTGGCGCTGTCGCAGATCCAGGTCGACCTCGACGGTGGCGACGTGGTCATCGACGTCGCGGGCGACATCGAAGCAAACGCCGACCTGGCGATGGAGGTCTGCCTCCTGCCGAACGCCAACTGCAGCGCCGGCGTCACTGCCCGTGGAGTGGCCGTACACGCGCGCGCCGCCATCTCGGTCACCGAGTGCGTGCCGAACATCACGCTGAGCGAGTTCGCCATCACCATCGACAACAACGACATCGAAGCCAACCTCGACGACTGCGGTGCCTACACTTACGTCGTCGAGTGGCTCGAAGACTGGCTGCGCGGCGGCCTCCTCGACTACGCGACCCAGGAGCTCGCGGCGTTCCTGCCCGGGCTCATCCAGACGCAGCTCGCGGCGGTCACCACCGAGCTACTCTCGTCGAACCTCGAGGTGCGTGACGTCTCGTTTCGCGCTCAGCCCGAATGGATCGCCATCGACGACACCGGCATCATAGTGAGCTTCGCGGCGGCGGCGAGCCCCGACCGCATCGCCGACTGCGCGCGAGGTGTCGCTGTAGCGGACGACAAGATCGAGCCCGACGAAGGCATCCGCTTACCCGCGGGCACGAGCATCGCGGTCTCGGGACGCCTGGGACAGAACATCGTCAGCGCCGCGTGGCAGGCTGGCTGGGCATGTCTCGACCTGTCGAGCGTCGCACCAGGCATCACCAATGTCCTCGATTCGGTACTTCCGGGCGCGCGCACCGAGGTGAAGCTCGAGGTGAAGAAGGCGCCGCGTTTCACCCTCTCGCCCAGTGAGGTCGGCTCGGCGACGCTCGAGCTCACGGATGTTCGCGGCTCCGTGCGCATCGACGTTCCCGGCGACGGCGACTACCGCGCCGACTTCCAGACGTCGCTGTCGATTGGAGCGGACATCGCGATCTTGCCTATCGCGCGGCAAGTGGCGGTCACGCCCCGCGACTTCCGCATGGGCGCCGTCGACGTCACCTTGGGCCAATCGGCGCTCGGCTTCTCCGAGGAGAGCATCGACCGCTTCGTGCGCAACGAGGTCGCGCCGCTGTTCACGTCGTCGCTCGCCGAGCTGCCGCTGGTGAGCAACCTGTTCAGCGCCACGTTGGTCGGGCTCAGCATCGACTCGCTCTCGACGACGCAAAATGGCGCCACCGCGGAGATCGAGGTGACCGGCGTCTATCAGACCGACGACGTGCCGCCGAAGACCGGCTTCGCCAAAGAGCCGCAGTGCCCCTGCGCCCGCGATCTGAGCTTCGACATGAAGTCGAGCGACGACACCACGCCGGTCGAAATGTTGCGCCACCGGGTCGAGGTCGACGGTGTCGTGCAACCGCAGCTCTACGCCGGCGGTCTCATCAACGTGCGCGTGCCGGCACGCGGAAACGGCAGCGACAAGCGCGCCCGCGTCAGGGTCGCCGCCGTCGATCTCGCCGGCAACGTCGACGGCGAAGCGCGCGTCATGGACATCGCCATCGACGACATCCCGCCGACGGTGCGTTTCGTGAACCCACCGATCGGCATGATCCGACCCGACGCGACCCGCATCGCCATCGAAGTCGAAGATGAGACCGCCGTAGCGGACACCATCGACTACACCGTCTCGGTGATCAGTCGCGAGGCGGTGGTCGACGAGGTCATTCTCCGGCGTACCCAGAATCGCGACGAGCCCATCGAGCTCTACGGCTTGCCGGATGTCTCGACCATTCGCTTGCGAGTCGTCGGCCGCGACCGCGCTGGCAACGCGACAGAGGCGCACACCTCGTTCTCCGTGCTAGCGTATCCGACGATGGGCTGCGCCAGCACGCAACCGAGCTATCTTGCCGTCGTGCTCCTGCTCGTCGAGCTGGGCATCGCGCGCGCCAGGTTTCGACGACGGTGCTGAGTCTCGTCTTCGCATCTCTGGTGATGGGGTCTCCGACCGGCGGTGTCTTCGCCGGGCCGACACACGCCAACGGCTCCACCGTGTACTGGGCGCCTGCGGTGCTCGGCCGCCTGCCGCATCAAACCCTCGTGATGGGCGAGTTCGTCGGTTACTTCATCCACGCGAGCTACGACCGGGCGCCCGAGAACCCCGCCACCGAGCCGGACTATCCGCAGGTCGCATTCACCTCGTTCACGCCCGATTTCAGCAGCACCTTCTTGTTCGACATCGACGCACTCGAGTCGAAAGGCATCCGTCTTTACGCCGGCACGTACAGTCCCAGCGGCGGTGGCTTCAAATGGCCGAAGGACGGCCCGCAGCGCTACCAGGGTACCGACGGTCACATCCTCACCTACGGCGCGGTCGGCGGCTTCGTCTGGTCACCGACACCGCGCGTCTCGTTCTCGCTGGGCGGTGGTCCGCTCTACTTCGACGTCAAGCTCGAGAACGCTTACGACTTCGGCGCCTTCATCAACTCGAAGCTGACACCCGGCGCTGACCTCTTCGCTCTCGAGGACCCGGCCCTAGAAGGCTACTTGTCGCTGAAGATGACCGCGTGGTCGGTCATGGGTCAGCTCTCCGCCGACATCCAAGTGCTCGACAACCTCGAGCTCGCGGCCGGCTTCTTCATGGCCAAGACGCCGACACTCGCGGGCCATGTGAACGTGACCGGGCCTGCTGCCCTGCGCGACGCACTACCGAATCTCGTGGTCAATCCGCGCGGGCGGATCGAGATGCCTTTCCCGCTCGCCTGGTACCTGCACGTCGAGGCGAAGCTCACGCTCGGCAAGTGGCAGATCGCGCCGCTCACGCAGTTCCAACGACGCAGCCGTCAGCGCGTGCTGATCGCACGCGTCGTCGAATCGGAGAGCGACTTCATCGAAGGCGATCAAGTCTCGCTGCGCGAGGTGCGCGACGAGTGGATGTTCGGCATGCGCATCGTCCGCCTCGTCAACGAGACGCTGTCGATCGCGGTGCGAGGCGACTTCACGCCACGCAACACCCCCAAAGAAGCGTTCACTCCCGTCAGCCTCGACTTCACGATCATCGAGGGCAATATCGGGGCGCGCATTCGCACCAGCGACAGGACCGCGCTCGAGCTCACCGCATCGGGAATCTACGCGGTGCCACTGCACATCGAGCGATCGATTTTCAATCCGCGCGCCGACCCCAACTCGGGTCTCGCGCAGAGCTCGCCGATTGGCCGCTATAGCGCATTCGGCGCCAAGCTCATGATCGCCTTCTCCATGAGCTTCGGCGGCTGAGCTGCTGTGGGTGCCACGCCCGCAAGCGGCGTGCGGCAGAATTCCCCAGCAGATACATTATTTTTACAAACACTTTGGTTGCACTGATCCGTTGTCAGGCTAACCTCCGGATACAAACAGCGCCGAGACACCCCTCGCGTAGCTTGGTCATCCAGGGCGCGCTGCCCCCCTTTTGCTGCACGCCGTTGCAGCGTTAGCGCGTCGATAGAAAAGACACGCCCTCCAAAAGCCCGCCGCCGGCGTCCCCCGACGTGTGCGCGGTGGGCTTCTTGGAGACTTGGTTTCCCCCCAAACCGTGCCCCCGCGCGGTGTTCCCAAGGAGTCCCCCCATGCGACGTCCCCTCGTTGCAATGGCTTTGTGTAGCCTCGTTCTCGCTTCCGCGTGCGGCGGCAGCGTCGACGCCGGCGATGACCTCACCACCGAGGAGCTCGGCGCCGCTGAAGACGGCATCGGCGAGCCCGTACCGATCGAGGTCAACGGCCTCGCCAGCGGCCTAGTCGTTTACGACGACTCGTTGCGTAACGGCTTCGAGGATTGGAGCTGGGGCACGCACTCGCTCACCGCCACCAGCCCGGTGCGCTCCGGGCGCTCGATCTCCTTCGAGCCCGACTGGTGGAACGGCTTGTTCTTCCATCGCGCCCCGATGACGCGTAGCCAGTACACCGGCATCGAGCTCTACATCCACGGTGGCACCGGCAACGGCCAGCTCGTCGACGTCGTCCTCTATAACGGAACGGCGGTCGTGGCCCGCGTCAAGGTGTCGAGCTACGCGCAGATCAAGGCGAACACCTGGGTGCGCGTGAACATCCCGATGAGCGCCTTCGGCAGCGTCGCGAGCTTCGACGGTATCGTGCTCCAAGACATGAGCGGCCGTGATCAGCCGCGCGTCTACATCGACGACTTCGTGGTCACCCAGGCCGGCACGACTCCCCCACCGACTCCGCCGACCTCGTCGTCGGACGTCACGGTGAGCGTCGATCGCGCCGCCGACCGCAAGGCCGTGAACCCCGAGATCTACGGCGTCAACTTCGGCAGCAACGCCGCGATGCAGGCCATGAAGTATCCGGTCCGCCGCTTCGGCGGCAACGCTACCAGCCGCTACAACTGGGAGATCGACACTGCGAACCGCGGCGCCGATTGGTTCTTCCTCAACATCCCCGAGTCGAACGCCAACCCCGGCGCTCTTCCACACGGCAGCAGCGCCGACGTCTTCGTCGACGAAGCGCGCGCCGCGGGCTCGCAGGCGATGATCACCGTGCCGCTCATGGGCTACACGCCGACCGACCGCACCAAGCGTTGGGGCTTCTCGGTGGCGAAGTACGGTGCGCAACAGCAGACGGAGTGCACCGCCATGGGCAACCCGTCGTGGTGCGAAGGCGACGCCGGCAACGGCGTTCGCCCCGATGGCTCGAAGATCGCCGGCACGCCGAGCGACACCTCGAAGACCATCGACACGAATTTCGTGACCCGCTGGATCCAGCACTTGCAGAGCCGTGTCGGCACCGCCGCGAACGGTGGCGTCCGCTACTACTCGCTCGATAACGAGCCGACGTTGTGGAACCAAGCGCACCGCGATGTCCACCCGAACGGACTCACCTACGACGAGCTCTGGCAGAAGACGGTGACTTACGGCAAAGCGGTGAAGGCAGCCGATCCGCAGGCCAAGACCTTCGGCCCGGCCGAGTGGGGCTGGTGCGGCTACGTCGACTCCGCCGGTGGTTGCGGCGCGTCGCAGGACCGCAAGAATCATAGCGATCTCCCGATGCTCGCTTGGTACCTGCAGCAGGTGTGCTCCGAGCAGGCGCGCAGCGGCGTGCGCGTGGTCGACTACCTCGACGTCCACTTCTACCCGCAGCAGCCGAACGTCTCGCTCTCGAGCGACGAGTCGGCGGCGACCCAAGCGTTGCGTCTGCGCAGCACCAAGGCGCTGTATGACGCCAACTACAGCGACGAGTCGTGGATTGCGCAGCCGGTCCGCTTGATCCCGCGCATGAAGGAGTGGATCGCGAGCTACTGCCCCGGCACCAAGCTCGCTATCACGGAGTACCACTTCGGTAACGACACTGGCATCACCGCGGCGCTCGCGCAGGCCGAGGCGCTCGCGATCTTCGCCCGCGAAGGTGTCGACCTTGCGACCCGCTGGGTCGCGCCCGAAGCCGGTACGCTCGTGGAAGATGCCTTCAAGCTCTTCTTGAATTACGACGGGGCGGGCTCGCGGGTCATCGGTACCAGCGTGCGCGCGGTGACGACCAACGTCGACATGGTGGCGGGCTACGCCATCGAAGCGACGAACGGCGCCATGCAGGTGGTGCTCGTGAACAAAGACACCGCGGCGCATACGGTGCGCGTGAATCTATCGGGCGCCACCTCGGCGACTCTCTACGGCTTCGAGAACGGTAAGCGCATCGGCGCCCGTGGTACCGTGAGTGGTGATGGCAATGGCGTCACGATCTCGGTGCCCGCTCGCTCGGCGACGCTTGCACGGCTCCAATAGCCAATAGCGTACGATTGAGGCACCCGCCGGCGGGCTTTACGGCCCCCGGCGGGTGTTTCTGTTTCTACGCGGTCCGGCAGCTCAAGCGCTCTGGGCCTTCTTGGTGGAAGCCGTGACACGCTGCTCGCGTCGTTTCTGCTGCAGCATCTCGATCGCCGAAACGATGTCTTCTTCGTAGTCGACGTACTTGCTGTTGGTGGCAGCGTTCTTCTTCAAGAAGAAGGCAAGATTGCCACCCGAGCTCACGCGCACACTGATGTTGGTGAAGCGCTCCACCATCGCTTTGCGCGCGAGGCTCCAAGCCTCGGCTGCAGCCGTCGCGACCGAAAACATGTCGAGGACGATGATGATGTCGACCTTGCGCCCGAGAGGCTCGAACAGGCGCACGTACTCGTCGATGAAGCTTTGGATGTCAGCGTGAGTTTCGATGTGACCGCAAGGATAGAGGATGTAGCAATCGTGCGTGTCATTGCGCTCGAGGCGCATATGGAACCGCTGGTCCATCAGCCTCAATAACGACACAAGGTGAGTCGTGCTGTAGCGCCTACATCGACTTACCGCGGAGGTCCTTGTTGGCGAGCTTCTCGATGACCACGAACAGCGTCGGCACCACGAAGATGCCGAGAATGGTGGCTACGAGCATGCCGGTGATCACCGCGGTCCCCATGACTTTGCGCGCGGCCGCGCCGGCGCCGTCTGCAACCCACAGCGGAATACAGCCGAAGATGAAGGCCAACGAGGTCATGAGGATGGGCCGCAGTCTCAGCTTCGCCCCTTCGAGCGCCGCTTCCATGAGGGGTTTCCCGCGCTCGAGCTCCGCTTTGGCGAACTCGACGATGAGGATGGCGTTCTTGGCGGCGAGGCCGACGAGCACGATGAGACCGATCTGCACGTAGACGTTGTTGTCGAAGCCGCGCAGCATGACGCCCAAATAAGCGCCGAGGATGGCGAATGGCGTCGACAAGAGGACACTGAACGGCAGCGACCAGCTCTCGTAGAGCGCCGCGAGGATCAGGAACACGAAGACGATCGACAAGAGCAAGATCTTGCCAGTGCCGCCTTGGGCTTGTTTCTCCTGGTACGACAGCGCGTTGTAGGCGAGCCCGATCTCTTGCGGCATGCTCTGCGCCGCGACCTCTTCGAGCGCCGCGAGCGCTTGGCCAGAGCTATAGCCCTTCGCCGCGTTCCCCTGGATCTCGACCGCGCGGTAGAGGTTGAAACGCACGGTGTACTCGGGGCCGGCGACGTCTTTGGTCGTGACGAGCGTCGACAGGGGCACCATGTCGCCTTGGCTGTTGCGCACGTAGAAGTCACGCAAGCGGTCGACGGACTGGCGATACTCCGGCTCGGCCTGCATGAAGACGCGCCACTGTCTGCCAAAGCGGGTGAAGTCGTTCACGTAGCTGCCGCCGAGAAACGTTTGCAGAGCGCCGTAGACGTCGGCGATCGGCACGCCCTGTTTGAGCGCCTTCTCGCGATCGACCTGCGCGTAGATCTGCGGCACGGCCGGAGACATGATGGCGCGAACGCCGGAGAGCTCGGGACGCTTGCCGCACTCGGCGATGAACTTCTGGGCGTTCTGCGTGAGAAACTCGACGCTGCCACCGCTGCGATCTTGCAGAAAGATGCTGAAGCCACCGGCGATACCGATGCCGGGAATCGCCGGCGGGCCGACGATGACGACGCGTGCCTCCGGGATGCCCTGCATCTTCTCATTCAGCTCGGAGATGACGTCTTCCGCGGTGATCCCCGGCCGCTCGTCCCAGCGCTTGAGCTGCACGAAGCCGGTGCCGGTGTAGGGAGCAGCCGTGCGCGTGAACAAGCTGAAACCGGCCGTCGTATTGTAGGTCTGGACGCCTTGCGTGCTCTCCATGGCGGCGCCGACTTTCTTCATGACTTCGTTCGTCCGCTGAAGCGATGCGGCGTCGGGTAGCTGGACGTTCACGATGGCGTAGCCTTGATCCTCGACGGGCACGAAGCCCGTTGGCAGGCGGTGACCCACGAGCAGCGAAAGCGCGGCGACGCCCGCGAGCAGGCCGAGCGGAAGAATCGCCTTGCGTATGAGGAAGCGGTTGATGCCGACGTAGCTGGTCGTCGTCTTGTCGAAGCCGCGATTGAATCCGCCGAAGAACTTCGCGAGAACGCCCTTCTTGGTGTGCTTCTCTTTGAGGATCAGCGCCGCCAGAGCCGGCGAAAGGGTCAACGCATTGAACGCGGAGATGAGCACTGACACCGCGATGGTGATCGCGAACTGCTGATAGAGGCGGCCGGTGATGCCACCCGTGAACGCGACCGGGATGAAGACCGCCGAGAGAATGAGCGCGATGCCGATGACCGGGCCGGAGACCTCCTCCATCGCACGGATGGTCGCTTCGCGCGGCTTCATGCCGTCTTCGATGTGCTTCTCTACGGCCTCCACGACGACGATGGCGTCATCGACGACGAGGCCGATGGCGAGCACTAGGCCGAAAAGCGAGAGCGTGTTGATCGAGAAGCCGAGGAGCGGAAACAGCGCGAAGGCGCCGACGAGCGACACCGGAATGGTGAGCAGCGGGATCAGCGTCGCACGCCAGCTCTGCAGGAAGAGGTAGGTGACGAGAACGACGAGCACGACGGCTTCGAGGAGTGTTTCGATGATCTCCTTGATGCCGGCGCTGACCGAGCGCGTGGTGTCGAGAGCGATGTCGTACTCCACGTCGGCGGGGAATCGTTCCTTGAGCTCCCCCAGCGTCTTGTGCACGTTCTGCACGACATCGAGCGAGTTCGAGCCGGGCGCCTGGAACATGACGATGAGCGCGGCGGGCTTGCCGTTGAACGAGCCTTGCTGCTGGTAGTTGAGCGAACCGAGCTCGACGCGCGCGACATCGGAGAGGCGCACCACCGAGCCGTCCGGGCTCGCGCGCAGGATGACGTCGCCGAACTCCTCGGCGGTCACCAAGCGTCCTTGCGAGCGGACGGTATAAGCGAATTGCTGCCCTGGCGGCGCCGGCTCGTCGCCGACTTTGCCCGCCGGGTTCACGACGTTTTGCGCGCGTAACGCGTTCTGCAGATCGGTGACCGTGAGGTTCAAGCGCGCGAGCTGGTCGGGCTTCACCCAGATGCGCATCGAGTAGTCGGAAGAGCCGAGGATACGCAGGTCGCCGACTCCGCGAATGCGGAGCAAGGCATCGGTCACGTTGATGGTCGCGTAGTTCGCCAAGAAGCGCGCGTCATAGCTGCCGTTCGGAGAGTAGATGGCGGCGACGACCAGCGGGAAGGCGAGCGACTTCTTGATGGTGACACCGAAGTTGCGGACGTCTTGCGGGAGCTGAGGCTGCGCCTGAGCGTATCGGTTCTGAGCCAAGACGTTGTCGATGTCGATGTTGGTGCCGACGTCGAAGGTCACCGTCTGGCTCATGCTGCCGTCGTTGGCGTTGACGGACTGAATGTAGAGCATGCCGTCGACGCCATTCATCTGTTGCTCGATGGGCGTCGCGGTCGACTGCTCGATGGTGAGCGCGTCCGCTCCCGTGTACGTGGTGTTGAGCAAGATCTGGGGTGGGACGACCTGCGGATACTGGGCGACGGGCAGCCCGATGATGGCGACGACACCGAGCAGCACGGTCACGACCGAGATGACGATGGCGACGATCGGGCGCCTGATGAAAAATTTGGACATGACCGTCTATCCGCTTTAGCGTTGTGTTGCGGCGGCTTGGGCTGGCGGCTCTTTGGGCGAAACGACCGTGCCGTCGCGAACGCGTTGCAGGCCCGACACGACGACCTTGTCGCCCTCTTCGAGCCCGGACAGGACGATGCGCTTGTCGCCGACCGCGGCGCCGACTTCGACGCGCCGCATGGAGATCGTGTTGCCGTCGCCGAGGACGGCGGCGTTGAAGCTGCCTTGAACTTCCGAGAGCGCGCGTTGCGACACGACCAAGACGTCGGCTCCGGCGTCGACGCGGCGGATGCGTACGCGGCCGAACTGACCTGGCTTCAAAAAGGCATCGGGGTTGGGAAAGAGCGCTTCGATCTGCAGGGTGCCGGTGCTCGGGTCGACGCCGCGATCGGCGGCCATCAGCACGCCACGATGGGGGTAGAGGCTGCCATCGATGAGCACGAGCTGTGGCGCACCGACGTCATCGTCGTGGCTGGGCTTTGCGATCTCGGCCATGGCCCATTTGAGGTCGCGGCTGGAGAGACCTTTGATGGCTTGGTACTGCTTGAGGTAGTCCGCTTCTGCGATCGGGAAACGCACGCGCATCGGCGCGACTTGGGACACCGTCGTGAGAAGCGTCGGCTCACTCTGACCCACGAGGTTGCCAATACGCACTTGCGCTAGCCCGGCCACCCCGGTCACCGGCGAGCGGATCTGGGTGTATGAAAGCGAAAGCTCTGCCTGATCGAGAGCCGCTTGCGCAGCACCGACGAGGCCGCGGGTGTCACCAGCGCGGGCCGTCGCTGTATCGAGCTGCTGCTGCGGCACGGCGTTCATCTCGTGCAACTGCTTGACGCGACCGAGCTCGAGGTCAGCGAGGTCTTTGGCGCCCTTGGCCCGAGCCAGCGCCGCTTTCGCGGATGCGACCTGAGCTTGGAACTCTGTCGGCTCGATGGTGAAGAGGAGGTCGCCTTCCTTGACGAAGGCTCCGTCGCGGTAGTTTTGCGTGCGCAGGTAACCGCGAACACGCGCTCTGATTTCGGCGTTCACGTAGCCGTCTATCGAGGCGACCGCCTCGACGTAGAGCGGCACGTCATCACGCCGCACCGCCTCGACCTCGACCTCCGGCGGCGCCGAGGCAGGCCCCTTCGCGGCATCATTTCCGGAGCATGCGCCCGCCATGGTTAAGGCAACTAAGGCGAGTGAGGGGACAAATCGCATGGACTACTCTCGGGCGGCGAGACCGCCGTGAAGTAGTCATGACTCACGTCAGCGTCAATCACAAACGAGGCGTTTCACAAATCTTAAAGGCAACGCCGCTTAGCACCCCTTCAACGAATGAAACGCCTGCGCCCACGTTGCCCGCATCTCCCGCAGGTGCGTCGACACCTCGTCGAGCATGGCTACGTCTAGCTTGCAGCTCGCGAGCTGCAGTCGGCGGCCCAGGTACTCGTAGAGAGCGTCCAGGCGCGCGCACAGTTGTGGCGCCCGTTGATGGTCCAGCGCCACGCGAAGCTCACCCAGCGCCACGAAGACCGGCGACAGTTGCTCGCCCTTCTGTGCGTAGTCGCGCTCGACCATGGCCTGGCGCGCGCGTCCGATGCGCGACAGCATCCCGTCGAAGGTCCCCATCAGGATCTCCTGCGGTGACGCTTCAGCAACCTGGGTTTCGCGATAGCGGGCATGAGCATTCATGACGTTACCTCAATGAGCCTTTCGTTTAGGTCGAGCTGCCGGACTTGATGCCGTTGGAGAGTGACGACGACGTCGCCTTCCAGGTGTTCACCTGCGACTCCATCGACGCGAACTTGGTGTTGAGCTGCTGCTCGTAGGCGTCGATGCGCGCCTGGATCTGCGACGCTTGGCTGTTCATGGTGCGGATGCGGCTGTCCATCGCGGTCACGCGTGCCGGCAGGATGCCGCTCGCATCGCCGTAGCTGTGTGCGATCTTGCCGATCTGCTCGGCGAGGCCAACGAACGCGGTCGCGGGGTTGCTGGCGACCAAGCCGGCCACTGCATCGCGGTTCGTCGAGAGCGCGCTGTTGAGCTTCGCCGTATCGATGGTGATGGTGCCGTCGCGCTGCGTCGCGATACCGAGCTCCGAGAAGCTCTTGAACGGACCGCTACCGACCGTGGTCGACATCATCGAGGCAAGCGAGCGCTGCAAGCCCTGCAAGGTGCTGTCGCCCGTGAGCTTCTTGCTGTTGTCGGCGCCGACGACTGATTGCTGAGCTTTGATGGTGTTCACCACCGCGTTGTAGGCGTTCACCATGTCGGTGAGCTTCGCGGTGATGGCGGTCGAGTCCGCGGTAACGGTCACTTTCGTCGCCGTGCTGGTGACCTTGGTGAGCGAGAGAGATACGCCCGTGAAGGCGTCATCGACCAAGTTGGTCGCGCGAGTCATCGCCATGCCGTCGATGGTGAACTGCGCGTCGACGGCGGCCTGCTTGCGGTTGCCGGCGAGCGCGAGACCGAGCGTGGTGCCGCTTTCGCTGAGGGTCACGGCGCTGGCAGCGCCGGTCTGAGTGCCGGAGATCTGCAAGCGGTACTGCGAGCCGTCATAGACGACATTGGCGTCGAGACCAGAGACGCCATCGATGGCGGTGGCGAGCTCGTCGAGTGTCGTGCTGGCGGTGACCGCGATGCTCACGGGAGCGCCGGCGCCAATCTGGATATCGATATTGCCGGTGCCGAAGAGGCCGCCCTGGTCGCGGGCTGCGACGCCATTCGAGTAGGAGCGGTGGGCCGCGGCGAGCTGTTGCACGGTGACGTCGAAGCTACCAGGGCGGGCGCCGCCACCGACGGCGACTGCGACGCTGGTGACGTCGGAGGTCGAGGCGGTGTTCGAGCGGAGGTTCGCGATCGACTTCATCGCGTCCGCTTTGGTGGCCAGGTTCGAGAGCTGCGAGGAGAGAGTCGAGAGGGTGCTGCGTTGCGCGGTGACGACGCCGACTTGGGCGTTGAGGCGGGTAAGCGGAGCGCTTTGGGCTTTCACCATGGCGGTGACGATGCTCTGGGTGTCTAACCCGCTGCCCAGTCCGGTGATTGCGATGTTGTTTGCCATGGCGGACTCACGAGAAGAGGTTGTCTACGAACGAAGTGGCGGCCCCGAGAGCTCTTACGCGAAGCTCGTCGGGGCCGCCGGGACACTAGGGATTAGCCACGGAGCAGGGACAGAGCGTAGCTGGGCATCTGGTTCGCTTGCGCGAGGACCGCGACACCGGCTTGGACGAGCACCTGGTTACGCGAGAGCTGCGAGGTCTCTTCCGCGACATCCACGTCGAGGATGCGCGAGTTAGCAGCCGAGAAGCTCTCTTTCATGGTGCCGATGTTGTTGACCGCGCTGGTGAGGCGGTTCTGAGCCGCACCGATCGAGCCGCGGGCCGTCGAGACGGTCGTGATCGCGGTGTCGAGCGCCGTCAAAGCGGCCTGCGCGTTCGCAGCGGTGGTCAGGAGCAAGGCACTGGTGCCGATGGTGCTCGAGCGCACGTCAGCGATGTTCACGGTGATGCGGTCGTTGGCGGTGTTGAAGATACCAACCTGGAGGTCGGCGCCGGTGGTGGCGAGCGAGCCGTCCAAGAGGTTCTGGCCGTTGTAGACCGTGACCTGCGCGATGCGGTTGATCTCGTTGTCGAGAGCCTGGAACTCGTTGTCCAGGTAGCCACGCTCGGTGGTACCGAGCGTACCGCCGTTGGCGGCCTGCACCGCGAGCTCGCGCATACGCGAGAGGATGTTGCCAACTTCGCTCATGCCGCCTTCGGCGGTCTGCAACATGCTGACGCCGTCGCTCGCGTTACGCTCGGCCTGCGTGAAGCCGCGGATCTGAGCGCTCAAGCGAGCGCTGACACCCAAGCCGGCCGCGTCGTCACCAGCGCGGTTGATGCGCAGACCGCTCGAGAGACGGCCGATGTTGTCGGCCAGGTTCATGTTGGTCTTGTTCAAGTTACGCTGCGCGTTGAGCGAGGTAACGTTCGTCATCAGTGAGATACCCATAGTCATTCTCCGTGTCGTGTGGCGTGCATTGCGCAGGGGCCACGGTTTTTTTTCTTCAGTGTCGCTACTTGCGACTCGAGATAGTCATCGTCGGGGAGCGCGAAACCTTGAGGGCTCGAAACGCGACGAATCACGCGACGTACGCGAGCACGGGGAAGCCCAAAAACGTGACGGGCGGCAGCGACCTTCTCGAGGTGCGCTGCCGCCCGTGCGACGTTCGTGGATGCGTTCTAGAAGGTTAGCCCATTTTGCATCGCCTGCATCATTCTTTGTGCAGCCGCGATAGCGGACTCGAGAGCTTGTTGCGCTTGCATCAGGGCGCTGTAGGAACCGACGGTATCGGCGTCCACCGCGGCGCTACGAGCGCCTTCGATTTGGACACGAACGCTGTCGCGAACCGCGGCGGCGGCATTGGCGCGCTGCAGGTCGAGACCGACGTTCGTACGGCCGACGGTGATCTGCGAGTGCACGGTGTCGAGCTCGGTGAGCTGGGCGGTAACCGCGGGGATGTTGCTGGAACGCAGGTTCGCCTCGAGGCGCGCCAAGACGTCGAAGGCCGAGACGCCGCTCGCCGGCGTGAAGATGGCGCTGCCGGGGGTGTTGGCGTTCACCATGTCACCCGGAGCAACCTCGACGGCTCGGACATTGGCGTCGCCGTCGTAGGTGCCGGCGGTGCTGTACGCGGGAGCGGAGCTGCGCCCACCCGCGAACACATAGGTTTCGCCGGAACGAGCGTTGGCTTGCTGGAGAATGGTCTGGCGCAGACCCGCGACCTCTTCGGCATAGCCAAGACGATCGGCGGGCGAGAGCGTGGCGTTCGCCGAGGCGATGGCAATCTCGCGAGCCCGGGTGATCGCCGCTTCGCTCGCGGCCAGGGCGTCGTCGGCCGTGGTCAGGTGATCGACAGCGACGCTGCCGCCGCGTTCCATGGCTTCGAGCTTCGCTAGGCCCTGGCGCATCACCATGCCGCGCGCGTACGAGGTGGGGTCGTCGGAGCCCTTGGCCACCCTCTTGCCGGAGCTCGCGACGTTGGCGGCCGCGTAAGCGCGCGCCTGAGCCGTGCTCACGGTGGTCCGCATCTGGGAAAACGTCAAACCTTCGGTGACGCGCATGGCGGGCCTCCTCACATCCTCATCAACGTATCGAGCATCTCGTTCACGGTCGTGATGACCCGTGCCGCCGCCTGGTAGGCGCGCTGATAACGCTCGATGGACAACATTTCGTCTTCGATCGATACGCCGCTGACTTCTTCGCGGGCGGCGTTGAGCTGAGCGGTGCGCGCTTGCTCGATGCCGTCATCGGCGAAGGCCCGTGCCGCTTCGCTGCCGGCGTTGGTGATGGACGCCATCGCGGACTCTTGCAACGTCGATGTTCCGCCGTTGGCGACACGCGCCGTCTCGAGCCCGAGGAAGGCCTGGACGCCCGTCGAGCTGCCCGGGCTGGTGGCGCTGCCTGCAGTGGCGAGGCGCTGCGGCTGGCCGGCGATCGCGGGGTCGAGCGCCAGGGTCAAGGCGCCGTTCGCCGCACCCGTGGTGAGCAGATTCACGCCGGTCGAGCCGTCGACACCGTAGCTCGCGCTCTGGATGGCGTTGGCCGCGGTGGCGAAGTCACGTGCGAAGGTGTCGAGCTCGGAGAGACGAGCAGCAAGCGAGACGTCACGCGCCTCGAGCGCGCTTCTCGCGATGCTCGGGCCCATCTTGTCGTTCAAGACGACTGGAGCCGGGGCGTCGACCACTATGTCACGGAACCCGGCCGCGTCGGCCGAGCCGCGCAGGACACGCGCCGAGTCACCGATGACGATGCCGATACCGCCGACGCTGACGGTGGCGATGTTGCGCTCGTCGATATGCGCTTCGGCGCCGACGAGCTCGGAGAGGCGCGTGAGCGCTTGGTCGCGTTCGTCGACCAGCTGGTGGAGCTCTTGCGTCTGTGCGGTGCCCATGCCGCCAATCGCGGCGTTCAAGCTCGCGACCTTGGTGGCGACGGCGTTGGCTTCGTCGACGGCGGCCATCACGTTGGCGTCGGCGTCACGTTGCAGGGCGACCAGATTGCCGGCGGTGGTACGCACGCTGCTCGCGACATCGTTCACCGAGGCGAGGGCTGCGGAGCGCGTCGTCGGATCGGTCGGGCTCGCCGATAGGCGCCGATAAGCGGCGAACATCGAGTCGAGCTTCGCGGCGATGCCGCCGTCGCCCGAAACGTCGAGCGCCGCTTCGATGCGGCCGAGATACTGCGAGCGCGTGCTCGACCCAGCCGCGGTGCCGGTCTGATTGCGCAGCTGACGTGCGATCGATTGGTCGATGTGGCGAGCGACGCCGTCGACCTTCACGCCGAGCAGCGGCGAGGGCCCGCTGGTCTGGAGCAAGGTTTGGCGCGAGTAGCCGAGCGTGCCGACGTTGGCGATGTTGTTCGCGGCGACGCGCGAGCCGTAGGTCGAGGCCTGCATGGCGCCGGCGCCGAGGGACAGCGATTGCAGCAGATTTGCCATCAGCCGTACCGCCTGGTGAGCACGGGCGTCGCGCCCTGCGACTCGTAGGCTTTGCTTCCGCGGCTGTAACGTTCGGCGGGCTCGGCGGTCGCGGCTGCGGACAGGCCATCCCGAATCGCGGTCGCTAAAACGGAGCAGAGATCGCGAATCTCGCGCAAGGCAACCATCGCGGCGGCACGCAGCTTGGGGTCACGCTGCATCGAGCCACGCTGCTCGGCGAACCAACCATCGAGCGAGCGCATGCAGTTGTCGAGGCTCGGCCCATCCAGATGCGCTGCGGCGGCACGCGCACCGGTCACCAACATGGTGAGCTCGTCGACGGGCGACGGGCGTGGGCTACGCGACGCGCTCATCCCTCGATCTCCGCCATCATCTTGTCGGCGATGGCTCCGGGGTCAGCTCGGAAGCTGCCGCGTTTCATGGCGTCTTTGATCTCGGCGATGCGGGCGGCGGTCGCGCCTTTGAGCTCGGGGGCGGCGGCGAAGGCGATATGGCGCAGCTCGCTCGCGGCCTTCGAGATGGAGGCCTGGTCGGTGACGCGGGTCTGGGCCTCTTCGGCCTTCACTCGGGGACCTACCGCGCGGGGAGCGTCGACGGGGCCGGCGATTTGCGTCTTGTCGATCTTCATACCGAGTCTCCAGGCTCGCGCACCCACATAGTGGTGCTGCGTTCAAACCAGGCATCGACGGGGTTCGGGGAACCTTGAGGGTGTTTTTTCGTGGGCCGTCGTTTTTCCCCGACAAAAAAAGCACGACCGGTCGTTTCTTTTTTAAGTCGCTGATTTGTCATGGCTTTTCTCGCCAACGCGGCAGGTACCGCTGCGGATCGACATGGGTGCCGTTCTGCTCGACTTCGAAGTGGAGGTGAGCACCGCGCGAGCTGGTGCCGGTGTTGCCGACCGTACCGATGGTCGAGCCGGCATCGAGGCGGCTGCCGGGCACGAGGGCCGGGTCGATGCTGTCGAGGTGCATGTAACGCGTGCGGATGGCGCCATTGTCATGCGCGATGGTGACCTGCAAGCCGCCGTGGGTGCTCGGGTCGCGGCCGACTCCGACCACGGTACCGGCGCGAGCGGCGTAGACTGGAGTGCCGACGGGCTGGGCGATATCGAGACCTTGGTGGCCACCGGCGTGGGCGCGCGCGGCGCCGAAGCGCTGGCCGACACCGTAGCGCTCGGGGAGATCGTCGACCGGTTGCACCCAGTTGTCGTCGACCAGGGCGGGCTGGGCCGCGAGCTGCTCGGCGGTGGGCTCACCTTCCACCATGCTGCCGCGCACCATGTTGCCGACCCCGAAGGCGCCAGTCTCGGCGATACACTTGGCGATCTGCTCGTCGAACATGCCGACGACGACGTCGCGATCGAAGCCGCCGCCGCTCATGCCCTTGGGCATGGTGGCGCGCATGCTCTTCAGGAGCTCGCCGACGATGAGCGACTCGAAGTCTTTCGCCGCCTTGTCGAGCTTGTCCGCCGCGGGGTTGGGCCTCTCGGCCAACACCGCTTCGGCGGACACCGGCATGGCGGGGACTTTGATCATTGCAAGACGACCTCGGCGCGCAGGGCGCCTGCGGCCTTCAAGGCCTGGATGATGGCGACGAGATCACGCGGCGTGACGCCGAGAGCGTTCAGCGCCTGCACCACCTGGCCGAGCGAGGTCCCTTCGGAGATCGCATGCAGCTGACCACCAACATCGGTGGCCTTGATATCGGTGCGCGGGACGACGACGGTCTCGCCCTTGGAGAACGGCCCGGGCTGCGAAACCTGCGGCGCTTCGTTGATCTGCACCGTGAGACCGCCGTGCGCGATAGCCACAGGCATGAGGCGCACGCCGTCACCCAACACCACGGTGCCGGTGCGCTCGTTGATAATGACGCGAGTCGGGATGTCGGCCTGGACGTCGAGTGCCTCGATGGTCGAGATGAGCTCGGGGAGACGCTCGCGGTCCGGCGGCGGCACGAGCACGATGATGGTGCCGGCGTCGCGCGCCCAAGCCATGCGCGGGGCGGCGGGGGTCGCCTCGCCAGCGGCGGGCTCGACGGCCGGGGGCATGCGCTGCTGCATCATCTCGTCGACGGTCTTCGCCAAGCGCACGGCGGTGGTGAAGTCGGGGGCACGCAGCGCCAGCTCGATGTGGTCGTCTTCGCGCTGGATGAGAATTTCGCGCTCGACGCGCGCGCCGTTGGGGATGCGGCCGACGGTGGTGTGATTCTTGGTGACCTTCGAGCCGGAGCCGCCCTGCACGAGAAAACCACCCACGGACATCGGGCCTTGCGCGATAGCGTACACCTTCAAGTCGGCGCCCTTGAGCGGCGTCGCGAGCAGCGTGCCGCCCTCGAGCGACTTGGCACTACCAATCGAAGAAACCGTAACGTCGATGGCGCTACCAGCGCCGGCGTTGGGCGGGAGATCGGCGGTGACCATGACCGCTGCGACGTTGCGCAGGCGGAGCTGGGTCTGATCGATGCGAACGCCGAGGCGCTGCAGCATGACCACGATCGACGGACCCGACAGACCGGTCGAGGCGTCGTCACCGGTACCTGCGAGGCCAGCGACGATGCCGTAGCCGACGAGCTGGTTGACGCGTGCGCCTTTGACGTCCGCGAGCCCTTTGACGCGCTCGGCGCGGGCGACCGTCGCCGACATCAACACGCAGATTGCTAGTACGAAGCGAAACATCGAATGACTCCGCTAAAACGGCCAGATGGCGTCGAGCACGCGTGAGAACCAACCCGGGGTCTGGCGCTCACTGATGACGCCGCGACCCGTGTACTCGAGCTCGACGTCGGCGATGCGCGACGACGAGATGGTGTTGCCCTGGAGAATGTCGACTGGGCGCACGACGCCCGACAGGTACAGGTGGCTCTCCTCGTCGTTGAGCAGAAGCACCTTGGTGCCTTCGATGTAGAGGTCGCCATTCGGAAGCTCGCGCTTCACGTGCACCGGGAGGGAGGCGTTCAAGGTGCCACCGCGCGAGGTCGAGCCACCACCGGAGAACTTGCTGCTCGAGGCGGCGCTGATGAGGGCGGCGGGGTCGAGGCCGGGGTTGTTGGCGGCCAGGTTCTGCATCGCCGCGAAGAAGCTCGTCACCCCGAGGTTGGTGCTGCTGTCGCGCGAGGTCTCGGTCATGGCGTCGCGGGTTGCGTCAGCGCGCTCTTCGATGCGGACCGTCAAAATGTCGCCGACGCGTGAAGCGCGGCCTTCTTCGAACATGCCGGCGCTGCCTTCGCTCCACAGAGAGCCGACGGTGCGACCTTGGTCGCGTGGCGCGTATTCGGCCTGCTCGTATTCGCGAACCTTCGGAGAATACGGATAGGTATGGCGGACGCAGCCGGTGGCCGTGAGCGTCAGGATCGTTATAGCGAACAAAGACTTCATAACAGGACCTCTACTGTCGAGGCGTCACGAACCTTTGCACGTACAACCTTCGTGCCATCCACCGGGATGACCGGGATACTCTCGCCAATCCGGCCATCTTGCTGGGCGACCGCGTACATCTGCACGGTGAGGCCGCCTTTGACCGCCAAAACAATGACGCGGTCTCCGCGTTTCACGACGGGGCTCAAGGTCTGGGCGTCACCGACGATGCTCATGCTGACGGTGACGTTGCGGGCTGGGCTGTTACCGGCGCGCAGCTCGAGCATCACCGACTGGTAGCCCGGGCGAAGCGCGGTGCGGTTTGGGATCCGTGCGACCACATCCCCCTCCGCCAAGGTGATGCCGCGATGGACTTCGAGGCGGTCGATAGACATGCCGTTGCCGAGCATTGGGCCGAGCTCGCGGCGCGCCAGGGCCTCGAGCGTCGCGATGTCGACCTGCTGACCACGACGGGCCACGATCACGGTCTTGGGGATGCGCAGGCCTTCCGCTGTAGCGGACGCGCGCTTGAGCGACGCGCGGATGGCCGCTTCGCTGATGCTGCGGCGTTCGCCGGGAGGTGGCGAGGCGCCGAGATCCACTTCGGCGATGCTCAAGGGCGCGTTCGGCACGACGTCGCGCAGATGCACACGCTCGTTGTCGACCACGACGGGACGCTCGCCCGCGACCGCGGCCATCACCAGGAGGATCATCGTCTTCATCGGAGATTGGCCGTGACTTGAAGCATCTCGTCGGCGGCCTTGATGACCTTCGAGTTGGTCTCGTAGGCACGCTGCGTGGCGATGAGATTCACCATCTCGTCGACGACTTCGACGTTCGACATTTCGAGCATGCCCTGGGTCACAGTGCCGGTGGCCTCGGTGCCGGGGGTCGCGACCATCGGGTCACCGGACGCCGCCGTCTGGGTGAAGAGGTTGCGGCCGATGGCATTCAAGCCGGCCGGGTTGATGAAGTTCGCAAGCGTTACGCGCCCGATCTCGGTGGGCTGCTGCTGACCGGCGGTGATCACCGAGACGTTGCCGTCGTTCGACACAGTGATGCTCGTGGTGTTCTGCGGCACGCTCAAGGGCGGCTCCATCAGGTAGCCGTCGCCGTTGACGACGCGGCCCTGGGCGTCGAGCTTGAACGATCCGTCGCGGGTATAGGCAACTTCGCCACTCGGCAAGCGGATCTGGAAGAAGCCTTGCCCCTCGACGGCCATATCGAGCGAGTTATCCGTACGCTGCAGCGGACCGTCCGCGAACTCGCGGAGGGTGGCGACGGTGCGTACGCCCTGGCCGACCTGGATACCGACCGGCTGCTGATTGCCTTGCGCGCCCACGGTGCCTGGGGTTTTCAGGTTCTCGTAGAGGAGATCCTGGAACTCGGCGCGCTCGCGCTTGAAACCGCTGGTGCTGACGTTCGCGAGGTTGTGCGCGATGACTTCGGTACGAAGCTCCTGCGCTTGCATGCCGCTCGCGGCGGCGTCCATGGCTCTGAGCATGACTTTCTGGCTCCTTAGCGACCGAGGTCGGTCGTGGTTTTCTGGTCGATCTGGCGGAACAGCTCGATGGCTCGGTGCATGAGCTCGTGGCTGCGACTGATGCTGATGAGGTCGGTCATCCCCTTCACCGAGCTGACATTCGACTGCTCGACGAAGCCGGCGTGGACGTTGGCCTCGATGCTCTCGGCGGTCTGTGTGCCTTCGCTGAAGGCAGTGCCACCCTCGCGCTTCAAACCCGTCGGGTCCTCGAAGCGCACCATCTTCAAACGGTCGACGGTGATGTTATCGCGGACGACGCTGCCGTCATCGAGGATGCGCACGGTGCCGGTGGTCCCGATATCGATGGGGCCACCCTCGCCCATCACCGCGTTGCCTTCGGGCGTCATCAGGCGACCGCTCTGGTCGAGCACGAAGTGGCCGGCGCGGGTGTAGCGGTCACCATCTGGCGTCTTCACCACGAAGAAGCCTTCGTTTGCGGCGGCGACATCGAGGGGATTGCCGGTCTCGTGCAACCCGCCCTGGCGCATGTCGATGCGCACGGCGTCGATAGCGACCTGCTGGTCGACCGGTGACTGGCGCTCGAGCTCCTTTGCGAACTCGCTGCGCTCGGCGATGCGGTCGCCCTTGAAGCCGGTCGTGCTGACGTTCGCGAGGTTGTTCGCGGTGACTTCGAGGGCACGCTCGTTGGCGATGGCGCCGGAGAGCGCGGCGTAAATTCCATCAGGCATGGGTCGCTCCTTTGCGTTTCTTACCTTCGGTCTCGACACCCATGAGGGCGCGCAGCTTGACGGTGATCTCGCCAATCAGCTGGCAGGCGCGCGACTCGGTGACCTCGAGCAGCTCGCCGATCTGCTTCAGCGTCAGCTCTTCGACGTAGTAGAGCTGCAACACCTGCTGGTGCCGCTCGGGGAGCTTCTTGATGCTCTTCATCAAGAGCTCGCGCGTTTCTTTCTTGTCGGCGGCTTCGAACGGCGACGGGCCCTTCTCGACGTCCCAGGTGGTCGATTCGTCGGTGCTCATGACCTGCACCGGGGCGAGCCTGCCGTAAGCGTTGTGCAGCTCTTCGAGCGACTTACCGGTGGCGCGCGCCACTTCTTCATCGGATGGTTGGCGCCCGAGCTGCTGTGCGAGCTCTTGGATGGTCTTCTCGAGCTTCTTGGCGTCGATGCGCGCATCGCGCGACATGAGGTCACGGCGGCGCAGCTCGTCGTAAATGGCGCCTTTGATGCGGAACTCGGCGAAGGCTTCGAACGACTTGGTCATGCGCGCGGCGTCGAAGCGCTGCGTCGCCTGCATGAGGCCGACCAAACCGGCACCGACCAGGTCCTCGAAGCGAACGTGCGATGGCAAACGGCGCGCGAGGCGTGCCGCGACACGGCGCACCAGCGGAACGTACTGCTCGATCGGTCCGATGGCGGGATGGACTTGGGCGGCGGCGGAGCTCATTGCGTGACGCTCCCGCCAGCGAGCCAACGCCAGAACAAGCGGACACCGCCGGTGGCAAAGCCCGCGTCGGCCGGCGTCTTGGCGAGCTTACGAGCGATGGCGAGGTAGCACTGACCAGCGCCGCTTTTGGGCTCGCCGACGATGACCGGCACACCTGCATGGACGGCGCGGGGTACTGCGCTATCGCGGGCAATGTAGCCGAGGTAGTCGATGCCCACCGAGAGGAACCGCGAGGTGAGCAGCGACAAGCGACGGTAGACTTCTTCGCCCTCCGCCGCGTTGCGCACCATGTTGGCGACGACCCGCACGTGTTTCACACCGCGCTTGGTCGCGAGGGTCTTGATGAGCGCGTAAGCGTCGGCGAGTGAGGTGGGCTCGAGGTTCGCGACCACGATGACGTCTTGCGCCGCCGCGGCGAAGGAGACCGCGTTGCCGCCGATGCCGGCGCCGACGTCGATCACCACGGTGTCGAACTGATTCTCGAGGGAGTCGATGGCTTCGAAGAGCCCAGCGCGCTCGCGGTCACCGAGGTTCGCGAGCTCGTAGCGGCCCGAGCCAGCCGGCAACAGCGTGACGCCTTCGCGGGCGACGACCAGGACCTTGTCGATCGTCGTGGTGCCGTCCAAGAGGTCCGCGATAGAGGCCTGCGGCGTGACGCCCAGCGCCATGTCGAGGTTCGCCATGCCCATGTCGCCGTCGAGAGCGAGGACGCGGCGGCCCTGGCGCGCGAAAGCGACAGCGAGGTTTGCGACGAGCTGCGTCTTGCCGACGCCGCCCTTACCGCTCGCGACCGCGATGATGCGGACGTCGTCGCTGGCGACACGCTCGCTCACCGGCAAGCGGCGCAAGTTACGCAGCGTCTCTGCCTGATCAGTACCCATTAGCTCCACGACTGAACCTCCGAACCGAGCTCCAAGCGGGGGGCGCCTTCGTCACCGGCGTTGGCAGCGTCCACCAAAGCGGCCGCTAGCGCCGAAGGGGACGGGCGCACGACGTCTTCGGGGACGCGTTGGCCGTGCGTCACGTAGGCGAGCGGCAAGCGGGTGTGGAAGCAAGCATTGAGGAGCGCGCCGAGCTGGGCCGCCTCGTCGAGCTTGGTCATGATCAGCGCCTTGGTCGGAAGCTGCCCGTACGCTTTAGCGAGCGCGCGGAGCTCGCTCTGGCGCGTGGTCGCCGCTAGCGTCAGCCAGATTTGTGTTGCGGTTCCGCTAAAGAGGTCGGTCAATCTGCCGATGTGATCACCATCGCGAACGCCACGACCGGCTGTGTCGATGAGGATGAGGTCGGCGGCGCGGTGCTCGCGGAGCGCCTCGTTCAGAGCCTTGCGGTCCGGCGCCATCGAGTAAGGCACACCGATGAGGTTCGCGTAGGCAGCGAGCTGCTCGCCGGCGCCGATGCGGTAGTTGTCGGTGCTGATGAGCGCGACCTGACGGCCGCGAACCAGCGAGGCAACCGCGGCGAGCTTGGCAATCGAGGTGGTCTTGCCGACACCGGTCGGACCGACGAGGGCGACGGTGCCGCGGGCTTCGAGCCCCTCGCGCATCAGGCTGCCCATCTCGCGGGCAACGTGGGTCGTGAGGTCGGTCTCGCCGTCGAGCTTGTCGGCGAGCTCGGAGGCAAGCTCGCTATCGACGTCGGCGTTCTGGAGAGTGCGGCGGGCTTCGTCGATGTCGAAGGAGGCGCCGTAGGTCGGGCGGGCCGATTCGCGCAGCTCGGCGCGCAGGCCGGCGAGGTCACGCGTCAAACCGTTGCGCACGCTCGCGGCAGCATACTTGTTCAGCTCTTTGACGCCGGTGGTGCGGAGCGTCGGTTTTTCGTCGATCTCGAGAGCAGCCGTCACTTCTACGACGCCGGCTCGCATGAGCCCTGGCTTCTGCACCTGACGCGTCGCGACGACGATGGCGTCGGGGCCGAGGGCTTTCTTCACCGCTGCGAGCGCGGCCGCCATATCAGGCCCTGTGAACGTTCTGAGCTGCATGATTCTCCCGACCTTTCACTGCAGGCGCGTTCTTCACGCCGACGATTGCTAGAGTGCGAATGGCTGCTTGGGGGTCGATCTCGCGGTAGCTGACCACCGAGAGTCCGGGCGTGTGGCGCGCAGCGAAGGTCGCGACCGATCGGCGGATATCGCCGGCCACCAAGATGACCGGGAGCTCTTCTGATCGTTTGACGTTCTTCGTTGCATGCTCGAATGCCGCTCCGATGGCACTGAGCTCTGCAGGATCGAAGCCACTTTGCGGCTGCTGCATGCGCCGGAAAGATCCTTCGACATCTGGCGCAAGTAGGATGGCGTACAGGCTTCCGTCGCGGCCCTTGTGTCTGCCGGTAATTTGACGCGACAGCCGGACGCGCACGTGCTCGACGAGTTGGTCGACGTCTTTGGTCTCGTGGATGTGCTCGGCGATGCCTTCGAGGACGCCGCGCAGGTCGCGGATCGACAGACGCTCGCGCAACAAGCCGCGTAGGATCTTGAGTAGGCCAACGTGGGTAAGCTGTTGCGGCACCAGCTCTTCGATGAGCTTGCCGTTCTCGCGGCCCGACAGCTCGAGCAGCTCTTGGAGCTCGCGGCGTCCCAGAATCTCGTGAGCGTGGGAGCCGAGCAGCTCACCCAGGTGGGTTGCGACGACCGTGGCCGGCTCGACCACGGTGTAGCCGGCGAACTCGGCGCGGTCGCGGTCCGTTTCAGCGATCCACTTGGCGGGCAGGCCAAACGCCGGCTCGAGGACGTTCTCGCCGGGGAGCGTGACGCCGGTCGGGTCGTTGGTCATGGCCATGACGTGGCCCAGGCGCAGCTCGCCCTTGCCGATCTCGTTGCCCGAGAGCAGGACGCGGTAAGCGCCGGGCGAGAGGCGCAGGTTGTCGCGCATGTGGATCGGCGGCACGATGATGCCGAGCTCGCTCGCGAGCTGCTTGCGGATGCCGGCGATGCGGCGCATGAGGCCGCCATCGCGCATCTCGTCGACGAGGGGCACGAGCTCGAGGCCTACTTCGATCTCGAGCAAGTCGACGGCGAGCTTCTGCTCGAGCTCCTGGCGCTCTTCGAGGACCTTGTCTTTCACCGGCGCCGCTTCGACGGGGGCGGCGACAGTCGGCTTGTTACGTGCCACGAAGAAGAGGGCCACCGAGATGACTGCGAATGCGAGGTGCGGCATGCCCGGCACCAGGGCGAGCCCCGCAAGCACCGCGGCCGCCATCTTCAGCGCCTTGTCCGAGCCGAAGAGCTGCTTCTTCACCGTGTTGCCGAGGGCGCCACCGGCGGCGGCGCGGGTGGTCACGAGACCGGCGGCAATCGACGTGAGCAGGGCGGGGAGCTGAGTGACGAGACCGTCACCGATGGTGAGCTGCGAGTAGGTGGACGCTGCAGCGGACAGCGACATGTTTCTCTGAGCGACGCCGATGATGAGGCCGCCGAAGAGATTGACCGCGGTGATGAGCAGGCCGGCGACGGCGTCACCACGCACGAACTTCGAGGCGCCGTCCATCGAGCCGAAGAAGTCGGCTTCTTGCTCGACGGCTTTGCGGCGGCGCTTGGCCTCGTCTTCTTTGATGAGGCCGGCGGCGAGGTCGGCGTCGATCGCCATCTGTTTGCCGGGCATGGCGTCCAAGGTGAAGCGGGCGCCGACTTCGGCGATGCGGCCGGCGCCTTTGGTGATGACGACGAAGTTGATGACGATGAGGATGAGGAAGATGACGACGCCGACCACGAGGTTGCCGCCGACGACGAACTGCGCGAACGCCTCGAGCACGTGACCCGCCGCGCCTTTTCCTTCGTGACCGCGCAGGAGAATCAGGCGTGTGGTCGCGAGGTTGAGCGCCAGGCGAAACAGCGTGGTGAGCAGCAGCAGCGAGGGAAAAGCGCTGAATTCCAGCGGCTTTTCGATGTGCAGCGAAAACAGGAAGACAATCAGCGAGATGGTGATGCTGATGGCCAAGAGCCCGTCCAGGAGGATGGCGGGCAGCGGCAAGATCATCACCGCGATGATCCCGATCATGCCTAAAGCAAGACCGGTTTCCGCCGATATCTTTCCTGAGGCCGGTGAAGAGTCCGACTGCTGTGAAGTTAGACTGCTCACGCAATCCTCCGTTTCTGGCGGTAGACGAAGGCAAGAACGACGGCGACGGCTTTGTAGAGCTCAGCCGGCACGTCGTGACCCACCTTCACGAGCTTGTGGAGCGCACGGGCGAGTGGTGGCTCGCTGACGATCGGTACGTTATGGCGTTGCGCCATTTCGCGGATCTTGGCGGCCACGTGATCGACGCCCTTGGCGACGACCTTCGGGGCGCGCATGCCCTTCTTGTATTGCAGGGCCACGGCGTAGTGCGTCGGGTTCACGATGACGACGTCGGCGGTCTTCACTTTGGCGATGGAGCGCGACTTCAACAGCTCGCGGGCGCGGCGCTTGCGCTGGCCCTTCACGTGCGGGTCGCCGTTCTCTTCCTTGTGCTCTTCGCGCGCTTCTTCGTTCGACATCTTCATCGACTGCTCGAGCTTGAAGCGGTTCCAGGCGTAGTCGGCGACACCGATGGCGAGCAGCGCCGGCGTAGCGCGGCGTAAGATGTCGACCAGGACGATGCGCGCGAGCGTCAGGCCCTCGGCGAGCGACGCCGGGCTCGCGTTCATGAGCGTCTTCATGCCGGACGCGATAGCGGTGTAGGCGACGCCGACGACGACGGCGACCTTGAGGATGGTCGAGACCAGGCCGGTGACCGCTTCCTTCGAGGCGAACATCTGACCGAAGCGGGGGAACGGATTGAGCTTCTCGAGGTCGAGCTTGGCCCAGGCCTTGGTGGGTAAAAAACCCACCTGGGCAAAACCAGTCGCGAGCGCGGTAAAGGCGCACGCAAGACCGACGAAGCCGGCGCTCTGCAGGAGCGTCTTCACGACCATCCCGGTGGAGAGCTCGGTGCCGGTGCGGCTCAAAGCGCCGAAGCTCGCGCGCGTCAAAACAGTGACGGCTTCCGCGGCTTGGCGAGCCGTCGCCAAGATCGTGACGCCGCCGACGACGAGCACCGCGGCCGTCGAGAGATCGCGGCTCTTCGCCACTTGGCCACGCTCGCGAAACTCCCTTCGGCGTTTCTCGCTTGCTGGCTGATTTCTCTCTGCGTCTTCTGACACCGACTACTCTCCGGCTAGCTCGCTCAAGTCCGTGAAACTCGAGTGCACGAGGCCACTAACGGCGTGCACCAGAGACGGAGCTGCAAGGCTCGCGCCGAAGAGCGCGATGGCACCGGTGAGGAGGAAGCCGAAGGACCAGGCGTTGAGCTGTGGCGCGATGCGCGCGACGAAACCGAGGACGAGCTGGCCGGTGAGCACCGCGATCGACAGCGGCGCAGCAACGGCGAGACCGCGTAGGATGATGTGGGTGAGCGCGCGAACGATGTGGTCGGGAGCGAGCAGCGCCGCGGCGTCGCTGCCAGGCGGCAGGTGATGCACGCTGGCCGCTAAAGCACGCACCATCTCGAGATGGCCGCCGACGGCAAAGAACGTGAGGCCGGCAATGGTGCTGAAGAGCTGGGTGTAGGTGCCGGCCGGCTCCTCCGACATGGCGTTGAAGGCACCCTGGAGGCCAAAGCCAAGCTGTTGCGCGATGAGCTCACCGGCGAGCTCCGCCGCGGCAAAGGCGACGCGAATGGTGATGCCGAGCATGAGGCCAATACCCAGCTCGGCGCCGAGCGCGAGCATCAGGTTGTCGCTCGCGCGCTCGTGCGGCACGCCCACGCCAATGAGCACGGCGAGGAGCACGACCAGCACCGCGCGGATGCGCATGGGGACGACCTCGCCGCCCAGCGCCGGGACGCTCATCACCATCACACCGCAACGCCCCGAGATGAGACCGACATCGACGATGGCATCCCAGGGGAGTGCGAGCGTCACGGTGAGTCGCCTTCGTGCGCCATGGTGGACAGGCTCGCGATGGTCTCGCGGGTAAACGCGACCATGCGGTCGAGCGTCCACGGGCCAGCGAGCACGACCAGCAAGCCGACGACGGCGAGCTTGGGAATGAACCCGAGCGCGGCTTCTTGCACCTGCGTCGCGGCTTGCAGCACGCCCACCAGGAGGCCAACGACTAGGGTTGCGATGAGGAAGGGCGCGGCGATTTCACTCGCGAGGAGCAGAGCGCGCTGCATCAGCTCGCGGACGGCGTCGACGCTCATTGGAAGCTCCGCACCAGCGAGCTCGCGAGCAGGCTCCAGCCGTCGGCGGCCACGAAGAGCAAGAGCTTCACGGGGAGCGAGACCAGCGAGGGCGGCACCATGACCATGCCCAGGGCCATGAGAATCGAAGCCACCGCGAGGTCGACGACCACGAAGGGCACGAAGATGACGAAGCCCATCTCGAAGGCGGTGTGGAGCTCGGAGAGCACGAAGGCGGGCACCAGCAAGTGCAGCGGCACGTCGTCGGGCGACTTCGGACGATCCGCTTTGGCGATGTCGTAGAAGGTCGCAAGATCCGACTCGCGCGTCTGCTTCATCATGAAGGCGCGGACCGGCTCGCTACCGCGCTCGAAGGCGGTGGCGGCGTCCATCTTGCCGTCGAGGTAGGGCCCCAGGCCCTCGCTGTAGAGCTGCTTACCGACCGGGGCCATGACCGCGACGGTGAGCAGGAGCGCGAGGCTCGTGAGCACCTGCGTCGGCGGAGCGGTCTGGGTGCCGATGGCGTTCCGGACGAACGAGAGGACGACGATGATGCGCACGAAGCTCGTGGTCGCCAGCATGATGGCGGGGGCCAGCGCGAGCACCGTGAGGACCGCCAGCATCTTGACGGCGGCACCCACCTGCGTCGGGCCCTCGGCGCCTGAATCGAGGCTCACCGAGAGGGTCGGGGCCGCCGCAAAAGCCGCGCTAGGAATGGTGATTGTGGCGAATGCGACAGCGGCTTTGACGAGGCGGTTCATTGACGGGCTCCCCTGCTGCACGGGGAGTGTGCAAGGGGCGGACCACGCCACGGAACCGACAACTCGCTGGCGGAACCGCCGAGAATCCTGGCCCGCGGAGGAACCGACCATGACCAGCGCCATCGCCCCCACGCAGTCCATTCCGAGCGCAGTACGACCGACCGACGCCGTAGAGAGCGCAGCAACGGCCTCGGGTCGCCCAGCAGCCACGATTGGCCTTGCCCCACGCAGCGCGATGCAGCCGGCCATTCGCGTGCCTGGCGCCGAGGGTATCGCACCGAGCGTCAGCGCCCCGGTGTCCTGGCACTACACGCTGGGTCAGGCGCGAGAGAATCAGCAGGCCACGTTCTGCCCCGACGCCGAGACCGCTTTGCGCGTCGCGGCGCTCTTCGAGCGGCAAACCATTCGGGCGGCTTACGAGGCCGTCAGCTCCCAGTGCCGCGTCGCCGTTGCCACCTTCACACCGCAGCAGATCGTCAAGCAGGTCGCCGTCCAGACACTCGACGGCTCCTATACTGCGAGCTTCGTTACCGCACGCACCGCCGATGGCCAGGAGCGCGTGCTGTTCACGACCCGTAAGGTCGTCGATCCTTCGCGGCCCTAGCTGAAGTCCGACGACGTCCAGGTGGCGCGCCGGGCGCGGAGCTGCACGAGGCCGGCGAGGTCCTTCGAGGTGTTCACCGGGGTGACGTGCGTCGTGGGGACCGGGCTCGCGCTCTCGGCTTGGGCAAGCGTCTGCATGAAGTCGGCGGGGATTTTGTGAACGCCGGTTCCGCCTTCGAGCTTCGAGAGGAGCTGCACGCCCTGCTCGCTGGTGGCGATGAGCAAGCGATCACCGCAGGCGTCGATGACCGCTAAGCGTTGCTTCGCGCCCAAGGCCTTCACGGCGATGAGGTCGATGCCGGCGGTCTCGCCGTTCACCGTCTTCTTCTTGGTCTTCTTGCCGTAGACGACGACGGCGGCACCGATGGCGAGCAAGCCGGCGAGGAGGCCGAAGTTACGCATGGGTGAGCTATTGCGGTCGTCGATCGGCTGGGCGGAAATCGGCTTTCGGTTGTCGGCCTTCGGCGATCGGCTTTCGGCGATCGGCAATCGGTCATCGGCAATCGGCGATCGGACCTCGGCAGTCGGCGCTTCGACGCGCTTGATCTCGGCGGCCACCGGCGCAATCACCGTCGGGGCCTTGCTGGTCGCGACGATGGTCGCCCCCTGCATCGCCACCGTCGTCTCGCTCCGCGGAGTCAGCAGAATCGCGTAGCCACGCGGCAGCTCGCGGGTCCGCAGGTGCGCAATCGGACCGTTCGTGAAATCCTGGTCGCTATCCAGCCCCGTGCCGTTGGTCACGAAGTAGAGCACGTCGCCATTCGGCTGCTTGACCGTTTTAGCGTTCTGCACCGCGAGCATGCCGCGGGTGATCGCTAGCTCGAAGGTGGTCGCCGTGGTCGTGGGCTCGGCGAGCTTCACGTCAGGGTGGAAGGGAGCGGAAACGATGAGCGAAAGGGCCAGGGAGATCATTGGTTTTCCTCGTTAGCGGAGGGATCGAACGAAAGACGGTCAGCGGGCGAAACGACGTCGACGATGCGTACGCCATAGCGTTCACCGATGACGACGGCCTCGCCGCGCGCCACCAAGCGGCCACCCACGTAAATGTCGAGGGGCTCATCCGCAGGCTTGGGAAAGTCGATCACTGCGCCCGGGCCGAGGCTCAAAACCTCGGAGATCCGCATCGGACGGCGTCCCAGCTCGACGCGCATCTCGACTTTCAAATCGAGAACACGCGACAGCGTCTCGCGGCTCGGGGACTCAGCGGGATTCACGACTTCGTCATTCATTTGAGTGCTCTCTCCACGGTGACGGCGAGTGCGCCGGCGCGTTGCGAAGGTTGGGCGACAAATTTCGGATGGCCTTGGACCGAGACGATGACCGGGTCGGTGACCGCGCCCTCGAGGCGAATCAGGTCACCCGGACGCAAGGCTAGGAGCTCGGCGACGCTCACTCGGGCAGTGCCGAGGGTTCCCGCGACACTCACGTCGGCCGCGAGCAGATGCAGCGCGATGCGACCTTCTTGGCTCACCGGCGCGGCTTGCTGCGGCTTCACCGAGCGCGTCGCGATCTCGACGAGCGGCGGCAAGAGCATGAGCACGACCTGACCCTTGAGCGGGTCGGCGACGACATCGCAGCGCCAGACGCCGAGGCTCGCGATGCCATTGGGCAGCTCGGGCTCGAGAGTCGTCGACAAGCGCTCGTAGCTGAACGGCACCTCGAGTCCCAAGCCCTTCGAGAGATGAGCGACCATCTCAGCGACGAACGGCAGCACCGTCTCGAGCTCGAGACGCGTGAGGCGCTTGCGTGTGGGTGCGGCACCCGCACCTTTGGTCGCTCCGAAGGCACGCTCGACCAGGCTGAACGCCATGGCGGTGTCGATCGCGAGGTAACCCACCAGACCGACATCGGCGGCGCGCACGGCGACCACCGCGGCGAGCTCGCCGAACAAGGCGTTACCCGCGTCGGGGCCAATGACCTCGACGGGCTCCGCGGTTGCCGTGGCTGGCTTCTTCGTCATGGCGCGGAGGTGCGCCTGGATGCGGGTCGCGACCAGCCCGAGCGAGCGGGACAAGCCCTTCTCGCCCTTGCGCATGCCACGGTCGTTGCTCGTGAGATCCAGGGTCTGGGCGGCCTGTTTGTCACCCAGATCCTGCGCGTGCTGACGCAGCGCTTGCATCTCTTCTGGCGTGAGAACGGCCGCCGAGCTCATTGGACCACCAGCTCGACGACGAAGACGTTGTTGACGATCTTGCCGGCCGCCGCTTTCACGGTGGCGTCGAGGCCTTCGCGCACCTTGCGCTTCGCCTCGCCGCCTTCGGTCTGCGCCATCGTCAGACCCGACAAGTAGAGCAGAACGTCCTGGCGGATGCGCGGCAGCTTCTTCTCGAGCTGCGGCACCGCGTGCTCATCGGTGATTTCGACGGTGAGGGTGCACTTGATGTAGTGCATCTCGCCGTCGTCGCTCGTGAGGTTGGCGATGAAAGCTTCGAGCTTCTGATTGAAGCCAGTCGCGGGCTCGGCGTGCGCGTCGGCGGCTTCTTCGTGTTTCTCGCCGTGCTCTCCGTGCTCGCCCTTGGGTTTGTCCTTGGCCGCGGCCTTCGACTGACCGAGACCGAGGAAGACGATGCCGCCAGCGCCCGCAAGGCTGAGAATGCCGATCGCCATCACGATCATCGGCATCTTCGACTTCTTGGGAGCTTCGGCCGGTGCTGCAGCTTCTTGGGTGGGTTCTTTGCTCATGTCGGAGAACAGCATGAGCAATCGCTGTGCCGACTTCCGATCGGCGATTCTCGACGATTAAACCGCTATCGCGATCCTGCTGAGCCAGGCGGCGTCGAGTTTCTGACGCGCGGACGGCGGATGCGTCGCAAAACCCACGTCAAGCGATTGACGCGCCAGATTGGCTCAAGTTTCCCCCTGGCGAGTCGATGAATGCAGTGAGGATCGTGATGCTTAGCTTGACCAGGCTGAATGGAACCCAGGTGTACGTCAGCCCCATCCACATCGTGACCGTCGAGGCGACACCGGACACCCTGGTTTGCCTACACAACGGTGACCGCATGTTGGTGCGCGAACGTGCTGCCGAGGTGGCGGCGATGCTCGGGATCGAGCTGCGCGGCGAGCAGGGCCGTGCGCTGCGTCTCGTGCCTCCCGTGATCGACGCGGACGACACCAACGAGGAAGAGGGCTGATATGGATTTCGCGGCAATAGGCGGCCTCATCGTCGCGCTACTCGCCATTTTCGGCGGCTTCATGCTCGAGGGTGGCCACCTCGCGGCCATCTTGCAACCAACCGCAGCGTTCATCGTCTTCGGCGGCACCATCGGCGCGACCGCGATGCAGTTCCCCGGCGCTCAGCTCAAGGCGGCGCTCGGCGGCTTGAAGAACGTCTTCCTCCCGAAGCACGAAGACATGGGCGAGCTGGTGAAGCAGCTCGTCGGCTTCGCCAACAAGGCGCGCCGCGAAGGGCTGGTGTCGCTGGAAGCGGACGCCGAGAAAATCGACGATGCCTTCTTCAAGAAGGCGCTCGGCCTCGCCATCGACGGCTGCGAAAGCGGACTGCTCCGCGACACCATGGACGTCGAGCTCGGCCGTCGTGACGAAGAAGGCGAAGGCATCAGCAAGGTGTTCGAAGCAGCCGGTGGCTATTCACCCGCGGTCGGCATCTTGGGCGCGGTGCTCGGCCTCATCCACGTCATGGGTAACCTCGCCGACCCGTCGAAGCTCGGCGCTGGTATCGCGGTCGCCTTCGTCGCTACGGTCTACGGTGTCGCTATCGCGAACCTGTTCCTCTTGCCGTCCGCCACCAAGCTGAAGATTCGCCACACCCACTCCATGGCGCGCCTCGAGCTCATCGTCGTCGCGGTGACCAGCATCGTCGATGGTGAGAATCCGCGCGTCATCGAGCAGAAGCTCATGGGCTTCCTCGACGAGCATGCCGCTGCCGCGGTTGGTGGTGGTGAAGCCGGCATGAAGAAAGCCGCCTAACCGGCGTTCGAGGGGGAGTCCGCGATGGCGCGCAAGAAGAAGCATGCAGAGCACGTCAACCACGAACGCTGGTTGATCTCGTACGCCGACTTCATCACCCTGCTCTTCGCGTTCTTCACCTCGATGTACGCCATCTCGACGGTCGACGCGAAGAAGGCCGGCCAGCTGGTCTTCTCGACGCGCGCCGCTTTCAATCTCGACTTCTTCCCGAGCGACAAGCCGACACTCGGTGGCCGCGGCGGCACCGACTTCAGCGGCGCGGCGCGCACCAACGTCATCGGTGACGACGTCGAGACCCGCAGTGGCAAAGGTCGGGGCAAAGGCCCGGGTAAAGGCGGCGCTGGACGACGCGGTCAGAGACTCGACGGCATGCAACGCAAGATCGACGCAGTCCTCGCGGCAGTGACGTCGCCAGGCGGCGTGAAGGTGCGTCGCGAAGACGACCGTCTCGTCATCAGCCTCGCCGAACAGCTGTTCTTCGAAGGCGGCAAGTCGACGTTGCGCCCCAAGAACCTCGACACTTTCCATCGTGTCATGTCCGCTCTCGCGGATGCGGAGAGCGACATCCGCGTCGAGGGTCACACCGATGACGAGCCGCTGAGCCGCGGACCGTATCGCAGCAACCTCGAGCTCTCGGTAGCGCGCGCCGTCAGTGTGGTGCGCTACCTGAACCACGAGTTCGCTTATCCGCCCGAGCTCACCAGCGTCGCCGGCTTCGCCGATGCCCATCCGGTCGCCGACAATGACAGCGCCGAGGGGCGCGCCAAGAACCGCCGCGTCGACATCGTGGTGTTCGCCGAGCCCCTGCTGCATGGATCGGCAGCCAACGTGCAGCCGGCACCCATCGAGCCGCCCGCTCCCGCGGACATCGTGGTCACGCCAGCCGAAAGCGCATCAAGCGGCGCCGGGCTTCCTCCGCGAGAACAGCCCGAGCCCAAGGCTGTCGAAGTAGTCGGGCCAGACCACCGCGAGGCCGAAGAGGGCGCCGCGCACGGCATCGTCCGATAGGCCGTTGCGCTTGGCGAGCGCCAACTCGTTGAGCATGAGCAGCACCGCCTGCGCCTCGTTGTGCTCGGGCTTGGGGACGTGCAGCTCACCGTCGTGGTCGAGAGGTTGATAGAAGGGAAAGCGCAGCCCCTTCGGATCGGGATCGGAGCGGTAGATGACGCTGTAGCCGTAGCAACGCGCTTTGCCGGTCTTCTGCTGCGAGCGCAGGGCACTACCTTCGGCGAATGCGCGCATGACCTCGGCGCCCTGAATGTGGCCGCGCACCATCGGCAACACGTCCACCACCCGCGCACTGGTTTCGGTGCGTTCGACGACGCGTTTCGCGGCGGCTGTCATCGGCTTGTGCACGTAGACGAAATCACAGTGGAGACCACGACGGCGGCATTCCTTGAGGATGTCGTCGCATTCGCGGCCCTCACCCTCGCCGGCGGCGTCGAAGACTGCGCCCGCTTTGAAGCCCGGCATGCCGACGTTGAGCAGAGACATGACTTGGCCCTTGCCGGCGCCGGAACCGCCGACGATGACCATCACGCGCCGCGTCGGATCGTCGGCCGAGAGCTCGACTAGCTCATCGAGACGCTGCAGGAACGCGGTCTTGGCGATGGCGACCGCGGTCTGATGCAGCGCGAGATTGGCGGTCGCGCGTACGCGGGCTTGGTCTTTGGCGTCGTCACCACTGGGATGCCTGTCTTTGCCCCACGGACCGTAGCAGCGCTTGGCGAGATCGACCGAGAACACGTTGCGCTTGGTCTCGTCGACGAGTCGCCGGTAGTGCTTCACCGTGCCGTGGACATCGTTCGCGAATTGTTCCGCAAAAGCGGTCTCATGGGCGCGAAGCTTCGGGGTGAGCAGCGGTAGGCGCGGAATGATGGTCGCATCGAAGCTCTTGCGCATCTCCCACTTGTCGACGTTGTAGCCAGGAAAGACACCGGCACGCAGACCGGTCAGGGCGCGATGCGGCCCGGGCGTGAGCACCTCACAACCCTCCGGTGGGCCAACCACGTCTTTGGCGCGGAGCTCCTTGACGGTCTTCCCGAGCTCGCTCTCGATGCGCGCGATCATCTTGCTGAAGAACAGGGCGGAGGTCGCGCTCAGCGCCTTGCGCGTGTGCGGGACGTTTGCGGGCGCCGGGTCGAAGCTCGTCCACCCCGACGCGGCCAGGGCCGCGGGCTGCAGCATTGCCGGCAAGACCACCCCGTCGACCTTGGGCAGGGCCAGAAGAGCGCGCCGAGCTGCTGCTGAGAGGGTCATGGGGAGCCGTAATTGTCGCGTCCCCGGAATTCTCGGCAGTCCACCCGGTTCGTCCTGCAACTCTTTGGTGACGGCCTGGCGACCCCTGCTAAAACGGACGTCCATGAAGACCTGGGACGTGGCGCTGGCGCTGCGCGAGTGGGCCTCGGAGCACAAGCTTCTTCAGACCGCGTTGCCAGAAACCGACGAAGATCTCGAGAATATCAAGGGTCCTTTGAGCGTCGTGCAGCAGTCTCTGGGCAAACACGTGGAGCTCTTCGAGCGCAATCCAATCACCGCGCTCGTCGTCAACGAGGCTCGGAAGACCGTCTTCGTCTACACCGCGAAGCCAGTCCCGAAGCGCAAGGCGCAGGCGCTCCCGAGCGAGCTCGCCGCCAGCGCCAAGTCGTCCGCCATCGCCATCGAGTTTCGCCAGGCGAAGCCGCAGACCATCGGCAACGAAGAGCCGGACGCTCCCCCTGCCCTGCCCGCGAGCGCTTTTGCCGACGGTCGTTATACGTGCGGGTCGTCCATCAGCATCGCCAACGATCGTCAGGCGGGCACTCTCGGCTGTCTCGTGCGCGACGCCAAAGGCCAGCTCTATGGTCTCACCAACAATCACGTCACCGGTGGTTGCAACAACGCGCTTCCCGGCACGCCTATCCTCGCTCCAGGGGTCATGGACGTCGCTCCGGGAAACTACGACCCGTTCACCATCGGCCATCACCATTCCGTGCTGCCGCTGCACCAAGGTGAGCCGAACGTCGTCAATGCCAAGCTCAACACCGATGTCGCTCTGTTCACGATAGCGGACAAGAAGCGTGTCACCTCGATGCAGTCGAGCGCCTACGACACGCCGCCAGACGCGGCGCCTTTCGAAGACGACATGCAGGTCGAAAAGGTGGGCCGCACCACGGGGCTCACCCGCGGCGTGGTGCAAGGCATCGTGGTGGGGCCGGTAGGCGTGGTCTACAACGTCACGACCTACCACTCCGCTTCAGCGGGCACGCCGTTCGTCGGCCGCGCGTTCTTCGAGCCCGTGTATCTCGTGCATGGCATGAGTGGTCCGTTCTCGTCGCCCGGCGATTCCGGCTCGCTGGTCACCGCGACGAAGAAAGACGGACAGCGGGTCGCGGTCGGCTTGGTGTTCGCGGGTCTGCAACCGGCGGAGTCGTACGTCTTGCCGCTCGCGCCCATCTTGAAGCGTCTCAAGGTCTCGCTGGTCTCCGGGCACCGCTGATGGCGACGCTCGCCGCGCGCAAGAAGGCGAAGCGCCTGCTGGCGGCGCTCGGCGTGCCGGCTGGTCGCGCCAACGTCGTCGTCCGCGAGGTTGACGGCAAGGTGACACTCACGGTGCGACTCATCCGCGGCACGAAGCTCAAGGTGCGCCCAACACGTTTCGAAGGTGCCGAGATTACTTACGAAAATCGCGACGTGCCGATCGTCTCGGGAAACAAGACGTAAGACGCAACCTGCGCCGCGGCGCGCCGATACTGCACTTGAATGACGCTATGGGCAGCGTATGCCCAACGCATTTAGAAGCAGTTGAGGACAAGTCTTGGCCCTTCACGACGTCAGCGCGATTCGTTCCTCCGACTTGGTGACCATCCCCCGGGATCTCGATCCCTTTGGTCATGCCGACAGCGTCCGCCAGATCCTCGAGGGCATGCCCGACGTTCGCGAGGCCTTACAGATCGACGACAACCGCATGGGCCGCATCCGCTTCGACGGCGAATGGGGCGTCGACGACGATGGCGACCCGGTTAGCAAGGTCATCGTCCCGATCGGCCGGCGCGACGACGATGCCGTCCGCGCCTTCATGCGCATCTTTCACAACTCGAGCGACATCGAAATCGACGGCGTCATCTTCGCCATCGAGCGCAAACACAACGACTAGGAGCTACCCGTGTCTACTGCCCTGGCGAGATCTAACAGCGAGAGACCCGCGCGCGTGCGTCGTTCGACAGCGACCCCACGCCAGATCACCCACCTCTGCATGGAGCTCGTGGCACGGCTCGAGCAGTCACTGCCCTCGCTCTTGGCCCGCGGCTACGACCACGCCGAGACCATCGTCGCAGGTACCCCGGTCGAGCACGCGACGGTCGTCACCCTCTTCGCACCGAACGCACTCCGCCAACGAGCCGACCAGATCGGCGCCTTCGACCAGCCCACGCGCATCGCCATCTCACGCCGCGTCGAAGCCGCCTTCGACCGCCTCGTACGCGGCGCCCACCTCGAGGTGCTGGCGCACGAGTACTACCCAGACGGCACCCTCGCGCGCGTCGCACTAGCGGTCTAAAGACCGGTCTAACGCTTCATGTTCATGAGATCTTGGAGCATCTCATCGGCCGTGGAGATGGTGCGCGAGTTTGCTTGGAAGCCGCGCTGGTACTGGATGAGGTTCACGAACTCCTGAGCCATGTCGACGTTCGACTGCTCGAGGGAGCCACTGGCGATCGAGCCGTTGCCGCCACTGCCCGCGGTACCGATGAGCGGTTGGCCGCTGTCGACGGTGGCTGCGAACATGCTGCTGCCGCTGCGGGCGAGGCCGTTGTTGTTGCGGAAGCGGGCGACCGCGACCTGACCCAACACGCGCTGATCGCCGTTCGAGAAGGCACCCATGATGCGGCCGTCGCTGGTCACGTTGATCCCGGCGAGCGAGCCGGCGGTGAAGCCGTCCTGCTGGATGTTCGACATGGCGGACGGCGCTGCGTACTGGGTGCTGCCGGCGCGGCCGGTGCCGCCGCTCGCGATGTCGTCGCCGAAGTTCCAGGTGATCGTCTGGCCGGGCGCGGCGCCGATGAAGTCGACGCTCGACGCGGCGGTGGTCTGCGCCGTCAAGGCGCCGCTCGTGTCGAAGGTTAGGGTGCCGCTGGCAATCTCGGTGGCGCCGCCGGGCGTGCCGCCGACGACCTCGTCACCGTCCGCCAAAGCGCGCCACTCCCAGTTACCGGGCGACGACTGACGGAAGTAGACGTCGACGGTGTGCTCGGCGCCGAGCGAGTCGTAGACACGCATCGAGGTCGAGAAGTTCGAGGTGGTGCCGGGGTTCGCCGGGTCGAACGCAGGGACCGCGGGCGCGGTGGCGTTCAGGTTCGCGGCGACGGTCGCCTGCGTCGTGGCGCGCGGCTCCGAGGTCGCGTTCGAGGCGACGATGACGTCACCGAGCGTACCGCTGATGTTGCCCATGGCGTCGGCTTGGTAGCCCTGGACCACCAGGCCTTGGCCGTTCACCAAGCGACCCTGGTTGTCGAGATTGAACTGGCCGTTGCGCGTGTAATAGCTGCCGGCGTTGCCCTGCAGATTGCCGCGCGTGATGAAAAAGCCATCACCGGTGATCGCGAGGTCGGTCGCGACGCCGGAGCCGAGCAGCGCGCCCTGACTGTAGACCTGGTCGACGCCTGCGAGGCGCGAGCCGTGGCCGGTCTGCGACTCGGTGACCTGCTGCGAGACGCTCTGGCCGAGCACGTCTTCGAAGCGACCGCGGCCGGCCTTGAAGCCGATGGTGTTCACGTTGGCGAGGTTGTCGCTGACCACGTCCATGGCTTTGCCATGAGCGCCGAGGCCAGAGACCGAAGAGTAGAGTGAGCTCAAGATCGACATTGGAGTTCTCCGTTTACTTTTGCGAGACGCTAATCACGTCGGCGGGGGTAATGCGTTGTCCGCTGGCTCCGATGATCAGCTCCGCCGAGCCGTTCTCGAAGGTCACTTCCGTGACGACACCACGAACACGCGTCGAGGTCGTGACCACGGCGCCGCTCGCATTCTTTCCACTGACTTCGATCGTGTACGTACCGTTCGGCATCGCGTTGCCGGTGTCGTCCATGCCGTCCCAGTAGACGTCATGCGAGCCAGCCTTGCCGCCGCCCATCGGCATGGTGCGTACGACTTTGCCGCTGCTATCGCGGACGGTGAGCGTGGTCTCGGCGGTATCGCCGCCGAGCGTGTAGCCGATGGCCATCGGGCGGCTCTCGCCCAACGCTACCTTGTTGCCATTCGCTTCGACGGTGGAGCCGATGAGGCCGGCGACCTGCGCGTTGTTGAGCGCGGTGCTGGTGCCCTGCAACAAGCCCAAGCGCTCGTTGGTCTGCATCGCTTGCTCGAGCGAGCTGAACTGCGCGAGCTGGGCCACGAACTCTTTGTCGTCGACGGGGTTCAGCGGGTCCTGGTTCTGGAGCTGCGCCACCAGGAGGTTCAAGAAGTCTTGCTTGCCGAGTGAGGCGCCGCCGCCCAGGGCCTGGTCGATGGCTTGGGACGCGCTCGCGGTGGTGGTGGATCCAACTGTGGTCATGAGAAGCTCCTGCTCAGACGAGCACGTCGAGGTCTTTCTTGTTGCGCTTCGTCCGCTTTGACGTACGTGTTGCTTCTTCGCTCGGGGTCGGCTCGTCGCGGTCGGCACGCTGGTGATGCGCCGGAGCGTCGCCGCCCGTGCCGCGATGGCTCATGCCGTCGCTCGCCTGTAGGCTGACGTCGACCGAGCGAACGGTGACGCCTTGTTGCTGCAAGGCGGCTTGGAGCTCGGGCACGCGCTCGCGCAGGAGCTGCGTCGACTCGGGCTTTTCGGCTTCGAGGGTGATCTTCACCTGATCGCCGCGAACGTGCTCGACGCGGACTTTGACCTCGCCGAGCTCGGCGGGCTTGAGCACCATGGTGATCTGCTGCTCACCGCGAGCAACGTGACGGGTCACGACCTCGACGACTTCGTGCGGAGTAGCAATCACGCGTGCGGGCGCAGGTGCAGACGCGGGTGCGGATGCGGGCGCAGGTGCCACCTCGGGAGCCATGGTGCTGGGATCGATGGTCGCACTGAGCTGCTGCAGCGCGGCCTCGAGCGGGAGGGCGACAGGCTCATCGCGCGGGGTGAGGTCGAACATCGCGATGTCGATACCGGGCGCAGCAGGCTTCGGCGCGGCCTCGACAGCTTGCAAGTCACCAGCAGACGGCGCAGCGGGCGCATCTGGGGCCCTCTGCGGCGGAATGATCGCTGGCGAGCTGAGCAGCCCGAGCGCCACCGCGAACTCCGATGTCATCTCGACCATGTCCTCGTCGCGATCGGTATCGCGCTCGGTCTCGGGCGGCTGCGGGGCGAGAAACATCGCTGGGCTATCACTGGTCGCGCGCATCACTTCTCGTCCTTCTGCGTCTTCGCCTTGGCGAGCGGATCGGCGCGGCCACCCAGGTGCGTGAGGCGCCCGAGCAGGCCCGCGGCGGTCTGCGGATCGATCTGGCTCAAGAGCGCCATGGCGTTGTCCGGTGCGACGCGTGACAGCACCTGCACCGCAAGCTCCGGCTCGGCACGCTCGAGGATCGGCGCGGCCTTGCGCGGCGACAAGCGCGACAAGGCGCCGACGAGCTCTTCGGTACGTTTTTTCTGCGCGGCGCCCGCTTGTTCGCCGATACCGACGCGGTCTTCGAGGCTAGCGACCTCACGCTCGAGCTTCTGGGCGCGCGCCGCAATCTCGTTCTCGAGCTGCTTCAACGCCGCTTCGCGCTCATCGAGCTTCTTGGCGCGCTCGTCGAGCGAGAGACGTCGCTCGCGCAGGCTCTGCGCCATGGTCTCGTCGCAATTGGCTGGCGCCGGCGTCGAGGTCGTCGCCACGCTCGCGGTTTGCGGCGCGCCGTCGACGTTGCCCGCTGCAACGGACACACCCGCTGCAGAGATGATGATGATGGGGAGGATGAACCGCTTCATCGACGGTTCCAGGCTTGAGCGCCGAGCTCATCCATGACCCGAGCATCACGTGCTTCGCTCTCGGCGAGGGCGGCAGCGCGCTGGCGTTCGACCATCAGCTCGACTTGTTTGCTCGCGAGTGCCGAAGCACGGGTCGCGGTGGCAGCTTGCTCGCGCGATTGGGCCAGGCTCGCGATGCGGCGGGTGAGACCGGCTCGTTGTGCATCGGCATCGACGAGCTGCGCCGCAGTGATGGGGGCGCGCTGCGCTTGCGCCATCAAGGCGCGCTCTTGGGCCGACAAGGCCGCGCGCGACCGCGCCAGCTCGCCGTCGACAGTCGCGAGATTCCGCAAGGCACGTTGGTGTTCCATGGCGCGGATCTTCTGAACGCGTTGCATTCCACTCACGGGTTAGCTCCAATTTTTGCTTCTGCGTCGACTTCGGCTCCGGCGAGGGCGATGAGGCCCCGCGCCACTGCGTCGGGAGTCATGGGCTCGCGGACGCTCTGCTTGAGGAAGGCTTCGATTTGCGGTCGCTTGGCCAACGCCTGGTCGAGCTCGTGATCACTGCCGGCGCGATAGGCGCCAATCGACAGCAGGTCCTTGGCGTCTTCGAGACGCGCCATCCAGCCACGCACCTTTTGCGTCATGCGGCGCTCGCGCGCGCTGGTGAGGTCACCCTCGAGACGCGAGATCGACTGGAGGACGTCGATGGCTGGGAAGTGGCCGCGTTCGGCCAGTCGGCGGGACAACATCACATGTCCATCAAGCAACCCGCGTGCCGCATCCGAGACCGGCTCGCGGAAGTCGTCGCCTTCGACCAGCACGGTGTAAAGACCCGTAATACTTCCGCCACCTTTCGCGGGGGCGGCGCGCTCGAGCAGTGTGGGCAAGAGGGCAAACGAGCTCGGCGGATAGCCCTTGGTCGCCGGCGGTTCTCCGACGGCCAAGCCAATTTCCCGTTGCGCCATGCAGAGACGCGTCAAAGAATCGACGAACAGCAAGACCGAGCGGCCCTGTGAGCGGAAGTGTTCGGCGATGGTCGTCGCCGTGAAGGCGGCGCGCACACGCTCCGGTGCCGGGCGGTCTGAGGTCGCTACCACGACCACGGCGTTCTTCATGCCTTCGCCCAAGACCTTCTCGACGAAGTGTCCGACCTCGCGGCCACGCTCGCCGACCAGCGCCATGACCACGACGTCCGCTGTAGCGGCTTCGGCGATCATGCCGAGCAGCACGCTCTTGCCGACGCCGGGACCAGCGAAGATGCCGAGGCGTTGACCGCGGCCGCAGGGAATGAAGGCGTCGAGCGCTCGTACGCCGAGCGACATACGCTCTTCGACGGGAGCGCGCTCGGTGGTCGACAGGGGCGTCCCGAAGAGGGGCAGCCGGTCGCTGCACACTGGCAGGGGTTTGTCGTCCAGAGGCCGGCCAAAGGCGTCGATGACGCGGCCGCGCAGGGCATCACCAACCGGGACCGCCCAGGCTTCTTCGTCGCGGGTGAGCGGCGCTCCGACGCGCAGACCCGAGAGGTTTCCGAACGGCATCAACACGACTTCGCGCTGCTTCAGGGCAACGACTTCGGCGAGCACGTCGCCGCGTGGGCCAGCGATGCGATAGAGGTCACCGACCGCGGCGTTGGGCACGCGCGCTTCGATGAGCATGCCGAGCACCTGCGTGACGTGTCCCTGGAGCTGGAGGGTCGGCTTTTTCACACGCTCGCGATAGCGAGCAAGGAGCGACGCGGGTGCTGCGCTCACGGCTCGCCTCCGGCGAGACGGAGATTGGTTGCTCCGGGCTTCAAGCCGCGCGCGATGTTGCGGAGAGCCTCGGCGAACGTCGCATCGACGCGACCGAGCTCGCACTCCGCGAGCACACCGCCGGCTCCGACGCTGATATCGTCGATGATGCTGACTCGGCGCGCCACGTCGGCACCAGCGCTCGTCACCGCGGCTTCGACGCCGGCACGCTCGCTGGGGTGGACACGCAGGCGAATGGTCTCCGCCTTGTCGAGCAGCTGCAGCGCTTGCGCCGCCATGGTTCGGGTGAACCGTAGACGTGCTTCGGGGTCGCTGGTCACGAGGTTCTCGGCGATCAGCAGAGCGAGATCGACGAGGTCGTCTTCGCTGCGCATCATAACGCTATCGCGGACAGAACCGATTTGCGCGATGCTGGTCTCGAGCCGGCTACGTAGCTGCGACATCTCGGCAAGCACAGCCGCGCGACCTTCTTGGACGCCCTGGGCGTGCGCTTCGGCGATCTCGGCGTCACGCACCACGGCGGCTCCGTCGATGCTAGCGTCGCCATCGGCACCGAGGGCCCACTCGGGACGGCGCGGAACCGCGCGCGCCACTTGGGCGAACGCGACCGGTGCAACGCTCGCGCTGCTGCCTTCACCGAAGAGATTCGAGACGCGGCGGCTGTTCATGCCATCCCCTCGCCGTCACCCATGTCGACGTTGAGCTTGCCTTCCTGGCGCAGCTTCATGGCGACAGCGACGATGGCCTGCTGCGCTTCCTCGACGACGGTGACCCGCTGGGGTCCCAGCATCTCGAGGTCGTCTTTCATCATCTCGGCAGCGCGCTTCGAGAGACCCTCGAAGATCTTCTCGCGCATCTCGGCGCTCGCGGTCTTGAGCGCGATGAGCAGCTGCTGATTGTCGACGCCCTTGAGCAGCGTCTGGATGCCCTTCTTGTCGAGGCGGGCGAGGTCGTCGAAGGTGAACATGGCGCGACGCACGCTGCCGGCGACATCGGGGGTGTCCTCGGAGATGCTGGCGAGGATGGCCTCGGCCTCTTCGCCTTCGAGCTGATTCAAGAGCAGCGCCGCGATACGGGTGCCATCCACCTCGGCGTCACGCGTTTCACGCGCCGGAAGCTCCGCTGCGAGCAGGCGCTCGGCTTCTTCGAGGGCGGGCGCGGCGATGGTCTTGATGCGAGCAAGGCGCGAGACCACACCCTTCAGCGACTCTTGCGGCATCGCCTTCAAGACGGCGGCAGCGCGCTTGGCATCGAGACGAGCGACGACGGCGGCGACGACTTGTGGGTGTTCCTGGGCGAGGAGGGTCGCGAGCGCTTCCGGGTCGGCTTCGGCGATCGTCGGATTGGCGACGGCTTGTTTCGGCTCTTCGTTACCGAACACGGCGCTGATGACGTTGCGCGAGACGCTGCGTTCCGCGAGCTGGCGCAGATAGGTGGCTTTACCGTTCAGGCGCAGGCCGGGGCGCTCGACCGCGTTCGAAAGCTCGGCGTGAATCGCCGACAGCTCGTCGGAGGTTGCCCGCTCGACGCGCTGCGCCGCGGCATACAAGATTTTGAGCTCCTGCTCGTCGAGTGCCGCCAAAACTTCGGCGGCCGTCGAATCGTCGACGCTGAGGATCCACATCGCGGCTTTGACGGGACCGTTCATCGGGCCACCGAAATCGCTCTGCATGCTCAATGCGCTGCTCATGACTCGTTCAACCAACCCTTGATGACAGTGCTCGCTTGATTGCCGCGGCCGTTACCGGCGCGCGTCGCCTGTCCCGAGCTCAAGGCTGCAACGTTCACGCCACCCGCAGGCATGGCGGCAACATTGGCGGTGGCACCATTCGGCGCCGCGAGCTGGGCCTCGAGCTCACGCACACTGATGGGAGCGCGGATGATTTCGGCGCGACCGGCATCGAGCGCACGGCTGCGTTTCGACAAGAGCGACAAGGCGACGAGCGACAGGGCGGCGACCACGATTGCGGCGCTCGGGCGCACGAAGCGGGTGGCGACATCGAGCACCTTCGGGCTGTCGGCCAGGGGCTCGCCCAGTGCTTCCACGAAGGCAGCGCTCTGCACCTCGATGCGGTCACCGCGGCGACCATCGAAACCCACAGCTGACTTCACCAGCTCCGCGAAGCGATCGAGCTCTTCGCGACTGCGCGGGGTTGCTGCCATCGCGCCTTCGGCGTTCTTTTCGCGTTTGGCGTCGACGAGCACTGCGACCGATAAGCGGACGAGCTTTCCCGAGGCCGAGACCTCATGGCTTACCGTCTTCGAGACTTCGTAGTTGCGGGTCTGGGCGTGGCGGCCAGCACCAGCCGCGGCCGCGCCGCCGGCGGGAACCTGATCACTGCCACTGGTCGTACCGGCGAGGTTCGAGCGCGAGCCGGGAATGCCACCGGCACCCGCTGTCGCACCGCCCCGCGTCTCGTCGGTGGTCTGCTCGCTGCGCAGCACCACACCGTCCGGATCGTAAGTCTCGCTGGTCGTCTCGGCGGTCGAGTAGTCGAGCTCGGCAGAGACATGGACGGACGCACCGCCGGTACCGACCGTGCGCTCGAGCATGGTGGTCGCACGACGCTCGAGCTCCGACTCGATACCGCGTTGATGCTCCAGCTGGCGGCCGCTTTGCGCATGCGAGCCATCGCCGCTCGCGAGCACCGCACCGCTGGTGTCGACGACGGTGACGGCGTCGGCGGCAAGGCCTTCGACGCTCGAGGCGGTGAGGTGGACGATGGCTTGGACGTTCTCGTCGGTGAGCCGGCGGCCGGGCACCAACGCGAGGGTCACGGAGGCGCGTGGCTTGTCGTCGCGCTCGCGAAACAACGAGCGCTCGGGAAGCCCGAGGTGCACGCGCGCATCACGTACGCCGTTGATCTGACGAATGGTGCGCCGCAGCTCGCCTTCGAGCGCGCGCTGATAGCTCAAGCGCTCTTCGAAGCGCGTGCGACCGAGCTTGGTCTCGTCGAAGAGCTCGAAGCCGACACCGCCACCGCGGGGCAGGCCGTCGGAAGCGAGCGCCAGGCGCTGCTCCATGACGCGCTCGTCGGGTACGAGAATCGCCGTGCCGTTGTCCGCTAAAGTAAACGGAACTTGCGACGATGACAAACGTGAGGTGATGGCCGAGACGTCCTCGGGCGAGAGGTTGGTCATCAGCGGCGCCATGTGCGGCGTCGAGCCGAGGACCGCCATCGCGCCGACCGCGATCAAGGCAATGGCGACGAAGCCGATCGCCAAGAGGCGTTTTCCGGGAGAGACAGCGCGCCACAAACCAACGACTTCACCCAGCGACGACTGAAGCTTGCCCACGGCTTAGCCCCCCATCCGCATGATTTCGCGATACGCGTCGAGCACCTTGTTACGGACGCTCACCATGAACTTGAGCGAGACGTCGCCCTTCTCCATCGCGAGCAAGGTGTCGTGCAGGTCGAGCTCACCGCCCTTCGAGAGCTTCTCGGCGGCTTGATTGGACTCGACGTTGCGCTGCACCGTGGACTCGACCGCGCCCTTCAGCGCGTCGACGAAATTCCCGCCACCGGTGTCCGCTTTAGAAGGCGACTGGATCTTGGTGAGAGCCTCGCGCAGCGGCGCGACTGTGGAGCGTGGGTCAATCGGCATTGCCATGGCTTATTTCCCGAGCTGGAGCGCGCGCTCCGCCATAGCGACGACCGAGTTCATCGCTTGCGAGCTCGCCTCGTAAGCGCGGGTCGCGGTGAGCATGTTGACCATCTCTTCGACCGGATTGACGTTCGGCATGGCCACGTAGCCATCGCCGTTGGCGTCCGGGTGCGAGGGGTCGTAGGTGAGGCGCGGCGCCGAGTTGTCGACCGCGACGTCCGCGACCTCGACCGTCGACATGGCGGCGGCGAGCGAAGCGTCGAAGGCGGCGTTCGGATTGTCCTGGGCGACGAACACCGGGTCGCGGCGCTTGTACGGTCCGCCCTCGGCGGTGCGCGTCGTCTGAGCGTTCGCGAGGTTCGAGGCGCTGGCGTTCATGCGCACGCGCTCGGCGCGCAAGCCAGAAGCCAGAATGTCCATGGTGTTGAAGAGATCCATCACGAGCCTCCATCCGTTGCGGCGTAGCGAAGGAGCGCGACCTGGCGGCGCGCCACCTCGATGCCGGCTTCGTAGCGCAAGCGATTCGCGGTCACGGCGGCCATGGCCTGCTCGAGCTGCACCCCGTTTCCGTCGACACGAGGAGTCTCGAGCTCGACGACCGGCGCCGACGATCCGTCGCCCTCGGCGGCGATGTGGCCGGCGTTGGTGGTCTCGAGCGTGGCGCTACCGCTTTCGGTTTTCACCACATCGTGCGGCACATAGCCGGGGGTCTCGGCGTTCGCGAGGTTCGAGGCGAGCACCGACTGCCGCTTCGCATGGAAGTCGAGCATGCTCTGCGTCGGCGTCAATTCTCTGAACATATCGAGCTTCATGGGGCCTCTTTTCCGAGGTGACGACGTAAGCGTTGCAAGCGGCGCTCCAAGCTCGCGAAGACGTCGTCGATCTCCTGAACCGATGCGGAAGGCTTGGAAGAAACGACCTGTGGGACCTCGAGGCGGTCATGCGTCGCGAGCGCGAACGCCGCGCTCAATGCCGTCAAAGCGTTGACGTCGCCGGTGGAGGCGTAGGCGTCGGTGAGGACCGCCCACACGCCGAGCGGCGCGTCGGGTCGGGGAATCGCGCCGGACATCATCGGCGACAAGACCGCGATAGCGCGCTCGTTCAAATCGATCTGGGTTAGTGCCCGCGCCGTCTCCAGGCGCATCATCGGGGCGTCGACGTGTTTGACGACGCGCTCACCATTGTCCGTCACCCAGGTCGCGAGCTCGACCGCGCTCTTACGGCGGGTGGCGACTGCGCGCGACGTGAGGGATTCGCGAAAGCTCGGCATGTTCGGGCGCAGCGGCCCACCGCTCACGCGTCCGACCGCGACCGCAGCGGCATCGACGCCCTTGCTCGTCGCCAGCGTTTGCATCACCAGCGCGGCTTCGCGTCCGACCCACACGCCGAGCGCGCCGTCGAGGCCCTTGATGGTCTGTAGCATGCCGACCCAATCGGCGTCTTCGGCAGCCACACAACCGAAGCCCACGGCACGCAGGCGCGCAACGAGGCTCACACTGCGCTCGTGATAGCGGTTGACCACCTCGGCATACCCGCGGCAGCCCAGCTCACGCTCCCCGGTGAGGATGTTCACATCGGAGGCGCGCAACAGAGCCCAAGCATGGGCCGGCGCTCCTTCACCAATCTTTCCGAGAAGCTTCGCCGCGTCGCCGAAGCGCTGCACGACGATGGCATTTTCTGCCGGGCGCAAACCATGCGCGATACTGAGAGCGCCACCCAGCTCGGGCGTGCGCTCGAGCAGGCGTCGCATGAGCGCCTCCTCGCGGTCAGCCAGCGTCACCACCAACGTCGTCTTGTTCCCCAAGCGCACCAAGGCGCTCGTGAAAGACTGGTCCGTGCTGAAGGTGAGCCAGAGGTGGCGCTTGCCGATTTGCTCGACGTTCCCCGTCACTGCCGGCGGAACGACTAGCTCGCGCAAACGTACCGACTCACCCGCGGTCACGACCTCGACGTCGAGGTGACTGCCGTCGCTGCTGATGGCGGTGCGTACATTCGCGTCCCGACCCAGCTCGACCTCGAAGGTGGCTGGGCTCGCGAGCAGGACGGTGAAAAGGCACGCAATCGCCATGACGAGCATGGACAGAGCACCCGGCGTGCCATCGCGGAACGGCTCAAACGGCCCGTTTTGAGCGGTGTTACGTCAATGCTTTGACAGCGGGCGATGGGTGTCAAAACACCGGGGGGTGAGACGAACCCGGCGCACTGGGGCGCCAGTTGTCGTCTGATCATCGACGTGCCGGAGCAAACCTTTAGGCCGGGTCGACGATCGCGAGCTTCTTCAAGCGCTCCACCAGCGTGGTGCGCTTCAGGCCGAGGATCTCGGCGGCTTTCGCCTTGTTGCCGCCGCTCCGCTGCAGCGCATCGAGGGTCAGCTTACGCTCGAGCGCTTCCAGCGCCTTGTCGAGGGGAATGCCGGTCTCCGTCATCGCTACGTCGTTGGTCGCGGGCAGAGCCACCACGGGCATAGGCGCGGGAGCCGGCGCAGCCGAGCGCATCTGCGGCGGCAAGTCGGCGAGCTTGATGCGTGAGCCTTTGGAGAGGATCACCAGGCGCTCGATGACGTTTTGCAGCTCGCGGACGTTGCCTTTCCACGGGTAGGCCGCGAAAGCGGTCGCCACCTCGGGCTCGACACCGGTCACGGTGGTGCCGTGTCTGCCATTCGCCCACTTGATGAAGTGCGCCGTGAGGAGCGGCAAATCATCGACGCGCTCCTGCAGCGTCGGCAGGCTCAGAGGCATGACGTTCAAGCGATAGTAGAGGTCCTCACGAAACGACCCGCTTTCGATGCGGTCGGTGAGATCGCGGTTGGTCGCGGCAACGATACGCACGTCGACCTTACGCGCCTTGGCGTCGCCGACCGCGGTTACTTCTTTGTCTTGGATGACGCGCAGGAGCTTTGCCTGCAGGTCGAGGTGCATCTCGCCGATCTCGTCGAGGAAAAGTGTGCCCCCGTCGGCAGCCAAGAACTTACCTTCACGCCGCTCGTTGGCGCCGCTGAACGCACCTTTGGCGTGCCCGAAGAGCTCACTTTCGATGAGGTCCTTGGGAATCGCAGCGCAATTCACCGCGACGAAGGGCTTGTTGCGGCGCGATCCGCCATGATGGAGGGCGCGCGCGCACAGCTCCTTGCCGGTGCCCGAAGCTCCAGTGACCAGGACCGTGCAGTCGAGCGACGACACGCGCTCGATGATGGTGAGGGTATCGAGGAGCTTGATGTTCTCACCGATGAGATCCGGCGCGTGCTCGTGCCGCCACTCGCGGCTCGCCTCTTCCGCGGTCTTGTTGGTGTCGAGCAGACGCTCGAGGGTCGCGTGCAAGATGTTCTTGTCGACCGGCTTGGTGAGGAAGTCGGCCGCACCGAGGCGCATAGCTTCGACCGCGAGCGGTACGGAGCCGGCGGCGGTGACCAGCACCACACCTTTGACTCCACCGCGGGCCAACGCCGCCTTGAGCACGTCGATGCCGTCGTACTCGGGCATCATCAAGTCCGTGACAACCACGTCGTAGGGACGTTGCTCGAGCTTCTCGAGCGCCTCCCGCCCGCCGTAGACGGTGTCGACTTGGACATCGAGAGGCTGAATCAGTCGCGCCAAAATGGTGGCCATGGCGCGGTCATCGTCGACCAATAGGATGGTGCGTGCCGCCATTGCGCTCATGTTAGCGTCACTTCGAGTTCAGTGCTTAAGATCCAACATGACCCGTCGATGTGCTTGTTCATGCAGGGTCCAGCTTTCCCACCCACAACTTCGCTACCCCATCGCCGCCCACGGGTGGTGGTGGTCGACGATGCTACACCGAGTCGGGCGTTTTTGACGGATTCTTTGGCGCACGAAGGTTACGACGTCGTCGGCGCCGTTGATGGCTCGTCCGCTATCGCCCTGATCGCTGCCGAAGGTGCCGACCTCGTGATCGCCAACGCCGTCGACGTTTGCCATCGTATTCGTCAGGATTTGGGGAAAGGCGACATCCCAGTCATCGTCATGGCCAGCCGCGACGACCGCCTGGCGCGCATCAAAGACGTCGGCGTCGACGACTTCGTGACCAAACCGGTCGATTTTTCGGAGCTTTGCATCCGTGTTCGACGTCTCTTGAACGTCAAGGCACAGCACGAGCAGCGCGAATCACAGACGCGAGCGTTGACCTCCCAGCTCGAAGGCGCAACCCACGCGCTTCTCGACGCCGAGCGCCTCGCCTTCCTGGGCGTCACGGCGGGCAGCATCGGGCATGAGCTCGGCAACGTGCTTGCGGTGCTCGTCAGCGCCGGAACCGGCATCGAGAGCGCGGTCGCCACCCACGACAAGGTCGATATCGAAGACGTCCGTGACCTGATGTCGGCCATCGAGCACGTCCGCGAGCACACCAAGAGCTTGGTGATGATCGGCCGGCCGGCGCGGGCACGCGAGGACACCTATGACCTCGCCGAGCTCCTGCGTGAGACCGTACGTATGCTCGAGCGTGCTGGGCGCCTGCGCGATGTCAACGTCGACCTCCGCATTCAAGAAGGTGAGCCCATCCTCGTGCACACCAATCGCGTGCGCATCGAGCAGGTCGTCTTGAATCTCGTGAGTAACGCCGCTGACGCGCTCGTCATGGCGGGCAAGCCCAGGGCGCAACGCAAGGTGACGGTCGAGCTGACGAAAGAGGACGAGAAGGGCCGCGTGACCGTCTCCGATAACGGACACGGCATTCCCGCCGCCAGCATCAAGCAGATCTTCGAGCCCTACTTCACGACCAAGCCGATCGGTAAGGGCACCGGTCTAGGCCTCCCCGTCTGCCGCAAGATCCTCAACGTGTACGAAAGCGATTTACACGTCGCATCGGTCGAGGGCGAAGGCGCTCGCTTCTGGTTCGACCTGCCGCTGGTCCCGGTGCTCTAGGCTCTGCCGTAAACCGGAATCATCGCTCCGCTCACGTCGCGCGCCGAGTCCGACAACAAGAAACCGATGACGTCGGCGAGTGACGCCGGTGATACCCACGCGTCATAGCTAGCGCCGGGCATGGCTTTGCGGTTCGGTGGGGTGTCGATGATGCTCGGCAACACGGCGTTGATGCGCACGCCCGAAGCCAAAGCTTCCGCCGCGGCGGCCCGAGCCAAGGCAACGACTGCGGATTTCGAAGCGGCATATTCGGCGGCAGTGCCGGCACTGCCCGGCAGCTCGACCGGACGGGCGCCGACCACCACGATGCTCCCGCCACCACGCGTCTTCATGACCGGCAGGACCGCCTCGAGAGAGGCATAAGCCGTGTCCGCATTGGCGGACATCATCTTTCGCCAGGTATCACCGCCGGCACCGACCGGGTGTCCACCCGACCAACCACCGGCGATGAAGGCAGCACCGCGAAGCTCGCGACCTTGGAGGCGTTGCACCGTCTGCGCCCAGGCCGCACGGTCACTGACGTCGAAGGTCAAGGTTTCGACCTTGCCGGGGAACCGTGCCGCGAGCTCGGACAGATGCGCTTGTGCGCCATCGCGGTCGACGGCAATCACGTGCCCTCCGCGCTCGCAAAGATGGCTGACGACGGCGGCGCCGAGATTGCCTGCGGCACCGGTGATGAGGCTGATCATGTGTGCTCCCGAGTGACGAACAACGCGATAGCGGCAGCGAGCAACAACAGAGCCGCCGCCAGGAGAAATGGTGCGCCCGGAAGGCGCGTCATCAACGAAGCGAACGTAAAGGTGAAGATCGCCGGTCCGATGAGCTCTGCGAGACCCATGAGACTGCTCGACGCGCCCTGCAATCGGCCCTGCTCGTCGGGACCGACCTCGCGAGTCATCAGCCCTTGAGCCGCGGGGCCGGAGATGCCCCAGATCGACATCACCGGAATGCCGAGCAAGAACCAGATACCAGTCGGCGCGATGCCGTAGATGAGGAAGCCAAAGGCGCCGAAGACGAGCCCCACCATGACCGCGCCGCGCTCACCGATACGCGCGACGATGGGTTGCACCATGCCGGCCTGGACGATCATGGCGAACACACCGACTCCGGCGAGCGTGAGCCCGACTTCGCGCTCACCCCAGCCGTAGCGATAGCCGGCATACAAGACGAACACCGCCGGCAGCACCACGTGGGCGAGGCTCGCGACGAAGTTCACCACCGCGAGGCTCGAGAGGCGCTTGCTACGACGCAAGAGCGACAGCGAGCCGGTGGGGTTCGCCTTGGCCCAGGTGAACGGAGAGCGCAGGCTCGCCGGCAACGACTCGGGCAGCACGAAGAGGCCGTAGCAGGCGTTCGCGAGCGACAGCCCCGCTGCCACCCAGAACGGCAAACGCGGGTCGACACCGCCGAGCACGCCACCCATCGCCGGCCCCAAGACGAAGCCGACACCGAACGCGGCCCCGAGCATGCCGAACGCTTGCGCCCGCTTCTCGGGCGGCGTGACGTCGGCGATGTACGCTCCAGCGGTCGTAAAGCTCGCGGCGGTGATCCCGGAAATGACGCGTCCGACGAAGAGCCACGTGAGTGTCGGCGCCAAAGCCATCAACACGTAGTCGAGCCCGAGGCCGAGGTTCGACAGCAAAATCACCGGCCGGCGGCCGAAACGATCCGAAAGCGCGCCGAGGACCGGCGCGAAGACGAACTGCATCGCCGCCCAGATGGTCATGAAGACGCCGTAGGTCTCGGTGGCGCGCGTCACGTCGCCGTCGAGGAACGACTTCAGGAGGTTCGGGAAGACCGGGATGATGACGCCGAGAGCGACGATGTCGAGCAGCACCGTGAAGAAGACGAAGATAGTCGCGGCACGGCGCCCGCCTGGCATGTCCGCTCTTAACACGGGCTAGCGCCTGGGCAAACGCACGCGAAACTGAGTGGTCGTCGGCGTGGTGCTCGCGGTCACGACGCCGCCGTGCGCCTGCACGACCTGCTGGACGATATAAAGGCCGAGGCCGAGCCCCTTCTTTCCACCCTCGGAGAAGCTGCGGAACGGATCGAAGATGTGCGGCAGCGCGGCCTGTGGGATGGCGCCGCCATTGACGACGTCGACGACCACCTCCGCGGCGTTGGTGCCGTCGAGTCGCAGGCGAATGGGCTCCCTGCCGTCACCATGGCGAACCGCGTTGCTCGTCAGATTGGTGAGCACCTGACGCAGGCGGCCGGCGTCCCAGGTGCCTCGCAGGTCGCCCGCGGTCTCGAGCTCGAAGGCCACGTCCGTGTTCGACACCTTGGCTTCGTTGATGACTTGGAAGGCGATGGCGCCGAAGTCGACGTCGTCGCTGCGCTCGACCGGCAAGCCGCCCGACAAACGCGCTCGCGACAGATCGAAGAGATCGCCAATGAGGCGCTCCATGGTTCGTCCGCTATTACGCACAGCATCAGCCGCGCGCTTGGCGGGCCCTTCTCCGGCGGTGAGTCGCAGCACCTCGGCGGCCGACAAGACGGCGGCAAGTGGCGTGCGTAGATCGTGACCGACGGCGGCGACGAAGAGCTCGTTGAGATCGAGCGTCGATTGCAGCTCTTCACGCACCTTGGTGAGCTCGCTGACGCGCCGCTCGAGCTCACGCCGCTGGCGATGGAGCTCGACGAACACCGCGACCTTGCTGCGCAAGACGTGCGGATCGACCGGCTTGAAGAGAAAATCGACAGCGCCGGCTTCGTAGCCGACGAACTCGCGACGCGCTTCGTGATCACTCGCGGTCACGAAGATGATCGGCACGCGACGCGTGCGCTCGCGGCCACGCATGAGCTCGGCGAGCTCGAAACCGTCGATCTCCGGCATGTGAACGTCGATGAGCGCGAGGGCGACGTCATGCGTGAGCAAGAGCTCGAGCGCTTCACGGCCGGAGTGCGCAAGCAAGAGCTCGAGGCCCGGCTCGGCGAGGAGAGCCTGCAATGCCACGAGGTTGTCGGGCAGGTCGTCGACCAGCAGAAACTTGACGACGTCTTGCGTCACTTACGGCCCTCCGGGCGCGAAATAGCTCGCGATGGCTTCGGGTGACAAGACGAGGTCCGCGGCGCCGCGGTCGATCGCCGCTTTGGGCATGGTGGCGGAAGCGCAGGTCGTCGGGTCCTGAGCAAGCACGAGCCCGCCGGCTGCACGAATGCGCGCGCAGCCCTCGGCGCCGTCGGAGCTTGCTCCGGTGAGCAGCACGCCGACGACTGCGGCACCGAGCGCCTCCGCGGCGGAGTCGAAGAGCACATCGATGGACGGCCGGGAGAAATTCTCTGGGTCGTCGTTCGAGAGCGAAAGCGTCGAGGCGTCTTCGATGAGGGTGTGGTACCCCGGCGGCGCGAAGAAGATGGTCCCCGGAGTCAGCGGCTGTTTGTCGTCGATCTCCGAGACCGGCAAGGCGCACAGCGGCGCGAAGATGTCGGCGAGCAAGCTCGGCCGTCCTTCCGGCACATGCACCACCACGACGACACTGTAGGTCGCCCCACTCGGGAACGCGGGCAAGATGGTGCGCAGCACGTCGACCGCTCCAGCGGATGCACCGATGACCACCAGCCGCGTGCTCACAGCTTGCGATACCATCGCTGGCCTCCTGGGATCTCGGCATAGGTGCGCGCTTGGTCGGAGAAGCGCAGAGTCTCGCGCGAGCCGAGACCGAGAAAACCGCGCCGAACGATGGAATCGTCGAAAAGCTTCAAGGCGTGCTTCTGCAGGTCGACGTTGAAGTAGATGAGCACGTTGCGGCAGCTCACCGCCTGCACCTCGGCGAAGACCGTGTCGGTCGCCAAGCTGTGATCGGCGAAGACGACGTTCTGGCGCAGCTTCTTGTCGAACACCGCGTTTCCGTAGCCGGTGGTGTAGTAGTCCGACAACGACGTTTGTCCGCCGGAACGGAGATATCCTTCGCTGAACAGCGCGATGCGGTCGATGGCATAGACGCCGGCCTCGGCGGCCGCGAGACACTCTGGGTCGATGTCGGTCGCGTAGATGGTCGTCCGCTCCAGCAAACCTTCTTCACGCAAGATGATGGCGAGCGAGTAGACCTCTTCACCGTTGCTGCAGCCCGCGACCCAGATCTTCGTCGAAGGATAGGTGGCGAGCGCCGGCACCACTTGCTGGCGAAAGGTACGGAAGTACTCGGGGTCGCGGAACATGTCGCTGACGTGCACGGTGAGGAATCGCAGGAGCTGCGTGAACATGGCGGCGTCGCTGCGAATGCCCTGGCGCAGACCCTCGCACTCACTGAAGCCCAGGCGCGTGACCGCTTGAGAGACCCGACGCTTCAGCGAAGCATGAGCGTACTGGCGAAAATCGTAGGAGTACTCGGTGAAGACAGTATCGAGCAGACGCGTGAGGTCGCGGTCATCGACCACGATCGGATCCGCGTCAGCCACGTCGCATCCACACGCGCGTCAGGGACAGGAGCTTGTCGACGTCGATGGGCTTGGCCATGTAGTCGTTGGCTCCCGCGGCGATGCAGCGATCACGGTCGTCGCGCATCGCTTTGGCGGTCAAGGCGATGATCGGGAGCTTCGCGTGCTGGTGCTGCGCCCGGATCTCCTTGATCGCGGTGATGCCGTCCATCTCGGGCATCATCATGTCCATGAGCACGAGGTCGGGCTCCGGCCCCGACGCCAGGGCGGCGAGCGCCTCACGGCCGTTGCGCGCGATGTCCACGGTCGCTCCCTTGGGCTCGAGCACGCTCGACAAGGCGAAAACGCTGCGCACGTCGTCTTCGACGACCAGCACGCGCTTGCCCTCGAAGATTGCCTCGCGGTCACGCGCGTCACGCAACATGCGCTGGCGCTCGGCGGGGAGGCGCGCTTCCACTTGGTGCAAGAAGAGCGTGACCTCGTCGAGGAGGCGCTCGGGTGAGCGCGCGCCCTTGACGATGATCGAGCTCGAGTAGCGCCGCAGACGCTGCTCTTCTTCGCTGCTCAGGGCACGGCCGGTGTAGACGATGACCGGCGGGAACGCATACGCCGCGTCGCTCGCCATGGTCTCGAGGAGCTCGAAGCCCGTCGCGTCGGGGAGCTTCAAGTCGAGGACGATGCAGTCGAACGACTCCTTGCGCAGCCGCTCGAGCGCCTCACGACCGCTACCGATGCCGACGATCTCGACGCCTTCGCTCTGCAACAAGTGGGTGATGCTCTCGCGTTGCACGGCGTCGTCTTCGACGACCATGACGCGACGCAGGCGACCGGCGAACTGCGTCTCGAGCTTGGCGAACAGCCCGGTGAGGTCGCTGCCGACAATCGGCTTGATGGCGTAGCCAACCGCGCCGAGCTCGAGCGCCGTGTGCACGTGATCGTAGGCCGAGACCACGTGAATGGGCACGTGGCGAGTCTCGGGCCGGCGCTTCATGCGCTCGAGCACGGTGAGCCCGGAGTCGTCGGGGAGGTTCACGTCGAGGATGATGGCGGTCGGCGCAAGGTCACGAGCCAGCGCGAAACCTTCTTCCGCGGTCGTCGCGCAAACGCAGGCGAAGCCCTGCTCGTGCGCGGTGTCGTAAAGCACCTTGGCGAACGCCACGTCGTCTTCGACCACTAGCACTAGGCGGTGATGCTCGTGCTTCTTGCCGCGATCGTCGGTGAAGCCGAGCTCCGGACCGACGACCCGAGGAGCCTCGGCGCCACTGTCACTGCTGCGCCGCCGCAACGGAGTCGGCGCCGCGACCGGGCGTTGGGTCTCGACGGTGGGAGCCGTGCGCTGGCCGCTGTAGACGCGTGGCAGGGTGAGCGTGAAGGTGCTCCCCTTGCCGACCGCGCTTTGCAGCGTCACATCACCACCCATCATGCGCGCGAGGTCGCGCGAGATGGAGAGGCCGAGACCGGTGCCGCCGTACTTGCGGCTGGTGGTGCCATCGGCTTGCTTGAAGGCGTCGAAGATCAGCTGATGCGCTTCGGGAGCAATGCCGATTCCGGTATCGCGGACAGCAAAGCGCAAGCCCGCGTCGTCGCCGCCGATGACCAGCTCGACCGTACCGCTGTCGGTGAACTTGAAGGCGTTGGCGAGCAGGTTGCGGAGGATCTGCTCGAGGCGCTGCGGATCGGTCTCGAGCGTGGTCTCGGCCGGCACCTCGAGTCGCACCGCGAAGACGAGCTTCTTGTTTTTGGCCACCGGCGTGAACAAGCGCTCGATGCTGGTCGCGACCGAGCTCACCGCAGTGGTCGTGGGTTTGACGTCGAGCTTGCCCGCCTCGATCTTCGAGAGATCGAGAATGTCGTTGATCAAGGTGAGCAGGTCGTTGCCGGCGCCGTAGATGGTCTCGGCGAACTTCACCTGCTCGGCGTTGAGGTTGCCCGGCTTGTTGTCGGCGAGCAGCTTCGCGAGGATGAGGGCGCTGTTCAGCGGCGTGCGCAGCTCGTGCGACATGTTGGCGAGGAACTCGGACTTGTAGCGGCTCGCCTGCGCAATCTCGCGTGAGCGCTGGGTGAGTAGCTCTTGCGAGCGCATGAGCTCGGCGCGCTGCTCGGCCAGGATCTCGTTGCGCTCCTCGAGGCTCGCCTGCTGCGAGGCCATTTGATCGTGGACGTCGCGCAAGCTGCGCTCGCGTTCCTCGAGCTCCTCGTTGGAGACGCGCAGCTCTTCTTGCTGCGCCTGGAGCTCCTCGGCCTGGCGCTGGGTTTCCACCAACAGCTCGCTCAAACGCTGGCGGTACTCGGCGGAGCGCACGTTGACGGCGATCGACTCGGAAGCAAGCTGCGCGAGACGCAAGACGCGCTCGCGGACGGGCCCGAAGAAGCCGAGCTCGGCCACCGCGAACACGCCGCCACTCACCACCATCGGCTGCGCCACGACGGTGACCGGGTCGCGCTCGCCGACTCCCGACTTCAAGCGCAGATAGCCGCTGGGCAGGTCGCGCAACACTGCTTGTTTGCGATCGCGGACCACCGAGCCAATGAGCCCCTCGCCGTTGCGGAAGCGCTGCGGCGTGTCGTTGAGCGCCAAGGCGTAGACACCGGCGCAGCGCGAGCTATCACCTTCGGTGACGTAGAAAGCACCGGTCGCGGCGCCACTGATCTCGGCGAGAGCACCAATCACTTTGGTGGCGAGCTCTTCGACGCTCAGCTCGCCCTGCGAGACATCGGCCACGCGCAACAGACCGTTGTTCACCCAGTCCTGGTCTTCGAGCTTGGCGTTGGCGCCGCGCACCCCGTCGAGCGCCAGATCGTAGTCGCGCGCGATGCCGAGCACGTGACGGCGGGTGACGAAGGCGATGAGAGCCGCAAGCCCGAGCATGAGCGCGAAAAAGGTGCGCTTGGCCACTAGGATGCTGTCACGCGCCTTGACGATGCGCTCGTCGCGCAGCGTGCGCTCGGAGGCCACGAACTGGGTGTAACGTTGCCGCGCCGCCATCATCAGCGAGCGGCCGAATTTCTCTTTTTCGACGTCCTCGTCGCTCGCCGGTGCCTTCACCTCGGTGATCGGTCCGCGCCAGCTGGCCCAAGCTTGGAAGGCCTTGCGCCATTCGGCGAGGTGCTGCAGCTGACCACCGTTGTCGGCGATGAGCTTCGCGATTTCGTCTATGACCTGCTCGGGCTGCATCTGGTTGAAGGTGTCGATAAGGCCGGGGTCGCGCGTCAGGGCGTAGCCGCGCGTCGCGTTCTGCTGCTCGACCATCTTCACCATGGCGTCGTTGGCGCGCGCGAGCACGCGCTCGCTGTGCTCGACCCAGGCGCTGTCGTCGTTCATCCGCTCGATCTGGAGGTAGAGGACGACCGACGCGAGGACGAGAAGGACGGTTGGGATGGCCAGCAACGCCGTCAGGCGCCGTGACAAAGAAGAATACGACATGCTCCCCCGAGCGGACGTGCAAAAGAGTGACAGTTACCTTTTTCGAGGCCGAAGAACGACAGCTAACCTTTGTCGAAAAAAGGTAACTGTCACTCTTTTTCACAAAACGCGAACGGGACCCACGCGCCGCTGCTGGCCGCGTGGGTCCCGTCCTTGGATGCGGTGCGGCCAGCCCAGGACGGGAGGCCGCTAGAACCCTAGCCTCGAGCTATGCGCGGCGGCGCAAGCTGGTCGGGGCCGGGGTCGGCGGGGTGGGTGCGGGCTCCGCCGGTGGTGCCGGAGGAGCTGGTGGTGCTGGCGGCGGAGCCGGAGGGGCCGGCGGAGCCGGTGGTGGTGGCGGCGGCGGCAGCTCGACGCCAACCGCACTCCAGGCCTGAGCGACGGTCTGCGCTTCGACCGAGTCAGCACCGTACAGGTCGGTCGCGGCCCGGATGGTGCCTTCGCGCGCCTGAGCGAAGTTCGTGAAGGGCGTGAAGTAGGTGGTGTGTGCGCGATAGAAGATGCGCGCAGCACGCTCCATGCCGATGCCCTGGGCGATCGTCTGGTTCGACGTCGGGTTCGTGCCACCGGCGGCCAACAGGTAGAACCAGTTGTTGGCGATGCCGGAGTTCAAGTGCACGCCGCCGTTGTCACCAAAGCCGCGGTAACGCGAGCTGTAGTTGTCACGCGAGAAGAACTGGTTGTTGTTATCGCGACGATCGAGCGGGGGATCGTTCATGTAGCGAAGGGCGTCACCTGGTCGACCGGGCGTCCACACGTCCTCACCGATCAACCAGTCCGAGGCGATGCCCTGGTCGCGCTGCTCCGGCGGCAGGTGATAGTTGCGCATGTACCAGCTGAAGACCGCCGACCCGAGGATGTCCGAGGCGGCCTCGTTCAAAGCGCCCGACTCACCACGGTAGATGAGACCACTGGTGTTGGCGGTGAGACCGTGCGTCGGCTCGTGTCCAGCGACGTCCTTGTCGACCAGTGGGCCAGCGCTGCGACCGTCGCCGTCACCGAACCACATGACGCTGTTGTAGTAGAACGCGTTGGTCATATTGCGACCGACGTGAACGACGCTGCGGCCGGGGAGGCCAGCGCCATCGATGCCACTACGCCCGAACATGTCACGTAGAAAGTCGTCATAGCGGACCGCGTAATAGTGTGCGTCGACAGCGGCGCGGCTACCAGCGCTGTCGCCGGGCGTACCCCAGGCGTTGTCGCTGTCGGTAATAGGGCGCGACGGAACCGGGAAGCCGTCGGAATCGAAGGGCACGTTGTTACCGGTGCCGTTGCCGTCACGCGTCTCGGTGTTGCGGCGCGTCGGGTCGCGCAACACGAAGAGACCGTCCGCCGTCCGTCGCGAGGTCGCAAGCGGAACGTTACCCGAATAAACCGAAGTACCGAGACCGTGCGCCGGGACGAACGGCGGCGGCGGCTCAGTGGGAGCCGGAGCAGGCTCGGCGGGGGCCGGACCGGGAGGCGTCTCACCGGACGGCGGCGGCGCTGGAGGAGCCGGCGGGGTCGGCGCGGGCTCGGTCCCCGGGGCGTCGGCACGCGGCAGCTCTGCGTTGGGATTGGCCAGCGGCAAGCCGCGCGGCGCCGCGTTGGCCTTGATCTGCTCACGCATGAAATCCGGCACGAAGCCGTTGATCTCGTTGAAGTCGAAGATGTTCTCGTTGGTTTGCGCGTCGATGAAGTAGTGCTGCCGGCGCGGCTCTTGGCCGTCGAAGCTCGACAGGATGACGTGCCACGCGAGGCGATACTGCCCGTCATCGCCACGCGCGATCACGAGCTCCGGCCGGGTCTGCGTCTGCGGCGTCGAGCCGAACGCTTGGACCGCTACAGCGGTTGCCTGCTCGGCGGTCGTACGCGGGTTGATGTCGACGTTCAGGGTCGACGGGGTCTCGGCATTGGTCAGGTGACGCACGTTGCCAGTTTGGTCCATGTGCGTAATGACCTGCTCACCGAACACCGGCACGCCGAGGTAGTGGCGCTGCAGGCGCACGTGGGTCTCGCCGAGCTGATCACGGAAGACCAAGGCCGGCTCGAAGGTGTGCTGCGCACGACCGAAGGTGACGCCGCTCATCTGGCGCAAGACGCGCTGCGATTCGTTGACCGCCTTCTCCGCCTCGGCGACCGAGATGTTGTTGGTGCGGTAGGTGGACGCCTGGGGAACCACCTGAGTCGGCGGCGCGGTGCGCACGGTGCGGCGAGGCGCTGTACTCGGAGCAGGCAAGACATCGCGCTCGGTGGGGACCTGGGTCACGCGCGTGCGGCGGTCTTCCGGGAGATCGGCGACGATGAATGGCGAGCTCCTGGCGGGACTTTGGGACGCAACAGTGGGCAGGGACAGGCCGGAGCCAACACGTGGAGCCAAAGACACTGGTGCATTCAGGCTTAGCGGTTCAGCCATCGGAGTAAGTCCTAATTGTGGGATTTTGTGCTACGAGGACGCTGGGGCGCGCCGGAGTGGGAAACTCTTGCGTCGGCCATTATCGTGAGCGTTGTAGAGATGTTTCGTTCGATTCGATTTTTGGCTGTCGTAGTGGCGGTTGGCCCGGCGTGTGCGGCCCGCTATGACTGCTCGCAGCTAGCCACCCGCGGTACCCAGGCGGTCGTTGTGAAAGACCTGCAGGTCCGCGACTCGACGCGCGATTTCGCCGTCCGGGCGCGCGTCTTCACACCGGCGACAATGAACGGCGAGACCCGCTTGATCGTGTTCAGCCCGGGCCTCGATGCCGATCTCGGCGATGCTGATCCGCTGGCGCGGACCCTGGCAGCGAGCAACTACGCGGTCGCGGTCGTCGAGCACCGGGCATCGATGAGAGCTCGCGTCTGTTCCCATGGCGAAAAGCCCACTGACTGTTGGAAAGCCCTCGAGGCGAGCGAGACCCAAGCGGAAAACTGGGATGACCGCTTCAGCGACGTGGCGCTGCTCATGGACAAGCTACCGGGCCAGCTAGCCCTCGACGGCAAACATATAGCGCTCGTCGGCCACTCCTTCGGCGCCTTCACCACCATGGCATTCGCGGGCACCACCTACGTCGATCCCCGCACCAGTGAGCGACGCGACCGCCGCGACCCACGCGTCGTCTCCGTGGTTGCGATGTCGCCACAAGGTCCGCGCTGGTTCGGTCTCGATGCTCGCTCGTGGGACACGATCGACCGCCCGCTTCTCCTGATGACCGGCGACCTCGATGGCACGACCATGATCGACGACTCGCCGGAGTGGCGGCGCGAGCCCTTTCTGCACATGAGCGGCGGCGACAAGCTCCTCCTACGCATCCAGGAAGGCACACACATGTCGTTCACGGCGCGAAACAAGGAGCACGACGTCTACGAGCTGGTGCAGCGCGCCGCGCTAGCGTTCATCGACGGCACCATGCGCAAACACGACGGCGCCGCATCGCTGTCCGCTGAAGCGGTCGAGAGCTGCAGCCGCGGACACGCGAGCCTCGAGCGGCGCTAAGAGATCGCGATGCTGGTGGTATAGAAGCCGGAGGGGATGTTGCGATCGTCGCCGTCGCTAACCGCCGCGATATCGACCGCCCCACCGTGCACGCCCAAGATCGCGAGACCCTCGAGCTTCACCAAGGGCTCGATGCGTCGCATATAGGCGACGCTGCCATCGCGGTTGAGGATGCCGATGCCCGCGGCGAGCACGGCACCGTCCTTGACGACATTGGCGCTGTCCTCGACCGCTGCCGTGAACAACATGCGTCCGTCCGGGAGCGCCGCGAGGTCGGTGATGGTCCACGGCACACCGCGCTCTTTGCCGAGATCGATCACTCTGACGTTGCGCACCGACGACGGCGGGATGGGCTTCTTGCCGGTGATCGCCGCGACCACTTCTTTGAGATCGAGGTCGACGATGGCGCTGATGTTCTTCTTGCCGTTGCCGCGCTGACTCAGGCGGATGCGCTCACCGATGACGCAAGCGCCCTCGATGTTGAGCTTCGGAAAACGTTTGCCGAGCTCGGCGTTCAAGAGCGACCAGTCGACCTCTTGCACGCTGCCGTGGGCTTCGCCTTCGGGTGTGAGCGGAACCACGACTCCGCGATGGCGGTTCTCCTTGGAGCCCGACGGAATCGCAACCAGTAGGTCGTGAGGGGCATGCGTGAGCGCGCGCGGCAGGTGCAACAGCGCCTCGAGGTCGGGCTTCTGCGCCTTGCGCTCCTTGGGGTCTTCCGGGAGCTCGCCGGGGAAGACGCGCAGCGTCTGACCTGGGCCACCAGCGACCGGGAACGACGCCATGAAGTTCTCGTCGTCGGCCACCACCCAATCCCGCTGACCGACACGCACGAGCCCGCTCGCGGCCGAGACGTACCCTTGCGCTCCGAGATCGAGCTGACGCTCCAAGGTCACTTTGAGAGGCGGATCGGCGGGCCCTTCGTAGACACCCGCGCCGACGATGAGGCCATTCATGTCGTCACGCACCACGTAGAGGAACGGCCGATTGGCCTCGAGAATCTCGACCCGCGGCGTCATCGACGCCGGCAGCTTGCCTGACCAGAATTTCGCGACCGCCCCGCCACCGATGGTGATCCCGGGCTCGCTGAAACGCATGGTCGAAACCTCGTGACCGCTGCCTTCGAGCTCGACCTTGCGCGAGCCAATGGCGCTGTACGGACCGCGGGTCTCGTCGTTGAGCAAACCGCCGCCATCCGAGCGCGCCTCGATGTCGATCTTGGGAATGTAGAGGGTGCCCGTGTTGGGCTGGAGGCTCGAAAGGAAGCGCTCCATCCCCGAGACACTCCCGATGTCCCGGACCAAACCTTCCATCGGCACTTCTTCGGCCGGCACGATGCAGATGAACGAGAGATTGTTCTCGAGCTGGATGCGCGCCGCGCGGTAGTCGCCGGTCGCCACCGAGTGGCAAGGCAGCTCGCCGGTCATCATGCGCACGGCCACCGCCCGGCCGTCCGCTTTGACGAACGGGTATTCGGCGATGGTGTCGGCGATCTTGAAAGCGCTCGCCCACAACGGATCGAGGGCGACGAGACTCGACGGCACCATGGCCGCCTTGTCGAGCGCATCCGGCTCTGCGAGATCGCGCGCGCGTCCGTGGGTACCGTTGAACAGCCAGCTGTCGATGCGCCCCTTGGCGGCCGCTGGCTCGACGGTTTCGATCTCGGTGCCGAGCTGCCCCTGCACGCGCTCGGCGAAGTCTTTGTCGACGACAAAGTCGGGCCGCGCCCAAAGCGCCGTGCGCACCTTGCTGCGCTCGAGGACGCCCCTTACCGTGCTGAGAAACTCGGCCGGCGAAACGTCGGACAGTCCCAGCGATCCCTGGACGCGCGCGAGCTCCGGCTCGGTGCCGCCGTACATGAGCGGGGCGATGAGACCGAGAGCCGCCGGCGCCGACAACATGCTGGAGACCGAGCGGCGGGCCAGGTTGAGGGTGGCGAGGCGCTTCCAGGTGAGCTCGTTGAGCGTTCCGACCAGGCGTTCTTCGACGGTAGCGAGCGACCGACTAGCGCTGGGGGCATCGATCTTGGCGATGAGCGGAGCGTTGGGCTCGCGGAGCAGCGTGCGCTCCGTATTGGTCGTACCGGCAGGGACCAGTTGCGCGGACAGAGGCGTCGATGCACCAACTTGGCCTTCGCGCCGAATCACGGTCATCGCAGGCAACCTCGCGAAATCAGGCTCATCTCGTCAATCATCGCAGCAACTCCCCTGAAGTTGTGCAGCAATTGGCTTCGAGGGCGTGACAGGCGAGCCGCCCGGAACCCGAGGCGTGTATGTACGAAGACCACGACCGACCCCGCGTCCACCATCGCTGAGTCGGACCTCGTCAAAGGTGCTCAATGGCTAACAACAGCGATCTTCGCCTCATCCAACCGGTCAGCAGCGCCAATCGCGGCATCCGGGGCGACGGCACCGACCTCTCCCTCTCGCGCATCGAGCAAGACGAGCGCGCCCAGAACGTCCGCCGCACCCTCGACGGCACCCGCGGCAGCGACCTCGCGAACGGTCAAAACCGCATCAACACCGGTTCGACGTCGACGACCGGGACCAGCACGGGCAGCGCCGCAGTCACCGCGCCGAACGACGCCTTCGTCACCCAGAACGCCAACGCCTGGACCGAGTTCATGGCGGACATGCTGGGCGCCCTCGACATCGCGCTCACCGCCCAAGATGCCGCCAAAGACGGCAGCATCGACAGCGCCGAGTGGAACGACATCTTCGAGAAGGCGAGCAAAGACGGCCAGGTGACCCTGCTCGAGATGTCGTCGATGTACGCCGGTCTGCAAGACATGCACGACAAAGGCGCGCTCACCGACGAAGAGTACAAAGACGGCGTCGGTGCCCTCGAGCGCGAGCTCTCCGCCCGCTATAGCGGTGGCCGCTCCAACGGACTCGACGAGATGGCTCGCCTCTACATCAACGTCCTCGAAGGCGGTGATGGGGTGAATGACGAGCCCACCGCGATCACGAACGATCGCCGGCCCGCCGCAGAGCGCCTCGAACGCAACGATCCTGCGGAAGACATCGAGACGCAGGTCATGCGCCGCCGCCTCGACGAAGAAGATCAAGGCGTCGAAGGCCGCGCCCGCTTGAACGTCCGCCGCACCGACGTCAACGATCGCCTGGCGACGACGCTGACCGACATCGGCATCAATCGCCAGGTTGCCGACGTGAACCCGCCCCGCCGCGAGATGTTATGAGCGCATTTACGTTCGATCCGCCGAAGCTCAAAGCGTTCGTCGCCCTGCTCCGAGACGGCAAAGCGTCCTCGAAGCGGCGCGCCGAGCTCGGCCGAAAGCTCCTGCGCGATGGTCACATCACGCTCGACGAGCTGCGCTACGTGAGCCAGGCGTTCAAGGAAGCGTACGCGACCGGCATCCTCAACGAGATGGACTACACCGTGGTCTGCGCATGGCTTCGCGCCTGCGTCGACGCACTGGTGGTGCCACGCCAGCGCATGCAGAAGCTGCAAGAGCGCGGTGGTCCGAACCTCACCGCGATGCGCGCCTAATCGGAGTCTGCTTCGACGGTCGTGAGATAGAGGTCGCGCAAACACGGGCCAGTCGCGAGATCGGGTCCTGGGGCCGGCTCACAAGCGGCATCGCAATCCGAGACACTCGTCAGGCTGCAAACCCGTGTGCCGCTCGAGCAGGTCGGCAGGTAGAAGACCTCTTTGGAAGCAGTCGCGGTCTGCGGATGCGCCGGGCAATCGCAGCTCACGTAGCGGCAATCCGAGTCGGACGCGCAGCTCGAGCCGAGCGGTAACAAACATGAGCCGATCACACCGAGCTCGACGTCGATCTCTCCCTCGCCGGCAATCACGGCGACGGTAGCGGCGTTGCCGCGGCGCAAGGTGGGCGAGGCCTTGGTGCCCCCACTGAAGCCCGCCCAGTCTTCTTCGTCGAGCTCACCATCGCCATCGACGTCGAGGGCAGCTCCCACCGCGTAGTTGCCATCCGGCAGGCCACTGATCACGAAACGAACGTCATTACCGCTGGTGACCTCGGCGCTGCGCGAGGTCGCATACGCCTGCGCCACGAGGGTCAGGGTGATGCGGCGATCGACCCCGATCTCGCCCGGGAAACGAATGATGCCCCGGATGGCACCCTCACCCCCCGCAGCGACGCCGACCGCGTCGGTCATGCCGATGGTTTTCGGCCGGTCGAACACCTCGCCGCAGGCGGTGGAGAAGAGAACGAGGGCGAGCAGAATGCGAGGGGTCATCGGGAACCATCAGAAAGGGGGTTGGAAGACCAAAGTCAATCGGGCATTTGTTGCCCCCTACTCCGGCCAAAGGTGCGCGCTGTGCTGCGATCTCTTCGTCTTTTCCTCGTTGGTGCGTTCCTCGTCGCCTCTACGGCCTGCAACGACAAGGACGATGACCTCGGGAGCGAGCTCACCGTCGACGACGCTAGCCTCACGACCGCGGAGGACACGCCGATCTCCGGCGGCATCTCGGCGAGCGGCCAGTTTGGCGCCTTGCGCATCACCATCGAGGAAGAGCCGACGCACGGCACCCTGGAGCTCAACGGCGCGATCTTCGTTTATACGCCGGCGCTGAACTACTCGGGAACCGACAGCGCCACCGTGCGGGTCGCCGACGACGAGAGGTCGCTGACCGCGACGGTGAGCATCACGGTAGTGCCGGTAAACGATCCGCCGTCCATTGCCGCCCCGCCCGCCCTCGTCATCGATGAAGACAGCTCGATCCACCTGACGGCAGCAAACCTCGGCGTGAGCGACGTCGACAGCGGCGTCAGCCAGCTCACCATCACCATCGCGAGCGGCAGCGGTTATCTCGTGAGCGGTCAGGACATCACGCCGCTCCCCAACCTCTCGGGTAGCCTCGCCATCGGCCTCACCATCTCCGACGGCACCTCGACGGTGGGCACGACGCTGACGCTGACGGTGAGCCCGGTCAACGATCCGCCGGATGCGCGCGTCCCAGCGCCGCAGAACACCGGGTCGAACACGCCGTTCACCTTCACGGGCGACGCGACCGTCAGCATCGCCGACATCGACGCCGCCTCGATGGGCGTCCAGCTCTCCGCCGACAACGGCACCATCAGCCTCTCGACGACCGCCGGTCTCACGTTCACCGCGGGCGACGGCACCAGCGACGCGTCGATGACCTTCAGCGGTGCCTTCGCGGCGGTCAACGCGGCGCTCGCCAGCATGGTCGTCACCCCACCGAGCGGCTTCGACGAGCTGATCACCCTGACCATCATTGCGGACGACGGCGGCTCCACGGGCAGCGGCGGCGCGCTTACCGACACCGAGACCTTCAGCGTCGCGGTGGCCGGCGCCGACGTCCCGCCCTTCAACACGATTCCCGACACGGTCTCCGTCGATGAAGACGCGACCTTCACCTTCCAAGGTGCGAACGTCATCTCGGTCGCCGACACCAACGCACCGGGTGGTGCCACCGTCGCTGTCGAGCTCGGCGTCACGCAAGGGTTGCTCACGCTGAGCGGCACCACGGGTCTTTCCTTCACCGTCGGCGACGGCACCGCCGATGCAGCGCTCGCATTCAGCGGCACGTTCGCGAACGTCAACGCCGCGCTCGCTGGCCTCACCTATCGCGCGCCGACGAACTACGCTGGAGCGGACACACTCACGTTCACCAGCACGAGCAATGGCCTCACCGACACCGACAGCTGCGGCATCACCGTGGCTCCGGTGAACGACGCGCCCGAGATCACCGGCCCGGCGTCGCCCGTGGACGTCGCCACCGCGGCGGTCGTGACCTTCGAAGGCGCGAGCGCCATCACCGTCTCTGACCTCGACGCAGGCACCGCCCAGGTGAAGGTCACGGTCACGGCGTCGGCGGGAACATTCACGTTCACCGGCACGCCCGCCTACACCGTCGACAGCTCGACGGCCGGAACCGTGGTGCTCACCGGTACGCTCGCCCAGCTCAACGGCGACCTCGACATGTTGCAATGGAACGCGGGCGCCTTCTCGGGCAGCGCAACCTTGACCTTCGTCATCGACGATCAGGCAGCCACCGGCACCGGCGGCGCGCTCACCGATTCGCACACGCTCACCATCAACGTCGCGTCCCCCACGTTGGTTGCCAACGCCGATAGCTACAACGCGCAGGGCAACGTACCTCGCACCGTCGCAGCACCGGGTGTGCTGGCGAACGATGCGCCGGCCAACGCCACGGTGACGACGACCACCACGACGTCGACGCGCGGCGCCCAGATCACGATGTCGCCGAATGGCGCGTTCACTTACACGCCGCCGACGGGCGTCGGCGCTCGCCAGACCGATCTCGATGGCAACAACATCGGCGGTCTCGCCGACAGCTTCACCTATGCAATCACCAGCCCGAGCGGCGGCACCGCGACCGGCACGGTGAACATCAGAATTTTCCGCGTCATCTGGTTCGTCGACAAAGATGGAGCCGGCACGACGCAGGATGGCAGCTTCCTCGCACCCTTCGACACCATCGAAGAGGCAGTCACCGCGGCTCAAGGCTCGCACTACGGCACGTACATCTACGTTTATGACGCGAGCTCGCCCTACACTCCGCTCTTGATGACGCTGCCTGAAGGAACGTCGGTGCTCAGCAGCCACGTCGCCTTCGAGCTGCAAGATGGCACCGAGCCACACGAAGAAGGCGTCGACGGCTACGCCTCGGATTCGACCGAGCTCCCGGCCATCGGCCGCCCGACGATCGTTCCGGCGGCAGCGACCGCGTTCAACCTTGCCGGCACCAGTCGTATCAGCGGCTTCCAGATCGACGCGGGCACCATCACCACGGGTCCGGCGATCGCCGCGGTCGCGGGCAACAGCGGCGTCATCGACAACGTCACCATCGACAACTTCGCGATCGGAATCACGGCCACCAACACCAGCAGTGATGCGCTCGAGATCAACAACGTCGTGATCACGGACGCAACCGACGCACTCCTCGTCCAGACCAACCAAGCGTCCGGCATCATCATCATCTCCTCCCTGTTCGAGCGCGTGAGCCGAGGTCTCGTCGTCAACGCGTCGGCGGGAGGAGCCGACAACGGGCGCATCGGCTTGTTCGTGATCGCGACCGACGTCGTGGCCGCAAGCGTCGACGCCGTCGACATCACGATCGAAACCGGCGCGGCCGCAACCGATGCCTCGGCGGTTCGCATCCTCGGCTCCGCCTTCATCGACTCCGGAGCAGCAGGCACCGACGCCATCAAGCTCGCCGTCACCGGCAATGCGCTGAACTTGGAGCTCAACGACGTCGATGTCGGTGGCTACAATCATGGACTCTCGCTCGATGTCGGCGACGCTCAGGTCAACGCGTTCTTCAATGACGTCGATCTCCTCGCGGGGCCGTTCACGAACGGTGGCTATCAAGTCACGGGGACCGCGGCCGGCCGGCTCGATCTGACGGTGAAAGGGCTGAACGCCTCGCTGACGAGCGCGAACGGCATGGTCATCGCCTCGAATCAGCTGAACGTCTGCTTGGACCTCGATACCAGCGCTATTGGCGGCAACCCGAACGGTTTGGTCTTGACCCAGACGACGGCGGCCTTCGAGCTCGCGGGCTTCACCACCGGCGGCGACGTCGCGGCGTACTTCGCTCCGCGGCTAACGGGGACGTTGAGCACCTCGGGTACGTTCACCGGCGGCACCTGTGCTCTCCCACCGTTTCAGAACTAGGGCGGGTGGGGTATGCTATCCCGGTGCGTTCCTCCCGCCTCTTGCTGCTGGGTGCATGGCTCGTCCTCGCGGCAGGTTGCGTTGACGACAATGACAAGCCGGCGGCTCGGCTCGAGGTCACTGGGCTTCGGCTGACGACCGCCGAAGACACGCCGATCAGCGAGAGCGTCGTCGCAACCGGTCAGCGCGGGCACCTCCGCGTAGCCGTCGTCGAGGGTCCGTCGCACGGCACCCTGACGTCTAACGACACCACGCTCACGTACAGCCCCGATGCCAACTACGCTGGGGCGGACAGCGCCGTCATCAGCGTCAGTGACGATCATCTGACGGTCACAGCGACAGTCGAGGTGACCATCACGCCGGTGAACGACGCCCCCGACGTCAAGGTGCCGCCGCCGCAGGTCACGGCCGAGAGCGTCGCTTTCGTCTTCACCGGCGATGCGTTGGTCAGCGTCACCGATCGCGACGCCGGCTCTTCGGCGATCGCCATCGAACTGTCGGCAAGCGCGGGCACCATCACCCTCTCCGGCACGAGTGGGCTCGTCTTCACGCAAGGCGACGGCACCCAAGATGCGACCCTCCACTTCAGCGGATCCATTGCCGAGGTCAACGCCGCGCTTGCCGGCATGGTCGTCACGCCGCCCGTCGACTTCAATGGACTCATCGACTTGGCGATCACGGCGAGCGATCAGGGCGCGAGTGGTGATGGCGGAGCCAAGAGTGACAGCGAAAATTTCACGCTCGGCGTCGGCGCCGTCGATACTCCTCCGTTCAACCAGATGCCCGACGCCAAGACCGTCGACGAAGATCAGACCCTCGCTTTCACGGCAACCGATGCCATCGCGATCGCCGACCGCGATGGTCCAGACGCCACGCGCGTCGCGTTGCAGGTGACCAACGGCACGTTGACCCTCGGCACGACCGCAGGCCTCGCGTTCGCCACGGGCGACGGCTCAGGCGACATGACCATGGACTTCACCGGCCCGCTTGCGAGCGTCAACGACGCGCTGGCGACCCTCACCTTCCAGCCGAACGCCGAATACCACGGGTCCGCGACCTTGACGGTCACGTCCACGACGGCGGCGCTGTCGGACACCGATGTCTGCGCCATCACTATCGCGGCGCGCAACGATGCGCCCGTGATCAGCGGACCGACCGTCATCAACCTCGATCCCTTGGGCATCGTGACCTTCGACGACGCTTTCCTGTACGCTGTAGCGGACAGCGACGCGGGTGATGCGCTGCTCGAGCTGGCGATCACCGCGAGCACCGGTGCTTTCGCCATCAGCGGCACGCCGGCCTACGCCGTGAGCTTCCCCGATGCGCAGTCGGTCCTGCTGACCGGCCGGCTCGTCGACTTCGCGGCGGACCTCGACTTGCTGCAGTGGGACCCGCAAGCAGCAGCGCTGACGACCCCAGTCACGCTCACGTTGACCTTGAACGACGGCGGCGCGAGTGGCGGTGGTGGCCCGCTCACCGACACGCACACCACGACGATCATCGACGGCCTGCCGACGATCGCCGTCGCGGACAACTTCGTCGCTCAGGGCAACGTGCGTCGTCTCATCGCAGCGCCGGGTGTCCTCGCCAACGACTCCCCTGCCGGTGACCTCACCATCGTCACCTTCGACGCCACCTCGACGCTTGGCGGCGCCGTCAACCTCGCCGCCGATGGTTCGTTCACCTACGACCCGCCACTCGGGGTCGGAGCACGTGAGCCCTCGGGCGTCGACGATAGCTTCACGTACACCATCGCGAACAGCGGTGGTGAAACCACGGTCGGCACGGTCACGGTGAAGATCCTGCGCGTCTTCTGGTTCGTCGACAAAGACGGCGCGGGCCCGACGCAGAACGGATCGCAGCTGGCGCCCTTCGACACCATCCAGGAAGCAGTGGTCGCGGCCGCGGGCAGCTCGCCGGGCTCGACGATCTGGGTACGCAACGCGGCAACACCGTACGACGTCGCCATCACCATTCCCGCCGACACCATCATGCGCGGCAGCCGTGTGGCTTTCCCGCTGCAAACCGGCCAGGTGCTCTCCGGTACGGGCACGCCAGTGCTCCGCAACAGCAGCACGACCGCGGTCCGCATCGCAGCCAATGGGCAAGCAACTGGCTTCGACTTCGTTCCCGGCGCGATCACCACCGGGCCAGCGATCGCGGTCGAGAACGTCGCCAATGGCATCATCGATCACGTGACCATCGACGGCTTCGCGACGGCGATCCGCTATGCGAACAACGCCGACGTGCCGGTGGTCAACGCCGTGACCATCCGCAATGCCACCGCGCGAGCCATTCAGATCGACACCAATCAGTTCACGACGATGGCCATCTTCGACTCGCTCATCGAAGACGTCGGTAACGGCATCGAAGCGACGGCGAGCCCGGGTCCCACGGGCACTGGCCACGTCCTGCTACGTGTCTTCGACGTCGTCGCACGCCGTGTCGCCGGCAACGTGCTCTCGTTCCAGAGCACCTCCTCCGCTACAGCGGTCAACGAGCTGCGCATCGACGAGGTCGATATCCAGAATCCTCTCGCAGCGGGCGTCACCGGAAGCACGGCGATTCGCGTGATCGCGGGCGGCGGTGGCCTCGACTTCGAGATCACCAACACGGGCATTACCGGTGATTTCGCGCGCGCCGTAGACATCCAGGCAGCGAGCAATCCGAGCACGCAGATCAACGGCAGGCTCTCTCAGCTCAGCGTCAACGGCGGCGGCACCGCGATGTCGGCGGGAGGCATCGTCATCGGCAGCGCGGTCGCGAGCGGCGACCTCGACGTGACGATGGACGGCTCGACCGTTTCCGCGACGGCGGGCGCCGGCATGCGCTTCGCGAGCAACGGCATCACCGCGTGCCTGGACCTCACGACGAGCAGCTTCGGCGGCAATGACCGCCTCGAGCTCGCGCAAGGCCCAGGCTCGATGTCACTCGAAGGATTCGCGTCCGGCACCGTCGAAGACTACTTCGCACCCCGTGGCGTCACCGAGCTGGTGAACGAGAGTGGTGTCTTCGACGGCGCCGCGTGTCGCGAGCCGCCGACCTTCTGAGCTACGGCAGCCATTCCAGCGAGATCGTCTCCGAGTCGATGAGCTCGCACTCACCGACCATCCCGAGATCGCTGACGGAGACCACCATTTCGCCCTGACCAAAGCCCGCGGTCGGTGGCAAAACGGTGAGCGCCGCGATCGCTTGGTTGACCTCGGCGAGCGTGCCTCGGAACGTGACCGTGTCGGCGGCGACGGTGTAGATATTCGACGCGAGAGGATCGAACACTGCCTCGATTGCCGCGACGTCGAACGCGACACCCGCGTCACCCGTGAGCGTGGCTTCGAATTCCGCGACCGCGTTGATGGAGATCGCGAAATCCACGTCGACCATCTCGAGGCTCGGCGTGATGCTCACGGGAGTGATCCGAACCTCTTCGGTCGTCGCTGCCTCGACCTGTGGCGTCGTGTTGTACTGCGCGTACAAGGTGACGTCGGCCGAGCCGGCCACGAACGGTTGGTTCGACAGATAGATGGTCCCGCTGCGATCCTGAGCCGTGTTCCAGAAGGCGAAGCAGCGATCAGCAATCGCCAAGCTCGCACCGCTCGCGATGGTGAACATTTCACCCGCCGTGAACGTGCGCGAGCTAGGCACTGTCCCCGCGGTGTTACCATTGCCGTTGTACGAGAGCGTGAGCTCGGGGGTCCACTGCGCGGTGAGGGTCACGGGCGCCGCCGGCATCGAGAAGCTTTGATTCACCTGATACGTGGTGGTGCCGTCGGACCAACCCGTGAACACGTACCCGGCCCGCACCGGCACCGTGTCGGAAATCTCGACGGTCTCGCCTTCGGCAAACGACGCGGCCGCGGGAACCGTGCCGGGATCGGCGTCGGGAGCGACGTACGTCACGACGTAGACTTGCACCCAGGTCGCGGTCAGCGTGACGTCCGCCCCGTTGATGGCGAAGGTCTCACCGGCATTGAAGGTGCCGCCACCGCTGCGGCTCCAGCCTTCGAAGCGGTAGCCGGTGCGGGCGAGGTCGCTGGTCGCGACCGTGACTGTCGCGCCGTCGGTGTAGTTGTTGGTGTCGCCCGGCACCGTGCCGCTGGTGTGGTCGGTGCTCACGTAGGAAACGCTGAAGGTCTCGAGCGCCCACACTGCGGTGATGGTCACGTCGGTGGTGCCGACCGTGTACGTCGCCCCGGCAGCATAACTCGTGGTCCCGTCGGTCCAACCAGCGAAGTCGTAGCCGGCTCGCACGAGACTGCCTTGACCCGGTAGCGTCAGCCCGAAGCCTTCGGGATAGTCCGCTGGAACGGGCACGGCACCCGAGTCGGCATCGCCATCGTCGAAGCTGACCGTGTAGGTCGGCACCACGTTCCAGATGGCAACGAGCGTCACGTTTTGCGCCGGCATGGTGAACGTCGCACCGCCAGCGTAGGTCGTGGCGTTCAGGAGCCAGCCGCCGAAGGTCGAGCCCGCCTTGGCAAGGGCGCCTTGGCCGAGCACGGTGACCGTGGCACCAGCAGGATAGGCACCAGCATCGGTCGGCGCGCTACCAGAGGTCGCTCCGTTCGCGTTGTAGGTCACGTGATAGGTCGACACCGCGGTCCAGACGGCGCTGAGCGTGACGTTGGCCGAGCCCATCGTGAAGGTGGCGTTGGCTTGATACGTGGTGGTGCCGTCGCTCCAGCCCGCGAAGGTGCTGCCCTCCTTGGTCATGGTTCCCGCGCCGAGCACGGTCACGGTTTCACCCTCGGCGTAGGACTCACCATCTTGCGGCGGCGCGCCACTGGTGTTGCCATTTCCGCTATAACTGACAGTGTACGTCGGTGACTGCGACCACGACGCATAGAGCAGCACGTTCGCGGTCCCCATCACGAAGGTGTCGCCGGGCTGGTAGCTCGCGCCTGCGGTGCTGGTCCAACCTGCGAAGAAGAACCCGGTCTTCACGAGCGTGCCCGGCCCGAGGATCGTAACCGTTTCACCCGTGCGATAGGTGTTGGTGTCGCGCGGCGCCGTCCCTCCGGTTGGCGCGTTGCCGCTGTACGTGACGGTGAGCGTACCAGCGCCGGGCGTTGGGTCGTCGTCACCGCAAGCGCTGACGAAAGCGGCTAAAACGAGAGATGCGAGCAGACTTCTCGAGAGCAGCGACTTCATTGGCTGATTCCAGGTCTAGAGCTGAGTGGGCCAGAAGTGTTTACACCAGCACAGACGAGTAACCGCCGGAAAACGACCGACGACATTCCGAGCCGTCGCGCTTGACGAACCCCTGGAAGGTTGCGTACATGCCCACCCTCCAACGGACGCCCAGGTAGCTCAGTTGGTAGAGCAGAGGACTGAAAATCCTCGTGTCGGTGGTTCGATTCCGCCCCTGGGCACTTCGTTCTGCGCCTTGTTCCCGCCTGCCGCGGGCGGCGCTGTCGATGGTCGCTGCTGCGCCGGGCGTGGCACCCTGCAAAACGCAACAAGGCCGAGGCTCGAGCGATAAGGGCTCCTTCACTGTCGTACTCACCCTTGGTTAGGGCAATGCTGAACATCCCGCGCGTTAGTGCACTCTCTTCGGTCCGTCATAACACATCGGCTGATGCCCTCGGCACAGCCACACTGAACGCGGTCGAGTCGTTACCGGACTACAAACAGGGGCCGCAGGCCTACAAAGACCTGATGCGACCCTACTTCGCGAACATCACGGAAAACCTGTCCCTTCCGGCGGACACCAAGGTGTGCGTCGCGTCGGTCATGCAAGTCACGCAAGCCTACGTCGCCTGGGTGCGCACGCATGAGGTGTTCGAATACACCCGCGTCCACTTTCAAACGAGTCACCCGGCTTATCGCCAGCTCAGCCAGGTGATCGAGCTCTTCGAGAAGCTCGAGGCCGAGCTCAGCGGCGTCCTCCGAGACATCCCCGGTACGTTGAAGCGGATTGGTAAAACCGAGCGAGAAGTCCTGGCGACCCGCTTGTCTCCGGTCATGATGGCGCGCTACGACCGCGGCAATCTCACCATCGCGGATCTTTGCAAGCTCGACCCCCGCTCCTTGTTCCTCTTCGGCGGGCAGCAAATGCAAAGCGGGCGGTTGTTCTAGCTCGCTCCGCACCAGCCCTTATGCTGCAGCGCGGATGTCACGCGGTCTCAACTTGCTACCTTCTCAGATGCTGTGCGCGTCGAGCCGCGCCGCCATCGTCACGAGATCGGGTAGCGATCCCGCCTTCATCTTGCGCATCACCTGGCCGCGGTGCGCCTTCACGGTGATCTCGCTGATGCCGAGGTCCGCGCCGACCTGTTTGTTGAGCATGCCGGTGACGACGCGGGCCATGACCTCGCGCTCGCGCGGCGTCAGCGATTCGTATTTGGCGCGCAAAGCGCGCAGGTCGCCGTCGAGCACGAGCAGCATGCGGCTGCGCTCGAGAGCGTCCGCGATCGCGTTCATCATGGTACTCGGAGAGAATGGCTTGGTGAGGACTTCGACCGCGCCGGCCTTCATGGCTTGCACCGTGAGGGGTACGTCGCAGCGGTCGGTGACGAAGATGATGGGGACGTCGGTACGGCGAGCGAGATCGCGCAAGACCTCGATGCCGCCGGCGGTCGGTAGCTTCACGTCGAGCACCAGGCACGATGGCGCGGTGTTTGGCGTCGGTTCGAAGGCGTCCGCCGAGCAGAAGGTCCGCGATCGCATACCGGCGTCACGAATCATCAGCTCGAGTGAGGCGCGCACGGCAGCATCGTCGTCGACGACGATGACAGTGGGAGAAACGGCGACGGCCTCGGGCATGAGCTGTCGCTCTCACACCGCGAGACCGAGGCGCAAGCCGCGGGGCAAACTGGCCCGCTACTGCCGCGAATTCATGACGGCCGTCGCATCGCGTGCCGCATCATCGGGTGACTTTCCACGCTGACGGGCCACGATGAACGGGGCATACCAGTCGGACCAGTGGTGCTTCGGCGAGGTCTTCTCGTAGGCACCGTGCGCGTGCTCCGCCTCCCGGAGCAGCTCGGTCAACGTCGGCACATCGAGGCTGCTGAAGCCGCGCCCCGGCAAGCGCGCCTTCACCTCTTGCACCAGGAAGCTGTTGCCGTCCGGATCGCTGAAGGTGAAGTAGTTGCTGTAAGGCCGCGATTGCGGATCAGGTCCCTGGGTGCGGGCGCTGGCGTCGTGGATGCTCAAGCCTCCAGTGAAGTGGAAGATCTCGCCGGCGTTCACGTCGGCCGCGATGAGCCCGGCACGTGCAGCCTGGATGTCGTCGACCACCAGGAAGGTTCCTTGCGCCGAGCCAGGCGCGACCTGCGTCAGCCCTTTGCCGAACATCACCGAGGTCGCCGAACCGGTGGGCGTCATCTGCACGACGCGCCAGCCACTGTCGTTCGAGAAGTCGGCATCCAGCCGCCAGCCTAGACGGCCGTAAAATCGCTTGGCGCGTTCGACATCTGCAACCGGGAGGACCACCACTTCGAGCTTCAGATCGACTGCTTTGGTGTTTGTTTCAGAGGTCTTCATGACACGTCTCCGTGGTTTCGTACTTCGACGTTCGTGAAGTTAGGCCCGTCACACCGGCCCGACCATCAGACTTTGGTATTGGGTGGCTAGGTGGCCGCGCGGATGAGCCGCAGGAGCTCCCGCTCGCGGCGCCGGACCGAGTCGAGAGCCGTCTGCGTGTCGGTCCCGGTGTCGGCAAGGAGCAACCTGTAGCGCGCGTTGGTCGCGACGCCACGCTCATCGGCGATGCTGTCGAGGAGCGGGAAAAGCTCCGTAAGGGTCATACGGAGTGGCATCAGCGGCCATTCGAGAATGTCGTGCGCAAGCTCGAGCATGAGGTCGGTGCGACCGTGATGGCGTGCGACCTGCAGGCCACGTCTCGCGGCCTCGCCCGGCTCGTGGACCAGACCGCGGTCGCGATGCCAGTCGGTGAGCCGCGCGAGACCACGCAGATGATCGATGGTGAGGTCGGCAGCTGTAACGTCGAAGCTCGAGCGTTCGGCCGCGTCGAGAAGCGAAAGACCAAGCTCGACGAGCGCGAAGTGACGGTGGCTCTTCACGCCATGGCGCAATCGCTGAGCGTTCTCCGTTTTTCCTTCGCCGCGCCAAACCAGCTCTTCGAGCTGACGATAGGACTCGAGCAAACGCCCCTCCGTCGAGGCCGAGCCTTGCTCGCGCACCGGCGGAGCGGCCGGTGTGCCCGCGACGGCGTTGAGGAAGTGACGGCGCATGCGCAACAAGCGTCCGCGCTCCCAAGGGTCGATGTACTCGACCAGCCGCGGCAAGTCGTACTCCTTGAGCACCGCGTGGAGGCTCGCATCACGGCGGCCAGTGAGCTCGAGCACGAGGAGCAAGTGATCGAACGCGCTGATCCGCAGAGGGCGTTCTTCTTGTTTGTCGAACGCCACGGTCGCAAGCCCAGCGAGCGCGTGATCGATGTGATGGTAGCGATACGCGAGCTCCACCGAGCGGTGCAGACGGAGAATGGACGATGCTGGCGAGCTTCCAAGATCGATCCAGCCGAGACAACCAGCCGCCGCGTCGAGGTCCGTGAACCGCGGTAAGAGACCCTGTTCGACGTCACCGCTAAAACGCACGAGCAGTTGTTCGAGGAGCGCGCGTCGATCGGGTGTCGTCTCCGTCGCGCCCACCATGCGTTCGTCGCGCACGCGATAGCCATACAGCGTCGGATAAAGCGTGAGCCGATGTCCATCCTGGTAGATCGCGCGTTGCTTCGTGCTCACGAGCTGACGCGCGAACTCCGGAGCGAGATAGAGCTCGCCGGTCTTGGGCTCGAGCCGGTACAGCGTCGATGGCTTCCAGACCTTCGTCGCCAGCTGATCGCGGAAGGCTTCACGCAACCACAACGCAGTCTCGCTGATGTAGGGTCGCGGGGCGCCGCGCTCGATGAGTGAACGTCCTTCGTCCGTGCGTCGTGCGAAGCCCGAGACCTCGAAGAACGTCGGCAAAATATCGATGGTGCCGACTGGGTCGGTGCGTCGTGCGTCCGGTAGCTTGTCGCGGCGATCGTTGGGCAGGCGAATCGCCAGCACCGTCTGCTCCACGGAATCGTCGTCCCAGAGAAGGCTCGTGCCGTGCGACGGCACTTTGCGCACCGGCAGCGGCGCGCTCGTACCCAGGGCCTCCGCATGATCGGAGTAGAAGACCACCATCGACCGCTCGAGCAGACCAGAGGCTTCGAGGTCCGCGAGCAAAGGCTCGACGAAACGCTCGATGACCATCGCGGCACCAAGCTCGTAGAGTCGTCGATTGTACGGCACGCGTGTTTTGTCCGAGGTGCGCAGGGCCGCATCGACGACCCGCATCCACCCAGACTGGTATCCAAACGCGAGGCTGTCTTTCGGCGGGTGCCCGTCGCGCGGGTAATACGGATAGGCCGCGCTGCCAGGCCAGTGCAGCCCGCAGGAATGGAACATCGCAAAGAAGGGCTTCGTGCCGGCGGCGAGGCGCGAGAGATCGTTGCGCGCCTCGTCCGTGTAGTAGCCGAGCTTGTACGCGAAGAAGAACGCCGCGTTGTTCTCGATCTCGGGGAAGAGCGCGTAGCCCACGCGATTGTTGAGCAGCGCGAAGAAGATCTTGTTGCGAAACAAGATGGGCAGAAGGTGGGTGCCGATGCCCGGCTTCGGTGCTCGGTTCGAGTCGAAGGTTTCGCCACCGTGGAAATACGCAAACTTGGAGTCGTCGATGGCAACGTGGGTCTGGTAGCCGTGCTCGTGCCGCAGCCGCCACGCCGGTGACTCTTCGAGGATCGTGTCGCCATTCAGGATGGCGGACGACAACGCGTCACGGATGCCGTGCTCGATCGGGTTTTTCGCTGCGAAGATCGACACGAGCGCGGGAAACGTCCGGCCGATGGGCGCGAGCGTGTTCTCGAACCAGGTGCTCTCGGCGAGGAGCTTCGCGAGAACGCCGTTTGGGTGCTGCGCGAGATAGCTCTCCGTGACGTCGCGGCGAAGTGAATCGACGCCGATCAGAATCAGGTTGAGCCGATCGTCACGCGGCTCAGTCCGCTTTGGCGTACGACGTCGCGGGACAGCGTATGTTTGGACGACGACGAGATAGTAGACGAGAGCGACGTCGATGAGCGCCGCACCGCCGATGCGCAGCGTGCTCGGAGATGGAGCGGTCGCGAGCTCCGCGTTGAGCCAGACGAGCGCGGCAAGCCCAAGCGCCATCGCCACGCCCGGCCCGAGCCGACGCGCGCACCATCGCACCGCCTCTCGCAGCGCCGCGTACTCGTCGAAGATCTGCGGATTCTGAACCGCGTTGTAAACGAAGACGTAAGCGGTGAGCAGCGCGAGAAACGCGCCGACGCGGCGCACCTCGAAGAGCACCAGCAAGCTCGCAAGCACCAACGCGAGCGCGGACGCGAAGCAGACGAGCCGCAGCAGAAACGAGATGGTCAGCGAGCGGCTGTGTCCACCGTCGTTCTTGCGCGTCATGACCGACGGCGGAAGCTCGTGCGCCAGAATCCAGCCGCTCATCCCGAGGTCCACAGCGGACCACATCACGACCCAAGCGAATGTCCAAAGGAACGCGGTGCCGAGCGTCACGGCGAGCATCTTCGGGCAGGGCCCAACTCCAGACAAGACCGACACCGGGTCAGGTCGGGCCTGCAACCACATGATGCCGTTTTCGGCTATGTTTACGCATAGTGAGGAGTGAGCTGATGGATGCGACGGGGACACGGCGGGGGATTGCGGGTGCACCAACAGCCACGGAGCAGCCAGCGCCAGCAACGCGGGCCACGTCTCAGCTCGTCCAACACTCCACTGGTCTCACGCCGCGTGGCATCACGTCGGTCACCGGCGATCTGCGCACGGTGCGGCCAGGCGCGAGCCCGGTGCAGATCTTGCCGAGTGATTCCACGCAGGAGCCCGCTGCCGGTGGCTCTTCGACCGCGGGCGTCCCCGCGCTCTTCGCCGAGATCTCTGACATCGTGGCAGGCGTTCAGACCGCCGCCAACGACGCCAACGCGCTGAAGCTCGCGGCCGAACGCGCCAACAAGACGGCGGCCGCATACATCAAAGAAGCCCAGGAGTGGGTCAGCAAGGCCGCGGGTCACGCCGCCAAGGGACGCAGCGCCGAAGCCGAGCAGGCCATGGCCAAGGCACAAGAGGCCTGGAGCATGGCGAGCGCGCAGCAAGCGTTTGCCGACCGCGCCGCATCCGACGCCCGTACCGCGACCGCCCGCGCTGAAGCCGCCTTGGCCAACGCGCGCAGCGTGCTCGACGATCTCGCCGCCCAAGGCTTGTCACGCACCGCTCTGCTATCGCCGACAACCCTCGTCGACCAAGCAGCGAGGCTCACGACGGCGGCGGGAAAGGCAGCAGCAGCGGCGCAGACTGCAGCGAATGCCGTCGGCACGACGCTCGCCGGCGGAAGCGACCCAGCCGAGGTCGCTGCGGTCATGCAGCTCATCGCCGGCGCCCAGACCGATCTCGTCAACGCGCAGAAGGCAGCCACGGCGTCTACGGGTGGGAGCAGAGCAGCCACCAGCGCCGCGAAGGGCGCCAACAGCAAAGTCGCGTTCGTTCAGAACGCTCTCGACTCCGGTGGCACCGAAGCAGCCGAGCCCCACATGGAGCAGCTCACCAAGTTTCGCGACACCGCGGTCACCGGCGCCGCAGATGGACGCAAGTACGCCGCCGAAGCGCAGCAGCTCGCGACGACCGGCGCGGCCAAGGCGACAGCGGCATTCGAAGCCGCCAAGGCGCTCGAAGCGCAGTTTGCCGCGCTCGGTAAAACGAATCCCTTCGTCACCGCGCTCGTGAAAGCTGCCCAGCAGGCGAAAGACGCCGCCACCAAAGCGCAACGCAGTGCCGCCATCGCGGACAAAGCTGCGGGTGACGGCGAAGAAGCCGCCACGAAGGCGCAGGCATCCCTCGACGATGCGAATGCGCGCATCCAGCGCTACCTCGATGGCCTCGAGGCGGCGAACAATCCGCCCTACACTGGCGGCGGCTACTAGCCGGCAGGCCCCGCGGTTGCCGGTTCGCGCGCCGCGTATTATCTGCGCGGTCATGATCTCAGCTCAGCGCCATCGCGCCGGATCATCGTTCGTTGCTGTTCTCTTTTGCGGACTGATTGGCGCCTGCGGCTTCACCACGCCGAGCGATGACGGCAACGACGGTGACCGCGACGCTCGCGGTGACAACGACGGCGATGGCGATAGCACCCAGACCAGCGATCAAGACTGTGGCTCCGGCACGTGCACCGACGAGACCTCGCCCAACACCCCGGCCATCGTGCGCGTCACCAGCAACGTCAGGGGAAGCTTCTACGGCTCTGCCCTGCTCTTCGTGGTCGCACGCGGCGATGACCTCACGTACACCTGGCGCAAGGTCGGCAACCCTCAGGTCGTGAACGACGGCCCCGAGCCCTTCTTCCTGATCGGCGATCTCACCGAGGACGACCACGGCGATTGTTACGTCGTCACCGTGAGCGACGACATCGGCAATGCCGTGAGCGATCCCATGTGTCTCACCGTCGGTGAGGTCGGCTACGACTTCAACGCCGACGGCGGTCCCATCGAAGCCGATGTCGACGTCGGCCAGCTGTTCGGGAACCTCTTGCTGGCGCTGGTCAGACTCTCGACCGCAGGGCCGACGGCACCCCTCGAGTCCTTCTGGAGCGAGCTCGGGCCGCAGCCCGCGACGAGCTGCGGTGACCTCGAGACGACGCTAGACGGCGTCGTCGTAGCGCAGTCCGACCCCACACCACTCGGCGAGCACCGGCTGTCGCGCACCTGGACCAACTGCGGCGGCATCCTCCTCGGCTACGACTTCCCCGATGAGCTCGGCGTCGGCACCATGACTATCCACTTTAGCGGACTAGCCGGACTCTCCCAGGGTCGCATCAACGGTAGCATGCAAGTGATCGTGACCCGCGACGCCACCGGCGCCGCCAGCTACGACGACCAAGTCATCATGGAGCTGCGTGACGAGCTCTCCGTCGGCAACGAAGGCGGCGTCTACAAGAGCGACGTCGACGGGTATCGCCTGCTCTCCATGCAACGCTCGGGCACCATCATGACGAGCGCGCACTTCGTCACGACCGCGGAGGTCGACTTCGCGAACGCCGCGATGAGCTTCTACGACGCCGGAGGGTTCACGCAGGTCTTCGCCACGGGCTTGCCGGGCATCCTCACGTTCGGCGGCAACGGCACCGCGAGCGGCAACTTGGCCATCTGGTCGAGCGAGCTCGGACCACCAGACGAAGAAGTGCTCCACTGCGGCCTGATACCGAGCGGCGATGGTGTGGAGTGGGAGCTCTTCGTCGATTAGAGAGACACTCCATGAAACTGCTGCAGAAGAGCGCCATCCCCGAGCTCATCGCCAAGCTCCGAGCCCTCTACCCCGACGCCAAGACCGAGCTCGATCACAAAAATCCCTTCGAGCTCCTCGCCGCCACCATCATGTCGGCGCAAACCACCGACGTCCGCGTCAACATGGTGACGCCCGTGCTCTTCGCGAAATACCCGGATGCGCAGGCGCTCGCTAAAGCGGAGCAAACCGACGTCGAAGAGATCATCCGCACCACCGGCTTCTATCGCAACAAGGCAAAGTCGATCATCGGCATGGCGAAGGCCCTGGTGGAGCATCACGACGGCGAAGTGCCGCGGACCCTCGCCGAGCTCATCAAAATCCCAGGCGCGGCTCGCAAGACCGCGAACGTCGTGCTCGGCGCCGCCTATGGGCTCGCTGAGGGCGTGGTCGTCGATACGCACGTGCAGCGCTTGTCGCAGCTCATCGGCCTGACGCAGCACGATGACGTCAAAGACATCGAGCAAGATCTGATGAAGCTCATCCCCCACGACGACTGGGTGGACTTCAGCCACTTCCTCATCCTGCACGGGAGGCGCGTCTGCTTTGCGCGCCGGCCGCAATGCGACGTCTGCGCGATCAACACCCTCTGCAAGTCGGCGTTCAATCCGAAGATTGGCTACGTGCCGACGGCAGAGAAGCCAGCCAAGGCGCCCAAGAAGAAGGTCGTCGTCGAGACCAAGGCGACCCGCGCCGCGCGAGCCAAAGAACGCAAGCTGCGCTAGCGGATGCAGATGGGCCGGATCTGCGCGATGCCGAGCAGCGCCGGATGAAATGGCGGCGGCCAGCACGGGTCGGGACGCGGGCGGCGCGCTTCGATCATGTCGCGCTGGGCGGCAGGAGCGCTCGGGCGGGTGACGCGCTCGGCGGCGGGCCGTTGGGCCGCACTGGGCGCACCAGCGGCCGGGGCGGGCGGAGATACGTTCACCTTGTCGACGGCGGAATCGGCCACGGGAGACTCCTTGCGCGTGGGCTTTGATTCTCGGGCCGCCCCGCGCAATCGACCTCGCGCGCTCGCCTGACATCGCGACAGGAGCTACCGGCGCGCCCAAGCACGTCTTAGTTTCTTCGTGGGAGAACTGACATGCGTCGTCTGCTCATTCACGCGGGCGCGGGCGTCGTTGCCACCGCCGCAATGACCGCGGCGATGGAAGCGATGTTCCGCTTCTTGCCACGCCATCAACGTTATCCACTGCCGCCGCGGCTCATCACCTCGCGTCTTTTGCGGCGCCTCGGCGCGCCGCTGCGTGTCCGCCGTCACAAGAGCGCGCTCACTTGGGTCAATCACTTCGGCTACGGCGCCGCCGCGGGCGCTCTGCATGCACCGGTCGCTGCGTTGCACGTCCATCCCTACGTCGAGGGTGCGCTGTACGGCATGGCGGTGTGGGCGGGCAGCTATCTCGGTTGGCTCCCGAGCGCGGGCATCCTCCCGCACCCGAAACATACTCCGCGGAAGCGGACAGCGTTGATGATCGCCGCGCACCTCGTCTGGGGCACGACTCTCGCAGTGCTGGCGCAAACCGCTACGGGTTTAGGCCGTCCTCTTCCTCGGCCGCGGGCACGGTCGCGTCGAGGGACTGGCCGGCCTTCTCGAGCAAGGTCTGCGCCTCGATCCGTTTAGCCGCATCGCCCGATTTCAGCGCCGAGATGAGCTTGCGCAAGCCGAGTGCGTAATCGCCGAGGTCGGACTGGAGCTTTTCGGTGTCGAGCTTTTGCGGCGCCGGCATGGCGCGCTTGAGCTGGACGCGGAGCGTGCCACGGATCTGATTCACCAAGACCATCACGAGGTCGTATGTTTCGAGCTGAATGACGCGCAGGCGTTTCTGGAACTGCACGTTGTCCGCTTCAGCGGGATTCTCTTTGATGGCGGCGACCGCCGCGAAGAGCTTCGTGCGCAACGGCTTCATGCGCGGCTCTTTGGTGTGCTTGAAGGCCTCGAGCACCGTGACCATGTACTCGAGCTGCGCCCGCGGATCGTCACCCGCCGGCGGCGGCCCCAACGTGGCGAATGGGTTCGCGTCGCTCACCCGATCGTCCTATCACGGTTGGCCTGTCAGGCCATTGGCTCGGGCACCGGCGCGATCGTCGGCTCGCGCTGCTTGCGCGGCTGACCATCGTCTTCGGCCCACTCTTCGTCTTCGGTGGTCATGGCGTCCGCGAGGAACGCGGCGGTGCTCGCGAGAGGCGCGCCGGCCGCCGATGCAAACGCCGCAGCTGTGTGCCCGCCGGCTTTGGCGAGCTCGGCCCACTTGAGCTTGCCCTTCGCCATAAGCAACCCAACGAAGCGCGCAAAGTGCCAGAGGGCGTAAGCCGCCGAGGCGATCGCTCCGAGCGTGGGAATACCGGCGAGGAACGCAGCACCCCCAGGCCCCGCCATGCCGGCCTTGAGCGCAGGGTTGTTGAGGAGCTTCGCGAGCGGAGCCATGGCGGCGCGGAAATCGCCGTCGGGTGCAGCCTCGCGTGAGCCGGAGCCTTCGCGCGACATCGGCGTCGGCGGCAGCTGGAGCTGTGAGCTAGCACCGGGATCGACCGCGCGCTGCATCTGCGCGGTGGCCATCGATGGGGTCGCGTCGGCTCGGGCCGGCGCTACGTGCTCTGCACCTTGTGGGGTGGTGGGCGTCTCACCCGTGATGCGAACGTTTGGTTGAATCCCCGTCGGTCCGGTGATTGCCATTGAGCAGCGCTCCACATCGCTGAAGCACGCGACCCAGCCCGTCGCGGCGCAGCTAATGGGAACGTAACCGGGTCGGCGCGATTTTGGCTAGGCCAAAAATCGAATTTGGACAGTGACTAGATGTCGGTCAGAAGAATACGGCGAGAGCACCTGCGGCCATGAGCAGTGCCCCGGTGCCGAAGAAGACCGCGACGTTCTGGCGATACTGTAGGCTTTTCAGAACGTTATCCATTTGCTCGGCGGTCATACGACCTGCACTAAAGCGTCGGAGCTGCGTCTCATCGTGGCGCTCGCCGCTCGTCGGCCGGTCGGCGAAGGGATCCGAGAGCCAACCGTGAACGGCGGGGCCTGCGGACTCGAGCAAGCCAAGGATGGTGTGGCGTTCCCCGGGCGCAACCTCGGCGTCCGTCAGGGCGCGCGCGATGTCCGAACGGCGGTAACCGCCGAGCACCATCGGAGCGAGACTTGCCATGTCAGTGGTGAGCTTCATTTAGGCTACCTCATCAGCGATGCGTTGCAGGGTTGGAAAACGGCGCAAGCTGATGGGAAGCCCGTTGGCGAGCAAATCCCGGGCGACGAGGCTCGTGTTGACGAGGCAAACGGCAGCGCCAGCAAGAGCCAGATTGGAGTCGGTGACCAGACCGAGCACAGCCGCGAAGGGGAGCGTGACAAGGAGCTCTCCAAGGGCGTCTTGGCGCGTCCGTAGACCAGTGATGAGCTGGTCTTCCGCTGCTTGCGTGATCATCGGCGCCACTGTCTTGCGAATCGTCGCTTCGTCATAGCGCTCGTTGCCGATCGAGCCGGGCAACGCATGCAAGTACATGCCGTGGAGGAAGCGGCCACGCATGATGTCGCCAAACCCCATATCGTGGAGCCCGCGATCAATCGCTTTGCTATCGTATCCGCCGAGGATCTTGCCAACCCAGCCAGGACTGCAGCTACTGATGATTCCAGACAAAATGCACCCACCTTCGAGCTAACAGTCCGTTTATCGACTGTTCAGCGAAGGCGTTGTCGGGTTGCGCAGTGCCAGGTCTACACAGGCGCTGTGAGTGCTAGACCGGCGCTTCTTCCTCGCTGTCCTCTTTGACGACCTCTTTCTTACCCTCGGCAATCTCGAGGATGATTTCGTCCTTCTTGGCGTCCACCTTGACCTGACCGCCGGCTTGGAGCTTCCCGAAGAGGATCTCGTCGGCGAGCTTGCGCCGGACTTCCTTGTCGATGAGCCGTCCCATCGGACGCGCACCGTTCACCTTGTCGTAGCCCTTTTGGGCAAGCCAGGAGCGCGCCGCGTCACTCAAGGTGAGCGTCACCTTCTTGTCGCGCAGCTGAGTCTCGAGCTCGCCGACGAACTTCTCGACCACCTGCTTGATGGTCTCTTCGCCGAGGTGCGTGAAGGAGATCCAGGCGTCGAGACGGTTACGGAACTCGGGAGCGAAAGTGCGCTCGATGGCCGCTTTAGCGTCCTTCGTCTGCACGTCACCGCCGAAGCCGATGCCGGGGCGAGCCGCGTCGGCCGCGCCCGCGTTCGTGGTCATGATGATCACCACGTTGCGGAAGTCGGCTTTGCGCCCGTTGTTGTCGGTCAGCGTCGCGTGATCCATGACCTGCAACAAGATGTTGTAGAGGTCGGGATGCGCCTTCTCGATTTCGTCGAGGATGAGCACCGCGTGCGGATGTTTGATGATCTGATCGGTGAGCAGACCACCCTGATCGAAGCCGACGTATCCCGGCGGGGCGCCAATCAAGCGCGAGACCGTGTGCTTCTCCATGTACTCCGACATGTCGAAGCGGATGAGCTCGACACCCATGATCTTCGCGAGCTGCCGCGCGAGCTCGGTTTTGCCGACGCCCGTGGGTCCGCTAAAGAGGAACGAGCCGACCGGCCGCTGTGGCGAGCCCAAGCCCGAGCGCGAAAGCTTGATCGCCGACACCAGCGAGTCGATGGCGTTGTCCTGGCCGTAGATCACGAGCTTCAGATCGCGATCCAACGTCTGTAGCTTTTCCTTGTCGGACGTCGACACGGTGCGCGGCGGAATGCGCGCAATCTTCGCGACGATGCTCTCGATGTCCTTCGGCTTGATGCTCTTCGGGCGCTTGTTCTCGGGGAGCAAGCGCACCGCCGCACCAGCCTCGTCGATGACGTCGATGGCCTTGTCGGGCAGGTGCCGGTCGTTGATGTACTTGGCGGAGAGCTCGACGGCCTGCTCGAGCGCCGGGTTCGTGTAGGTGACGCCGTGGTGCTTCTCGTACTGCGGCTTCAAACCCTTCAAGATCTTCACCGCGTCTTCGATCGACGGCTCGGTGACTTCGATCTTCTGGAAGCGCCGCGCCAGGGCACGGTCGCGCTCGAACGCTGACTGGTACTCCTTGAACGTGGTCGAGCCGATGCAACGTAGCTCGCCGTTCGCCAAGGCCGGCTTCAAGATGTTCGAGGCATCGAGCGTACCACCGCTCACCGCACCAGCACCGACGATGGTGTGGATCTCGTCGATGAAGAGGATGGCGTGCTCCTTCTCGGTGATCGCCTTGATGACCGCCTTCAAGCGCTGCTCGAACTCGCCGCGGAACTTGGTCCCTGCAATCAACGCGCCCATGTCGAGCGCGAAGACCTCGGCGTCTTTGAGCAGGTCGGGGACGTTCTGCTCGTGAATGGCGAGCGCCAGCCCCTCCGCGATAGCGGTCTTACCGACACCCGGCTCACCGACGAACACGGGATTGTTCTTGCGGCGCCGGCAGAGCACGTGAATCGTGCGCTCGAGCTCGGCGGCACGACCAATGAGGGGATCGATCTTGCCGTCGGCGGCCTTCTTCAAGAGGTCGATGCAGAAGTTTTCCAGCGGATCGCCCTTGGGCTTGCCACCGCCACCGCCTTCTTCGTCGTCTTCACCTTCGATGCGGCGGATGTCTGGCGAGCCGGCGAGGTCCCCGGTCTTGGCGACGCCGTGCGAAATGAACTCGAGCACGTCGAGGCGGGTGACGCCTTGCTTGTTGAGCAGGAACACCGCGTGCGACTCGGGCTCACGGTACATGGCGGCGATGACGTCGCCGGCGTCGATCTCTTTCTTGCCGGACGACTGCACGTGGACGGCGGCGCGGCGCAGCACCCGCGTCACGCTCATCGTCTGCTCCATCTCGAACTCACGGTCATCTGGTACCGTGTCGAGCGTCGCGAGATAGGCCTCGAGGTCGCGCTCGAGCAGCTTGAGATCGGCGCCGCAGGCCTCGAGGACCTGAACGGCGTAAGCGTTCTTCAAGAGCGCGAGCAGCAGGTGCTCGAGACAGACGAGGTCATGACGGCGACGGCGGGCATCGTCGACGGCGAGATTGAAAGTGGCTTCGAGCTCTTTGGCGATCATTCTTCAGGTTCCACTGAGCACCGAAGAGGGTACTCGTGCTCCCGAGCCATGCGCATCACTTTGTTCGCTTTGGACTCGGCGATTTCGTAACTGAATATTCCAGCGACGCCGACTCCGCGGCGGTGGACGTGCAGCATGATGTTCACGGCTTCCGATTCGGAGTGATGGAAGATCGTGCGCAACACATCCACGACGAACTCCATCGTCGTGTAGTCGTCATTGTGCAGCAGCACCTTATAAAGGTGCGGACGTTTGACCTTTTTCTCGGTCTCGGTGGCGACGTCACCGTCAGGTGTGGCCACACCTGGCGAGCGATCGTTGCCATTCGGGGCTTTGGGGCCAGCCATGGCTAGTCCAAGTATAAGCACGCCTGGGCGGCGACGCGAGTGGTTGTACGGCTTTGTTGCTCCAGAGCCCCAAGGGGGCTAACCAGAATCTCGTGATCTCCGCTCCGCAGCGCGATCCGGCTGCCCTCGACCGCACGATGCCCATGGGGGTGAAAGTCCCGGTGAGGCCCGCCCCGAAGCGGCGCCTCGGCTGGGGGAGCCTGCCCCTCTGGGTGAAGCTCGTCCTCTTGGTGAACCTGCTGCTCATCGCCGCGGTCGCGAGCACTGGTCTGCTCACCTACAAGGTGTCGCGCGATCTCATGCGCGAAGAGATCATCACCGCCGGCCGCGCCGCCGTGGTCGACTTCGCTTCGAGCAACACCCTCGACTTCCTGGGCGAGCAAGCCGGGCGCTTGAACCTGAACCTGCGCGCCGAGCAGCTCGTCCGCGGCGACAAAGCCCGCATCACCGCGGTGCGCATTCTTGGGCGCGATAGCGTACTGATCGCCAAGGCCGGACGCGAAAGCGTTCCCCTCGACATCGCCATGCTGGTGCGACTCGAGGGCGCCCGCGTCATCGGCGAAACCTCGACCGCCATCGCCATCGCGGCACCGGTCATCTACGGCGGCGTGCGCCTCGGCACCATCATCTTCGATTTCAGCTCGACCATGCTGCAAGGCGCGGCGCGCGAAATTCTCATTCGCTCGACGGTCATCATCTCGACCCTCATGGTCCTGTCGGCGATTTTCCTCATGCTCATGCTGCGGCGCCTGATGTTGCCGGTGGTCGAGCTCGGTGAAGCCGCCGAGGCGTTCGCGACCGGCGACTACTCGCACCGCATCTCGTCGGTGATTCTCTCGGGCGACGAGGTCGGTCGTGCCGCCAAGAGCTTCAACAACATGCTCGACGCGCTCGAGCTGCACATGCGCTTTTCCAACGGCGCGCTCATCGACCGCATCCGCCATGGCGGCACCGATCAGGCACACGAGTTCCAGCTCACCATCGCCTTCGGTGACGCCGCCGGCTACACCAGCTGGTCGCAAAAGCAGACGCCGTCCGAGGTCTTCGCGACGCTCTCGCGCTACTTCAGCCTCATCGGCGGCATCACGGTCCACGGCTACAACGGCATCATCGACAAGTTCATCGGCGACGGCGTCATGACCCACTTCGGTCTCCTGCGCGAACGCCACGATCCCCGCACCGCCGATCCCGAGTCGGTGCGCGACGCACTGCGCGCCATCGTCACCTGCCAGCTCGGGATGCGCGTCTTGAGCCACGCCATCGGTACCTACGAAATGCGCGAGCCCCTCGCTTATCGTTTCGGTATCGCCAGTGGCCGATGCCTCGTCGGCGCCGTCGGCGCCCGTGACGTCATGCTCGACTACAGCGTCATCGGTAACGTCGTGAACCTCGCCTCGCGTCTCGAGCACTTGGCCCCCATCGGCGGCTTGCTCATCGACCGCTTCACACACATCGACGCGGGCGCCGGCTTCGTCGATGTCGTCGACGGCGGCATGCAGAGCATCAAGGGAGTTTCCGTCCCCATTCAGGTGTTCTTCGTTCGTGGGATCTCGAGTCCCGTCGAGCGCGAGCGGATGAGGTCCTTTCTCATGGAGAGGTTTTTCACGGACGAGATCCTCGATTCGTTGGTGCTCGCGGGCAAAGGCACGCGCGAGGCGCGCACCGCGCTGAGAAATTTCTTGGCGCGCGAGCTGAAGGATCGTCCGGAGCTGCCCGTTAACACGACCATCGTTCCCAAAGCGCGTTGAGAAAACCGCGCTACGGGTTGTGGCGTAGCCCTATCGTGGGCACAGTGAGGTCAATGATGCACGTTACCCTCCCCCGTTCCGTTCTCGCGGTGCTCGCCGCTTTTGCTCTGCTGGGCGGCACCTCGAAGGCTCAGGCCGCGACGCTCACCTGCCGCGAGCTACCGATGCTGTTCGAGCGCTTCATGAGCCAGCACTACCCGGTGAACGCCGACGAGGTGGCGATCCGCCAACGCACCGCCGATCAGTTCTTGAAGGTCATCGACCCCTCGAAGACCTTGCTGCTCGAGCGCGACGTCGCGACCACCAAGCAGAGCCTCGCGGCCGGCGTGCAAAGTGGCCAGTGCCCGCAGCTCGAGAAAGCGTACGAGCTCATCCAGCAGCGCACGTCAGACAACGAAACGCTGGTGAAGAACATGCTCGGCGACGGCTACAAGCTCGACGAGAACGCGCAGATCGTCGTCGACCCCGACAAGCTCGCCTACGCCACCACCAACGAGCAGCGCCAGCAGCGTGTCCGTGAGCTCGTGCACTTCCAGATGTCGAACTACCTGCTCACGGGTCTGCCAGAAGCCGACGCGAAGAAGCAGCTGGTGCACCGCTACGAGCTGGCCACCAAGCGCGTTCGCGAGCGTCACGCGCGCGGTCTGTGGCCCTCGCTCTATGCCGACGCCTTCGCGATGGCGCTCGACCCGCACTCGTCCTACCTCTCGGCCGACGAGCTCGCTGACTTCCAAATCCAGATGCAGCTCTCGCTCGAGGGCATCGGTGCGCTATTGCGGTGGGAAGACGGCTTCACCGTCGTCGAGTCGCTGGTCCCGGGCGGCACCGCCGAGCGCAGTGGCCTCATCAAGCCGAAGGACAAGATCATCGCCGTCGCCCAAGAAGGCGAGCCGCCGGTCCAAGTCATCGACATGGATCTCGACGAAGTGGTGAAGCAGATCCGCGGCAAGAAGGGCACGCGCGTCCGCCTCACCATCCTGCGCCAAGACGAAGGCTCCACCAAGACGGTCGACGCCTCGCTCACCCGCGACAAGATCGACGTCGCCTCGCAGGCCGCGAAGATCACCTACGAGAATCGCGAGGTCAGCGGTCGCAAGGTGAAGATCGGCGTCCTCGACTTGCCCTCGTTCTACGGCGGAGACAACGACGGGCGCTCCTCGTATGCCGACGTGCGCCGCCTGCTCGAGGAAGCCAAAACGCAGAACGTCGACGGCATCCTGCTCGACCTTTCGAAGAACGGTGGCGGCCTCCTCGACGACGCCGTCCGCATCGCCGGCCTGTTCATCAAGCACGGCAACGTGGTGGCGACCCGTGACGCCATCGGCAAAGTCGAAACCCTCGACGATGACGACGACGAAACCGTCTACAACGGGCCAGTCGGGGTGCTCGTGAGCCACGCGTCCGCTTCGGCCAGCGAGATTCTCGCGGGCGCGCTGAAAGACTATCGCCGTGCCGTCATCCTCGGCGGTGACCAGACCTTCGGCAAAGGTTCGGTGCAAGTCGTCGCGCCGTTGCCGCGCGAGCTCGGCGCCATGAAGGTGACCGTGAGCATGTTCTTCCTGCCCGGTGGCCAGTCGACTCAGCGCAGCGGTGTCCGCTCCGACGTACGCGTCCCGTCGTTGCTCGACAGCTACGACCTCGGCGAAGCAAAGCTCGATTACGCGCTGCCGAGCCAGGCCATCAAGCCGTTCTTGTCCGCTTCAGCGAACGGCAGCAACGCCAACGAGCGCTGGCGCCCAATCGACGACGGCGCCATCAACGAGCTCAACAAGCGCACCGCGAAGCGCATCGCCAAAGACCCCGACTTCGGTAAGATCAAGACGAAGCTCGCCGAGGCCGACAAGAACAAAGACATCGTGAAGCTCTCCGACCTGCGCAAGAAGTCGACGCAAGACAAGGGCGAGAAGGCCGAAGAGGCCGACAAGAACGAGAGCAAGCAGCTCGAAGCCGCGGTCGTGCGCGAGTCGGTGAACATCCTCGCGGATTTCGTCACTCTGCCTACCGCCGGCACGAAGAGCGCCGCTGCAAACGAGCGACGCTCCGCTGTCGACTAAGGTTTACGCGCGCGCCGCGGGGCGCTGTCCAGGCTGCCCGCCCTTCGGGGTGTCGTCGACGATCTCGTAGCTCACGCCCTCGCCTTGAACCGGCGGGCGGCGTTGCGCCTCACGTGGCTCGGCGGCGGCAGCGGCGGCCTTGGGGCGGCGCTGACGTGGCTTACGTGCGGGACGCGCTGCAGCCGGCGCCTCCTCAGCAGCGGGCGCAGGCTCCGCGGCGGCGGGCGGCGGCTCAGCACTAGGAGCGAGGGCCGCACTGACGGCCTGCTCGAGGCGCATGGCCTGAACCGTTTCACGGATGTGACGGAGCGCTTCGTCGACCTCTGGGTTACCGCTGCCAACGTGCGGGATGAGTTGTTCGGCCACGGCCTTCGTGTACTCACGCGGCACGTCTGGGGGCTGCGCTCCTGGGTTCTGTCGCACATAGTCCTCGGCGATGAGCCGCTTCAGGGCGCCGACGACCTCTTCGGTGGTGATGCCCTCGAGATTGGGCGCTGGACCCTGCGGCTCACGGACGGGGTGCTCGTCGATGTGCGGACCCTCGTCGTCGAGCTCGGCGCTACGGGTGCGGCGTACGTTGCTCTCTGTGCGGGCCTGCGCAGCCTCGGCGCGTCGCTTCATGAAGTCGTCGAATTTTTCCTTGGCCGTAGAGACCGTCTTTTTGGCGACGCTGCAAAGCTTCGCACCGCCCCATTCGATGGGCTTGTAAGCGACTGCGACGATGGCGCCGTTGAACAGCAGCGCTGACGCCTCTGGCACGGCAACGCCAGCAAAATGGCCAACCGCCGCAACGACTCCGGTCAGAACCGAGAAGCCCAAACCGAAAGTGGCGGCCGACTTGCCCCATTCTTTGGCCCAGCCAAACCTCGACTTGCCGGTATCGATGACGTCCCGCGCCGCCTCGGCCGCACGAGCCTCGCCTGCGCGAACATACACGGGGCCAGGCTGGCCGCCTTCGGGCCCGTCGACGCGTCTGGCGCGGAGCTGGGGCTCAGGAGCGGATGCGGCCTGTGCTCGTCCAAAATGCGGCTCGTTGCTGCTCCCTACTCCACGGCTTTCAGTCACGGCATCTCTCCCAGACGACGGGCGCAACCCGCCCTAGTCGCAGTTCAGCAACTTTATCGGCGGGATTCCCTCCAAGGTTGCGTGCCCAAAAATGGTGACAGCCACCATTTTCCCCAGCGGTCGACAAAAATGGTGACTGCCACCATTTTCTAGCGGTCGACCTCATAGGCCAAGGCAACCCGGCCAACCATGGTTTGCTCGAGCGCGATGGCGCGGGTCTCTTCGCCGTCGTCTCGGCCGCGGAAGCGGCGCATCACCGTGCGGCCGAGGGCGGCGCGCAGGTGCAAGCCGGCGAACACGCGGACGTCGAGCGTCGCTCCGGCCCACGCCGTCGTGTAGCTGATGCGGTCGAGCTGCGAGACTCCGCCGATGCCGAACAGGGTGTTTTGGTAACGCGCCGTGGCGCCGACTTCGACGCGCGGCGTGAGCATGTAGCCGAGCTCGACCTTTTCGGGGGCGCGGATCTCGACGTGCCAGCGGCCGCTGAACAGCTCATAACCGGCACCGGGCAGCACGTACATCGGGAGCTGCTGCGAGAAGGCGAGGCCCAAATAGAGCGTCTCCGTCGGCCCGAGGGCGTAGGTGGTGATCACCTGTGCGCCATGGGTCACGTGGCCCATGGTGACGTCGTTCATGTTGGTGTTGAGGTTCGGCACGTAGCGCAACAGCAAGGTCCAGCGCTCGGCGAGCTCGTGACGGAACGTGAGCGTCGTCCTGAAGGTGTGCAGCACGTCGGCGCTCACCGTGGTGCCGCCGCTGTACTCGAAATTCGTGCGCCCATACATGAGACCGACCGCGAGCATGGTGCGCGGGCCGTCGAAGAAGATGGGAAAGCCCGTGCTCACCGACAGCTGATCCATCGCGACCATGCCGTGTTGGCTACCCTCGCGCGTACCCGACGCCGCGTGCTGCTCGAAGTTGACGCTACCGACACCGGCGGTGGGCTTGGCAATGGGATCTTCGCTCTCGGCGTCGACCTCATCGAGCTCGGGAGCGACTTCGCGCACCCCTTCTTCGGCGCCGATGCTCATGAAGCTTTGGGCGCGAGCCAGCGTCGATACCGAGAGGACGAAGCAAGCGAGTCCGCCAAAGCGCACGACGGCGCCAATGCGACGCGCCGGCATGACGCCGTTCCGGTGCTCGAGTCTTCTCCTCACGCTGTTACGACTCCGCGTGCGTACCCCAAGGCCCCCGGACACCTTCCGCTCTTCGCGGAATGACCAAGCGTAGCCGAGCTCCGTGGGGGGTGCATTTCGTTCATCGACGGGGGATTCCGAAACTTGAACCGCAGGTGGGCTATGCAAGTCGGCGGCCAAAACGCCGACACGGACTTCCACGACTTGCGCGATTGCATCCAAGGTTGCGATAGTCGCCCCGCCATGAGCCTTACGCGCCGCACAGGCATGACACGTACGGGCGGGCGCAGCGCCCGCGTGGTGACTTCGGTTTTGACCGCCGCGGTCAGCGAGCTGACCCGATCGGGCTATGACAGGTTCCGCGTCGATGCCGTCGCCAGCGCCGCAGGCGTCAACAAGACCTCGGTGTACCGCCGCTGGCCCACCAAGCTCGCGCTGGTCGCCGCCGCCCTGCGCGCGCGCCCCGTCATGGTCGATGCGCCCCCCGACGAAGGGACGCTGCGCTCGGATCTGGTCCTCGCCCTGGAACGCGCGTGCGAATACTGCGCCAGCATCCAATACCGCGATACGCGGGGCCTTTTGCAGACCCAGGAGCCCGAGGTCGACACCCTGCTCCTCGAGCTCCGACACGAGTTTTACGACAAACAGGCTGACGTCGTGGAGCATGCCATTGGACGCGGTGAGCTCCCGGCCGGCACCGACGCCCACTTCATCCTAGACGTGCTGTTCACACAGGCCGTGGCGCTCACCTTACGAACCCGTGAGAGGCTTTCCCGCAGCCGCCTCGAACAGATCGTCGAGCTGGTGGTCCGTGGCGCCGAGCACGGCGGGGCTCAGCACGCGGTGTAAGTGCGGTCTCCACACTGCACCCTGTGGCCTCCGCACGTCGTGCCAGCACCACTCAGTTGTCGCGAAGCGATTTCAAGCGGTCGAGCCGACGGGCGCGGTCTTGCGCCACTTCGTGGCTGGGGTCGAGCGTGAGGATGCGCTGGTACCAAGCGTAGGCGCTCTCGATTTGCTCCTCGCGCAGGGCGTTCTCGCCACGGCGTAGGTATTCCTCGATGAGACGCTTGCGCTCCGGCGCCCACGCCATCTCCTGTGCCTCGAGCTTGGCGCGGTCGGTCTCCGTGAGCTCTTCACTCATGGCCGCGTCGATGGCGAGCAGCGCATCGAAGACGACGCCGTTCTCGTAGAGCTTGCGGGCGCGCGTCAGCACCGCCTCGGCGCGGCTCGGGACCGGCGCCGCGGCTTGGGCGGCGGCGTTAGTCTGCTTTGGCGGATCGGGACGTCGCGGGCGACGGCGGACGTCGGGCTCGTCTTTGGCGTTCATCGCCGCGGTGGCGGCGGCTATCGGGCTGAAGGTCGCGGTCGGCGCAGTCGTCGTGGTCGTGGTCTTCAAGGCGCGCTCTTCGGCACGCACTTCGACGAGCGCAAACCACCGTTGCGAGTCAGCGGACCACTTATCGAGATTCACTCCAGTGCGCGTCTGCTCGACCATGCCGGCATCGTCGAGCACGTTGCGCAGGCGCAGAGCGTCGTCGTAGCGCTCGGCTTTGGCGCAGGTCTCCGCGAGCCTGAGCACCAGCGGCACGAGTGACTCGGTGTTGTCGCAGCCTCGGCGCTGGGTCCAAAGGTCGAAGACGAGCTCACGCTGCGTCGCGCCCTGGCACTTGGTCGAGGTTTCGAGCTTCTGCTGCGTGGCCCGATAAGTCTTGGTGCGCTTCTCTTGGAACTCGACTGCCCGCTGCAACGACGTGCGCAAGTGCTTGATGTCGTTTTCGCGGATCATCATGCCGAGGGCCGCTTCGTAGAAGCTGATTGCCTCGCTGTAGCCCTGGCTGCCGGCGTCGGCGCGTGAGCGGGCGCGACCAGCGTCGGCGAGCAAGCTGTCGACGACGCGCTTGGTTTCGTTCTCGACGGCGCGCGACAGCTCGGTGACGGCGCGCTTGTCAGCATCGGACTCGGGCTTGATGGCGTCGAGCAGGGCGGAGCTGCGCTTGAGATCACCGGCGGCATAAGCGGCGCGGGCATCATCGAGCGTAGCGTGCGCGCAGCCATAGAGCGTCTGCATCGCGCACACCGCAGCAACCAATCCGAGCCGAGACACTGCGAACCCCTTAGGCGAGTCCATCCCTCGCCTTGAAAACACCCGGCGTGCTACGTCAGCAGCCGCATGAACGAGCGATATACGCCTTCCGCGATCGAGCCCAAGTGGCAGACATTCTGGGACCGCGAAAAGACCTTCGCAACTAGCACGGACCACAAGAAACCCAAGGCCTACGTGCTCGACATGTTTCCCTACCCCTCCGGCGCCGGCCTGCACGTCGGTCACCCGGAAGGGTACACGGCGACCGATATCGTCGCACGTTACCTTCGGGCCAAGGGTTTCGCGGTCTTGCATCCAATGGGCTGGGACGCGTTCGGCTTGCCCGCTGAGCAGCACGCCATCAAGACGGGCACGCATCCCCGCGTAACTACGGCACAAAACATCGCGACGTTTAAGCGGCAGCTGAAAAGCTTAGGCTTTTCATACGACTGGGACCGCGAGGTCGACACCACCGACCCCAACTACGTGAAATGGACGCAGTGGATTTTCCTGAAGCTCTTCCACCGCAGCCTCGCTTATCAGCAAGAGACCGCGGTGAACTGGTGCGCCGCGCTCGGCACCGTGCTCGCCAACGAAGAGGTGAAAGACGGCAAAAGCGACATCGGCGGCCACCCGGTCACGCGCATGCCGCTGCGCCAGTGGCTCTTGAAGATCACCGCCTACGCCGACCGTTTGAAGGACGATCTCGCAGCGCTGGATTGGCCCGAAGGCGTGCGCGTCATGCAGCACGAGTGGATCGGCAAATCAGAGGGCGCGCAGGTGCGCTTCGCCATCGCCGGCCACGACGCGGCGCTCGAGATCTTCACCACGCGGCCCGACACGCTCTTTGGCGCGACCTTCATGGTCATCGCGCCCGAGCACCCGCTGGTCGAACGCATCACCACGAGTGACCGCGCGCAGTCCGTCAAAGCGTACGTCGCCGCGGCGAAGAACCGCAGCGATCTCGACCGCTCGGCCGCGAAAGAAAAGACCGGCGAGCCCACCGGCGCGTACGCGGTGAACCCGGTCAACGGCGCCAAGATCCCGATCTGGGTCGCCGACTACGTCATGATGGGCTACGGCACCGGCGCCATCATGGCGGTGCCAGGCGGCGACGATCGCGACTACGAGTTCGCGACCAAGTTCGGCCTCCCGGTCATCCAGGTGGTCAAGCCCGCCGACGGCAGCGCGCTTCCGGCCGGCAAGGCGTACACCGAATACGGCATCGCCATGAACAGCGGCGCCTACGACGGCATGAAGTCCGCCGACATGAAGGCGAAGATCACCGCCGACCTCGAGTCGAAGAGCCTCGGCAAGAAGCGCATCGAGTACAAGCTGCGCGACTGGTTGTTCTCGCGCCAGCGCTACTGGGGCGAGCCCATCCCGGTGTACTTCCCGGTCGACACCGACGGTGATCCGCGCAAGGGCGCCAAACACACCATCCGTTACGATCAGCCCATCGCCGTCGAGGAGAAGGAGCTGCCATTGCTCCTCCCCGACCTCGAAGACTTCAAGCCCGGCGACGATCCAGCCGGTCCGCTCGCGCGGGCAGTCGACTGGCGCTTCTTCCAGAAGGACGGCAAGTGGTTCGCGCGTGAGACCAACACCATGCCGCAGTGGGCGGGGTCGTGCTGGTACTACCTGCGCTTCATCGATCCCAAGAACGGCAAGGAAGCCTTCTCACAGGAAGCGGCGAACCGCTGGCTGCCGGTCGACCTGTACGTCGGCGGCGCCGAGCACGCGGTCTTGCACCTCTTGTACGCACGCTTCTGGCACAAGGTGCTCTTCGACGAAGGCCTGGTGAAGCAGCCCGAGCCGTTCCAGAAGCTCGTGAACCAGGGAATGATCCTCGGCGAGCTAGAGTACGTCGTCGAGGCGACCGGCGAGAAGGTCAGCGACGAGCAAGTCGAGAAGCGCGACGGCAAGTTCGTGCTCAAAACCGACGCGTCGAAGACAGTCGATGCGCGCGCTCACAAGATGAGCAAGTCGCGCGGCAACGTCATCAACCCCGACGAGGTCGTGAACCAACACGGTGCCGACTCGCTGCGACTCTACGAGATGTTCATGGGTCCGCTCGAGCAGACGAAGCCCTGGGACACCCGCGGCGTCATCGGCGTGCGGCGTTTCCTCGACAAGCTCTACACGGTGGCGACCCGCCCGCGCACCGACGCGGCTCCGCCGGACGAGCAGCTGCGCTCGCTCCACCGCACCATCAAGAAGGTCGGCGAGGACATCGACGGTCTACGCTTCAACACCGCGATCAGCGCCTTGATGGTGCTGGTGAATGATCTTTCGTCACTGAACCCGATCCCGAAAGCCCTGCTCGGTCCGCTCGTGCAGATCGTCGCACCGTTCGCACCGCATCTCGCCGAAGAGCTCTGGGAGATGCTCGGCCACAACACGAGCGTCGCTCACGCCGACTGGCCGAAGTTCGACCCGGCGTTGTGCGAGCTGTCCGAGCTCACCATCCCGGTGCAGATCAACGGCAAGAAGCGCGGTGAGCTCAAAGTCGGCAAGGGTGCATCGGAAGCTCAAGTGCTCGAGCTCGCCATCGCCGACGTCAACGTCGCCAAGTACCTCGAAGGCAAGGCACCAGCGCGGGTGATTTGGGTGCAAGATCGCATCCTTACGCTCGTGGTGAAGTAGAGAGAGAGGTGCGTCACATCACTGTTGTCATCGTTGCACTGGCAGTTAGTGCGGCGGGATGCGCTCGGCGCGCCGATACGGGCGACATGAAATTGACACCAACAAGCTCGACGCCTTCGCTCATTGACGTTCAGACCGCACCCGCTTCCGTTTCCCGCGGTGAACAGCCGAGCGCGCCTGTCGACTCCCTCGTTCTTGGCCAAGGCATCCGCCCCGACTCTCTTGCCGCGCGTTTGAAGGCCGCTGGTTTTACCGGTGGCATCCTCAGCTCCGAGGCCGACCTCGCGCGTTACGCGACCGACTACGGTCGTATCGCTAGCGGAGCGCCGTTGCTCGTCGTGAAGCCCAAGACCACCGAAGACGTGCAGCGCGTGGTGTACCAGGCGATCGCCGAGGGCCTCACCGTGCGCGCTCGTAGCGGCGGACACGCCCTCGAGGGCCAGTCGCTCGCCGAGAAGGGCATCGTCATCGCCACCGACGACATGCGCCTCCCCTCCGGCAACAAGATCGAGCTCGACGAAGCGACCGGCCGCGTGCGCATGATCCCTGGCGTAAAGATCGGCGACCTCACCCGCTTCCTCGCCGACAAGGGCTATCGCTTGCGCTGCGCGACGATGGACGATTACCCGGGCGTCGGCGGCGCGTTGTCGTCCGCTGGAACGGGCCGCGGGTCGCACGTCTCCGGCACCATGGTCGATCACGTGATGCGTTTGGTCGGCGTCACCGGTACCGGTGCGCGCATCGACGTCAAGTCGGCGCGCTCGGACTACTCGGAGCTCGTAGGTCCCGACGCGATGACCGCGAACCTCATGCTCGGCAGCTTCGGGCAGGCCGGTGTCATCACCGAGGTCGAGTTTCCGGTCGAGAAGGTGAAAGGCCACCTGCGGAAGTTCGGCGAGATGATGCCGTCGCTCGCGGCCCTGCGCGAAGGCATCGACAAGGTCGTTGCCAAGAACGAGGTCTGGGGCGTCTGGGGCGTGATCGCCAAGGACCCGAAGAGCGGCAAGCAAATCCACATCCTCCGCACCATCCGCGACGTGGAAGACGGCAGCAGCGGCGAGCCCATCACCTCGTTGCCCGATCCGGGCGAAGATCCCAAGGTGCTCCCGGCGTGGCTCAGCGTCATCTTCCCGAGCACCGACGGCGCCATCGCCGCGCTCGAGAAGCACCCCGAGCTCGTCGGTGACATGACCAACCCCGGTCTCACCCTGCTCATCCCGCAGAAGAAGATGCGCGACGATCAGCTCACCTTGAACAGCTGGCCGAAGGCGAAGACCGGCGACGTCATGATGGGCCTCGGCGTGTTCTACTACGGTGAGAAGTCGGTCGCGGCCCCGCAGGTCGAGAAGTTCCGCGCCATGCGCGACGAGCTCGTCCACGAGATGGGCGGGCACCAGTACCTCACCGAAGGTCTGCCGGCGAAGTCGCCCAAGGCCGCCGACGAGTGGCGCCGCATCCTCGGAGCCGACAAGTACAACAAGATCGTGGCCGCCCTCGATGTCGCAGACCCATTCGGCGTGTTCCCGCGCTTGCCGGGTCTCGAGCGCCAGCGCAGCGCGGTGCGCCGGCAGGACTAGTCGGGGTAGAGTGGCTCCCATGCCACTCTCGAAGCTCGATCTCGACGCCTGGACGGCCGGTCCGCTAAAGCCGCCGTTCAGGTTCGGCCCGAATCACCCGGTGCGTGTCATCATCGACGGCAAGGCCGAGCCGGGCACGATTGCCTTTCCGCTGACCAAGACCGCCGACCCGGAGTATCTCGTCGATCTCCAGAGCGGCGGCGACTTCACCGCGAAGCAGTCGGAGCTGCAGTCGCTCGCAGACGACTGAGGTCAAGCAACGATGCCGGTGAGCGGCCCGCCATCGTTGTAGTTGCCCGGCGCCCCGAACGCCGCGACGTCGTCGAGCCCCATGTAGTGCAGCAGGTGGAGCAGGAACCGGTTGTGCGACACCTGCGAACCAACCTGCAGATACCGTCCGGTGTCGAAATAGCCACCGCCGTTACCGATGAGACTGACCGCGACGCTGTTCGTATCGTGCGACCAGGAGTTGCCGATCTCGCTCATCCAGACAATCGTCGTGTTGTCGAAGACGGTACCCTCGACATCCGGCATGGCCTCGAGCTTCGCAACCAGATCGGCGAGCACGCCCGCTTGGAAACGCCCGAGCGCCTCGAGCTTCGCCTTGGCGGTCGGATCGTCTACTTCGCCGTCGCCAGCCGGGTTCTTCATTTTGAGATGACTCGTCTGGTGCTGATTCGAGATGTCGACGAAGGCGAAGTTCTGGTCGGCCCCCGCGTCCGAGATGCCCACCTGATAGCCGATGACCCGCGTGAGGTCGCAGCCCAGGGCCATGGCGATGAGCTCGTTCTGATTGCGCGTGATCTGCTCGAGGTTCGGCGTGACCAGCTGGATGTCGCCGTCGATGGTCGGCTGCATGCAACCCGCGCCGGTGCCGTTGCGGTCGAGACGCTCTGCCATGCCGACGAGCTGCTCTTCATGTCTGTCGAGGCGGACACGGTCGTCGGCGGACAGCTTGCAACGTAGAGCCCGCATCTGCTCGCGTACCGAACCGAGCACGAGCTTGCGCGCGTCGATGCGCTGACGGAGAGCGACGTTGCTGCCATCGACGTCGAGCTCACCGAAGAGTTGATCGAAGACGAGCGCCGGGTTCTCGACCGGGACGATCGGGCTCATGGTGTCGGTGTAGAAGCAGCGGCGTGCCACCGATGCGTTGCCGCTGTTGCATTGCGCGCCCAGGTAATACGCGGGAAAGCGCGTGGTCGTGCCGAGGTGGCGGCTGATCGAGAAGTCCACGGATGGTCCGAGCGAATAACCGATGTTCACGCCGGTGTTGCCACCGTACATGTTACCGGGCGCCGCGTAGTAGCCCGTCAAAGCGGACACGGTCCCCGCTGGGTGTCCTTGTGCGTTCTGATTGTTCGGGTCCTTCGCGGACCTGTAGGCGAGGCCGTCGAGAAAGAGGCAGCTATCACGGAGGTGCGCGATCGGTTCGAGGATGGAGGAGAAGGTGAAGTCGGCCGGTGTCGCGCCCGGCGCGCAGCGCCACTTCTCCATGAGGACGCCGTTGCCGGTGAACATGATGATGAGCTTGCGTGGTGCGGTGGGCCCGGCTCCGCGCGCCTTGGGCATGCGACCACCGATGGTGAGCATCGCGTCGAGCACCGGGAGTGCGACGGCGGCACCAGCGGCGCCACGCAACAGGGAGCGACGTGAAAGCGTCATGGGGTGCAGCTCCCGGGCACCACGGCGGGCCGAGCACGGAAAGTCTCGTCGGTCGCGATGGCGAGAATGAGGTCGGTGAAGTCACCAGAGGTCTCGGCGAAGCGCGCCTCGAGCGCGGGCACCAAACACTCCTTGGCGGTATTGCGGCCCTGCGCGAACATGATCCAGCGATCCGCCACGCAAGCGGCCACGTAGTCGCTCGTGGAGAGCCGGGTCGCGAGATCGATGGCGCCAGTGAGCTCTCCGTCGACATCGGTGCCGATGAGCGTGCCCGTCGTATCGATGACGAGTCCGTTCTCTTGTTCGCGATAGCGGCCAACGGCATCGAACGCTTCGAGACCGAAGCCGATAGGATCGATGAGACGGTGGCAGCCGGCGCAGCTCGGATCGGACGTGTGGTCGGCGAAGCGCTCGCGGGTCGTCTTGTCTGGGTCGGCGGCCGGCACTACCGCGACGTCGGCGTTGGGGGGCGCACCGAGCGGCTGGCACAAGAGCGCCTGACGCACGAACACGCCGCGCTGGATGGGCGAGGTCGAATCACGTTTGGCGAGCGCAGCAAGCAGCCCCGCATCGGTGAGGATGCCGGCGCGCTGCGTCGGATCGAGCGCGACCTTCTCGGGCGTCACCGCGATCGAGGTCAGACCGTAGAGCGGAGCCGTGCGCGCGGTCACGAAGTTGTAGCTCGCCGACATCAGCTCGCGCAGGGTGCGCTCCTCGGCATCGAAGACGACGTGCTCCACGAAGGCCTCGACGCTCGCGAGCAGGTCGGCACGCGTCGCCACGTCGAAGCTCGGTAGCACGGAGGGGTCCTTCTCCGCCGCCATGATCTTGTCGAGCTCCAGGAACTGACGAAAGAAGTCGCGAACGCGCGCCCGTGCCTCTGGCGTCGCGAGCAAACGTCGGGTCTCGGCTTCGACACCCTCGCGGGTCGCGAGCATGCCGTTCTCAGCGGCGGCGAGCAGGGGCTCGTCCGGAATGCTGCCGGTGATGAAGAATGACAGGCGGGTCGCGACTTCGTACCCCGACAACGCGACGACACCGTTCTCGCCGGTCCCGACGCCCTCCTCTATTTTGTAGAAGAACGACGGCGACTCGAGGACGGTCTCGGTGATGGCGCGGATGCCGCCGTCGAAGCCGTCGATGGCGAATCCGCTATCGTAGACGGCGAGCAATGTGGTGCGATCATCCGCGGTCAGTGGACGCCGATATGCGCGCCGAGCCAGCTTGTCGATATAGGCGCTCGCGCAGGCACGCCGAGCCTGGTCCGTCGTCAGCGTCGCCATCTCGCACGGCAGCACCGTGCCGAGCCGCGCCAGCACCCCATCCGCGACCGCTTCGGCCGAGGTCACGAACGCTTCGATGTCCTGCGCGGTGGCCGATTGGCCGACCACATCGTTATCGAACCCGGTCGAGCTCCCGGCGGCTGGCCACAAGCGCGCCGGAGCCGAGGCATCGCCGAGCAAGTCGTTCACCGCCCGGTTGTACTCGGCGGCGGACAAGCGACGCAGGGGCGCGGGACCAACCGCGTCACAGCTCGCGACCTCCACGGGCGGGGCCTGAAGCTGCTCGCTGATCTCTCCCAGACAAGCTACGTGCGCAGCGACACATGCGGCGCCGAGCAGCGCCGCGCGAACGAGCATGAAAGTGCGCTCTTTCGCCATGTTCCCCACTGCGTCGAGTTGCCTGGAAGCAGAGGGAAAGCGTAGCCGCTCGACCTGAATCGCGCCACCCGCTAGCGGACGACGTCACCTGCCGCTTTGGCAGCGAAGCGCCGCGCGGTGACATGGGCACTGAGCAAGAATGCAGCGAAGATGACAGTCCAAATGCTGGGATCTAGAGCCACGCATCCACCTCCTGCTTCGAGTAAAGCACCGCCCCCCAAACTTCCGTCAGCGTTCGGTCGTGAGCCGTTCCAAGCCTGCGGGTCCGCTCCGGCGGACGCGAGGCACAAGCCACTGTCGTCATCGCAGACGGGCAGGGCGTTGTCGGCGCAGTCTTGATCATCTCGGCAACGCGGCGCGCAGGCGCGAGCATTCCCGAAGCGGGCGCACACGTAACCGGTGCGGCAATCGGTGCTGTCGCTGCAGCGCTTCAAGCAATAGTGGGTGCCGAAGAGCCCACCGCAGAGCGCGGCGCTGTCACCGCAGGCCGAGTCAGCGCTGCATGGAGACATCGTGCAGTAGCCGTTCTGGAACATCCCATCGGTATTATCGAGGCCGATGCACTCGAGGTTGCCGCAGGGCTCGTTGTCATCGCATGCCAGACCGACCTTGCCGGCGTTGCTCCCGCCGCCGCCACCACCACCGTCGCCGTCGACGCAGGCACCGGGCTCCCACTCGCAGCTCTCGCTGCAGGTCATGGTCCGCGACTTGTTGGTGCCGCAGCTTTCTACGTCGGTGGATCCAGGCTCGCACTCACCCTGGCCGGCGCAAGTCGTCCAACCAGACCAGGTGCCGCTGTTGCACGTCCGTGATTGCGTACCGCAGCGTCCGCAGTCGCGCTCTTCGGTGCCGGTTCCGGTGCACGTGCCACCACCGCCCGACGTCCCACCGACGCGAAGATCGTAGAGGTTGGGATCCGACGAGACTTGCGGTGCGACCTTCACCTTGTAGGTGCCCGCGGCCAGTCCGGTCTTGTTGATCACCGCGCCCTCGGCGGTCTTGCTACCGCTGGCTACCTGACTGCCAGCACTGTCGGTGAGCTGGAAGTCGAGCGCGCCTGACCCGCCGTCATAAGCGAGAGTCAGCGCCAGAGCGTTTTGGCTGTTGACCGTCACCGCGTACCAGTCCGGGTCGGCCGCCACCTTGTTGGTGACGCCGGTGCCGAGCTGGCCGGCGCTCGCGGCGCTGTCCGAGACCTCGGGCTCCTCGTCGCCGATGACCTCGACCGAGAGCGTGTTGGTGGCGCAGCGATCGGGGCTCCAGACCGGGCCCTTGTAAGCATCGACGAAGCCGTAGATGGCGACGCTCGACCAACCGTTGTCCATGAAGTCGCCGGTGCAATCGACGCTACGCTGCACGCGCTGCGCGGCTGCTTCCTGCGAGGTGACGCTGAAGGTGCTCGAATAGAAGGTGCTGTCGCTGCTCCAATAGGAGTCGTCGACGAGACCCTGCACGAGGATCTGCTGCCCGATGGTTAGCGGGTTGGTCTGGCCGGTAAGGACGATGTCGATCCGGCAAAAGGTACGTGGGTCACCGGCAATGGCTTGCGTCGGGATCTTGATGGTCACGGACAGCTCGCCGCTGGTGCAGGCGATGTTTTGCACGGTGAGCGCCGAAGACACGTCGGCCCAAAGGCCAATGCCGACGAACAAAATGGCGGTGACGAGTCTGCAGACGCTGACTCGCATGGGGACCCTCACTTTGGTTCGACAGGAAGCGTTCGCCTCGAAGGGTCAGGCGCCTTCCCAGATCAACGGGGTGTATCGGCAGTGACCGGCAAGAGTTGTTGCCGTTCGCCAAGCAACCCCCGCGTCACGACGCCGATATATCGATCTGGATTCGCAGCTGAAGCGATCGCGTGACCTCGTCACGTGAGCTGTGAACCCAAACCCAACACAATTTGACCCTCTAAAGGCAGGTGAACCCATGTCGACGCGTGCCACCGACGCTGGATACTATGGGCCGAGTCGCGGCCGCGGTCAGTACTCGTACGAGGACTACCGTGAAAGCAGCCGCCGTACCGCGACCCGGGCCAGTGGATCCTATGAGTACGGATATCCCTCCCGCCAACCTGCCGGCTCGGGTCGGGGCGTAGACGTCCGCATCGTCGACGACGAAGCACCGCCGCCTCCGCCACAGCGCATTCGCATCCGCGAGCGCCAGCAGCCCGACATTCACATCGACCTCGAGCGCGCTCCGTCGCCTCGCATCCGCTACAACGAACGTGGTGGCGGACCAGTGGGCTACGAAGAGGAGTACGAGGAGCCGGCGCCGCGTCGCGGCGGCCCGCGCTACGAAGAGCGCTACGAAAACGGCTACGAGGGTGGCCGTGGCGACGAGGACATTCCTTACGAGCCGGAGCGCGCGCCCAGCATCAAGCAGGCGGTCATCGCTCAGGCCGAGCAAGAAGGTCCCGGCTTCTACGAGGTCGAAGGCCGCATCTACAAGGCGGTCGAGACCGAGCGCGGCTGGCGCATCACCCGCAGCAACGGCCCGGTCGAAGGACCCGAGGTCATCTCGGTTGGCTCGACGGGCGGTGCCCGCGAAGTCGGTCGCGGTCGTGAGGCCGAGAAACCGGCGGAGAAGAAGGGCTTCAAGCTCGGTAACGCCGGCCGCTTGGCTCTGCGCGTCGCTGGTTGGGGCCTCCTCGGTGCCGGTGCCTTCTACGCCTTCTCGGGCGTGGCCGGCGGCATGACCAACGGTATGGACTGGGGTCCAATGCTCGGCCGTACCGCGTTGAACTGGCAGCAAGCCGTCCCGGCGATGGTCGGTGGCGTCGCGATGGCCGCCGGTGGCGGTCTGCTCCTCAAGTTCACCAAGAAGAAGCCAGAGTAATCGCGAAACCTCGTGAGGAGCCGGTGCAACACTGGCTCCTCACTTGGTCATTGCGCGGTGCTCCGCGATCGGAGACCGTGCCCGGCCAATGTCGGTCGTAGTGCTCGCCTGCTCGCTCCTCGCTCTCGCAGGGCCACCCGACACATCTGCTGCAGCCGCAGCCGCCGCGAGCTATCGTCTCTCCCGTCCCGACGACGATCGCGGCACTTTGACCATTCTCATCGAGAACGACGTCGTCTTCGCGCTCGACCGTCACTACTCGAGTGGCGTCGATGGCCTCTGGACCACGAGTCGATCCGGCACGCCCAACTTCATGCGCACGATGGGCAGGTGGTTCGCCGAAGACGGTGAGGTCCACGCGACCTTCGGCGGCGGTCACAACATCTACAGCCCGCGCAGCATCATCTTGCGCAATCTCAGCGACCGCGACCGTCCTTTCGCCGCCTTCTTGTACGCTACAGCGGGCATCCAAACGGTGACCGCGAAACACTTCGACGACCTCACGCTCACTCTAGGCATGATCGGCCCTGCCGCGTTGGGGCGACAGGTGCAGCGAGTGATCCACGTGGCCATCGGCCCGACACCAGTCCGCTGGGACACACAGCTACCGAACGAGCCCGCGCTGGTACTCTCGTATCAGCACGTCTGGCGCTATCACCTTGGAACCTTCGGTGGTCTCACCACCGAGATCTTCCCGCACATCGGCGCCGCGCTCGGTAACGTCTACGACTTCACCGCGGCCGGGTTCACCATCCGCTTTGGCGACAACATGCCGCTCGACTACGGACCGCGTCGCGTGTTGCCCGGCATCCAGGGGAACGGCGTGTTCGCGCAGACCAACGACTTCGGTTGGTACTACTTCTTGGGCGGCGAAGTGCGCAGCGTCATCCGCAACATCTTCATCGACGGCAGTACCTGGCGGGAGAGCCGCAGCGTCGAGCGCATTCCCATGGTCGTCGATGCACAGTTCGGTTGGGCCCTCGTATGGAAGAACACGCGCGTGTCGATCACGCACGTGTTGCGCTCGAAGGAGTTCGAGCGGCAGACCAAACCGGACTTCTTCGGATCGCTCGACCTGTCTTTCAGGATCTGAACCGGTTTCGTTCACGCGAACGAGGTGACTGCCCCCCAAAGCGTGGTGATCCGCGGGAGCGAGCTCGTTGAAAAGACGAGCTGGAGGCCGTGGCATCGGGCGTGCAGCTATGCGCCGCCAATGCGAGCTCTCGTCCTCGGATGCGTTGCAATGGTCGCGTGCTCTGGCTCGATCGAAGGTGAGCCGGGGAGCGACCCGCCCCGAGAAGAGGAGCGCGTGACGCCGCCCGAAACACCTCCCGCGGAACAGCCCGAGCCAGAGCAACCCGAGCCAACCTCACCGCCTCCAGGCTTCACCTGGAAGAACGACGTCACTCTGCCGACTCTCGAGAACCCAACCGTCCTCACCTTGCCCGACGCCGCCGAGCTCTACGCCATCGCGGCCTGGGACGGCGTCTGCGCCGGCGATCGCTACGAGCTCACACTCGAGAACGACCAGGACTACGTGCTCCTGATGGGCGACGCCGCGCTCGCTTATCCCATCGCCATCCACGGCGGCCGCAACGTCCGCATCATCGGCCTGGCGATCGATCTCGTCCCCCAACCCGGCTGCGACACCGGCGAGGTCGACCAACCCGAGAACCAGGGCGGCAAGAACATCCACCCCCTCATGCCCGGCGGCATCGCGGTCAGACTCGAGCAGGTGGCCGCGACCATCGTCGAAGGCGCGTTCATCAAGCTCAACGGCACGGAAGGCGACTGCTTCGTCGGTCGCAACGCCGGCGAATCACGAGACTCCGCCATAGCGTTCGCGCGACGCGACTACTACTTCGTGAACTCACGCTGCGAAGGCATCGAAGGCGTCAACGACTACCTGCACGGCGACATCTTCCAGCAGCAAGGCCCCGGCGAGGTCACTCGCAAGCTCATCTTCGAAAACTTCACCGGCCTGTCGGCGCACGAAGGCGTCATCCACGAGGCCAACGACCCCGCCCACCTCTACGGCATCAAGGAATTCGTCGCCCGGCGCTTCAACTACATCTGGGACCCGGTCTACGGCCGCGACGACTACGACGACATCGAGTGGGGCGCCTGGGGCCCACCCGCCATCCCCGCGGTCGCGCTCGAAGACGTCACCCTCGACGACTACTACGTGATGCCGTTCTCGGGCCTCGAAGCCGACGTCAGCTTCGCCATCAACTGGGGCACCGGCGACGCCTGGGACTACCAGTTCTACGCAATCGGCGAGATCCCCGGCATGCACTTCGGCGACGCCGAGTTCGCACCGGCGGCCGAGGTCGGCCTCACTTACGTCTCGCCGTTCCCTCGAAATTGGTGACAGCCACCATTTTCATAATTGGTGACAGTCACCATTTTCAGTGCGCTAGCCAGCCGGCGTCGAGCATCAAAGCGCTGCCAGTCACCGACCAGGCATCATCGCGCGTCAGATACATCGCCGCCTCGGCCACTTCTTCCGGCTCGATGAGCCGCTTGATGGCGTTCTGCGTGAGCATCACCTTCTCGAGCACTTCGCTCTCCGGGATGCCGTGCGCCTTCGCCTGATCGGCGACCTGCTTCTCGACCAACGGCGTGCGTACGTATGACGGGCAGATGGCGTTGCAAGTGACCTGCGGCGAGCGAGCGCCTGCTTCCAGAGCGACAGTCTTCGTCAGGCCAATGACGCCGTGCTTCGCGCTGACGTACGCCGACTTGTACGCTGAAGCGATCAACCCGTGCACCGACGAGACGTTGATGATGCGGCCCCAGTTGCGTTGCACCATGCCCGGCAGCGCCGAGCGCACCAACATGAACGGCGCCGTGAGCATGACCGCGATGATGGTGTCCCACTTGGCCATGTCGAAGTCGTCGATCGGGCTCACGTGCTGCAGCCCGGCGTTGTTCACGAGGATGTCGACCGCGCCCGCGTCTTTGGCGAGCTTGAGCACCTCGTCGCGTGCTCCGAGGTTTGCGGGCAGGGCGCGCGCTTTGAGATCCGCGGCGGCCTTCTCGAGCGCCGGACCCGGCAGGTCCGAGAGCAGCACTTCCGCGCCCGCGTCGGCGAAGCGTTTGGCGATCGCGAGCCCGATGCCCGAGGCAGCGCCGGTCACCAGCGCACGGCGGTTCTTCAGTTGATTCATGCGCGCCCATTAAACGAGCGGCACGGCATCCGCAAGCTAGAGGGGCTCGCCCTTGAAGAACTTCGCGACGAGCGCAATCGTGTGCGGCTCGGTGAGCACCGTGTAGTGGTTCGCGTCGACGGTCTTGAACAGCTTGTCGCCGCGCATGGCCTTGTAAGCGAACGAATCGGTGTCGCTGATGAAGCGACCGAGTATCGCGCTCATGGGCTGGCCGGCGCGGATGACCAACGTCTGCTCGGGCAGCGTCTTCCACATCCGCGGGAAACAATACGGAAGCGACGAGCGCATCATCGCATACGCCGTGTCCTCGTCGACCGCGCTCTTGCTGGTGCGCGGCATGACGCCGCCTTCGACCTGAACCACCTCGTCACGGAAGTGACGATCCCAAGTCTTGGTGAACGGCTTGATGATGCCCTTCTGCTTGATGCTGTCGACGTAGGCGTCGACCGACTTGTAGATCTTGTCGAGACGATTGACCGAGCCACCCACCGAGCTCACGGCGCCGCTTTCGGGAATACCCAGCGCGTCGAGGATGACGACGCGGTCCAGGCGCTCGCGCGGCATGTCGAGAGCGATGTAGCCGCCCATCGAGTGCCCCATGATGCTGAACTTCTCGCCGCAGGCTCCACGCGTCTCGCGACGCACGTCTTCCGCAATAGCAGACACGTCGTTGCCGTGATTCTGCCAGCCGTACGTGTGCGGCCCGGTGGCCGGGCTCAAATTGCGACCACGCAGATCAGGGACGATCACGTGATAGCCGGCTTTGGCCACGGCCTCGGCGATGTCGGCAAAGCAGATCGAGTTCGAGCTCAACCCGTGAATGCCGATGACCAAGGGATTCCCCGGCTTACCCCACTCCCGGCAAACGATCTTGTTGCCGTTGATGGTGCGTTCGACCAGACGCTCGGACACCGCGCCCGAGGAAGTAGCCAGCAATGGGCCCGACACGCGAATGATGGGATGCGTCATGAGGAAGTGAACGCCTTATCGGCGCGTCATCCCCGGATGTTGTGCTTCCGGAGCAGCGAGATCAGGTAGCTGCGGTCCATTTGTGCCTGGCGGGCTGCCTTCGACACATTGCCTTCGCAACGGTCGTAGAGCTGACGCAAGTAGACCTTCTCGAACGAGGCAAGCACGTGGGCGCGCGCTTCGTTGTAGGACTGCAGTGGGTCCGAGCTGACGCCGACGACTCCGAGGTTGATGGAGTCGCTCGTCTTCTCCTGGAAGTCGCCGGACGACGTTTCGGCTCCGCTCGGCGGCAGAGCAGCGAAGGTGCCGCTGATGGAAAAATCGGCTCCGAGCGTGCGCGCCGCATCGACGGTGTTGCGCAGCTCACGCACGTTGCCGGGCCACGTGTGCGCCCTGAACCGCTCCATCACCGCCGGCGGGAAGAGCTCGTCCATCGTTCCCTGGTAGCCACCGCGTTGGAGGAAGTGCTCGATGAGCAGCGGAATGTCGTCAGGGTGCTCGCGCAGAGCGGGCGTATGCAAGACGACGATGGCGAGACGATAGAACAGGTCGAGTCTGAAGTTGCCGCGGTTCACGTCCGAGCGCAGATCGCGATTGGTCGCCGACAAGACGCGCGCCCGAAGCGGCAGCTCTTTCTGTCCGCCGAGCCTGCGGAAGGTGCCGCGCTCGAGCACGCCGAGGAGATTGGCTTGTGACGCGGGCGGGAGCTCGCCGATCTCGTCGAGAAAGACGGTGCCGTCTTCGGCCTGTTCGAACGCACCGGCGTGGCGATCGGTCGCACCCGTGAAGGCGCCCTTCTCGTGACCGAAGAGCTCGCTGCCGATCAGGGTTGGCGACAACGAGCCACAGTCGACGACCACGAACGGCTTGTCGGCGCGCTTGCCGGTGTCGTGGACCGCGCGAGCGATGAGCTCTTTGCCGGTGCCTGACTCGCCGGTGATGAGGACCGGCACCTCGCTCTTGGCGGCTTTGGCGACCAAGGCAAGGAGTCGGCGCATGACCACGGTGTTGCCGTGCACTCCGCCGACCTCGTTGGCGGAGTGCAGCTCGACCATGGCGGCCTCACCGTCACGAACGACGATCTGAGTGCGACCAAGATAGAGTGTGGTGCCGAGACCAATGCGGGCGCGCTCGAGGCGGGCACCGGCCAGGATAGTTCCGTTGGTCGAGCCCAAGTCCTGAAGCAGGACGCCGTCGTCTTGGGATCGCAGCTCGAGGTGAAAGCGCGAAACCGTGCGGTCTGTGACCTGGAGAGTGTTTCCGGGGGCTGTCCCGATGGTGAAGACCTCTTCGGCGGAGGTCATGGACGTGCCCGCATCCGGTCCGTTAACGATGTCGACGCGGACGGTCTTGAGGGTCAGGGCGTTCACCGCATCTCTGCGGACGACCCAAGTCCCCATCTCACCTAGCTTTGCCATCGTCGCGCCTACTATCCGTCCAAGTGCCGGTTCAGGTCGAGGTTGAAGCCGACAAACGTCGGGTTGGCCCTACAGTGTTGGATGCAACCTTCAGGTCCTGACCTCCTGTCAGGCCTCCTTGTGGGTCGAGCCACAAGCCATGGTGCCGCCGTAACACCCTGAAATCATGGCGCTGAGCTACGTACCCTACATTCCCCCAACTTGGGCACGGTAGCTGCACTGAAGGTTTGTCATGGACACTCTGCTCAACCTACTTCGTGAGATCAAAGCCACCCCCATCGACCAGCGCGAAGCGCGGTTCGCTGAACGTTCGCTCGTAGGGCGAGCCGGCCAGCGGCTCTACCGTGCCGACGAGCCGGTCGATGAGATTTACGTTCTCGTGACCGGGTATGCCCGGGCGTACGTCGGCGAGCGCGGCAATGGCCGCACCACCTTGCTGATGTGTGGTCCCGCGATTCTCGGCGACCGCGAGGTTCTGGCCGGCAGCACCGCCCGCGACTCGGTCCGGTTGCTCACCCCCGGTCACCTCATCAGCATTCCCCGTGAAGACTTCCTGAACGAGTGGTTCTCGTCCGCCCAGCTGCGCGCGTGGATTACGCGCGACCTCGTCGGCCGCTACGCCAGCTCGCTGTCGTGGTTCGCGCTCGAAACCTCGAGCCTCGCGGATCGCCTCTCGGGCCTCCTCGGCGTCTTGTCGTCCCTCGGTCTTCCGGTCCGCGCCTTGGCCGCCGTTCTCGGCGTGTCCGAGCGCTCGGTCTTCCGCGCGCTCGCCGAGCTCCGCGCTCGTCCTGCCGAGGAGAAAGAAGAGAAGGAAGAGACCGAGCTCATGTACTCGCTCATTCCCGAGCCGACCATGGTCGCCAACAGCGAGAACGCTTGGAACGAGAGCACTGACGAGTTCCAGATCCCGGCCGCTCAGCGCGTCGCGGGCTAACTCGACCCCAAGCAGAGTCCATAAGTCGCATTCGGAGCGGCGTGCGGTGCCAATGGTGGGGTGCCGCACGCCGTTTCTATTTTGGCCTGCTTGCTAAAGCGGAAAATGGTGGCAGTCACCATTTTTCCCCTCGCGTAACCCCCGGGAGACACCGAGAAATGGTGACTCCGAAAAATGGTGACTGTCACCATTTTTTTACTGCGGCGGCTCGGGGGCCGGCGTAGCAGCAGCGGCTTCGGCTTCGGCCTGTAGACCGGCGCGAGATGCATCGGCGTGGCTCTGGACGCTGGCGACGAGCGCCTGATCGCCGTACTGAACGACCATGTCGAAGGCGTCGAGAGCGTTCTGCCAGCGCTTGCGCTTGGCGTAGCAGGTCGTGAGCAGCGCCCAGGAGCGTGCCTCTTCCTTGTGCTTGACCACGCGGTCGCGCAACGCGGTGACGGCGGCGCCACACTTCTTGCCGGCAACGGTCTCGGCAAGCTCTTCGATGTCCGTGCCGATGGGCAGCCAGTCTTTCTGCTTGGCCTCGGCCTTCGCAGGCGTGGGCGCTTTGGCAGGAGCCTCGGCGACAGGGTGCGGCGGCTCGGGCGGCTTGACGACCTCGACGGGCGGAGGCGGGGTTGGCTCGGGCGCTGGAGGAGGAGGCTGCTCCACCGCAGGCTCGGGCTTGGGCAATGGCGCTGCCGCGACGGGTGGTGGCGCGTCCTGCGGCGGCGCGTGCGAGGTGCCGCTCTTCGCCCAGATCCAGATGGCAACGCCCACGGTGAGAGCCCCAGCGATCCCGAAGGCGATGCGCTTGCCGTTCGGGTTACCCGCAAGACTCGGCTCGGCGGTCCAATCAGCTTGCGGAGCAAGCACTGGCGCCTCGACGGTGACCGCCTTGGACGCCGGGACCTCGGCACTCGGCGCCACCATATCGATGCGCGAGTCACGCGCGACCTGATTGCGCTTCATCACCGACGCGGCGCGCTCCACGGCCTTACGGCGCACCAGCGCCTTGCCGCAGCTCGCGCAGGTCGCGGCATGCGATTCGAACGCGCGGACGTCTCCAGCGGAGAGCTTTCCCGCGACGTAGTCTTCGGCTTCTGAGCAGCTCGCCATGTCGGCCGCCATCCAACCCGGACAGCGGGCTCGCGTCAACCGGCCGCAGAACCAAGCTCACCGAGAATCTTGCGAAGCCACGGCGTCAGCAGCTTGCCCTTCGGATCGAGCTGCTCGCGGACCGTGTTCCATGCGGCGACCGACTCACGCGGATAGGTGCCGGCGACCGAGCCGCTGAAGGTCTTCCCCCAGTGCACGCGGCCACCGAGGCCGGCGAGAGCGCTCTGCAGTGCGTCATGGACGGCGTCATCCTTCGAGCCAGCGTTGCTGTAGAGCTCGATGACCGCGACGTCTTGCCCGGCGTTCATCGCGAGCAGCGCCTTGTCCGTCGCCTCGAGGAAGCGCACCGCGAGCGGGAACTGCGGCGAGTATCCCCGAGACGCGAACAGGTCGCGGATGACCTGCAGCGCCTCGGGGAACCGGGCGATGGGGACGCCGATGGAGAAGTCGTGCATGCGCCAGGGTTGGTCGCGGTGAAAGATGAAGTCGGAGCGACCGAAACGATCCTCGGGCTTTGCGTGATAGAGCGCGGCCAGTTGCTTGCGCGCTTCGGCGCTGGTGGGCGCGGCGTCATAGAGCTCTTGCCCCTTAGCGACGAATTCCGGCGGGAATGTGTCGGGCTTCTTCACCTCGCGGCCACGGCCCTGACCCGGGAGGAAGCGGTCGCGGAAGATCTCGGTGACGACTTTGGTCTCGGGCGACCAGAACCACGAGTAGTGGTCGTGCTCGCGGAGCGACTTCGAGAGGTTTGCGAGCGCGGCGGCTTCGGTGGTGACGTTACCAGACTGCTGGAGATCGAATTTCGGTACGACGCGGAAGGTGGCGCTGAGAATGATCCCCAGCGCACCGAGCCCGACGCGCGCGGCTTTCAGCATCTGCTCGTCGGCGATGTGCACGACACGGCCGTCCGTTGCCATGACCGACATGCCAGTCACGTGATCGAACAGCGACGCGTCTTGCGTCGGGCCTGTCGCGTGTGCGCCGTTCGCTAGGGCGCCGCCGATGGTCGCATCGAAGGTCGTCGGGATGGTTTCGAGCGCGAAGCCTTGGCGCGCGAGCCAGTCGCAGAGGGAACCGATGCGCATGCCCGCTTCAGCGGTCACGACGACATGGCCACAGTGCTCCGTAAGAGACGCGGCTTTGAAATTCTCGAGATTGATCGCGATCGCGTCCGGGTCACCGACGACCGACGCGTTGAACGAGTGGCCCGACGCGACGACATGCAAGCGATTCGCGAGCACGACAGCATCGCGTAGCTCGGTGTAGCGCCTGGGCGTGACGACGCGTCCCGGCTGCCAGCGAAAGGCGCGGTCGAAGCTTTCGATGCGACGAGGCTCGAGCCGATCCATCGCGACCGGCGGGGCCAGCGCCGCGGGCTGCTCTTGCGGCGCGACTTCAGTCTTCTTTAGCGGAGCACCGAGCGAGGCATTGATTGCTGACATACCGCGGTTATCGCGGTCGGTCAGGCCTGGTTACGAGAAGCGCGCCTGCTGTGAAGACAGGACGATCTTGGTCCACGCGAGCGCGCCGCGTCGTCTCACCGAGAAAGACGCGCGCGCTCTTCTGACGCAGCTCACGCTGCTCGTGCAGCTTGCGCTCGAACGCGCGAGCGGCGTCCACGAAGCCCATTAGCTGTCAGCGAACCACTTGCCGTCGATGCGCACGAACACCTGCGGCGAGGTGCTGAGCTCGGACTTGAACTCGAACACCTTGCGGTCGGCGCCGTCCTCGAGGCACTTGCCGAGGGTCATCGAGCCGAGCAGGTCGAGAAACGTCCGACCCATAGCGCGACCGTTGGGCTTCTCGACGTCGAACGGCAGCGTCTTGCGAGCCACCTCGGTGAAGCACGCGAAGAACGCTTCGACGTCGCCGGCCTTCTGCGCCGCATCCATGGTCGCGAAGACCTCTTTGACGGATCCCTGCTTGACCGGCACGGTCGACACGAGCGGGGCTTCGAGCTTCTCGAGAGCCTTGCCGGCCCTCGCAGACAGGTCGACGCCGGATTTATCCAGCGCGTCGGCTCGCTCGATGAGACGGGCGAGCTCGGGGTCGATTTTAACGGAGGTCATGGGCAATCCTTGGCGGCAATGCGGTGCGCCGAGGATATCGGTGCGACTAGCGCCTGGATGCCGAAAGCTGGTGTGCCACCGCGTGAAGACGATTGGCGACCCCGACGGCCAGGGAGTTCAAGGCCGCGCAAGCTCCGCCGAGCAGCGCCCCACTCGCCGTGCTGCCGAAGAGCACCAGCGCGGTGGCGCCTGCGAGCGGCAGCGGAGGAGCCGTGGCGCTACAGACGGCGATGAGCCCGAAAGAGAGAACCGTACCGACGCTGATCCCAGTGACCGTACCGAACGCGACGACCTCGCTGGCGGAACGGTGACGAAAGGGAGCCGGCGCCTGCCCTTGGAGGTGTGAGGGGCTCGCGATGGCTCTTGCAGTCCTTACGTCGTGCGTCATCGCTCGGGTATCGGCCACTACGGCAGCCGCGTTACCCGATCGACCCCTGGCAAGCTGTCAGGCTCAGCGACTCGCCGAACGACGCGGCGGACCCCAGCTACCATGGCTCGGACCTCCGCCGCCCTGCCGGCGACGCTGTCCCTGCCGTTGCTGGCGACGACGCGGATCCTGATGCGGTGCATACGGACGCGGCTCGCTGCTCTTGATAGGCTCCCGGGCCGGCGCTTGAGCCGGACGGTCGCTGACCACTTGGAGCTGCTTGCGCGTCAGGCGCTCGATTTGCCGCAGATACTCTTTCTCGGCGGGATCACAGAACGCGATCGCATCACCCGAGGCGCCCGCCCGGCCCGTACGACCAATGCGGTGCACGTAGCTCTCGGGCTCGTTTGGCAACTCGTAGTTGATGACATGCGAGATGCCATCGACGTCGATGCCGCGCGCTGCGACGTCGGTCGCAATGAGCAACGGAATGCGACCCGAGCGAAACGCATCGAGCGCCCGCACCCGGTTGTTCTGCGACTTGTTGCCGTGGATGACCACGCTCTCGACACCGCACTGCTCGAGGCGGCGGGCCAAGCGATCGGCGCCGTGTTTGGTGCGCGTGAACACGATGGTGCGACCCATCGCCTCCGCATCGAGCAAGTCACGTAGCAGCTCGGGCTTCTGCTTTTGCGGCACGTGGTACACGCGCTGTGTGACCGTTCCAGCGGCCTGCGATACCGGATTGACCGCGATGCTCTCGGGATTCTGCAGAATGTTTCCCGCGAGCTTGCGAATGGCATCCGGCATCGTCGCCGAGAACATCAAGTTCTGACGCGCGCGCGGCAGAACCGCGATGATGCGGCGCAACGGCTGAATGAAGCCCATGTCGAGCATGCGGTCGGCTTCGTCGAGCACGAGCGTGTGAATGCCGCGCAGGTCGACGAGCCGTTGCTCCATGAGATCGAGCAAGCGACCGGGTGCGGCGACGATGACCTCGGCACCAGCCCGCAACGCATCGACCTGACGGCCCTGCCCGACCCCGCCGATGAGGACGGCGGCGCGGACATCACCGTTGGAATAGGCCTCGAAGCTCTCGCCGACCTGCAGCGCGAGCTCACGCGTCGGCACCAGAACCAGGACCTTCGGGTGTCGACGGCGCTGGCCATCGGCCAAGATGCGATTGAGGATGGGGAGAGCGAACGCGGCGGTCTTGCCGGTACCGGTCTGGGCGCAGGCGAGGATGTCGCGCCCGGCGAGCACGCGCGGAATCGCGGCTTGCTGGATAGGGGTCGGGGTCGTGTAGCCCTGGCCACGGACGGCCGCTACTAGGCTGTTATGTAAAGCAAATTGTTCGAAAGACACTTAGAAAACTACTTTGGACAGAAGCGGAAACTCGAGGGCGGGATAGCGTACTGCAGAAGTGCGGAGCGATATCGGGCAGGCGAGCTGCTTGTTACGAGACGTACGTATACGCACCTCGCCCGCAGTTGGCAACCTCGCGACCTAGCGCCCGATTTTCGCCATGATCTTGTCGAGCGTCGCGCGTGCCTCACCGACCTTCTCGGGGCGAACCGCGATGTTCTCGTGCACCCATTCGAGCGGTGCCTTGCTGACGACGGTGTCGATGACTGCCTTGAGCCCGTCTTTGCGAAAGCCCTGGTCGAGTCGATAGCGCGTGTCACGCGCGTTGATGTCGTAGCCACTGGTCGTGCGGTGGGTCCAGAAGGAGACCGACTGCACGTCGGACCACGGAACGACGATGTCGGCACCGCGCTCGCTGACAACGATGCCCTTCTCGCAAATCGCCGTCGGCCTGAGCCTTCCCGCTGATGCCTTGGTCGCGGTGACGTAGATCAATGCGAACAGCGCGAATCCACCGAAGCCGATGTACCAGTACTGCGGCGCGAAGTAGGTCGGCCCACAGAAGATGATGGCGAGGAGGATGAGGAACGGGATGGGCGACTGCTTCGGACCCTGAAGGTCGTGAAGCATCGCGCCGGCCTGGGGAGGAGGCATGCGCGAACCCTACCACGGGGGTGCCAGGTGGCGGCGACTGCAAGTTGATCATCGCGTGCCGGCCTTGTATTGACGCGCCCGCCATGGCCCAACCCACCCTCCCCTCACATGCGCGCGTCGTCGTCATCGGCGGCGGCATCATCGGAACGTCCGTCGCCTATCACTTGGCTCACATGGGCGTGAAAGACGTCGTGCTCCTCGAGCGCGATCGCCTGACCTCGGGCACGACCTGGCACGCGGCTGGTCTGGTGGTGACCTTCGGATCGACGAGCGAAACCTCGACCGAGCTGCGCAAGTACACGCGCGACCTCTACACCAAGCTCGAGGCCGAGACCGGTCAGTCCACGGGCTTCATGCCGGTCGGCTTCATCGAGCTCGCGGCCGAGAAAGATCGCCTCGAAGAGTACCGGCGTGTTTCCGCGTTCAACCGCTTCTGCGGAATCGACGTCCACGAGATCGACGGCAAAGAAGTGCAGAAGCTCTTCCCGCTCGCTAAAACGGACGACATCCTCGCCGGCTTCTACGTGAAGGAAGACGGCCGCGCCAATCCCGTCGACTGCACCATGGCGCTCGCCAAAGGTGCGCGCATGCAAGGCGCGAAGCTCTTCGAAGGCGTCGGCGTCACCGACATCCACAAGAAAAACGGCGCAGTCACCGGCGTCTCGACTCCCTTCGGCGACATCACCTGCGACGTGGTCGTGAACTGCACCGGCATGTGGGCGCGCCAGCTCGGCGACAAGTTCGGCGTGAACATCCCGCTGCAGGCCGCGGAGCACTACTACCTCATCACCGAGCGCATGCCCGGCATCTCGCAGTCATTTCCGGTCATCGAGGATCCAGGTTCCTATGGCTACTACCGTGAAGAAGGCGGCGGCTTGATGATCGGCTTGTTCGAGCCGGTCTGCGCCCCATGGAACGTGAAGGGCATCCCCGACGAGTTCTCCTTCGGCGAGATCGAGCCTGACTGGGATCGCATGGGTCCCTACGTCGAGAAGGCGATGGCCCGCGTGCCGATGTCGATGGAGCTGGGCGTGAAGAAGTTCTTCTGCGGCCCCGAGAGCTTCACGCCCGACCTCGCGCCGGTCTTCGGTGAAGCGCCCGAGCTGAAGAACTTGTTCGTGGCGGCGGGTTTGAATTCGATCGGCATCATCACCGGCGGCGGCATCGGCCGCGCCATGGCGCACTGGATCGTCACCGGCCAGCCCGACATCGACATCACCGGCATGAACATCGACCGGTTGCATCGCTACCAGTCGACTCCGCAATACCGGAAGACGCGCACCGTCGAGTCGCTCGGCATGGTGTACCAGTGCCACTACCCGACGCGCGGCATGTTGACCGCGCGTGGCGCCAAGCGCGCAGCCTTCCACGATCGCCTTGCGGCTCAGGGCGCTTACTTCCGCGACGTCAGCGGTTGGGAAGGCGCCGACTGGTACGCTGGAGCGGGCAAAGAAGCCAAAGTCGAGAAGCTCTCGTGGAACCGCCAGAACTGGTTCCCGAACTGGGAAGCCGAGCACAAGGCGTGTCGTGAAGGCGTCATCCTCATGGACATGTCGTTCATGGCGAAGTTCGCGGTGCAGGGACGCGACGCCGGCAAGGCGCTGAACTACATCTGCGGCAACGACGTCGACGGCGCATCGGGGATGATCACCTATACGCAGTGGCTCAATCAGGCCGGCACGCTCGAAGCCGACCTCACGGTCACCAAACACGACGACGAGAATTTCTTCGTCATCGCCTCCGACACCGCGCATCGTCACACCGAGACGTGGCTCAAACGGCACATCCCGCGCGACGCGCACGCCTTCGTGACCGACGTCACTGGCGCCTTCGCACAGCTCAACATCCAGGGCCCGCGCTCGCGTGAGCTCATGCAGATGGTCACGAGCGCCGATATGTCGAACACGGCGTTCCCCTTCCGCACGGCGCGCGAGATCGACATCGGCTTCGCCAAGGTGATGTGCATCCGCATCACCTACTTGGGCGAGCTGGGTTACGAGCTGCACATCCCCACCGAGCAGGCAGTCCACGTTTACGAGCGACTCGTCGAAGCCGGCGCATCGGTCGGCTTGCGCCATGCGGGCCTGAAGGCTTTGGCGTCGCTGCGCATGGAAAAAGGCTACCGCGATTACGGACACGACATCGACAACACCGACTCGGTGCTCGAAGCCGGTCTGGGTTTTGCGGTGAGCATGAAGAAGCCCGGCGGCTTCATCGGTAAGGACGCAGTCGTCGCAAAGAAGGCTGCTGGTCCGCTAACGCGGAGACTCTTGCAGGTGCTGGTGAAAGATCCGGAGCCGATGATGTTCCACGCGGAGATCGTCCGCCGGAACAACATCGCCGTGGGCTACATCCGCTCCGCTTCGTACGGACACACCTTGGGCGGCGCCGTGGGTCTCGCGATGATCGATGCGAAGGAGCCGCTCGATCAGACGTGGATCGACAACGGCAGTTGGGAAGTCGACATCGCGGGGAAGCGTTATCCGGCAGTGGCCTCGCTCAAGCCGATGTTCGATCCCGACAACGCGAAGATCAAAGCCTAGACGACGGCGAAGCGCAGGACCGCCTCCGCGCCAGAGACGTCGATCTCGACCGCCGGCAACTGGGTGCGACCCATTTGTTTGGCGAGCGAGCGCGCACCTTCGAGGTTCTCGGTCACGCCGCCGGCGAAGACACCGACGCGCGTCCCGCGTCCGTCACGCGCTAGAGCGACGAGCTCGCGCTCATGGCGGCGAACCGCGTCGAGGCAGTCCGAGATCTCACTGCCCATCGTGTAGATTCCCAACACGGTGATCTTGAGCAGACCTTTGCTCTTGAGCTCGTGCGCCGCTTCACGCGCCGTCTGCTGAAGGAAACCGCTGATCCTGTGATCCGACAGATCGTCGAGAGCAATGGTGCGAATCGCGAGCTCGCCCTTGGCGGGGACCGCCGCATGAATCGCAGCGCTACCGCGCGCAGCAGAGGTCGCGGGAACTGCGTTCGGGCGAGCGACGACCTGTGACTGCGTGCCGTATGGGACGGCACCGACGGTCTCCGAGAGCTGCCCGATGAGCCCTTCCGGAACCTCGAGGCGACGCGCCTCCGCTTTCGCGTCATTCACCGAGATCAGGCGGCGCTCGATCCGACTCTGGAGACCTTCGATGACGAGCTGGTGCACCGACGAAGTAGGAGCAATGGCCATGGCAAAATCGTACGCGTCACGTCACCGAATGCGCAACCTGCCATTTTCGACGCTCAGTGTCAGCGAGGCGTAGTCCTCGCGCTGAACGTGCGAGCCTGTGAATTTGTCGTGATGTGTCGCGGTGATCACGAGCACGCTCGCACCGGCGGCCTCGGCTGCGGTGATCCCCGCTTGGATATCTTCGACGACCAGACATTCGCGGGCGTCGACCCCTAGTCGTCGTGCGGCCAGCAGATAGGGATCGGGAGCTGGCTTCCCGCGCGCGACGTCTTCGCCTGCGACGATGGTACGCGGCGCCGGCACCCCTGCCGCTGCAAGTCGGCGCAGCGCAAGCGCACGTGGAGCCGAAGTCACGAGCGCTTGCTTGTCCGCTGGAACGGACGCGAGAAAATCGACTGCGCCCGCGATGGGGACGATGCCTTCGACGTCCTCGAGCTCGGCCGCGGTAATCCCAGCAGCCTCACGCTCGATGTCGATCCCTTCGATGCCGGTCGCCGCGATGGTCTCGGGCACACGGCGCCCGTGAATCGTCGGCAAGAACGTCGCCACGTCGAGCCCATGACGACGCGCCCACGCTCCCCAAACGCGCTCGGCGACCGCAATCGAGTTGATGAGCGTGCCATCCATGTCGAAGAGGATGGCCGCAAAGCTACGATCGAACAAAAAGCCCGTGGCGCTCACTTGAGACCAATGATGCCACCGCCAAGCGGCAAAGCCTCGGAAGGCGCGGCCGAGGTACAGCTCACGATGGGCGGGGGTCGCACATGGCTGTCGGCGCGTAGCGCTGCGCCGAGCTGGAAGTCGTCACTCGCCGCGTCGTTGATGGTGTAGACGCCGAGATCGGCGAAGGCCGCCACGGTCACGATGCTCAACGGTAGGGCTGGCTCGGTGCCGTTGATCTCGGGCGTCATCAGCTCATCGCCGAGCTCGGTCTCGCGCCAGTGCACATCGGCCGAGCCCGGGACTGCCGTGTTGTCGACAGGCACGAGGCCACCGAACCCCATGCCGCCAATGCTGATGAAGGCGGCGCCGGCCGTGGCGCCCGAAAAGCGCGTGTTGGCACCGGGTGACGACGGCAGAGAGGGAGACACGACGAGGTCCCAAGGCGGGATCCGCCAAAGCGAACCGAAGCCGATGACGTGTCCCATCTCGTGCATCACCGTACCCTCGAGCACGCCATTGCTCTCGAGGAAATCCAGGTCGTCACTGTCGAAGATCATGACGCCCGCGACGATCGATCCGTCACTGCGTTGCAAACATGGGCCAGACTGAGCGAGCGTCCCACCCAGTCCATCGATAGGCGTCACCGTCGCGAACACGACGAGGTCGTCGATGAGACGCGACGGGCCGTCGGGAACAGCAACGCAGGCGGACGAGATCCGCGACGTGGTCACGGTCACGTCAGGGAGGTCGCCGACGATCACCGCGGACCAGCGAGCCGCCGCGTCTTCGAAAGCGGCCCGCTGCGCCGCTGTCACAGTGCTTCGATAATCGATAGCGATTGCATAGTCGCTGCTGACGTTGGCGTCGAACGACGCTGGTGTGACGCCGGGCAGAGAGTCAAGACTCGCATGGACGCGATTGAGGGTGACGCGCTTTCCGAGTCTCCACGAGGTCAGCGCGGCCTGCCCGTCAGCTCCGGTGATGACGATGTCCGGGTCAATCGCCCCGTCGCCCAGCTCGACCGTGAAATGAACGACTTGCCCAGCGAGCGGCCTGCCCGACGCATCGCGTACGACCACCACCGGCATGTCAGAGACCGACTTGCCCGCCATAGCGGACTGCGCGACCTGGCTGACGGGAGTAATGGTCGTGTCGAACACGCCTCCATCGCCGGTCGTCCTGTCGCCATCTCCGTCGAGGTCTTCGAGGCCGTCAAGGCCAGGCGCGCGCACCTCGCCACCGCAGGCGCACACGCCAGCGACGAGCGTCACGACGACCAAGCGCATGGACCGAAAACGCCTCATGCAGACCTAATTAGTAGCTCGAATCCTCTCAAACGGCTCACGTCTCGACGCGATGTGAGCCGTTTCACCACCGACGAACACTTACGAACCTCAAAGGTAGGTGCTCATGTTCAACAAGCGAACACTCATAGTCGCTTCAACAGTCGTATTTGCACTCTTAGCTGCCTGCGGCCAGGAGGGGCCGGAGGACGAGCTCAACGATCTGGACGCGTTTGATGCCCTTCGGAGGCCAGGCAGCGTCGTTGCCGTAGCGGGCAATGCGCGGGTTACCCTCACATGGGCCAGCGTCAATGGCGCGGTAGCCTACGGCGTCAAGAGGTCTGCGACGAGCGGCGGCCCGTACACCTTGCTCGATATTGTCTATGCGCCAACCTCGACCTACGCGGACACCTCGGTCACGAACGGCCAGACGTATTACTACGTCATCAGTGGCGGAAACTGGCTCGAAGGCGAGAGCCGAAATTCAATCGAAGTATCAGCGACACCGACAGGCTCGGTCACTCCGCCGCCGCCTCCTCCGCCTCCGCCGCCACCACCACCGCCGCCGCCGCCACCACCACCACCTCCGCCAACCGGTGGTGGCGGCTCCTGCGGCATGCTGCTCGCGTCGGGCCCGGCGGTCTTCTGCGACACGTTCGATGCGCCAGCTCGCGGCAACAACCGCGCCGGAGATCTGAACGGGGACTTCTGGGGTGTTTCACGCACCTCGCAGTCGGTGAACTTCGGGCAAGGCATGTACAACGAATGGAACCCGACGACTCTCCAGAGTTGTAACGGCCCGATCGAAGTGCTCACGCCCAACGACGTGATCATCTGCAACGGTCAGCTTCGCGAAGCCGTAAACGACAACAACACCGGCGCGCAGGACGCGGGCATCGTGACCGCTCTGGCCATGTACCCCAAGCAGCCGTTCGACTACGCCGGACGCACCGGCACCGTGAGCTTCGACGTGTCGAACAACACCTTCGGAACCCACGCGGCTTGGCCGGAATTCTGGCTGACGGATGCGCCCGTGCCGGCGCCGTTCATCTGGAATGACGAGTGGCAAGCGAATCCGCAGCATGGCTTCGGCATTCGCTTCTCTGCCTTCGCCGCCGCTGGGCAGTACGGCAGTTGCCCGAACGGAGACAATCTCAACAGAGATCGCTGGACCGTCGATTCTGCGGTCGTCATCCGCGACTTCGTCCAGGATGACACCATCGGTTACGGCCCTCGCCAGGTGCAGCTCACGAAGCGCGGTTGCGTGACCTCGCCGAGCGGTCCCGACCAGCTGAATCACGTGGAGCTCCGTATTTCTCAGAACAGAGTCGAGATTTGGGCGACCGACGCCGGCGTCACACCGACGGCGAGCAATCTCAAGCTCATTGCCGAGATGACGAATGCGAATCTCACACTCACCCGCGGTCTCATCTGGATCGAGGACGTCCACTATAACGCAGACAAGGGTCCGGCCGGCTATCCGTCACAGCGCGAGCACACGTTCGCCTGGGACAATGTCGCCTTTGACGGACCGTTCACGTACCGCGACTTCAGCTACGACGCGCTGGACAACACGGCTCCCGCTCCCAATGGCGCGGTGAACCTCGGCAAGTTTGCCAACGCGAACCAGCAGACGTCGTGGAACGTGTTGAACATGCCGGCCAATCGCCAAGCTGCGCGAGTGCGCGTGCTGTTCAACTTCTATCACTACGAGGTCCCGAGCGTTCTGAACGTGACCGTCAATGGTCATGCGCATCCGACGCCGTGGCCGTATCCGGACCAACGTACGTACGGCTGGCGTACGCTATCGGTGACCATCCCCATCACGGACCTCGTGACGGGCACCAACGTCGTACAGCTCGGGGCGAACCTCGCCACCATGTACAGCAACGTCAACATCGTCCTCGTCGATGTGCCTAACGGCGTGCCGGTACTGCCCGGCAATGACAACAGCTATCCCAACTAGGAAACACTCTTGGGTCGCGGCGTGACCGCTTGGTCACGCCCGACCCGTGTGGAGCCGCCCATGTACCTGCCGAAGCGTATTTCGACCGCGACCCATGGGGTCGTCACCGGCGAGTCGTCCGTTAAAGCGGCAGGTCGCGACGGCAGTAGCGGAACACCCGGCGTCGATCGTGTTAGAAGCCTCGTCGCGAGCTTCGTGGAGAGACATGGCGGCGCCGAAAACGCCGTAGTGGCAGCGTCCTGCAAGCGCGAGCGCATCTCGCTGGGTGCCATCAACGTCGCCTATGCCTTCGGAGAAGGCGCGATCGACCTCGAACGCCGCGAGGACAAAGGAATCTCCGTGTCCGCCAGCTGCACGACGGGGAGAGAACGCTTCGGAGTGCTGGGCGAGAGATTCACGATCGCGGCAACAGAGCTTCCCGCGCTCGTCGGCTACCTCGAAGGGTTGGTCCGCGAGCACGGAAGTCGCCGTGGCAACGAAAACGGCTTGATCAGTCAGCTCGCGATCCTCAGACGCTGGAGCAGTTAGCACCACCGAGCGCGCACGGTCGATAAGGGCGTTTCCCCCAAAAAGGACCCGCCCTTGTCGCTCACCGTGCTACCGACTCAGCCTTCCGCGGATGTGCGCAGCGCTCCCTCGCCGAGCGCGCCTGGCGCACAGCCCCCGCAGAGCGTGTCGCAGAACCGTGCTGGGCCGTCGCACGGAGACACGTTCGTTCTCGCGGACAGTCAGGCTGCGCAGCGCGTCAAAAGCACAGCCCATGTCCGCAGCGACGTTCAACTGTCCGCGGCAGCGCTGAAGCAACTCGACGATCTGGTGAACAAGGCGACGACGAAAAGTCCCGCCGTTGCCGTGACCGTGCTTGCGTTGGACAAGAATCGGCCCATCGCGCTCTATCAGGCAGCGCGCGGCGTCGCCGGCTTGGGTGACCAGGGCGCGACTCTTCCTGCCAACGCCTCGCGCCTCTGCAGGGTCGCGTCGATCTCGAAGTCGGTCACCGGCCTCCTCCTGACTGCCATGCTGAAAAAGCACGGCGTGTCGCTGGAAGCGCGCTTGCTAGATTTCGATATCCCATTCGTCCGACACCTCAAGTCCGCGATAGCAAACGGAACTTTGAAGAACCCGAAGGCATGGGAGTCCGTCACTCTCCACGAGCTCTGCAACCACACCAGCGGTATCGCCTACGACTACCTCGACACCGAGCTCGTCGCCAAAGAGGGACGCGGCATTACCGATGCCGAGATGGACGCGCTGGTTCTGAAAAAAGACTTCTTTAGCGGACCATCCGGCACGTTCAACTACTCGAACGTCAACTACAACATCCTCGCACGCGTCGTCGGTGCACTGTCCAAGGAAGGCGCCGGAAGCGAGACGGCCGATTTCCAGAAGCTCGCAAGCAACGCGCTCTTCGGACCGCTCGGTCTCGATGATCAGGCAACGTTCAACGTGCCGCGCGATGCGACGTTCCTACGCGATCGTGTAACGCATGGCTTCGACCGCTCACGGAAGACGACGCCTGTGCTGCACGAGGCCAACGTCTACGCTGGGTCGGCGGGTCTCTCGATATCGATCGAAGGCTTACGAAAGTATCTCGACGGTATGCTCGGCCTCCTCGGCGGCACGAAGTCGGCGGCTGGTCTCGAGCAGCAAGACTTCATGCAGATGCTGAACCCTCACGCCACGTTCAACATCGGTCTCGGCACCATGGCCTACGCGCGCGGCATGTACTGGCAGAGCATCGACGGAAAAATGTCGTTCGGCCATCTGGGAATCGACGACAACCACACGGCCGTGTTCGCCGTCTATCCAGAGACCGGTATAGCGGTCGCGGTAACGACGAACTCCGGCGGGACGTCGGGGAGATGGCTCCCCGATTTCGTGCGAAAGATCGGCGACGCGGCACATGGCGTCGTCGCCAAGGACATCAACGCACGCGTGGACTACGTCATCCCGCCCGAGCTCAAAACACTCGCTGACAAAGCGAAGAGCCTGATCAGCGCCGTAGAAGCCTAAGGCGCCATCTCGACGCGGTTGGCACCGTTGTCGACGACCCGACCCGACGGGTCGAGGATCGTGTTGTCTTTGGTACCCTTCGCGAGAACGTAGTGCGCTTGGCTTGGCATGAAGCGACTCGTGTCGTTCGAGTACACGTTTCCAGCCGCGACGACACCCGGCATCGGGCTCGCGACCATGACAGCCGCTTGGCCTGAGCCGCTGATGCGGTTGTTCAGGTACCAAGAGCCGGGAGCGATGGTCAGGATGCCGACCGCCTCAGCGCCGCCACCGACGTGGATGCGATTGCCCTCGACCACAGCTCGCGGAGCCATGGCACCGACGCCGAACGACGACGTGCCGTTGACGGTGATCTTGTTATTGAGGACCGAGTAGTGCGGTTGCCGCTCCGCGATGCCCATGTTTTCGGCCGGCTTGTCGAAGAACCAACCGACGATGATGCCGTTCGGTGTTCTCGGAGTTGGCTGCGGAGAGCCTTCTTTGTCGGAGATGCACTGATTGCCGCTGAAGACGACGCGTCCGCCTCGGTTGTCGAGGGCATCGGCACAATTGCGGCTGTAGTTCGTGAACACGTTACCGGCGACGATGGCGTCGGCGGCGTCGGCGAACTGAATTTGCGCGCCCGTGCCATTCACGTCTTTCGGTGACGGCACCTTGAGATCGATGCGGTTACCTCTGACCTCGATCGGACCAGTGACCGCCCCGGGAACGAACGCCCCGTTGCCATTCTGTGCGTCACGCGTCCCGATCACCGCGCCCGAGGCGCGCAGGTACGATCCGACTTGCAGAGGGCGGACGTTACGCACGTCGTTGTGGTTGAACACGATCTTGCTGGAGTAGGCCGCATGAAGCGGTGCGCCCGCGACGCCGTCGAAGGCGATGTTGCGAACGTCGATGGCTGGACCCGGTTGGGTGATCGGCCCCGCAGGCAGGCGCGCGTAGAAAGCCCACGTGCCATTGCGGATGGTCGCGCCCGGGCCGTCGGCATTCGGCGCACCGCGGAAGGCGACGTCTTTGGTGATGTCGATCGACCCGGTCTCACCGAGGTCGAACGTGCCCTGGAGAACGTAGGTGCCGCCGTTGTTGGCTGCTGTCTGCAGAGTCTCCACGTCGCGTGCCGGGTCGTTCGTTCCGACGAGAACCGCTGCGCGCTGCGCAGACGCAAGCTCACGGACAGAAACCGTCGCGCGCGGAGCGTCCAGCGCGCCCGGGCTCGTCGTGGCCGGGCGGAGGTCGGGACGCGGCTGCGTGTCGACCTGATCACCACCGTCTCTCACGCGATGAAGAAGCGAAGGGGATGCAGGTTGAGGGGAGAACCCCGTCGAAGGGGTGGGAAGGCGATTGCTAACGGGGGCGAGGGCGGGAGAACCCATCTGACGTCTCCAAGATGATGTAGGGACCCCATTTACTAGCGGTCGATTGCTTCAGTTATCGGGGCCGCATGGCGGAAGTTGCTTGGAGATCGCCTATCGTTTCGCGCGGGCAGGCGTCGGGCGGATTTGCGCGTCAGTAGCTCAGGCTCGGAATCCAGTGGTCAAAAGGACGAGGTTCGAGTGCCGGGCCATATCGTTGGCGTGACCACGGCGCTCGACGTCACGCGCGACGTCAGCGATATCGCGCATCGCCGTGTCGAGGCGGGCAATCATCGCGGCGCGGCCATGCGGTGAAGCACGTTCGGCGACAGTCGCAGCGACATGCGCAAGATTGCTGACGCTGTGCTCTTGGTCGACGCCGAACCAAACGTCTTCGGAGATGTGTTGTTCGCCGTTCTGGGTGAAGGTCGAGCGCATGAGCGCTTCGCCGCGGTCGTTCGCGGTCAGCTCCATCTTCAGACCGATCTCGGTGACGCCGAGCTCCGCGAGCGTCTTGAGCTCGCCCTCTTCGATCTTGGCGTCGCCGTCATCGATCCAGGTCTTCAGGCCGTCGAGCTCGCTGCCCGAGAGCTTGCCGTCGTCGTTCGTATCGAGCGCCTTCATCTTCTCGTAGCCGTTGGCGTACTTGCCGCCTTCGTCGCCGAAGAGACGCTTGCCATCGATCTCGCCGTCGCCGTGCATGGCCTCGGTCGCTCCGCCATCGCGGTCATCGACCAACATGCCGTCACCGTCACCGTTCATCCACTCGACGTGCTCTTTCTTGCCATCGCCATCGAGATCGAAGTCCACCGTCGCGTTCACGTCATTGTCGATGCGACTCTTGGCAGTGCTGACGCCCGTGGTGCCGAGCTTGCCGTCGTGGTTCAGGTCGAGCATCACCGGCGACATCTGGAGACCGGACGATTTTGCGAGGTCGCTCGACGCTTCTCTCAGACTGTTCACGTCGGCGCTGGTGAGCGCCACTTGGTGGGTCGACCGTTCACCAGAGAACGTCATGCTGTTCGAGTTGGCGTCGTTGGTTGGCTTGCCCTTGATGAGCGTCTTCCCGAGGCTCTTGCTGGTGCTCCCCGTACCGCGCGGTTTGGATCCGCTCTTGCCATCTTCGTCGTTGACGTCGCTGCCGCTCTCTTTGGCGTTCGTCTTGTAACGCTCGAGCGAACGCGCCATGTCGCGCGTCATGCCGGTCATGCCGCGCGGGCTCGTGGTCGGGACCGTGCTCTTGGGGCTCGCGGCAGTCTGCGCGCCGTAGCTCGAGTAGAAGCGACTGCCGTTCATGGCGCTGAACGAGTGGAACGCGAAGCCGCCGATGATGTTGAACTTGCCCTCGGGGAGGTAGCCGGCCTCCATCAGCGTCGCCAAACGATCCATGCGCAGCTTCTGCGTCAAACTAGAGTGCTGGTCCGGCGCGGCTGATGGCGCATAATAAACTTGGTCCGCCATAGCGTTCGGGTCGTTGACGAGCTTCGCGCCTTCCTGAACCCTCGTGGTCATTTCCGAGATCGTCGTGCTGCCGTGCTGCAGCATAGAGATGGCCTTCGACAGCTCACCCTCGGTGAAGCTGATCCCCGGGAAGGCCTTGGAGTAGATGTCGATCACCGCCGCCGTGGCGTCTTGCTTCGACATGGCGTCGCCGGACTTCACCACCGTGTTGGGGTCGACCTTCGGTTTGGCGAACTGCTCTTTCACGGTGTCGAGCGCGTGCTTCACACCGCCGACGACGCTGCCGATGGTCGAGTGCTGCCCGTTGTCGCCGCGAATGATGCTGGCGCCATTGTGAGACGCGTCACCGCGGGAAACGTTCGGCGCCTCGCCACGCGGGGCAGTGGGAGGGGTCTCGAATTGATCGACTGGGCCCGTTCCCTGTGCGGCCCCTGTAGTCGGGGTGCGCGCCTCCGTGGAAGGCGCAGCAATACGTCGAACGGTGGACTGTCCGTTCACGAGAGTCATTGGCGGTCTCCGAGCGCAATGGTGGGTACGCTGGGGGTGGTGACTTACGGGCATACCCACACCAGGCCACAACGGCTAACTACCTAGTGACGATGCAGCGACGTGCTCATTCCTGAATGAAGAACGTGACCGGCATGCCTTTGAATCCGGCTTGCGCGACCGCTTCGTCCATCACGGCGTGGAAAGCTTCCCAGTCCGCGTCGCTCTTCAGTCCCCCCGTGAGAATGTTGACGCCTGGTCGGCCATTCGCGACGTCTTGTTCGACGGTGAACTGCGGGGGGTAGTTGTTGAAACGCGCCGCCGAGCCCGTGAACTCCGCGTTGCGCGCCATGGTATTGAGCTTCACCACCGCCGCCTGGACTTGTTCGAGGCTGTAGCCGGCGGTGCCGTTGAGCGCGCGCAAATTCTGGACGAACACACCGAGCGGAACGACGCCGCCGGTTAGAGCTTTGGTCCGATTCAGGCTGCCGAAGTCGAGCATCAGCTGAACGCGCGGGATGGTGGAGGTGTCGAGGATGCCCATGAAGGCGGGCGGGAGCCCCTTGAGGAGCTGGGGGCGCAAGGTGAGGTACTGGGCACTGATGCTCTCCATGAGAGCACCGATGACGACGTCCTGTTCGCGGCCGAGGTGGCCACCGTTCGGCTCGTAGGCCCCGTTCATGAGCCGGCTCGTGATCGTCGCAACGGCTTTGTCGAGCTGGGCAGCTTGGCTGGAATCGAGAGCGACGGACAACGGGCGCTGAACGCTTGAAACGGAGGTCATGCGCCTTTATCGCGGACAAAGGCGCTTTGGTTCTGTGCCGCCGAGGCGCTCGAAGGGCTCTACTCCTCGAGTGTCCTTTCGAAGGTGACGCATCCGCCGTCCACCGGCTGTAACACCGTGCCGTCCCACAGCACGGGTTGGAGCGTCACGCACAGCTGTTTGAACCGTTCGAGCTCGACCGGCACCTGGCCATCGGCGATCGCGAGAACGTCTTGGTCTGGGTCCGAATAGGTCCCTCGCCCGAAGAGAGTGGCCAGTGGGTAGGACAGCTGACCGGACACGTCGCGGAGAACGATGCGCCAGGTGGCAAGGCGCACTCCTTCGCCGGGCGCTGTTTGCGTGGTGACCTCGACTGCACGGGGAAGCGTCCAGCCACCGCAGTCTCCGGAGCCCATGCAGCCGCCGCCGCTCTCGCTCCTGTCCGCTCCCCGAATCGTCGTGGTGACCGTGACAGGCGAGTTGTCGAACGCTGCCTCGACATCGACACACGTGGCTTGTGTGCAATAGCGGCCAGGTGCGAGCGGCGCTCGCGGGATGAAGGCGAGCAATCCGTCATGCTGCAGCTCGGGTGTTCGGAGCACGGCGTAGTCCATGGCGATGTCCGCGCCGTCGACCGTCAACACCTCAGGCAAGTCGTCGGCGGAGCGTGCGAGGAAGACCGGCTGAGGGCCGACCTTGAGCACCTGGCCGTCATAGCGGGTGCTCCAAGGAGACGAGACGAAGTCCAACATGCGCTGCCGCGGGGGCGAGCATGGAAAGGCGCGCGGCGACATCGCCAGGAGGAGCAGCGACGAAAGAGCCATGCGGGAGTGAGCGAAATATTTGGCTTTCATGGACCACTGCCGCGGAGGCGCATGCCAGCTCATCAAAACCGGCAACGTGCCAGGGCGGCGACCCGATACTGCCCCCGAATGACGAAACTGTCCCGAGATTTGCCCGCCGCTAAGGCCGTTACCACAGCGACTGCGGCGCCGTCTCACGAGAACGCGGGCGGTCCGGCAGCTGTCGCTCCGCAATCACAAGGCGCCAAGCTCGAAGCCATGCAGCGCCCGGTCGAGCTCGACACGCTTGGCAATGGCACGCATCGCGCTGAACCATATCCAGGCTATGCCGATCAGTCACAACGCGCCGCCGAGCCGGTACTGGCGTTGACTGTGTGGAACGATATCGAACGGGCCACGCTCTCGGCGGGCATTTCGAACGCATCGCTGCAGTTGCTGCGTCGACGCTTGCAAGACGTACGCAGCGGCGCGTGGCGCGGCAACGCCCCCGATGTAGACAGTCTGCTCAAAGGCAATTCGCCGGAGCCCACGTACGACCATAGCGCAACCATCGACGCTCTCGAGAAAGCGCTCGATGCCTTCACGGCCCTCGGTAGCCCCGAGCAAGCGCTCAAGAAGATCAGAGACATTGCGAGCTCTGAACGCGAGGTTGCGTCCGCTCGAGCGGCCTATGCCGTCGCGCTCGACAACGCTGTCGCGATGGGCGCTCTCACCGAGGATGAACGCGCACAAGGTGGCGAGGACGCGTCTTCGGCTGCACAAACGCGCTACCACAACGCGCGCAAGGGCATCAGCTTGCTCTTCGAAGCTTTGCCTCGCGAGCTGCAGGCTCTGAGCTGCGACGACCTGGGCCTCAATCACCAAGCCGTCCCGACCACGGAGCAGCTCATCACGCGTCGCAATCAAATGGTCGATGTCCTTGGCCGCGTATCACTCACGAGCGAATCGCTCGGCCACCTCCGCTATGTCGGAGACGTCGTCGGCCACTACGACGTTTTCGAGCATCGTACGAACCTCGAAGTCGCCGCTGCGTGTGCTGGCCTCGAAGCCGGCTACAACAAGAACGATGTCGTGAATCCGCTAAAGCGTCTTTGGAGCTTCACCGGCCTCTTGGCGCAATGTAAGGCGGCTTACGCAAAGCTCACGCCAGAAGTCATCACGGAGCTGACCCGGGTCCACGCGGATTCGCTTGGGAAGCTCGAGCGTGCTCACGCACTCTGCGCTGCCGCGGTCGCCGTTCAGAGAACGCGCGATGAGATTGCGTCGGCCGAGCGGCTGCTGGCGTCAGACAAGGCGCGCAAGCCGGGCGTGTAGCTCAAGCGCCGGGCGCCTCGACGTACGTTGCTTCGTAGCTCACGGGGAAACTCACCGAGCGGGCGATGAAGCAGTACTTGTGCACCTCGTGATGCAGAGCGTCGGCTTTCGTGAGGTCAGCGCCGTGCTCGACCGTGATCTTGGGACGCAGGACGGCGCTCAAGAAGCGGCCTTCACCAGCGGGACCGGTCTCTCCGACACCGAGCGGCGTGTCTTCGTAGGCGCGCACCACGACGCCAGCGCGGCTCGCGAGGTGCAGATACCAGAGCATGTGGCAGGCCGAGAGACTGGCGAGGAGCAAGTCTTCGGGGTTGGGCTTCGTGGGGTCGCCGCCGAGGAGCGGGTCGTTCGAGCAATCGATGGGGAGCTTGCCGGGGGTCTCGATGCGCCAAGTGCGATCGTAACCGCGATAGCGTTTGTTGCCTTCACCCCGGTCGCCCGTCCAGGCGATCTGCGCGGTGTAATCGTGCGTCTTGCTCATGGTCGGCAATGTCCTCGCACTTTCTACACAACCTAATCCCGCTCGCGACGATAACGCATTCGAAACGAAGATTGGGGATAGTATGCACTCCGTAAGCGGAATCAGATTGTTTGTGTCTCGCAGCGAGCTGCCGGAGTCCGCGCAGGCGAAGTTGCCAACGCCGGCGCCGGCGTGGCCGGTGGGGTTGCTCGGGGGAACACTCGGTGAGGGTACGAAGTTGTCCGTGAAGTTCCTCGCGGACCACGCCAAGACGGACCTCACGACGGCGCGTAACTATCTTCTTTGGCTGATCCAATCAGGCGCTGTCACCGCACTCGACAAGGGTCAGTACAAGCTACGCGACAAAGGCATCGCCCCCGTTCTCGCCCAAATCTCGAACCATCTCGTGTACGTGCATCCAAGCCGCGACGAGCAAGAGGCGCTTGTCACCGGCCGCCTCCCGAACGGCGAGGAAGACTTCAGCGCAGTCAGCATGATCGAGGCCATCCTACAGGGCGTCGAGGAATCGCCGATCGCCACACGAACCCGAGCGGACTTGCTTGACCTCGTCAGCACCTCCGACCTCGAGGTAGACGCCGCCCACGCCTTTGTTCGCTTCATCAAGGAGCACGGGTGGGAGCCGGACCTCATCGCCCGAGCGGAGACACGCCTCGCATCTGCGGAGCAGGAGCTTGCGCGCGTGAAGAGCGACGCAGCGGCTGCGCTCGCGAAGCGTGGGTGAGATTCAGCCTCAGTCCAGACAGTAAAAGTCCTCGACTTGCCAATCCTCGATCCAGCACCGACATCCGAGTGCGGGACCAACGCTCGTGCACATGCCGTAAGGGGTGTAACCGCACGTGTTCTGGGCGCCGACGCAGAGACCGAGGCAGTCCGAGCTCTCGTCGCATGCGCAGTCTCCCTGGCCCGTCGGGCAGACACATTGAGGTCCATAATGTCCGTAGGTATCCCGCCAGTCGCCGCCGAGGGTCGCGCACTCGCCGGATGAAGTCGCCAAAGTACACTGGTCGTAGGCGGCCTGTGCCGCAGGATCTCCGCATGGCTCATTCGCGAGGCGACATGGCGACGACGTTCCGTCGGCACAAACGTAGGCGCTACAGCACAGGCCACCCGCAGTAACGTCACTGAGAATTCCGACTTCGTTAGCCTCCGGCGGGCATGACGCATCCGGTCCGTCTGGCGGATGTGTTCTCACCTGGCCACCGACGCCGACGCATTCGGGAACTGTCATGCGGCGCCTAAGTACGACCTCCAGCATTTGTGTTTCGACGTGACATTCATCTTCTACAACCATGGGCGCAGACAGCGCTTCGCCGAACATCGAGAGGGTCATCGCACGACGCGGCAAGCGCAGCGACGACGACAGCCAAGGGCTTGAGATTTCTCATGCGCACGCGCCCAGTGTGAGAGATGGCAGTCGCCGGCCCACGACATAGTCGATAGCGCAGGCCACTCAGTCCGATCAGTATCGCACGCGCAATCCGTGGATGCCTCTGGCAAACTGGCTGCTACGTATGCGTATTGCAGTCACCGCCTTGGCGGTCCTTGTCGTTGCGTCTGGTTGCGGTGGTAACACCCCGAAAGCAGGCCAGAAGGGGGACGAGGAAACGATCACGGACGACGATGCCGAGGGGGACGGCTCCGACTCCGGAGACCTCGACGGCGACCTGGGCACCGGGGACCTCGACACCGGAGACCTCGATGATGGGGACTTCGACGGCGGGGATCTCGACCCTGGCGACACGAGCGACGGCCACCCGAGCGCGGCCGCCACCGCAGCGGTCGTGGAGGAGCGGGCGCTCGACTCGGGGACGGCTTCCGCCTCCGACGCTGAAGCCGCGACCACGACGCTGACCTTCGACTACGGGCCGGACGGTCCCGCGGCGAGCGGTGCCTTCGCGTGGTCCACTTCGGTGACTCCCGCCGTCTCATCAGCCGGCAATCCAGTCGTGTTCGCCATCGAGAGCAACGACCTGGTAGGCCGCGAAAACGGACAAGAGGTTCTACGCATCAGCCAGGACTCCGGCAATGTTACCGCAACGCTCGGCAGAGCAATCGACCATGGTTCGACGAACCTCGTCCTCTCGGCTCCGTTCACCATCACCGACGCGGACGGTGACACCGCGAGCTCCACCTTCGAGCTCACGGTCACGGACGATGGGCCGATCGCTACGCCGCAGGTGAGCACGGCGAGCAGCTCGAGCACGAGCGCGAACGTCCTGATTGTCCTGCAAGTCTCGGGCGGCATGGCCAATCCGTCGGGGCTAACCGGTGTCACCAAGCTCGACCTGGCGCGCGAGATCGCCTACGAAATCCTCGCGCGTTATTCCGCGCACGCCAACGTGGCCGTTCGCTTGGTGATGTTCAGCTCTACCGCCTCGGCATACGACACCGCGTGGGGCACCGCCGACGAAATAGGCGCGGCGATTGCAGCGGCCGCGCTCGGGGGGAACACCAACTTCGACGCAGCGCTGTCGCAAGCACAGTCGGCATTCTTCTCGCCCGGCAAGCTCCCCGACGCGCGAAACGTGCTTTATTTCTTGTCGAACGGCGCACCGAATACACCGTCGGGCTCGGAAGGCATCGACTTCGTAGAGCAGAGCAATTGGCAGGCCTTCCTCTCGCTGAGCTCCATCACCTGCTACGCCATAGCGGTGGGGTCGACCTCGATGCTGAGCGAGCTCTACCCAATAGCCTACGACGGCGCGCTCGGTCAGCAGCTCGACGCGCAGCTGCTCACCGATCCGACCCTGGTCGAGGTTCCGGCGGACCCTTCGCAGCTGACGGGTAACTTTTTCTCGGGCAACACCTGGGGAGCCGACGAGCCAGGTGATCTTGCGGCGCTGAGCATTGACGGCACGACGTACAACTACGACCGTGTCGCGAACGTGGTCAGCGTCGTTGGAACCGACCGCTCCACCTATGACGCGGGCCTTCACGTCCTCACCGTGGCAACGGTCGGAGGGAGCTCGCTCGCCGTCCAGCTATCGACTTCCGACTTCGTGCTGACGACAACCGGCGCGACCATCACCGCGGACTACACGTTGCGCGATTTCGATGGCGACACTGCTTCAGCGGACGCGACGCTCGAGGTGCTCGGCTCGGACGGTGTGCTTGCGCGCAGCGATCGTGTCTACAGCAACGTGTCGGGAGCCGCGGCGACGATCTCCGTGCCCTACGAGGCGTTCATGCGCAACGATACGCCCGCGAGCTTCGCCGTAGGCCCGTTCCTCGGTACCGACGTCGTCGCGACAACGTCCAACGACGTGCTCGCTATAACCGACAATGACACGGACGGCGGAACGGTCACCTACACCGCCACCCTGAACGGCCGCTCGACCAGCGGGTTGATCGCGGTCAATCGCAGTCAAGCAGGTCTCACGACACTTACCGGCACCGGCTTTGCCGACGTGCTGCTCGGCAGGACGACGAACGACACGATCAACGGCAACGAGGGTGACGATTGGCTAGCGGGCTATGTCGGCAATGACGTGTTGAACGGAGGGGACGGCGACGACGTCGTGATCGGCGGTCCCGGCAACGACGCCATTAACGTCTCGCAAGGCAATGACCGGATCGTCTTCGACGCGCCAACCGACGGTTTCGATACCATCGCCACGTTCGACGGCAATCCGACGAACGGTCAGGACACCGTCGATCTGCGCCCGTTGTTCACGTCACTTGGATTGCCTCCTGGCTCGCGCGCTGCCCGGGTCAACGTGGTGATCGTGAGCGGGACCTCGACTCGCATCGACCTCGACATTGACGGCAACGGCTCCTTCGAGCTGTCGCTGGTCAGTCTCGATACCGCCGATGAAATCGTCGTCGGCGAGGATGTGACGGTCGACTGAGGTGTGGACTCTGCTATAAAGGACGATGTGAGCTGGACCGACATAGAGAACGCCCTCGAGCTCGAGATGAGAGGGAATCTCCCGGGTTTTGTCGGCGTACCCGAACAAGTGCGCGCCATCATGCGACACACGTCGGCGGCCTTCGAAGAGACTCCGCGCATGTTCTGCGAGCTCGTAGAAATCGTGAAGGGCTTCGACTACTCAGCCGAGGAGACGCTGCTGAGCGGAGCAGAAGGAGAGCTCATGGCACTCGGCCAAGTGCTGCTCGCGCTCCGCCGAAGCAATGCGGACGACGACACGGTCGTGATCAATGATGTTCGCGTACCGGTGAGTGAATCCTTTGCAGAACAGATCGACCACGTTGTCGTTGGGCCTCATACCTTTTTGGTGATCGATACGAAGAATTGGGGGGAGAGCTTCGCTTCAACGCGCGATGCGGCTGTCCAAGTCGTTCGTCAGCGGAGGGCGCTCAAGAGGACGTTGCAGGCGGCCGGCATGCGGCCAGGAATACTGCAGCGCATGCGAGCGATCGTCTACATGCCAAGATTTGTCGGAGATGAGCGACAAGCCGACGTCGAGATTGTCCGTCGACTTTCGTTTGAACGATCACCTTACGATGTGCCTGTATTTGCTCTCGCAGAGTGCAACGCGCTGCAAAAACGCCTGTGCCAGATGCTAGGCGCTGCTCCCGCAATTGAACCTGGCCAGTGGTTCAAATGACCGGGCGTTATCGCCACCCGTGCCTCTACTGCGGAGACAACGAGCGCGAGCGAACGCGGGAGCATGTGATTCAACAATCACTCGGCGGTGGGCTTGTTCTCGAGGACGATGTTTGCGCTCACTGCAACACCGACGTCTTCTCGCCGATCGACAAGCACCTCGTCGACTACCTGCGAACGTTCGTTTTCTGGCGCGAGCCGTTCGGGAACCCGATGGCACTGCTCACGGGAGGTCCTCTTTCGCTGACCTTCGACGAAGTCCGTGGGGTCTGGCAGAGCGTTCGCGTCGATTCCAAAGGCTTCCCGCGCGCTGTTCCGCAGTTCGTCTTCAAGACGGACAGTCAGGTGCAGTTTTTCGCGGACTGTACGGATCCGAATCGGGCCGCGGCTCTTCAAGCGCAAATGCTGGCAGAGCTGAAATCACCGAGCACGCTGTCAATCAAACCGATGGTCGCTGTAAAGCGCCCGGCAGATCCCCGCCCAGAGGTCCAAACTGCGCTCATCCGAAGCGCACCCAACACTTACTTGGTGCGAGCATCGAGCACTGCGCTCGCAGAGCAAATGATGGCGCGGATTCTGTCGGATCAGCTCTTCTCGGCCTGGGAGCAGGTCGGTGAGCTTCGTGACGATGCGAGACAAATCAGCATCGAGAAAAGCATTCAGGTCCGCGTTGGGGACGTCCATCGCGCAGTCGCAAAGATCGCGCTGAACTTTGTGTGCGCAGTAGCGGGTCCCGATATCGCACGGGACGGAGCACTGGACGAGCTTCGCCACTTTGCTCTTCGTGGCAACCTCGACGAAACCCCAGTGTCCGAAGTTTGGAACGCCGAGGAGAAGGACATTCTTGCGCTCACGACCGAACGTCGCGACAAGCATTCGATTCTTCTGACTGTGACCAGCGACGCATTGGTAGCGTGCGTTGCATTCTATGGGCGACTCACTGCGGCGGTGCGACTCACGGAGCGTTCAATGCCGGTCGCGATGACACTCGGCGTGTTCGACTACTGCTCGTCGACGCATTCGTTCGAGGACGAGGTACAGATCGCGCGGCACGTGATTCGAGCAAAATCGTAACTAGATGTCGGGGCGGACGACTCGCACGTTGCGAGTCAGCATGCTCGTGACTCTAAATACTCCGTAGAATGTGTGAGCGATCGTAATCGATGTGGAGAAGTTGGGAAGGCCGAAGATTCGCGCATTGTAGACGGTCGTGTTGAGCGTTCTCAGTTTTCCAAAGTTGAGAATCTCCGTGGCGTCCTTGTTGTCCTCGCCATAGAATTTGATGAGCTGATCTCGGAACGCTTTCACGCGGGGATCAAAGTCAGCCTCGAAGAAGTCGTGGTACACGTGGCTGACGCTGTACTCGGGCGGCAGACTTCGTTTTGCGACGTTGTAGACAAGACCGAAAGCCAACGCGTCGAAGAAGCGGTTCACGCGCGCTTCGTCGAACGGGTATGCAACGGCGCCATTGCCAAGCGGAACGGCACCCTGTGCAAGCGTCTTTCTCAGGGCATCTTCGTTGAAGCTCAGCTGGGGCACGACCTTCTGCTTGAAGACATCGCGAGACTCATTGGCCGGAGACGCGTTCATGCAGATCTGAGCTAGGACGTAGATGTCGTCGGCCGACTTGCCGTTGTTATGGTCTTCACAAGCAGGAACGGTCAGAAGCTGGTTTCGTTTGTCCTCTGGAAAAAACGCGCGCGGTGGAGTGTGTTCTTTGGTCGTTCCCGGTTTCTCGCATCCTTGGAAGTAGCACTGCTTGGGCATCGTCAGCGGCTCTTCTCGAGAGCGTCGAGAATCGTCGCAAGGCGCGATCGACTGAAGCACGTGAGCTCGTCGCGCAACCTGAGCTTCTTGCCCTGCGTGTTGAACTTGGGCACCCGACCGTGCCGCTCTCGAAAAAGCAACAAAAGGGCGCGCTCGAGCTTCACCCACGTTTTGACACCCGCCCTCGGCGCGCACATGACGATGCGAGCCTCAATCGTGCGGACCCCATGGAGCGAGAGGATTTGCTCCGCCTTCACCGCCGCACTCGATGCTATGCGCGACAGACCATTCTTGGTCGTTCCGATGTAGGCAACTCGCGAACGCGTGCCGTGCTCATAGCGGAGCGTTTTGTTGGCCAGGAGCACGTACACCAGCTTTTGATTGCCTTGTGATGCTCGGTGGACCTCGAGGACGGGCGTTGCCTTCAGCTTCACTCGCAGCTTCGGCATGTCGTTGACCTTTTCAGTCGATGGAAGCGTCGTCCGGCAGCGTCTTCACAACTGATGTTCGCTATAGCGGGCTTTAGAGTGGAGAGCAAGGTCCCCCGATGGGCGGCCTCTCGCCGAACGACACGCGAACGCGCTAGATATCGCGCCAATGAGTGATCTCCACCACAACTACTGGTTCTGGCTAGCACTCATCTCCGCAACCTTCATTGCCTTGGAGCGCCTCAACCCCCGCGACCGCGGCCAAAAGTTCCTCCGAAGCGCTCGACCGCGCATGCGAACGACTCGGCTTCAACCTGCAACAGGACTTCGCCACTCCCCTTCCATGGGCCGCGCAGCTAGTCATCGCGTTCGTCGCAATGGACTTCATGCAATGGTGCATCCACAACTTCCTGCACCGCTTCCCGCTCCTCTGGCGGTTTCACCGCATTCATCACTCGCGTTCGACGCACTGCATGCTAGTCTGTAGGGCATGCGGTCTGCGCGCGCGATTCGATGGATGCTTGTTTGTTTGGCCTCTGCCTGCGCTGCGGACCCTAATCCGATTTCCGTTTCGATTGCGAACGACGCGCTCGTCGGATGCAGGAGTCCTGCGGAGCCTGGCTGCGAGATTTGTAGGGAAGAAGTTGACTACGGGTGTGTACAGAGAAGTTTCAGCGGCTACGACGGCTACAACGGTGAACATTGGTACAATGTCACCGCTGGTGTTGACGGGGCGTGTGGTGATGATGCGGCGCGATGCGCGCGGTGTTCGGAGAGAGAGGAAGCGGGCCTGCGTTTACTTGCGGCAGACGTCCGGTGCGACTGCGACGATGTCTTGATTGGCATCGATCCTTGCCAAGAACATTCGTGCGCATGCTTCTGCTCTGTTCTACTGCCACTCATCGACGACTGCATGGCGGAACAGTGAAATCGCCCAATGTGGAAGGTGGCCGTTGCCGGCCTGGTGCAGACTTGTGCGCTATGCCGGTGTGGTGCGCAACGGGTTAGAACTCCGCGAGTGTTGCCGGCGACCTCGCGGCGCATCGACGCGAAGCTTTGCGGCCATCTTGGATTGGGCGCACTTACGGAGCGCTATTCACCATTGGAACGAACAGCTCCTGTCGCAGCAGTTCGATGAGCTCAACCACTGTTGCGTTCGCTGCGTGCGAATTGATGGTGCCAAGCTCCACCAGTCGTTCCGACTCCGCGCGCCGCATCTGGTAAGCCACCTCCGTTCCGTTGGTTGCCTCAGTTCGGGCCTCGTGATGTAGCCCCTTCACGAATCGGACAGGCTGGCTTAGCACTAGGACCAGCCTATGACGGACCCAAAGCACTTCCCCAAAGAACCTGAAGTCATTCAGGTCCAAGCCCCTCGCCCTGGACGCAAGCGTCGCTTCGGCGCCGAAGAGAAGCAGAGGCTTCTGCGTGAAGCCGAGGCTCCGGGAGAAACTGTTTCCTCGGTTGCTCGACGCTACGGCGTAAGCCCGAGCCTTCTGTTTCGCTGGCGGCAGCTGCAAGACCACGGCTCGCTCGAAAGCCTTGGCGCCGACGATCAAGTCGTTCCCGCTTCCGAGGTGAAGCAGCTCAAGGGCCGCATTCGCGAGCTCGAGCGCTTGCTCGGCAAGAAGACGATGGAAGCCGAGATCCTCAAAGAGGCGATCGAGATAGCGCGCGAAAAAAAACTGCTGTCGCCCGGACCATCGTTTCCCAAAGGCGGTTCCCGGTGAAGCGCGTTGCCGAGGCACTTGGTGTTGCCCGCTCGAACCTCAACCGGGAACCGCACCGACGCGAGCGCACCGCTCGCGAAGACGATGCGGAGCTGCTTGCTCGCATCCGAGCGCTCACCGACGCGCTCGCGAGCTACGGCTACCGCCGAGTGACCGCGCTGCTCAACAAGCAGGGCTTGCCCGCAGTGAATCACAAGCGCGTCTACCGGGTGATGCGTGCGGCGAAGCTGCTGCTCGAGCGGCACACCGGCAAGTCGACGCGCACGCACGCGGGCACGGTGATCACGCTCAAGAGCGACGTGCGTTGGTGCTCGGACAGCTTCGAGATCCGATGCTGGAGCGGCGAGCGCGTGCAGGTCGCGTTCGCGATGGATTGCTGCGACCGCGAGGTCATGAGCTACGTCGCCACGCCCGCAGCCATCAACGGCGAGATGGTGCGCGACCTCATGGCGAGCTCCGTCGAGGCGCGGTTCGGCGCTGCCGCGCAGCGCGTACCGAGCCCCATTCAATGGCTCAGCGATAACGGACCGCCCTACACCGCAGAGGAAACCCGACGCTTTGGGACCGACCTAGGTCTCATTGTTTGCACGACGCCAGCGTACTCGCCCGAGAGCAACGGCATCGCCGAAGCCTTCGTGAAGACGTTCAAGCGCGACTACGTGTACCTCAACGAGCTACGCACAGCGGCCGACGTGATCGATCAGCTCAAGAGCTGGTTCGAGCACTACAACGAAGTGCATCCACACAGTGGCTTGAAGATGAAGTCCCCGAGAGAGTACAGACGCGAGAAACTAACCGCCTAGACCTGTCCGATTTGGCGGGGGCAACTCCACCTCGAAATCTCGGTCGCGGTCGATAGGATGAATCTCCGTCATGGCACGGTGCACCAGTCTGCGCCGTCTTTCATCCGGCTCGAGCGCGTGCAGCATCAAGGTTGCAGTAAACAGGTCGTTGAACGCCGCGACGCACGGGTCGTTTACCTTGGTCCATTCCACGGGCACGGACGTCACGCCTGGCAGCAAGGGCTGCACGAATGGTCGCAGTGTGTAGACGGCTGGCACCAAGTCATCGATGCGACGAAAGCAATTGAGCCACTCTCGATAGGCCTCGCTGAGCTTCGCGCGGTGTTCTCGTGCGGACGTTGCATCGGTATCGAGGCGGCGAAATTGTAGCTGACGCTTGTGCTGCGCGCGGGCCTGAAGCTGGGTTGCCAGGCCACCCAGTGTGGCACCTAGCGCGACTTTGAAGACATCGGAGTGAACGATTTCGACGAGGATATCGAGAAGTGCCAATGGATTCTCACCCGACGTAGAAGCGCCGAATGTGAAAGATGGCCGTCGCCGGCCTGGTGCAGATTGTGTGCGCTATGACGGGGTGGAGTGCAACGGGTTAGAACTGCGTGAGTGAAGCCGGCGACTCGCGGCGCCTCGCCGCGAGCGGTGCGGCCGTCCTGGATTGGGCGACGGCGGGGTACGCTGGAACACAGGAAAGGTCATGCGGTGCGATGCAGCCACGGGCGCGACCGGGTCACTGTTCTATTGGGCAATGGTTTCGGGTGCAGAGCCGGTTCAACTGACGACGCAACACGCCGGCGCCCCGTGCCGATAAGCAGGACAACACGGACTTGAAAAATGCGCGTTCTATCGATTTTGCGGTCTAGTCCAGCAGCCGCCGTCCCTGCCGATATGAAGGCACAGGTCGACGCGTTTATTGGCTGCCTCAAAGAGGACGGTTGGTCCGTCGCGAGCAAGCGCTTTCCTGTTCCTCCATGGCATGACAGCCGGCCCATCGATGCCGAGAAGGGCGTTGCCACGTACGCCGAAGCGTTCGGACGGACTGAAGCCGAGGTCCGCCAAGCGTATGCAAGCCTCACGTGCATCGTCAAAGCGAACAACACGCCCCTCAAGATGTATCCGCTTCTTGGTCCTATGCTCCCCGATGCGAAAATTCGCCTATTGCTCACATCGCTCCACGCCGCAGGCCCAGAGCTGTGGGCTCTGTACGAGCACACGGCAACGCAACTGAAGAAAAACGGACTCTGCGAGTTTCGCCACGCCTACACGTCCGAGATTCTCCGCGTCCTGGAACACGCACTGGGATTGAACTCATTTACCGTCCTCACCGACTACTTCAACGGTCGCGTCTTCAATGATGACGAGAGCGCGCTCGTGCCCGATCGCAACGACGGCATGCTCGACTTGAGCTTCTCCGTGCCTGACACCAGCGTCGACTCGTTCGTCGCGCAAATCACCCGCCCAGGACACGAGGTGCTGGTGTATCCCAAACACAGAGGCGACGCGGGCGTCGACGTCGGTCTGCGCGTACCCCGCGACACTAACCGCGCTCTGCTCCTCGCAGCTATCGAAGGATGCCAGGTCGCAACCAGCATCGACGTGGCGGCGTGGCTCAAGGAGCGGAGCTGAGAGGGCCGCTGGTTTGCACCAGGCTAGAACTGCCTGGGCCGCGGATGCCCGAGAAATGAGGGTCGCCCAATGTGAAAGATGGCCGTCGCCGGCCTGGTGCAGATGGTGTGCGCTAAACCGGTGTGGTGCGCAACGGGCTAGAACTGCGCGAGTGAAGCCGGCGACTCGCGGCGCTTCGACGCGAGGCTTTGCGGCCATCTTGGATTGGGCGGCTACTTCTCGTGCTCGAGCCGCAGACCGTTCCTGTCCGGGTAGAAGCCGATCGGGAAACGGGTCGAAGCGTCGTAAAGCGCGCCGGTGAGATTCGCGTGTCGGAGCTCCGCGCCGGTTAGGTCGGCACCACAAAGATTGGTGGATCCACCGACGTTGTCGTTCCTCAGGTCAGCACCGATCAGCGAGGCGTTGACCAGCTTCGCGTTCGATAGGTCAGCGCCGCGGAGGTCGGCGGCATCGAGGCGCGCTCCGGTCAGATCGGCTTTCTGGCAGTGAGCCCAGTACAGATCGGCCTTCCGAAGAATCGTGCCTTGCATGTTTGCGAATTGAAGATCAGCACCGGTAAGGCGCGCTTCACTCAGATCGAGGCCGCAAAGCTGCGGTTCAATTGCGTCGACGTCACCGTCGAAGAGAACAGCGCCAGATAGCGAGCGAATCGTTAGGCGGTTCTGGAATCGTTCGGTTCCGTCCGTCACGCTCACGGAACGGTCTCCACGTCCTCACAAGAACCGTCGATGCACTGGCACTCGAATGGCAGCACCGCAACGCATGGCGGGATATAGGGACCGCATTCCAAGTCGCGCTTCTCGGGTTCAAACGCAGCGTTCACGCACGTAGATCTCGCACCACAGCAGGTGGCGAAGTTTTTGGGCGCGCAGTCGGCAGCAACGACACACGAACGGTCGATCTCCTGCGGCTTCGTGTCACCACAAGAGTTCGTGCTGAGCAGTGCAGCTGCGACGAACAATAGGTGCTGCCTCATCACTGGACTCCGATTTTCGTGGGCCTCGTTCTTGCGGGCAATCTCCGCCGGGGGTGCGCCGCCGCCCAATGTGAAAGATGGCCGTCGCCGGCCTCGGCAGAGTTGTGCGCTATGCCGGTGTGGTTGGCAACGGCCAAGAACTCCGCGAGTGAAGCCGGCGACCTTGCGGCGCTTCGACGCGAGGCTCTGCGGCCATCTTGGATTGGGCGCGACTACGTGGGGACTAGGCAAAGACCGTCTTCACATCGCGGGCAACGCGATCGACGGTGCCAACCGCAATGAATGATGTGCCCCGATCGCACTTCTGCTGCAGACGTTGGGCCTTGCCCGGATGGATGAAGTTGCGAAACTGTTGCACCGTGCGAGCATTGTTCAAGGTCGTCTCCGTCAAGAGCCCGACCTTCTCCGCCGCCGAGAGAAGCTGCTCAAGCGTCCACCTCTCGATCGGCCGCTGATCTACCTCTTGAGCCTTCGCGAACTTGGAGGCGTCGACGGCAGCTAGGCGCTGCAAGCCGGCAAGAAGAAGGGTCTCCATCGTGACGCCTGCAAACACTGTGGCCGTCTTCCACTCCCCCGAATTTAGTGCGCGCCGCGCAGTCTCCATGTCTCTCTGCAGGTCGACCCTGAGGTCTTCATCGGCGACAAAGTCGAACTCCCGCTCCGATGCTAGCGGCACGCTATCGGCGCATCTTTCCAAAGTGTCACGCATGACTACGACTGCGTTGCGGTCGTCGTTCATGTGTACGCGACCGACCCCGTATGCGTGCTCTCCGGACTGCCATTGGCGCACTGCTGTCTTCAACGCGGCAAGCGCAGCGCGAAACTCGATGTAGTCTTTAGCGGAATGCGTGAAGTGTGAACGCACTAGATCTTCCGCCATCTCCGCAATTGCGGCGACCGTAGAAGCGTAGTTGCGACCGAGTTCGAACGGCTGCCTTGCAGCACTCGGTTTGGCTGCCGGAAAGGCAAGATCGATGAAGCTCGCTAGCTCGGAGGGAGTGACCAACGCAGGCCCCCTATTTCATTTGGACTGAGGATGATGCTTCGGTGTCTTTGCTCTTTGGTGCGTAAAAACCTGCGCCGACTCGACTAACTGGCTCTCGATTGCGTCGATCATCGCTACTGCGTCTTCGGCCAGACATCGGCCGCCTCTGCTCTGCAACAGTCCGACCCAGCCCTCGAAGACATACTTCCCGTCACCGACGGGCTTTAGGTCGCCCGATTTCGTTTCTAGCTTAGGGTGAGAGAACGCGTTGCGATACTTGAAAACGTCACGGAAGCTTTGAAATGGACGAGCTCCGAATTCGAACTTGAAGCGCACAATTTCTGCGAGCAGCGAGAGCTTGCCTTCGGGATTCAGGCCTTTCTCGATCTCCGACCAGCAGGAGACGTGGTGAGCGCCGAGCATGTTGAGGTACCCCTCCAGCGCGAACGCACCGAATGAAAGAGCAGCGAGGTCGTCGTGGGCGGTACTGTCGGACTCCTTCGATCTCCTGATGAAGTGTTCGGCTGTCGCTCGGACGAGGAAGAAAGCCGTCTGTTCGACCTTCATTGATGGAGTCTGGGGCTTCTTAAGGGTTGTCACAGGCGAGCGCCCAATGTGAAAGATGGCCGTCGCCGGCAACTGCAGAGTTGTGCGCTATGCCGGTGTGGCCCGCAACGGTTTAGAACTTCATGAGTGATGCAGTGTGCACGGTGAGTCGCGGCGTTTCGCCGCGACTCCTGCGGCCATCTTGGATTGGGCGACCAGTCTACCGAGGGCTGACACGCAGGACAGTGGTCTGTCCGGTTCGCTCGAAGACCGGCTCATAGGAGCAGCGCGCACCCGACCTGCGAGTTCTGCGAAGCCAACTAGCAAACTCTGGCGTGGTCGCGACAAGTCGCTCGGCACTGTCGATGGGCCAGGCGACCTCGCAGCCAAGCGCTTTGAGTGTCCGGAGTTCCTTGTTGTTCCCGTCCTTCGACGACACCACGTCACAGACTTCGATCAACATTGTTCGCTCGTCGTGTTCATCAACCAGGACGATATCGGTCTCACCGGGACCACTGCTTGTCGTCGGATGACAGACGCCCACCCTTTGGTGCCCGCCCTTTGTCTCGAGCCACGCGAGAACATCAAACATGCGCTCAAGCGACGCACACATGTTGATTGTCTCGATCAGACCTTCCGCAGGTTTTCCGATGTCTCGAGGACACTCGTCGTTCGAGCGTGACTTTAAATCCACCTCGCATCGCTTCGCCTTCGACCCCCAGGTCGCCAAGTCGAGGCTAGCGAGTAATTGAGTGGCTTCTCGTGCACGGCGACTCATGAATAGGTGAGCGCTTCTTAGCCGCTGGACGCAATCACTGACTCGCGTAGTTCTGATGCTTTCGATCAGGTGAGGCATGCGGTCGCCCAATGTGAAAGATGGCCGTCGCCGGCTTGGTGAAGAGTTGTGCGCTATGCCGATGTGCTTTGCTACGCGCTAGGGCTCCGCGAGTGAAGCCGGCGACTCGCGCGTTTCGCGCGAGCTTTGCGGCCATCTTGGATTGGCCGACCTTGTCTCGCCGTCCCTCTCGGGCTCTCGTCACCGAAAGGACGACGTTGAGTCGCGAACGCATCTCACCATAGCCGGTGATTTGTCGCGTGCGAGATGCAGTTCGCCATCGCTAAAGCGAGCACGCCAAAGGTAGCCGGCCTTCAACGAGATGTTGGTCGTCACTCCTACAGAACTTGTCCAATACTCGCCTCGATCGGCACTGAACATCGACCCGCAGCGCGAATCCGTCGCGCACGGGGCGCATTGTCCGTCCTGCTCACGTGCGATCGCCAAGAGCGCAGAGGGGTCGGTCGCAACGCGGATCGCCGGCTGAGCGATCATGTTTCGCGCGCAGCCACCAAGTAGCCTCATCACCTCCTGACGCGTGGGTAGGCGCCAGCCTGATGGACACGAAGCATTGGCGACATCGAACGCGACGGCCTTGGGGGAGCCGATGCACTGGTCGCCTTGCGGCGAAGCACCAACCGCACAGCGATCCCACTCGACGCGGTTCACCACCATGCGTGGGTCAGCCACTTTAGATGTATCTGACAGTTCCGTCTTTGCCTCAACCGCGGTGCCCGTCTGCTGTAGCAGACGTCGCATCAAGCCTGGCAGTTCTTCCAAGAGCGGCGCAGTCGTTCCGTGAATGCTGCTGTCTGCTAGACGCGCAACGACGGCCGGTGTCGCGGCTTTGACGTCGATAACCTTCGCGCTGACGAGCCAAGTACTATCCGCGCGCGCGAGTTGAACGGCGAGCAATTGTTCAACACCGAGTGCTCCACCGATCTCGGCGAAACAGACGGTGTCGCTGCAGCCAAGAATGTCTTTTTGACGTTCGAAACCCAGCACTGCTTCCATATCGCTGCGACCGACCACGCTATAGGCGCCAACGCCTTGGACGGCGGCCAGCAGCGCTTCGTCGAACGCGGCGGGCTCAACAAACTTCGCTGCGCTGTCCAACATCTTCGTCGGCAACACGGCAATTTTGCGCGGAGTCGTGGCGGCCGACGCTGTTCCAAGAGCCGAGAGCAAGCAATAGAGTCCGGCGCCGCTTGTCCAGCGAAGGTTCCTACTGAGCTTTGAACCAGTTTTCATCGCGTTCGCCCGTCTTGCGGTATTGCATGAGCTGGATGTCGGAGATCGTTATGTTCTGACCGTCCATTTGGCGCACTCGTTGGACGGCAGCCTCCTGACTAGCCTCCAACCATACCAAGCGCCGCAGTCGCTGGATCGTCAGTTGGCGATGGGCATCTTCAATCTCGATCACATCACCCGCTACCAACGTCCGCGTTTCGTCAATCGTCATTGAGGAACCTCGTCTGGGCTCGGCCAATATGGAAGATGGCCGTCGCCGGCCTGATGCAGAGTTGTGCGCCATGCCGGTGTGGTTGGCAACGCGTTAGAACTCCGTGAGTGAAGCCGGCGCTCGGGCGCTTCGCAGGAAGTCTCGTCAAGAGGCGCCTGCGGACCAAAACTTCTGATAGTCTGGCCCCTTCGACTCCGGCCGACGGGTCGGCTCGCGGATCTGGATTGGAATCGGTACGGGGAAATCGGCCCCGAGGAGCATCGCTTGCCCAGGCGCAAGTGTTGGCAGAAATGCCGCGACAGACTTCTCGACGTCCCGTGCTGCACGCTCCACGACTTCTCGGTCAGCGCCATGCGTCAGCCTGTGAACGACCATCGTGCCCATCTGGCTCAAAATACCATCTTGGATATCGCGAGGTCGTTGTGTGGCCAAACATACCGTGAGGCCGTACTTGCGACCCTCCTTTGCAACGAGGTCAAATGCGTCCAGTGAGTAGAGGCTCCCTTCTTCACCGAGCGTCTTCCCCAAGAATTGATGAGCCTCGTCAAGCACAACGATCGTCGGTCTGCTCTTGAAAACGAGATTTCGCGCTGCTTCAAGCAGATGACGCCCCACCGCATTGACGACGATCGAGCGAATCGATAGCGCGAACGAGAGAAAGCGCAGCGAGATGCGAAGAACTCGCGTCTGCCGATCGTCTATGAATTCCTCGATGGCTTTGTGGACTGACTTTAATTCTCGCTGCTGAAAAATAGGGGCAAAAGCCATTTCTCTCGTCATCGAGGCCACGCGCATCACCAAGGGCATGCAGTAGCCCATCGCTCGATGATCCGGATCTCCCCACGACTTGTCGTCGCCAAATGCCGTTGTATGCACACACTCGAGTTGAAGCTGCTTCTCTAACAAGGATATGTCGAAGTCAGCACGAGGTGACTCGATTCGGGAAATGTTCGCTTTGCAACTCGCGATGAAGTCTCTCTTCGCTCGCTTTGCCTTCTTGATGCAGCCGTCGGTCACAAGATCGGAAGGCAGCCCGTCGCACTTAGCCAACTTCAGACTGAGAATTGCCTCTCTCAAGATCGGTGCTTGCGATTGCCCCGAGGGAGTAAAAAGCGCGAATAGATCTCTCTCTTCCAATCGGTCGTAAGGACAGGCTACGAGCTCGCACGACTCTGGTTCGTCGCGCTCGCTACCAATGGAGACGTGCCTAACCCTTTCGTCCAGCGTCTTGAATTCGCCGGTCGCGTCGATCAGGATAACTTTGGCCTGATGCTTCGCGCACTCTTCTACAATACGCGCGATCGTCCAGCTCTTGCCCCCTCCGGTGACACCAAGGACTGCGCAATGCCGGCCGAACAAACGTTCCGGCGAGACCTGCACGGGCGTCTTACTGATCCCTGCAACATCGCCGAGACACAAAGCGACAGGCGAAGCTTCACTCCTCTTCCTGATGCTTGCTTCGAGCACCCACTGCAGAAACGCCGATGAAGCAGAATAGCCAGGCGTCGCGAGTCGTGGCGGTGAGCTCACGGCACCGGACACCTCGCCGGTGCGCAAGTCGATGTCGGTTAAGAGAGAAACCGTGCCCACCGGCTCCACGACCGGTTGTTTTCCGATGACAGGCTCGACGGACAGGCGGTCGCGTTCAGGCAGTTCTACTCTCGTAATCCTGCCCAGGACGATGGTCTGATAGCGCGGAAAGCAAACGTACTCGCCGACTTCGCCACGCGGCACCGTTTCGCCGTGATGAACCTGCGGAGAACCAGCTCCCGCTTGCGGCAAGTTCATCGTCACCATTTGAGCAGCGGTGGCCGTAACGGTCCCGACCCGCCTGCCTTCGTCTATTGGATTGGGTGGCGCAGAGTTCACGCTGGTGCCTTGCCCTTGAGACTGGCCATCTCGACTTCAAGCCGCTTGATGCGGCGCGCGTGCTGCTCAACTTCGGTTTGCGCTTCAACGACCGGCATCAATCGGACTACTTCGGGAAACTTGGCGTTGATTAGGGTGATCCGAGCATCGCCGCCATCAATGAGGCGCGATAACTGCTGCAGAAGCCCGTTTCTTTCGGTCGCACCTGTTGCGTCGGCGTTCTTGTAAAGGAGCTTGGCATCCACTCCGCAAAGGTCTGGTGCGCAGATGACCGCGCGTAAGCTCGGGTTAGCTTTCACGGCCGAGAGAAATGGCTCCGCTACGTGCATGTCGTTCAACCCGCTGCAAACGCAGATCACGCCCAGGCTTCGCTGACGCAGAAGGCCTTGGAACCGCGACATCGCTTCCAAAAATGGAGGCGAATACGAGGCAGCGTATTTCCCTGCGCGCGGATAAACGAGCAGCGGCTGCTTGGCCCCCGCCACTTTTGTTATGACGCCGTCATTCAGCACCCAATCCACCGATCCATGCAGCTTGTAGAGACGAATCAAGCGGGGAACTCGCTCAGGCTCCTTTGAGTACGAGGACGTTGTGACGATGTCGTAGTCGAAAACGTCCGGCTGAAAACGCGGTGGTACGGTAAAAGTGAAGCCATCGATCAGGGGCAATCCGATCGCTGCGGCGGCGGTCTCGAAGCACAGGTCGTAGTTCGTCGTGAACAGATTGGTCCTGCTTTGTCTCGGATGGCGCTGCACAAGACGCCTCAAGAAATCTTCGTGCACAGCCGTCGCGCCAGCGGTCAAAGGGTGGCTACACTCGGACCGGATGATCTCCTCGGCCTTGGTTACAAACGCGCCGATGTCCGGTTTGTCGCCTGCAGCTGAGGGACGCAACGTGAGGTGCATTTGGCACCTAGAGAGCAGGTCTTCGATGTCCCTTTGCTCGCCGAGGCCGACTGCGACGCGAACCTTTGCGAACTCGTCTTTGCCTGCGGCGGCCTCAGCCAAATCCCAGAGGCGCCCCATTGTCGGAAACAGTGAGGAGTCGGTGTCCTTCTCGATGCAGAGGGATGTTCCTAGTCCAGCAAGGACCAACACGTGGTCGCACTGAAGAACGTCGGTAAACGCCCGTCCAGCGAGCTCACGTTCACGAGCTGAGGCGTCGCCGTCCTGGCCGAGATTGATGTTAGACCAGCCGGCAACCGCCGATGGTGTAACGGCGTCGTCGATCCGAAAGCGTGCCATCCGTTCCTACTCCGGCGCACAAAGCGAGCGTTCGAGTCCCAAATGTGGTGGCGAGTGCCCGTTTGCAACGACGGAAGGTCTATCAGGAGTCGCGCCTGTCCGCCATAAGGGACCAGCTGGGTTCGCACTATTGACGCTGTCATCCGCGTTCGAAGTGCGTCGCATTTCGAGATCGGCCAATGTCTTTATAAACGTCTCACGCGACGTTGATTTCGGCATAACCCGTTTAATGCGTCGCGAATACCGAGCGTAGCGACGCGCGCGGAGCTGCGCAACGATCGTCATACCGAGCGCCGCATCGATGCGGTGAACGTAGATTCGGCGCACCTCACGCGCTCAACGCCGTCTTACGGCGAGCGCACCCAGACCGTGCCGTTCGACTAGACGAGGACTTTCGGGCCGTCGAGCTTCGCGGTGCAACAGCCGGGGTTAGAGCACGCAACATGCTCATGGTTCGTCAGCGCACGAACACGCGCACGTCATCGAGGCCCCAAGACTCGTTGCTGCGCAGCTCATTCAAGGTGCCGCTAAAATCGATCGTCGCTGTCGTCTCCACGTGGAGCATGACGAGGTCGATGCGCTTGATCCAATCGAGGTAGCCGCCGTCGCCGCACAGGTTGACGCGTCCCTGAGCAGCCGGCAATTCGGAGGCGACGACCCGCCCATCGATCGCGATCTGAAAGAGATCGGGAGTAGCGCCCGAGTCCCAGCTATCGAGATAGTAGATGTCGGCGACGAGACGCAGATCGGTATGCACAGGCAAGCCAGCGAGAGTGAGCTGAACGCTATCGTTGGACCCGAGCAGGTTGTAGCCACCGAGGATGGTCGCGGCGCCGCAAGCCGCCACCGTTGTGAAGCTCCACTCGCTCCCGGGTGTGCTTTGGAAGTCTGCTGCGTGAACCGAGGTCCAAGCTGATGCTAGGGCGCTGGTGCAGCTGACTCCACCAGCGACGTCGATGCCGATCATGCCCTGATTGGTGCCGCAGGTTCCGCTCACGCGTTGCTGGATCTGCGCGGTGTCGACATCGACTGAGCCGATGCTGCCATCGACGACCGCTATCGCGCCCACAGCGTTGGTGGCGAGACTCGCGGCGTCAACACAACCAGCGCACGGCACCCCGGGAGCTCCCTGCGGCCCAGCTTCTCCGCGTTCGCCAGACTCGCCCCGCTCCCCGACCTGGCCTGAGTTACCCGACGGCCCAGTGCACGCGGCAAACAGAACGGTGCACAAGAGCAGAGCTCGCGACATCGAAGCCTCCTTACGTCAATGCGTCCCTTGGAAATGCTTCGAAACAACTGCGGGTTGGTGCAGACTTGTGCGCTATGTCGGTGTGGTTGGCAACCGCTAGCTACGCGGCGTTGCGTGGGCGACACGGCCTAGTTCGGAAACGCAGCGATGTATGGCCGCTCGGCCACGCTTGTAGCGCCGCAGCCGCTGAGCAGCGCTGGCACAAAGGTGCTGCCGGCGAGCGTGCACTGCGCGAGGTCAACGGACAGTCGGACGCGACCCAGCCCTCCAGCACCGCCCGCTGAGCTACCACTGCCACCACTACCGCCACCTGCGGAGACCGTACCTGTGACCGTGAGCTTGGGGCTCTGGATGTAGATGAGTCCCCCAGAGCCACCGCCGGCGCCGCCGCCCGAACCGACCCCTGTCGAGTTGCCTCCCTTGCCGCCGTCGGCGCGCACAGCGCCGCTGACGGTGACTTGCGTCGCGCTGGTGACGCGTACCGCGCCGCCACCACCACCACCGCCGCCGCCACACGATCTTCCGAAACCAGAGTTTCCGCCGCCACCTCCACTCGACCCGGCGTAGAATGTGGCGTCGGTGATGGCTAGATCCGCTGCAGCGGACGCGCCGATGGATCCGCCGCCGCCAGCCGCGCCAACGGAGAGATTGAGCGCGTTGCCACCGTTGACGCCGGCATAGCCTCCGGATGCTTGTCCGCCAGAGCCCCCTCTCGCCGGTGTGCCTCCTTGATTTGCCAGGCCTCCCGCGCCGCCTCCGGGACCACCTCCCGAACCGCCCGACTGGCCGAAGCTAGACCCATTGATTCCTGCGCCTCCGCCACCGGCTACACCACCGCCACCTCCGCCATAGAAGATGGCGCCGGCGCCACCTCCGTAGTCGGTGATGCGCGCGTAGCTAGAATTTTCGTGATTTGCCGCTTGGCCCGCTTCAGCGGACGTCCAAGCTGGATCGCTGCCGATACCGCCTCCACCGCCTCCCACACCTCCGAAGCCACCGCGGTCATTGAAGTCGCGGCCGCTCGCCTGTCCGTCGAATTCACCGGTGTTGCCGCCACTGCCTCCACAACTGTTCGGCGCCGGCTGTGTAGCTTGGCCATGCTGACCATCGCCGCCACTGACATTGAGCGTTCCTGCGATGACCACGTCTCCTGTGGCGCGTAAGTCGAGCTCACCATTCCCGTTCGTCTTCACCGTCGCGCCCGCGGGGATGGTGATGGTCGTGAAGTGATACGTGCCTGGCGCTAGGGTCGACACTCCTGCAGGCGCGACGAACGCTCCGTCTTTGCCGGAGCTCGCGTAGTAGTTCGGTGAGCAATCAGCGAGCTGACAGGTGTCGTTCGCGATGCACGTTGCCGGCGGGGCGCCTTTGCAGATGGTGCCCGTCGGCAAGGTGACGCCGACGCGAACGGCGCTGCCGTCACAGATCTCGTCGTTGTTGATGACGCCGTCACCACACCAGTCGATCTGAATCGGCACCGTGACTGGGGCCGTCGCAAGCTCGCCGTCGGTGATGACGAAGTCGAAGCTGTCGGCTCCTTTCACCGAAGAGCTTGCTTGGAAGCGAACGTCGCTGCCGATGCTTCCAGTGAGCGCGGTCAGAGTACCTTTGGTCGGAACGGTGTCGACAGCGAACGTCGGAGTGCTGTCGACGTCGCTTCCGGTCAACGCGAAAGGCGCGCTCACTAGTCCGCGATAGGCGACAACCAGTGCGGGGCCTATCGCGCCCGTTGGCGCATCGTTGACGGCGGTGATGGTGATGGCGAGCGCCGCCTCTACGGTAGTCTCCACGCCATCGGAGATGGTGAATCCTACGGCATCCGGGCCGTTGTAGTCGGCGTCCGGTGTGTAGGTAATGCTGACGGGTGACGTCCACGATAGAGGAGTGCTGAGAATGCCATGTGCCGGCGCCGTGGTGATAGCGACAGTGAGTTCGTCGCCATCGATGTCACTGCCGCTGAAGGTGAAGGTTTGCGACGTCGTGTCTTCGACGGTGACGAGCGGCTGTGGTGCCGAAGCGCTGGGGCCGTCGTTGACCGGGTGAACGACGATGTCGATGACGCGCGCGGCGGACGGTGCACCGTTGGTATCCATGGCGGTGACCGAAAGATTGTCGCTGCCGTTGAAGTCGCCGCTGGGCGAGTACGTCCACGTGCCGTTGCCGTTGTCGACGATGCTGCCATGCGAGGGTGCATTGGCGATGGTCACGGTCGCCGTTCCGTCTTCGACATCTTCTGCGCTGGCAGTGATGAGCACGCTGGCGTCTTCGTCGACTTCGACAGGCGCCTGCCCCACGATGACGGGAGCGTCATTCACCGGCGCGACATCGAAGGTGATTGTTTCGGCCTGCGAGTCACCGCCTGCATTGCGGATGACGAACGTCAGGTTATCGGTCCCGAAGAAGTCCAACGCCGGAACGTAGGCGACGGTCTGCCGCCCGATGAGCTCGGCCACGAGATTGACGCTGCCATGCGACGGCGCTTGCGTGACGACGATGCTCCACGACGTGTCGTCGACATCGAAGCCGTCGACGTCGAACGTCACCGATGGAGTATCTTCGAGGGTCTCGACGGTCGCGATCGGTAGTCCGACAGGAAGGTCATCGACCGGCTGAACGACGACGTTCACGACGTGCCGCGCAGTCGGCAGACCTTCGACCCCGAGCGAGAGGACCGTGAAGCTGTCAGCACCAAAGTAGTTGCTGCCCGGCAGATAGGTGATGGACGGAGGCGCGACCCTACCGTCGACGTAGACCTGACCGTGCGCGGCGTTCGTCACGCTGATGCTGTCCGCAAAAGCGTCCGGCAAATGCGGAGCGACGCTGGTGTCTTCCAGTGTCTCTAGCGTTTCCTCGGTCCGCGGCAGACTGGTGTCGTCCCCGTCGGAATCGTCTGACGGAACGTGATCAGAGCCACCGCAACGCACCAACAACGACATCGACAAGCACGCGACGAGCCGCAGATGTAGAGGCATTGATGGGAAGCGTAACCGAGAAGCGTCGGCGTTGCATCGAAGCAGCCGCTATGCCGCTAGTCGCTCTAGCTAGCCCACCGCTTGAGCATAGCGATCTGGGTCATCAGCCCGTTCTCGTGACCAGGCAGCTTCGCCCACTCGCGAGCCAATCCCTCGACGTAACTGACCAGCGCCGGTAATTCGGAGGCTGGGATGTCGAACTCTTCCTTCAGCACTCCGAATTGACGCTTGCTCGCGGCACAGCCAGCAGACACCGACACACCTTTGTCGGGGCGGCGCGTGAGGTCAATCCCGCCTTCTCCATAGGCGTAGTCGACGTTGACCACAGCCAGCGCGATGCGATCGCGATAGCAGGCTACCGCCGGCACGGTCTGGTCGGCGCCACCGTGCCGCTCGCTGAAGTTCGCCATCACGCGTTTGAGACGCTCGATGCCCGGTGATTGGGACTGGCGGGCTGACTCGACCGCTTTCGCGGACACGTTGTGGGAGGACACGTGGTCGGTTCCGGGAGAAATGCGCGTCTGCAGATGCGTAAACATGGATTCCCCTTCGAGCTGCGCTCACGTGCCGGTCGCGTACACGTCAGCCAATGTTCGAGCTTCTTGGTGTTTATCGGCGGTGGCGGGCCGGAGGTGCGCGAAAAGTACGCGCAACAAACAGTAACGGGCGCCGACATTAGACGGGACACACACGTCGATTGGGACGGTGTGCGTGCTTGCTTTGATGAGGACCCCATGAGCGGCGCTGACGGCGTAAAGACGAACCAACTAGGACCAGCCGGTAGCGCACCCACCGGGATCGAGGCTTCGCAGCCACGCGTATCAATTCGAACCGATGGAACGCAGCGCGTCCTCGAAGCTGAGCTGGTGGTCGCAAACCCGCAGCCAGGCGTCATCCTCGACGCTCAGAAGCTTCTTGCTGGGTACATGCAAGGAGGCAACAAGGTCGACCGGGCTACCTTGATCGTAAGGCTCACCGGCTTGGAAGAGGGAAAAGCTTACAAGGGCGTCTCGTTTCGCGATCTCGGATCGGGTCAGTTGGAAGGGATCAACGTCGAGATTTTCGCTGACCGAGTCCCGAAGGGCGCGGAGCTCGTAGATCTTCACTTCGACACCAACAGAACGGCCTTGCAGCTCGGTCAAATCAAGCTCGGCGGCCACATCGAGCTGGTGCAAGGGAAACTCGTTCACGTGGGCTTCGAGACCTTCTACGGCTGAACCTGTTGGAGCGGCGATGGAACGACAACAAAACGAGATGCCGATGATTCGGGTCACCCAAGTCGTCGCTAAAGTAGACGTCCGAGGCAGCGTGGTCCGTTGCGTTCGCCAGGTGACATCCTCCTTCGACAAGTTTCGACGCGCGAGTGTTGGCTGGACGACTCAGATCAGACGGCAGGGGGGACTATGAGTGCAGCGAACGGCATCACCGGCGGAATGAACCTCGACCAGGCGCGCGCGGCCGAATTCGTTAGCAAAGGGCTCAGCAAGGACGAAGCAGTCTTCGCCATCCAGGACGCCCAGAATCCGCGACCCAAGAAGAGTCACTACTTTGGCGCTGGCCCCGGCGACCAAGTTTGGAAGTATTCCCAAAGTAGCGTCGACACCTTCGAAGGTCGGCAGCCGACGCGCGACGATTTGCTTGGTCTCGCGCATGCGTTGACGACTGACCGCCATAGCGACGCGATCGCGATTTTCATCGACCCAAGCAGCGCCCACCTCGAGCTCGTCATCCCTTCGAAGCTCGGCGTATTTGCTGCCATGCAAACTTTGCAGCAAAGCGGCTTGAGCTTGACGGCACGCACAATCGAAATGACGCCCTCTGCCTACTTCGGGTAGCGGGACGGAGCAGCAACCATCATGTCAAACGCCTACGACTTTTCTAGCATCTCGACAGCACAGGCTGGACTCGATCACATGAACCAGCTTGTGAGCCGTCACCTGGAGAGCCAAGAAACACTCGATGTGAGGAACTCCACGAGTGGAGTCACTCTTAGTTTTGGGTCGCGCTTCTCACAGAGTGAGCTGGAGGAGTTGAAAGCAGTAGGCGCCGGGATTGTGCATCGGCTGTCCGAGCCAGAACGCTCTCGGTTCTACGACTTGCTCGCAGACAAGCGGCAATTCCCCAAGGCGACAGTGCAAAACGATCTTGATCATCGTCGACTGAACGCCTTCGGCGAGGTCTTCAAGATCCACGCACAACGCGCGGGGGTCTCGGTCCGCCCATCTAGGTAGAGAAACGTTCGCTTCATTCAGGTGTAACCCATGCAAAGCGCCAAGCTCGTCATTGCCGGAATTCGGGAGGCCTTCAAGGCCCCGCAAGAACAACGGGAACAACTCGCGAAGTTGGTTAGCAATGTCGTTGACGACCTAGAGAGAGAGGTCAGGCGACGGCACGCACCGCAGGGTGCGTGGTTCCGCATCCCGATCTCCCACAGCGACGTGCAGAAGTTTGCAGACTTGGGCATCCGCGATCCTGCTTCCAGCACCAAGGTGCAGAAGGAAGTTCGCGCGCGGCTGCAAGAGCGTGGCTTCACCATTTGGCAAACCCTCCCGACCGAAGGCGATGCGACGCTTCGCCTGTTCGTGCGCGGCAAAGGCACCCTGCTCCAAAACGCTCACCTTGCCTTGGTGGATTGTCTCGTGCCGCGTGAGACGCCTTGGTGGAAGTAAAGCCGCCGAGTCGCGGCGCTCGTCGCGACCCCTGCGGCTATCTTGGATTGGACACGGCTACTAGGCGTTCGCTTCCACCCAACTGCGAGTCGACGGGTGGAGCTCCACGCTGACGCGAGGAGAATCGCGAAGCAACACCGACTCGTGATCGACTTGCACGATCGGGCAATCGTTGCCGCGCCGACGCGACGTATCGAAACAAACGACGTCGTACGAACCGGAGAGCGGACGACCGAACGGTAGGAAGGCGGCGCGCAGCAAACCCGCTGATAACGCTTCATCACGACGAAGTTGCTCTTCCCACCCGACAACAGCGCCAGGCTCACGCCCGTACATCTCAACAAATCCAAGGCGCATCTCGTTCGGCCAAGAATACGAACGCAGCAAGTCGCTGAAGATCTGCGGAGGACGTACACCGACACGCGACCAGAGTGCGGTAAGTAGGTCTGCGGGCACCGGATCGGGCGACAGCGCGGGCTGCTTGTTAGCGAGTCGTTCCAAGAGGCGGGCTGCTTCGTTCTGCATGTGTGTAACCGTCCGGCCATCGATCCCTGCAACGGGCCGGCCGGATAGGAGATCTTTG